>JAMASS010000052.1 GCA_024761205.1 Limisphaerales bacterium
CTTCGGCTTGGCCGGGCACTTGTGGGGCGGCGGGTTGCTCGCCGAACACTTGCGGCGCCATTACGATGTGAAATTGGGGGTGCGCCAGTGTCAGCGGTTGTTCAGGCAGATGGGGTTTCGATTTCGAGCGCCGCGGCCGCAGGTGGCGCAGGCCGATCCGCAACGCCGTTGCCGCGTTTAAATAAAGCTGCGCCGTCTGGCACGACGCGAGGACATTGAGCTGTGGAGTCAGGATGAATGCCATTTTCAACGACACGGTACTCGCTGTCGGGTCTGGGTTCCGCCCGAGGAAAAAGATCCGGTCGTCGCCCACGCGCCAGTCCGTCGCCTGCTTTGGTGCTGTCAGTCTACGCAGCGGCAAGTTCGTTCACACCCTTTCGCCGGTGTCCAACGCCGCCACCTTCGAGGCGTTCCTGAAGGTGCTGCTCCGACGCCGCTCGCGCAACCAGAAAATGGTCGTCATTCTCGACAACGCACGCTACCACCACGCCAAGCTGCTCAAACCACTGTTGAGAGCCCATCGAACGCATCTCGACCTGTTGTTTCTGCCGCCTTACAGCCCACAGCTCGCGCTGATCGAGAGAGTTTGGAAACTGACGCGGCGGCTGGCGACTCACAATCTCTACTTCAGCAGCCTGGAGGAGTTGTCGGCCGCTGTGGAGGCCTGCTTCGACCAATGGCGAAAACCGAACCGTGTTCTGCAACGATTATGCGGCATCACTTAAGTCGTTATGTTTAACGTGTCGATTTCGTCTTCCAAGGCTGTGGTGTCTTCCCCTTTCTCCTTTTTAGTAACCACTTCATCTACCAAGTGACTTATTCTTTCTGCCAATGGTGTGTTGGCGTTATTAAGAGATGGAACGGGGAAATTTTCAAAAAATATTTTACTTAACTCTCTTGTCCCGCCTTAAAGCTCAGGACAATTCTCCCGTAACCACCTTGCTCCTACTTTTGAATTAAAAACCGCTATTAGTAATTTCAGATGGTTGCCAGTAATTATGAAGCATTTTTGGTTTGTGTACATTTTGTTTGTGTCAAATACAAAAGGTAGAAACTTTGTCATATTAGGAAAACAATTTTATCGCGCATAAACTCTGCCAAATACGCATCTGTTGGGTTGTTATCCAGTTCCAACCAATGATGTTGTCCTGTGTTTCCTTTCCCACCATATCTGCACTGACCTCTATTTTGTAACTTGGTTTTATAGGCAGAGAGGTGTTTGAAAATAGCAGGATATTGCTGTTGCAGATATTCGTGTGATCCATACTTTGCCAGTATCACCCACAACCCCTTCCACTGTGCTTGATACCGCTTGATATCTCGCCCGCGCAGGATCGGTTTCAGCAATTCTTCAGACTTGGGGTCCTCGGCAACTAATGCGTCTTTAGCCGCTTTATCGAATGTCATCCATGCGCGCCCGCCAACCTTATCGCTGTCGGCGACGGTTGCGGCTTCGAGGTGAGTCAAACCCGGTGGAGAACGAAAGCGAGTTTCCGTTCGCATTTAGTCAGGAATCTTTGGCCATCAAGCCCAAAAAGCGGCGACGAGCGTGCCTTTATCAGCGTGCGCCACGACCGGCGGGCGAACATGTTCTTTGCCGACGGCCACGTGGAGACCGACACGCTCTACAATTGGAGCGTTCCCTTGCCCGAAAAACGCCGCCGCTGGAATTGGGACAACCAACCTCATCCCGAAGATTGGCCCAAAGACGATCCTGATAACTGGAACCCCCGCAGCCCCAGCGCCTTCGCCCTCCCATAAATTGCGTCATCTCCCAAGCAGCAAACCCGATGCGCGACTGACGCGCCCGCCTCCCCATCGTTGGCCCAAGATTCACCCGTTCGGGCAGCATAAAAGCAACCGCCCAACTTGGGGTTGCCTCCGAGCGCAAAAAACGTCATCCTGTCAGTTTGCCAAGTAACTGAGGTCCGGTGGCGCCGGTCGTAAACAGTAAGAAAGAACCGCTATGTCAAAAGTAAATCGCCGTCGTTTTATCGAAGCCAGCGTTGCCGCCGGAGCCGGGATCATCGCCATGCCCTACATTGGCCGGGTCCAAGGAGCAAATGAGAAACTCGGAGCAGCCGTGATTGGTGTTGGTGGCCGAGGCAACTCTCATCTGGGTGCTTTCGTCAATGATGCCCGCACCGAAGTTCGCGTCATCGTCGAGGTGGACGAGAAAATCGGCAACTACCGTTGCAACGAGATTGAGGAGAAACAAGGCAAACGCCCTGTCCTTGTCAACGACATGCGCCACGCCTTTGACTCCACCGACGTCAACATCATGAGCACGGCTACACCCAACCACTGGCACGCGCTCGCCGGCATCTGGGCCATGCAAGCCGGCAAGGACGCCTACATCGAAAAACCCATCAGCCATAACATCGCCGAAGGCAGCGCCCTCGTCGCCGCGGCCAAGAAATACAAGCGCATGTGTCAGGTTGGCACCCAATGCCGATCTAACCCAGCCATTATCAACGCCATGAGTTTTCTCCACGATGGCGGCATCGGCGAACTGAAATTCGCTCGTGGCCTTTGCTACAAACGCCGCAAATCCATCGGCAGCATCGGCGACTATGAGATACCGGAGAACATCGATTTCAATACCTGGAGCGGTCCGGCCACCTACACCGATCCCAAACTCACCCGCAGCCGTTTCCACTACGATTGGCATTGGCAACGCCACTATGGCAACGGAGACCTCGGCAACCAAGGCCCGCACCAAACCGACATCGCTCGCTGGGGTCTCGGCGTTGACGCTCACCCCAACGCTATCATCAGCTACGGCGGTCGCCTGGGCTATCAAGCCGAACGCAACGATCCGCATTACGTCGACGCTGGAGACACTGCCAACACAGAAGTTTCCATCTATGACTATGGCGACAAGTGCATGGTTTTCGAAACGCGCGGCCTTGACGTCACCAATTCCGACGACGAAGAAATCAACAAATTATTCAACCAAACCAAAGGCAACAAGATTGGGGTAATTTTCTACGGCTCCGACGGCTACCTCGTCCAACGCTCGTACACCCATTGCATCGTCTACGACAAGCAGTTCAAAGTCGTGAAGGAGTTCAAGGGCGGCGGCGATCACTTCGGCAACTTCATCAAAGCGTGCCAGACCCGCGACGCCAGCAAACTAAACTCGGATGCCTGGGAAGGCCACCTCTCAGCTGGCGTGAGCCATCTCGGAAACATCGCCTACTACCTCGGCGAGCAGAACCATGTCTCCGTTGATGAAGCCAAAAAAATCTTGAGCGACGTTAAGAGCCTCGACGACAATCTCACCACCCTGGATCGAACCGTCAAGCACCTGAAGAAAAACGGTGTCGATCTCAACAAGCACCCCATATCGATGGGCCCGCTCCTGAAGTTCGACCCAAAACGAGAAGTCTTCCCCGAATCCTCCGCTGCCACCGCACTCCTAACACGAACCTACCGCGAAGGCTTCATCTGCCCCACAGCCGACCGAGTATAGATTCCAAAAGGTGGAGCGAGAGGACTCTCATCCCGCGAGGTTGAGTAAGCCTTACTCAGGCTTCGGCGGCCAAACCGCACTATCATCCTTCGGCTCCGTTGTCCGCACCTGAATCCAAGGCACATCATTCGGCCCGCGCGAATTGGAGACGATCTTCTTCGACAGTGTATCCGGGTCCCGCCATTTATGAACCTCGGCATGCCCGTCCGCAAACGAGAATCCCGCCGCCCCATTGTGATAGTTAGCGGGCATGTTCGCCCATTGATGCACCCGGTTCACAAAGGTGAGATGGTAACCATCATCAATGGCATCCGGGTGTTCGTCTACGAAGATATATTTTTCCGCAGGCTCAATGATTGTGGAGCGCTTTCGAAACGTGAAATGAGTGTCCTTGATCTCCTTCGTGTACCAGCTATTCCCATTGATGCAACCGTTCATCGACATGCTGCGAACCCTCGGATGCACCACCTGTCCAATCTTGAC
Source organism: Limisphaerales bacterium (assembly GCA_024761205.1). Classification (GTDB taxonomy): domain Bacteria; phylum Verrucomicrobiota; class Verrucomicrobiia; order Limisphaerales; family AAA164-E04; genus UBA2970. The sequence continues at coordinate 3,959 of JAMASS010000052.1, forward strand.
GGCGCTTTTGTCCGCCGGACACTTGTAAAGTCCCAGGGATTGATTGTAATTCCACAGCAACCCTCGCGGGGCCTTGAGAAGATTCACATTCGTCGCGTCCTGTGGCGTCTTTAGCCAACCTTCCACCCACCCTTTCTGCTGTCCTGTTCCGTTCGGCACGAGGTTGTCTTCGTTGTCATCCGCATACATAAACCAAGCCAATAGCAATTGCTTGTTGTTGCTCATGCACTTGATGCCCTGGGCCTTGGTTTTGGATTTTGCCAACGCCGGCAATAACATTCCGGCCAAGACCGCAATGATGGCAATGACAACTAACAACTCAATGAGAGTAAAGGCGCTGCGGGGAAAATTTCGGCTATTGATCATAAAAAACTTTCTTGAAGCATTGAACCTAACACCTTACCAACATCTAGACTCCCGATCAATCAATTCTTGCCCCATCCTTCCCCCTTATTAAACTACTTCGGTCACCAGCTCGGCGAATTGCCCAAGTCCTTGACTTAGCTTACAATGACTTATGATTCAGGACACATTCCGAAAAATCGAAGAGCAACTCAATCAGTCCTCAGAACTCTCCCTTGAACATCGCGCCGAACTCCGCGAGCTGATGGAGAACCTGGCCGACGAAATCTCGAAACTCTCCGAAACGCACCCCGACGACTCGAAGAGTATTTCCGGCTTCGCCCAACTCTCCACCCAAGAAGCCGTGAGAGATAAAAAGCGTCCGGACCTGCTGAAACATTCCCTAGACGGCCTCTCAGCATCAGTCGTTGGTCTGGAAACCGAACATCCCAAGATCACCGCCTTGGTAAATCGTGCCTGCACGCTTTTGTCCAATATGGGCATCTGAACGCTGCTAGCGCCCTGAGTCGCCCGGTCAACTCAATCGAACAATCTGGCGCCCTCTGGCAATCAGCCCTTCGGCCGCGATCAATCCTTGAATGAGTATGCCAACGCAACAACCATGTAAGCATTATGCCGCTGGAAAATAGCACGAACACGCCGCCTGAAGAACTCCCGGCAACCACCTGAGTCTGCCCGCCACGTTCGAAGCAGAGCAAGCTGAGAATCTGGTTCCTACCCGTTCCAATCGGTCCCATGCGGCGATTCCCCAAGTTTCGAGTAAGTCCGGATCAAACGGCCATTCGCGGAGTGAATATGTACCTTGGCATCACGAGCCCAGAACACCACGAATCCCGAGTCAGGGAAAAATCACGCACTTAACTTTGCCGCTGTGGTCTTGGAATGCCCTCGGTTCTTCCGACGAGTTCGCCTCCCCTAACAACACCCGTCCATCGAGTGCCTCCCCTTATTCCGCACCGGCGGGCGGGGCGCTGATCTTTCAACGGCAATTAACCCACTTCGAGAATGGCGCTCAAGCGTTCCCCCTAGAAGCCGTTCACCAACCCCTATCTAGCGGTCTCAGGCCGAAGCCCGATCCCTGTGCCGCGTTTCCGTGCGGAAAAGTTGACAAACCCGCAGAAGCCAGCGCTTTCTCCCGGAAAGCGCCCCCCCCAAGGGTTTAAGCCTTTTCCAAGATTTCTTGAACCTCCTGCCGCCCTCCTGGCATTCTCTGATGATTGACAGAAGCAAGCATAAGGAGCTTCGGCCTGCTAGATTGGATTCCAAACCTTCCGAAAACTGAATGATTTGAAGTCCTTCACATTGGCGGTGGCGATATTGGGCCACGCGCCCCATGGTAAACAAGCGCGCATCAATAGCGCGCCAGAAGACGGCTTTGGTGGTCGCGGATCAATGCCAGAGTTTTGCCGAAACCGTTGAGTCGTAATCGATCCATTGCCAGTTGGGATTCGATCGTAACCGCTGACAGAATCCGGCTGCTGCGTGAGCCGAAAATGGCGGTGCGAGGATGGCCAGATTGCGGAGATGCAGATAGACTCAATGAGGTAGAGCTGCTTCCATGATCACTTCTTCGGTCGCCTCAGCCTGAGTAAATTCACCGGTCTTGTGCCCTTCGCACATGACGAGAATGCGATCGGAGATCGCCAGCACTTCAGGAAGCTCTGATGAGACCATGATTACGGCCAGACCGGTTTGGGCGAGTTCGTTGATCAGGCGATAGATTTCTTTCTTGGCGTTGATATCGATCCCGCGAGTGGGTTCGTCCAGAAGCAGAACTTTAGGTCGAGTGGAGAGCCACTTTGCCAAGACCACCTTTTGTTGATTTCCTCCACTTAAGTTTCGAATCAGTTGGTGGATGGATGGAGTCTTGATCTGAAGACGTTGGACGAAATCACCGACAAGACGTTGCTCCTTCCTGGCGCTGATCAAACCGAAGTTTTCGCAGTGGGACAAGGTGGAGAGGCCAGTGTTCTCGCTGACGGTCATTTTGAGGATCAGCCCCTGACCCTTGCGATCTTCCGGAGCCAGGGCAATGCCGGCCTGAATCGCGCCACGTGGGGATCGGATGTTGATTCGAGAACCTTCAAGTTCGATCTCACCACTAGATAAGCTAGGGTGTAAACCAAAAATTATTTCTAAGAGCTCCGTCCGCCCCGCACCCATGAGTCCGAAGATTCCGAGCACCTCGCCGTGGTTGACTGCGAAGTTGATCTTGTCGACCAAATAATTCTCGATGCTGTTCGGGTCCCGTAGTGAGAGGGAGGTGACTTTGAGGGCTTCAGTCGTTTTCTCGGCGGATGTTTTGGGAAAGAGATCGGAGAAGTCGCGTCCCACCATCATTTGGATCATGGTGGAGCGGTTGAGCTCCGCAAGCGGTTTGGTGCCGACGAGTTGACCGTCTCGAAATACCGTCACCTGGTCGGCGATTTCAAACAGTTCTTCGAGTTTGTGAGTGATATAAACAATGCCAGCGCCCGCTCTTTTGAGCCGCTTGATCAGCCGAAAAAGGATCTTGATCTCTTGTTCGGTAATCGCCGACGTAGGCTCGTCCATGATGATGATGCGCGAATCGAGAGAGAGCGCCTTGCCGATTTCAACGATTTGTTGTTGGCCAACCCTGAGCCGGCTCACGGGAGCCGTGGGCGGGATGTCACATTCCATTTCGGTCAAAACCCGGGCGGCGTCTTGGTTGATCTTCTGGTAATCGATCATGCCCAAGCGATTTAAAGGTTCGCGTCCCAGGAATAGGTTCTCAGCGACAGTCAACTGAGGAATCAGGTTCAACTCTTGGAAGATGATGGCGATCCCGGCGGTTTGTGCCTCCCGCGTGTTCTGGAATCGCACAGGCTGATTAGCCAAGTATATGGCGCCGGCATCCGGGGGAAAGACGCCGGCGAGGATATTCATCAGGGTGGACTTGCCGGCACCGTTTTCTCCTAGGAGAGCATTGAGTTGTCCGCTGCGGACCTCAAAGCTAACCTCATCCAAAGCCTGAACGCCAGGAAAGCTTTTGCTAATGCCCCGCGCCTGTAGAAGGACCTCTCCTTCTGAGGTATCGTTCGCCTGACTAGAGATGGACGACGTCATAGACAGTGCTTTAAGATCGAGGGAATCTAGCGATGGTAACTCGGATGGACAAGGGACATCGCGAGTTTGTCGAAGTAAATTTTGATCACGACGAGTAGAAAGAGCACGAAGGTTGTAAAAGGCTTGCTAGAGATTTCCTTTCGTATTCCTCCGACCCGTCAGGGTGAGTTAAATGATGACATAAGGCCGAGCCATCAAGGGCACAGGTGACAAACCATGCCTACAGCCGGGCTGCGCTTTTGGGATTATCTAATGCCTTGGGACGGATGAGGAAGCCGGAGGCCTTGGGGAGAGCTTCCTCAATTCTCTCCCGCCAATCTTTCAACGTTCCGGTTGCCCTAGGAGTAACGCCCGTCTGAGGTGCGGCCAGGGTCTGAGCCTCCGCTTGATGCTCAAGCGAATCAGCCTATTTTCCACGGCTTCGCAGCGCGCTCCATTGCCCGGCTGCTGCTTCTCAGAGGCAACGGGTTGCCCTCCCAAACTCCGGCTCCACCGCCGCCGGCCACTGAACGCTTCTTCCAGTACCCAGGGCGGCGGGAGCGCCTCGTATCCGGTGCCCCCTGCCCACCTCGGCAGCGGAGCTAAGGGCAGCCAAGAGGCGTCCCGAATGCGCGCACGCTTCACAAGGCGACACGGGCGCGCGCTGGCGAATCTTCTCGCCCGCCGTGGTGCAACCCCATGGCGTCAGTCATTTCGGTTGACCCTGCCCTTGCCAGGTACAATCTGGCAATTTTCACAATGACGCCCCAATGCAGATCGGCGTTCGGTTTGGGTGGTTCGGGGTTTTGATTGAGCCATTGCTTGATGACTTCGATATTTGATGTAAGCCTACTGCTTTTGATTGTGCCGGTCGCACTCTCAAGTTATATTTGTTCAATTCGGAGGGTGACGGATTGGTCACGGTGTTCGTTGTATTGTTGGCTCTGCCCTGTGAGTGGCAGATGCCACCGATGATTCTGCCAAAGAGGAAAATAGTTGTTGTGAATATCATGAGCCAACAGAGAACGACCCAGTGGATGACTCTGAGTGATCGTTTGACGACCGAATTCCATTTGGACAGAGACCTTAACGACGCACCCCAGAATAATGAGCCAAAGGAGCGAGTCAGAAAGACAGGAAAAGCGCATCCATATAGGTAGAGCGGTCGGACGTCTTCGGACCGTCTTGTTAGTATCATGAAGGCCCGTCGTATTACAGATATTGATCCGGAAGCAGAGCAGCAGTCGTTCATCAGTTCAGAGATTCCCGAACTCAGTGGGAGCGATGAGCATCGGACTCCCCAAGCCTTGATGGACGATGCTGCGGAGGCCGTGAAAGCGATGGCTGCAAAGAGTGCCGTCTTGGTCGAGATGATGGAGGACCTTAAGGGTCACCTGCGTCGACGAATGGCCAATTTGAATGATTCGCCCTCGACGACCTACACACGACGAGGCCGAAAAGTCCGTCAGGAATACGTGCCGTGGCCAATGGGGGATGAGCCAGCCAGTGAGCGCGCGCGACCCAAGGCCGGCGGTACCGTGGGCTAGGTTGGTTCTATTTCTATGCATGTTAGCCGTCCGCATTGGAAAGCTGGTTCCCTTTTTGGCTAGTAGACCGTCCTCTCTAGAACTTTCTTTCTTCCCTCGGTGCGCTGACTTCGTTCGGGGTGCATCACTCGTAGCTTTTGGACCATGAAGCCTAGTCAAGGTGGCATTGGGTCCATCCCGTGGTTTACGGGTTCGGATTACAAGTTCACTCCTGAGGCAGAACACGGACTACGCATCAAGTTTGGAAACCGAATCTGCCCCTGCAGCCTGGGAATAACCATCCTCTATGGTGCGCTTGGTTTGTATCATCCGGTGTTCGTACGCCCAACACCGGGCGTTATCATCATATCCGGGGTGGCGCCCTTTTCGTCGGTTCTTTGTATGCTGATGGCGAGCTCGGTCTCAGAGTCGCTCGGTAGACTCCAATGAGCCATCTGTTCGAGGGCGAACTGTTTCTCGTTCTTTTGGCAAATTCCGCGCTGCATTTGATACTGACGAATGATCCCGTTTAGTCGATGAACTTTGCGATTCTCCTCCTGGCGTTGAGTGCCATGGCATTCTGGTTCTCGCGCTGAAATACTGAGCTATATGGTGTTGTGCGAAACTACATTTGATTGCGGTTTCGTCGTGCTAAGCCTCAATCCTCGCTTGAGAAGTCAAAAGATTTTGCGGGCCACGGATTGATTTTTCCTCGCCGTCGAAATCATAATTTTTCACTGCACTACAGACAACAATTCTATCCCAAAACAACCGATGGGACATTTCTGTTCATGGATGGTCACGACCTTACTCCTAAGTTCCACTCCTGCGTTTGCCAAAGGCTGGGGTCGTGTAACAAGGGAATGATGGCCCCGGCAACGAAAAGCACATCATTTTGACCGGCGACGAAAAGTATCGCTCCAAGGAAGGCATGCCGATGATGGCCAAAATCCTCGCTAAACGTCACAGATTCAATGCACCATCCTCTTCGCCGTGGATCCCAAGACCAGGCAACATCGGTCTCCACAACCAAAACAACCTCCCCGATTTTGAATTCGTCTCCACCGCAAATCTCCTTGCCATTTTCTCCCGATTCCGTGGACCAAGCAATGGGCAAATGAATATCTTTGAAGACCACCTGAAATCCGGAAAACCGATCATCGGTCTCCGCACCGCCGCGCACGCCTTCAACACGAAACGGAATAAACCCGGCTCCTATGTCCACTACGATCACCGGGCAAAAACTTGGCCCGGCGGCTTTCGGCCACCAAGTCCTCGGCGAGACCTGGATAAATCACCATGGCCATCACAGGCGAGAAGCGACTCGCGGACTCATCAATGACATGCACCAAAAGCATCCCCTTCTCAGGGGTGTAATCGATGTTTTCGGAACCTCCGACGTTTATGGCATCCTCAACCTCGAACCGTCAGCCCGCGTTACTATACAAGCGCCACCCTCGTGGGTATGGAACCGGACGGTCCCGTAAAGTTGGAAAAATCCCTCATGCCGATCGCCTAGACCAAGACCTATGCCGGAAAACCGGGAGCACCAATCGGACCTTCTGCACCACCCTGGGCGCCTCCGTCGATCTCTTGTGCGAAGACCTCCGCCACCTACTCGTCAACGCACATGCTACTGGGCACTGGAAATGGAAGACCGCATTCCCGAGCGGAGCAACGTCGATTACATCGGCGAATACCGGCCCGCCTTCTACGGCTTCGGTTCCCATCAAAAAGATGTCAAACCCACCGACCTCGAATTGAAGTAAAACTCCCTCCTTTAAAAGCTTTTTTGATTGAAACTTTCCGTATAATTTTCAAAATGCAGAGCCATGAGTGAAAGCTTTTACAGAGAAGAACCTTTTTACTGCGAGTTTGTTTTAGACAAGGTTAAATTTCCGTATAAAATAAAAACTGTTAGTATCCGTCTTAATCTTAATCATAAAGTGCTAGCAAAATATCATTGCGACGGAGTAGGCAAAACCGGTTGTCCGGTTCAAGATGAATTTGAACAGCCGGATTATCGGAAAAAGTATCCCCACTTTCCCAAGGCAGGCAGGGACTTTTAACTGGCAGCAGATTGAAGAGTTCAACTAAGCCATCCGCTTGCAAACAATAAACAGAGATTAATTCTGATAAATAATGAAGATAACTTTAATTGTGTGCGCCTTCGTTTATGGATTGGTATGCTTTTTCGCCGGCCTCGCTGGCTTAGATCATCACTTGGGAGAAGGATGGGTGTCGCTGTCGCTGATGATTATACTGCTTTTTACTCCCCTTATAGGATTGATGCCTCCCCTGCTCATAATCGGGGGGGGCATTTCTTTCATTTCTTTGTGCTAAAGACATCTGGGGTTGGCACTGGCTTGGAGCACTCATCTTTGTCATGCCGGGGGTTGCATTTGTGGCACTGATGATTTCTGAATTTCTCACGATAATGATATGGGCGCGAGTGAAAAAAACACGCCGCGAAATCCGGCGGCGAATGAAATCCGATGGCCATTCCCCAAACAATATATGCTGACTCTCGAATGGTTGAGCGCACTGTGGGAAGAACACCTCGGTGCGGCGCAAACGTCCCCCGAGTGCTTCACCGTCGGCGAGCCCTCGCTCGCTTTGGGCGGCGCGCCTCGTATCATGGGTGTCGTCAACCTCTCGCCTCAATCCTGGTACCGCGAAAGCGTCTGCCTCAGCCCGCAAGCAGCGATCCAACGCGGGAAAGTTCTGGCGGCGCAGGGTGCCCACCTCATCGATATTGGCGGTGAATCAACCCTAGAATATGCCGACCGCGCATCGGACACCGAGCAAATCAAATCGATAGTTCCGATTGTGATGGCGTTCACAGCGGACGGATTAAACGTCTCGGTAGAAACCTATTCGGCAAAAGTGGCCCACGCCGCCTTAAAGGCCGGAGCCACGGTAATTAACATGACCGGGACCGAAGACGATGAGACTATCTATGCCCTCGCAGCCGAGCATGATGCTGCGGTGATTATCTCCTATCTTCAGGGTAAAAACGCCCGAGCCGTCGGGGACCTTGAGTTTGCCGGCGATCCTTTTGATGATTTGCGGGTCTACTTCGAAAAACATATCCAAGCCGCCTCAAACCAATCTCTCCAAAAACTCATCCTCGACCCAGGGATGGGCTTCTACTATCAAAACCTCCAAGACGGCGCCTTGCGCGTCCGCTACCAAATGGAGACTCTCTTACAAACCTTTCGCCTCGGAGCTCTCGGGTTTCCCGTCTGTCACGCGCTCCCTCATGCCTTCGAGTTTTTCCGAGAAGAGGTGCAAACGGCCGAACCCTTCTTTGCCGTTCTCGCCGCCCTTGGCAAAACCAACCTCTTCCGCACACATGAAGTCAGTCGAGTCAAAGCCGTCCTTGATACTCTAGCTTGCTTTGATTTAAAGTAGTGTTTCAAAGAGATCGGCGCGGTGAAATCTCCCACATTCTAATTCCCCGGAAGAAAATCTTTTAACCATCAAAATCACGAAGGAATTTCTCACCAAAAAGTAGTAACTTCGTGTCCTTCGCAGTCCAACCACCCTTACTTGCAGCTCTGATATAGATATATTATATCCTGGCGTTCAATCCCGTGCCTTCCTGCGGCACAGGTAAATCCCGTCCTCGCCGCTCTCCGATTATCCACCAGGCCTACGTGACGATGCCTCTCTCAGCAAGCATTTCCGGAAGATTATTGGGTGATACCGAATCGAATCGAAAAACTTCCAACCAATCCCCAGCAACATCAAGAATGCCCTCAACCACTCGCAGCATTCAGCACAAGCCTCGCGATAGCCAGTTGCAAAGAAATCCCAGTTCGAGATTTGGCACCGTGCCAAACATCGTGAAAATCCGAGAGACACCATCAGCAGGCGACGGAACTAATTCTCGCCAATCCGTAATCATCAGCAAGGCGACCAAAATCGTCACTACCTTGCCCTCCCGGAATCATGGCGACAAACCGCTGGAACGCAATCATGGTCAGATCAAAACTGACATCCACTGTAGCAAACATCCCCGTTGTAGAGAAACTTAAGAACGAGGTGACGTTGTCGCAGGCATGCCGGAATCTGCTCTTTTACGTTTTGAGACTACAGACTGGAATGCACCTGAGCATTGACCAGTATTGACATCCCTCTCTATTTTCACCGAATTCGGGTAACCGCACAAGCCTTCATCCCCCTGCCTCAAAATACTCCGATTCTCATCCATATTCGGATCAAATTCAGCCTTGGGGGAATCCATGAATTCAACCGTTACCGTCCGTTGACTTGACCTTGACCTCGGTGCATAGTCGATCCCATGGATTGGGATATTTCTCACATTCTTGCCGATTGGGATTTCGAACCAGGCGGAGCTATAGTTCGACGATTTATCGGCAAGGATGGGGTTGAAAAAATACAGATGCGGATCGATTTAGGGATCCTTCAAATGAATGCCGATGGACGTCCGGACGGCAAACTCCCCTATGGCAAGCCATCTTATTTCGACCACTTGAGAGACAAACTTGAAGATTTTGAGGAGAAACATAACGGGGATGATGATGGCTTCCAACTCGAATCCAAGGAATGTCACAAATTGCAACAGGAAGCCATACAGTACCATCATCGCTACATTTGCTACTTCCAGCTTGAGGACTATGCCAACGTGGTCCGAGACACAGAACGCAACCTCGACGCCATTTCCTTCGTGGTCCAATACTGTCCGTCCGAAGAAAACATCTGGAGCCTCCGCCAGCTGACGCCACAGCTTCTCATGATGCGCACCAGATCGACGGCCGCCCAATACCTCGCCCTCGGCAACCATAGTAAAGCCATTACAAATGTCGAGGAGGGACTCGAACAGCTGCGGGCCTTTTACGATTCGGTGTCTCGACCCGATTTGGCGGAAGACAGCAGCGAATTGCAGGCACTCGAAACATGGCTAGAAGAGCTCAAAGACCAACGCCCGCTTTCAAAACGGGAAAAACTTGAGATCGAACTCAACGAAGCCATTCGACAAGAAAACTTCGAGAAAGCCGCCAAAGTAAGAGACGAAATCAAGAATCTTGAGTCGTCCTCCAACTAACGGACCCGTATGGGGAATCGTTGGCAGTCGTCTAGACCCCGACACCGCATTCGTTTTGCCTTTTCGATTATTCGATTAATTTACAAAAATATGAAAACTCCACCACAACGCATCAATCAAAATATCAAGATGATCAACCCCTGGTGGACAAAGCCTCGATCCAGCTGAGCACCCTTCGCCTTCTCAAATCGGTAATCGGATACACCACGATCAAAAAAAAGACGAGATCTCGGACTCAGAGGCGATCACCGTCATTCAAAGAGAGGCCAAGAAGCAGCAACCGCCAGGCCGTCAGCCTCCTGTATGCCAATCACCAGTGCTGGAGTTGTGCCAGTCTGTGAGCCGTCCACTTAGCAGTTTTAAGAGTCTCTCCGAGTCACCGCTGTGGAAAAATCTGGTATAGAATCAGATAGATCACCACGCCCGTCACTGACACGTACATCCAGATCGGCCAAGTCCAACGCGCAATTTTCGCGTGCATTTCAAACCGACCCTTTAGAGCGCGAAAAACCGTGACCAAAACTAAGGGAACGATCGCGATCGCCAAGACCAAATGGGTCACCAGAATCGTCAAATAAATGGGTCGAAACCAAGCTGGATCCTGAAACGTGGTGTGAGCCTCACCATGAAGTCGCTGCATCCCAACATGGTAAACCACATAGCTAATCAGAAATAAGGTTGAAGTTCCCAAGGCCGCCAACATGCACCGCTGATGCGCTCGGCGCTGCCCGCGCTTGATAAAATAAAAACCCAGGCAGAGCAACAGTGCACTCGTACCGTTCAGCGTAGCGTTTAAGATGGGCAGATGGCTGAGTGACATGCTGAAAGTTCGCGAGGCTTCTCCGAGGTGCGAAAGATCTGCCAAAATTGCCGGAACGGGATTCGTGCTTAGACTTTCGTAGGTCCAGCGCAAACGAGACTCAGCGTCCAGTAACACAATTAAGGAACTGTGGGTGTAAAGGTCCAACTCTGATTGCCGGGTGTCTTCTGGGTTTTCCCGCACCGCCAAAAGCAGCTCCTTCTGGATCGCTCGCTCGATCTCTGACTTCTCCCCCGTAAGAAACGACCAACGGATATCGTCAGCGCCGAATCGCTTCGCATACTTTGCCAAAACCTCAGGCTGATCGTACTCCGGATCGGTAGTGATCGAAACCAGCTTCAGATTCTGATCAGCTCCGAGAGCATTTTGAAGCTCCTTCATTCTTTGGGTCATCTGCACGCAAAAAGTGGGACACCGAGAAAAAAAAATATTGGCCACCCAAGGCCGCCCCTTCAACGACTCCACAGTCACCTCTTCGCCCAACTGATTGGTCAGAGAAAAATGATCCAGGGTCTTGATGACCGGAAGCCGTTGTGAGGATAAGGTTTTGTTTAGAGGCGTCGCGTCCGATCCCAAATCCACACGATCTCCAACAATATACGCCACGACGATCCCGACAATCACCACGAGAAGCCCTCCCCAAACTAAAAACTGCAGGACCTTACTTTGATTCACGAGTCAATACGCCAAACCACGCGGAGGCTGAATGAGTCTTCCAATGCCAAAAGGTTTCCGCTGCCCCAACGGATTCTCCCTACCCAGATCAAAGCCTAGTCTACTCAAATCCGCCGATATCGCCTGTGTTCGTCTCCGCCTTTTCAGCGATCCAGGCTTGAAATTTCTCGGGACTCTGCACCGTCAAAAACCCTTCAGTCATGTTCGAATGACCGGAGCCGCAAAGCTGCGCACAGTTGATCTGATACCGACCCTCCTGCAATGGGACACACCACGTCGGAACACTGATTCCCGGGATCGCATCCTGACACACGCGCAGAGCGATCACCTTGAAAGAATGAATGACATCCAACGACGAAATCTGAAAAATGGTCGGCTCCCCTGCCGGCACCCGAAGATCGTTCAGCGTGAAAAAGTCATCTTGACCATTCGAATCATCCAAAACCTGCCCAAACTTGTTGTCAACCGTGACAAATTCCAGGTCTTGTTTACCGAATACCTTATCAGGTCCAGGATACATGAAGTTCCAACGAAACTGTTGCGCCATCACCCGCACCTTATTGGTATTCGGATCACGAGGTGCCTTATCGACGATTTTCGCCCATAAGGGAACGGCGAAAACCAGAAGCAACACGCCTTCAATGACAGCAACAAAGCCTTCGAGATAGGTCGAGGCATGGGTTCTTGCACCTGTGTGATCCGCCTTCGGATGGCGTGTTGCCCGAAATCGCCAAAGCACGTATAGGAAGTAAGCCATCCAGATAACAAACAAAAACCCCATCAGCCAGTGAATATAGATGATAAAATCATCCACCTCCTTCCCATGCACCGACTTATTTACAGGTAAACTTAAAAGTTTTTGGAACATATTTCGTCGTTGTGAAATTTTTCTGCGGACTGCGCCTCAGCGTTGGCTGCCTCTGTTTCAGCAGCGGCAACCGCAGCAGCCTTCCGAGCGACAAAGATAAAGAAGCCGATAATGCTAAATAAAACCGAGTAGACCACGATGATCATCGTGAGAATGCCCCAATTCATCCCCGATGCTAGTGGTGAGTCGGACTGGCCATAACAGGTCGCGCACGCCATCGCGCTCGGTGACAGATATATCAGTGCTGGCATTGCCACCAAGAGCCAACTCGCACTCGAATTTTTCTTCAACCGCAGTTTCATAAATAGCTGATGTGTCGCAATTTCTTGATTACGTAACGCCCGTAAATCACCAGAGCCACGGCCACAAACAAACCGCCGACTCCCAGCACCAGATCAGATATCTCTCGGCCTTCCGAGAAATACTTATTCAACCCCCAGCCGCCAACAAACAAAGACATCGCGGTCGTCAGGACAACAAATACAATATGGAAGGCCTTTAGTGACATCGAGACGCCCTACTAAGGATAAATCGTATTCGCAGGCGCATCTGACATCGCCCAAATCGTCAAAAACATCAGGCTGATGAAGAAAAAAACGGTCGCAACCATTACCAGATAGATCGTTTTTTTCTCATCCGTCAAATGCATGAAATATCCGGCAACAAAGAATCCCTTTACGGTTGCGACTGCCAATGCCAGGGCAACTGTCCAAGCAAAGAGCTCGAACTCGATGAAACTCACCAGCACGGTAACGACCGTGCCGATAGCAAGTATGAGGAAGACGAGGAGATAGCGCTTCCTTTCCTGATAGATTTCTTCGGGCGTATGTCCACTCATGGCTAAAGCAAATAAAGTACAGGAAAGAGAAAAATCCAAACGAGATCAACGAAATGCCAAAATAGCCCCGAGACTTCAACCCGGTTGATATAGCGTTCAGGGTCCGTCTTCCATATTCTGGCGCCCGGCCCCCATAAATACGCAATCACCAATGCGCCCCCAATCACGTGCAGTGCGTGCAACGCCGTCATGATGAAATAAATCGCTAAGTAGGTGTTTGCCCACGGACCCCAATTCACCATCCGCTCGATATCCGCTATTTGAATGGTAGTTATATCGTGGCTATGACTATGGTCATCTCCATGATCTTCCGCATGGTCATCATCACCTTTCTCGGCAGGATAGCTCACCGGATGATTCAGGATAATGTAGTCGTTAGTCTTCTCGATCAAATGACCATCAACCCGGCTGCCGTCGGTCATGACAACATCGTAGTGGGTGAACTTGTCGCGATACTCAAATGATTTCACGATGACAAAGATTAAGGCACAGATCACCGTTATCGCTTGAAAAAACTTGTACTGCCCAAACTTGTTCAGCTTTAAAGCCGACCACGCGAGCACCACCGTCACACTGGAAACGATTAGAACGATGGTATTGAATGTTCCGATCGGAACGTTCAAAAGACCCGTCGGCCAAGTACCCTCAACTGCTCCGACCCGCAGCAGAATGTAGGAGGAAAAGAAGGCTCCAAAGAGCATCACTTCGGATGCCAAGAAAAGCCAAATTCCAACTTTGGCATTATAGAGTCCAGTATCCTTCCGAGGCTCTGTTACGTAAGGTATTTCCATTTCTTAGAATCTCCGACCCCAAATCTATTTGCCTATGTCGATTGATTTTGAGGCGTGAAGTCTCCCTTCGCTCCCGGAAGACTGTAGTCATACGGACCACGCACGACTGAAGGCTCCTTGGCAAAGTTTCCGTGCGGCGGCGGTGTCGGCGTCTGCCAATCAAGCGTGGTCGCCTCCCACGGATTATCCGATTCCACCTTCTTGCCGTATTTCATGCTCAAGAAGAAATTCAGGACAAACGGAATCTGCGCCAGCCCCAGCGCCCAAGCCGCATGCGACACCGTGATGTTCAGACCGATTATCTTGTCTGAAAGCCCCCCGATGACATCCGGGTTTTTAGCGATGGAGTAACCGGCACCTCCATCCGCCATTCGCCGAAGCATCCCCGCCATCCCCTGAGTAAACATAGGCAGGAACACTAAGTTCATGAAAACAAAGGACGCCCCAAAATGCACCCGCCCCCAAAACTCACTCATAAATCTCCCTGTCATTTTCGGATACCAGAAATAAATCCCCGCCATGAGGCCAAAAATGGTTCCCGGCGCCACTACGTAATGGAAGTGAGCAATCACATAGTACGTATCATGGAGATGAATATCGCTGAAGTTAAAGCCGAGCGGCAATCCCGTTAGTCCACCGATTCCAAACATCGGCAGAAATGCCAAGGCAAACAACATCGGCGTGTTAAACCGAATCGCGCCTCCCCATAACGAAATGAAAAGACAAGTCAGAATAATCACCGACGGAATCGAAATAATCATCGTCGTCGTCTGGAAGAACGTACTGATCTTCGTCCCCATCCCAGTCAAATACATATGATGGGCCCACACAATGAAAGAGAGAAAACCGAGCACTAGCGATGAGTAAACGAGTGACTTGTAACCCCAGATCGGCTTGCGAGTGTTGTTGCTGATCACTTCCGCCACAATGCCCATCGCCGGCAAAATCAACACATAAACTTCCGGATGTCCCAGGAACCAAAACAAATGCTGGTAAAGCAAAGGGCTCCCGCCACCGCTAACATCGGCCAGTTGCCCACCTATCGCTAAGCCGGTCGGCAAGAAGAAGCTCGTGTTCACCACTTTGTCCATCAACTGCATCAAAGCGGCCGCCTCCAACGGAGGAAAAGCCAACAGCAACAAGAATGCCGTCACAAACTGCACCCAGACAAACCAAGGCATCCGCATCCAAGTCATTCCCGGTGCTCGCAACTGAATAATCGTGGCGATAAAATTCACCGCACCCAGCAGTGATGAGGTAATCAAGAGCACCATCCCAAGGAGCCAAAACGTCTGCCCATCCGTGGGTATCACCGACGCCAACGGCGAATAGGAGGTCCAACCGGCCTGAGCGGCCCCTCCCGGGATAAAGAAACTGACAAACATCACCACCCCCCCAATAAAGTAGAACTGGTAGCTGGCCATATTGATTCGGGGGAAGGCCATATCAACGGCGCCGATCTGCAGCGGAACAACATAATTGCCAAAGGCCGCGAAGGCCAGGGGAACAATCGCCAAGAATACCATGATCGTCCCGTGCATTGCCCCAAAGGAATTGTAAAGATCATTGGAGATAATCCCGCCAGCGGCAACATCATCACCAAGGGTGGCTTCAAACACCGCCCCTAATACTGGAACGGGTTTTCCGGGATAGGCGATAGACCAACGCATGGACGCGATCAACACGAAGCCCAAAAACAGGAAGATCATCGCAGTGACACCATACTGAATACCGATCACTTTATGATCACTCGAAAAGATGTATTGGCGCCAAAACCCAGGATCATGATGATGTACATCATGTGATTCCTCATGTTGCACTTGCGTCTGTACCGCTTCCATAAATCAATGTCAGTTCAGTGCTTCGCTCATCAAAGATCCCTGCCAAGATCAGTGTTTGATCCGCGAAGTGATGCCCTTTTTCTTAGTCGACGTCAACGGCAGATCCACAAAAACACCTTATCCATCCACTTTATCAAAGACCATAAATCCCAAGAGGATCGGCAGATAGATGATCGAACAAAAAAACAGGCGTCGCGCGGTCTGATGAGTGAGATTGCGAGCGAAGGAAACCGCGCATGCGAGAAAAGCCAGCGTGAAAATCGTCGCGCCGATAAAATAAATACCACCAGAGATACCAAAAACCGCCGGACAAAGACTGATGGGCAATAATCCCAAGGTATAACTCACCGCCTGGCGACCGGTTTGCTGACCTGAAGGATCTACGTTGGGCAACATCACATAACCGGCATCTTCATATTGATCGCGATACATCCAAGCAATCGCGAGAAAGTGGGGCAGCTGCCAGAAAAACAAAATCGCAACCAACGACCATCCCTCGATATCGATCGAGCCCCGGGCAGCCGTCCACCCCATCAGCGGTGGTAGAGCGCCCGGCACCGCCCCGATGATAGTATTGAGACTCGTCACCCGCTTCAGCGGGATATAGACAAACAAGTAAAGCGCGATCGTAATGACTCCTAAGAGGCTGGTGAGAAGATTGACAAACAGGGCCAATTGAACCAGCCCCAGGACAGCCAACAGACCGCCAAAGACCAAGGTCCGGTCCGCGGAGATATGCCCCGCCGGGATCGGACGATCCTTGGTCCGCGGCATCAGGGCGTCAAAGTCTCTCTCGAGATACTGATTCAAGGCGGCGGCGCCACTCGCCAACAGACCAACCCCGAGCATCGTGGTCAACAAGAGCACAAAATCCTTCGGCCCCTGATTGCCTAAATAAAACCCAACCAAAGTGGTCAACAGCACCAACCCCGTCAGCCGCGCTTTGATGAGGTCAGCCAACACACTCAATACTCCTCCTTTGGACGTATTGATGGTGGAAGGCATCTCTGTTGCCGTTGACTTCATCTAAAATAACGAATCATGCTTGGAGTTGATTGCTCAGGCGCCGTGGACAGTCACGGCAAGGAACCCACTGAAACCGATACCCGCCGAGGAACTGCTTGGGCCAAACAAAAGCTGATTGTACTCAACAGGCTACCCAAGACAAGCGTAAGGGCGCCAAAAACAACGTGCAAGGTCGCGATATCAGCGGCCTTTTTACTCCAAACCGTCGCCGCACCCATCAGCCCCTGAACACAAATCAGCGCAAACCAAAGGATTAAAAGGTTGGCGAACCAATGCCCCCTAGGCAGCATCTTGGTCGCGCCAACCACCAACAGAAGAGCAACGGCAAAAATTACGAGAGCCGTCACTCGATGAGCCATATGCAGCAAGATATGCTCTCGGGTAATGGGATTAAACTCTCGAGGGTCCACACGGTCGAGATTCGCCGCCGAGACGGACGCCTCATCCGTCGCAGGCCAAATCTTGCCGTAAGCCAAGGGAAAATCCGGCACAGCCAATCCCGCGTGTTGGTGGCGCATGGTCGCACCCAGGAGAAGCTGACCAAAAATCAGTACCATCAAACACACTAGTCCCCACCCTAAAGCACAAGTCCTAAGCGTCGTCGTGACGCCCCTTCCCAACGCCGCCGCCCCCCAACGCGACGTAAACAACGCGATCGAGGCCAAAAGGACGAGGAACAGCTGTGCCACCGCAGCGTGAACGATTCCGATATCATCAAGAAACAGCTGCACCCGCAGGCCACCAAGTACGCCTTGCCCAATCACCCCAATCACCGCAGCCACACTGAGCCTTTGGATCAACCTCGGGGAGGGCTGACAGCGAGGCCAGAAAAAACTTGTCCCCAAAGCCAATCCGGCGAGGCCCCCAAGCAAAGTCCCATCTTGAATCTGCGGTTCGGCAACGACAAAACAAAGGAGACTTCCGATTCCAAGCAGCGGGGCGAGGAAAAACCGAAGAAACTTTCGCCCTCCCCATCCAAAAGTCCAAACCGACAACAGGACAGTCAGCAAGCCTACTCCCGATGCCATCAGCCGATGCGAATGCTCCCAAAAAATCCCTCCGACCCACTGAGAAACCGGAAAGAAGAACATATTGTAACCGTAGGTGCTCGGCCAATCTGGAACGGCCATACCGACCCCTTTACTGGTTACGATCCCTCCAACCCCGATGAGCCCCAAAGTGGCCACCGCCGTTACCACAGCAAACCAATGGATACGCGGATTGTAAGCCCCTTTGTCGCTCACTCTTGCGCTACGCTAAAACAGTTGGGCACCCCGAGAACCGAAAAGCAGCGCCCATCAATCATTAAAAACCTATGACTTACTTAGTGATATCAACCACAAAATCGGCAACCGCACCATCGGCGCCAACAGTGATCTTCTTGGTTAGGCCCACATACTTGGGTGCATGGGCCTTGCGATGAACTGCTTCAATTTCATATTCACCGGGAGGAACGTCCTTGATTGTGTACGAACCATCCTCACCAGAAATCGCGAAATAAGGATGCGAGACTATATTCACATAGGCAAACATCCACGGATGGACGTCACACTTGAAGCGCAGAAACTTCTCCGGGTTCTTGTAGGTAAAATCGAGATCTCGTCCCTTGGGAAGCTGCGCTTTATTGAATTCCGGGTTCTCTTTCACTCGAGGCGTGGTACGCACATTGTGAAACACCGGATCCGAATTCTTCACGACGATCTTCTGTCCCGCCAGCGCACCGAGAATGTAAGGCTTATACTCACAACCCACCTGATCGAGAATCACCGGGGTGCTAGGTGCATCAAATTTACCGTCGACCGCCTTGAGCGAAACGAACACCTCGGCCAACCCGCCATTGGCATCGGTAACATAAAATCGGGTCGTCGCTTGGCCTGCAATTTTCCGAGCCGCACTGCACTGCGGATCCAGCGGTAGTTTCTTTTCCTGCGGCGGCTCGCCTTTCAATATAATCTTTCCGGTAATATCGCCCCCAAACGCCCCTACCATCAGTTCACTAAATATCAATCCAGCTAGCAATCTCGCGCTCATCCTGTTCATATCGGGTTCTTTTTCCTTCGACTATTGTAAATTTACCATTCTCATTCACTCAAGCAAGGGCTTTTGTGAAATTTTTCACAAAGTTCTAACATCGATCATTCCAACGCAGGAAATCGACCGTTAATTCATGTCACAATTTGGTAAATCAGCAACCTTTCTTGTCTTGTTTGAGCGGATCAGCATCACAACGAACGCATCACTCGAGCCATCTCAAGCGCCGTTGTCGCCGCCTCAGCGCCACGATTATGCTTCGCCGACAAGCAACGTTCCCGAGCCTGCTCGACCGATGCGAACACCAACACCTCATGAATGATCGGCACCCGATAGGCCACTTGAATCGACACAAACGCCTGCGTGACCGCGCTTCCGATATGCTCCGCATGGCTAGTTATACCTTGAAGAATCACCCCTAATCCAATGATGCCGTCAAACTTGTCCTTCCCCTGCCGCAAAGCCAGTTCCGCCGCGACCACCGGAATCTCAAACGCCCCCGGCACCCGAATCACTCGCAGTCGCTCCTTCGTCACGTCAGCCGACTGTAAAATCCCCTTGGCCGCCCGCAACATTCCATCGACATAACGCGCATTATATCGTGAAGCGATAATCGCAAATCGGCCCCCTTCACCCCTTTGCCCTGTCTTCGCTAAAACCTTCCTAAGCACAACCTCGTCGAAGATAATAATCCATTAAGCCCTAGGCCCTAAAAAGATGTCCCATCTTCGCCCTCTTCGTCTCCAGATACTTCTCATTATGAGGATTCGCCTCGGTCATAATTGGAACCTGTTCGGCAATCTCCAGACCGTAACCATCGAGACCGATCACCTTCTTGGGATTGTTGGTCAACAACCGAATGCATTTCACACCAAGGTCGACCAAAATCTGAGCACCGATGCCGTATTCCCTAAGATCAGAGCCATAGCCGAGTTTTAGATTCGCTTCAACCGTATCGTATCCTTGCTGCTGGAGCTTATACGCACGAATCTTAGCCGCCAAACCAATCCCGCGCCCTTCTTGACGCATATAGAGTAACACACCCTTCCCTGACCCGGCGATTCGTTCCATTGCCTGATGCAGCTGCCCACCACAATCACATCGCTGGGAGCCGAAAACATCTCCCGTCAAACATTCGCTATGCACCCGCACCAACACTTCACTTCCATCCGTCAAGTCGCCACAAGTCAGAGCCACATGGTTCACGCCATCCACACAAGAGCGATAGAGATGGAGTTTGAAGGCGCCATAGTCAGTTGGCATATCCACCTCCTCAATCTTTTCAACCAACTGTTCCCGCTCACGCCGATGTTTGATGAGATCTTCAATTGAACAAATCTTCAGTCCATGCTCCGCAGCAAAAGCCATGAGTTCCGGTAACCGGGCCATCGAACCGTCATCATTCATGATCTCGCAGATGACTGCGATCGGCCGACATCTAGCCACACGTGCGAGATCGACCGCCGCCTCAGTATGCCCAGCACGCTGGAGCACCCCCCCGTCCTTAGCTCGCAGGGGGAAAACATGCCCCGGCTGAACCAAATCATCAGGAACCGCCGTCGGATCGGCCATCACACGAATCGTTTCGGCTCGATCAGCCGCGCTAATCCCTGTGGTAATCCCTTCGGCTGCATCCACGCTGACCTGAAAATCCGTACGAAAGGAATCCCGATTCTGAGAGACCATCTCCTCGATCCCGAGTTGCCGAAGACGTTTCTGAGTTGTCGGACAACAAATCAGGCCGCGGCCATACTTGGCCATGAAATTTACATCCCGCGCCGTGACCTTCTCCGCCGCAATGACAAGATCCCCTTCATTCTCTCGATCCGCATCATCGACCACTACAACCATCTTGCCGCCGCGGATCTTCCGAAGCACCTCCTCAATCGGATCAAAACAGTTTTCCCTGCCCACTCCAGTCATGTTTCTCAACTCATCGACAACATGTGCCCAATTGCCGCCTCATGCAAGTCAGCAACACATAAGATCCAGTATCCTGCAGTGATTCAAAGAAGGGAACCAAGCCCACATCATTCCCTCTGCCAGCGGAAATCCAAGGTAGCGAAGAACCTTCACCCTCCAGAACCTGGCAGCGTCTCTCGACATTTTCGCTAACGCGAAAGCATCCTGCCCTTCATCTGAAGCCCTAGCGATGGATAAAGAGCGCGGAGATCCCTCACCACTTGCACCAATATGTACCTGACAAAGGCAACCGAAATGACTGATGCCACAGGGTTGCACCACGGCGATGCCACGGAAAGGGGCCGATCCGATGAGCGGAGGAGCCGCAGTCCACAGAGCGAGGCGAAGAACTGTTTCCCAACGGCCGGCTCAGATAGGGACCGTGGGGGGGCCGGAAGATCGCTCGACCGGGCGCTGCTTCATCATCCGGGGCACCGAGATGGGGACAACCGGGGGAGGCCCGGCGCCCTCGGCTGGGGAGCGCCCAGGATTCGCTGAGCCAGAAGGAGCTCCTTGTGTCTGCGCGCCACTCGGAATGTCCCTAGCCGTGCGTGCCTCAAACGAGCACTACCCTACCCTGGAGCAACCGGAGCACTGAAAGGATGGCGAGAGAGGACTGAGAGGAGGTCCTCCCCAAGCCTCCGGCTTCCCCTTCGTCCCAAGGCATTGAATAACCTCCAAAAGCACGGCCCTCACCGTGGGCATGATTTGTCACCTATGGTCCTTGATGTCTCACTCCGTCTGACAGAATCCCTCCATTGATCTCCACCAGAGCCGAGACGCCTAGGCAGCAATCGCCCAGAATTTAACCAAACAAGTCCTCGACTTTTGCCAACGCCCGATCCAGCCCTGCCGGATACTTCCCGCCCCCACGTGCAAACTCCGGGCGCCCCCCCCCCTTGCCGTCAACTTCAGGAGCAATCGTTTGAATGATCTTGCCTGCCTGAATATGCGAACAAAACTCTTTCGCAACAACCGCCACCAAAGCCACCGAGCTACCGCTGCTGCTGCCCAACACAATCACCCCAGAGAACTCCGCCTTGAGACTCTCAGCAATCGACTGCACAGTCTTGCCGTCAACGTCACCCAAATTCGCCGTAATCAAAGGAACGGCAGGCCGATCACCAGCGGACGGAATCTCCCGCACGAACGACAAGAGCGATTTGGACCGCTCGCTCGCAGCTTTCTCCCGCAAGGACTTAAGCTGTTTCTCGAGTTTCTTTTGATTCTCAAGCGTTTGTTCCACCTTTCGCTCGAGTTCGGCGACCGACGAATTCAACCGGCCAGCGAGACGATGAATCAACCGGCTGTCATCCACCGCCTGTTGCCAGGCGACACCGCCGGCAATCGCCTCCACTCGCCGAATTCCGGCCGCGATTGCCGCCTCACCTACGATTTTGAAAACGACAATCTCTCCTGTGGTCCGCGTATGCGTCCCGCCACAAAGCTCCATGGAAAAGCCATCCAAATTACCATCTGTGCCGCCAATCTGGACCACTCTGACTTTGTCGGCATACTTGTCACCGAAGAACTGCATCACATCACTCCGTCCCTTGACTTCGCTATGATCCACCTCAAACCAATAAACCGTCTCGTTGGCCAAAATGCGTTCATTGACGAGCGCCTCAACATCAGCGATTTGCCCCGCGGTCAGCGCTTTGCCATTAAAATCAAAAGTCAGCTTCTTCGGACCGACGTACGAACCCTTCTGACTCGCATCGCGACTGACCACTTCATGCAATGCCCACTGGAGCAGATGGGTCACCGTGTGGTGTCGCTCAATCGCGCGTCGCCGTCGTTCATCAACATGCGCTGACAGCCGCTTACCGAGCTTCAGTTTCCTGATTTCCTCGCTAACAATATGAACAAACACGCCCCCGACCTTTTGGGTGTCGATGACTCGCCAATTCGCGCTTCCCTGTTGCAGCGTTCCCTGGTCCCCGACTTGCCCGCCCATCTCGGCATAGAACGGCGAGTGATCTAAGAGAATCCCTGTTTTTCCTTTCATTTGAACTACCTCCAATACCTCACCATCGTGGTCCAAGGTATCGAATCCACAAAAATGAGTCGGCGTTTCCGTCGAGAGTTGGGGGACCTCAATGACCTCTTTCTTTTGCGTTGCCCTCGCCCGTCCGCGCTGCTCATCCATTAGCATATCGAATCTCGCGGTATCCACTGCAATCCCCCGTTCCCGCGCCATCAGCGCGGTGAGATCCAAAGGAAATCCATAAGTATCATACAGTTTGAAGGCAAAATCACCGGACAGCGCTTTCCGCTCGCCTAGCTGCTCCACCTTGTCGTTAAACAAATCAATCCCGCGATCAAGGGTCCGGTTAAACGCCTCCTCCTCCGTTCGAATCACATCTTTCACATGTTCCCGGCGAGTATGCAGCTCAGGGAAGACCGCACCCATGGATCGATCCAACACATCCACGAGCTGATAGAAAAACGGCTCGTGAAATCCCAACGTTCGACCATACCGCACGGCCCGGCGGAGGATCCTCTTGAGAACATAATTCCGATCCGTGTTACCCGGTTGGATGCCGTCGGCGATCGCAAAGCTCAACGTCCGAATGTGATCCCCGATCACCCGGAAGGCCACGTCCACTTGTTCTTGTTCCGACAAGCTCGCAGCCCCGATCTTTGGGAGAGTGGAGCGATACTGTTTGCCAGACATTCGCTCGATTTCGTCAAAAATGGGCAGGAAAACATCCGTTTCGTAATTTGAAATCGTCACGCCAAAATCGCGGAAGCCCTGCGTATTCTGAATGATGCTGACCACCCGTTCGAACCCCATGCCGGTGTCCACATGTTTAGCGGGCAGGTCCGCAAAGGTCCCATCGCCGTTGGCATTGAATTGAATGAATACCAGGTTCCAGATCTCAATACACTCGGAGCTGTCTTTATTCACGAGAGCGCCACGAGTATCGCCTTGCTGAGTCAAATCGACATGCAACTCCGAGCACGGTCCACAGGGCCCCGTATCCCCCATCATCCAGAAGTTATTCTTCTTGTTGCCGTTGACAATATGGACCTTAAGATCCAACCCGGCTTTCGTCATGATCTCCGCCCAAAAATCATAGGCCTCCTGATCAAACTTCTCCGGATCCCCCTGAGCTTTGTCCGGCGAGTAAACCGTGGCATAAATGCGATCCCTCGGAAATCCCCAAACCTCCGTCACTAGCTCCCAGGCCCACGCAATCGCTTCCCGCTTAAAATAATCCCCAAAGGACCAATTACCTAACATCTCGAAAAACGTGTGGTGATAGGTATCCCAACCCACATCTTCCAAATCATTGTGCTTTCCCCCCGCACGAATACATTTCTGAGTGTCGGCGACCCTTCCGGGTTGGTAAGGACACGGCTCTTGTCCCAAGAAAACCGGAACAAATTGATTCATGCCTGCATTCGTGAACAGCAGGTTCGGCGCGTCCGGCATCAAACTAGACGAAGACACGATTGTGTGCTGCTTCGCCTTGAAAAAATCCAAAAAATCTTGGCGGATTTGCTGACTGCTCAATACAGGGGCGTGACTCATTTTTCTCGCAGTGATATCTCACAAGCTGAACCGGTGCACAATATA
This sequence comes from Limisphaerales bacterium, assembly GCA_024761205.1. Taxonomy (GTDB): domain Bacteria; phylum Verrucomicrobiota; class Verrucomicrobiia; order Limisphaerales; family AAA164-E04; genus UBA2970. The sequence goes on from JAMASS010000052.1 coordinate 28,420, forward strand.
TCCGGCACAAGGCGTGAAAGAATAGGGAAAAGCTTCCAGCCTAGCCAGGGTAACTTCAGGCAATGCTTAGACCACCAAAACACCCTGAAACCATGAAAAAACCGCCGGTAATACAACGAGTGACAGGCAGCTTGTGAGCCCAGCCTTTCCCCCGTCAAACCGAATTCAACTGACAGCCAAAGGTCTACCATGATTTTTCCATCGAAAATCTCGCGAAGAAATCGGTTCAAGAATTGTGTTAGCCAAAGGCACAATCGGTTCTCCCACGCCGGGCCTAGAAAATTGTCCTGAAGCAGAGCAGCTTCTCCGGATGAATCCAGTTTCCGTGTGATCTCAAATTGAACAAAGAATTATTCATAATTCATTGATCATCAATATGTTGACCAATCATAACTAGAAACCATTTTCAAAAAATGGAAATGCGACATTAATCCACCTTTGCGTAGGGCAATCCTGAAATCACTGGAGAGTCGTATACGGAGGAGAGGCAATGATGGTTCATTAGTACGGCCCGACGTCACAGGAGGGCTACTGATTGCGATTGTGATTTACACAAACGCAATGATAAATTAGGGGCATGAAGAGCCTTTGGTGGGGAGGGGGAGCTGCGTCTGTCTGGAGCTGCGGGTAACGGGCACGCCCGGTAGCTCGAAGCAACGCCCCGCCAATATGTCCGGCACGCACAGGAGTTGCAGGCGGGGGCAGTGTTTGCTTTTGACTTCCGGGGTTCCGACCTTCTTCATCTCGCGCTTGATGGCGTGGATGGCGATGTCGCTTCCGATCCGGCGGCGTTTCAAGCTATGCGCCGCCTCCAAGGTGGTGGCGCAACCACAGAAGGGGTCGAACACCACATCACCCTCATTCGAGCTCGC
>JAMASS010000053.1 GCA_024761205.1 Limisphaerales bacterium
GCGTTCACTTCCTCCAGCGTGGCCTGGCCCATTTTGTGAAGATCGGAAACGCGGAATTCCTCGATGTCCGCCTTCGCCTCTTCCTGTCGTTGGGGGCCGTAGAAGTAAAGAGTTTCCCGTGCGCGAGAGATGGGCGGCACGGCGTCGTAAGCTTTTTGGCTCAGCCGGTTATACTTGAGAGTCAGTATAATGTCCGGGTCGGTTGAGACCTCCACTTCGGCACGCTGCTCCTCCCAAGTTTTGCGGTGCTGCTTGTGAATAGCATGTATCTTTTGTCTCTTCTCTGATGAAGAGCGAGAGCAACTCGTCCCCCGGTTCGATTCTTGCCATTTCAAAATAAAAACCCGCGGCTGCATTGGCCGCGGGAAAAGTGCTGCAAAACGTTACTGCTGGTCAAGCCGTCTCGTTAGCTATTCGCTCTCGGTTGAATCGCTGGAGTTGATCGGCTGACGTATGCAGTCTCTGTACCGATCGGAAATGAAGGCATTTTCTGCCTTGCCCCATTCTACCCATATGTCGATGTTTGCAAGGGCTGAATCCCGTATTCCTTCAATTCTTGCCTCCGCGGTTTCGACGTTGTGCAGGGCTGCAAGGGTTGCGTCCGTCTGCCATTGCAGGGTTCCAATCAGGCCATCCCGAAGGATCGTGTTGTTACTTACGTAAAAGGGTCGGTACATGTCTCGGCAGGCGTTTACTCGCACTGCAAGTTTTCCCACTATTTTGTGTGTTACAAGCAGCTCGATTAGCGTGAAGCCCATCGTGAAAGGCGCGATTGCCAACACGCAGACCAGCGCGATTAAGGATTTGGTTTTCTGTTTCATGGCGTGGTTGTCTCCAGGATTTGTTGCTGTGCTTGTTGGTTCATTCTTTCCATTCCTTCAGCCGTTTGCTTGATCATTTTTTCCATCGCGTCCTTGAACCAGGGTTTGGTCATTTCGATTTCAACGCTCTCGCGCTGATCGGGCGGCAAACTATCGAGAATCCGTTGTGTCTGGGCTTCCGCTGCCTTTTTCAGGATGTCGGCCCAATCGTCGGTGTTCGTTATGTCTAATTCGGATGGATCAAGGCTATTGAACAGCAACGTTGGATCAATCGGCGGCGTTGCCGCTTCTTGCGGATGCGGCGTCTGATTTGTCTGGACGGCGGAATTTGTCTTTGGTTTGCGTTTGTATTCCCCGGGCCGCACGATGCGATCACGACGCTCCACAATAGCATCCCTTGCTTCATCGAGTAGTGAGTTGACCAAGAAAAAACCCATTCCCGCGGCTCCTATAAGGGCTCCTATAAGAAACCCGTTGTAGAAATTATAATCGTTATCTTTACTTTTCATAGGTTCATGGCGTGGTTGTCTCCAGGATTTGTTGCTGTGCTTGTTGGTTCATTCTTTCCATTCCTTCAGCCGTTTGCTTGATCATTTTTTCCATCGCGTCCTTGAACCAGGGTTTGGTCATTTCAATTTCAACGCTCTCGCGCTGATCGGGCGGCAAACTATCGAGAATCCGTTGTGTCTGGGCTTCCGCTGCCTTTTTCATGATGTCGGCCCAATCGTCGGTGTTCGTTATGTCTAATTCGGATGGATCAAGGCTATTGAACAGCAACGTTGGATCAATCGGCGGCGTTGCCGCTTCTTGCGGATGCGGCGTCTGATTTGTCTGGACGGCGGGATTTGTCTTTGGTTTGCGTTTGTATTCCCCGAGCCGCACGATGCGATCATGCGTGATGCGAATACGACGCTCCGTATCATCGATTGCTCTTTGAAATATAAAGTATGCTCCGATGATAAAGATAAAATTCATTATCCCTGCTCCTACAATAAGCCCGCCGTAGAAATTGTTATTCTTTTGGATCAGTTCTTTAATTGTCATAGGTTCATCAGTGCGTTCTTCAAAGCCATCTTGCAGGCTGCGCGTTTGTCAGCTAAGTCGTTGTAATTTGAGTACAATGCCGCTAGAGCGCCTAATCCTGCTGCACCTATAGCGAACGCGCCTGTGATTGCTACGCCAGCGGCACATGCTGGGAATGCGGGGCCACTTGTGCTACACGCTGCCGTGCCAGTCAGTACACCTGCTATGGCCGCGCCCGCGGCTACGCCATATCCAACTCGTATGAAATCCCCTTTGTCTCCAGCTCTTACTATTGCTCTGCCGTCGCAGTTTTCCCAGGTATGAACAGCATTTTGGAAACCGTCGATGTCTTCGCATTGAAGATCAAAGCACATAACATCAAGGATATCAGCGACTTCGTCGGGGATCGGGATAGAGTGATATTCCCCAGTTTCAGCACAGTATATTTCAATTGTTGCCGTTTGCGCCACGGGAACGCCGCCAAATGGCATAAGCAGCAGCGCGCCGATGACCGTTCCGACGACGGTTGATTTTCCGAAAAACGGAAGGCTGGTGAGGAAGGCCCGGAAACGGGCGCACCGGATGAGGTTCAAGCCGAAGAGGGCTTTGATAGTTTGCCTGATTAAGTTCATGGCAATGCTTTCTTTGATTTAATTGTTTTCTTTCCGTTGTCAAGTCCCCAGCGGCAAGCTGCCGGGCCGTTGATTACGATACGCAGGCTTAAGTGCGGAAAGCTCCCGCCGTTTCGCCTGAGCATCGGGAGGAGCTTGCAATTCTCCCCCCGACACCTTGATTCAGGCTATTGTATGGGACGGGCGACCCAACGTTGGAATCGCCTTGTATCGTAATCAGTAAAGACCCTAATTGAAGGGGAACAGGGATGTCAACGGGAAAATCGCATTTTTTTTGTTCGCTGGCGGGCGGGAGGACATGCCCTTGCTTGGCACTTCTTTTTGCTCTCGACTTGAGGTCAGGACTGGGCTAGCGATGGCTTGGTCGGCAGAGGTTCTGCCTGACCGAGTGACGCTTGCTCTCCAAAGCGGACCGAGGGCAAAGAACGAGGGATAGGGCGCATGATTGCTGACTGGGAATGAGCGAGAGACGATTGACGCTGGGTGAAGTCTGGCACTACCGAGGCATCGAACGCCGTGCCTTTTCCTGGTGTTTCTTTGCTCTCACCATCGGCTACCTGGCCTTCTTTCTCAGTGGCGGTCCAGAGCGCCGATCCGACTGGCATAACCTCATTCCCTTGGGCATCTTTGCTGCAAGCTTGGTCCTGGTTCATGGGGTTTTCTTAGCGGCTCGATTCCAAGGCGATCCCGGCCTCGTGATTCCCATCGTTTTTCTGGGCGGCCTGGGTCTTTTGGCCCAGTTCCGCATGGGACTCTTCACCCCGGAAGATCCCTGGCGCCTCTCGCAGTTTGCTTATCCCATCGGCATCCTCACCATGTTAGCAATCACTATCTTATTCAAACACGAACGCTACCAATGGCTGCGACAGGCTCGCTGGATCGGCGCGCTGGGAGCGCTGGCCCTTGTCGGGGGATTGATCGTGACCGGGAGCCGCTTTCGCGGCGCGGTTTATGCCTCGGGCAACATGACGCCCACCGAACTGATCAAAGTCCTCGTGGTGGTTTTCCTGGCCGGGCATCTCAGCTCACTTCAAGCCGGTAAATCCAAGCGAGGGAAAGGTTCACCCCCTGAATTCGCAGCGCTACTGCCGGCAATCTTCTTCTACGGGATCTTGTTCGCCCTACTCCTCTGGCAACGGGACCTAGGCATGGTCGTGATCTTAGGCGGTCTCGTGGTGGTGATGCTCGTGGCCACGACTAGGCGCTGGCGCTATGTCTTTGGCGCATTGTTATTCGGCGCCGGCGCCGGGGTCGGAGCTTACCATCTGCTCCTCCATAGCCAACAGCGCTTCCGCGTCTGGCTCGATCCCTTCGTTGACCCCACCGGTGCCAGTTGGCAACTGCTGCAAGGACTCTCCGGTATGTTCTCCGGCGGCCTCTGGGGCGCCGGATTCGGCGAGGGCAATCCTGAGCGCATTCCCATCGCCGCTTCGGATTTTATTTATGCAGTGATTGGCGAGGAATTGGGCTACGCGGGATGTTTTCTTGTGGTGGTCCTGTTCCTGGGTTTCTTCCGCCGTGCCTTCCGGGTCGCCACCTTGACCGCAAATCCCTACGGCGCGCTCCTGACCCTCGGTCTGGCCACTGTGATCATGCTCCAGACCTTCCTGAATATCGGCGGTGTCACCAAGACCGTTCCGCTCACCGGCATTCCGCTCCCCTTCATCAGTCACGGTGGAACAAGCTTGGTCACGATGTTCATCTGCCTCGGATTGATCCTCGCTGTCGCCGACGGCATCCCCCCGCAGCTGAAAACGCCGAAACAAGCCAAAACCACCAAGCGGCGTCATAAGTGATTAAACCTCACACAGAGACGCAGAGAGAGGATATGGGGAATTCAAACTGCTCCCTCCAAATTAGCACCTTCATAACCTAATGTGAAATTCCTAACTGCGCAGGGCACAACCGCAGAGTCAACGAATGAACCGATCGAGAAGACACTAGAACTTGGAACCTGAAACTGCTACACTTCAACGTTTCTGCGCGAGATGCCTCAGAACTTCCAAGTCCCCCCCATGAACACGAAGAGACTATTCACCCCCTGATTGGGATTCGAAATACTGGCATTTGAAATATGCGAGAAACGTACCTGCGACGCCAATGCGAATCACTGGGACGGCTGCCACTCAACGCCCAGCCCCCCCTGCTGATAAAACTCAAAAATCGAGACTAAGCTGAGCGCCCCGATATCCGCCGCCATGACGCCAGTCGCACCCTCGATGAAAGGTCGAAACCGATTCCACAGTGAGTGAACCGATAGCGCAAAACGAGTGTCAGCCCCAAAATGCAAGCACTATTCGGATGGTAAGCCCCCCCCCGCCATGAACTCCTGAAAAAGACCGAATTGTCCCTCATACCACCGATCTTCAAAATAGGTTCTCTCCCGATTCCAGCCATAGTAAAATTTGGCCAAGACCAAGTCGTCGGAAACATCAAACCCGAAAACCTTCAGTCCGATCCCTCTCCCAAAGGCGACACCAATCTCCTCACTCCACTTTGACACCTTCTCATTAAAAACCGGCGGCTCAGCCGACACCGAAACGTTATCAGCGCCTCTAAGATCCCGGCTGCACAAAGCCCAATCCCCGCCAAGATAGAAAAACGCACTACAACTCGGCGCAACCACGGTAAAAAGCATTCGCTCCGCTCACCAAACATCACACACCCTGCTGCTCTCCTCTCTGCAACCTCCAGACATCTGGTTTACCTCTTATCCAAAACCCCTTTCACTGACGATTGAACCAACTCAGTTCCGGTCTGACAAGAAGCTCGATGCAACAAATCAGAAGAGCGTATATGTCGGACAGACCGAGCAACTTTGTTGCACCAATGAAGAGAAGGTGGACACGAAGATCAGGGGGAAAACCAGATCAAAACCTTCGTCTCCTTCGACTCTTCGTGGCGAACCAAAAATCCACTATCCCCGAGGAACGGATGACAATCCACTCACCGCAACCGGCTCGGCTGTTTCAGACCGCTTTACAGATTGCCCCATAAACAGTTTCTTAAAATCCTCCAACACCAGATATCCGGACGGAACCAGCAGCAGAGAAATCATCGTCGCAAACACCACCCCAAAGGCCAATGACGTCGCCATCGGGATCAAGAACTTCGCCTGAACACTTTTCTCAAGAATCAGCGGGATCAGGCTCACGAAAGTCGTCAAGGACGTTAGTAGGATCGGACGGAATCGGGCCATGCCAGCCTTTCTTACCGCATCAATCAAACTGCCGCCTCGATCACGATGCCGATTGATATACACCACCATTACCAAATTGTCGTTCACCACGACGCCCGACAAGGCGATAATGCCAAACAACGATAGAATCGTCAGATCCATCCCCATAATTACGTGACCCCACACAGCTCCCACCAACCCAAAGGGAATCGCCGACATCACAATAAAAGGTTGCAGATAGGATCCAAATGGGATCGCCAAAAGAGCGTAAATAATCAGCAACGCCAGAGGATATCCGCTAAGCATGCCACGCATTGTTTCCTGCTGTTCCCTCTGCTCCCCCTCCCAAGTGTAGAAAACACCGGGGTATGCCCTTTTGAGATTGGGAAGATAGCTCGTTTCCAAATCGGCGATCACTTCGTTAGCATTGGCCTTCATTGGATCGACTTCAGCGGTTACATTGATTGCTCGCTGGCGATCTACCCGCTTAATCTCCGAAAATCCACGGCCCGTCTCCACCTCCGCGACTTCAACAAAAGGCACTTCCGCACCTTGCGGCGTGCGGATTCGCATCTCCTCCAAATCCCCCAACGACCTCCGTTCGTTTTTCGGATAGCGCACCATGATCCGCACCTCATCGCGCCCTCGTTGGATTCGTTGTGCCTCCTCACCATAAAACGCCTGCCTTACCTGACGTCCGAGGTCCATCTGCGACAACCCCAAAGCCTCGGCTCCAGGCTTGATGGTCAGCTTGACTTCCTGCTTTCCGTCACGAAACGAATCGGCGATGTCATACACACCCGCATAAGAGACTAAATGCGTCTTCAACTCGTCAGCCGCACGACGCAATCGGTCAAAGTCATTCCCCACCAGCTGAATATTGATCGCCTCGCCGGAAGAGAAAATCGAAGCTGTGAAAAGCAGCTCTGTCGCCCCGGGAATCTCACCCGTCAATTCCCGCCATCGGTTGGCCATTTCGGCACTACTCGTCCCCTCCCTCTTCTCAGAAGCTTGCAACTCGATCTGAACCTCACCTAAATGAGCGCTGGAAAAGTCGGGCACAAAATTCCCGGCGCCCTCTTGCTGAGTTTTATTGTAGGGCTGCTGCCCCACGGACGAGAGGACATGGCGAAACACACTACCCTCGCCCTCCCCACGAGCGCCGTCGATCTCATCCCGCAGTGCCAAGGCGCTCGCTTCAATCCTGTCGACCGCCTTTCGAGTCACGTCTGCCGGAGTGCCCAGCGGCATCGTGAGAATGGCCGCCATGCTGTCGCCTTCAACCGCGGGGAAGAATTGAAACTTGATCCATCCCCCGAAAATCAAGCCCACCGTTACCAGCATGATGCCAATAGCCCCAGCAACGGTGAGATAACGCCAACGCAAGGCGCTCCCCAAAACCGGCTGATACACACCTCGAACGAACGCGTCCAATTGGCCGGCGAACCAGGTATGGAAGCGCGACCAAGCACCGATCACAGACTTCCGGTCACGCGAACGCGACACCCTGTGATGACTTAGGTGATTCGGAAGCACCAACAAAGACTCGATCAGCGAAAACAACACGGTCGGAATCACCACCGCCGGGATGACTTTGATGACCTTCCCTGTGCCTCCCGGCACCATCAGCAGCGGCAAGAACGCCGCCACGGTGGTCAGCACCGCGAAAATCACCGGCTTGCCGACCTCCTGTGCGCCACGAATCGCCGCCCCCAACTCGTCCTGCTCCACCTCTTGGTGGGCGTGAATGTTCTCACTCACGATGATGGCATCATCTACCACAATGCCCAACACCAGGATGAAGGCAAACAAAGACAACAAATTGATGGATACATCCATCCATGGCATCACCCAAAACGCTCCCAAAAAGGAGACCGCCAAGCCAAAGCTGACCCAACCCGCCAAATTAATCCTGAGAAACAGCGCCAGAGTCAGGAAGACCAACAACAACCCGTAAAGACCATTCTTTACCAACAACTGTTGCCGGCTCTTGAGGTAGGAGGAATCGTCCTGCCACGTGGTGATTAACATCCCCTCGGGCAATCGTGTCTTCATCTCATCGACAAACGCGTAGACCGTTTCGGAGATATCCAAGGCATTCTGATCTCCTACACGAAAAACCTGGATCAACACCGACGGCATTCCATCAAACCGCCCTTCCTTATCGGTCTCCGCAAATCCATCCACCACCCTAGCCACATCGCTCAGCAAGAGACGCGTGCCGTCGCGACGCGTGCGGAGTATGATCGATTCAAAGTCCTCACCTCGATAAGCCTGTCCCTTGGTTCGCAGCAGTATCTCTCCTCCCTCAGTCTTAACCGATCCCCCGGGCAAATCGAGCGAGCTCCGCCGCACTGCCCCCGCAACCTCGTCAAACGACAAGCCATACTTCCGAAGAGACTGCTCAGATACTTCGATTGATACTTCGTAGGGGCGTACATTGGCTAATTCAACCTGAGTGATATTAGGCAAAACCGCCAGCTGATCTCTGACTTGCTCACCAAAGCGCTTCAACGTGACCTCGGAGACCGGACCGGCAATCCCGACATTAATGACTTGCTTCCGCAGCAAGATTTCCTGAATCACCGGTTTTTCAGCCTCTTCCGGAAACGTATCGATCGCATCGACTTTTGCTTTGATCTCATCCAGCACACTAGAAACTTCCGCGTTCGGTAGGAGCTCGACCATGACAGTTCCCTTTCCTTCGCTAGCGGTGGAGGTCATCTGCTTGATTCCCTCCAAACTCTGAATCGCCTCCTCAATTCGAATGCACACCCCTTCTTCAACTTCCGCAGGAGCAGCACCCAAGTATTCCACCGCCACAGAAATCATTCCGGAATCAGTTTCCGGAAACACCTCACGCTTCAGGGTTTGCATGGACATCAACCCAGCCAACATGATGAACACCACCAGCAGATTAGCAGCCACACCATTGCGGGCAAACCACTCGATCACGCCATTCATTCCTCGCCTCCTCCCGCCTCATCAGCGACTTCGACCCTCATTCCGTCGATGGGAGTATCCACCGCAGACAGACAAAGCCGATCACCCAACTCAAAACCGCTCTCGATCACCGCTTGTTCACGGTCAGCGTGGAGAACCTGCAACTCGCGAATTCGCAACCGCCCCTCCTTATCGACCACCAAAGCACGTTGGCTACCTTGAATCAAGACTCGCGGCACCACATAGACACCCTTCACCTCTCGCCCTTCAATGGCAGCCTCAACAAACATGCCTACTCTCAGCGGCGGCGCATCCGTTATTTCGCCGACCGTATACGGGTCCTCCACTACCACGATGATCGACGTCATGCGTGAATCGACATCCACCTCACCGTCAACCCGCACCACCCGCCCGTGCCAGCGATGCTCCTGCCGCCCGAACCTCCCCACCAGCGTAACCCGGATGGGACGCTTACGGAGCTCATCAAACTGCAGCCCCCTAGGGAGATCCAAGAACCGTAGCTCAGCTAGCGGTAACGGCAGACTTACCTCCACCCGATCAACACTGAACAAGCTCGCCAACTCCTCGCCTCGCCGCACGAATTGTCCGACATCGACCGTGGCCTGCCGCACCCTTCCATCAAACGGTGCCGTGATGCGCGTTCGTTCCAGATCCAGATTCGCCTTCTCCAAGTCCGCTTCCGCAGCAGCCAATGCCGAGCGAGCGTCAGTCAATTGAGGCAGCCGCAACAATAGCGCGCTAGCCTCCTTCTCCTGACCCAGTTCATTCCAATCCTTCTCAGCCACCTTGGCTTCCGCCTCAACAGTTGCCAAACGTAACCGCATCGCCGCCACCTGCGCCTCTGCCCGCGTGACCGCCAGCTCAAAATCTCGAGAATCAAGGGCAAGTAACAACTCACCCTGCCGGAAAAATCCGCCCTTCTTCAAAGCCGGAGAAATCACCCTCACCTTGCCATCCACTTCGGAGATCAAGCGGATCGCCGTGGCAGCCTCCACCGTCCCTTGACTCCGAATCACGAAAGGAAAATCCACGCGATCTAGCATCTGCACCTCCACTGTAGGCGGCAGCGTTTCGACCGGATTAGGCGTCACCGTCCGGCGCAGCTTGATCATCACCACTAAGGCGGTGAAACTGATCGCCAAAACCAATATCGGCAAAACAATCTTTCGCAACATACTCACAATTCCCTCAAAGATTCTCAGGCAACGTCTCCATATAAAGACCCAGCCCCTCTCCGCCACCGAGCGCTAAATAAAGATCGATGCGATTCAGCAACCGCGCCCGCTGGACGTCAATCACCTGAATAGCATCCGAAAGCGAGCGCCGCTGTGACTCCAGGACATTGATCAATTCCTCCAGACCCGATTCATAACGCCGGTTCGCCAAAACCAAGGCAGCCTCTGACTCGGCGGCAGCTAACCGAATATGACCCTCCCGGTTCTTCAAAAGCGTCTCACTAGTCAAGGCAAACTCGACCTCACTAAACGCCTGCAACACAGCGCCTACATAAAGGGCAGCCGCTTCGCGAGTCTGTGCTTTGGAAAGATCCACACCCGCGCGCAAGCGCCCCCCTTGCAGAATAGGTTGCGCCAAATTGCCTGCCAACGACCATACACTAAAACCGGTGTCCAGGAGATCATTCAGCTCGGCAGTGCTCGTACCGGTAGAACTAGTCAAACTGATCTGAGGAAACAGGGCCGCCCGAGATTGCCACAATCGTTGATCCGCCGCCGCCAAACGCCGCTCCGCCGCCACTAGGTCCGGACGCCGCTCCACCACCCGGGAAGGAATCCCTGCCGCAACCGCTCCCCTCAAAGGCGGCAAGGGGCCATTCACTTGAATCTTCCCTGCGGGGTAGCGCCCCAGCAAGAGCTCAAGCTGCTGCAAAGCGCGATGCAATTGCTGCCGCCGTTCTTCCACCAAAGCGTCAGCCGTCGCCACACTATTGACCGACAACCGTAGCTCCAAGACCGTACGCAATCCTTGCTCATACCGATCCTCAATCTTCGCCGCGGTCTCACGAAAACTTTCCGCCGAAGCGACGGCCACCCGCAACTGCTCCGCCGCCGCCACCGCCCCAACCCAAGCCTTGCTCAGCTGAGCCGCCAATGAAAGCTTGCGCATCTGCAGATCCGCCAGCGCAGCCTCAGAATCCGCCAGAGCAGCGCGTCTTCCCGCCCGGACACGCCCCCACAGATCAATCTCCCACGACGTGCTCAGTGATAACCCATAGGTCGTCGCCTGCGTGCTCAAGACATTGCTGGTGCTCCCGGGAATAGGAAAGCCGATAAAATTCTGTTTCTGTCGTAAGCCGTTGAGCCCTGCCGAGAGACTCGGATAAAGATCCGCTCCGGCGATGCGTGCATTCGCACCGGCCGCTTCCACGCGAGCCACCATCGCCTGCAAATCCGGATTCCCAGCAAAACCTTCCTTGAGCAACGCGGTGAGCTCATCGGACATAAACGCCTCCCACCAAAGCGGTCTCTCGGATTCTGAGATGCCTCCCGATTCCGACCACACTTCAGGAATCGGCAGGCTCTCGGGAGGCGCCTGTTTTTCGGGCGCCGAAACACACCCGACCAAACCCAACGCCAATACAATCGGCGCCAGCACCTTCTTTGCCGCCTTGGCGCGCATCCCAGCTGCGCAAAAAGTCACCAACTGAGCAATCACATCCTCCAAATCATCCGGATCGCATGCCCCCTCAGACCATAAGGCCGGTCCTTCCCGACCGCACAAGGTCAAACACATTGCCCCCATCATGTAAATGCATTCTCCAGAAATAATCTCGCTTCCTTAGCTTTGGCAACGCCCGCTGAAACGCACTCGTAAAACGCACAAACAATTCCTCAAAACGTGCCTTAAACATCTGCTGAACCGATCCGCTGGGTTCGACAAAAAGCCGCCCCACTAGGCGCATGAAGTGGCTCTTCCCCCCGGCTCGATCAAATTGACCGCTGGCGCAATCAAGGCATAGAGCACATCCTCCAAAGGCACCACCCCATCTTCACTTGCCGCCTCAAACTCACTGAGTCGCCCCCCAAGCGCTCCTCATTCAATGGCATCAGACATCGATACAACACCTCTTCAATCAGGGCGTTCTTTGATCCGAAATAGCAATGAATGGAAGCAAGATTTAACCTCCGCCCCCTGAACGACCTGCCGCACCGACACCTCGCCAAATCCATGCTCGGCAGCATCCAATATCTTCTGGCGGGCATCAACCTTCGCCACAAAATATTCAAACGATCGTTTTAAATAGACGTTTAATTCATAATCCCAATTCGTCAAGTGAGTTTCACAAATGCCCCACGGTTTTTAGACTGCCTAATGAACTCATAATCACAACTAACCCAGCAGGATGAAGGATGCCGAACTGCCCAGGCACCCAAGTCTGAAAGAATTCCGAATCTCCAGGATGTGTTGAAACCGGGTGCCGACTCAGCGCAGTTCCCTCATTACAAGCAGGCCAAAGCGGTGAAATATCACCGCTTCCCCTGACTTCTAATGCCCAAAACTTGGCACTTGACACTTGCCGCTTAGCACAGCCCCTCCTTTTCCAATCAAACTGTTGACAAACAACACCAACTGCCATGCTATCCTATGACAGTTAAACCAATCATGCTCATGTTGACGCCTTCCGCAAACTGACCGAAGAACGATTGACGAAGCTTCAGAAACAGACACCCAAGGAGGCCGCCAACAAATCGAAGCCATCACTAGGGGAAACCATTTCGACTGCCAAGCGCCTTTCGCGACTAATGAAATCACCAACTTCAGGACAACCTACTCCTGTGCTTCAACCTCAATCCGACGAAGAAAAATGCCCTCCCCCTCTCGTGGGCAGAAGGTTCAAATGACGCTGATTGCAACACTCTGTCCCGAACCAGAGATTTTGATTCTGCCCGAGCCTACTCCCGGTTTGGATCCGCTCATTCGCAAAGAATTCATCAAGGTGGTCATCGGCGCCTATCAAGAACCCGATCCAGAGAATCGCACCAGCCTAGTTTCCACTCATCACCGAGTTTGAAGACTTGACCGACAATTTCACCATTCTCAAGCAGGGCCGAGCCATTTTCACCGAGGAGAGGCAATCCGCCGAGAGTCGCGAGCTTGAGTTGATGGTCATGAGGGATCATAGGCTAGTGGAAGACCAGATCAAACAACACCATCCCGAAGATCATTTGGAAGAAGCATTAACCCCTCAAGGAAATCTTTCTGTTAACCGTGAAAAACCACGAGGCCCATGATTTCACTCAGAATTAAAAAAATCCCTATGATTCGATGCTGCCCGTGATTTATGGCATTGCCTCGCTTTAGGTCGCTTACCGACGGACCGTTCGTTGGCAATCCACCAGCGGTAAGGATTGGAGTGTGGCGATTTCCCTCCTTGGATTCTTCAAATCATCTGAAGACACCCGGGTCCCTCACCTCGGAACCGCAAAAGGCCTTGCACCGCCCATATTCAAAGAACTCCGCATTCATCAGCTGAATTTCCTCCTTGCGAGCGTTTTCTTCATCATCTACGTCAAATTTATTTTTTCAGATGTCAGTGCGAACAGCATTCGCTTCTCACGGACGATGTCGTGATGCTTTTCCGAGTTTCGTGGCTGCTGACTTCAGCGGCAATCGGTGCGAGAGCGATTGCGGAGGAGTGCGCTTTCAGCATTGCACCCTACCTGTCAAAACCAACCACCAGTGGACCCGCAAACTTGGCGTCGCACTCGGCCCAAGCTTCATTCTAGGCCCACTACTCCCGACCCATCAATCTCAAAACCCAAAACACCTCGGAGCTTCTCCCGATTCAGAATCAGGATGAGCAAGCCGAAAAGAATTCCCTCACCTTTCTTTTTCAACAGTTCGCGCCATTCGTCGCAACCTTAATCAGGTTCTTTGCCTCCTCCTTTGCCAGCAGTCTACTTTAAGCGCTCGTTGCCATCTCGGCTGTCAGCCTGATATTGACCCCTCAGACCGCCCTGATCACATCGGCCGTGTGACAAAAACGCCTCGATCTTTCCTCTCCTCTTCGTCATGCTGACAAATGCCCTGATTTCTCATCCCAACCATGCTTTGGAATTCCCTAAGGAACACCGATACTTGGACGGCAGCCGTTGGCCTCTTCCAGAAAACTGCAATCCTGTGGCCAGGCAAGCCGCCCTGCTAATCCTCTCTCTCCTATGCCGCCTTCAGTCGATTCTAGGACCACCTGACTCCGACACCAACCGCCATTGGCCCGCATGGCTTCCAGCCCCTCTTCCCGGAGTGGATCAGCAATTACCCGGGCAAATGCTTCCCACACACCCCCGGCCTTCAAACATACGATGGGGGCCTTGACATCGGCTGCAACGCAACCAGTGCCACAGGGAACGGCCTCACGCCTTGTCGCCGTTAATTATCTCAAACGGCCCTTGATGATCCCCCCCATCGAGCTTTTTCCGATCAAGGCGCGGCCAGCGAAAACCAATCTTGCCCCCGCGGCCGAAGGAAGGGCACCCAGGCCATTGGCGGGAGGGAATCCTTCGACCTTGCCAGCCAGTCCGACGCCAACAAATTTGATTCGACCGCAAAGAGTCCGGCTTCAAAACTAGCCTCGGCACCCGCTTGAAGGCGGGCTTTCCCCTACCTGAGAATTCCACTGGCCTCGGCGGCTCCCATTGCCGCAGCCGCGCCGTCCCGTTCGAATGGCTCCAAGGCCTACGGCCTTCTTGGGCGTTGCGCCATCGCCTGTTCGGTTCGCCACTCCTGTCCTGGCGCGGACTTCCCGTCAATGAAAGCTGCATCCGCCTTCACGATTCCGCGATCTCGCCCGCGCCGTCAACCCAAGCCGCAGGTCAGACCAACCGCTTGCCGCGAGCCAACGGGCGGTGGGAAGGGTTCTTTCTAGCGTCGGAAATCAACCGGACGGACCGCAACCACTTCCCAAGACGGAAGCCAGCGTCAGAGCAAAGCGCGTTCCCCCAAGCACGTTAAAGCAACCGTTCCCGCAACCAAGCCGAAGTCTCCTCTCTCTCGTCAACCCCACCTCCGCCCTTGCCCTCTCCGGGCAAGGGCATCTCCAATTTCCCAATGCCTTCATTTGAAGGACTTCGATTAGATGCGCTCAGGAAAGCCGGCTTAACTTATTGCACCTGTCCAGCCGGATTCTTGTAATTTCCGAAATTTTTATTTCCCCCAGTAGAAGCTATTTTTTCTGCGTGCGCATATCTTTCTCTTTCACCAGCATCGCCGCCTTACCAATGCGCTTCCGTAGATAGGTCAACTTCGCCCGGCGAACTGAACCTCGCTGCTCCACATCCAGCTTCTCAATGCGCGGCGAATTGACTGGAAAGACTCGCTTGATGCTCTCGCCATAACTGATTCGCCGAACAGTGAACCGCTCACTGGTGCCACGGCCCTGCCGCCCAATGACAATCCCGCCGAACACCTGGATTCGTTCCTTTTCGCCTTCAATCACCCGTGTGTGCACGCGGACCGTATCACCCACGGAAAATTCCAAGGGATTCTCCCGTTGATCGGCCGCCTCAATCTTTCGCAACAATTCTTGATTCATGACCACAATTTGTCACTTTTCCCGAGCTCGTCCCGAGATATAATTTCTCCGCACTCAGCAGATCGGGCCGCTCCGCCACCGTGCGTTTCTTCGCCATTTCCTTCCGCCACTTGACAATTTCCCCGTGATTCCCCGACATGAGGACCGCAGGTACCTTCATGCCCCGAAACTCGGCTGGCCGCGTGTAATGAGGATATTCCAAGAGCCCATCCTCACCAAACGACTCATCCTTAGCGCTCGCCTCATCCCCCAGCACACCGGGGATCAATCGGGTCACTGAATCGATCAGTATCATCGCTGGCAACGCGCCATTGGTTAACACAAAGTCACCGATCGAAATAACCTCATCGACCAGCGCCTCGCGAATCCGTTCGTCAAAGCCTTCGTAATTCCCGCACAAAAGAACCAAGTGCTCGAAACCGGCTAATTCTCTTGCCTTGCCCTGATCATACCGACGCCCAACCGGCGCCAACATGATGACTTTCGTCAAATCCGTCCTGACGGACTCGACCGCTTCAAAGACCGGTTCCGGTTTCAGAATCATTCCCGGTCCACCACCAAACGGGCGGTCATCCACCGTTCGATGCGTATCGTAAGTAAACTCGCGCAGGTCCCGAACATTGATTTCGAGGTAGCCCGCCGTTTGCGCCCGCTTGATGATGCTCTCATCAAGCGGGCCGTCGAACATCGACGGAAAAAGCGCAAACACATCCACCTTCATTGCTAAACCATCAACAGTCCCGCCCAACCAAGCGTGGACCTACCCTACTCAAGATTGCCTATCCTTCGCCGGCGTCCCCTTCAGACTTGGAATCGTTTTCAACAACCTCAAGAATACTCCTCAAACCCTGCTTAGCACTACCCACCTGGAGCAAGGCCCTGATCGCATTGATCATATTCCCCTGCTTCCCGATCACTTTCCCCATGTCCGAGGGGTGGAGTTTGAGTTGATAAACGGTGACGCCGACGCGTTCCGTAGACTCAACCAAAACGGTGTCCGGCCGCTCCACCAAACCCTTGACGACATATTCAAGAAAACTTTGCATCGGCACCGACGACACCTTTGAGGATATCCTTTAAGATTCAGCAGACACCTTGGCTGCAGCAGCCTCACGCTTGATCGAACGAATGAAACTTTTCACGGTGTCCGAAGGCTGCGCGCCGTTACCAATCCAGTAATCAACCCGAGCCATATCCAAAGAGACCTTGTTCGCCTCTCGCAAGGGGTGGTATGTCCCAATTTCCTCGATAAACTTGCCATCACGAGGACTGCGACCATCAGCGACCACCACCCGATAAACAGGACGGTTTCGCGCTCCGACACGTTTGAGACGAATCTTTACTGCCATGACAAAATCTCTATCACATTTTTCACTAGGCATTTCTGATGAAGCGACCTTTTTACCCGCCTGCCGCAAAAAAAGGAACATTAGAAGTAGACGGGTTGCGTATTGATGGCAAGTCCTCTTTTCGACGTTTTTTTCAATGCGCCTCTGATAACGGGAATTGACAAGGGAAGGAATGCCTTCGACTTCTTCCTAAGCGCGTCCGGGGAGTGAAAAGCCAATTTTTCGATGAGTGGCCTACCACACCGAATGCGACCGAATAGGGTGAGTCCCGATGGCCAAGAGATGGGGCAAACCCTGAGCCGGTCTGTCGAGCGACCAATTTGAACGAGGCTTCATGCGCAGCCGGGGTTGAGCGCGCAGTTCTCACCGCAGCCAGTGGTCCTTCGCTTCAGGGATTTCCCGGCCCGGGGCGGGAGGGTTAGAGCATCTGCCCGGATAAGTTTCCGGAAACTTAGGGCCGTGCTAGGTTCTGTTTTTCTGCTGCCGCCGTTTCAAAGAATACCCTTGAAACAACAACGATAGGTTTTGCGGAACAGTCCCTGTTCCGTGGCCATCAAACCCAATCTGGGCAACTCAATATGAACTACCTGACTCAAGACCTTCACTACGCCTGCCGTGAGCTCGCCAAATCACCAGGCTTCACCGCAGTCGCCTTGCCTGACCTTGGCCTTGGGAATCGGCGCGAACACCGCAACCGGAAGTCATCGGATGCCTCAGCCCGGGATGGACCCTCGCCAATGCCCATCTCCGCGGGAGCGGTCAAAAACCAAAATGGCAACTGGTATTGAGGTCTTTGAAATTTCCCGCTATTGGCGTGGCCTTTCAAGGATATGACCAAACTAATCTTACCTTGCCACCACTTTTTTTTGCGAAAGTCTGATTCAATCGGCGTATGCTAGAATCCAATCAAGGCGATTACCCGGCGACAAAAGGGCGCACAGACAGACAAGAATGAAACGGCCGACATGAGCAAAAACAAGCAGGAACATAAAGGAAATGGCACCAAATCTCTGGAGTCCTGGATCTGGGATGCTGCCTGCTCCATCCGTGGCGCGAAGGACGCGCCGAAGTACAAGGACTACATCCTGCCGCTCATTTTTGCGAAGCGGCTCTGCGATGTCTTTGACGACGACATAAACCGCATGGCCAAAGAAGTCGGTTCGCGCGCGAAGGCATTCAATCTCGTGAAAAACGACAGGAAGTTAGTGCGCTTCTACCTGCCCTTGCAGCCTAAAGATCCCGAGCAGCCGGTGTGGTCGGAGATCCGCAAGATCGCTAACAGGATCGGCGAAGGCGTCACCACCCACATGCGGGCCATCGCCAGGGAAAATCCGCTGCTGAAAGGCATCATCGACCGCGTTGATTTCAACGCCACCACCCACGGGCAGCGCGACCTCGACGATGACCGCCTCTCCAACCTGATCGAAGCGATCAGCACCAAGCGGCTCAGGTTGGACGATGTGGATGCCGACATCATCGGCAAGAGCTACGAATACCTGATCCGCAAGTTCGCCGAGGGCAGCGGCCAGAGCGCCGGTGAATTCTACACCCCCGGCGAAATCGCCGAGATCATGGCACGGGTTATGGACCCGGAACCGGGCATGGCGGTCTATGACCCCACCTGTGGCTCCGGCGGCCTGCTGATCAAGTGCGAGCTGGCGATGGAGGCGAAGATGAAGGCCGCCGGGCAAGAGAATGACGCCCCGCTCAAGCTGTTCGGCCAGGAATACGTCCCGGAAACCTGGGCCATGGCCAACATGAACATGATCATCCACGACATGGAGGGCCGAATCGAGATCGGTGACACCTTCAAGAACCCCAGATTCCGGGCGGAAAACAGCGGCAAACTCCGCGCCTTCGACCGGGTTGTCGCCAACCCCATGTGGAACCAGGACTGGTTCACCGAAGCCGATTACGACGCCGACGAGTTCGACCGCTTCCCCGCCGGGGCCGGCTTCCCCGGCAAATCCTCCGCCGACTGGGGCTGGGTACAGCACATGCACGCCAGCCTCAATGCCCAGGGCCGCGCCGCTGTGGTGCTGGATACCGGCGCCGCCTCCCGCGGCTCGGGCAACGCCGGCACCAACAAGGAAAAGACCGTCCGCCAGTGGTTCATTGACCAGGACGTCATCGAGAGCGTCCTCTACCTGCCGGAGAACCTGTTCTACAACACCACCGCCCCGGGCGTGGTGATCTTCCTGAACAAGGCGAAGGCCAAAAATCGCCAGGGCAAGGTCTTCTTGCTAAACGCCAGCCAGGTCTTCGAAAAGGGCGACCCCAAGAACTTCATCCCGCCCGAGGGAATCGACCGCATCGCCAATGCCCTGATCGGGTGGAAGGAAGAGGAAAAACTCAGCCGCATCGTCGACCACGCGGAACTGAAGAAAAACGACTACAACATCTCCCCCAGCCGCTACATCCACACCGGCGAGGCGGAAACCTACCGGCCGCTCAGTGAAATCGTCGCCGAACTGGACGCGATAGAAGCCGAGGCCAAGGAGACCGACAAGGCCTTGCGGGAGATTCTGGAGAAGATCGGGGTATGAATGAGTGGCCAGATTTCCAACTTCCAGACGATTGGTCTCTCGTCCGAATGGATGAGCTTGCTACCAAGCTCAAAGC
Source organism: Limisphaerales bacterium (assembly GCA_024761205.1). Taxonomy (GTDB): domain Bacteria; phylum Verrucomicrobiota; class Verrucomicrobiia; order Limisphaerales; family AAA164-E04; genus UBA2970. The sequence goes on from JAMASS010000053.1 coordinate 19,140, forward strand.
TGGCGGCACACCTAGTCGCAAGAACAAGGATTTCTTCGGCGGTGATATACCCTTCGTTCTTATCGACGATATGACGAGTAGTGGTGTCTATCTCGAATCCACCAACGAGACTATCACGCAAGCAGGGCTCGATGCGTGCAGCGCATGGATGGTGCCGGAGAACACCGTCCTTCTGTCGATGTATGCGACCATTGGTGCAACCGTGATCACCACGTTTCCGGTAGCCACTAATCAGGCAATTCTTGCGATAATTCCCCGAGAAGGTTGCGACCGCGAATATCTGTCTTTCTGCCTTCAAGCCCACAAGGCGCATTTGGCTCGGCTCAACGTCGAATCGACGCAGAAGAACATCAATAAGGGAATTGTATCTTCCTTCGCCGTCCCACTCCCCCCACTCCCCGAGCAGAAGAAGATCGCGCACATCCTTTCGACGGTACAGCGGGCCATCGAAGCGCAGGAGCGGATCATTCAGACCACCACCGAACTATTCAAGACAATGCTTCACCAACTCATGACCGCACAGATTAGAGTAACTGAAAGAGGATATATTTCAGGAAAGTTCGGCAAGAATCACAATGCGAATGGATGGGAAGTAAAGCCTCTTGGAGATATTCTTAAGCTCAACTACGGGAAAAGCCTGCTTGCAAAGAATCGTATCCCTGGACGGATTCCAGTTTACGGATCAAATGGGATTGTTGGAACTCATAACACACCTATGGTTGACGAGCCTGGACTCATCGTTGGTCGAAAAGGATCGGCTGGCCAAATCTGGCAATCGTTTGGCCCATTCTATCCGATAGATACGACCTTCTACATCACGAAAAAGGATGCACCGAAAATAGACCTAGAATTTCTTTACTATCTTCTTCTTCACCTAGATTTAACACGAATTATTGGAGATGTGGGCATTCCAGGTCTTAATCGCGAAATGGCCTATTTGGAAGAAGCTTACTTTCCTTCTAAGCTTTCTGAGCAGAAAAAAATCGCGCTTACCCTGTCAACTATTCAGAAAAAGATTGACAACACCCAATCCAAGAAGCAAAAATTCCAATCTCTCTTTCGCACCCTCCTTCACGAAATGATGACCGCGAAGACCCGAGTTCACAGCCTTGCAACTGTAGAAGGGGGTGCCGTTTGATCAAAATGGATTGCGCGCAATTGGTGTTACTGAATTTTTTGAAAGGAAACTGGGTGGGCCAGTTTCAGAAAATAGTTTGCACGGACGATTCCTAAAGGAATATTTTGGGAATTACATACTTGACACCACATGAGAGAGTAAAGGCTGTTTTTAATCAAAATTAAAAAATTGGATAAAAAAGTTTTGCATGTTAAAATTTTAGAGTATTAAAAAATTAACAAGATAATGAGTGGATGCGAATTTTTTAAACGTTTTCCCGACGAAAACGCTGCTCGTAAATTCATCGAAGAAGAACAATGAAACTGAAAATTATGATACACGAAGCGGAAGAAGGCGGCTATTGGGCGGAAGTGCCCGCTATTCCCGGGTGCGCCACTCAGGGCGATACGTTCGATGAACTATTGAGCAATATCTATGAGGCCGTAGAGGGTTGCCTGTCTGTAGGCATAGAGGAAGTTCCCGTGTCTGAAAAAGACAGGGTGATGGAAATAGCCGTTTGAAAGCGATCAGCGGCAAAAGTTTTTGTCGGCTTCTTGAACGCCAGGGCTGGGAATTGAAGCGAATCAATGGTAGTCATCATATCTATATAAAAAGCGGCGTGGATGTTCGGATTTCCGTGCCTGTCCATGGAAACAAGCTCCTGAAGATCGGCTTGCAACGCCACCTGATGAAGGTTGCCGGGGTCGATGCAAGCGAACAGTAAATTCAGACGAAGTCGCAGTCGTAGTGGGACTACGCGTGACAGGACCAGGAGTCGGGGCGAGGGGGTGTCTTCCGCATGAAGCCGGGAGAACACAAAACCGTCCAGGCCCGGATCCTCGAATATGCCCAAGCCATCGGCTGGATCTTCGTTCCCCGCCAGGAAGCCGAGCGACGCCGGGGCTTCGACCCGACGGCGCCGGCTGCCGACCGTGCCAAAAACCGCCCTCTCTTTTTCGGCGCCCTGCTTGACGCCAAAATTCGTGAATTCAATCCACTCTACACCGATGCCGAAGGTGCATTACTCAGCCGATTCAGCCAGTTCTCCAGCGACATCCAGGGCAATCGTGATTTCGTTGACTACCTGCGCAACCAGGGAAAATTCTTCGACGATAAGGAAAATCGCGAGCGCAATCTGATCCTGATCGACTACGACAAACCGTCGCGCAACATCTTTGAAGTCACCGAGGAATGGGCCTGCCGTAATGATCGCTACGGTACACGTGAGGACGTGGTGTTTCTCATTAACGGCATTCCGGTGCTGGTGATCGAATGCAAGAACGTCGACAAGAGCGAGGCGATTGCTCTCGGAGTCGATCAGATCCGCCGGTACCATCGCGAGACGCCTGAACTGTTCGTACCCGAGCAACTCTTCACTGCCACCAACGCCATCGACTTTTCTTACGGGGTGAGCTGGAACATAGCCCGCCGCAACATCTTCAACTGGAAAGACACAGAGAGCGGCAGACTGGAGGCCAAGGTGCGGAGCTTTTGTGACATCCCGCAGGTGCTGGCCTTCCTGAAGGACTACATTATCTTTGCCGAGAAAGATGAGGAACTCAACAAGTACATCTTGCGCCAGCATCAGACCGGCGCGGTTGATGCCGCCGTGGGGCGCGCCCTTGATCCGAAGCGCAGCCGCGGCCTGATCTGGCACACTCAGGGCAGCGGCAAAACGTTTACTATGATCAAGACGGCAGAGCGCCTGTTCCGCATACCCAAGGCGGACAAGCCGACTGTCCTGCTGATCATTGACCGCAACGAGCTGGAAGACCAGATGCTCAGGAATCTCGCCGCGCTGGGCATCGGCAATCTGAAACACGCCGGCAGCATCGCCCGCCTCAAACAGCTGCTGAATGATGACTATCGCGGCATCATCGTGACGATGATCCACAAGTTCCACGATATGCCGGCCGATCTGAACACGCGCTCGAACATCTATGTGTTGATTGATGAGGCCCACCGCACGACCGGCGGCGATCTCGGTAACTTCCTGATGGCCGGGCTACCGAACGCGACGTACATCGGCTTTACCGGCACTCCGGTGGACAAGACCGCCCACGGCAAGGGCACCTTCAAAACCTTCGGCTGCGAGGATGACCAGGGCTATTTGCACAAGTACTCCATCGCCGAAAGCATTAAAGACGGCGCCACCCTGCCGCTCTACTACCAGTTGGCGCCGAACGAGATGCAAGTCCCTCACGAGCTACTGGAAGAGGAATTTCTCGCTCTGGTCGATACAGAGGGCGTGACCAACATTGAGGAACTGAACAAAGTCCTTGACCGCGCAGTGAACCTGAAAAACTTTCTTAAGGGTAAGGAGCGCATCCGCCAGGTGGCTGAATACGTGGCGAAGCACTACAAGGAGAACATTGAGCCCCTGGGCTACAAGGCGTTTCTGGTGGCCGTGGACCGTGAGGCCTGTGCCCGCTACAAGTACGCACTCGATCAGTTCCTGCAGCCAGAGTATTCAGCGGTTGTCTATACCGGAAACAACAATGATTCCGCCCTGCTGAAGGAATTTCATCTTGATGAGACGAAAGAGCGGGAGATACGCAAGAACTTCGGCAAGTTGGACCAGCAACCGAAAATATTGATCGTGACGGAGAAGCTGTTGACCGGCTTCGATGCGCCGGTGCTCTATGCCATGTACCTCGATAAGCCGATGCGCGATCACGTCCTGCTACAGGCCATCGCCAGGGTGAACCGCCCATACGAGAACGAAGCCCGGGAGATGGTGAAGCCCCGCGGCTTCGTGCTGGATTTCGTCGGCATCTTCGACAAGCTGGAGAAAGCGCTGGCCTTCGACAGCGACGAGGTCAACGCCGTCGTCAAGGACTTGGAGTTGTTGAAGGTTTTATTCCAGAACAATATGGAAAAGGCGTCGGCGTATCTTGATCTGATCGAACGTAATTTCAACGACAAGGACACTGATAACCTGATCGAACATTTCCGCGATCCTGAGCGGCGCAAGCAGTTTTTCAAGGAATACAAGGAGGAAATCGAGACGCTCTACGAGATCATATCCCCCGATGCCTTCCTGCGCCCGTATATTGAGCGCTACAGCACCCTCTCGTCGATTTACCGTGTGGTACACAATGCGTACACACGAACCACCATGGTCGATCGTGAATTTCTGTCTAAGACCGATCAACTGGTGCAGAACAGGATTGGCACGGAAGGGATCGGTTCCTTGGACGACTTGGTGGAAATCAACGCCCGCACGGTTGAACTGATTAAAGAAAAAGGCGCCGCCTACGCCACTGCCCCCAAGGTCATCAATCTGGTCAAGAGTATCAAGAAGCTGGCGGATGAAAAAATCGACGACCCATGGCTCATCGCCATGGCCGACCGCGCCAGAGCCGTGCAGGATGAATTCGAGACGCGGCAGATTACCACCACGAAAGCGCTGGAAAAGCTGCTCGGTGAAGTGAAGGATAATGAAGCGAGAAAGCAGGAACAGACAAAAAAGTCCTTCGATGATTTGACGTACTTTGTCTATAGCACATTGCTCGACACCGGGATTACCAATGCCGATGGAGCTAGCCGAAAGATCGGCCAGGAATTCAGTAATTTTCCGAACTGGCGCGTCAGTGAGAACGATATGCGCGAACTGCGTAATCAGGTCACCTTCGCCATTGCTGGGGAAATCGAAGACCTTGAAAAGGTCGCCGCCATCGTTGAAAAACTCTTCTCACGGTTGAAGTGGACAAATGACAACTAGGCAAAACACCGTTTTCGGGCAAAAGGATGCGTTCAAGGGGCGGGTGCGGGAGTGGGCGGAAAAGCTCGATGTGGATATTGTTTGGCTGGGTGTTCGGCCCATGGGGAACAAGTGGGCGTCCTGCTCCACCAACGGCCACCTGAATTTCAATGCCGAACTGCTGACTCTGGATCGGGATCTGTGGGACTATGTAATCGTGCATGAGTTGTTGCATTTTTCCGTGCCGAACCATGGCAAGCTCTGGAAAAGCCTTATGCGGGCACATCTTGGAGACTACGAGCGCGTCGAGAAACGACTTTCGTTGGTTTGAAGAAGACTCCGGCAAGCGTCACGGCGACGGCATCTCGCTTTCCCTGGACTCCAGCCTCGCATCCGCAGGGCGGGTTGTACAACCCCTGATCAAAAATTGGCTGCGGTTCCGATGTTTTACAGCGAGCAGACTACCCTTGGTCCGCTCAACTGCTATCTCGCAAAATTGACGGATGGTGGAGCCAATCGGCCATTTCGTCGCTTCGCTACTCAAGTATATGGTTTGCGTCGCAAAACCTCTGAGGGCGCCCCCCTTCAGCGGTTCGACAACAGCGAGCAACTTGCCTCAATCCCGGGTGATCTTTTTGTAGCTGCACCATCCCTGCTCGGAGGCATCCCGGGCCGTGACCCTGGATGCGGCCCTACAAATACTCCCTTTGAGGCTCAGGGCCGACGCCTACGGCAACGACGAGATTCTTCGCTTCGCTCAGAATGACAATAGATAGTGTGGTCGGTTCTTCATGCTCTCAGCAAATGAGTGAACAACTACAATTCTTCATGCTCGTCCATCGGAGCATCCAACGCGTGCAGTTCCAACCCCTCGATTTCCTGAAGCGTCTTCCCGGCAATGCCTTGGAAGTCTCCGTACATGCCGACCGTGGCCTTCATAGCACGGTTTAGTTGCTTCTCGCGCTTGTCCCATTGTTTGTTGATGACTCTCCTCTCTTTATGAAGATCCTCTTGCATGGAAGAAAAACCCTCTACAATGGCCTCGACGCGTTGGCGGAAATGCGGTCCCGTTAAGTATTGGTACACCTCCTCCATCTTGGTCTGCTGACCCTCAGAAGCCTGGCGAGCCGTGGCGATTTCGATCAGGGTATGGCGAAGCATCGTGGCAATGGGCAGGGCCACTCTCGGATGCGTCACCCAGACGCCAGCGATCAGGTCGAATGTCTCTATACCCTTTGGAAGGGTCTGACTGACGATCACAGCCAAATCCGCCTTGGCCGCACGCTGGTCATCCCGGAGCTTGGCCAGCCAGCCGTCGCTCCAATGCTTGGTCCGTTTAGACTCCCATAAGATCGTCCCGCATTCCTGTCCCAACGGACTAATAACAACGTGAAGGATGTCCCCGCCGTGCACGCCTTTCGGCACGGGTTGGATCGTGTCAAATGGAAACTCCGTGCTCAACAGTGCTTCAATCTCAAGTTCCTGCACCTCTCCCTGGAGTTGCTGTGAGCCCTGCTCAGCTTTGCGCTTCAAACTCCCGATTTCTTTCTGCAGCGAGGCAATGATCTCCTTATCTTCTTTCGCTTTGAGGCTGTGCTCTTCTTCGGCCTCTTTCTTGGCCTGTTCTCGCGTGTCGGCAAGTTCTTTCTGCACACGCTTTTCAATCGTGAGGTCCAACTCGCGCTCCTTATCTTTCAACTTACGCTGTTCTCGGAGAAAGTCGGTTTGGGCTTTCTGCGCTTCAGCAAGTTTCTCGTTACTATGTTTTAAGACCTTTTTAAGGTCGGTGTTTTCTTTTGCTGTTTGAGCGAGATCGGTAGCCAGGAACAGTTTGGCCTTCTTCTCTTCTTCAGCAGCAATCGTTGCACGCTCTTTCTGCAGGCGTTCCTCATATTCGTGCTCTTTGGCCTTGATGAGCGGAGCCGCTAGCGATTCCGTGAGTTTGATCTCTTCCTTGCATTTTGGACACGTAATGGTTGGTTCTGTCATAAGCATTCTACTATCCCGCAACAACAATCCAACGTCATCACATTGACCTCGTTCCGTCGTCTCGGGCCGTGAAATTTCATCGGCTTTGATAATACTCTGTTTTTATAGAGCGTTCTTCTTATCGCGGATTCAACTTGCTAGTGCAACCGGTGGGTTGGTCCCGAAACCGAGTTGTTCGGGCCGATGAAAACGGTAGAATCGTCTAAGCCGATTTCCACCTCGTCGAAACGCTTGAAGTTGCGGATGATGAGTTTAGTTAGCATTCTTGGCCTCTCATTTCGCATCAGATAGTCGGATTTCGCCGGACATGAGCTTGGGGACCAGCAGGTTGCGGATTTCGGTAGAGTATAGCAAATACGACGAAGCGCGTGGAAGCGTCCGGGGAGATACCGGCCCGTGGAGTACGGCACAACCAAGCTCGGAGAATCATTCGAGAGTGGCTTGTTTGACGGTGGCTTCGCTGATGCTCTCCTCATGTTGCGGGACGGAACGGAGGCTCATCGCTTACCTAGGGGTGAACATCGTCGGTTTTCAGGACTCTTTATATTCCTTAATCCATCGGTCGGCCTCTTCTTCTGTATAGCTCCCTATGTCGGCACCACTATCTGCCGGCAATTTATGGCTGGCCGGTTGCCCGATGTGCGGTTTGAGTTTTTCTTTCAGGTCGTCCGCCGATTGGGAATTAGGCATTCCGCCCGTCAGGTTATTCACCTCTTCTTCGCTCAGTCCGCCAGAGAAGACTACAGTGGAAAAGTCGCTTTCTTTATTGATTCGTTGCCGGATGCGCTCAGCAAAATCAAGAGAGAGATACGGTTGACTCTCGTTGTCGTCAGAAGAAAAAACCCCTTGCAGATGCGCACCAAAAAGCACCGCCCCTTGCAGCTGCGTTTCCTTAAAGATCGCCCCTTGCAGATGCGCACCCAAAAGGTTCGCCCCTTGCAGATGCGCATCCGAAAGCTCTGCCCCTTGTAGCTGCGCGCCCAAAAGCATCGCCTCTTGCAGATGCGCATTCGAAAGGTCGGCCCCTTGCAGATGCGCATCCCGAAGGTCGGCCCCTGGCAGATGCGCACCAAAAAGCTCGGCCCCTTGCAGATGCGCACACCGAAGGTCCGCCCCTTGCAGGTGCGCATTCCAAAGCTCCGCCCCTGGCAGATGCGCACCCGAAAGGTCGGCCCCTGGCAGATGCGCATCCCGAAGGTTGGCCCCTGGCAGATGCGCATTCCAAAGCTTCGCCCCTGGCAGCTGTGCCTCCGAAAGGTCGGCCCCTGGCAGATGCGCACACCGAAGGTTGGCCCCTGGCAGATGCGCATCCGAAAGGTCGGCCCCTGGCAGATACGCATCCCGAAGGTCGGCCCCTGGCAGATGCGCACCCGAAAGGCCGGCCCCTGGCAGATGCGCATCCCGAAGGTCGGCCCCTGGCAACTGTGCCTCAAAAAGCATCGCCTCTTGCAGCTGCGCACCCGAAAGCTTCGCCCCTTGCAGCTGTGCCTCCCAAAGGTCGGCTTCTTGCAGATGCGCATCCCGAAGGTTGGCTTCTTGCAAACGGGCTTCGCGTAGAGACGCACCATTTAGCCGGCTTCCCTGCAAGTTGATGTGGCAACCGCGGAATACCTTATGGTCTTGCGTGAAAAGCAAGTTCAACAGACTCTGAATCTCTTCCGATGGCTTCTTACCGTATTCCTTTTGATAATCCTTGCTTCTCGTTGTCCGGCGGATGTGGGCACAGAGAATTTCCAGAACAGTCTGACGCAACGCTTCCGTGTCCTCAGCCAAATGGAAAAGTTCGTAGGCACCGCCCAGATGCATAAAAGATCTCTCGTGTTCCAGATGCTCAATAGCGTTTTTCAAGCGTTCCTGTCGCTGGCCTTGTTCCGTCTGCTCCACTGTATCTTCCATAGCCTTTGCCCGCCGGTAAGACACGGTTGCCTGGATAGCAAGCAATACACCGCCCATGGCAATCCCGATAAATTCGAGCACCCCACCCTTGTCCTTCCTGCCAAGCAAATCAATCCATCCCGCGCCGTCACCAAACATGACGAACAGGAAAATCACAAACAGGACAAACAATAAAACGATGAGAATACGCAGTGGAAGAGGCATCTCACAAAAGGTCTTGATTCCTTGCTTTACTCGTTTCATTCGATCCTCCGTCGTCGCATGGTTATCGGACATTGCAGGCATCATACTTAGTGGATTTCGCCGAGAAAAGCGTGCTCACACGGCAAGACCGCCATTAGGCAATACGGCGAGATTCACGCTTCGGACGATGCGCTATCGGCTACCTCGGCGATTGCGTTCAGTTTTTCTTTGATCTCCGAGTTGATGTCTTCGTCTGGCACATATTGGGCAAGTTCGTGAAACCTGCGCTTCGCCATCAGGTTTGGCAATTCGAGTTCTTGAAAGTAGTTCTTGAACAATGGGGTCAGGAAATCATCGCTGGCTTTTACGTCATCGCCCCACGGGTCTCCTTTCCCAAGGGTTTCCAATGCCTCAGTGGTCTTGGCAATGGCTGCGCTCATCGCCGCCCGGCGATGCTCAATCTCAACCGGACTGAAAAGAGGCAACCCTTCCGTCTCGTTCACGGCTGAAGCGAC
>JAMASS010000054.1 GCA_024761205.1 Limisphaerales bacterium
AGAAAATGGTCGTCATTCTCGGACAACGCACGCTACCACCACGCCAAGCTGCTCGAACCACTGTTGAGAGCCCACCGAAGGCATCTCGACCTGTTGTTTCTGCCGCCTTACAGCCCACAGCTCGCGCTGATCGAGAGGGTTTGGAAACTGACGCGACGACTGGCGACTCACAATCTCTACTTCAGCAGACTGGAGGAGTTGTCGGCCGCTGTGGAGGCCTGCTTCGACCAATGGCGAAAACCGAACCGTGTTCTGCAACGATTATGCGGCATTACTTAAGTCGTTATGTTTAACTCATACCGGGCCACAATCAGCCACGCCTTGGGCGGTTTGGGCGTGGCGCCCGGTCAATTGCTCGACGATGCTGGAAACGGCGGAATCCGCATCCCAAAAGCAGCGCCATGCTGGAACGCGGATAACCTTCCAGCCGAGGCTGGAGAGTATCCTGTCGCGGACGATATCCTGGCGCCGGAGCTTGCCTCTGGCGTCCGTGTGATGGCCTCCATCGACTTCCACATTCACTCTCATGCCGTCTTCCAGCAGGGCGAAGTCGAGTTCATAGCCGCCGACGAACAGTTTGGCGCTCGGCTGTAGCCCTGCGCTGCGCATGGCTTCAAGCAGTCGCGCCTCGGACTGGCTGTCGGTCCGAAACTTGGCCGTCGCCGATTGCACATTTTCCCCCTCTGTGGCCTCAATCAGGTAGGAACGTAGAGACGCAAGCGTAGGGCTTCCGGGGACATTGGGGTGACCCAGAACCAACAGGGAGGATCTGGCCCGGCTGACGGCGACATTGATCAGGTTCCGGTCGCGTTCGACCCAAGCGGCTGTCCGTTCTGCGACACCTGGCGCGAGTACGGACGAGAAGACCATCATATCCCGCTCATCGCCCTGGAATCTGTGTGCGGTTCCGCAAGCGAATCTCGCCTCTTGCAAAATCTCGGCACTGAGTTGGCGCCGCGTCAGTCGGTCGATAAGTCTCGCCTGTGCTGCAAAAGGCGTCACCACGCCGACGGAACCGGTATGCTGGATTTTGTCTGCAAGGATTTGGACTGCGGCATCGGCTTCCGCCCGGTTGGTCCAGCTCCCCGATTCGCCGCGGACGGCCTCGCCGGTCACATCAACCCAGCAGATACTTCGCTCATCAACGGGCATTTTGGAGGTATCGGTCAGGACGGTAAGCGCATTCGCGTAGAATTCCCGGTTGAACCATCGGGCGATGTAGGGGTGGCTGCGGTAATGTTCGTCAAGGATAATCGGGCGTTTGCCGTCCCGTTCGACAACGGACTCAAACGCCCGATAGGTTGAGCCTTCCTTGTAGTGTATGCCGCGCTTGGACAGTTCATATTCGTCAAGATCTTCGCTCTCGGCGATTGTTCGCAACCGGCCATCTTCGAGCCGGCAGATCGGAGACAGTTGGTGCGGGTCGCCGACTACTGCCAGCCGTTTGGAGCGGTAGGCCAGAGGGAGGGCGACGGCGAGACTGCACTGGCTGGCTTCGTCGATGATGGTGAGGTCGAAAAGCCCGGGTTCGAGCGGGAAGCTGCGCTGCATCGACAAGGATGTACAGGCCCATCCGCGCGCATCGCTCAGGCAACTGCGAAGCGCTGCCGCAAAGGGTTTCCCGCCACCTGGATTGACGCGCTCCAGAGATTGCAGGTTGCTCCGTCCGCTGCGCAGCCCCGCCCTGATGGTTCCCACCGCCGCCGCTTGGCTTGCCGCGAGCCATTGCTCGCCGGTTTCACGCAGCTTGGCGTCGGCATCGCCGATCTGTTCTTCCGTGGTCGCCAGATCATCCATCAGGGCGGCGCGTTTTCTGTCGATCTCCAACCAGCGCGCGAGGTCGCCGAGGAATACGTCGGGGTTTTCACAACCGATGGACTTGAGGTATTTCCGTCCACGGCGTCGGCGGAACCACCAGATGCGCGTCTTGCGCTGAACCTGCTCGTGATCAAGGTCTGGGGCGCGGGCTTGGTTCCAGATGCTCCTGGCGGACTTTTCCAGCGCTTCGACTGTTGCCGAAAGTTCCCTGCTCAATGCAGCGACCTTGTCCATATCCTCGGAGAGCTCGCCCCGGCGTTTAACCGCTTGCGCCAGCTTCATCCTGGCGCGGGACTGTTCGTTCACCAAATCAAGACCATCCTCCGGCACCGTTCCAGCGGCGGTCAGAGCCGCCATGGCCTGTCCCGCCAATGCTTGACGCATATCCTTGTTCCCGGTGCGAAGGAGCATGCCGGGGCACAACGCATTGGCCCGGTCGACGGCCACATCCACAGCGCCGTTATTGGTCGATGTAACCAACACCGTTTCTTCGTCATCAAGCCAAGCGTTGGCGACGGCGTTGACGACGAGTTGGGTTTTGCCCGTACCTGGCGGTCCGGTCACAACAGTCAGAGGTTCCCGCCGGAAACTTTCCAGGGTCGCCTTCTGAGAGTCGTTGCAAGGGAAAGGCGCCGCCAATGGTTCCGTCGAAAAACGGCGGTCTTTCCGCGAAGCTTCTGCGCCGAATGGAAGCAGGAGCGCTGCCGCTGTTTTCATCCAGTCCTTCCGATGGGCGAGTTTTTCAAGCTCATCATGGAGGGGCGCCAACGAGGTCTTGCTTACCCCATCAGCCATCACCCATATGGCGAGGTTGTGCAGGCCGAGAGCGCTGTTACACTTTTGGCTGAGGCATTTCGGGTCAAGGTCATCAATGGTCTGGACGCCCAGGACGGATGCAATCATGTCCGCCATCTGTACAAGGGCTGCTCCGTCGCCAAACGGGAGGCCCTCGCCGACGACTTCGTCGATCTCCTCTTTCATGGCCCCATCAAAGAGTTCGCCGGCGACGACCGAGATATTGAATTCCGGTTCGGACTCTGCGTGACCGACCCAGCCATCCTGATATTCCGGCAAGACGGAAACCATGAACAGGGGCGTAATCATGGGTTGGCGCCGCTGATTCAGGGCAAGCAGGGTTGGCCATCCATAGATGAACGCCGGCTGGCGCCCGGTATTACTGACCCGCCTGCTCACCGCAGACGGGATAGCGATCTGATCGGATTCGCCGACCACCAGAGATTCCGTTGTCGCCGGATGCAGGAACCATTTCCCCACACTGCGGTACTTCACCAGGGTATCCGCCATTTCCGCAAGAACGCCCTTGCTGAGGTAGCGGCAAAGCCGGCCCCATTGCCCCTGTGCGCTGTCCGCCTTGATCTCATCTTGGTCTGTTGTACTCAAGGCCAGGACGCAGCTCTGGCACCAGACAAGGCTACTTGATGGAGACCAGTGCGCCCGTTCCCCTACTGCCACTTCGGTCCCGCACCTATAGCAATCGTTGGCGAACTTGAGCGAGATCAGCTTCAGGTCTGCCGGCAGCGCTGATGATTGGGCGTCAGTCATCCTCAAGGCCCAACTGAAGGCCGTCGTCCGGCAAATAATGGAGTAGCCGAACTCGGACAGATGGACGGGAAAGACAGGGATGGGCTTCCGATGCCATTTCGACGGGCGATTCCCCAAGTTTTGGCGCCGAACTCCCCGATCCCTGGCGACGGTACTTGAAAAAATCTCATATTGTCAAACAGTTGCGGAATGGATGTCCCGCCTTCGGCAACGAAAAACCCGCCAAAATTCCGAACGCCCATCCTTTTTGGTTTGGGGTAACATTCGCCTATGGCTATAGTCACGTTAAGAGAACGCAACGCGGCCGCCGTGCGAAAGCGCACTGATGCCCTGTCGCGGATCAGGCGTCATCTCGCCCTACCTTTTTTACTGACTTAGCGATGGTTCTACTTCCGGCTATTGGTACGTCTTCGCTAGCCTGCTAATCCGTTCTGCCAATGGCGAAGACTCATCGTTTCGCCTGCGGACCTCGGCAAACACCCGCCTCGCCTCCGGAGGATCGGTCCGACCTACCATGACCACATAGTCCAGCTCAATCTCCGAGAGCCTCGGCTCTTTGACATAGCCGCGATACTGATCTAGCCACTTTTTCAACTCGGTAGCACCCTTGCCTTTGGCGGCTTCCAAAAGGGGTTCCAATGTCGGCGGCATACCCGGCTCAATCACAACAACCGGTACCGGGTCCTCAAAACGGTTTTCTTGCTGCTCCACCTGTCGGTTCACTTCCTGGTAGTAAGCTGCGAAGCGGATCCCAGCAACTCCGACGAGGATAAATATGGTGATGCCGATGACTTTGCTCATGTTCCTTCCTGGCGAATCACTCGCCCTCCTAATTGCTCAAGCTTTTGGTCTATTTTCTCATAGCCTCGGTCTAAGTGATAGATTCGTTTGACCAAGGTCTTTCCTTCTGCCACGAGCCCAGCAATGACCAAAGCCGCCGAGGCTCGCAAATCACTCGCCATCACCGGTGCCCCGCTCAACTGCCGTCCACCCTTGACGATTGCCGTCGCCCTTCCCTCAATCACAATATCTGCACCCAATCGAGCCAACTCGCTGACGTGCATAAATCGTGATTCAAAGATTCTTTCAGTTATCACACTAATCCCATCAGCCAAAGTCATCAAGGCCATCATCTGTGCTTGGACATCGGTCGGAAAGCCCGCAAACGGCTGAGTAGTGACATCAACGGTTCCAATCGCCCCGTTGCCGTGAACATGCAGCGAATCCCGCTCTCGGGTGAACGACACCCCAACCTCGCGAAGCTTGCCAAGCACAGCACCCAAGTGCTCGCAACGCGCTCGATGGATTTTCACGTTGCCCCGGGTCGCCGCCGCTGCAATAGCGAAAGTCGCCGCCTCAATGCGATCCGGAATCACCTCATGATCCGCTCCGTGTAGGCTCCTCACGCCCTGAATCTTGATGATCGGGCTACCCGCGCCTTGAATATTAGCCCCCATCGCCGTGAGAAACAGGGCAAGATCGACAATTTCCGGTTCGCAAGCTGCACTCTCAATCATCGTTTGGCCCTCTGCCAAGGCCGCCACCATCATCACGTTGGCAGTTCCCAATACCGTCGGACCAACCTTTCCCCCCAGAAACACCTGGTTCCCCACGAGTTTCTCTGCCCGAACGCAGACGTATCCTTCCTTGATCTCGACAGCAGCCCCTAGGGCTTCCATCCCTTTCAGATGCAAATCGATCGGTCGCGCCCCGATGACGCACCCCCCAGGCAACGAAACCTCGGCTTGCCCCAAGCGAGCGAGCAGCGGTCCCAAAATACATACCGAACCTCGCATTTTCCGAATAAGATTATAATCTCCCCTTCCATGTATCTTTCCAGACTGCACACAAATCGTGTCGCCCTCAAAATGAACGCTTGCGCCAAGGGATTCCAGGATGCGCCCCATAAATCGCACGTCACTGAGTTGAGGGGCCCGTCGAATGATGCACAACTCCTCAGTCAACAACGTGGCGGCCAAAATGGGAAGCACAGCGTTCTTCGCCCCACTGATCTCCACCTCACCCTCTAAGGTACATCCACCTTCGATCAACAAACTACCCATGCGATACTCCTTTGATCTAGTCCGCTTCGTCTTGCATCCCGGACAATCTACAGCGTTTCCCCCAATAGAAAGCTACAAAAACGCCGAATCAACAATTCCTTCATCAAGTTCAAATTCGAGCACTCGCTCATCCCCTCCATAATCCTGAAATCGATTCACCGTTTTCCATCCCGCCGTCTCAAAAATCGCCTCGATCCGTGCACCTTCCCCATCGCCAAACTCAACGAGCGCCCCGCATCCCCCCTTGAGGTAATCACCACCTTGAAGAGCAAGCGAGCGGTAGAAATTCAAACCGTCAGGGCCACCATCCAGCGCCACATGCGGATCATAATCTCGAACCTCCGGCTGAAGCTGAGCCATATCCGCATGTGGGATATAAGGTGGATTCGATACAATCAGATCGAACTTTTGCCCCGCCCGCAGCTCTTGAAACAAATCCGACTCGATGAGATGAATCCGATCTGCAAGATCATATCGGCCCACATTGCGCTTCGCCAACTCTAGGGCCGCCGGTGAGACATCAACCGCCCAGCAAATCGCTTCGCCCACCGAGCGACTGATCGCAATGGGCAGACATCCTGTTCCGGTTCCTAAATCAAGCACCTTCACTTTCGACACACCGCCTTGAGTACGACGCCGAATATGCTCGATGGCCTTTTCAGCCAGCAGCTCTGTTTCCGGACGAGGAATTAAAGCCGCCTTCCCGACCTCAATCTCCACCCCAAGAAAGGGAACCGTGCCGATCAGGTACTGAAGGGGCTCCCGCCGACAGCGTCGGGTGACCAGTCCATCCAACCGGCGCTCCTCACTTTCACTCAGCAAGTCATTCAAATACAGCGGGATCTCCAACCGCCGAATCCCAGTCACATGCTCAATCAACCACTCGACATCGACACGGGCCATGGGAACACCCGCATCAAGGAGCGCCTGTTCTGCGGTCGCTAGAAAAACGGACACCGTCTTCATCCAGCATCCTCGAGCAGCTCTCCGGACTCCGCAACCGTCTTGATACCAAGCCTTTTTTGGCGCTCGGTCTTGGACCGCTTACCGATCTCTTTGACGGCTCGATAAAAACCCTCCAGACTACGTTGCTCATCGAGCATCATTCGAAAGAAAGGGATCAGGCGGTAATAAGTATCCACCACATTAACCTTTGCATTGTTGATCGGAGACTCAATCCAGCCCTCGTAGACAGCGAGTCGGGCGTCCAAAGCAACTTCGGCACGATAGACTTGGCGAAACTCGCCAATGATCGCTTCCTTCTGAGAACGCAGGTATTCCAGCTTATCTTCACTCTCCCGGTTCTCTGCCGCCACCCCGAGATAGAACGCTTCCAAATCACACCTCAGTGAATGCACCAAGCCCATGAATACTTGTCTCGACGCCAGCTGAGCTGCGTAGGTCCTCAAGGCCTCTTTATCTCCCTGGCAGAGCAGCCACCTTCGGACCCCCAATTCCGCCACCGTGACCGCAAAGGCTTCGTTAAAATCCGTATCACCATCCACAAAAAGAAGCTCGTGTGCCAGCTCGTGAAAGATCAGTTCCGCCAATTCAGTTTCTTCCAACTCGACAAAAGTGCTCAACACCGGATCACGAAACCAACCTAAGGTCGAATAAGCGATCACGCCACCAACGGCGACATCGTAACCACGCCTCTTCATCCGTTGCGCAAATTGATCAGCGCTGGCCTTTCGAAAATAGCCCCGATGCTCCAAACGCCCCACAATCGGATACCACCAAGTTTTGGGTGCGAGATCAAATTCCGGACTAACCGCAACATTCCAGGCAACATAGGGTCGATCCAGCGCAACATAGCTGGAATAGGAGCCACCATCGGGCAAGCCCAGCTCCGCATGCGCAAACGCAACCAAGCGGTCCACTAGCATCAGCCTTTCCTTCAGCACTAGAGGAGTCGCCTCATCCCTGATCAAACGCTTTAGGGACTTTCGACGCGACAAAAGTTCCACCTGCCCAGAAATCGCCTGAGCATAAAACCGCGCCGACTCACACCCTGTACCAAAAAATAAAACAGCAAGGCAAAGGCTGATCAAATGAACCCATGATGAACGCAAACCGCTTCTCTCTATTCCGTGGTTCACCATTCAATACCCGCAGACCAGTGACAGTGCAAGCTAAGCAAAGAAACCCCCTCGCTTAACTCTCAGTCATTCAAAGTTTGCCTTTCGCTTGAAACCTGCTGCTCTCTCCGAGATTGAAAACGAGGAGTAGGTTTTGATTCTTGCTTGTTTGTTCCTTGATCCACTGTTCTGTACCTTGGCAGTAACCACCCCCGTCAAGCACGATGATCGTGTCGAATTTGCCTAACCGATCGACAGCACCTCGAAGGGGTATTTTCTTCGACGCTGCCCTGCGAAGCCTGCCAATTACACTGAATGACAAGGCTGTTTGGCCAGCGTTGCGGGCGGCAAAGGATGAAGTCTACGCGCCGTTTCTTGCCGTAGATATCGTGTCCGATGGGCATTTGTTTCGCGTAAATGGCCTAGAGCAATTCCCGCAACGCAAGAAATCGGGATGGCGTCACGTATTGGTATTCTTCATCGAGCAAGGTCACGATGGACTGCTCCAGCATTTTCCCTCTTCGGTTGGCTCGAATACCTTTAGTCATGGCTGATTAATGATGAGTTCAGGGGCGTTAATCCTCCAGTTGGGTTTGCAATTGATCATGCAGGGAGCGGAAGTCTCATGGATACCGAAGGCGTTATTTCTTGTCTCCCCCACGGTATAGTTTGCGAATCAACGCAGTGTCTGCTCCCTGAAGAAAAGGGACTGAAGCCTCCTCCATTCTTCACGAAAAACCCTCGTCAGACCTTCAGCGATCCTCAATAATCGCGCCACGTGAACATCATCATTGTGGGAGCGGGAGAAGTCGGGAAGCACTTGGCCCAAAGCCTCTCAACCCAACTGCACAACATCACCCTGATTGATCACAGCGAAGACGTCACTGCCTCCCTCCATGAGAAACTAGATGCCACCATCGTCAGTGGCAACGGAACCTCAGCCACCGTCCTAGCGGAAAACAACGTGGCCGACTGTGATCTCTTCCTTGCGATCACCAGTCACGACAACACCAATTTGGTCTCAGCATCGATTGCCAAATCAATGGGCGCGAAAACGACCATTGCTCGCGTTCACGCCAGCGTCGAGCGAGGGGAATGGTTATTTAACCATCGAGAACATTTCGGTATCGACTATCTGTTCAGCACAGAACGCCTAGCTGCGGTGGAGCTCGGCAAGTTTGTCCGCAATCCGGAAGGCTTAGTCATCGAAGAAATTGCCCGAGGCCGAATCGAACTCCAACAGTTGGTCATCTCCAAAGAAAGTGATATCATTGAGAAACCTCTTTCCAGCCTCGATCTTCCAAAGGGAGTTCGCATTGCCATCATTTACCGCAACAAAGGGAACCTCATTCCCGGCGGCGGCGATCACCTGGAACCAGGGGACCTAGTGACGCTTTTCGGTGAACCCGTCAAAATTCAAGAACTAAGCGGCAAGCTCAATCCCGAAACCAATAAGCGGGAAGAAAAGAACATCGTCATTTTCGGCGGCGGGGAATACGCCATGGCATTAGCGGAGATGATTGAAGGTCCAGAGGTCAAGGTCCGGATCATGGAACGATCAGAGTCCGAGTGCAAACGTCTTTCCAATCTTCTCCAAGATACTGTCATCATTAACGGCGACGCCACATCACTCCAACAATTGAGAGAAGAACAGGTTGGTGAAGCGGACTTCTTCATCGCTGTCAGCCCGGATGACGAAGACAATGTCATGACCTGTCTTCAGGCCAAAAGCCTGGGCACCGAATACTGCCTAACTCTAATCCACCGCCCCGATGTCGCCAACGCCGTGTATCGCAACCGTGAGCGCCTAGGCATTCTCGGCGTTGTTAGCCCTCGCCTAGCCTCGAACCGCGATCTGCTTCGCTTCGTCGAAACCGAAAAGTTTCACAATATTGCTCATCTCCAAGCCGACGTCGAAGTGATCCAACTGGTGATTAAAGACGATGCCTGCGTCGTCGGGAAACGCGTCTCAGATATCAAATGGCCCAACGGCGGCTCGCTCGTGGGGCTAGTTCGCAAACAACTCTCCATCGTCCCCTCGGGAGATGACGAACTCCAGGCAGGTGACGCGGTTTATGTAGTGGTCACGCCGGAGTCTCAGAAACCGTTCGTTAAGCTTCTGACCAAGTAACGCGCCAACCAGACGAGGTGGGAGGCGGTGAAGAACCACCGCCTCCCACCTCCCACCGCCGACTAAACAAACTTCTCCGGATTCAAAATTCGCTTAGGGTCGAGCGCCTCCTTCACCAAGCGATGCATCCTTCGCACATTCTCCGACGTTGCCAAGTCCCACCAAGGAAGCCGAGCCACGCCAATACCATGCTCGCCCGTCACCGCCCCTCCCCACTCCAGCACCTGCTGAAATAACTCATCCACCACCCTCTGGCTCCGCGCCTCTTGATCCGGGTCAGTACGATCCACCATGACATTGACGTGAATATTGCCATCCCCAGCGTGGCCAAAACAGGCCACCTGAATTCCGTGTTTTTTCTGAAGGCACGCCGCAAAAGAAAATAAACCCTCCAACCGGCCCCGCGGCACGACAACGTCCTGATTCAACTTCGTCAAACCCGTATCCCGAAGGGCAAAAGAAAACTCACGCCGGACCTTCCAAATCGCCTCGCACTCAGACTCACCATACCCCCGCCGGATAAAAATCGGCTCAAGGGTTTTAAGTGCACGTTCCAGGCTTCGCATGTCCGACCTCACCGATCGTTCCTGTCCATCAATCTCGACAATGACATGAGCTTGGCATCCTGCAAAAAGTCGACTCCCGGTTCGTTTAGCTCCCGCCGCCAGCGTGAACTTATCCGCGACTTCCACCGCAGCCGGAAGAAAACCCTTGGCAAAGATCAGGCGAATAGTCTTGGCCGCGACCTTCATCGAGGGAAAGCCCATCGACAAACAGGCCCGAAATGGAGGTTGAGGCAATAGTTTCAGCGTGGCTTCCGTGATGACCCCCAACAGGCCTTCGCTCCCGACAAACAGCCGGTGCAGATCAAACCCCGTTTTGTTCTTGTGGCAACGCCCCCCGAGACGAGTCACCGAACCGTCGGCCATCACGACTTCCAAACCCAAAACATAATCCCGAGTCACACCATACTTGAGGCACCGGGGCCCCCCAGCATTCGTGGCAATATTCCCGCCGAGACTGCAATCCGCTCGACTAGCTGGATCCAGCGGATAATAAAGGCCCTTCTTTTCCACCTGAGACTGAAACTCAGCCGTAATCACACCGGGTTCAACAACCCCAACAAAATCATGGGTGCTGATCTCCTTAATCCGATTCATCCGCTCGGTTGAAAGGACAATGCCTCCGCGAAGCGGCACACATCCGCCGACATAACCATAACCGGCGCCTCGAGCCGTAACTGGAATTTCATAGCGATGGGCATAAGCGAGAACCTTGGAAATCACCGCTACACTTCGAGGGAGCACCACGGCGTCTGGCAAAGCAGAGGCAAACCACTTGTCGCCGGCATACGCCCGACAACCGCCTTCGGAAGTGATGAGTTCGTCCGGGCGAAGGAAACGAGCCAGAGCAGACCGCCCCAGAGATCTACGACGACTCATCAGTACCAGACGCTTTGGTTTGGGAAAGATCCGCTACGAGCTCGCGAGCCGCTCCTCCGGCTTCCTAGCTCGGGGACCTTGGCCCGAATGCCTCCAGCAGCCAATGAATATCCCTCCATAGACATTGAGGCAATTTCATCGGAAACCTGCGCCAGAATTCCCGCGGCATCCAGTCTCGACTGAACCAGCTGGGCATCCGCTGCGCTGAAAGCCCTATGCACAGTGACCCATTTCATTCAGGCAAAAGCTTGCCGCCGAAATCAGAGACCTCACGGAAAGACCTGCCCATCCCCGGCGATCTCCCCCCATCTTCTTCATCATCTTCTGATATTTGCCCATCTTCTTCATCATCTTGCGCATTTGCCCAAAACGATTCAGCAAATTATTCAACTCAGAAACCCGCACCCCGCTTCCCGCCGCAATTCGCTGTCGACGACGAGCATTCAGAACCTGGGGCTTCAACCGCTCGGTTGGCGTCATGGCGCAAATCATCGCCTCCATTCGGCGAAACTCCTTCTCCTGTTTCGACAAATCCGCTCCCTTAACCATATCGCCCCCGCCGGGCAGCATGCTGACCACGGATTCCAAAGAACCTAACTTGCGCATCTGCCGCAACTGATCGAGAAAATCAACCAAGGTGAACTCCCCTCGGCGCATTTTCTCCTCCATGCGTTTCGCCTCGTCGATGTCTACGGCCTCAGCCGCCTTTTCCACCAAACTGACCACGTCACCCATCCCCAGGATACGGGTAGCCATTCGCTCTGGATGAAAGACTTCAAAGTCATCCAACTTCTCACCGGTACCGACGAGCTTGATGGGTTTGCCAGTAATGGCCTTCATGCTCAAAGCAGCGCCGCCACGGGCATCACCGTCCAACCTGGTCAGGATGCAGCCACTGATTTCCAAGGCATCATTGAAGCGAGTCGCGACATTGACCGCCTCCTGACCAGTCGCCGAATCCAGAACTAACAGTATCTCTTGAGGCGACACCAGACCCCGCAGTTTCACCAACTCCTGAACCAGAGATTCGTCAATTTGCAATCGGCCCGCCGTATCATAGATCACCACATCTCGTTCCTGAATGGCGGCCTCCTTGCGCGCTTGTTTGGCGATCTTCAAAACATCCGTTTCACCACGCATCACTACCGAAGGCAACTCCAGCTGCTTCGCCAACGTTTCCAGCTGATCCATCGCCGCCGGTCGATAGACATCCGCCGCGACCAAAAGGGGTTTTCGACCCTCTTTGCTCAACAACTTAGCCACCTTGCCGCTCGACGTTGTCTTACCGGATCCGTGGAGCCCCACCATCAAGATTGACGATGGATTGGACTCGATGCTCAAGGCTTCATTCTCCGATCCCAATAGCTGGATCAACTCATCCTGAATGACCTTGATGATCTGCTGTCCCGGCTGAATGCTCTGAATAACCTTCTGCCCGATCGCCTTTTCCTTAACACTTTCGATGAAGCCTCGTGCAACCTTGAAATTAACATCCGCCTCCAACAAAGCCATGCGGACCTCGCGAAGCGACTCCGCAACATTAGAGTCGGAGACCTTCCCGAGCCCTCTGAGATTCTTAAAGGCATTCTGCAACCTGCCCGTCAACGAATCGAACATGCGGAGGAACCTAGACCATGACCACCGCGCTGACAAGCCAGACCATATATCATCAGCGCAGAGTCGCTGCGGCAAAGCGAAACAGTAGTAGGGACTTCAGTCCCTCTCCCCTCAGAGGCACAGCAGATTACACTAGAGGCAAACCGGCAACAGGTTGCCGCAATCCACAATGATCCACCCAAACCACAATCCTTGAGTTTGCCCCTTCACCTGCCATACTGCCGACCAATCCGCTGAATGCGTCAGTTACAAACCGGCTATCACCACCTTACCGGCTACCTATTTGCTTATGAAAAAACACGGAGTGATCACTGGCGCTGGAACAGGCGTCGGACGTGCCGTTGCAATTGCCCTGGCGAAAGAGGGTTGGAAGCTCGCCTTGATCGGGCGTACCAAGGAAACACTCAATGAAAGCGCCACGGCAGCCGGACTCAGCGACGACGATCATCTCTGCCTTGCCGCCAGTGTCAGCGATTGGGACGCGGTCAACGAGACCGCCAAACAGGTTCATGAGCGCTTCGGCCCCATCGATCTCTTGGTCAATTCCGCGGGAACCAACACACCGAAACGCCAATTATTCGAGGTCTCGCAAGAAGACTACGACAAAATTGTCAACATCAACCTGAACGGCACCTATTACACAATCCAAGCCTTTTTGCCGCCAATGCGTCAACGAAAATTCGGCACGATCGTGAACATTGTCTCGGATGCTGCCATTTGGGGCGTGCCGCTCGCTGGCGCGGCTTACACCATCTCCAAGTTCGGTCAACGAGGGTTGACCCAAGCGATCAACGCGGAGGATGGCAAGAACGGCATTCGGGCGTGCGCGATCCTCCCAGGAGAGATTGAGACGCCGCTCCTAAAACTCCGCCCCACCGCCCCGCCGGCTGAGTCCTACGCCTCGATGCTGCAACCCGAGGATGTCGCTGCCTGTGTCATGCTGGCCGTGAATCTTCCAGCCAGAGCGGTCGTCCAAGAGTTGCTCGTTCGACCACGCAGATAAACACAACATGCCATCCCAACCTCGCCATAAGTTCACCGACGAAACCCATCCGACTGAAAAAATGCCACTTCCTCGTGCTGTCCACCGCCTTTTTAGGATGACTATTCGGTGGGTTTGAAATGCGGCTATTTCCGATCGTCGCAACCCCCGCACTCCAGTCGATGATCACGACAACGGAGGGACTGAACTCATTCGTCAATCAATGGCGAGGCATCGCTACCGCACTTTTTCTGATCGGTATTAGCATTCTCGCCTACTCCCTCTTCACTGCCCTCGGCTACTCCGCACAGGAAACCTGGCATCTCGGTGCCTTCCACTTTCTGGCCACGCTGGGCATGGGAGGTGAATGCTCGTTGGGCGTGGCCTTGGTGATGGAATGCTGGCCGGAACGCCTTCATCCTATTTATCCGCATCTTCCGACTGAACGCTTAAAAACTCCAGGGAAGGTTGAGTTCGCCTTAAGAATCGGAACACACCCCAAAAATCATTGATACGTCAAGGGGTCAACGTCCACTTCTGCAGTCAATTCCAACCGCTATCCGGCATGCAATCTCACGACCGGAGACAGACCGAGGATCAGCGGAATCAACTCGCTGATGACAACCGAATACGTGATTCCTGCGGCAATCGCGGTCATCTCGCTCAGTCCTTCCGTAACCGCGGATTGTCCTTCCTCGTCCCCCTCCCATGCCATCGGATTCCAAAGCGATTGTGTGAGAGTCCGGCTGCTGCCTTCCCTTGAAGCCGCGCTTGCCAATCCCGAAGGTGACTCTCCCCCCTCCGATCGCTAAGGGCCAATGATGGAAATCAACAGCGCTTTCTCGCCAATAGAAATGTCCGCCATGAGGCGGTTGAGATTTTGAGGGCTTTTCGAGGACGGAGCGGCGCGGGCTAGTGCGGTTGGCCGGCAAGTCCGGCGGTCATTCCTTGAGGCGTTTCCCCTCTGGACACTCCTCGGGCTCAGGGCCTGGCACGTTCACGCCGCTGCCAGATGGTGGGCCCGGCCGAACCCAAGCGAAAATGCCCCGGGCAGCGTCCCGGCGCGGCTGGCTCAAACCGTCCGCAAAATCGGCGGCGGCTTGCCAGCGGGAGGCACAGCGGCGGAGGGGACGGTGTGGCCATGAGGGTAATCCCCATGCTTTCCCAACCTCCTTGCCGTTGGACAGCCTTTATTGGCGAGAAATCCGGATTTAGTGGTCGCCAACAAAGAAATCCTCTGAAACAGAGCATCCCGACGAGGTGTTTTAGTGGGCTCGGAAGTTTGGATTGTGAGTGATGCGTGAGGCGTGCCAAAACGTGCCCACCCAAAAATGGTTAGCACGCAGAGATTTCATAGTGTTATCTCCACACTGGCGGCAAAAAGTAGCAAGTATCAACCCGCTAGCAATCCTGAACCATAGTTAATAAACAAACCATGCGAGAAAAGGTGATTCAAAGGAGTACGCTCAAAATCCGGGAGCCGTTGGTCAAGTGAACGTTAACGGATAGCATCCTAGAGTGGGTTAATTCTTCACCGCTTTCCCTTTCCCCTTTTCCCACAGCTCAGGAAATAATCAGCGCCGGGTCCAGGTCGCTATATCTCCCATACAGCCCGATTGAATCACCGCCGCATGGGCACAAGGGTAGGAAGAGCATCTCGAGCCGACGTCCTGTGCAGAGCTAGGCGAAGGACGAGGGAACCCTCTCGCCAATTAATCTTCGACGCAACCCTGCCAAAGGCCCTCCTCCATTAGATAAGACAACCGCAGCTTGAGCAAATGCACTCGTCGTCGTCGCTGCGGTAGCGGCCTCACGCCAAACCGAAAAACTCAGCCAAGGCACTGAATCCCCCCGCTAAACGAAAGAATTGTTACAAACTTCAACCGCCACCTGATTCAACCGGACTGGCCACTAGCTATCCCAATAAGCGTCGCCCCTAATGCCACTCACGCTCTTGATGTTCTTTGCGTTCTCGTTCTTCGTGCTGAAGCGCCTTCGAAGCTTGTTTGACCTCTAGCTCATGCGCCTGAAGTTTTAGTTCTCGGTCTCTGATATCCAACTCGCGCTCCAGCAAATCCAGTTCACGTGAACGAATTTCAATCTCTCGCACCTTGATCTCTAGTTTCATCTCTTTGAGATACCTCATCACCTCTTTGAGATCCGTCGCTCTGGGCAAACCAAACAACTTATCAAGCGTGAACCTTAACCTTCGCGCCTTGATCTTTAGTTGTATCTCTCTGAGATGCAGCTCTTGCTCCCGCATGTCGAGTTGCTGCGCCAGTCTTTTCACAATCTGGTGTGCCCTACGTTCCATAGCTTCGTCCTCATTGTGCTGCATGAGCGCGTTGAGCGCGTTCAATGAGGGCGATCCGCACGCTTCGGCATGCTCGTGCTCCTCATTGTGCTGCATCTGCAGATCATCGAACTTCCTCTTAAAGGAGCCGATGATCTCGTCGATCTTGTTTCGAGTGGGCGAGGGGTCGATTTCGATCCGATCATAAGCTCCGGCCAACCTCCGCAGTAGGGTCTTGGTAATCTTTCGATTAGCCGGAATGATGATATCACCTGTCTCCGAATTAATCACATCCAACGGGATTTTCTCACCTAAAAGGATGTTACTGAGTCCTTCGGTCAATTGCCTATAAAGCTCAACCATCTTCTTCTTGAAATCGTCCTCGACTTGCTTGGCGCGCTTTTTCGATTCACTCATGTTGAAAAGTAATGTTTTCATATCAAGGCTCAGACCGCTGTGTTACTATGTCGTTCACCCATCGGCCAGAGTAAACTCAGAAAGTAGACTTCCACGATTTATGCCCAAGATGTTTCTTTACCTTTTCATCACACTTCTCCATTTCAGCGGGACGCTCGCCGCAGCCAGCCAGCCAAACATCGTTCTTATTCTGGCAGATGATCTCGGCTTTGGAGATCTCTCTTGCAACAATCCGCAGTCGCAGATACAGACACCGGTCCTGGATCAGCTCGCGAACGAAGGCATCAATTTCGTTGACGCCCACTCTCCGTCGGGCGTCTGCACCCCCACCCGCTACGGTGTGCTCACTGGTCGCTACTGCTGGCGCACCCGACTCAAACGAGGCGTACTGAGCGGAAGATCGGAACCGCTGATTGAGCCCGATCGATTGACCCTCCCGGCAATGCTCAAGGAAGTTGGCTATCAAACCGGGCAATTCGGCAAATGGCATCTGGGACGCCTGTGGCCACTCAAGAATCCGCAAGGAAAAATCGAGCCTCTCAACATCGATTGGTCAAAGCCCGCGCTTTACTGTCCGCTGGATGCAGGGTTCACCTACACCTTCGGACTGGCACGCCCCGCCTGGGCCTTTATGGAAAATCGTCATGTGCTCATAGAACCTACCGAGCCCTTTGATCGGACGCACATTCCGCCCCACATCATCGGCCCAAACAACAACCAAGGCTTCCAACAGCCGGGCTTCACCTTCGAACAAATGATTCCCGCCTGGGTCAAGAAAACGAGCGCCTTCATCCAGCGAAATGCTCGAGCCCGGAAACCGTTCTTCGTCTACTTCGCTCCCATCTGCCCCCATCGGCCAATTAATCCCAACCAAGAGTTTCAAGGCAAGAGTGGCTGCGGTGTCTTCGGAGATTTTGTCATCGAGCTGGACACGGCAGTCGGCAGCATCCTCGACCAACTCAATCGTTCCGGTGTCGCGGAAAACACCCTAGTTATCTTTACGGCTGATAATGGCGCCGAGACCAATACTTATGGTCACATTGAAACGTATGACCACTGGAGCAGTGCCGGTCGCCGAGGCTGCAAACGCGATCTCTATGAAGGCGGCCACCGCGTTCCCTTCATTGCTCGCTGGCCGGGACAAATCGCACCTGGTTCCGTTTCCGACGAAATCATCTGCCTCACCGACCTTATGGCCACAGTAGCCGCCATCGTCGGTTACGACTTGCTACCGGAGGCTGCGGAAGATTCCTACAACATTCTGCCTGCCCTCTGCTCAGAAAAACGCGCTTCCCCCATCCGAGAAGCCACCGTCCACCACAGCGCCCACGGCCGATTTGCCATCCGCCAAGGCGACTGGGTCTACATCAACGCCCCCACCGGCGCCGACAATCGAGAACCGCAATCTGTGCTCGACGCCCTAGGCGTCAAACCACATAACCACGCCGCTGAACTCTTCAACCTCCGAACCGACCCCAACCAAACGACTAACCGCATTACAACCAACGCCGAAAAAGCCAAAGCACTCAAGGCGCTGCTAGAACGCTATCGCACCGGCAACTCGAGCCGGCCTCGATAGCAACGGAAATACGATACCGTCGCCAGACACAAACGATGCACAGACATCCAGAGTTCAACAAATGGATCATCATCAAATGCCTGTGATCGAGAATGCTGGCGTCAGACACCTCAACAAGACAAGCTGACTAGTATCAAATTCACTGCTCCTTCGCTCTCTCCTGTTCAAAACAAACAAAAACAGATGTTGCGGCAACACCTCAATCCATCCAACCTTCGGCATCCATGAAACCCCTCGCCTTCGTCGCCGTAAATTTACTGACAGCGGTCTATTAACCCATTGCAGGCCGGTGCAGCCAAACAGCCTGTCTTGATCATTAACGGCCAAAACAATCATGACTGGCGGGCGACCACCGACACCTTGCACGCCATCCTTCATGCCCCTGGTCGCTTCAGCGTAGACGTCAAAACCGCCCCGAAAGCCAATATCCATTTTGCTCCCCGCAACTGAAAAACGCCACCGCAGCAGAACTACCCCGTTACAAAAAAATCAAGCGGAGCTACATGAAGACAAAGGCATAGCAGACACCTGCGCCCGAACAAAACGGCAACAGGGGCGTCCGGATTTCTCAAAGTATGACACCTCGTGTTGAACTACAACGGCCGCCCCTGACCCGAGCCCGTGAAACAAGATTTCGTTCGCTACGTCCACGAGAGTGGCGGACTGGTGCTGATCCATGCGTCCAACAACAGCTTTCGAGATTGGGCAGCCTTCAGTGGAATGATTGGCCTGGGTTACAATGGCCACCGCGGTCTCCCGGCCAGTCCATTGCACGACCATCAATAACACCGCCGGACAAACCTAGCTCTGCTGCGCGAGCGAAAACTCCGGTCATGGCTCGCAGCATGTTTTCTTTGCCAAAAATCGCGAGCACCCAATCACCCGATCATGCGCAGCTTGCCGACGGAATGCCTGCGCGGTAAAGACAAACTTTATCACAACCTGCGCGGCACAGCGAAAACACCACCATCCTTGCCGGCGTGTTCTCCTCGTCCAAGCAACGAGGCACGAGCCAACACGAACCCGCCGCCCCTTGGTCAATCGATTACAGCAAAGGCCGCGTCGTGCAGACGACTCTCGGGCACTTCTGACCACACCAAAATTATTGGGATAGCCTTACTGCGCGGGGTTCCAAGTCGTCGTCGCCCGCAGCGTCGGATGTGTCGCCACCGGCAGAGTGACACTGCCCGTTCCGGCTGCATTTACGAATAAACACAACCCTCCACACCTTGTAGGCCCCGGAGGGAATGAACCAAGCCGATCTCGATCTCCTTCAGACGGCGCTGCAAGACCGGGATTGGCGTCTGCACGCCGCCGCAATTTGCATAAATAAAATGTTGCTTCGGGAGGGCCGCACCGCATTCATGGCTCAACTTTTGAGCCTCGCCGATGAGCCGAAGCCTAACGTCACCAAACAATTGATTCTCTCACCCGGTTGGTCCGATTCGAAAGAGGCAACCAGTACCATAGAGACAATCGTCCACAATCACCTTGCCCACGACAGTATCTACCTGGTCACCATGGATTCTCTTTGGAGCCAAGAACCGCCCTTGATTCGAGGCCATGCGTGACGGCCCCGTTTTTCAATCAATCGAAGATGAGGAAGAACGCCTTCCCATCATGAAACAGGGGATCGAAGACATGAAACTGCCTGCCGATTACACGCCCCGCCCCTCCGCAATTCCCCGCACGTCTCGGCGATCCGGAGAAACTCATTCGCATCGTTTTCCACGGTCTGATCGGCCCAATCAATGGCAAGCTGGGGTTATGCCACCCATCGACATGTATCTGGTCGACAAAGCAAAAAAGAGGCCTCGGGGCGAACACCCCCTTAGACACTTGAGGAGTTAGAACAGCTGAAAATCGAGACTTGAAGCGGAGCGGAAAAGGGGGGATGACGGCGGCTGTTGCGCCCACAGGGTCCATCTAAGGAATGCTTTTGGGGCCCCCTCGGAGGTTCTGGAGTTGCTCAGGGTTTTTGTCATTCAGGGCCGATGGGCAACGTCTCGGCGGTTTTCGGTCATGCCCGGCGCCCAAGGGCCTTGCCGCCGAAACGCTTGCCCGTCCTTTCGCCATTCGTCTGCCCGTCGCCCCAAGGGATCCCTTTTCCTGGGAGCTGTCGAACTCTGCTTCAACGAGCGGGATACTCCCGGCTTGACCCTTCCCTCTGGGGAACGTCCACCGTCTGAGGCCTTGGTGGTAGCGCGATGCTCCCGGAATCAATCGCATGGACCTTTCACGTATCGCATTGATTGCCCAGCCGCGTGCACCACATCACCTTCCTCTTTTTGAACCGCAGCCCCCATAGCCCAGATCCAAAGCAGCGGAATGCCCAGAAAATGAGGCAAAATCCGCTTTTTAGCATCTCTCTGACCCCATGCTTCACGCAGGATATCGGTCTAATTGCAGCGATTCATCCCCCCTTCAGACCACTTCAAGCGGGCACTGTGGAATTGCTGCCAAAAACGATTGTCCGTAGCGTTTCTGAAGAATTCGATTGTCCAGCACCACGATTATTCCTTGATCAGACTTGGTCCGAATCAGTCGTCCCACTCCTTGTCGAAATTTCAATATCGCCTCCGGTAACGAATACTCAAAAAACGCATTCCCTCCTCTCGCCTCAATACTTTCAATCCGTGCCTCGATCAATGGATGATCCGGAACGGCAAAAGGAAGCCTAGTGATAATCACGTTTGACAAGGCTTCACCCGGTACGTCAACACCCTGCCAAAAGCTGTCGGTCCCAAAAAGGACCGAATCTATATCCTCCTTGAACTGCTCCAACAGCGTCGACCTAGGAACGCCGATTCCTTGAATCAAGGGTTTCATTCCCTGCTTCTCTAGCGTGAGACTCAGTTCACCATACACCTCGTTCATGAGACGAAAATTCGTAAACAGCACAAAGGCCTTTCCACGGGTTCGCTCAAGGAAGTATCGAATCCAATGCACCAAGGCATCCTTAAATCTCGAGTCCCGCGGATCCGGCATTTTTCCAGCGACACAAACTTTCATCTGATTTTGGTAATCAAACGGCGACCTCACTTGAAGCAGCTCCGCAATGCCGTCGGCACCCACCCGAGATGAAAAATGATCCAAGCCCCGGCTGCTGGATGTCGCGCGCTGTCGGTCCGCCGTCAGCGCGTTTGTAGGTCCCTTCGCTGCGTCATCTTCCGACTCGGCAATCGACAGCGTCGCACTGGTGAGGATCAATGATGTTTCTTGCTGGAAAAGCCGATGACGAAGATAGGCGGCAATATCAATGGGTGCCGCATGCAACGAGAGGTTTTCCTGCAGCTTCCCGCCCCGTTCCATCCAATACACAAAATCTTCTTCTTCTTGTTTGAGAAAGAGCACAATGCTCTCTCGTATCTCTACTAGCCGGCGATTGCACTCCTGGAGTTCCTGACCCGTGTCTTTATCATCGGATTGCTTAATCAACTCACCCAACTGGCACCGTAGTTCAACTAGCGGGCCAGATAATCTGTCGGTCACCAAGTCAGGGCGGCGCACCCGGATTTCCTTCCACTGCCGACGTCGCGAATCGCTGCCAGCTTTGCCGGGCTCACTCTCGGCCAGCGCGTTGCCGGCCTCCTCCAATGCATCGAAAAACTCGTCAACTAACGCGTGTAGCGCGTTCACGTGGGTTACAATCTTTTCCTGCCAAAGCACTGCCATCAAACCCTTCTCCGTTTTGGGGTTCCACAAGCGATTGAGCGAGTAGCGCGCCTGCGCCCTCGAGACACCAATTCCAACATGTCGTGCCGCAATTTTCTCAACACCGTGTGCCTCGTCGAAAACGACGAAGTCATTGCGAAAGAGGATTCCGTCATCGTCATTCTCCTCGACCCCACCGAGTAAGGAGAAGAATAAGGTGTGATTCAGCACCAGGACATCCGCTGAGAGAATGCGGCTTCTCGCCCGTTGAAAGAAGCACACCTGACCACCTTCCGCGAACTCCGACTTGGCACCACACAGCTTTGGTGAACACAAGCCGAGTTCCGAGCATACGTGGGCCCAAACCTTCGGATCCGGTTCGATCTCGAAACCCGAGAGACTGCCATCCCGAGTCGACTTGGACCACTCGTAGATTCTCTCCAACTCCTGGACCTCCGGACTGGTAAACAACCCATCCGCCTGACGCATCACTCGTTTCAAACGGCGGGTGCAGAGATAGTTGGAACGCCCCTTGAGCATCGTGAACTGGAACGGCTCCTCCAAAACGTTTTCCAGCATGGGCAGATCCTTTTCCGTCAGCTGCTCTTGAAGATTGATCGTCTGGGTGGAGATGACGGCCTTCTTCTTGTGCTTCACCGCAAAAAGAATCGCAGGGACCAGATATGCCAGACTCTTTCCGACTCCCGTTCCCGCCTCGACGATCAAACGCCCCCCCCTCTCCAAGGCCCGAGCCACCGAAACCGCCATCTCTTGTTGTTGGGGGCGGTATTCAAAATTCTTCGCCGCCGCCAGCGGGCCTTGATTGGAAAAGAAGTGTTCGACAAATCCAGCCAGACCGCCTTCGTCTTGGAACGACTCAGACTCGAAACCGCTAATCATCAATCAAACTCTGCGAGCGCATCCCAGGATCTCAACGGCTCATTCCGAGGGTCACCGATCAACTAGCTGGCCCGCGGACGCCCCTGAACCACCTCCACAGTCGCTCGGTTTTTCGCAATCATCTGGCGCGGCAGAATCCCACGCCAATTCACGTTGGGATAGATGATCGATCCTGGTTCTAAAATCGACCCCGGATTGAGCACTGCATTACACCCCACCGCTGCTCGATCTCCCATCATGGCCCCAAACTTCCGCAGGCCACTGTCAATCGGCCGTCCCGCCTCATCCATCTGATCCACCACCACGGTTCCCGGCGTTAACTTCAGATTAGAGATCTTAACACCCGCGCCCAAACGCGCCCGAAAACCGAGAATCGAATCGCCAACGTAGTTGAAATGAGGCACCTGGCACCGGTTAAAAAGGAGAGAGTGCTTAATTTCACTGGAATTGCCGACGACACACTCGTTACCGATGATTGAATACGGCCGAACATACGCATTGTGGCGAATCTGACAATACTTGCCGATGATAGAGGGGCCCAAGATCACGGCCCCATCCTCAACGATCGTCCCTTCGCTGATCGAGACATTTTCATCCACGAACGCCCGTCCTCTGACACTGTGCTGCCGGGAGGGAGACAAATGTCCATCAACATAGGCCTTAATAGCCTTCAGTCCCTCCCAAACATAGCGGATGTCATCAAAAAGAGCGGCATGATCAGTTTCCTTCAGATCAAAGAAATCGGAGATGTCTAACATCCCTACAAGCTAATGAAAGCCCGGAACCGAGAAAACGCTTTTCTCGATTCCGCATACAAATGGAGCGCAATTAAACGTAGTGAATCCCAATAGCAAACTACGGCAGCTGCAGACAAACCGCCCGCCCCATATCATTCCTTAGAAAAACCCGCTTGCCAGAAAGCGAAGGCGGCGTCCAGCAAATAGAGTCAAGCACTGATTTCCGACCAAGCTCCCTGTACCCTTCGAGAGAGGGTTCTACCGCCACCAAATCTCCGGATTCGCTCAACACCAACAGGATGTCATCAACGGTGAGAATGGTGCCGTAACCATAATTCTCCTTCGACCACAGTTCTTCACCATCGTTGAAGCGAATGCAAGTAAATCGGCTCCTCGAACTCTTGTGTTTCCCGTCGATTCCAAACAAATGACCGTCGCGCAGGGCGCAAATGTTCATCGAATTACGCATCCTCTTCGATTGCCAAACGGAGGTGAGTTTCGTTCCATCAAATCGTAAGAGCTCGCCTTGGGAAATCGCCGAAATAAAAATGTACTCACCGATTTCCGAAACCAACGGATCCGTAGCCGTCATGTTATATTGAGTCTTGAACGGATAATGCGCGATCTCCCTCCCGCTTGCCGCATGGATCAAGGAGAATCCCTTGCCGCCAAACGACGTCAAGATAGTATCGGCGCCGCTCTGGAAGATCACCGGCGTCGCATACCCGGGATGATAGGTGTTACCGGAGAGCCAGATGGGTTTGCCGTCTTTCAGATTCAAGGCAACGACCCTGCCGGCATCGAAAATCAAACAATCCCCAAAGATTCTCGGTGAACTAGCATAGCCCTAAGTAGGCGTCTTGATGCCTAGGATCGATTCAATATTGGCGGACCAACGCGTCTCTCCGGTCTTCGCGTCCAGACAAAAGGCCTGGCCGTCCTTACTCAGGGTGTAGACAGCTCATCCGCCACTGTGGGCGTTGCGTTCGGTCCCCCAACATGCATCGCCGGGAGAAGCTTGGCCGGGTAAGTAAACTTCCAAACTTCCTTTCCATTACCCACATTCAAACAGTAAACCGTCTCATTGCCATCACCGTCATGGCCTATGGTGTAGGCACGGTCCCCAACGACGGAGATACTGGAATAACCAATCCCAACTTTGGTTTCCCAAAGCACTTTAGCTTTATCCAGCTTAGACCAATTTATCGATTCGCCAGTGGAAATAATGCTGTTTCTGTTGGGACCACGCCACTCTGGCCAATCACCACTCGCCTTCAGTTCGCTCGCCGCAACTAAAAGCCCTACCAAAGCAATAGAAAATAAGTATTTCATCACCTGCTCAAGACACTCAAAACCACCTTAATATTTCAACAAATCTTTTGCTCTCGTCCCTCGTTTCTAATTCAAATGCCCGAGGAGGTGATGAGCCAAATTCGTCGTATAGGCTTCCTGGTGCGGACCAAGCCATGACATCGTGCCACGTTCATAACCTCCCCTTGGTTCCTGATCATGAATAGTAACGATCCGGTGAAATGTAACCCACACAGTCCCCCCTTGACGCTAAGAATCCATAAATCAATCCCGCTCGCTACCCTTCATCTCAACGAAACACTGATTCCCACACAGTAATCGGCTGGCGTTCCTACCAATTTCAGGCATCCTTACCCAAGGCTGGCAACAAATACTTTGAAACACGAAGCCGTAAGCCAACTCGCAGATGAAAGAGCGCGCTACTTCGATGGGCACCCCGAGAACCTCTACATCCAGATCAGATAAAGGTCCTAATCCAGCATCCATGGCTGTAAGCACTCGTCCAGCCAAGACCTTCTCATCAACTCGCTCCGCTCAAAATCCGTTTCCGCTTCAGGAACCCTATGTCCCGTGCTTCCGACTGCCCCCCAAGTATAACGCTTCCTCCCGGTAGATGCCTCGAGGTGTTGCATCAAATATCCCGGGTATTCGCCCGATATCTCAAAATTGCCGCTGCCCAAGACCGTAGGATGCACCAAATAGCGGACCACAAGACAACGGCTACTCTTCTCTTGCGCGACATGGAGGAAATTCAATCCACTCTTCACCGGTGCCGACGAGTGTTCATGATTTCGGGATGTATTCGGGCACATCGACGCTTCCTGAGGCCATCGTGGACAGCTCAAAATTCTCAGTCGCTTCGACAATCGCCTGAGTAAATACCGTCGCGAGTCGCTAGGGCATTCCCGGGATAAACGACCATTAAAAATCTTCGATACCGTTCCCGGCGCAAAGCCCCCGGACCGGAATGGTTGTAGCTCGCGTTGAAAAGAATCTCGTCACCGGACAAACCTGCCGCCGCTTCCCTGACCAAATCAGCCACATTTTCCGGGGCAATCAAAAAGTCGGACCCACCCACGACAGCCAGGTCCAAACCGCCCGACACAGCCTGGAATCCCTGCAGCTCCAGCACTGGCTCCTTTACCGACGCCCGAGATGCCAACGTGGCAAGAGTCTCTCGAGCCGATGTTCCCCGCGGTGCAGCGAAAGAGGAGGAAATCCCTGCGCTGTGTGGTCAAGCGAAAGGCACCTGCTCATTTCATTGTTCCAATCCAAACGATAACGGCTCGACAAAATCCTGCCCCATCTCATCACTTTTGATCTTACGCAGACGCCTTACAAACAAGGCTCTCACCCCGAAAAGTCCGAACCTCTCGCAAACCACCTCTCGCTACCAACGCCCCCAAATGAGTCCTGTCAATGGAAAAAACCTGCAGACTCCATTCCGATGCCGCGCCAAACTCCGGGGTGACGTCCTTCACGAACCATTCGCCTTCAGGACAGAATCCAATGGAAAACTGATCCAGCGGCAACGATAACCCGCGACCGACTGCCTTGATAAACGCCTCCTTGCCCACCCACCAAGCCGTCATCCACCGCCCCAAATCCCCTCTCGGCTGGACTACATCAATGCTGGCTTTTTCCGCATCTGAAGCAAACCGGTTAAAAATGGATGTCATCCTTTCGGCAGTCTGCAACAACTCAACATCCACTCCAACCTCAACATTCCCCCCGACGGCTACCAGAGTAAAGCCCTTGGAGTGGCTGAGATTGAACGGCAACGAAGATGACACACTACCTTCGACTAATGCCGGTTTACCGTACTGCCCTTGCGTAAACCTGAGTTCTCCGGGAGCCACGCCAAGATAACGGGACAAAATCAACCGTTTGCACCAGTGAGAGACGTGATAAGACCGTCGGTCTCGCTCAAATCGAAATCGATGCGCTCTCTCAGTTTCTTCCGATGACAAACAATCGTGATCAGACAAATCATCAAATAGCGGATCATCCGATCGAATCCACCACAAATCGACGCCCGAGGGAACCCCACCCAAGCCACCCGGCGGCAATTGCCATTCAAAGGAAGAGAGGCGGAGTTGACGGTTATCTTCAAGCACAGCGAATTTCAAAGCCCTAACCCTACCGAGTTACTCATCCATTAACAAGAACAAAGCCCAGCATCACTTTGGGTGCAGATTCAAGACACGCGTGACACTTTCAGGAGCCAGGCGATGGCTCCAACCATTACTTGGAAAGTAAGTCCGCCAATGGGCCAAGGAATCGGACTCACAGCAATCGCGCGGAGCACCGGGAACTGCGGCTCGCGATGCCAGAGGGACACGACGTCGGCGCAAAACGTGCGGCCCAGCAGGAAAACCCGCTTCCAAGATCGTCCCTAATGCCTATCCCCAAGTTCGAAGTATGTCGATGAACAGCGGCAGCTAATGCATGGCCGAAATTGCAAAGACTCATTTTGCTTTTCAGAAACTTTCGACGATTATCGGACCCATTGAGAAACAAAGCACGTTTTCCTGAATGACATACGGATGCCATTGATGACGGGCACCACTTGCCTTTGTGAATCGAGTGTACCAATGAGCCAACATGCCGGCCAACTATTACAACGGTGCCGCCAGGTTTTCCTTCGCCGACGGACACGTCGAAATCCGCAAGTGGAAAGATCCGTACACCCTGTTCGAAGACAATTTTGGCCGGGCCTCAAGGTCCGAATGACATTCCGTGAATATAACTAAGAACTACTAAGCCTATCAACGATATTACGGTTTAGCCGGACTGAGAGATCGTGAAGGGAACCATAATGCCGCCAATGGCGCGGTAGTCATCGTAGCATTCGTCGGCCGTTTTAAAAAACAACGCAACGATAAATTATGGACATGGAGAGCCTTCGGTGGGGAGTGTCAGCTGCCCCTGCTTGGACCCGCGTGCGGCGGGCGCCTCCGGCAATGTGAAGCGGCGCCCCGCCAAAATATCCGGCACGCACAGCAGTTGCAGACGGGGGCAGTGTTTGCCCTTCATCTCTCCGGCCATTGCCATCTCACGGCTGAAGGCGGCTTTCTGCTGCGGCTTCAAATTGCGCATCAGGATCAGGCCGGCCATATCGGCCTCTTCACGTTCCAAGACACCTCGCAGCTGGCGCACCACGCTGATATTGACATTCTCGCCGCCCTTCACCTCCAACACCATCGAGCGCAACTTCTTCCTTGACCGCCCGAAGTAGATGCGTCCGTCAATGCCCCGTTTCGTCGTGACGAAACCGTCCACCTCCTCTCTACCACCCATTTCTGGAAGTGATATGCGTCTCGCTTCCATAAATCAATGGCGCCTTCAAGCGTGCTTGGCACGCTATCAATGGTGAAGTCAACCCCTTCCTTCAATCCGAGCCGATCATGCAGACGAGCCGTAGCCACGCGCTTGATGGCGTGGATGGCGATGTCGCTTCCGATCCGGCGGCGTTTCAAGCTATGCGCGGCCTCCAAGGTAGTGGCGCAACCACAGAACGGGTCGAACACCACATCACCTTCATTCGATCTCGCCT
>JAMASS010000055.1 GCA_024761205.1 Limisphaerales bacterium
GCGCCATGGGAGTCGCTTGAGACAACGCGGCCCCGGCCTGAAATACCACAGCCCAGACCCAAGAATCTTGCCCCCGGACAAAAATAACTCGCCATGATCCCAAGTGAAGGCGAGTTTGCCCGTGAGATTGAACAAGGTTGCCGGACTTAGTTCCGTAGCCGCTGCTCCTGTTGGTTTTTTCAATCTGACCCTGACATTATTCGCGATCCTCAGTTTCGACACTGTGTATGGTGACAAGTTGGGCGCACTCTATGAAAACCTTCGCGTTGCCATTCCTGCTCATCTCCGTGTTGACCCTGATAGGTGTCGCATCCACGCTGGCCAAGGAAGGGCTGTAGCGGTCCTTAGCAGTAGTTATCATGGGCAGCATGATCGCAGTGTTTTTGTTCTTTTGTGGGCTTGCCGTTGCCCCGGAGTCTGTCGGTGCTGCCGCTCAGCTAATGATGGTGGCAGCAGTCACGGTCGTCGTTACTGTGGGAGCGGTGGGAGTGCATTTTTTGGTAGCGCAACGCCCCGTGCTGGGAGCTAGTTTGTTGGCGATAGCGATTTCTTATCCGTTGATCCTTCTTGGTTTTCCCGGGTTTTGGGTTGTTCAAGGTGTTTTGTGGGGCATTGTGGGCTAGTCCTATTGGCATACGGACATGGACGAGTGCCACGTCATCGGCTGTCGGAGACCGATGACCATACCCGTCGCTGTCGTTCCTTTGGTGGCCTTTTTATCGATGATCTCGGTCTGGCGGCTTCCCCTTCGGATGGGTGGATGGTCAGGGGATGCCGCACGTGAACACATTCAAAAGCGGGCCAGTGTTGAAGGACCGTGGAGTGCCGCCGATATCCGTTTTGAGAATGGTTCTGCGTCCGAAGGGGTTGGCAGCAGCTGTGTGTATCAATTTGCAACTAGAGTTGATGAGATTAGGGCCTGGACACGGGACAACTTTTCCGGTCCATATCATCATGCGTCCAGCGTCTGAGCTCGACGCCTATGAGAAGGAAGGAGGCTTGATGGTTTGTTCTGTCAATGAAAGGGAGTGGAGCATGCGCAATCGATCAATCGGATGGCAAACGGTGGTTGGTGTCGATTGATTGGCGGGACGACTGAACACAGTAGACGTGTGTTTGTCAATTGTGCTGGCTTGCCCTCAAACGGGGAGACGCTTGATAAATGAAGGGTTTCTGGCGTCTCATTTGGATGTCGGTCTGGATGGAATTGCCACACAAGTATGGTTGATAACCATTCTCTTGTAGTCTGTTGGGAGCGAAGGAGTGCTTTCGATGGAATGGTCATGTCATCAAAGCGATTGGGTGGACACGAGGCCGTCTTGACCGATCTCCAATAACGAGCGACAACATCGCCACAGCAATGGTCCTCTTCGAGTATTCGATTTTTAGCGTCGCGCTGTGTTGATGGAGAGCTTATGTTATGTTGATGAGTTTTAGCCGGAAAGCAACAGGGCTGTTGGTTGGTTTCTTGATGTTTGGCTCTGCGGCAATGGGAACCGAGATCGATTTTAATCGGGATATCCGTTCCATCTTATCCAATAACTGTCTGACCTGCCATGGGCCGGATCCGGCCGAGCGAAAGGCGGATCTGCGTTTAGATATTCAGGATGGATCTCGGGCGGATTTGGGAGGGTATGCGGCCATCAGGCCGGGCGATCCCGAGGCCAGCGAACTGCTTCGACGGGTGACCACGGCTGACGAAGACGATCGGATGCCACCGGCAAAGAGTGGGCCGAGATTATCTCTGCAGCAGATTTCTCTCTTGCGCCAGTGGATCAAAGAAGGGGCGACCTATGCGCAACATTGGGCTTACGTCAAACCGCGTCGCCCTAGTGTATCGGGCATCTCTCGATTGGATTGGGTGCGGAATCCGATTGACTACTTTGTGTTGGCAAAGCTCGACGCGGTAAACCTGAGCCCTTCCGAGGATGCGGATCGGTGGGCCTTGGCGCGGCGTGCGGCGATCGATCTCACCGGTGTGCCGCCGAGTTTGGATGAGGTGGAGGCTTTTCTCACAGATCAAAGTCCTTTGGCTTATGAACGATATGTTGATGCCTTATTGCACAAGGACGCTTTTGGGGAGCGTTGGGCCAGAGTGTGGTTGGATTTGGCCCGTTACGCGGACTCTGCCGGGTATGCCGATGATCCGCCGAGGACGATTTGGGGCTACCGGGATTATGTGATTCGTGCGTTGAATGACAACATGCCCTTCGATCAGTTCACTGTGGAGCAACTTGCCGGTGATCTGCTGCCCAACCCGACCACAAGTCAGCTCGTTGCCACGGCTTTTCATCGGAACACCATGACCAACAACGAAGGCGGGACCAACGACGAACAGTTTAGGAATGAGGCGATCATTGACCGAGTCAACACCACCATGCAGGTGTGGATGGGGACGACCATGGCCTGTGCTCAATGCCACAACCACAAGTACGATCCGATTTCCCAAGAGGAGTATTTCAAGTTCTTTGCGTTCTTCAACAACACCCAAGACAGCGACAAGCGCAGTGAGGAGCCCGTTCTCTCGCTCTATACCGAGATGCAAAAGAAGCAAAGGAACGAGTGGCAAGATCAAATTGAAAAGCTTAAGTGGCAGATTGAACGTCCCAATGATGTGGTCGATGCGGAACAGCGAGCCTGGGAAACCAGAATGAGCGAACCTCCTGTGTGGGAGATTCGGCATCCGCGAGAGGTCTCAGCGGTTCGTCGAGAAATTGAGGTCACTGACAAAGGCTTGGTGCGGGCTCACGGTGTCAAACCCGACAAAGAAACTTACCGGGTTCACTTGCAGACGGATGGTGAGAAAGCCATTGAGGCGATTCGCTTAGATATCCGGGCTCAAGAGGAGAAATTCGCTCTGTCCCAAGTTCAGGCTGTTTTTCATCCTGACAAGGCGGAGCCGGTTGCCGCTCAATTCATCCGCATCGAGCTTCCGGGGAAGGGAAAGATACTATCCTTGGCGGAAGTAGAAGTCATCCGTGACGGCGACAACATCGCGACATCCGGAGAGGCGAGCCAAAGCTCTACGGCTTATCAGGGGGACGCGCGCCTTGCTATTGATGGGAATCGAGACGGTAACTACAGCGCCAAATCAACGACGCATACGGCAACCACGGAGAATCCTTGGTGGGAGTTGGACTTGGGAGATTCCGTTGCTGTGGATGAACTCTCGATTTGGAGTCGAACGGATGGCGGGCCCGCAATCAGTGGTCGTCTGGCGGGTTTTCACTTGAAGTTACTTTCCTCGGATCGAGCGGTCGTTTGGGAAAACTCACTGAGTGAGGTGCCGTTGCCGGGCTTGACTTTGGCCCCCAGCGGTGCGCGTTTGCTGAAGTTTTCTGCAGCAGTCGCCGATTATGGGCAAAAGCGATCTGGTGCGGCTTCGGTCCTTACTGAAAAGCTTGATCCGAAGAAAGCTTGGATCGGTGGTGGGCAGACTCAAAAGGCCCATCAGTTGACTTTGGTTTTGGCGGCCTCATTGGTGGGAGATGCCGGGACTATTATTTTGACCCTTAGACAGGAGTCCGAACATGCCAGGCGCTTGATTGATGCTTTCACTGTCTCGACAGCTGCAAGCCCCCAGATATCCGAGCATTTACGCTTGCCGGACATCGTGCGAGAGGCACTTGCCGTGGAGCCGGGCAAGCGCAGTCCGGAACAGACAGTGGCTTTGGCTGCGTATCACCGGACGGTCTCGCCAACGCTCCGCCCCTATCAAGAGCGGCTTGCTAGGGTCGAAAAGCAATTGAAAGAATATCGTCCGTACACGACCGTGCCGATCTTCCGTGAATTGGCTCCGGAGAAAAGACGTAAGACACACATCCAAGTTCGGGGAAACCATCTCAACAAGAAAGAGGAAGTCTTCAAAGGAACACCCGCAGTGTTTCATCCCCTAGCTGAGTCGGCTCCCAAGAACCGTCTGTCTTTAGCCAAGTGGCTGGTGAGTGAAGAGAACCCGTTGACGGCCCGCGTCATTGCCAATCGTCATTGGGAGCAGTTGTTCGGCACGGGAATCGTTCCGACGAGTGAGGAATTTGGGTCGCAAGGGGAGTTGCCATCCCACCCCAAACTCTTGGATTGGTTGGCTGTGGAGTTAATGGACAGCGGGTGGGACCTGAAACATTTAATTAAGCTGATCACAACTTCCGCCACCTATCGGCAATCCACCAAGGTCACGCCGGCCATGCTGGAGGCGGACCCGAGCAATCGCTTCTTTACGCGGGGGCCTCGCATTCGATTATCCGCTGAGATGATCCGAGATCAGGCGTTGTTTATCGGCGGGTTGTTGTGCAATAAAAAATATGGACCGCCATCCCGCCCTCCACAGCCGAAGACGGGGCTTTCGGCGGCGTTTGGCAGCGGTATCGATTGGGAAACGAGCAAGGGCGGCGACAAGTATCGGCGCGGTCTTTATACGAAGTGGCGGCGTTCCAATCCGTATCCATCCATGACGACCTTCGACGCTCCTAACCGCGAAGTTTGCACAGTTCGCCGTCCGCGATCCAACACACCCTTGCAGGCTTTGGTCACCTTGAATGATCCCGTTTATGTGGAAGCCGCTCAAGGGTTGGCCCGTCGCATCGCGGAGCGGGATGGTTCTGCGGCGGCGAAAGTGGACTGGGCATTTCGCACCGCGCTCATTCGGCCGCCGACGGAAGCCGAGCGTGACCGATTGATCGTCCTGTACGAATCAGCCAAGCGTGAATATGGGGAATATCCCGAGTTGGCGCGGGAGATGGCCACGAATCCCTTGGGCGATCCGAGGGCCGGAGCTGAGTTGGCTGATCTGGCGGCTTGGACGGTCGTCGGCAATGTCATTCTCAATCTGGATGAGATCTTTTTGAAACGGTAAATTAGATATGAATCCGCACCTGAAAAATATTCAGCTACAGACACGGCGTCATTTTTTGAAAGAAACGGGCGTGGGAGCGCTTGCTTTGGGCGCTCTGCTTGGCAAAGAAACGGTTGCCGCGCCGGTGTCGTTGCCTCCGAATCCCATGGCGCCGAAGGCACCGCACTTCCCGGCGAAGGCGAAGCGGGTGATTTACCTGCACATGACGGGTTCACCGCCTCATTTGGATCTGTTTGATTACAAGCCGTCGCTGGTCAAACATGATGGTGAGGATTGTCCCGATTCCGTATTGAAGGGGCGTACGTTTGCGTTCACCACAGGTATGCCAAAGCTGATGGGCACGCCGCGCAAATTTGCCCGCTATGGTTCGCTTGGCACATGGATGTCCGATGCCGTGCCGAACTTCCATACGGTGGCCGATGAGATGTGCGTGATTAACTCGGTTCATACCGACCAATTCAATCACGCGCCTGCGGAGCTCTTGGTTTACACCGGATCGCCTCGCTCGGGCCGGCCCTCAATGGGCTCTTGGGTGACTTATGGTTTGGGAACGGAGAACGAAAACATGCCTGGTTTTGTCGTGCTGATCTCCAGCGGGGTGCAGCCGAATGGCGGTCGAAATTCCTATGGGAGCGGGTTTATTCCTTCCGTGTATCAAGGAGTGCAATGCCGATCCAAGGGTGATCCCGTGCTCTATGCCTCCGACCCCAAGGGGATGAGTCGAGGCATGCGGCGAAAGAGCTTGGATGCATTGCGAGAATTGAACGAGTTGCAGGCATCCGAATTGGGCAATCCGGAAACGTTGACTCGTATCGCTCAGTACGAGTTGGCTTATCGGATGCAGATGTCGGTTCCAGAACTCATGGATATTAGCCAGGAGCCGCAAAAGACCTTGGAAGCTTACGGGGCGGAGCCGGGTGCCGGTAGTTTTGCCAACAACTGTCTGCTCGCCCGACGGCTGGCGGAATCCGGGGTACGATTTGTGCAGCTCTTTGATTGGGGGTGGGATTTTCATGGCACCGGTGAAGGCACCGGCATCACCAAGGGATTAACGGAGAAATGCGCCACCATGGACAAACCGGTTGCCGCGTTGATCAAAGACTTGAAGGATCGTGGAATGCTGGATGAAACCCTGATCGTTTGGGGCGGTGAATTCGGGCGCACGCCGTTCCGTGAGGGACGCACTGCGAAGAGCAAAATCCTCGGACGTGATCATTACCCTGATTGTAATTCCATGTGGATGGCTGGTGGCGGTGTCAGGGGCGGGTTCAATTACGGAAAGACTGACGACCTCGGATTTAGCATTGCCGAAAACCCGGTGCATATCCACGATCTGCAGGCCACGATCATGCACTTACTGGGCTTTGATCATGAGAAACTGACCTACCGCTTCCAGGGGCGGGACTATCGGCTGACGGACGTGCATGGCAAAGTGGTCAAGCCGTTGCTAGCGTAGGGGGCTGGCCGGGTGATCAGGCGGATCAGATCGCTTTTCTCCCTGAAGCCTTACGGTGGAGCCTGGCTTTAATGCATGCTGCGGCAGACTCGCCGGCGAATTAAAGACTCGCATTTGTGCCGGGGTCTCAATCACCGTGGCGCTCTCGTCAAACTTTCCGGTGGCAGGGTTCAGTACGCCTGTCGAGTCCAGCCCAAGATGTTTCACCATGAAGGGGTACATCGCTTGACGTTTGGGAAACTGATAGCCGTGATCTTCCTCCGGGAAATGGACGTTCTCGACCCGATGGGCGGCGTCATACCGGGTGTAGATGCGTTTGATAAACGGATATTCCACATATGGGGTGTTTTTGGTCCAATCGCCGCCGACTGAAACCAGCAGCATTGGGCGGGCGGCGGCGAGGGCGGCGATCTCGGCGTTGTTGGTTTCATAGTCGTGCGTGCGGTGAATCGGCATACCGCTTTCACAGTGGCAGCCGCCGAAAAAATGGGCGGAGACCATCACCACTGGAACCGAGACGGCAATACGATCGTCGAGCGCCGTGAGGAGAAAGGTCTGCGTGCCGCCGCCCGAGCATCCCGTCACACCGATTCGCTGGTCGTCAATGCCGGGAAGGGATTGCAGAAAGTCGAGGGCGCGGATACTGCTCCAGGTTTGCAGCGGCAGGGCTTGCTGGTGGCTGTGTTTCCAACCGAGGAATTCGGAATCCCCGAAACCGATCATGTCATAGGAGAAAACCACAGCACCCATGCGAGCGAGTGTTGCACAACGATATTGCTGGTCGGCGCGATAGCGCCCGCCTTCAGGCCCTCGGGCATGACCGTGGGGACAAAGAATCCCGGCGAGCTCGGTGTTTGCTGGTTTTGTTGGGCGGTAGAGGTTGCCGTAGACGTAAAATCCGGGGCGTGCTT
Organism: Limisphaerales bacterium; assembly: GCA_024761205.1. Lineage (GTDB taxonomy): Bacteria > Verrucomicrobiota > Verrucomicrobiia > Limisphaerales > AAA164-E04 > UBA2970. The sequence continues at coordinate 7,220 of JAMASS010000055.1, forward strand.
CAAAGGCGACGGACTCGACGGAATAACCGTCATAGGTTCGCTTGGTATGGATGATGGGGTTCAGCGGCGTTCGCTTCGGGAGTGGGTTCAATCCCGCGCCATCGAGAATCTGTTTTTTGATGCGTTCTCGCCTTTGCCGCCATTCTTCAAGATTGGAGTGGGTGGCCGCTAGTCGTTCGAGCTGTTTGATTGCGTCCGCTTCGCTATGGTAGTTGCCGATGCAGAGTAAGGGCTTGGGATCGGCGGCTTGGACGAACTGGGCGGCTAGGCAAAGGCTGAGAAAATTGGTGGCGATTGGGACGGGTTTCATAAAGTAAATCTGCCTGATCCCGTAGCGAAACACAACGGTAGAGATTGCGGGAACGAAGTAATGGGGCGCAGTTCAGTTTTTGGAAAGCGATGATTTGGAGCGGGGCGGGAAAAGGGGATCCCGGCGTCCGTTCGGGTGATGAAATGAAATTCGAGGGCGGTGATTGAGGAAGGCGGCGTTCCTTCGCCGCCTTGGAATTCCTGCGATGTCGGCATTGCTCCGGCATTTCCGAGTTTCGGGTTTTCCAGGATGGTCTCGGCAAAATTGGATTTGCCCAAGGGCTGTTGGCCCATATCATGCGCACCGCATGAAGCAACAAACCATAACCGCTCCGGCCGCGCGAATCACCCAAGGCAATCTGAAGCTCTTCAGCACCTCGTTAAAGGTGGAGACGCTTCTGCAACCGGATTTTTGTTCCGTGGACCGTCTCGACCCGAAAACCCCCGATCACTCCGGCTACCAACGCTTGTTGAGCACGGCCCGAGCCAAGAAATTGGCTGGCTACATCCTTGCAGGACAGGAGCAAATGGACGCATTCCTGCCGACCTCCGTTTTCCTGGCGACTAAGCACAGCATCGCCCATGACAAAGAACGCAACATGATTTCCTTCAACTTGAAAGATGTGGGGCCGTTCAGTGTCGTCGATGGGCAGCACCGCCTTGAAGGTTTGCGGCTAGCAGCGGAAAGAGCCCAAGAGTTCCCCGAAAGATATCCTGACGCCTATGAACGCATCCTTGACTTTGAAGTGCCGGTCAATATCGCCGTTGAATTGCCGTTGCTTCATCAGATGAGCCATTTTCTCATCGTGAACACCACGCAGAAAAGTGTGGACAAGGCCGTTGCGCAGCGCATTCAGGCCCGGTTGACGCAATCTCTCGATGTGGATGAGGATATGCCGACACTGCCTGATTGGATCCGAAAGATCGTTGAAAAGGGCGACACGGACAAGGCGGTAAAGATAGTGGTTTATTTGAATGAGGAGCCGGATTCCCCCTGGTGCGGAAAAATTCAAATGGCCAACGAAGATAAGAAAGACACAAGCACAATCAAACAAGGTTCCTTTGTCAGCTTAATTGACACATACTTGTTTGTGGCCAGCAATCCTTTTGCGGCTGTAGATGACTTTGAGAAGCAAAAGAGGATTTTCCTGAATTATTGGAAGGCCATCGTGGGAGTCCTGGATGTCGAAGATGATTCCCTTCTCTATAAACACATTGGGGCGAATCTTTTCTGCGTGTTTTCCAGTCCGTTTTTCCAGAGACTGCAAGCGGAGCGCAATTTTACCGTTAAGATGATGCGCGCCCACCTGAAACGATGTTTCAACAACATGGAGGGGGAGGATGCCGGCGTCGGAGACCCGAGCTGGTGGCAGTCGGGGCAAGGTGTGAGTTTCGTAAGTGCGCCCCGTGCGCGTTCTATTGCAAAACAAATGGCCATGGCTCTCAACCGTGGCGACATGGGCGGCGAAATAGAGATGTGACCGCTGCTGTTTTCGTGCGGCGGCATGGGGTCGGCCCTTTTATCGAGATGTTCCAAAGGGGCGCGGAAGCAAGTGAGGGAGCGAAAATCAACGTTCATTGGCGTCGAAGCTGATCATCGATCACGAGCGATTGACGTTCGGGACAACGGCATTGATTGATGGTTGGCGGATGTTCGAGGGCATGTGAGCCGTGAGATTTTCGTATGAGCGGGATTCGTGGATAGCGATCCTTTGGGGGCGAGGCTGTGAAGCTGAGGACTAGTGACCTTCGATTATTGGCGCCAGAGCCACGCGAAAGCCGGTCAACCATGAGCGACTGACGGCAGGTGCTGATTCGAAGCGGGTTGCGGAACGGAGAATGGTTGGCGGGCAGATGAAGGCGCCACTGCGAACGGCTCGGTAATCTATGCTGAGATTGCGAATCTTGCCGCCCGGATAGGCTTTGTAGCGGGTATAGCACCATTCGAAGACGTTTCCATGCATGTCATAGAGGCCCCAGGGATTGGGTTTTTTGGAGCCGACCGGGGAGGGGGTGCTGCCGCTATTGTCTGCATACCATCCGTGTTCGCTTAGGTCTTCGACGTCATCGCCATAACTGTAGGCGGTTGTTGTGCCTGCGCGGCAGGCGTATTCCCATTCTTCTTCAGTGGGTAATCGGAACTCATAGCCCTGCGGCAGCTTTCCGGCGTTCATTGCTGCTTGGTTCAGCCGGCGGCAGTAATCCATTGCCTCGACCCAGGAAATATTCTCGACGGGATTGTCCGGAAGCCCTTGGGCTCGGCTCGGATTGAATCCGGTGATCGATTGGTATTTCTTCTGGGTCACTTCATATTGAGATAACCAGAATCCTGAATCGACGGTCACGTGATGTTGAGGGCCCTCATCAGTGAATCTTTCAGCCTCGGTGTCGGGGCTACCCATCAAATAGCCGCCGGGTTGAATCCAGACGAAGGCGGCTGGCGCTTTCCATTCGACCGTTCGAAGCTGAAAATAGCCCGTGTCGTTGGCTTGTGAATAGCTGCTGATATTGAACGAACCGTGGAGAGATGAATCGCCGGGCGCCAGTTTGGCAAATTTCCAGTCGGCGCTCTTCGCTACGGGGTTGGTTGAATGGAAGAGCTGGACGATGCCTACTGTCCTTTCCAGTTCGTAACCAATCAGGAGAGTTTCGTTTTGGAAAAAGATCTTGGCTTGATGGAATTTAGCCGCGGTTCCCGAAATGGTCGCGACCAATCCTAGCCCGACAACAGCCAACCTTAATGCCCTATTTGCGTTCATAAAATCTGGTGTTCGGTTTCGTCAATACTTTCGGAGTTTTAGTCTTTGGAAGACACGGTTGGATTCACCGGTCTTGCCAATGCCCTGTCCTTTGTTGCGAACGTTGCATAGCTCGCAGTGATCGAGATGTGGCGGGTAGTGTCATTAGTGGTTTCGTTCACCCGAAACATGCCATTGTTGGCGGCCTCGGGTTTGGCAGAACCCTAGCGTTTTCTTTTAGCCAGGTGAAATTTGTTTTATGGATATTCATCCTTTTGCCATCTTCATTGGTGTCGTGATTGTGCCGCCGATGATTCATCATGTTGCGGATCAGTGCGTTTATCGCAATCACGGCGGCGTTTACCGTGAGTTTGTTTGGCCGAAGGAGATGCGGCGACGAAAATCTCCCGAGTAGGGATGCTTCCGGAAAGGTTGTCGGGGGCGATTGGCATCGTCATTGCGTTGGCCGTGGTGATTGACGCGCATTGATGGATAGGGGCGGAGAGGATTGTGCTGAGCCCGATGCGTCTGTTTGGCGGGAAGCGCGCCAAGTTTGCGCTGTTGCTCTTGGTCGCCATCGCGGATTTCACGGTCGTGAAGTGGAAGAGTCTGTGGTTATTTTCAGTTGTCTTCCGACGCCAAGCCGAGTCGTCATCCTGCGCCTTGGGGTCTGAATCGGGCGTTTCCGGTTGGTCCGAACGCCGTAAGAACAAAAGGCAGACCGTTGCCGCCAAGCCCCACCGCTAGCGGTGCCATGAATCAAACGCTTGTCCTTTTATCATGAGAGTAGACTATTTGCCGGCCGCCTTGAGATAGGATACGATGGTGTCTTGGAGATATTCACGCACACCGATCAGAGCTTCATCGCTGGATTCATGAGAATGAACTTGGGATGGATGGGCTAACGGTGCGATTGGAATGAAGCGGGGAGGAGCTCTTGATCCGTTATTGCCGAGTATGGGAACGGAGCTATCGAATGGATACTTATACACCCAAGCGGCGATTCCGGGAGGGGGGCCGTCCGTCTTCGCTCAAGCTACGGCGGGTGGCGGCTCAAGAGACTCTCGCCTCACTTCCTCACCGAATTTGTCGAATTTTGTAGTGAAATAAAAGATTGCTGTGATCTGTGGCTTTGGTAGGTTCCTTATCCTTTCGCGGGTATTTGAGTGATTTTCCGCGTTGCGAACGAAACGGTCAGTGAATCTTGAGAGACAGGGCTCTCAAGGCGGCCATAACAGCACCAAATCAGATCCCGTGTTCCTCGGGACGGAGACTTGTCTGAGAAGAGAGGCAAGGATCCGGTAATCAAAAATGGAAATTGTGACAGAAATTGGAGTTAAAGAGTTATTAGAAGCCGGTGTTCACTTTGGACACCAAACCCGACGATGGAATCCAAAGATGAAGCGCTTCATTTTTGATGCGCACAACGGGATTCACATTATTGACTTAAATGAGACAGTCAATCAGCTCAAGGAAGCGTGCGATTTTCTCACCAAGACTGCTCGCACTGGAGGAAAAATTTTGTTTGTGGGCACGAAGAAACAAGCCCAGGCTGCCGTGAAGGAAACTGCCGATGCCTCGGGGCACCATTTTGTCACGGAACGTTGGCTAGGGGGCACGCTGACCAATTTAAAGACCGTCAAGAGGTCTCTAAAGCGATTGCAGGAAATCGAGTCGATGGAATCCCTCGGCAAGCTGGCTACTTACGGAAAAAAGGAGCAGGCCATGCTACATCGCGAGGCCTCTCGACTGCATCGGAATCTGGACGGTATCCGAAACATGGATTCCTTCCCGGCGGCCTTGTTTATCATCGATTTGCAGCGGGAGCACAACGCGGTGGCCGAGGCGCTGCGATTGAATATCCCCATTGTTGCGATCGTGGATACCAATTGCGATCCCGATCAAGCCACCTATCCGATTCCTGGAAATGATGATTCCATTCGGTCGCTGCGATTGATCCTGAACATGGTTTCTGAGCATTTGGTTCAGACTCGTTCTGAGTTTGAATCCGCCCAAGCTCGGGCGCGTGCCGAGGAAGCCAAGAAACAAGAGGAAGAGGCGGTGGCATCTGCTGCTTTGGCGGAGGCGGCTATGGGGGCGACTCCGGCTCCCACCGTTCCAACGGCTTCGGAGGCACCGGCTCCAGCGACAGTTCCTGTTCCTGAAGCTCCCTCCGCCCCGACGGGAGAGCACTAGCGGAGTGTTCTGATCTTATCATGAAGGGGCTTCTTTGTTCCAACTCGAACCGATGGATTGGGCTTGCGACCAAGATTGGCACCAAAAATTGATACCCAAAACTGAGTTTAATTTAGATAAAACATGGCGGAAATTACTGCGACAGCCGTAGGGAAACTGAGGGCAATGACAAATGCGGGGTTCATGGATTGTAAGAAGGCCCTGACCGAGACCGGCGGCGATTTGGAAGCGGCCGTTGATGTGCTTCGGAAGAAGGGGGTGGCCAGTGCGGCGAAGAAGGCCGGGCGATCGGCGAACGAGGGAGTCATCGCCCATTATATCAGTCCCGATTCCAAATCTGGGACTTTGGTGGAGGTGAACTGTGAAACCGACTTTGTCGCCAAGAACGAAACCTTCCGAGAGTTTTGCAACCAGGTCGCCAAAGCCTTGGTGAAATCACCGGACACGGAGATTGAAGAGATGCGAGCGGCGCAAGTGGCCAAGATTGGCGAGAATATCCAGATCGGGCGGCGCACTCGAATGGATGTTTCCGGAACCGGTATGATCGCCGCCTACATTCATACCGGCGCCAAGATTGGCGTGCTGGTTGAAGTCGGCGCGAACAATGCGAGCAGTATTGGAGACGAGCAGTTCGCTGGCTTGGTCAAAGACATCACCTTACAGATCGCAGCGGCCAATCCCGTTGCGGTGCGGCGAGATGAAATTGATCCGGCGATCGTGCGGAAGGAAAAGGAGATTGCCGAAGATCAAGCGCGGGGGAAACCTCCGCAAGCGATTGCCAAGATTATCGAGGGTAAGCTCGCGAAGTACTATCAGAACACCTGCCTGGAAGATCAGGGATTTATTCGTCAGAACGGGGAAGTGACCGTCAAGGAGCACATTGCCAGCGTGGGCAAGGAGATGGGCGATGAGTTTGTCGTGCGGCGTTTCCTGCGTTTTCAGATTGGCGAAGGCGAGCAGGAATAGAATCTGACGACCTCCATTGCGATTCAAGGGTAGCCTTTTGTGTCTGCCCTTTTTTGTGTGCTCCCGCTAGGGCAAAGTCCAGGCTGTGGTGAAAACGCCTCGCCTTGACGACCTTATAACGCCAGCGAGTGCATCCGGCAGCCAAAGCGACGAAGCATCGCCCCACAACTCTGAGCGTTGAATTGCCCCGATGGTTTCTTGGCGTTCGTTGGTCCTTCCAATCGCCCCATGAGCCGGGAGGTCGTGATTCCTCTGCTCGGCGCCAATGCCTTGCGAGTCCTTGAGACCCCGCTGTCCGCCTCGGCGGGAGGAGTGCGCGCCAGGGAAACGCTGATTACATAACCAGAAACTCGGTTTTCCCCGGAAAAATCACCGAAAACAGCAACGCTCAGGGATTAAATCAGCGTTTCCCCAAGCCCCTCAACCTGCCCTCCTCGGCTGATGCACCCAGAGATGTCAGCCTCGGCTCGGCTCATCCGATTGCGGCTAAGGGCCGCGAAACCGGCCTCCAAGCTCTAAATCGAACCGAAGGGGGGGCCCGGTGTTCGGTGCGGCGGACGAGCGGCCGCCACCCTTGGAATGCGCCGGCCGGCAACCTTGCTTTTCGAGTTGTTCGTCGGCTCGATCGAGTTGCTAGCTCAGTTGAATGGCATCCTGGCGCAGAGCTTCATTAATGCGATGCCTCGGGCTCGAGCCCTTCCCATTGGCGGTCTTTCCACCACCATTGTCCCTTGATGAGGCGTCCCCTTAACAGGATCAGCCTACGTCCCATAAGCGGAAGCGGGACTGGAGTGCGGCAATCATTCTCTGGTTTTCCATTAACCGCATCTTGCTGGTCGTTAAAATACGTCCAGATCCAAACAAAACGCCCCCATCCACCAAACTTAGGCTTCCAAGAATCCTGTAGTCCGTTTTCCAGGAAATAGAACATCGAAGGCGTGTCCCATTCTCTGATGGCGCCGTGGGGATTCTTCTGAGAGTAAGTCTTGGGCGGATAGAACGCACCAAGGGTCCGTGACCTTCGCGAACGTGGCGATTCAAGCAATCCGTACTCAAGGTCGAATAATCCCCTCCCAAGAAGATTCCCCGATAAGCCGACTCAAAGGAGCTCCTCTCCGGAGCCAGGCGTGAGTGTAGAAAAGATTCGGAAACTCCGTTCGGATCCATGCACCGGTCGCGTCTTGACCGCCGATCTCATAGATTCGAAGGCGTTTAACAAAAGCATCTACTTCGGTGTTTGACCGATACGTTCGAACCTTTCACCAAAGCCGGCGCCAAATCACAGGTACCGCCCCAAACGCGATAGTTAACGGCCCGCCTCCCTGAACATCCCCTCGGGTAATTTATCCAATCGGAACCCTCCGTATCACGATGGATGTCAATGGTTTCAAAAACTGGCACCGACACACCACCCCGATCGTTACCTGCCTTCACCGCCATTTGTAACCCATCCGCCGATGAATAATCCGGATCATGCAATCAAAGGTTCGACTAGGCCTTATCATAGCGTCGAATCCTTTCATAAATAATGTTTGTGCGAATCGTCGGCGGCTCGTGCTTGCAATTGTCGCAATAGCGATCAGTCCTTCGATCTCAAATTCACTCGCATAGAGCAACAGCCGCACCAGGCACTGTTAATCATCCTTATCCTGCCCTATATCCGTGAGCACCAACAACCACGGTTTCCCGTCAGCCAACAGCAGCAACGGCACAAAAACAAAGGCAAGTGAAAGAGTCCGCCTCAGATTGATTGTTTTCAATCGCCTCACGCTATTGAGCCAGTGACACCCGCGGGGTATGCCGCCCTTTTTCCAGCCACATCGAATTGTCTGCGCCTCGATGGAACGTCCCCGTGTCTCATCTATCGGCCCCCGATAAAACAGCAAAGGCCCCTCGCCATCCTACCGATACGCGATGGACACCCGCTCCCCGGAACAAACAAGTTCAATCTGATCACCATTCAACCTTGATCTCAAGTATCGGCGGCTCTGGTTGCACCCCATCCGGCGACCATAACCGGATGAATCAACTCCGACTCCGAAATCAATCTAATATCCCCTTACACATCGATAAAAGTCTCCCTCGCTTCCCGCTAGCTCCCCCAGTTTCTGCCCATATCAAGGGTCGCCTGCCAGATGATGAATCTCATGCGGATCGGCAACGGTGTCGTACAACTCCTCGAGCAGCTTCTTCTTTGGGATGGCGAATAATCAACGGAACCTGCAGCCCTAAGTCGTGCTTCACCGTTTCGCACGAGGCAGACCATCCCCACGATGAAGAAAAAACACCGGTGCCCTCCAGTTCGGATCAACCACCTGCGGCGGCATGGCTTTGAAGACCTTCCTCCCAGGCATCGCCGCATTGTTAAACACAAAGGAAAACGGTGTGTTCGGCGTAGACCGATTCCGCCAATGCCTCCTGAAGAGCTTCTGCCCCAGGCCGTGACCGGTGCCTGCATCTGATAGTCCGTCTTGCTGTTAATCGTGCAGCAGTAGCTGGCTCCCCCCCAAATACTCGGTAAATTACCTAGCCTCGGCTGGCGGCATGGCCTCATAAACAGAAATGCCCAACAATGCCGGATCCGTAATCAAATGCAGCGCACTCGTCCGCTTCCACGTCCGTATCACCGTGGCCTCGGTCGAACTCGGATACATCCCCATAATCAACGTATGCCGATTACCCGCACACCCCGTAAGTCCCAAATGCACGTGTATGGCGCACGCTCTCTCGTGCCAACCGATCAATATATTCGGCATCGGCACCGTCTGACCTCTATAGCACCCCAATCCGGACGCAAAAGCGGCGGCGGCTTGCCGGCGGCGGGAGGCACGCCGTGGGGGTTGGGGCGGTCATGGGGGCAATCTCCATGTTTCCCCAACCTCTCTGCCGTCGGGCAGCCTTTATTGGCGAGAAATCCGGGCTAAGACCGGACTAACTCCGTTGACGGATAGTGAGAGCTCAAGCTCCAGCACACCGCTGATTTCATCGACTGTGCTTGGGTAGGAGCCGACGGGACTGAAACCCGGGCACGACTCGCCTTTGACCCATTGTCCACCACATTCGAGTTGAAAGGTTCATTTGGAGACATCGCGCACGATGCGGGCAGCAGCGGCAAGGTAGTCTTGGCAGCTGCTTTCGACAGGCGGTAGAGCGTGTTCTTGGCGCTTTTATGAATAGGACTGGTTCTGAGGGAGGCTCCCTGCTCGATTCCTTTCTCAGGCGAACTCCTCGGCAATGGCCGGGAGTGCAGCCGCCTGTTCGTCGACGAGGGCTTTGAGTTCTGACAGACCGTTTTGGGAGAATGGGCCGATCTCTGCGCGTCCCGTCGATGAGTCTCAGGCTTCTCCTGGCCCTTGTCACCGAATCGAATTAATTGCATTCGTTTGTGTGGATTTTTCCCTAGTTGTCCCAACGAAGGGAATCGTCCTTAAACCTCGTGATTTTGGCGGGAGTGATGGTGAGGGCAGCGATTTTGGGTTTCAAGGAATCTTATTGTGGCGCCGCGAAGTTAGATTGATTTTGCTGTGGAGTTTGGACCCGAACGTGGCCAGAATTTGGCCATGAGTAAGCGGATTGTGGTCTTGGACGGCTATACCTTGAATCCGGGAGATTTGAGTTGGTCTGGATTGCAGGCTCTGGGCGATTGCACTATTTTTGAGCGAACCCCGCCCTCTCAAGTCATTCCACGAGCGGCGGGCGCGGAGATTATTCTGACCAACAAGACACCGATTGATCGGGCGATGATCCACCATGGGTTGCCGGATTTGCAATACATCGGCGTTTTGGCGACGGGTTTTAATATCGTCGATACTCAGTCCGCACGGGAGCGCCGAATTCCGGTGACCAATGTGCCAGCCTACGGGGTCCAATCGGTGGCACAGATGACCTTCGCCCACATCCTGGAACTGACGCAACGCGTGGGACATCATGCGGCGAGCGTCAGGGAGGGAGAGTGGAATCGGTGCCTGGATTTTTGCTATTGGGAACATCCGCTCATTGAGCTCGAAGACGCCACTATCGGAATTGTTGGGTATGGCCGGATCGGACAGGCTGTGGCCAGGCTTGCGCAGGCATTTGGAATGAGGGTGATGGCGGTTCGGAGTTCTGAGGAACCAGGGGTTGGCGACGGTGTTGAGTTCGCTGCTCTTGAGGAGGTGTTGAAGCAGAGTGATGTGATCAGTCTGCACTGCCCGCTTACGGAGGATACCCAGCACCTCATTAACGCAGAGAGATTGAAGCTCATGAAGGCGACGGCGTTTATGGTCAATACCAGCCGAGGTCCGCTGGTTGACGAGGCGGCCTTGGCGTCGGCATTGAATGAAGGGCGTTTGGCCGGAGCCGGCGTCGATGTTCTTGAAGTGGAACCGCCTCGGTCGCAGAGTCCGTTGTATACGGCGAAGAACTGCTACGTGACACCTCATATTGCGTGGGCGACTCGAGCTGCTCGAAAACGGTTGATGCGGATAGCGGTGGAGAATATCCAGAATTTTGTTAACGGAGCGCCGACAAATGTCGTCAACTAGGGCAGGTTTGCATTGGGATACCTACGGCATACAGCGCCATTCTGTGCGTCACAATGAGAACCGGTATAGTTATTGTGTGGGGTATTATTGATAAAGTGAAGTCTTCGTGGGGCCAGCAGAAGGTGGCTTTTACGCTTATTGAGCTGCTCGTCGTGATTGTAATCATCGCAATCCTAGCAGCTTTATTGTTGCCCGCCTTGTCCTTGGCGAAGGCTCAGGCGCATAAGATCGTCTGTGTGAACGATCAGCGTCAGTTGATGACGGCTTGGATGCTTTATGGCGATGACAACGGAGATCGGGTTCCGGAGAATGGCGAGGGTAGCCCGAATCCGGGAAATCTGGCTGAAAAAGGTGAGGAACGTCGATGGTGGGTCTCGGGAGGATCTCATTTTACGAAGAATATTTCGTTGCCGCATTTGCTTGAGGGAAAGTTCGCCTCGTTTAGCACGTATATCGGAGCCGCCAAGGTTTACAAATGTCCGGCGGACAAGGGCAAAGACACGATTTTGAACCGAACCCGAACCCGAAGCTACGCCTTAAATTCCTACATGGGAGATATCGATGGTTGGGTGACCCCCGGTTTCCGGGTTTTTCGTCGCAAGAGTGATGTTGAGGCCAACCGGCCGTCCGAACGTTTTCTGTTTGTGGACGTGCAGCCCGAGAGTGTCTGTATGCCGACCTTCGTGGTTTCGATGGTGGGTACGGGGCTCGGGCACACGCCGGGATCCTACCACAACCGGGCGTCGGTCGTCAGTTATGCGGATGGCCATGTGACGACCCACAAGTGGAAGGATGAACGGACCTTTATTCCGAGAATGCACGGTTTTCCGCACCAGGATAATCCGGACCTCACCTGGATCCGACAGAATGCCACCGAGCGACCTTAATCGGGCAGAAAAACCCTTGCTCAGGATGAGCTTAAGGAGCACGAGGTACGATCGCGATCGTTCATCCGCTGCTGAATGGCCATTTAATTCGTAACTATACCCGCGCGGATTGGATGAGAACGTTGGAGCACCTATAGTCAGCCATATCCCCACTTTGAAATCGAGAACGATATGCCGGTGTTTCAAGGCGTGATTGGGCTCGAAGATGCCGTGCCAAAAAGTGGGGCGACCGAAGCCAAAAATATCCAGCTGACCATCCTCTACCTCAAGGAAATGCACACCGACTCTGTAAGGAGCGTGGCGTGCTCTTCGCTGTCGTGTTGCTGCCCAGTGAAAAGGAGCCGCCGGAAATTGGTGGCTTCTTTATATCAATCCGAGCGTCAGCTGCTCGATTTATCGCGAATTCTTTTGAAATTTTTTGCACTAGATGGGCACCTGAATACGGTGAATCACCAGATGCTGGCCGAACGAATTGGAACCTCATGGATCCACAACTCCCTACAGGCTCTGCCTGCAACCAGAGATCCATAGTTTTCCTCTCTTGCACTGAGGCCAACGTGTGGTAAGTTAACAAGGTCCCGGATGAGTGGAGGGTCGCTCTCGGCAAGTTGCCGAGGGAGGAAAGTCCGAACTCCGCAGGGCGCGGTGCCGTGTAACCTAGGGATCGACGGCTCGCCGTTGATTATCGTGGATACACACGGGAGAGCTCACCGCGAGGTGCCTCGGCGGAAAGTGCCACAGAAAACAAACCGTCCGACTTGTTCGGATAAGGGTGAAAAGGTGGAGTAAGAGCCCACCGCTCCAAGAGTAATCAAGGAGGCACGGCAAACCCCATCGGGAGCAAGATCGAATAGAGAACTTGAGAGTGGCCCGCTCCGTTTGTCGGCTTTGGTCGGCAAAAGTTCCGGGTAAGATCGCTAAGACAAATGATCCTCTCCGTTCCTCGGAACGCAGACAGAATTCGGCTTACAACTCATCCGGGGCGTTTCCAACAGGCGGGGCGAGAGAATTCTCCTCCCGCCGTACTCCATAGCGAAGCGAAGCAAGACGGGTGCAGGTTCAAGGCACAGATGACACTTTCAGAAACCAAGTAATGACTCCACCATATCTTGGAAAATAAGTCCGCCCAATGGGCCAAAGAACCGAATTCGCGGCGAGCGCGCGGGAGCACCGGGAATTTCGGCCCGCGATGCCAGAGACATGGCGTCGGCCGCAAAACGGGCGGCCCAGGGAGAACCCGCTTTGCGAAGCGGGGCATGAAAAATTGAGCCCGGCCAGGGCCGTCCTGCCCCACGCCCATCACCAACAGCTGACCGTGGGCGACGGCGGCATCCCCAGTCAGCGCGGGGGGGGGGGCTAGCAACCTAACGGCGCTGGGAGCGTGGATGTTAAGGAAGGCAGGCAACGTGAACCCCAAAAGGCGGATCCACGCGCTGTCCTGCATGACGCCCGCCAATCCCCTGTAACCGGCAACATCCGAGTGAAAACCGTGTCGTCCATCGCGCGCGCCACAAGGCTGGCAAGCGCCCCGTGCTCAAACATCTGGAAAGGGGCGCCGAGGTAGTCTATTTTCGCCGCCTTGCCGCCTCCGGCGACGCGACTAGTCGACGAGGTGGGAGGGTTCGTTCGGAGGGAACGCTTCTCCCTCCCCGCAAACGGAACTCTCCGAGCAAGCAACTACCCGCAACCTTTGACCCAATTGCGTGTCCTTGTTCCAAACCCAAGGTGCCACTCGGATTGCCGTTGATCCGAGTGGCGTAGTTCCTGCCTGTGGTCTCCATCAGTTTGAACAGGGCGGGAGAGCGAAGGCTACTGATCGTCAGCTATGATGCTAACCTATGTCACTCGCTCAGCAGCTTCCCGAATAGCCTGCCCGAGGTCTTTATTTCCAAGCGCATAACGGTCTAAAACGTGAATGTTGTCATGTGTAATATGCAACTGCCCTTCATTTCCACGATTCCCTCGATGCTGCCCCTTGGAGTAAAACCGGTTTCCTTGCACCTCACCGGAGTTCATCACCCAGATTACAATCTCATCTGTAAATACCGCCATCCAGACGAATACGTCACAGCACTGTGGCTTAAGTTGCTGAAAGTTCATTAAAAATGGCTTGCGGGTATTTCGTGATAGCGCCCTGATATATAAAGGCTTATCACTATTACTATCCACAGCCCTAGAAGCTTTCACTTCTATACGTATTCCATCCAGCCATAGATCGTATTCTCCAGAGTATGAGGAACTCAGCTTTTTGGAAGCTCTCTTCAGTTCCGAGCACTTCCCTTGCATATACGTTTGCGCAAATTTTTCCCCAAATCCTCTTGGTGCGGATATCTCAAAAATCCATAGGTTTGGGTTCCCGATTATGTATTCCGATCTTATCTCCAGATATTTTGAGAAAGTGAGGCCTTGTATTTCAATAAGATTACATATAAGATGTTCCCATTCATTGAATGGGAAAACCGATGTATCCTCTTCGACAATGCGCAGAATACGTGCAAGATCATCCGAATCGCCCTGGAACTCCGCACAAATTTTATCCTTTAACTCGGAAAGTTCCATCCCGCGTTTCCTCAATAGAAAGATACTCCAGAAGCTCGATTTCGGAAGGGTTTTCGCGACTTTTCAGAAACTCATCGAAAACCGGAAGTCTCTCAATGTCCGACCGAAGGACCTTATGGGTTTCAAATAATTTCTGGAAAATCCAGTTATAAATTCTCATATTAAAAAGTGCTGCTACCTTTCGTGCAGACACTGGAAAATTTGCGTTCAGCACAATCAAATTCGCACTATTTAATATATATGATTGATTAGTATCATAGTAAAATATTAAGTTTGATGAAATAAAACGATATATGAGTTTTTCTGGGGCTTCATAAAGCTCCACTGGAGCAACCTGCTGATACAGCCGTGTATCCCTGGGAATATAACTTGACGGCTCCGCTAATCTGTCGGGAAAAACCTCTGAACCTTTGTATACCGGCATGAAGCCATCCACCTGTTCCGACTTGCAGAATTTCTTGTTGTTTCCCGTTACGATCCCCAACCCCCAACGAGCTTGACCGTGGAGTGTCAAATGCGGTGTTCCGAAGAAACGTTCGATTACATCTTCGTCTTCCGGCATGCATGTCATGTTGATAATGGATGCCGGATTATGTTTGAACACTTCTGACTTCCGCCTGTATTTTCTACCACTCACGAAGCATGTTACATCCGTGCAAGCGTTCGGTTCGTCGGCACTCATAAGAAACGCACGTGCTTTGGTAAGCAAGCCCGGGAACGGTCTACCAAAGTCGTAGAGTGCTATCAATCGATTTTCGAGTAATTTTTCTCTGGCATCCTGGAACTGACTTATGTTGAAAAATGCCTCAGGGAGCAAGAATCCAATGTACCCGCCCGGCGTTAGGCAGCTTAGGGACGCAAAAAGGAACAAGGAGCTTGTATCGAGACTCCGGCCTGCCCTCAGGAGCATTCCGTATTCTCGCTTTTTTTCTTTTGGTAGTTTCTTACCCCATGGAGGATTCGTAATGATGACATCATAATTAACTTCTCCTTTTGGGGTGCGCGTTGCAAATTCCAGGTAGTCATCGCAAGTGATATTATCAGACTTATAGCCAACAAGCTCGGCGAAGCGTTTTCGGGCTATTTCAACCGCCACGGGGTCGGTATCGAAACCGTAGACATTATCGGGCCGTATACCTGCCTCTATTGCAGCAATCAGAAAATTACCCGTACCGCAGCACGGGTCGCAGAAGGTTTTCTCGACAAGCTCAGTCGATAGTGCACCCAGGAGTTCTCGGCAAATTCCGGGCGAGGTGTAGTATATTCCTTCCTTGTTGCGGTACGAGTTAGACAGTCCTGTTTCGTAGTAATCAGCTAACTCGATTGCTCCAATTTCATCCTCAGTCAGTTTTTCTAATATGGCGCAGGATAGAACAACGTGATCATGACTATCCAAGTGAGACTTGTTGGCGCGATGGGTGAGCTTTTCCTGTCCGGCTATATTTTGGACGAAATTGTCCAACGAGTGTCGTGAAATAAAGCGCCGCTCAGTGGCAACGAGGTACCCTGCCTTTACCCAGTTCCTTACGGATGCTTCAGATACATTCAAGGCCAAAGCCACATCAGTTATCGTAAGCTCCTTATCCGGATCTAGTAAAAACAATGATTGTTGCTGCATAAAGCTTATAATTTCTTGTGGGCTAGGAAACCCTTGGTCTGGAATTCAATTTCCAGGGTGGTAGGCATTCTGTCGATTTTGTAAGCCATTGAGCTCCTTTAAAGTGCGTTGATGAGCGCATTCGGCACCCCTTATCGGCCCGCATCAAGCCGTTTCAGCACGCTCCGGGTGCACCGATGCGAGGTAGCTCTGGTACGGAAGGGCGCACTGCTTTGCTTTGCGCATTTTCAGCTCATTGTTGGTAGCTTCAATGGTTTTCACTGCTTCACTGCTCTAGGCGTCAATCTCAGACATCATGTTTGACCGTGTATGTTTTATCAGGCAAGTGGTCTGAATTATCAACTGCTTTCGGTGAGGCTTTTGAGGCAGACTCTGATTTGCACAAGTTTGGATCAAGTGCGGCATCAAGCTGAAAGGCGGCATCCGCTTCTTTGCGAGCAGCGTGGCCTACTCTAGAGAAATCCGATTGGACGATCCTTCCCTACCACATCCACCAACCTTTCAAATCCAACGCTGGGACGAACTAGTTGAGATTTCGCTCGTCGGCTCAGATAACCAACGCTAACTCATTCGCCAAACCAGTTTTCCCTCAATCCCTGAGGTTCAAATCGGTATGATGCTCACGCACCAACCGTCGACGGATTTGAAGCCAAATTCTCCGCCTGGAAACTCACCACTCAAGAGCGTCCCGCTTTTCGGACCAGGGCAGCTCACGATCAAATAAAATCCCAAACCGCTGGTAGTTATGATACGGCACGGCTTCGTTCTTCCAATCAGTTAGCGCTCGATCGTAGGTGGCGCGCATGCGTTGAAGAGCCGCTGCATGATCATCCGTATTGGTTGCTTGATTGATCATTTCCAGCGGATCCTCTCGGAGCAAATAAAGTTCCTCCGTCGGTTCAAAGTCTTCTTCGCCATAGCCCCAAAACACATACTTCCAATCCTTCGACACCACCGCCAAACTATGCACGGGTGCAGGCCCCCAAACATTAATCAACGGCAAATACTCGTGGATCGGCTGATTCGGATTCTCGTACAGCGGCACTAGACTCTTGCCATCCATTCCCGGTGGAAAAGCAACCCCCGAGAGATCCAAAATAGTGGGTGTGATGTCCACATTCCCAGTCAAGGCATCGCAACGGCGCGCTTGTCCTTTCGTCCCATGGCGCGGATCAAAGACAATCATGGGCACTCGAGACGCCTCCTCATAAGGAAGCACCTTCGATCCATAACCGTGTGATCCGCACAAAAACCCATTATCTGACGTATAAATGACCACCGTGTTATCCGCCACACCTGCCTCCTCCAATGCCTCACGAATCATTCCCACCGCAACATCAATGGCATAGACCTGCTGATAATAAAGTGCCATGACGCGATCATAATCATCTGAATAACCCCACTCATGGAAGCGGACGTATTGTCGCCCCTGTTGGCTTTGCTTTGAAAAATGTCGCCCATTCTGTCGACCGTAGTTTGCCGGTTTCGTGAAGGTCTTCCCGTGATAGACATGATCAAACTTTGGATCCGGACTGACGGGACGATGGGGCGCCTTGAAACTGATGGAAAGGCAGAAAGGTTGATCCCCTTTGGCGCTCTCGCTAATGAAATCCCGGCCGAAGGCTCCGTACGATAACGTCGAATGCGGATACTCAGCCGCATACCGCTTCATGGATTCGTTTTTCGCCGTCTCATAAAACGTCTGCCCCGGACCGCCACCCCACCAATCGAAATCGCTTTCCGGCAAAATCCCTCGAGCCCCAGGTTTTGGGGAGACAACAAAACCAAACTTACCGGCAAACGCAGTTCGGTAACCCGCCTTTCGAAGCAACACAGGATACGAAGCATCCCAATGATCTTGCACCAGCGGCCCATGCTCAAAATTGCAACCCGTCTTGTACTCGTATTTCCCGGTCATGACACTCGCTCGACTAGCCATGCAAATCGCGGTCGTATCATAGTGATTATCAAAGGCCATCCCATCGTGAGCTAGCCGATCCAAGTGGGGTGTCTTTACACCGGGCGTGCCGTAACACCCGAGGGAGTACGTCGTCTGGTCGTCCGACAACAAAAAGACGATGTTGGGTCGTTCGGTCGCCTCGAGAGATATCACCAAGCAAGCGACCAACATTGTGACCGGGTGAACCAATTGTCGGAAAAACATGGGCTTTGTCATCATAGCCATCGCGTCGTCTGATGAGAATCTCTCAAGGGGGTCTCAATACGGTAGAGTTGTGTTTCCATTCGAATGATCAATGCATCGCCACTCACCGCCGGCAAAGCGAGTATCCATCCCTCAATGTCGTTATCCGCGAGCACAGCAAATTCACATCCTGTTTTAAGCACGTAGACATAACCTTCCTCGGTTGAGACATACAACCGCCCACCGGCAATCACTTGAACGATGCCAAACAGACCAAGCCCCAATATCCAAAATCGGGCACGCCAAAAACGCACACCAAGCACACAAAATAGTTGTCTACTCATATCGACATCAAAAAACCTAGCGGGAACCAATACACTTGCACAGAAACAACCCGATACCTCCAAATCAGGTAAATCCTGTTCATCCTATCAAAAAAGACTCCGACAAGAACCCAAGAATTCAAACATTCAACGTTCACAACCACCGGGCCAATTGCTAGAGTGCCCCCCGCCATATGAAGACGCAAATCAAAGGTCATTCCCTGGTCTCCGGACTCACGATTCAAGAGAGCGATACCACCTTTCACGCGATCAATCCCGCCAACGATCAAGCACTGAAACCCGAATATCACCAACTGAATGCCGCCAGCGTCGAGGCGATTGCCACTCACGCTCAAGCGGCATTTTCTGACTACAATCAACGCTCCGGAGCCGAACGAGCCGCCTTTCTACGACAAATTGCCGACAACATCCATGCCGCAGTCGAAGATCTCGTCGAATACATGCCCGCCGAAACTGCCCTCCCCGAGCCTCGAGTCCGAGGTGAGACAGAACGCACCACTGGCCAACTTCGCCTCTTCGCGAACCTGATCGAAGAAGGGTCCTGGGTGGACGCCCGCATTGAAACCGCGCAGCCCGATCGCAAACCACTGCCCAAACCCGACGTACGTTCCGTCCTCCAACCCCTAGGCCCCGTTATCGTCTTCTGTGCGAGCAACTTTCCCCTGGCATTTTCTGTCGCGGGAGGTGACACCGCCGCTGCCCTAGCCTCCGGTTGCCCAGTCATTGTCAAAGCCCATCACTCACACCCGGGCACCGCAGAAATTGTTGGGCAAGCGGTGATGGCGGCCGTCGAAAGTTGCCAAATGCCCGACGGCACCTTCTCACTTGTCTATGGCCCTGGCCAAGAAATCGGCACCGCCTTGGTTAAGCATCCTGCCATCAAAGTCGTTGGCTTCACAGGGTCCCGAGCCGGAGGCACCGCACTGATGAAGGCTGCCTTCGAGCGTGACGAACCCATTCCGGTCTATGCCGAGATGAGTAGCATCAATCCGGTCGTCATTCTACCAGAAGCACTCGAACAAAACGGCGAGACCATCGCCACCGATCTCCACAAATCCGTCACCCTAGGACTCGGTCAATTCTGCACCAACCCCGGGCTTGTCCTGTTGCCCGCCGGAAAAGCCGCGAATCGCTTCGCCACACAATTGAAGGATGCCCTCGCCAACACGGCCGACGGTCATTCACTCAACGCCGGAATCGCCGAAGCGTATCGCAGCACAGTGAATCAGTTGGCAAGTCTGCAAGACAGCGGTGTCACCGTCCATCACGCAAACCCGGGAGATGGGAACAACCATAAATGCCAAGTCGGCACCGCCCTCTTCGAAGTCAATGCACCGACCTTTCTCAACCTGAATGCCCTGCACCAAGAAGCCTTCGGCCCATCGACAACCCTAATTACCTATCAAAATCAGGATGAACTCATCCAAGTCGTCAGTGCCTTCGAAGGCCAACTCACCGGAACCATTCACGCTACCGGACAAGATCTGCAAAACACCCCCAACATCGTCGCAACCCTGCAAGAACGAGTCGGCCGCATCCTTTTCGGCGGCTTCCCCACCGGTGTCGAGGTCTGCCACGCAATGGTCCACGGTGGCCCTTACCCATCCACCAGCGACGGCCGCAGCACCTCCGTCGGCACCATGGCTATCCACCGATTCGTCCGTGCAGTCTGCTACCAATGCGCACCGGACGCCGTTTTGCCAGATGCCCTGAAAAACACCAACCCCTTGAACCTCTCACGACTGATCAACGGCCAACGCACCCGTGACCCGATCTAAAGTGCGACAAGATAGGGCGAGAATCTCTCTCGAGCCGCCGTCCTCCCATGCCAAGCAGCGACAGAGGACGAAAGCCCCCCACCATGCATCACTGGCACAATGCACCCACTTCCACTTTTCCCATCCAGGAGACAACGGCTCGACGGAGTCTCGCCCCGCCTTCACCCGGACTTCTCACCAATAGAGCTAGGCGCTATAAGGCGGCCGAGATTCTGATGGCTTCTCAAGGATGGGGCGGCAGGCGGCTTGAGCCCCGGCTTGCCTGCTGCTGGGGCCGCAAGGTTCACCTCTTG
>JAMASS010000056.1 GCA_024761205.1 Limisphaerales bacterium
GCCCTTGCCGGGAAGAACCTGACTGGAATGACTTCAAAGTAATTATGCTCATCCAGTATGTCAGCGACAAACATTTCCAGCCGTCCGCCGGAGCGATTCGCTCCTGTGCCTGCCGGGGTAGTCATCAGTTAAGAGTATTTGCCAAGGAAATCTGCGATGTTGACCGCTGGGACGACTGATGCAAGACTGAAGGCAAGCAACAAAGCAGTCCTCATGCGAACGAAAAATGAGAAGAAATGCGCAAAAGGAATCGGAGTTCCCGTCGGCCCTTGCAGTGGCGCTGGACCGTGTTGACATAGACAATCTGGGAAACAAATAAATTACCTATTTTAGGTGATGTTAGATTTATTAAAATAAATGTAATAAATCTGTTTTTAGTTAAATGTAGAGCAAAGTTATCAAAAATGAAAATAGAAAAGAGAGTGCATGATAACATTTGTGATATTTTTTATGGAAAAGGAAATGAAAAGTATGCAGGAAATCTTTATGAATCAAAAACTGGGAAATGGTTATTTGATCAAAGATTGTTGGAAACTATCCATGATATAACAAAACAAAAAAAAGAAAATATTCCTATAGGATTTAAGTCCTATAAGCTAGCCATAGAATACGTGAAAAATCAGTTTAGAGGAAAACCACAGAAGAAGCATCCCGGGGCGCTTTGTGTGATCAATTACAAGGGAGGAGTCGGCAAGACAACTGTAGTCACTTTATTGGGTGTCTATCTTGCAACTAAAGGAAAGCGTGTTCTATTAGTCGACACTGATCCACAGTGCAGCCTCTCGTTAGCTTTGGGTGAAGATCCCGAGAAGGTAAGCAAGACCGAGTTGACCATCTACAACTTTATGGAACCGGGAGCGTGGATGGAGTTAAAGAAGAAAAATCTTCGCGACTACACAAAGCCACTAGAGTCCAAGCATCTGCCGGACAACCTGCATTTGCTTCCCGGCTCTTTCGATACAGATGAGCTAGATTTAACGATCTGCAAGGCGTCGATCGATAACGAAAAGTGCTTGAGCGAGCTTTTCTTGTATGCCAAGCAGCTTTTCATAAGGTTGGGGACGGATTACGATTACATCCTTGTCGATTGTCCGCCAAACAAGATGTACCTTACTCAGGCAATGCTTCAAGCCTGTTCGGTTTACCTGACGGTAACGATTCCCGACCGGATTTCTACCTACGGCATGCCACGTTTGATCCGGTGGGTGCGAAAGATAGAGTCAGTATCCGATCGTCCAAAGACTCTTGGGTACATCCTCAATGCGGTAAACCGGAGTGGCGGCGGAATGGTGAACAGCCAGTTTTCGCAAAGTTTTAACTTGAAGAAGAGCTTCCGCTCTTTGATGACTGATGAAGAGCGGAAAGTCATCGGGCATAACCCGTGTATTGGTATAATTCCCCGGCTGGATAGCATTCCGAAATTTCTTGGCGGCCAACCGTGGGTTTTGAAGGACTTCAGTCGTTCAAAATCCCGCCAGCCTTCTGTGGGCGACTGCATGACTGCCATCGTAAATACCGTTATCAAACGGATAGAAGAATATCATCATGCCAAAGACTGAATCAAAGTGCATCTGCTACCCCAAAGGAGCTGAGTGGTCTCCCGAGGTTGAGACGGTCCTGAGCAGCTTGTTTACGCCGGATGCGATCAAGAAATTCAAGGAAAAAGGCGTGCGGTTTCGCATTTCAGCGCAGAGTCCTTTTCCTCGCCCAAAGATTCCGACTCCGAAGAAGGAAATTTTCATCGAGCCCAAGTGCCTGCAGGACCTTCAGGACGCAGCCTACGACCCCGACAAGCTTGAAAAAGCACTGGGCGATTTCAACGGGGCAGAACTACAAGAGCTCGGCAAAATATATCTAGGCGTTAAACTGCCGCAGAAGCAAAGAGTTGAAGAATCGCGCAGAATGATCTTTGACGCCTTGCGATCAGAGACCGTGTGGAAGAAAATTGCCGGGGTGGTGATGGAGGACGGAAACGAGTGATTGGCCATCTCCCAAAAAATGTGAAAGGCTGGGAATTCGCACTGGCGGCCAAACGACTAGCCTGCGGTCCTAGCGGGCAACGGTGTCTGAACCGCTAGCCGAAAATTTCCGAGATCCTCGGCCGTCTGCTGCGGAGTATACCAATACGGCTCACAAAACTGCGCCCTTCTTAAAAAACACCGTGGCCACACCGTCGGTATATCTGCCCCATTTCAGCACCGCCAAATCATCCGGATATCGTCAACAACGTCGCTTCCTCACGGTTGCCGACTCTACTGGTGAGAAATCTGAGTTAGGCGGATCACAGCATGGGTAGTGGTCGATAGCAATGATGGCGGAGGCCCTTTCTGACCAACGGCCTGCAGTGGAATACGGCGACCATAAAAGGGGCGGACCGAGTTTGACGCTAGGTGCTGACTTTGAAGAAGTGATAGTTTAAGATTAGGTCGCTAGGGTAGCCACCAATGTTGATCTGAGTTTTTGCCGGCCAAGAATCTCGCTTGACGTAAGGGTGGGAATGTGAATCTTCTACGGCCTTTGCTTTTCTGTGTTTGGGCCGCGAGGGTGTTTCTATGGGACTTGTGGGCGTCTGTCGGTGAAGTGATTGTTGATTGTGAAGCGATTCGTCAGCTTTGAATACCTGCCGGGAGGCGTGCGCCAATGATGTTGGATGTTGTACTGCTGGCGTTTGGGATTTGGTTGATCGTCAAGGGGGGGGATCTCTTTGTTTCTTCGAGTGTGCGGATTGCGGAGTTCTTGGATGTGCCGCGGGTGGTGATTGGGACGACGTTGGTGAGTTTGGCGACGACTTCTTCGGAGTTGGTGGTTACGGTTGTGGCGGGGATTAAGGGGGAATCGGGTTTGGCCGTGGGCAACGCGGTGGGGTCTTGCATGTGTAACGTGTGTCTGGTGCTGGGGGTGATGGCGGTGATTCGGAGTATTAGGGTGCGGCTGGTGGAGTTAAAGATTCCGCTCATGGCGATGTTCTTTTTTGCAGGGCTGTTGTTGATTTTGACTTGGAACTTGCGGTTGTCTCGAGGAGTCGGTTTTACCCTGGTCGTGATGGGGATTGCCTATTTTATCTGTGATTTCTGGCATCATCGTCGTGCTTCTCGGCCTGAGGATATTGCTGAGGTGCGGAGTATTGAGGCTGAGGTTACGGCCGGTAATCCTTGGCTTGAGAGTCGAAGGAAGACGGCTGTTGTGTTTGCTTTGGGAGCGGTGATGGTGATTGGTGGGAGTCTTTTGTTAGTAGATTCGGCAACAAGTTTGGCCGAGGCATTGGGGGTTTCTTCGATTGTGATCGGTTTGACAATTGTGGCGGTGGGGACCTCGCTCCCTGAGTTGGTTACCGCGATTTCTTCGGTGCGGAAAAATGTGTCTGATCTCGGGGTCGGCAATATTTTGGGAGCCAATGTGGCGAATTTGACTCTAATTGTTGGTGGCGCGGCGTCGTTCAATGAGGTGACGATGAGTCGAGTGATTCAGTTGTTGAATTTTCCGGCTTTGCTGATCGGGATGTCGTTGGTTCTTTGGATGTTGTTTTCGGATCGGAGAATCTCTCGCCGGGAAGGGGTGATCCTGATCGGCTATTATTTTATCTATGTAGTGCTGGTGTTCGGCAGTTCGGCGATGGGACGCTAGCGGATTCATGGCAGAAGGGCTCAAGTTTCATTCTCGGAGGGCAACGGTGGAGGATCTGCCGATGTTGCGTGGTTTATGGCGGACTGCGATGTTGCCGTCTCAGGATTTGGAGAGGTTTTTGACCGAGGTTCAATTGGTCGAAGGTTTGGATGGCCGCTTGATGGGGGCGTTGGGATTTCAGATATTGGGAAAGGATGCCCGGATTTATGATGAAGCTTACACGCATCCCGACACCGAGGCGTTGGTGAAGCCACAGTTGTGGAATCGTTTGAAGGTTGTGGCTGCCAATCGCGGGGTGCATCGCATTTGGACTCAGGAGAAATCGCCGTATTGGGCGGAGTGCGGGTTTGCCTCCGTGACGGCGGACGATTATGAGCGGTTGCCGAAGGCTTTCCAGCATGCTCTAGGGAATTGGCGGGTGTTGGCGCTGCGGGACGAGGCGACGGAGCGGTTGATCGAGCAGGAGTTGGAGTTCTTTCAAGCCGCCCATGAGGAAGACAAGTTCCGCTGGATGCTTCGATTCAAGGTTGTCAAGTGGATTACTGTTCTGATCACCACGATATTCTGTGGCGTGCTGCTTTACTATGCGCACCGACTCTTGTTCGATTACTATATGGTCCGATTCTGGCTCAACTTGCTTCAGTAGTCGGCAATCGGAATTCTGCTGCGTGGTAGGAGCTCCGAACCATCGGGCCGCTGGCAACGTGTTGGAACCCCTTGGCCTTGGCTTGTTCGCCAAGTTCGTCAAACGTCTCCGGTGGGATGAAGTCGGCGACGGGTAGGTGACAAGTGGTGGGTTGAAGGTATTGCCCCATCGTTAGAATATCGCACTGAGCCGCCCGCAAATCGTCCATTGTTTGGAGAATTTCTCTCCGTTCTTCACCGAGTCCTAGCATGATCCCTGACTTGGTCACGACGGGGTAGGACGCCAGTTCTTTGACCTTTCGGAGAATTTGTAGCGAGCGGTCGTAGGTGGCTCGCGATCTCACTTGGGGGGTTAGACGCCGGATGGTTTCCAGATTGTGGTTGAAGATATCTGGTTGGGTTTCGAGGACGCGTTGAAGGGCGGTTGATTTCTCATTGAAATCAGGGGTCAGGATTTCGATCACGGTTCCGGAGTTCTGCTTGCGGATTGCAGTGATAGTCCTGGCGAAGTGATCGCTGCCGCCGTCAGCGAGGTCGTCTCGGGCGACTGCGGTGATCACCACGTGTCGAAGCTTCATACGTGCAGTGGCTTTGGCGATGCGGTCCGGTTCGTCGGGTTCCAGCGGAAAGGGTTTGGCGACGGATACAGCACAGAAACTGCAGGCGCGGGTGCAGCGATCGCCAGCGATCATGAAGGTGGCTGTGCCCTGGCTCCAGCACTCCCAGTGATTGGGGCACTTGGCGCTCTCGCAAACTGTGTGGAGACCGAGTTCGCTGAGGAGGGTCTGGGTTTTGGCGAAGGTGGGACTCACGGGCAGGGGGCGGCGAAGCCAATCGGGGAGGCGGCGATGTGGGGGATTTTTGGCTTGCGGCGGTGGGGTCGGCATGGCCTTCAATTTTTTTGGTCCGCTGTTTGCTCGGCCCAGAATTGGGCGAGTTCGTTGACATCGAAATCTGCGAGGATCGCGCCGTCGATCTCAATGACCGGCGCCAGTGTCTGGCCGGATTTCTCTACCATTTCGATCATGGCGGCGCGGTTGGTAATGACGTCCAGGGTTTCATATTGAATCCCCTTGGCATCCAGCCAATCGATGGCCTCGTGGCACCAGCCGCAGAACGGTTTGATGAACAGTTTGACTTGGTTCGGTGTCGACACGGGTGAATGTGACTAAAGCTCTTCGGTGATAGCTGTGTCGCTGTGCTCGTAGCAGGAGGTGCAGCGATAAAGGAGTGTCTGGGTCTCATTACCCGTGTTCCACAGTTTGTGCTTTTTCCCCGAGGGAATGGCGGTGGCATCGCCGGATTTGGCTTCGCGGGTCTTCTCCTCAATGGGTATACGGCCGGTGGTGGCGGTGGTATAGTAGATTCCCTCTGTCTTGACGTAAGAGTGCTCCTGCGTCAACGCGCCGATAGGGGCGCAGGCTTCCGCCAAACTCTGATTCGCGATGGTTGAATTGTGATAGGCGAGCAGTTCGTGAATTTCGGAGCCGTTCTTGGTGATAAATGAGGGGACTTCCTCTAGGTTTTTTGCATCCATATGCGCTCTCGAGAATCTTGGGGTAGGATGAAGTCATGAGCAACTGGAGATTTGGAAAAATTGGTGATTGACGATTGGATCGTGCAAAAATTCGCTTTTTGGCTGTCTACCCTGCTGAGCCGTTCCCTGAAAGATTTGTTGGACAGGGTGACGGTTTGCTTGAATGATGCGGTTTGGAGATGGATCAATCCCTAATCAATACGGAACTTTTACGTCGCCTCGAGCAGCTTCAACTCATAGCGCGTCGTTGGGCGAAGAGTTCCTTGCGGGGTGAACGTCAGAGCCGGGCGCGCGGTTTTTCGATTGAGTTTGCCGATTATCGAAATTACGTGGCGGGGGATGATCTCCGGTATCTCGACTGGGGTCTGTACGGGCGGTTGGATCGGCTGTTTCTGCGGCTTTATGAAGAGGAACGGGAGTTGCCCGTCACCGTTTTTCTTGATGCCAGCGAGTCGATGGGTTTTGGGGAGCCGGCGAAGTTTCTTTTTGCGCGACAGATTGCGGCGGCCGTTTGTCATGTGGCTCTGTGTGGTTTGGATCGTGTCACGGTGCGTTTTTTTCCGGAGAAAGCCGAGAATCAGCGGTTCGGGCTGCCTTTGCGAAGTGTTCGTGGGCGCCAGTCTTCTCTGCGGTTACTGGAGCATTTGTCAGCGCTGGTTGCCGGGGGCGAATCTGATTTCAATGAGGATTTGAAGCGCGGTGTGTTGGAGGCTAGCCACGCCGGGTTGGCGGTGGTGGTGAGTGATCTTTTGAGCCACACCGGCTGTAAAGGCGGGTTGGAGGCGTTAATGGCCCGGGGATTTCAGGTGATGGTCGTGCAGGTGCTGTCGCCGGAGGAGATTCAGCCGACTTCGTTTGGGGATCTTAAGTTTGTGGATGCGGAGACGGGAGCGGTGCAGGAGGTTACGTTTGGCAAGTATCGGTTGAGTCGTTATCAGGCATCTGCGACTGCCTATGTGGACGGGTTGGCGGATTTTTGTCGTCGGCGGGGGATTGGGTTTTGGTCTGTGTCATCGGCTTCCTTGTTGGAGGACCTACTGCTCAAGCAATTGAAAGAGGGGGGATTTTGGCGGTGAGGGATCAGGGATAGACGCATGAGTTTTCTCTCGCTTTCGGCACTTTGGTTTGCGCTCACGATTCCTGTCGTGATTTTCTTCTATTTGCTTAAGCGGAGGCGGAAGCTGCATTTGGTTTCGAGTACGGTGCTTTGGCAGCGGTTTTTGGCCGAGTCTCAAGCGAACGCGCCCTTTCAAAAGTTGCGACGCAATCTATTACTTTTTCTTCAGTTGCTGATGCTTACCTTGGCCGTCTTGGGTCTGGCGCGACCTTATTTGGCCGATCGATTAACGGGCGGGGCATTGCAGGTGTTGGTGATGGATGCCTCGGCGTCGATGCAGAGTACTGACGTCACGCCTTCGAGATTTGCTGTGGCTCAAGAACTTGCGCTGGAATTGGTTGATGGATTGAAGGACACCGATCAGATGGTGGTGGTGGCTTCTGGTGCGCGAACGGCAGTGGTTCAGTCGCCGAGTTCGGAGAAGGCGGTGTTGAGACGGGCGATCCGATCAATTGAGGTTTCGGATGCACCGACTCGTTTATTGGAGGGGCTTCGTTTGGCGGAAACGCTGGTGCGGGATCATCCTTCTTCGGAGATTCACTTGTTGAGTGATGGCGCGGTTTCGGACTTGGGAGAATTTGAGGAGACGGATCTGAATTTGCGCTATCATCAGATTGGTGAATCCGGAAATAACGTTGGTTTGGTGTCTATGGATGTTCGGCCGAATCCAGACGATCCCTTGACGCGGGCGGTGTTTGCCAGCGTCGTGAATTATTCGACCAATGAATTTCGGTTTCCGGCTGAGCTACGTTTGGATGAGCAAATGATTGAATTGCGCCTGGTGACTGTGGAAGGCGGTGGGTCGTTGTCCTTGGCGTTTATCGCTCGGCAAACAAAGGACGGTGTCTTCTCGTTGAGTCTGGGGGTGGATGACGATCTCGCCGTCGATAATGAAGTGCAGGTGATCAGTTTGTTGCCGGAACCGGCGGATGTTTTGTTGTATTCCGGTGGGAATGCGTTTTTGGAGAGAGCCCTTCGCTCGACCGAGGTTATCAATCTACGTGTCAGTGATGATGGTGCCGAGGAATCGGGTGATCATGATATCGTGGTTGTAGACAGTATGACGCCCTTGGAATGGCCGCGGGGAAATGTCATGGTAATCAATACGATGCACACTAATTGGTTCGCGAGTTGGGGGCAGGTTGAGGCCCCGGCGATCGTCGACTGGAAGAGTTCCCATCCGCTGCTCCGATTTGTGAGCTTTGACGATGTTGAGATCGGCGAGGCCTTTTCCATCAGCGTTCCTTTTTGGGGAGAATCGATCGTGGAATCCAGTCAATCCCCACTGATCGTAGCTGGTGAACAGGGAGGGCAGCGACGGCTGTGGATCGGGTTTGATATCATCCGGTCGACTTGGCCATTGCGGGTTTCGTTTCCGATGTTCATTGGCAATGCCGTACAGTGGTTGAATCCTTCGGTGACTAGTGGTCAAGATTTGACCGTGCGCACTGGTGCTCCGGTCCGAGTGGGGTATGAATCCTCAGGTGATTCCGTTTCGGTTTTGCGCCCCAATGGCGAGACGGAACGTTTGCCTTGGGAACCTTCGATGAAGAGTCTTGTATACGGCAACACGATGGCTCAGGGACTCTATGTCGCGGGCGAGGGAACGAATCAGGTCAAATTCGCGGCTAATCTGATGGATGCGGCGGAGAGCGATTCGTCGCCTCGTGCGGCACTGACGCTTGCGGGTGGCCGACAGGTGACTGCGAGTGTGGGTTCGCGAGCGGATTTGGAGGTGTGGCGTTGGATTGTGGCGCTCGCGCTTGCGGTTCTGATGTTTGAGTGGTGGTGGTATCACAAGCGCACGGCATGAGGGAAGCGTGTTTCAATTTCCGCGGTCGGCAACTTTGCTTTGGAGCTTTTCTGGTTTTGTTTGGGGTGATCGGCTGCAGGCCGGAACACGATAATGTTGTGGTGGTGTATACGTCCCAGGATCAGATTTATGCGGAGCAGATCTTAGCGGATTTTACGCGTGAGACTGGCGTGAAGGTTCTCCCTCTGTTTGATTCGGAATCTGCCAAAACCGCTGGTCTCATGAATCGTTTAGTGGCCGAGAGAGCTCGGCCTCGGTGCGATGTCTTTTGGAGCAACGAGGAGATGATGGTCCGCAGATTGGGCCGGAAAGGTGTGATTGATAGCGAGCGGATTACGACCTTTGGGTATCGCACTCGGCGCTTGGTTATCAACACGAATTATGTTCAGCCAAGTGACCTGCCGCTGGATCTTCAGGGTTTGACGGATCCGCGTTGGAAGGGGCATGTGGCCATGGCGTATCCGCTTTTCGGCACGACAACAACCCACTTTATGGCGTTACGCGCTGTTTGGGGAAAAGAGGTTTGGGAGCGATGGTGTCGTGACTTGGTGGAAAACGAAATCATGATCGTTGATGGCAACTCGGCGGTGGTTCGATTGGTCGGTCAGGGTGAGGCATGGTTGGGACTGACGGACTATGATGATGTGGCTGTTGGGATTCGGAATGATCTGCCGGTGAAGGCTCTGCCGATGACGCCGGAGTTTGCCGCTATGGCTAACAGTGTTGCATTGGTTCACGGTGGGCCTCACAGGAAGAATGCGCGCCGTTTCGTTGATTATTTGCAGCAGAGAGAGTCTCAAGAGCGTTTAGTAGATCTCGGAGCCTTGGAGGGCGTGGATATGGGGGAGCTTAGTTACTTGAGGACGGATTGGGTGCGGGTCATCAATGATTTTGATGAAGTCTACTCTTGGCTGAAGGAGACATTTTTGAGGTAGAAGTATGGAATTTTAGTTGGCTGGCGGATTCGCGGTAAATTTGGCGTTGATCCAAAATACTCTGTGGGTGGGCGTGGGTTCGGTGGGCTTAGCAGTGGCTGCTGGCGTTGCGGTTTTTTTGGCGTCGCTGGTGCTTCCTAGTCGCATGGCTAGAGTGCTACCCGTGATGGCTGGAATTAATCTTCTGCTACCTCACTTTTTGGTTATTGCGGTATGGTTGGACCTGCTGGGGAATGCTGGACTCATCGGGTGGGCAAGCGGTGTTTTGTATTCGATTCCCGGAGCATGTGGTGTGTTGGCGCTGTTGTCTTGGCCAATTCCTTACTTCTTTGTCTTTGTGCGGCGTGGAGGGGTGATTCGGTCGATTGAGGCATTGGATCCTTTCGTGTCGGGTGGTTGCATGTTGAGGTTGGCGATCTGGCCTCAGTTGAAGCGACCGCTCATGTGGAGTTCGTTGTTGGTTTTTGGTCTTTCGATCAACAACCTTGCTATTCCGGGAATTCTGCAGGTGCGAGTTATTGCCGAAGAAATCTTTGTTCGCTTCAATACCGAGTTGGATATGTGGACGGCGGCCAAACTTGGTATGCCGGTTTTGGTCGGTTCGGCGGCATTGGCTTATTTTGTTTTTGGACGTGAGTTTGGCGTGAGTTGGAGGGAACGGAGCTTTTCACCACGGTCGGTGCGTCAGCGGTTCGGACGCTGGATGAGTTTGGGGTTTGTCATCGCGGCATTTGGAGTGGTGTCTTTGGGATTGGTGTTGCCTTTGGTTTCATTGTTGGTCGCGGGAGAATCTTGGCGCGACTTGCGGGGGGCGTTTGTTGTGAGTCAGCAGGCCATCTTTTACTCGGTGTTGTTTGCCGCTCTCACCGCATCCTGGGTGACATTCCTGGGGGTCTTTCTTCGATCTGTGGTGGGCGCTCGTTGTTTTTGGTGGTTGTTCTTGATTCCGGGAACGCTCCTGGGCGCGGCGTTGGCGATGGTGTGCAATCGCTTGCTTGGTGCCTGGTTTGAACTCGGGTGGATGCCGTTGATGGCTGCTTTGGTGATCCGTTACTTGGGCTTGGGGATTAGCGGTGGTTTGATTGCTGTGAATGGGGCAGATTGGCGATTGGCGGCCATGGCGCGATTGGAAGGGTTCGGCGTCTGGGATCGATTTTGGCATTGTGTTTGGCCGTCGGCCGGCAAGCCGTTGCTTTGTCTTTGGTGGATGGTTTATTTGCTTTGTTTATGGGAAGTGGAAGTGCTGATATTTATGGTGCCGCCTGGTGTTGAAACCTTGGCGCTTCGGGTTTTCAATTTATTGCACTATGGGCACAACAGTCAGGTGAATGCTTCTTGCCTCATATTGATCGGCTTGGGCTTGATGCCTTTGGTCGGGTGGTGGATTTGGCGGGTGGCGGTGGTATATGGAATCGGTCGGATCCGAAACGTGGCGGCAAGTATGGTTTTGGGTCTTTTGGGTGTTGGTTGTGGTCTGATTCCAAATGCGGCGTCCCAATTGGAGAGCTGTTTTTTCTCAACGGTTGAGGCTGTGGGGCAAAAGGGTACGGGAGTCGGCCAATTCAACAAGCCGCGGTCGGTTGTGGTGGGTCCTAGCGACGATGTTTTTGCGGTCGATATGACCGGGCGGGTGCAGCGTTTTGATCGATCTGGCCGTTATCTCGGTTTTTGGCAAATGCCCGAAACCGAGCGAGGGCGACCGAAAGGGATGGCCTTGGATGGGGAGGGCAATATCATCGTGATCGAGCCTCACTATGCTCGAGTCAATCATTTCACACCTGAGGGGGAGTTAGTTTCACAGTGGGGACGGCGGGGCGTGAAACCGGGGGAGATCGCTTTCCCGAGAGCCGTGGCCTGCCATTCTTCAGGGGATTTGTTTTTAACAGAGTTTCAGCAAGTGGAACGGGTCCAGCGCTTTCGGTCTGACGGGACGTACCTGATGCTCTCGTTTGGTCAGTTGGGGGATGAGGCGGGGGCGTTCAATCGGGCCGAGGGGATCGGGATTGATCAGCAGGATCGCTTATTCGTTGCGGACTCCTGTAATCATCGGGTGCAAGTCTTCGATGACACGGGGCAACTCATTGGCAAGTATGGGAAGCCAGGCTCTGGTCCCGGGGAGCTGAGTTATCCTTACGATGTGAAGATCGATGTTGAAGGGAACCAGTATGTCTGCGAGTTCGGGAACAGCCGGATACAGGTATTCGATCCAGACTTTCAGTCGGTGGAGATCATTGGCGGTCCGGGGCCGGCTTTGGGACAGTTTAGCAATCCGTGGTCGATGGATCTGGATTCCGAGGGCAATCTTTGGGTGGCGGATTCGGGAAACCACCGAATTCAGAAACTCGTTCGGAAACTAGAAGACCAGTGAGCGTCCAGTTTTCCAATCCTGAATGGTTGTGGCTTTTCTTGGCGGTGTTGCCTTGGGTGGTTTGGTTGGCGGTTCATTCCGATGCTTCACTCAGCCTTTGGCGACAATGGTTGGTTTGTTTCATCCGGATTGTCATTGCTACTGCTCTTGTGTTGGCCATGGCCGGCATTCAGTGGCTGGATCCGCGGGAGGGGATGAACGTGATGTTCCTTTTGGATCGGTCACAAAGTGTTCCCGAAGTGCAGCAGGAGGCGGCGCGTCGTTACATTAATGAGATTGTCAAACAGAAGGAGGATGAGGATCAAGCCGGTGTCCTCGTGTTTGGTGGCGATGCTGGCATTGAGCAAATGGTGCAGGAACGGGTGGAACTGGGAAAGATCCAAGCCGTCGTTCAAACGGATCGCACGGATATTGCGGCGGCGATTCGGCTGGGTACGGCGACGTTTCCCGAGCACGGCCAGAAGCGGCTGGTTTTGCTCTCCGATGGCAACGAGAATCTGGGTGAGTCTTTGGCGGCGGTGGCGGCGGTTCGGCCGTTGGAGGTTTCGGTGGATGTGATTCCCTTGGGTGCCAAGCGCCGCAATGATATCTCGCTGCAACGACTGACCTTGCCGGGCAATGTCAAGAGGGGCACGACTTTCGAAGCCAAGATATTTGCTCAATCCGATGAAAGCGGTCTGGCGACGGTTCGGCTGTTTCGCAACAATCGTTTGCTGGGCGAGCAGGAGGTGAGTCTTGAAGCTGGAAAGAATCTTTTTACGTTTCCCCAGTCGTTGCCGGATTCGGGATTTTACACTTACGACGTCGAGATCGCGGCGAGGGGGGATATGGTGGCGCAAAACAATCGGGCCATCAGTTTTGTGAATGTGGTGGGTGACCCTCGAATCCTGGTGGTTTCGGATCAACCGGCCCAGGACCGGGAACTTGTCGCTGCCCTGATCTCGTCCCACTTGGATGTTTCCGTAACTGACCTGAGTGGCTTTCCAGAATCGCTCGCGGAAATGCAGAGTTACGATGCGATTTTTTTGAGCAATATTGCAGCGGGAGATTTGGGCAATGAGGCGATGCGGCGCCTGGAGAGTGCCGTTCGGGATTTCGGTGTGGGACTGGCATGTGTAGGTGGGGATCAGACTTATGCGGCCGGCGGTTATCGAGGCACGCCGCTTGAGCGGGCGTTGCCCTTGGATATGGAGTTAAGCAGCAAGAAGGTGCTGCCTAGCGGCGCTCTTGCCATGGTGATGCATGGTATGGAATTTAACAACGGGAACCAGGTGGCGAGAAAAGTGGCGGTTGGGGTTTTGGATGCTTTGGGGCCGCAGGATGAATTAGGGATCGTTCTTTGGGATGGGAGTGAGCGGTGGCTTTTCCCCATGACCAAGGCGGCCAATAAACGGGCGCTGTCAGCGCAGATTATGGGGATGAATCAAGGCGATCTGCCGAGCTTTCAAAACGTTATGGCGATGGCTTTTGAAGGGTTGAAAAAGTCAACGGCCAACCTCAAGCATATGATCGTCTTTAGTGACGGTGATCCGGGCGCTCCGTCCGAGGAATTGATGGCGGCGATCCGTGGGCAGCGGGTCACGGTCAGTACTGTTTTGATTGCTGGTCACGCCGGTCCGGAGACGATGCAATGGATTGCGAAACGGGGGCGGGGGCGGTTTTACGATGTTCGTTCTCCGGATCATTTGCCCCAGATTTTTATCAAGGAAACTGCCGTGATCCTGAAATCGGCCATTTCGGAAAACCCATTCACGCCCAAGCGTGTGGCGAGTAGTGAGTTGATTCGGGGTATCGATGGCGGGGCGTTCCCTCAACTCTTGGGCCATGTGGCGACGACGCCGAAGGGGAGAGCGGAGGTCCCGTTGGTGACCGAGAGCGGTGATCCGTTGCTGGCGCATTGGCAGTACGGATTGGGCCGTGCGGTGGCGTTTACCTCGGATGCCCGAGCGAAGTGGGCGACTCATTGGCTGTCGTGGGACCAGTACCGGCAGTTTTGGTCACAGATTGCTCAGTGGGCGTTGCGACGAGTCGAGAGCACGGATTTTGCGACTGAAGCCACGATTGATAAAGGCATTGGGACTATTGCGGTGGAGGCGGTGGATGACGAGGGCAATTTTCGGAATTTCCTAGAGCTCAATGCGAGGGTGGTCCGACCTTCCGGGGAGGGCGAAGCGATTCGTTTGAAGCAAACCGCTCCGGGACGTTATGAGGCACAGTTTGAAGCGCGTGAAGTCGGTGCCTATACGATGAACCTGATGCATATGGACGGGGAAAATCTGCTGGGAACGCAGATGGCTGGAACGAGCCTAAGCTTTTCTCCCGAGTATGCGAGGAGCGAACCTCAGCTCAACTTGCTTGGCCAGCTTGCAGAGATGTCGGGCGGCAAGGTGTTTCCGTCGCTAGGAATTGCGGCCAATCCCTTTGCGCACAACCGGTTAAAGACCTTTCAGCCGAACGATCTTTGGGAGTGGTTTTTGAAGCTAGCGATCCTTTTGTTTCCTTTGGATGTGGCGTTGCGTCGGGTGCAGGCGGACCGGGCCGATTTGGCGCGGGCTTATCGCCGGGTGATTAGCAAATTATTGTTTTGGCGCCAAACTGAGACAGCATCTCTGCGAGATGAGTCGTTGAGTGCTTTGCTGAATCGGCGAGATCAAGTGCGAGCACGTCAGGTCCGCGAGATGTCAGAAACGGGGACTCTTGGAAAGCCGCTCGTGTCGAGTCCTAGGGCTAAAGGCCCGTTCACGGAGACCATTAAGACGCCTAAGTCCAAGGGGGTTCCAGCCGATTCTAAAACGCTTGATTCGGAAGAAGATGCGGAAGAGCCACAGTCGACGACCAGCCGTCTGCTGATCGCCAAGCGAAAAGCCCAGCAAAAGCGGTAAATCCCGCTTGAGGATCAATCTGCGGCCTGGTTATTATTTTTTTGGTGATGCGGATCTGTGCTGGCATTGAAATAGAAGCGTTGCGAAATAGGAATAGATTGTGGCTTGGTTCCTGCTGTTGCCCAAGGCAGTTATGGTGGCAGATGTTGCTCGGGAAGGGGCCGAAATTGAGAGTTTGATTCACGGCATTGCGGTTAACAGTTTTCTATTCCGGGCGAGTGCAAGGGGTTGGTTTCCGCTACACGGTGAAACGGCTGGTTTGTGGTTTTGAGGTTTGTGGTTTTGTCCAGAATCTCCCGGATGGGCGGGTGAAACTGGTTGTGGAAGGAGATGAGGAGGAGTTGAAGGCTTTCTTGGTGACTGTGCGGGAGTCTGGTTTGGGTCCGGTGATCCGTGACGAGGAATCGTTTTGGTCGGAGGCGACGAATGAATTTAGAGGGTTTGATATCTTGAGATAGGCGGGATTTTGTCAGGGGCAATGAAGTACGCGATTATCGCAGACATCCATGCGAATCTTGAGGCCTTCCAAGTGGTCCTCAAAGATGCAGAGAAGAATAAGTGCACTCACTACGCTTGCTTGGGCGATGTGGTCGGCTACAACGCGAATCCCAAGGAGTGCTTGGACATGGTCCGTGACATGAAACTGCCATGCGTGAAGGGCAATCACGACGAGTACTGTTCCGGGGAAAACGACTTGGAAGGATTTAA
Organism: Limisphaerales bacterium; assembly: GCA_024761205.1. Taxonomy (GTDB): domain Bacteria; phylum Verrucomicrobiota; class Verrucomicrobiia; order Limisphaerales; family AAA164-E04; genus UBA2970. The sequence continues at coordinate 15,630 of JAMASS010000056.1, forward strand.
TCCTCATGCGACTGCGGCCATTCATTGGACCCGTGATCAGTTGACGGAAGACGATCGCGCTTGGCTGCGGGGTCTCCGTTATTTTCGTTTGGTTGCGAATTTTTCGATCGTGCATGCCACGCTTGATGGTCCTGAGCGATGGGGCTACGTATTTAACAAGCTAGAGGCGGCTGCGAGTTTTACCTATCAGAATACCAGTGTTTGTTTTTTCGGCCATACGCATGTGCCGGTGGCCTTTGTTCGTGATAGTAACGTAAGGGGCGGTAGCTACTCGAAGTTTCGCGTTGAGCCCGGTAAGAAGTATTTTGTCAATGTCGGAAGTGTCGGGCAATCTCGCGATGGGGTGGCGAAGGCGACCTATGTGATCTACGATATGGATTTGGGCACGATCGAATTGAGGCGTCTTGATTACGATATGGAAACAACCATGCGAAAGATCCGTGAAACTAGCCTGCCGGAGCGTTTGGCGGAGCGGCTCCCGCTGGGAAAATAGCGGTGGGTCCGATCCTTTACTCCGTTTTTTCCTCAGTCATTATTGCAGCTTCCTGCTTATCCAGAAATTCTTTTTGGCAATCGCTATAATTGATCGCCGGGGCGCTGGCTTTCGCGACGGAGCGGCGTTTGATCACGAAACGGGATGGCTTCTGGGTGCGCTGTTTTTGGGGAGCGGCGCCCGATCCCGCCCAAGGCTTCTCAAGGCGCCAGGAGATGCCCCCTTTCTTTTTCGCTGGAGTCGCTGATGGTCGAGGTTTTCCAGGCGGTCTCTCGTATTCCGATTGACTATTAATTGGTCTGGGTTTTCTCTTTCCGTATTGGGCTCAGTCCCTCGGTGTGACCTTCCGGAATTTTAGTTCGGCGGCGTTGTTTCGTGAGACGCAAGGGCTGGGCTCCCTCCCAGCGGTGGCAAGGAAAGGGACTTTCTCGGGAGGCCAGTTCCCTGGGTCAAGGGCGACAGTGCAGATATGATGAATCAAGAATTAGCCTTGGGGATCGGTGTGGAAATGCCGGTTTATCCTGCTGACCTTACTGTTCAGTATATCAATCTCAAGCTGGCATTGATGGGGTGCCCGACGGTTGATTTCGGCGGAGGATCGAAATTTCATGAGATTGCCGGCACCCTTTTAGATCATCAACGTCAGCGTGAGCGCCAACTGGGCAATTATCTTTGTGCTGCTGATTGGAGAATCCAACAGTGGCTTGACGAATACATCTACCCGGTCAGCGCACCAATAAGGCTTCCCGCTCAAACCTTTGTTTTGGATCGCCATGGACTGGCGCGGGCCCTGTCTTTGCCGGTGGGTAGAGATGAGTTTCATTCTGAGATCATTAGCTCGTATCGAATTCGACAGGGTGTGTTACACAATCCGGCAAAGGATCGCCGGACCACGAAGGGTGTTTTTCATATTGCCGAGGGCGGTCTTCCCATCCCTGCCGATAAGTTGCGAGTGCCGCTGAAGGTGTTTGCTAACTTACTTCAACGAGCTCTCGATCCTCCCGATGATTTGCTGAATCTTCCTTTCACGGATGCGCAGGCGGACAAGGCGCGCTGTTTTGTGTCGTTGCATCTATGGCCTTTGGTCTGTCCGGAGATTCCCGGTATCATGCCGGAAAAACGAATGGAAATTCGTTTTTTTGCCCCGGGCACTTTGGTTTCCAATCTGGATTTTGTCGAAAGCATTTTCGGTAATGCTGGGGATCCGTTTCTTCCGGAGAACGACGCTGGTTTGGCCGCCGATCACTGGACTGGACACAGTGGTTGCGTCATCCTCGCACCACATTTGACGGCCATGACGAAAAAGGAGGCGGGCTTGCCGCCGCGTTCCGAGGCTGGTGAGGCCTTAAAGAAGGCGGGGCTCTGTTGGGACGATCCCGATGAATTATACAACGAGGGGCGGGCTTTCAAGCTGTGCGCACGGGATGAGAAGGGCGTGATGGTGACTTTGATTGCCGACAACTATTTTGGCTATTGCAAGAAGGAGGTCAAAACTCAGATTAGCTACTCTGCGAATCTCTTTGGCCTGGCAGAGGAGGAGCATGCCGGGGGAACGCTGGCCTTTCCTTCCTATGATCTGGGAGAAGATTTCAGCGGACATCTCCATGTGCAGAGGTCGGGGCATTCTTTCCAGGAAGTGAGTGAGAACTACGCCGAATTGATGGAGATCGATCCGCGGGGTTTTGGTGTGGATAAGAAATTTGGCGATATCATCTATGTGCCTGAAGATGTCGAGTTCGATCTTCATCGCCAATTGGTAAGCTGGGTGCGAGATGGCGAGCGGAGAGAACTCAAGTTGCTGCCGGGCCGCACTTACATCCGTCCGTCGGGTTATAAGGTTGAGATGGTCAAACCCAGTGGGAATCGTTCATGGCGTTTGGTGGGCACTGTTTCCGAGGGCACAGTGTGCCACAAACCATGCACGGTTTCCGGTGGTGGGAAATCGGAAATCTCCAAACCGTCGACGGATGCGGTGCTTCATGGGCCGGTCTTTGTTGCCGATATCCGGGAAGATTTTGACAAGGTATCTGAATTGATGGAGCGAGATTATTCGAAGCGCTTTCGTGATCCTAGCAAATCGGATCATCGGCGGATCTTAAGTTTTGAACGGTCGCTGGGCTCGGTGATTAAGTTGTTAACGCCGTCGAATCGGGACTATACCGATGAGTACAATCAATGGCTGGAGTCCATCCCGCAGCATGTGAAGGAATTGGTGTTTGTGGTCAAACGCTATTATCGGGAGGAATGGAGGGAGGATTGGCGATCTCATTTCACGGTTGACATCATCAACGGCAAACCCGGGAACGAGCTCAAGTGTGACAATCGCAAATTGGTGACCGCTTATCTACGGGTCGGATTTGCCGCAGATGGACTGTGGCGGACGTTTGGCCTGCGCAAGGATTTTCAACCGGCGGTTAAGAGTTCGCTTGAGGATGACATCACGGCGAGCGTCGTCTTCTCGTCGCGGTGTTTAAATTTCGTGAAATCGGAACATAAGGATGTGTCTGTGAGGATCGTCCGGAACTGTGAAAACCGTTTTTTTCAGCGGCCGGATGATGCCATTCACCGCGGCTACGATAAACAGACGGAAGCGGCTATGGCCAAGAGCGGCAATTTCGTTTCAAACTTCGAGCCGCTAGAGCAACAAGACGCCCGCAGTATCCTTGAAGATTCGATCGGGTTTGCGCAGTACACAGGGCCGATGCAGAAGCTCGTTCAGGCGGCGAGCGAGGATTCAACACCGGCGTACTTTGTCTCGAGTGCTCACCCGCGGATTGTTGATGGCAAGCCATCTAAAAACCCTCGCTACTTGCAGTTGAGACCCGATCTTTTAAGTGCTCGCGAAAATCATATTGCCGAGGTTGGAATGCGTTTTCAGCGCCGAATTCCCATGGGGGAAGCGGTGACGATCGTCGTCGATAGCGTGGTCCCGGGTCGGCGAAACAACCCGCCGGACAAGGCGGCCGGGATTCGAGCATTGGCGGTTTATAATCCCATCCACTACATGGAGTTGCCCGAGTATCTGATTGAGGTGATTTGCAGTATGACCGGGAAATCTCCTTCGACGACCGGTGCTGGTTCAGAGGGGGCGTTGACCAAGGGGCCCTTTAATGCGCTACCGCCGGTTGTTGATTTGAATGCAACGATCGTTTCGGCGGCGCTGACCGGAGCGGATGCCTTTCTGACTTCGGCGGGCGTGGTGGGCCCGAAGGCCCGGGTCGATCATGACATTAGCCTTTTGATTCCGGAAGTTTGGTGTCGGATGTCGGCGGCGGAACGCGATCCTGAGTTTCTGATTCGCGAAGGGTATTTGGCCCCATGCGAAGACATGGAATACGAAGGACGAATGCTCCCATTTTCACTCTTGGGCTATCGCATTACGAGACGCTTTGTGGCAACGTTTTTTGGACGGATATTCAGTCACCCTCATGCGGTATTTCCTGATGAGATCCTGCGGCCTGAGACGCAGGACATGGCGGTGTTTGCCGAAGGTTTGGACAATGTGATCGCGACCCAAAGGCGTGTTGCTCAACATTACTTCGATGATGGGAGCGTGGTTTATGCCTGCCCTCCCTTGCGGGCGGTGCTGCATATCATGAAGGACGGACACTTTGAGGGGAAGAATCTCCACGACCCGGAGATCCGAAGATTATTCGACGTGAAAACCATCCGGGAGAGTGATTGGTATCGGCGAAGGCTGCAGTCAAAACAGGCCCACGACATGGCGTTGGGTCAACGTCATGTCGCCTACCTAAAGGAATTTCTTAACAAGGAGAATTACGCAGATGTGGCCGAGCGATTGTCAATTCGCAGCCGCTGTGCTGCGGCCGAGTCGCACTTAGAGTTCGTCTCTAGTCCGGAGTATCTCAATCAGCTTGAGGGTACCGTGGGGCGGGAGGAGATCGATCGGTTTCTGGAGTCCTAGGATAAAAAGGGTGCGATTCTATAAGGAGCCATGGTAGGTAATTGGGGCTAGATTCCGGTACCGGTTACTGCCTGTGGCCTAGTAACCGCAGAGGGGAAAAACGGTGAATAATCACCGCAATCGCATCCTTTATCAGGGCTTCTGATGACGGACCGGGCGCTATTGCGTCATAGCTAGGCCATGAGATGCCGTCCGGTTTTGGAGTGCGGCGATATTTCGCCGCTTTGGATTCTCCACGATAGAGATTTACGCCCAGGCTACACCCGTTTCGAACCGCCCCCTTTTTCATGGTAGCAAGAATGTTAGTTTGCGGCGTGGGTCTGTCTCCGTTAGTCTAAACAAGTTGTATTATCGGGGGAGAAATCTTTGAATTTCAGCTGTGTCGGAGCGAACCACTAGTTCAAAGGTTGGGGAGGGGAGGTTTCATCAGTTTATCCGGCCATTTTACCGTCGTCTTTTGACTTGGCGCGGAAAGATCCGATTTAGTGAGGAGGCTTTGCATTTGGTTTTGGCCGGATGTGTTGGAGTGATCGGCGGTGGAACGAATCTCGTTTTCTTGTCGCTCAGCGATTGGCTCAGCACGTTCATTTGGTCGTTTCCTGACGGCAGTGATAATGGTTTTAGCCGTGCATGGCTGGTGATCATGGTGACTGCAGGCGGTGGATTGGCGGCTGGTTTGGTGCTCCATTTGGGTCTTCGCTACGTACGGCAGCAAGGGAGCAGCAACTTTCTTGAGGCGGTGTTTCTTGGTGATGGACGTTTGCCCTTCAGAACTGCTTTAGTGAAGGGATTCTCCTCTTTGATCAGCATCGCCTCGGGTGCGCCTGTTGGACGTGAGGGCTCGATTACTCAACTCACGGCGACTTTTGCCTCCAAGTGGGGACAGCTTTTTCATTGGCCGCCTTATCGCCTTCGACTTCTGGTTGCCTGTGGTGCGGCTTCGGGGATGGCTGCAGCTTACAATGCCCCGATCGCTGGAGCTGTCTTCGCAGCGCAGATTGTCTTGGGGAATTTTGCGATGAATTTGTTTGCGCCTCTTGTGTTCGCTTCCGTTATTGCGGCGATGGTGTCGCGCAGTTTCTTCGGGTTGTCACCGTTGTATGATGTGCCGTCGCTGGAGTTCGCCAATGATCAGCTTTTCTGGTTCCTCTTATTAGGTGTGCTCTGTGGAGCGGCTGCGGCTTTTTTTCAGAAAGCCCTCCGGTGGAGCGAATCCGCCTTTGGGAAATTGAAGTTGCCGATCTATATGCGCTTAGCGCTCGGCGGTTTGCTCGTCGGCTTATTGGCGATTGGTTTTCCCGGCGTGATCGGCAATGGCTATCAGGCTACTAGCGAGGTGCTCCAAGGCAGCACGGATTCTCAGCATCTGCTGGGACTGACTTTCTTGCGGTTGGTCGTGACGGTGTGTGCGGTAGGGGCCGGCACGCTGGGAGGCGTTTTTACGCCGACGCTTTTCTTGGGCGCCGGAATTGGCGGCCTCTACTTCTTCAGCATCGAAGCGCTTTTCGAAATGCCTTCGTTAACGATTGGGGCTTTTGTTCTTGTAGGGATGAGCGGGCTGTTGGCGGGAACGACTCACGCCCCGCTTCTTGCAATGATCATGATCCTAGAGCTGACGCTTAATTACTCTTTGATGCCGCCATTGATGCTGACCTGTGCGATTGCGACTTTGGTCGCTAGGGGGTTCCATCGACCTAATGTCTACTCTGAAGGATTGGAACTGAAAGGGCTGGCAGTGTCATGGGAGACGGAGCGTATCGGGTCGGCGTCGCGTCGCAGGATTGGGGATCTGATGTTGGCGCCGATTCCTCCGTTGAGAGATATTGATTCATTCGACAAAATCTCCGAACGGTTCATTAAGAGTACTTATCACTTCCTGCCGGTTGTCGATGCGGACAAGAGGTTGGTAGGCATTGTGGCCTTACAAGATCTGAAGGGGCACCTCACTATGGGGGATCATCTGACGAGCGTCATTGCTATGGATGTCATGCGGCCGCCGCCGGAAGTGCTCACGCCAAACCAACATCTTGATGAAGCGTTGACGATCTTACTTTCGAGTGAAGCCAGAAATGTTTCGGTCGTGAATAATCTCAGTGACATGAGGTTGATCGGTGTCGTTGTGCGGAGTGAGGCACTCGGTCTGCTTTCCGAGGCGATTGCTTCCAAGCTCCCAATGTCTTCAGGAAAATGAAGTAGGTATCCAATCGTCAGGGTGCGTGATGCCGGATGAAGTTGTGGCGTTGCCATCGATTTGCGAGCTACTGCGGGTTGTTCGGTTTAGTGGCCGATCCCGTAGCGTTTTCGTTTGATGAGTGGGGACGGTTGTATGTCATTGAAATACGTGATTACTTGGAATGCGTCCCGAACGGTTAAGCCAATCCTGAGTATTGGAGGATTTGGATTGAGATGGGGTGAGGGATCGTACCAGCGTGTTTGTCGAAGGGGGCAGGCCAGCTTTTCGGCTATTTTACCGGAGTCACTGGAGTGATGATCTATCGAGTGGGATCAGTGGCTGGCGATCCATCAAGGAAGTGCTTTTATTGCTGATTGGGGGAGGTTTCGGCCGGTGTAATTTGCTAATACTCCAGACGGTGTGCTTTGGGTGGCTGATATGTGTCGGGTGATCATGGAGCATCCTTGGCCGCTTCTGGAAAACATCAAACGGCATCTGAAGCCTCAACGAGGGAAATAATGCCGTCCGAATTTACCGAATCGCTTGTGGTTTAGCGAGAGCCACTCCCGGACGCAGTATCAATTGGCTTTGTCTTTGGACCTATTATACCAGCCCGAACGGTTGAAGTGTGGCATGTGAGTTGGGAGCGTTTTTGGGAATTCCTTGTCAGCGATTTTGTCGCGTGGACTCAGAACGCTCGTAGGTAGGACCTGTTTTAAGTCTGTGGATTGGCTGGGGCAGGGTTGCCTGCAGATGTCTTGGAGCGCGCCTGCCGCCAAGTTGTTGGGTTGAGGGGGGGCGACGGTTCAGGATTAGGTTGGGGCTCTGCAACTGTTGAACGAAAGACCCAAAACACTGGGCGAACTTATCCGAGCTTCGGCGTGAGTTGGGTCTCCTAGTGCAAAAGGCCAGGCAATAGTTTGGGGGTATCAGGGAGTCGACTGCAACGCGAATTGATTGCGTCAGTCTACTGGGGCTGCTTCGAGCTTCGGATTTGTGGCGGAGATCAAGAGGATAATCGCTTCCGATGCATCTTCCGAATTGGTTGGTCGAGACATTCATGATTGGTGGTGTGCTCGATGAGTCAGCGGTGTGGTGGATCGGTTTTCGAGACTGTTTCCCTGGCCAAGGCAGGCGTTTTTAAGCCTTTGTCTGAAGCGATTGCCGGAGCTTGGAACGGGTGATGTCGATGGGGAGGATTGCGCAAATGAGGGTTTTTGGAAGCGATTTTCTCGCCGAATCGGGGAGTGGCACCGCAATGCCTAAGTTATTCGATAACAACTGATGATGGTGAATGGACGGTAATCATCGGCAACGGAACGGATCAATCGGTGACGATTCGACAGGCCGGGGAATCGAAGTTACATTACCAAAGTCTCAGGTAGAGCGAATTCAGCGGGAAGGAAAATCAGTGATGCCGGAGGGTCTTGAGGTTCGGGAGGTTTCCGATTTGTGGAATTTGTCATGTATGATAGCGGCCGGCAATGAGCGGCTTCACCATTGGAGTCGTCAGTGACATTCATTTCGCCGGCGCGGCGGAACGGGAGCGTGTCGACTACGAATCGAAGGCAATCACGAATCCGTGGTTGCGGGCCGGTATTGCCGTTTACCGTCGATACTTCTGGTTGCGGGATGTGTTCGCTCACAACCATTTGCTGGACTATTTTATTCAAGAGGTTGGTGAAGTCGATGATGCTGCGTTGGCAAGCTCGACCTTTTGTTTGTCGCAGCTTCGCAACGCCTTTCCGTCCTGTTTTATCCCGGTGTTGGGGGATCATGAGCTAGGGAAGAAAAGCGTCTTTGGCGGCATCGGCGGTATGCGATTGGCAAGTTGGGGTCGGGCATAATCTGATTTAGACATTGAACCGGTCTGGTTCCAGGATGTTGGGGTCTATCGTTTGATTGGCGTCACTTCGTCGTTGATTGGCCTGCCGATTTTTGGTCAAGACACTGAATCCGATGAGCGAGGTCGTTGGGAGTCGATTAGGGGAGATCACTTGAACGTCATCCAATCCCTTTTTGCGGCCTTGGGGAGAGATCGGCGGATTGTCCTGTTTTGCCATGATCCTACGGCTCTCCCTCTGTTGAGAGAGATTACAGAAGTCCGAAAACATTTGAGACAAGTTGAATGTACGATCATCGGACATTTGCATTCGGCGTTAATTGTGCGTTTGAGTCGAATTCTGGAGGGGATGCCGCAGCTTCGATTTTTAAGGCTGACGGTAAATCGTTTGTCGGCCGCCCTCCGTCAAGCCCGGTACTGGGAACCGTTTAACGTGCAGCTGTGTCCTTCATTGGCGGGTATTCGAGTTACTGAAAGATGGCGGATTCTTGAAGCTCACATTGGATACTGAAGGGCGGAATTCTATTCGGATTGTGAACTTCTGTACGTTTCCAGAGAGGGCCTAAAGAGCCAGAAATAGACGAAAGGAAACGCCGGAACCCCCACGGTTCCGGCGCCACACTGCATTGGGTTGCTATTATTGGGCCGAACGAAAATCTATTAGTTGTTCGTGGCTTGGAGCGCTTCCTGCCCTTTCGGTAATCCAAACGGTAATTGGACCACCTTGCTGCCTCCGAAATGCAGATCCCCAATGTAGGCGGTGGCTTCTGATCCCTTTGATGGCCCTTGAGTTTGACTTTTTGACAATCAGCAGGGCGCTCTGCATGATGCCGTTTAAAGGTCAATACGTGACAAAAGAGAGGCCTGCAACATTGTGAAGGAGATTAAGGAATGAATGGCGAAGAGAAAGTAGTAAAGCATCTGGAAATGACTCAAGCCGTTATCAACCGGTTGGGAAGCAATTCTTTTCTATTAAAAGGCTGGAGCATGACCATCATTGTCGCTGCTATGGTTTTAATGGCTAGATATGACAGAGAAAGCCCATTTATTCTCTTATCTCTTATTATCCCCGTCATTGGATTTGGGATTTTAGATGGCTATTTTCTCTGGCAAGAACGGCTGTTTCGTAAAGTCTATGATGAGATTAGAAAACAGGAGACCACAGATTTTTCGATGAATCCTATGAAACATAAAGACAAACCAAAGTGCAGTTGGATTGCTTCCACATTTTCTGTAACGCTTAACATATTCTATGGAATTGAGATCTTACTTTTAGTTGGAGTGTTTTCCATTCTCAAATATTACGAAGGTTATTAAACAAATGAGAAGAGTGTTTTTTAGTTTTAAGTACAAAGACGACGTTTCAAGAGCAATGGTTGTCAGAAACAGTTGGGTTACCCAAGGTAAAGAAGCCGCGGGCTTTATAGATGCTGCAGATTTTGAAGACATTAAACGTCAAGGTGATCAGGCAATTAGGCGCTGGATTGACGACCAGCTAAAAGGCACTTCTGTGACCGTTGTGCTAGTCGGTCAACGCACATGCAATAGTCGTTGGGTAAAATATGAGATAAATAAAAGCATTGAAATTGGCAACGGTCTTTTAGGTATAGATATAAGTAAAATTAAGGACTTTGATGGAAACACCAGCGAACGATGTGGTGAAATCCCTAGAGGCTATCCGTTCTACTTATGGGTTAAGAATGATGGTTACAAAAATATGGGGGACTGGATAGAAAGAGCTGCACAACAGGTAGGGAGATAAGGAGTTTAACAGTGGCAAAGAAAAGACAGGTTTTTTACAGTTTCCACTACAAGCCAGACAACTGGCGTGCATCCCAAGTTCGTAATATAGGAAGTGTTGAGGGTAACAGACCGGCCACTGACAATGATTGGGAAACAGTAAAGAAAGGTGGAGACTCTGCGATTAAGAAATGGATAGATGATCAAATGAAACATAGGTCATGCACGGTTGTTCTTGTCGGTGAGCATACTGCAGATAGGAAGTGGATCAATTACGAAATAATTAAGTCGTGGAATGATGGAATGGATGTTGTTGGTATACATATCCACGGACTGAAGGATAGATATGGTTACATATCAAAAAAAGGGAGTAATCCTTTTGATTACGTATCATTCACGTCCGGCAAAAAACTATCATCAATAGTCAAATGCTACGACCCACCAGGAACAAGCAGCAAGGACAAATATGACAGGATTTCAAAGCATCTATCCAATGTTATAGAAGAGGCAATTAAAATAAGAAGACAGGCAGGCTGAATGACCGTCACCGAGACACCCTCCCCAAACTCTGTCCCGTCGTAACCAACCCGGGGCATGAGCACCCTAGCACCAGTTCGCTCGCCACATCCAAAAACGTGGCCTGGTGCAAAAGCTTCTAACTAGCCAATAGAGACTCAACCCACCAGTTCTGCAGAAGCACGTCCTCAAAGAAACAGGGACAGGAACTAGGCACCCCTGCCCTGAGGCGAGGCCAGAAACCCATCACGGCTAAAGAGCCAGCAGACTGGATTCCCGCGTGCGCGGGAATGACGTCATGCGTATCGTTCCGCCCTCCTAGTGGTCTACTGAAGGCCCGTCCCCGCTTCCTCGAGAACGGGCCTTCACGGAAATGACGAAGAAACATTAAGGATGGTTGGCGGGAAGTGAGGTTGGGAGATATTTGTGTTTTTTCTAAGAAATGGTTATTTCATATACCTATTAATAGAATATATATACAAAATTCCATTTTTATATAATTGACAAGGCCGGAACTGCCTGTGAGGTGATGAGATATTATGCCTACCCGCTATGCCCGCTACCGAATCGCCCAAAACAAATTTGTTCCGTACATTGAGCAAAATAATTCACGACAGTAGGGTTATCAGCCAATAAAGTCATGCCGCAGTTTCCATTAAATGAAAAATACCTCTCGCAGATCCCTGCCCTGCAACAGTTGATCAATCTGGGTTATGAGTATCTGACACCCGAACAGGCACTTGAGGAACGAGGCGGGAGGCTTGACAATGTGCTGCTGGAAAAGACGCTACGCGCGCAGCTGGAGAAGATGAACCGGTTTCGTTTCAAGGGGCAGGAACACCGTTTCAATTCGGAAAATATCGGCACCGCAATCGACAAGCTTAAAAACATCAGACTCGACGGGCTGCTTAAAACCAATGAGGAGATCTACGATCTGCTGACCTTGGGAACTGCACTCACGCAATCCGTTGAAGGCGGATCCAAAAGTTTTACTCTGAACTATATTGACTGGGAAAATCCTGACAACAATCGCTATCAGCTTACCGCGGAATTCAAAGTGGCGGGCGGAAAAGAAGCCGCCATTCCCGATATTGTGCTGT
>JAMASS010000057.1 GCA_024761205.1 Limisphaerales bacterium
GGGAGTGTACCCCCCCCCCCCCCCCCGAGTTTATCGCTTGAAGACAGACCGCCCTCGGCGGACAGGCCAAGGGCTTAAACTCACCCTCGCCGCCCTCCTGACCGCCCTCGCCCTCCAACCTGACGCCGTTGCTCAGAGCTTCGCCGTCAGCAACTTGGGACAGCGTAGCGCGGGTACCGGCGCCGTCGGTATGGTAGACCCGTCAACGACATCATTCACCGTCGGCCCGCCTCCTGAAGGCTTCACCGGCTGGACGCTGGACAAGATTACCATGGCTGCTCGGAGCACCCGCGGCAATCCCAGCGGTTTTGAGGCCAGGATTCTAAACGATGACTCCGGTTCACCCGGCCTCCTCGATAGCCCGCTGGCAACCTTGACCGGGCCGGACCCACGGGGTATCCAAGACTATGACTTCGTGCCGCCCGCCGGCACTACGATTTCCCTGGAACCGGAGACCACCTATTGGCTGGCGTATACGTCCGCAGGGCTGCCATCAAACGATAATCATTACACGTCGCGCTGGACAAACAGTGTGAGTGAGGACGCCGGGACTCTGTCGGGATGGTCGATCGGCGACGACTATTGGTGGAACGATCTTAGTAATGGGCGATGGCAAACACATAGATTCGGTGGTAACACACGCATTCCTTTGCAATTCAGCGTGTTTGCCACGCCGGTGCCGGAGCCTTCGGAGTATGCGCTTTTCTTTGCCTTGGGCTTGGGCGCCTTCGCCCTTTGGCATCGCCGCCGCCAAGCAGGGCAGCGAACCGCCGGCTAGCAGTTTCCCCCCGCACTAAAGCATCCCCGCCCAATCACGGGGCGGCCTCAAAAAAGGCCGCCCCTTTTTTGCGGTCCTCGCTCAACCTAAAGGTCAAGCAACCCCCCGGGCTTGTTCTCTGAAATCAGGCGCCCAAGGTATCTCTTCTTTTGGGATTTATATATCTGTTACCGGACATCCTTCAATAGGAGTGACTAGATCATCGTCCGTATCGGAATCGTTTTCTAAGTGCTGATCGAAGGTAATCGACAGGGGATCGGTTCCGTTGGTGCGAAAACGTCCGGAATGCCTAAGGATTTAAATTGCGGCCTTCGGCCAGGATTTTGAGGCCGTCTCGGATCGTTAAGGCTAACGCCTGCGGCGGTGCCACCAAGGTCGATGTTGATGATGGAGTCGTTACTGCTGGGGCTGGGGATTTTTAGGGCAATTTCACCGAGCGCACCGTCTTCGGATGTAACGGTTCGAATGGGGCGAGGTTGACCTGGGGCTTGGTCATTGTCCTCGATAGAAACGGTATGTCGATTGTTTGCGGCGAGGACTAAAGGGTGGGCTTGCGGGTTGAAACTCGACCACAAGGGTTTCGGTTTGTTCGAGGAGGTTGTTGTTGAGGATGGGAATCGCGATGGATCGGCTCTCCGGCGTGTTTTGATCCTGGATTCGGATGGATCGTGTCCGGGAAAATCCGTAGGCGGCCACGCCGGTGCTTTCGCTGAACTAGGCCGGCCGTTTCTTCGCTCTCGATCCGGTCGTTCGAAAGTCATTGAATTCCGAATGCTTGCATGCTGCCGTTCTGCGCCATGGTCGGGAAGGCGGCTCTTTCCGGATGCACACGGAAATCTTAAAAGGGAATTGGGGAGGGTAGGGAGGCCTGTGTCGGGCGGATCAAGGTCGGATTGCATTCTGGAAGGCCAGAGTAAGGGATGGCGGCTCGCTTGGCCATGGTATTTGCCGTGGGACGAACCGGTCCACTCGGTCCCAATCATGCTTTCAGCATGGTATTGACTCCGCTTGGCATCATTCGGGCATTTCCGGGGCGAAGTCGTGGCATTTGTGGGCGTCTAGCAGTCGGTATTTTTTGTTTGCGATGCCTTAGGTGGCTTGATAATTGTGGGCGTGTGAGGAGCGGAAACTTGTGCTGCGCGTGAATCTAATTGGGTTTGTTTGGTTGCGCGGTGACTGACATCTACGAGATTCTTTTTGAGGTTTTAAATGCGGCGAAGATTGGGCAGTGCTGTTGTTCGGTGCAGCATTCTTGCCGTGTTTGTTCTAAGGGCGTCGGCGGTCGTTGCCGGAACGACAGTTACTGTCCTTGATCAGACCGCCCGTCCAGGGACCACTGTTTCGATTCCGATTTCACTTGAAACCGATGCTGAGGTGGTGGGCATCCAGCTGGATATTCGTTTTGATGCCGATCGGTTTGTCGCTTCAACTGCCACTGGCGATGACAACCTCCCGTCCGATATTAGAGTGAAGGCCAGCAACCTTGCCCCCGGTCGTCAACGGTTGGTGGTGTACGGGACGGGGCTGAGTTTTTTGCCGGCGCAACGCATTGCCAAACTGAGTTTCGCCGTTCCCCCTGATGTTCTGGCGGCGCCGAGTACGATCCAGCTGGAAGGCTTGCTTTTGGGGGGCGCCCAGTCCCCGGTGGACATTCCAGATGGCACAGTGCGAAATGGAACATTGTCTATTGCGGTCGTACCTGCGGAAATCGATTTGTCTGGAAGCATCCGCTACTATAATGGCGACCATCCGATTTCTGGGGTTAATATTAAGGTTCGGGGGGGCACGATGGTCGATGGACTAGGAAATGAAAGCGGGAACTTTAGAGTCCGAGTGCCATCTGAAACGTCGATCATGCTTTCGCTGGAAAAGTTGGCGGATTCGCGGCCCAACCGAGGTGTGACAACGCTGGATTTGCTGTTTGTCCGTCGGCATGTTCTTGGACTCGACCCATTTGACTCTCCTTGGAAACGCCTTGCTGCCGATGTCGATCGGCACGGGGATATTGGAGTGATCGACTTGCTGTTGATGCGCCAGATCATTCTCGGTCTAGCGAGCCACTATGTCATGGATCAGCCGGTTTTTCGTTTTTTTCCTGCTGCCACGGTGTTTTCTGATGTAGCAAGGCCGTGGGACACAACTGATGTTATTGGTTACGCATCGCTGACCAACAACTTACTGTCCCAGGATTTTATTGGCGTCAAATTGGGGGATGTGGATGGGGATTGGGGGAGTAGCGGTTTAGAGTCGAATCGTGCTGGCGGAGAGGCCTCCCGCGGTGGTTTGGCACGGCGCTCCCTATCGCCAAGGGAGTCGGTAAGGTTGTTCGCAGATATGGTTCAATGTTCCGGCTCTGAAGATGGCTTCGTGGTGGATGTGGAGGCTAAGGGATTTACGGCTGTCACTTCACTTCAGTTCAGTGTGCATTGGGATCCTGATGAGCTGGTGTTTGGCGGATTGAACCGAGTGGGTTTGCCGGACAGTTCCGAGAGCAACTTTGGGCTGCAAGATGTTGCGCTTGGGAAGCTGAGTTTCGCTTGGTCTGATCCTTCCCTTTTGGGAGTGACCCTGGAGCCAGACGAACCGCTATTTTCTCTCGATCTCCGCGCGATAGTGCCCGAGGTGAAGTCGAGAGTGGCGTTTGGTTCGAGCCCGACGCCAATGGTTGCAACCAGAGGGTTTTCATTCATCGAGCTGTCATTGACCGACCCGCAGACCGATAAGGAAAGGGTCACCGAGGTGGTGTTTGACTTTTTGGTCTCGGATGCCGGGCATCCGACCTTAGTCTTGGCAACGCCCGGCGAAGTGGGGATGGATTATTACTTCGAGTATTCGAATCATTTGCCAGCGACCGGCTGGACAGTAATCGATGTCCGATCCGGACGGGGCGGTTTGATTCGTTTTGAGGATTCAAATCCCCCGCATCAGAATCGATTTTATCGGATTCGACAGGGGGCGGTGCTGTTGGAAGGAGGAGATACGAAGTGAGGGAGGCCTTTCGGTGGGTGGCGAATCGTGCGGCTTCGTTGACTCGGAGAGCGGTGCTGCTGCTGGGAGCAAGTGTCGCGTTTGAGGCCGGGACGCTACCCGCCAAGCTGGGGGATATCGATGAAGATGGTGTCGCGACCATTCATGATGTTGTGGCTATTTTGAATCATGTGCATGGACGAGTAACTCTGGCGGAAGCTCGATTGTCGTTTGCTGATTTGGACCGGAATGGCGTGGTCAATGTCACCGATGCCGATCTGGTGGCCGATGCCGTAGTTGCAGGGTTGTCTTTGGCCGATATTGACTTCAGCCCCGTGCTCTTACCCACCATTCCCTACACGAACCAAGATCGGTTTACCTTTGGCGGCGCCGTTTTCCCTCGCACGCGAGTTCGCGTGAGCCATGCCTTCGGAGCGGTGGAAGCGGATTCTGACGGACAAGGGGCCTTTGCAATTGAGATTCCCTTGAATTCGGATCGGTTGCAGTTTTATTACGTTTCGAGTTTCGACGCTTCAGGTACCCAAACAATGCCCTTGCCGCTGAGTATTTTGCGGGACACACAGGGGCCAGCGATTCGAGTGATCTCTCCGCCGAACGGCTGGGTTACTTCGCAGAGCGAGGTCGTGGTGTCCGGGACGGTGGGGGATGCCTTAAACGGTCAGCGGGGAATGTCGGTTTCCGTGAACGGTGTAGCAGCGGCCGTGACAGTCGGTACCGGTAGAAACGGATCTTTCTTAAGTGCTCCAGTCTCTCTGGAATTGGGTGCCAATATGATCCAGATTCGATCCGTTGATGTTGTCGGCAATGAGACCGTGGTGGATTTGATCGTAACGCGGCAGACGGCGGGGGCTTTTCGGTTGGTGAAGCAATCGGGCGATCGGCAGAAGGGGGTCAGTGGCGGACAGCTTGGCGAGCCGGTAAGTGTCCTTGTGCAAGGCCCGGGCGGTGTGCCGATTGCGGGAAAAGCGGTCGTCTTTCAGGTGATGGGCGGCTTAGGGGAGATTTCTCCCATCGGGGGCGTTTACGGACCAGCTGTTTCCCGGTTGATAGCGATCAGTGATCCCAGCGGCGAGGCCCAGGTGAACTGGCGGCTGGGAGCGAATGCGGGAAAGGGGAACCATCTGCTGAAGGCGAGCAGCCGTGATATGGAGGGCGAACTTTACTTTGTCGCCTCAGCATTGCCCTCTGCGGTCGTCCGACTGAATCATGCTGGAGGCAATGCGCAAGTAGCGGGAGTGGGCACGATGGCGACCGAATCGCTTCGTGTGTGGGTAAATGATGGCGCGAACGCCTTGAGCGGCCAGGATGTGACCTTTAATGTCCTGACCGGAGGGGGCAAGGTCAATGGCCATCCCTTTTTTTCTGTGAGTAGCGACGCCGCGGGTTTTGCTGAGGTGCAGTACCTGCTGGGCGCTCAGGCGGGAGAGCAAACGATTTCCGCAAGTGTTCCCAATCAAGCTGAGGCAAGCGTTGTATTTACGTTGACTGGCGTTGCTGCGGCCGCGGACGGTGACACTTCGGTGAGCGGGCTGGTGTTGACTCCGTTTTTGCAGGCGGTGCCGCATACGCGGGTCGAACTGATGGTCGAAGGAACACGGTTTGGTCCGGTGAATTCTGATATGGCCGGAAGTTTTCGACTCACTGGTGTGATGCCGGGAGCGGCTGAGTTGCAGTTCTGGCTGCCGGTAGGGTCGACGAGCCAGGCGACACCCTCGGCGCCGATTTCGGTGAAGTCCTTGTATCTAATCCGCGGGGTAGATAATCAACTCAGCGACCCAATTCTCCTGCCTCTGACCTTGAACCGGTTGGTGACGTCGTTTGACGGGGCGTCGTCTGTTGATTTGGTTTTGCGGGGCGTGGAGGGATTTAGTTTGACCATTCCCGCAGGCTCGGTGGCTGCAAATGATGGAACACTGCCCACGGCGGCGGCTCCGTTTTCACTCTCCTTGACTCAGATCCCGATGCCTAACCTACCCATGCCTCCCGCTCTGGGCGAGGCACCTAGGGTGGCCTGGCTGTTGGAACCGGCGGATGTAAGATTTCTCTCACCGCCTCGGTTGAAATTTCCCGATTTGGCGGGGGTATCTGGGGATACCACCGTTGGTGTCTTCGGCTTTGATTCGCGCTTACACCGGTTTGGGCGGTTAGCCACGACCGGTGCTAGCGGCAGTCCTGCAGAATTTCAGAGCGAAGGCGATGTGAGTCCCATTCAGGCGGGCTTCGGTTTCGTGAATGCCGGGTATCAAGGTCGCCGGGCGACGGTTGCCAGCGGGGGTGGCACTTCGGCGCCGATTGAATAGCTCGGAGCAGCGGCCCTCAATTCATTGTGATTGAGCAGCCACGATCGCTCAGATAGCATAGATTTTCCGCTAAATCTGTGTTTCAGAAAATTTTTTATTGATGATCCACTTGTAATCATTTGAACCGCACCTGTCTCCGAATCATCAACGGGTGCGATTAAATGCAGTGAATTTCTAGTGCAAAGAGGTGCGGAGAGTTTCTCGAGTCGCCTGCCCGCCGCACGGGCTGGAATGCCTTGTGTTATGGGGTTGGCGAAATGCACCCGCTCATTCCATGGTTTCGATCTCGGCGATAACGGCTTGACAGAGTCTCGCCCCATCTCCTCTCTTCTAGTCGTAATCAGCGTCGGCTAATTTGGGCTGGTCTGGTCGATTGTCTCCGGGCAACTTAGCTTGGTGGTGACCCGAATGTCCAAGCTCGTGGACAGTCGGCGTCGACTGAGACTCATCAAGATGTTTGAAGATAGTCGATTTGCCAGAGCATGTGCCGCCTTTGACACGGCAAACGCGGAAGACCCTAATTTGGAAGAAGTCGATGGCGAGAAGCGCCCTCATGAGCTAGTCGATGCGGAACGAGTCTCGGCTTGGGTTATCAAGTTAAAGCCCGATGCCTCCGTTAGTCTGCGCTTGGCAAGCCGGTGCCAGCACATCTGTCGGTGGAAGGTGCCGCGTGATCAGTATCCGAGGAACCGAGCGGGGTATCTCAGGTGGCGTCAGGATTTGAAGAAATTTCACGCGGACACTGCGGCCGAAATTCTCAAGGACATCGGTTACGATAAAGCCCTGATTCAGTCCGTTCGTGACCTCAATTTGAAAAAGGGACT
Organism: Limisphaerales bacterium; assembly: GCA_024761205.1. GTDB lineage: Bacteria > Verrucomicrobiota > Verrucomicrobiia > Limisphaerales > AAA164-E04 > UBA2970. Next base: position 6,891 of record JAMASS010000057.1, read on the forward strand.
CGGCAAGGGGGGAGATGTGCAGGTTTTGGAGGACGCTCTTTGTCTGACTTTTCTGGAGTTTGAGTTTGAATCCTTCTTGAAGCGGTTACCCGAGGAGCGGATAGTTGGCATTCTTCCAAAGACCTGGGCCAAAATGTCGGAGTCTGGTCGTGAGCATGCCTTGTCGTTGAGCTTTGGAGAGGCGGCGAAACGCTTGCTTAACAAAGCTCTCTCGCCGGAATAGGTATGAACCGGTCAGGCCTCTGCTTAACGTTGATCCAACGTTTGTTGTGGCTTGGGTCTAAGGCTTGATGGGTGTGCTCTTATGGCGAGCAGTGAGACCGAGCGTTGGCGTATGTGATGGGAAGCCAGCGCAAGCGATGGCTTGTTCACTCGGGCCAATCTCGGAGGCACGCATCATGCCAAGCATCCGGGCAAGACGGCGACCTATAATCACCGCAATCGCCGGACTGATGTTGACGGAGACTTATGGCATGACCGGCAGCGTCCGCGTCCGTGCCATCCGGGAGGTGATGGTGAAGGCGCTGGAGTTTCCGTGAAAGCCTCAGACACACCGCAAGCGATGCCCTCAAGATTTGGGCGGCTGGCGTTATCTTCATGTTCGCTCCTCCTCATATCGGCGGATTCCGATCGACTCTGGCGCGGATCCATTGCCAGACGAAGAATGGACTGTGGAATCGCTGAGGGTTGCCTTGCCGACGACTCGGTGGAACGCTGTTGAGAACTCTATTGATCGAGCTCTGGAATGGTTGGCGGCGCAACCCGTAGTCACCGGTTGGCGATCATGGATCTTTCTAGCTCCAGGTCGTGTACCCGGTGTGAAGCGGTTTGGGACGAGTCTGGAACAGGCGATTGATTCTGTGATGGACTGCCAAAGGGCGGATGGGCTGCTCTCTGCCACCGAACCGGAGGGACGGCATCACGATAAACGAGCCTCTCACGGGGTGACCTGCAATCATGCCATCGCCGGGCTCATGCGCTGTGAGGGGTACGGGATGACGAACATCCTACGGACACAGCGCCTCATGTCCTGCCGTCGAACTTCACCTTGGCCTTGGTCAATCCTTGGCGTGAAGACCTTTGGCTCGTTGGTTGGCTTCCTCCTGCGTCTGGGCTGTCTGTGCTTGAGCCGCCTTGGTCTGTGCTTGGGCCATCGCGTTTCCTTTTTCCTTGACCGGAGGAGGGCTTCATCTAGTCCTTCATGATGGAAAACATTGATCGGCCGGCAAGGAATATCGGGCCCTTGCTGAGCTTTGAGTTCGTTCTCAAGCATTGAGAGTAAATCATCGAGCGACTTGTTGGCATCCGGTGCGGATGGCCCGGCGCTTCGTCTATCTTCGCGGTAATCAGGTGGAGCAAACGATCAAAACTGTCTTCGGACAGGCTAAACGCCGTGATGAGATGCATCTCCATTTGGGCGGCTTCCGGCCAATTGGCGTCCTCCAGGTTTTCGGTTGCCACGGATTGCGGATAGAGAATGTCGGTCTGGACGATTCGGGCTAGTTCCTCGGTGGTATCGCGATCTACTCGGACATCGAAGAGACTTGGGCTTTGGTCATCACGATCTTGTCACTCAGTGTTGCGGTGTCTTGCGCCAGGGTGACCACCTCGGCGGTTTTGGCGAAGTTGCCGTTCTGGAGCGCATTCATTGATGCGGATTCAATCAGATTGTGCTGAGATCAGTTTCTCGATTTCTTCGAGTCGGTTGGCGATATAAATGTGGATCTTAGGCTCATCGGGGAATCTCGTCGCTTTGCAGCGGAACTTGCTCGTAGATTCCTCGAAGGGTCACTAGCGCATTGTTGGCGTGTCTCAAACCGGCATCGCAGTCATCACTCGCCAGACTCAATGCTCTTGCCCACCGAATCAATGATTCTGCTTTGCTGGTGACTTGGACGATGGCTGGATGCTCGGATTCGAATTCGAGCGGGAGCCAGGTTTCCATGTTCTCAAGCATCTTGGTGCTGTCTTCGAGAACCTAGCTAAGCTAGGAGGCGTAGTGCGTCCAGAGTGCTTGGGAAAGCTCTGGCCGTGTCTCCCCTCAGAGGCATCCGCCTAGGCGGTGACCTGTTCCTTTAATTCCTTTTGGCGTTGGGCAGCGGTTTCTTGCTGCCTAAAAAGGCTTGGCTATTCTCCGAAATATCTGGTGCATCTTGGCAGCCGCTGCATGGCGTCCGCAATTTTCTCTTCCCGTTTGGCGGCTTCGGAGGATTTCTCTCCAGATCATCAAGCATAGTCAAAGCCCGTTTGATGCGGAATGAGCTCGATTTGAGATGCCCTCCAGCTGTTTCCGGAGTCTCGGAGAAAATGGCAGCCAAGCCTCTCTTGCCGGGGTGGTGTAACTGGTGCTGATGTTGTGGAGATGAAGACCGATGAAAGCGTAGGGTGTTCTTGCAGCTCTTGGTTTTGATCTCGGCAAGGGCGCTGTCTGATTGCCGGAGGAAGTCTTCACCCTGGGCAACGAGGTCGAGTTTCGGTCTCCGTCAGTTGGCTGGTTCCTGTCACTGAGGCGGGGGCGGGATCGACAACACCTGTGCCTGAACGAGAAGGGATTTTAACCGTCGCAATACGGGATCGATCGCCAGCTGAAGCTTTTCCTTATCCTCGCCATCGAAGCTGCCGTCCCATTCGTCGGTCTTGATGTTGCGGAGTTGGCAGGTCGATAATTGGCTGTAGGCTGATGGTGTGACCGTGAGCTGAATTTCGGTGATCTTGGAGCGGCTGACAGCGGTGGCCGGCTGCCATGGGGTTCGTTCGTCTTCCGATTGGATGCGAAAGTCGAATGACGACTTGACGGATTTAATGGGAAACACGAAGTGTGCAGCATTTAATTTAAAGGTTCGTCGCTGGGGACGGTTTGTGGTCTTGAGTGAGCACTTCAATGCGAATGCGTGAAACGTTACTCCGGGCAGCTAAAACCATTTGAGCAGGATCTTGGCCTACGGGTAATCCCAGGCGATGAAGATGAGCAAGACAGCCGCAATTCCAGCGAACCACCGGGACGCCAGTTTCAACAGTCCCTCGACAATGACTTTCTCCGAGTCGACGTGAAATTTTCAACTCGCGGGCCTGTTTTCTCACCTCATTGATCATGGATTCGGATCCCCGGATTTCTTTCGGATCCTGGTTGATCGAAAGTTCGGCGACGGTGGGTCAGCGTTCTTTCATTTGGGAAATCTGCTGTTCAATGTTTTGCGCGGCGCCGATAGCGTCCAGGCGTCTCAAAACGGGCAAGACCAGCCACAGCATAAAACCGGCCGCACCAAGCATGAGGGTGGGGAGCGTCATCGTCCATCGGCCAGCTGGATGAAGCCAACCGATAAACCAATCCACAAGCACGGCAAATCCCATGGCCGTCAATCCGAGAGCGAAGCCGCAAACGAGCCCATAGAGAAATCGGATACGCAGGTCCCGGCGATGAAGCTCATCAAGGGGCGAGTTGCGATTTCAGAGGGGAAGCTCGTTAGGCGAGGTGGAGGTTCATGACGTTTTCAATCTGTGTGTATCATGCTTTAGCCCGCATATCGGGGAAAGTGTTTCAAACCAAACCAATGCATTTTCTCCCGGCCCATTCCAAAGTGAGAATGAATATCCAAAGGTGTTTCCATTGATTCCAAAGGGTTGGCGTCGGACCGATTCCGTGATTTGAGTTTCCAGGTCGAGAAGATTCATGGCGGTATCACGGCGCCATTGCCAACCCACGCGATTTGATTGAGCAGAGGAAGAGAGCACCACACACAACACGCCGAATGCGGAAAACACACTACTCGCACCAAAGACTAAAGGTGCCAAGATCAACAGGCCGAAAACGCCGGACATCGCCATCATCATTCGGCGATTTCCTGTCAACTCCCCAAATCACCTGTACTGCACCCAAGATAGAAAGCCCCCTGAAAGAATCCGAGTGAATCAAGCAACACCATAGCTAAACCACCGCTGCGAACCACTATGAGAAACGCCACGGAAAGCCTGATCACATCATAGCTGTGTGCCTTTCTAGAACAAAACATCCAAAATACCGTCCAGTCCGGTTCAACGCATCATCAAAGCATCGCTCTGACTATCACAGCATCTCCTGAAATTCCAAACAAAGACCGGTCTTGTGACGTGTTTTCCTTGTCGCACCACGTTGACCAATGCGGGCAACACACCGTTCTCGGAATTAAAAAAAATGGCAGGGAAGCGATTCCCTGCCGCTGTTAAGGATCCAAGATTTGGACAACAACTATGCGAATAGCGCGCTAACCGGTCTCGCTTTCACCAATTCGCGCGGCTGATTCAAGTGGTTGTAGACGATCGTCTCCGGATCGATTCCCACCGAATGGTAAATCGTGGCCAACAATTCGCTCGGATGCACAGGATCTTCCAGGGGCGCCGAACCCGTCTTGTCGGACTTCCCATGAACATAGCCACGCTTGATCCCGCCACCGGCGATACAGGCGGTGTAACAGTAAGGCCAATGATCCCGTCCGTCATCGCTGTTGCTGTTTCCGGATGTACTGACGCCTCGCTGAGGACTGCGGCCAAATTCGCCCACCGCAACCACCAACGTGTCGTCCAGCATCCCCCGTTGATCGAGATCGATCAGCAAGCCGGACAAACCACGATCCAGCATCGGACCCGATTGCTTTCTCATCCGGTCGGTAAGGCCGACATGCACATCCCACGAATGGTTGTCCGAGTTGGCCACCTTGGGCCAAATTACTTCCACCACCCGAGTTCCTGCCTCGACCAAGCGCCGAGCCAGCAAACAACTTTGTCCAAAGGTATTGCGACCGTAGAGGTTGCGAATAGCCTCGGGTTCTTGCTCGATATCAAAGGCATTGCGAGCGCGTCCCGAAATAATCAGATTCAGCGCTCGACTGTAGTACTCGTTCAAATTAAAATGCTCGACCGCCTTGTCAATCTCTGGCATCGCCTCGTTGACAGCGTCACGCAAACGCGCACGACGGCGAAGCCGGGCCGCAAACACCTCCGGACGCATTTCAAGATCGTCTGTCTTTAGACGATCCATCTTAGTCATATCCATGTCGTCCCCTTCCGGATACAAGTTGTAGGGATCATAGGCCTTGCCCAAAAATCCAGCCGTACCGGCCTTGCCGATGACATTGCTTTCCTGCAAGGGACGCGGCAACATGACGAAGGGCAACATGGGTTCCGTTGGCGGTTTCAGTCGAATGATGTTGGATCCAAAATTCGGAAAATCTTTCGGGTTGGGCGGCTCCAACTGACCGGAAGGACTGACCTTATCCGTGGTGTAACCGGTCATCATTTGGTAGATCGCCGCAGTGTGATTGAACAATCCGTTGGGCGTATAACTCATGGCCCGGATCATTGTCATCTTGTCGTTGACCTTCGCCAAATGGGGCATGATCTCGGTGAACTTGATGCTTGGAATCCGAGTGGAGATTGGCGAGAAGGTACTGCGGACGTTATCCGGCACGTTCTCCTTGGGATCCCAGAGATCAAGGTGACTCGGTCCCCCTTGGAGGTAGGCCATAATTACACTCTTCGCCCGGCCAAAACCAGCGCCACCGCCGTGGCTCTTCTTGGCGTGCGCCTGCATCTGGAACATCGAACCCAGTGTTAACCCTAGCATCCCGGACCCACCTACTCGCAAAAGATCCCGGCGGGTCATTTTTAGTTGCGGATCGCAAAGATCCGTACTGAACTCACCTAGTAGTCTGATCATGGCTCTTTCTTTCTTTGATCAATAAACGCGCAAATCCGGAAAAATCAATCTTTACTCATTTAATGGTTGAAAAGGAACGCCGGGTTATTAATCAACGCCCACGCTATATCTTGCGCTCCCGTTAAGCGCAAATCTTTCATCTGCTTGGTGCTCAATTCTGCGGCTCGCCGCAGCTCCCGCAAACCGGGTTCCATTGGTAACGGTTTGCTCACTCGCATCAGATGCCCTTGCAGCTTCTTCAACTCAGGATCGATCGGCCGCTCCTTCTTGGCTGCTTTCAAGTCTGCATCCAGCTCCTTCAATTTCGGATCAAAGCCCTTGAAGAAGGCCAACAATTGATCCTTCTGCTCTGCGGACCGTTCCGCAGCCGTAATCTCCAAGATTTCGGAAACCTCCTCCGGTATGCCGAAGTCCACCGGCTTTGTATCGGTGGTGATCAAAACACGGAATCGCCCCAAGCTGTGTTTCCCGCTCTGAAACTCTTGCCGCAACTTGAAGGTCAAGACAATGGGTTTCCCGTCGCCGACCGGCTCCTTAATTCCAAAAATCGCCTCGTGCGATTCCCCAAGCTTTGGCGAGACTGCCCACCCATCATTATTGCTGAGCACGCGATTGTTAATCGCTGAGGCAACCCCATAGTCGTCTTGGCTGAAATCCGCTTGAGCCTTTTCCAAATTCACTTTGGTCTGCTTCTCTGGATCAGAAACCGGTGCCCAATACAACTCGAGCTCGGAAACGACAAAATTGCCATCGTTCGCCCGGCCCGGCCCTTTCTTGGGTAGACGATCATCCGCTAGCGCTTCGAGCTTGATCCCGGAAATTCCCTTCAAGCTCGTTCGCATTGCCAACTCGTAGCTCCCTTTGCCGTTCTCACCGGAGGCAAACACCGAGAGATCGCGTTGTAGGATCAACGACGCCCCGTTGCTGGCCTTGAGTCGTAAGGGATCAACCGCCATCCATGTCGTCGCCCGGTTCTCCGATGCCTCCCAGGCGGCTAGGGCGGTTTCGACATTTTTACGGTACTCGGTGACCTCCTCCTCAGCTGCTTTAATCGCTGCCTGTCGTTTCGCCTCAGCCGCTTCCTCGCGCGGCGCAATCTCCTTCTCGTAAGCCTCTAGCTGTTTCTTGCTCGCGACGATGTTTTGCTCACGCTCAATCTCTCGCTGTTTGATGACCGGCGCGATTTGCTTCTCATAGGCCGCCAAATTCGCCAACAGCGATTTGTGCTCCGCTTTAATCGTTCCGAGGATCGCCTCCGCAGTCTCAATCTCCTTCGGTTTGGGCTCACGATTCAAAATCCGCAAGTATAGTTCCTCAATGAGCTTCGCATTGTCCTTCTCGGTGGCGACGAGCTTCGAAATCGCGTTATCAGGATCACTGATGGCTTTGTCAACCGTCGGGCCACTGACCAGCGACATCACCGATCCCAACTGCAAATCGTTCGATCTCTCACACTCACAAGCACTCTCTCGAGCCGGCCGCCCCAAATTCGCAAGAAAGCCATCATCCAACTTAACCCCAACATCCGGAAGGGCTGCGGCGCGAGTTCCACGAGGCACTCCGGGGAAATTGGAAATCGTTCCCGTCGTAAAATATATCGCATCATACAACACTTCTGCCGGCAACCGCTTGGGTATCGCATGCGAGAAATTAATGTTGTCATCCTCGTTCCAAGTATTTGTCTTGATGCTCAATTGGTAGGTCCGTGACTTACAAATGATCCGCAACAGATGTTGCACGTCAAATCCACTGGCAATGAAGTCGTTCGTCAACCACTCCAGCAATTCAGGATTGGTGGGCGGGTTCCCCGCTCGGATATCATCGATCGGCTCAATGATCCCCACCCCAAAAAGGTAGCCCCAAATGCGGTTAACGTAGCTAGTGGCAAAGTAACGGTTATCCGCCGAGGTAATCCACGATGCCAATTGCTCACGGCGACCGGCTCCCTCCGGTAAGGAAGTCAAGCCGGCCTCATACGGAAAGGCAGGCGCTGAGACTTGCCCCGTTCGTTGGTGTACAACCTCGCCTTCACCCTTTTCATATACCACCTCATACAGCGGCTTGCTTCCCTCAACCGCCGTTCCGCCAACCCGCTTATCCTCACTGGCAGGGTCCGTTTTCAATCCTACCCGGGCGAAGAAAGCAGACATCTCATAATACTGATCCTGCGTCCAGCGCTCGAAAGGATGATCGTGACATTTGTTGCAGTTGAATCGTGTCGCAAGAAACAGGTGAGTGGTGTTCTCCATGATCTCTTCAGGAGAACGCAATATCTTGTAGTAGGACGCCGCCGGGTTCTCACGATTGGAACCGGATGCCGTCAAGATTTTGCGGGCAAACCGATCATAAGGAGTGTTCTGAGCCACTTCCTGACGAATCCAGTCGCGAAACAACTCTGAGCCCTCCACGCCCAAGTATTTGCGATTGACCTGCAACAAATCCGCCCACTTGTTCGCCCAGTAATCGACAAATTCCCGGCTGCCAATCAACTCGTCAACCAGCCCTTCGCGCTTCACCCGTGAGTCTCGATCATCCGCCATAAACCGGCGAACATCAATCGCCCGAGGCGGCAGCCCAGTCAAATCCAGGTAAACCCTGCGAATGAATTCAACATCCGCGCAGACGTCAGATGGCAATATCTTCATACGCTTCCACTTGGCAGCAGCAAATTCATCGATCGGGTTGTAAGACTCAGGCTCCTCCCACACAAAGCCACTCCGGTCCCCCATCACGGTTAGCGTTGTCGCCGCATAGGCGCCTTCGAAACGAGCCAGCAGCGGTGCTTCACCCCGCCGCAAGGTGAAAACAATCCCATCCTCTCCAGTGGCCGCAACCTCGCCGTTGCCGCTCTCGACAAAAGCCTCGGCAGTGACATCGCGTTGGACCCCATTGGCATAGCTGGCCACCACACGCATTTGTTGTTGGCCGCCAATTTTTTCCACCACTGGATTCTGAGGGAATAATCGAATACTTGCGACTCGGCTCGACGCCTCAGTAAACTTCGCGCCTTGGCCAATCCAAGCCTTGAGAATTTCGTAGTAGTCCTCACCCGGCTTCGTACGCTGTCCTCCTTCATGAGGCACAACGCCAGTGGCCTTGAGCAACATCAAGCTGTCATCAGGAGAAGCGAAATTAATGCGTCGCCCCGCATGATCGTCTGCGAAGGCGCGCACATCATACAAGGGATCGTAACCTCGAAGAGAGAGCTTGAAGCCGTTCTTCCCATCTTTCGCGCCGTGGCAAGTTCCGGCATTGCAACCCAACGCAGAAATCACCGGCATGACGTGGGTGATGTAATCCGGCGTAAACCCTTCGCCAACCCTAGACACCGTAATAGGAACCGCCAGACTCTGACCTTCATACTGAATCGTCAAACTGCCCTTTCCGTTCTGCTTGGCACGAATCATTCCGGTCTCGGATATCGAAACCAATCCCTCCGCACCCGAATACGACGCCACCCGTGTGACATCCTTAGCCGGCGCACCCTGCGCCCATCCACTGACCACCAATTGCACATATTCGTAGGGCGTCGACAAATTCACCGACTGCGGCTCGACACTCAGAGCAAAGATCTCCTCAGTGTTCCCCCCTTCAATGGGCACGGACATGAAAGCCCGTTGCAACGACCCATCACTCGCATTCAACACCCGGATCAAACCATCCCCTCCGGAGACGGCGACGGATTCACCATTGGGATGAAAATCAACGGCGTAGATACCAGTCGGAAAGGTCGCCCTCGCCATCAATGAGACGTCCTTCACACGGTAGGCTTCGACCTTGGCTTGCTCCTCCGGTTTCCGACTCGAAACCGTCTTCTGCAAGATGCCAATCAGTTCGTCGCTTAAGGTCCCATCAAAATCACTGCTATAGATATTAACCATCCCGACGCCATCCAAACTACTCCCGGCAACGATCGCCTTACCATCCGGGCTGTAATCCACTCCGAAGATACGTCCGGGCATGGAATCAAAACGACGCATCAAGTTTGCATTATCACCAATCACCCGCTTGGACTTCCGGATCATTCGGTAGATTTGGGGCACCCCGTCAGCACCGCCGACTAAAATCTCATCCCGTTCCGGATGCCGGGCCACTGACAAAATCCCGCCCTTCAGTGCTCCCGGAGTGATGGAAGTAATATTGTCGATAAATCGCTCCGTCTCAAACTCCGTCAATTTGGCAGTCTGATCCCGTCCCACGGACACGATGTGCCTCCCATCCACCGAGAAAACTGTGTCCAAAACCCAATCATCGTGCGCTCCCTGATAAACAACTTCCTTCCCAGTATCGCTCTCGATCACCCGTAAAGTCGTATCTGCGCATCCGAATGCGATATACTTACCATCAGGCGACCAACTCGCCCCATAGACTGTGTCAAACGACACCGGCACCGAAAGAACCAGCCTCTGCTCCGCAACACCCCAGACCTGAACCTCCCCCATGCGCGCCGGCAAGCCGCCAGTCACCGCCAACCGCTTGCCATCCGGAGAAAAGCGAACGGACTCGATCCGAGCCGACAAACCAACCAAACGCCCAACCAGCCCACTCCCATCGGCATTGTGTAACAGCACTTCATGAAAACCAGAGACCGCCAAAATTTGCCCATCCGGTGAATAATCCAACGACGTCACCACCGGCGGCAATCGATATTCCGGCGGATTGTCCTGATTATACTGATGCCGCACGTTGGCCGGCGTATCATCGACCGCTCCCCGGGCGATCCAGTTGCGGATTAGTTCGATTTCAACTGCCGGCAAAGGATCTCCCTTTTGAGGCATCTCCGCCTCCCCGTTCACCGGCGTGATCAACTCCACCAAATAGCTGTGATCCGGATTCCCGGGAATGATCGCCTTCTCCTCGCTATCACCGCCCTTTAGGAGCGCCGTGAAATCCGTCATGACATAACCGCCACGCGCTTTCGCCGGCTGATGGCATCCATGGCACTGAGCTTGAAAAATCGGGCGAATTTGCGTGTAATAACTCACTGAGCCACTTGCCGCCTCAGCATCACCGTCCGCTGGTTGCGCCAAAAGATTGCTATTGCCACAAATACTCACCACCAAAGCCACCGCAACCCCCCAGCACTCCCCATCCAATCGCCGTTCAAATAAATTCATCGTTTCACTCCATGCTCAAACACACTCCGCCAGTCTGTACAAAGTGAATACCAACTCCGCTTTACCCATGAGAAGTTAACATTGGATCACAACCAAATGCAAATGTCCAACCACAATAGACGCCAAAGCAGCACATTCCCCACGCTCAAAACCTCCTCTCTCCTCAATCACACTCGCTGAAGCATCTGACACTATCGACCGATACTCTCTCAGCCAAGCAATCTACTGCCACCCGCACATCGTCGAACAACGAGCGCATAAAGCCCCTTTCTCTCACGCAAAGACGCCAAGATAGAGCACCAGGAACAGCAGATATACCTCCCAGGACCAGCCCATGCGAGTAAGCCGAATATTCTCTCGGTGAATGACAATTCCGTCTTGAGCAAAGCGAGCCGAATGCGGTTTCTGGCCTTGGCCAGGGTGCGCTTGTCAGCCTCTGCGCGCCACCCTTCAACAGGGCACAGGCCCGGCTCAACAGCAGTTGCCGGGCCGGGTTCGGCCACTTTGAGCTCATCCTGCGGGAACCCTTCAAGCCCCATGTCTTGACTACTCACTCAGTGATGCGGCACCCTTCAAACCGGCGGTTCTTGCTTGCTAAGTCGAATATTTCCGGGGTCGTGGCCGGCTGATTTTACCCAGCACAGCTTCAATGTCTGCTCTTCAAGTCGTTGCCCGCACATTCCCGGCGATAAAGCAGAACCCCTTATGCTCCCACCCGCTTATGAAGAATCTCTTCACTGAAATACTTCATGACGGGCATGAATGAGGTCCTTATGCCTTGATTGGCGCCTGCTCTATCTTGAGAGACCCTCTGAGTCATTCCTGCTCGAAACCCTGGCTCTTGAATCTCAGCGTGCGGCTGTTCTCAGTGACCGTCCGAACCACAGTATCCGTGGCGCCATTTGGAGTCTCGGCCTCAATCTCCAGAGTCACTCTTACCGTCGCGCCCGGCAGGGCGGCCAAATGGGAGATCACTTCCTCGGCAATTTGGCCTGCATCTCGACCAACCCGCGTCGGGTCCAGAGAAACCGAGCCGTGAAAACGCTTCAGCGGAGCCGGCTCTGGCACTGGCTTCGGTCCTGCCCCAAAACCGTCGATTTCGCCTTGGGTTCCCGGTTTTACCCCCAGGCTGCCGCTCCCTCTTTCACCTCCCGGGGCCGCCGTTTCCTGACCGGGAACCGGCTCCGCGCTTTCCGCAGCGAGCTGAACAGCGGCGACCGCCGGCTTGACCAGCAGCCCGGGTGCATTTTCGTCAGGCAGGTTGACCACTACTCCCCCGCGCAACCCACGGTAACGTCCCGCCTCTTCGTCGAAGCCATCCGCGTAGGCGAAGCCCTCCTGCTCCCAGGTCAGCAGAAGGACCCCCTCACTGATGGCTTTCAGCAACACCGAGGGTTCGCTGACCCGGGGCAAGTAAGGATATTGCGCAAAATACTGCACGATCTGCTGCACCGAAACATGATCGCCGCGCCACAGGGGCACGCGGTCAAGTTCCATCCGCAAGCTGGTGGGAGCCATGGCGCTGATCAGCAACTCATCGCTCTTGAGCTTCTTGCTGGCGCGAACCGCCAGTGAACCCTGGCCGGACAGCCTTAGCTTTATGGCCTTCCACTCTACCGGGGGGCTGGTGCTCTTCTGTTCGGGAATGAGCAGCCATTGATAGGCCTCGGGGATTTGCGCCGTGACCTTGCTTGATGCGGCGGCGTGCTGGCTCTCCGCCTGCTTGACCTGGTGCGGCGAGAGATCCAGCGTCTCGCGCTTCTTGAGTACCCGATCCCATGCGAGATACCGGCGGACCGCCTCATCGAGGTCCTGGAATAGGCCCTTGTCCGCCGCCAGAAATACCAGCGTATTGCGATAGATTCTCGGTGTGTTTCCCCGTGATTCCAGGATGGCTTTCGCCGCGGCCTCGGCAGTGCTCTCCTGCCCTCTGATATAAAGGTGGTCAGTCCCAAGAACTACGAGCCCAGTGTTCAGGTCATCGGGCACGTCATGCCCGGACTGCGGCAGCGGGTGAATGCGTTTGAAGCCGCCCGCCTCCTCCAGGTCCTTCCGCAACCGGTTACTCAGCTCCTGTGCCACCTTGTCGGGCTCGCGTTTCAGGTGTTCGGCTTGGTCCTCGACCAGCTTCGTCACTGTAGGCTGGGTGTCGTACCAGTAGCGCTGCCCGTCCTGATACAGGTAGGTGGCGACGGCGGCGAGACGACGCAGGGCATCGCCGAACACGGCGGTTGGCTCGCCCGGCATGACGCAGCCCAGTTTGACGCGCCGGTCATCCAGACCGCGATTAGCTGTACCCGCGGCCGGTGCCGACCCCAGGTAGATGGTGCGTGCCACTCGGCGGCAAGCTGCATATTTCCCCAGATTGCCAACCTCGGCATCAATACGAAGCGGCAGCGAATCACTGCCGTCCACATCCGTGGCGATAATCGGCCTCCAGGCATCGCTGAGATAGCGCGTCAACTCGGACTGCACGTGGCGGTCGTCGATCGCGAAATGGGCTGGCAGAATCAGCGGACTCCGGTCGTCTTTCTCCCACAGGCTGTGAATGACCGCCGCCATGAGCCGCAGCACACCGCGGGTGCGCTGGAATTTTACCAAGGTTGACCAGTCGTTGTAGAGGCGGTCGAAGACCTCGGGATGGATGGGATAGGCGCTGACAATGCGCTTCTCGTAGGCGCTGTCGCTGCACTCTTGTGGAAATTCCTGCTGCTGTAAGCGATAGAAGTCCGCGAAGGCGCGCGCCACCACGTCCCTGTCTTTGAACCGTGCGGGATCGGCGAATGGCTTGAACAGGCGCCGCCGCACGATCTCGAAGCTTTCCTCGGCGCTGGCGGGCTGCCAGGAGGATTCGATACGCCCGATCACATTGCGCAGCCGGTCCAGCGCCGTGCGTCCGCGCAGCCCGCCCACCTCCACGTCTTCCGGCTGGCTATGAGGGGAAGCGGTCATATCCGACGCCGGCAGGCTGACAACCAACAGACATTTGTCGGCGAGCTTGGCGGATTCGGTCAGCACCTGCGCGAAACTGAACTGCGTCTCGAAATCACCGGCCGGGAGGTCGCGCTGGTCGTGCAATTGCCGCGCATAAGCAACCCATTCGTCGATCAGGATGAGGCAGGGGCCGTACTTGTTAAACAGTTCCCGGAGCTTGTCGCCCGGGCTGGTCGCCTGCTCGTCGTCCTTCGCGATTTTTGCGTAAGCGTCTGTGCCGCCCAATTGCCAGGCGAGCTCGCCCCACAGGGTGCGCACCACCGTACCGTCTTCTTTCGTTACCGGGTTGCCCGGGGAAATCTTGGTGCCCACCAGCACGACTCGGCGTGGCTGCGGTAGTTCCTTCATCTGGACTTGGCCCATGACTTCCTCAATACCGGCAAGCTCTGTCGGCGGCGTGTCGGAAAACAGGTGATAGAGTGCCAGCATGGAGTGCGTCTTGCCGCCGCCGAAATTGGTCTGCAACTGCACCACGGGATCGCCGCCCTGGCCGGTGAGGCGTCGAATAGCGCCGGTGAGCAGACTTTTGAGGCTTTCGGTGAGGTAAGTGCGGCGAAAGAACTCCACCGGGTTTCGGTACTCATCAGAGCCTTCTCTGCAATGCACCTGCCAAAGGTCAGCGGCGAACTCCGCCTGCTGATAGCACCCGCTGGCCACGTCCTCATGCGGCTCGACCACCTCCCGCCAGGGCTTGAGATTCCCGGCTGCAGCAGTTTCGATTGTGGTTCCCCGGTGCTTGCGGCGCTCCCCCCGGGCCTGTTCCTCAAAACGCACCCGCAGCAGCTCCATCTTGAGCTTGCTCACTTCGCCCGCTTGCGGGGCGGATACCGCAGCAAGCAATCGCCCGGCGGAATCCAGCACTCGATAGGCGTCATCGCTGGAGAAATTCTCCTGGTGCGCCCATCGGTTGCGATGCCCTCGCAGCTCCCCTACAAAACCGCGTTCCGCCGGACCCAAGGTATCACGAAACACCTCGTTCCAGGTCTCCCACATCAGCTTGAGCAGGCCGGCCACGTCCCATTCCACAATGGGCCGATCCATCAGGCGGGGATCTTCGGCATAGTAGCGCAGCTTGTGAGCTTCCAATTTTCGCACTTCAATCGCGCCTTTTACCTCGCGCTCAACGAAACTGCCCAGCCCAACCTTGAGCAGCTCCAGTCCCTTGCCCACCCGTTCATGATTAGTCATTGCTATCCTGTTGCTCCTGTCCAAGGTGTTCGATTTCAACGCCACCCCAGTGTTCCCTCAGATATTCGGCTACCAGTCGTCGGTGGCAATGATGCGGTTGCTCCTCGCTGCACAATAAACAGGCATCCTGCAACAATTCCGGTTGAAGGTTTTCCGAGATCCTGCGCTCTGCCATCAAATCCAGAAACTTGCGCTCATAATCGTCCCAACTGCCGCCCCTCTTCTTATACCCATCAAGCATCTCTTTCGTAGGCGCAAGCGCGGGTGCATGACAGTAGTCAATACTGTAGAGCCGGTCAAGGAACCAGTTCAGATCATCCCTCTTCGTGAACCCGGCCAGTTGGGACACATTGTTGAGCCTCACATCGACGACCCGCCTTACGCCCGCCTTCGCCAGTGTTTCGAAGAAGCGTTGCGCATTCTTCCTAGTAAATCCTATGGTCAGAATCCTCACCTTCAACCCTCCTGCGCCCCATAAGCACAAGCTTCGTTAACATACGCTATTCTCTCCTCCTGCATAGTGTAGGCTTCATCTTCCAACTCGGTCGGCGTTCGAAAAAAGTCCTCTTCCACCAGCCCAAGCTGTTCCCATAGCCGCTTTATGCTCGCCTCATGTGTTTCCAGCGACCCGTCGGCGAGGATGTGCAAAATTCTCTTGCCGAAACTGATCAGTTCGCGTGCGACCAGAATGGTCCGATGACAATCCAGTGGGTCTTTCTCCACGCACATCAGCGCGATGTTCATCCGTTGACTGCCCTCGAGCAGCCGCTCAAGCCCTGAGCGAAAGAGTGCCGTCCCGGGCGTTGTCGCTGCGTCGGCTGTCATCGGACATGCTGACGCGGTATGGTCATCCGGTTCTGCTGGCGGAGACTTTCGTCGATCCGGTGCGTTTTAAGGAGCCTGTTACCTAGCGTCGAACTGGCGCCTGGTTGTCGCCGGAATCACGGTCAACTGCGGACGGAGTCTGCACCTGACGCGCACGGTCGTTCTTGGGCTTGGAGAAGCCGCTTCTCAAACCATCAATGTGCTCAAAGAGATCAGGCGGTATGTCTTGCCAAAGCGGATCAAGTATGAACTTGACGCCCTCCCGTCGGGCGAGCTTTGCGGCCGGAACGAAATCCGCATCGCCGGATACGAGAACGATAACATCGGCCTGACGCTTCAGCGTGATCGACGCAATATCAAGACCGATTCGCATATCGACGCCTTTCTGACGCAAGGCAGGCGCGAAGTCGCCATCGGTCAGATCGCCAACCGCGATGCGGCCGTTCAAAAGATCCTTCTGCGGCCGTTCATGCAGAAGCCAGAAGCGGTTCGGATTTCTCCGAACTTCACCTAGTCGCACGGCAAGATTGGGCTGACCGTGTAAAGCTTTGAAGAGACTCTTCCGAAAGAGCGCCTGAGGTGTGCGGGAGTAGTCGATGGAGCGCTTGCCAACGGGGGTGTGTTCTTTCCCAGTATATGGTCGAGCATCATAGTAGAAGGTCCGGTACAAGAGCTGATAAATATTCGGGACTTTGTGCACTTCATCCAACTGCGTCAGATGACTGCGAACCAACTGATTGACTGTCTGGGCAACCGCGCTGGCGTCGGATGCATTGACATCCGATCGCACGGCGGGTAAACGCTTCAAGAGGTACCCACCATCAATGAGAATGGCAGCACGGACCATTTGGCACGACACTCAAAAAGAAAGCCCCAGGGGGTCGGCTTTGCTCATGATCGCCGACCCTGAATCCAGGATGGGAGCAAAGCGTACAGCCAAGGGGCGAATGAGGTGAATGTAATCGGTCATCGCACGAACGTCAACACACATTTGCGCGGGTTCAGGTTGTGAGACTGAGAGCAGTAATCCTTGGTGTTTCGAAGGTATTCGATATTAACCGCGTCGAAAACCGACTGCTCATCAGCCAACAACCCCCCAGCGTTAACAACGACGACTTTGGATCTGCCCTCCACCACCCTGAGTGGCGCTTGACTTCAGTGGAGTAACGCATGGGTTCGGTCGATCTCGCGTGATTGCCCGACGGAGCAGACGCATACGGCGCCGTTGTGCCGGTCGCACTCACGCATTCGATCAAGAACAAGATCGAAGCCGTCTATGCTTGGCCCTCCTCGGTATCGAGGAATGAAGTCTGTTCGGCTTCGGGCTCTTGTTTTTTGCGCGCCAAGCGGGTGATCTCAGGCCAACTCTGAACCAGACTGTTGTAAGAAAGCGCCTCCGCCGCACGCTTTCTCCGCTCGCACGATGTGTAAAGGCGATAACACAACTCACGGGCAACCTCTGCCTTGGCGCCGAGTCGGGCAACGAGTCCGGCCGCACCGCTTTCGCCACCCCCTTCCAGCACCCGGATCAGGTGATGGACCATCTCCCACGCCGTCAGCCTCCCGTCGACCGCCGGATCCCAATCCGACGGCAACTCCTTCGGCCGGAGCAGCCGCACCTGCCCGGCCGACGACCGCAGGATACCCGCCTCCACCATGCCGGAGACGCTCGTATTCTTGGCCTTCGAGAGCGTTTCGGCGTCTCCGTA
>JAMASS010000058.1 GCA_024761205.1 Limisphaerales bacterium
CCCACGCGCCAGTCCGTCGCCTGCTTTGGTGCCGTCAGTCTTACGCAGCGGCAAGTTCGTTCACACCCTTTCGCCGGTGTTCAACGCCGCCACCTTCGAGGCGTTCCTGAAGGTGCTGCTCCGACGCCGCTCGCGCAACCAGAAAATGGTCGTCATTCTCGACAACGCACGCTACCACCACGCCAAGCTGCTCAAACCACTGTTGAGAGCCCATCGAACGCATCTCGACCTGCTGTTTCTGCCGCCTTACAGCCCACAGCTCGCGCCGATCGAGAGGGTTTGGAAACTGACGCGGCGGCTGGCGACTCACAATCTCTACTTCAGCAGCCTGGAGGAGTTGTCGGCCGCTGTGGAGGTCTGCTTCGACCAATGGCGAAAACCAAGCCGTGTTCTGCAACGATTATGCGGCATTACTTAAGTCGTTATGTTTAGTTGATTTTACTTATTGTAGTTGTACTTTCGAAATCCGGATAGTGGCGTAAGTCAGGGGTGATGGCTTCTAGATTTCGCAGATGCAGCCATTGGCTAGCGAAGTGGTTTACCAAGTTGGTGGCGCGTGAATCCGCCAACATACGGCGCACTTGAGATTCGAGAACGCCCGATCGCAGAGGCAGCCTTTCAACGCGAGGATCAATAGCTCATCGTCTGGGATGCTGCTCCAGATGAAAAACGAAAGGCGGCTGGCTAGTTCAAAATCGGTGATCCGATAGGGTTCGCCGGGTTGCGCGTCATCGGGTTCCTTCTCGACGCGGAAGAGAAAAGCGAGGTTGATGAGAATCGATTTAAGCACTCGTTCGATGCCATCTTCGAATCCCGCGTCATTTGCGCCCCTGTTGGCAAGCCATAAGCTTATCCAGGTCGGCTTCGGAAGCAGGCCGACGAAAGGCTTTCGTGGCCAGATTTGCCGGGATTTGTGCGCACCGGGGTACCTCTTCTTCCGCACTCTTGGGTTGCTCGATGAAGATCTTCTTTCGGCTCGGCGTGTCGGCAACGCCTTTGGGTTTGCACGACCGTTGATGGAGATTTGGTACCTTGGCTAGCGACCGAAGCGGATGTCGGTGGAGATTAAATTGTGATTCAAAGGGGTGTCGTTTGTTTTCGAGGAGGGAATAGGCTTTTTGTGAAAGACGGTGCCTACTTTGCGAGATCCCGCCTTGACGAAGGTTCGCTGTTTTCAAATGCTTGTCCACATCGCTGTGACTTTCATGCTCTTTCCGTGAAACGGTGAATTCTTGGATCAAGGCTCGCTCAGTCAAAAGTTCCATCTGATGGGAGACACGTTGAGTCTCTCGAGGTGTTCATTGCGGTCCCGAGTGAGCGTCGATTCAATTTTATACTCGCCGTCTTGCGGAAAGGTATAGCTCAGCAAAGCCCGCCCTGAGTGCCGAGGGGAAGGCCGGCGATATGTTTTTCCTAGGTGAAGGCGGGTAGCAGTCGGTAGGTGTAGCCGTTTGGTTTGTTTGCTGGTCGTCCGATAGCTAAGCGACTGACCTTTTGAGCGGCGGAGATGTAACGATCGATCAAACTTAGTGATAGCATGCCGACAGTCACTTTGCCGAAACCATGACTTCCTCGTCTTTCGGTAACAGGCTAGCTGCGTCGACATTGAGCGGAGGAGATCGCGAATGGCGTTTTGGTATTCCGTTCAGTTGAGGTGGCAAAGAGTTTCGACTCGGCCGGATTGCGGATTGGCCGCTGCGCGGGTAATCCAGTCGCCAAACTAAAAAATCGAGAACGGCGTTGTAGGTTGCTTCATTGGGTCGTTTGCGATTGGGTAGTGGGCATCTAAGGCGAGACTGAAGTCACGTAATGACCTTCTCCCAGGAGTGACGTGATCGAGGCGGATGGCATCGAAATTGAGGCTGCCCTTGAATTCTTGCTCGTTGTGGCAGCTGACACAGTAGGTGTTGACCAACTCAAGTCTGGAAGAATTTGCGGGCGGAACCTCCTTTCTGCCCTTAAGAGATAAGACGGCGTGATCCAACCAGTTTGCGGCCGACGTATAGTTGGCTTCGGTCGGCTGCGGAATGTCAGGTTTGTTCTCAGGCGGCATCTCACGTTCGCGCAGCATCCAGTCGACATCTTCCCAATTCTCCAGGTGTTGGGTCTTGTCTTGTGTGAAAATACTCTTGAGGTCGAGTTTGCTCTTTTCCAGGATTGTGGCAGGTGACGCAGTAATCGTTGGCGAGGCTGCAGAACGATTCGGTCAGATCTTAAAGTTCGGGTTCATTCGGAACTTCGAAAACATACGAATTTCGTAAATCTTTTCAACCTTTCATTTTAGGGTTTCACGCCCGCTTCGCTTAAGCCGCCAAAAGTGCCAATGTTCTCTCGTATGCTTTTCGAAAGCATACGATGCTATGCGATATATCATTTCTTCTTTTAACGCCCGTGCTGAAGCACGGCTGCAAGCCGCCGCCATCGCCTTGTTGAGTTATTTCTTTCTGATCAGAAACAAGAATTCTCGGTTTGGCTCTTCTGCCTCCCTTAGCCACTCATTCGTCCATTTCATAGCAGCCATTACATTTTTTTTGTAGGCAACCTCCACGGTATCAATGAGTGTGCCATTCTCTTGAATTACCTCATTAAGCTCTTCAGCAGTTGCACGCCCACCTGAGCTATAGGACAAAACAATCCACTCGCATGGAGTCTTCTTAATCAATTCTTCAATTACCTCTACGACAATAAATCTCCCGCTATTGTTTTTACGGAACTCCTCAAAAACAGAATTGGCAACCTTGTCGGATGTGTCTTCTCGCCTCAAAGCTTTACCAAAAAGATTTGGTCTGTCGTTTTTTATGATCGTTGCCCAGACATGATAATATGAAGCATATCTCACTCTTGATGGAGGCATCTTTTCATTGTTCGAACCGTATGGAGGATCGTAATAGGCTAAATCGCAGTTCACGCTTGGCAACGATTTAAATACATCTCCTTGCAAAACGGTGTTTTCTCGTTCGTTGACCCACAATGCAGGAACTAGAAGTTTCAAATCATTGAAACTTCTAGGCGACCAATCTTTCAAATATGAAACAAAATGCCCTAAGGTGCTATCTACCTTGTCTAAAGCAATAATCAAACTGGTCAAAGCGACAGCTTTAGTAACTTCATCTAAACCCAAATTATCTATTTCCGTTCTGATTGCGTCAAGTTTGCGTGTATTCTTTCTCTGCCAAGGCTTCTTACTTCCGTCAGATTGAACACCATTATTGAGCGCATTGTTGAAGACATCGCCCCCATAGTGCTCGGTGAACCAGCCATCAACTGGTGCTAGGTTGTTTAGGTGTTCAATGAGCCCATTGTATGTCTCAGCTTCCTTTTTGTTTTTCAGGTAACAAAAACCGAAAGTTGATGACCATTCAGACAAGTCATTCGAAACAACTTGATAACCGCATCTTGCGAATGCTTGACTCACCCTTGTTGAGCCCGAAAACCCATCGAAGATTGAATCAGCATCCGTCATCTTTGTCAGTTCAAGTATTTTGGACAATAGTTTGAGCTTTGATCCCGCATATTTAATTCCCTCAGTGTCAGGAGCATCCAAAACCAATTCGTCAAATAGTAAAAACTGATTTTGCATTAGTGTGATTGCATGCCGGAAAGTTTTTTAAATCGAACAATATCCTCTTTGACTTTCTCAAGAGCATCAGCATGACCAGATTCCAATGAGACAAGCGCATAAGAGAATAGTTTTACGAGTACAAGATTGTGCGAGTAATCAATCCACCCGTTGGTGATGCTGTTAAAGTAAGTTAACCCGTTTTTCGTATGAGTCCATAATCCTCTTTGAAGTGCATTGGCGGCTGCGTCGCCATACCTAACTTCGCAGATGTAGTTGTCATCTTTATCATAAAACCTGAAAACAGGATGCTTTCGACCGCGCCGGCTCATTTCTCTGCGGATTTGAACTGTTTTGCTTTCCGCTTGGTGATAATCGAAGACTAATATATTGCACTTTTGTTGCTTTTCATTATAAATCAAAGAGAGCACATTTATATTCCTGAAATCGGAAAACGCAAGATCATCCAGGACAGCTTCAACTGTCTCTCTACCAATAATATTATCGCCTTCTTGCTCTAGTCTTGGAAACATTCTGAAGTTTTTGTCGGTCGATAATTGGAGCGGCCCATCTCCATATGCTTTTAGGCTCACTGAGAATTTTGCTTTGATGATTTCATTGATAATCTTCACATCCTCTTCCTGAGATTTTGCTCTGTATAAATCTTTCCCAACATGAACTGAGTGAAAATCATACATATACTGATTGATAAATTCGGCGATTGCTATTTCAGCCAAATCACCGTGGGTCTTATTCCCAATGAGCCGCATTGTGAAAATATTGCTCAATGTCGTTGTAATGAGGTCTGGGTGCTTCGAGGCCAGAAGCTTCAGACGTGCAGTGAAATCTTTATATGGGTCGGTTTGTGTCATTCTGTCAAAATTGCTTATTGGGCATCAGTAGGCGAGGAACGGGGTGGCGATCTGTTGGTCTTGATGTGCCTCGTTCGAAGCCGTCGGGAGGAGGTCGCCGGCGATTTGTTGGTGGATGAACTCGTCGTAAGGAAGATCACGATTTATGGCTTCGATGATCCAGTTCCGATAGCGCTGGCGTGAGGGAGCAAGATGTCGAGACTCTTGTCGTTGCTTTCCGAGTAGCGCGCTACGTCTAGCGAGTGACCGTGCCCACCGTTCACCGAATTGCGGTGTGGCGAGGAGTTGATCGACTTTTTCTGAGAGAGCTTGTTCGGTATCCGACATCATATCGGCAATAAAGGCCTCAATCTCCGCCGGGGTTGGAGGGAGGCCGATAAGATCGAAGTTCAACCGTCTTGGGGGTGTGTACCAATTGGCGTCGGGCGAGGGTTCAATGGTTTCCTCCTCCATCTGCGCCAGGATAAAGCGATCGATGGGTTGAATAATCCACTCTGGCTTATTCATTGTGGATGGTGATTCGCTTTTAAGTGGTTGAAGGGACCAATGGGGTTCGGATTTTAAGGGCGTGTCGTCGTTCGCTGGTTGTGAATCGGTTCTTGGATCTGAGGCGCCAGAGGCGATCCATTTCTCAAACGCTTGGATGATGTGATTGGGCAGTTGTCCCGAAGGCGGCATCTCCAGATCGTTTTGATACTTCAAGGACTGAATGAGGAGGCTGGGTTCAGGGTCATTTGGGATGGTCACGGGACCACTGTCACCGTTTTGGTGCAGTGCTTCTCGACTATCGAGCCGAAGTCCACTTTTGACGCTTTTTGATTGTCGGGAATGACATTCGTCACAATGCCAAACGAGTGCTGACCGGATATGGGTCTCGAAGAAGGCCACGTCTGCAGGGGGCGATGCCCACACCCGACTGGGATCGGCCCAAGTATTAGGAGGGGTGATAGAGTGACGCATGGGATATTGTCGGATGATAGAGTGTCTGGCATGTGAATGCAACCTTCGTGTAAAGCAGGCTAAGGTGGTGAAGGGGGGAGTGCGATGATCTTTCACTGCTTTTCCGCGTTCAAGACGTCCACTACTTCTAACTTGCACCTCTTTTCAATTTCATCCTGCGGGCCGATGGGCGGCATTGTCATTTGACTTCTCGGCGGGGCCTGCTGTTTTATAGCGGAGCCTATGGCGAAGATTTCCCGTGCTCTCATTTCCGTGTCGGATAAGTCCGGTCTTGTGCCGCTTGCCCAAACCTTGGTGAATGCCGGTATTCAGGTCATTTCTACTGGCGGAACGGCCAAGGCTTTGCAAGCCGCCGGTCTCGAGGTGACCGAGTTAAGCGTCTATACCGGATTCCCGGAAATGCTGGATGGCCGAGTGAAGACCCTTCATCCTAAGGTGCACGGTGGCTTACTGTATATTCGAGGGAATGCGGCACACGAGGCGTCGGTGGCTGAGCATCAGGTTGAGGCAATCGATTTGGTGGTCGTGAATCTTTATCCGTTCAAGGCCACGGTCGTTAAACCCGATGTGACACTGGAGGAGGCCATTGAAAATATTGATATTGGCGGCTCGTCGATGCTGCGGAGTGCGGCGAAAAATCATCGGAGTGTGACGGTTGTTATCGATCCCGCCGACTATGATCTTGTGGGCGAACAGGTCCGAACGAGCGGTGGGACGACCTTGGAGTTGAGGCAACGGCTCGCGGCAAAGGTATATGCTCGGACGGCCGCTTACGATCGGGCGATCGCAACGTTCCTTGGTCAATCATTCGGTGAAGGGGAGCTGCCAGAGCAGTTGGAGGTGTCGGTCCCGCGGGTGCAGGCTCTTCGGTACGGAGAAAACCCGCATCAAAAAGCGGCTTTATATGGCGGTTTCGATGACTACTTTTCCCAACTTCACGGCAAGGCTTTGTCTTACAACAATATCCTCGATCTCACTGCGGCGGCGAGTTTGATTGCGGAGTTCACCGATTTTCCGCCGACGCTCGCCATATTGAAGCACACGAATCCCTGTGGCGTCGGACAAGGGCGCTCGCTAAGTGATGCTTGGGACAAAGCGTTTGCTACGGATCAACAGTCCCCGTTCGGTGGCATCATTGTCTCGAATTGTATTTTGGATGCCCCTTGTGCCGAAGCTATTAGCGAGATCTTCAGTGAGATGATCGTTGCGCCAGACTTCGCAGCAGATGCCTTGGCGATTTTAACCAAGAAAAAGAATTTACGGCTGCTGAAGATGCACAAGTTGCCCAATCAGAAGGCCGGTCTGCAGATTCGATCCGTGGGCGCGGGTTCGTATTTGGCTCAAGAAATCGACGACTATCTCGTGCCGGAGGGCGAGTTGAAGGTGGTCACGAAGCGCGCTCCGAGTGACGCCGAGCTTGCCGCCATGAAATTCGGTTGGCGCGTCGTCAAGCACGTCAAATCAAATGCCATCGTCTATGCCGGATCGGATTGGATGTTAGGCGTCGGTGCTGGGCAAATGAGCCGGGTGGATTCGAGTCGGATCGCTGTGTGGAAAGCGGGTGAAGCGAAGCTCTCGTTGCAAGGAAGCGTGGTCTGCAGTGAGGCATTTTTTTCCTTTGCGGATGGCTTGATTGCTGCGGCTGAAGCGGGTGCCACTGCGGCCATCCAGCCGGGCGGTTCCATTCGAGATCAAGAAGTTATCGACGCTGCCAATGAGCGGGGTGTGGCGATGGTGTTTACGGGGAGCCGGCATTTTAGGCATTAGGGCCCTTCGCTACTTTCCGTCGATGACTTTGCCCTCAAGCGGGTCTTTTCACCGTGAATGCCGTTTCAATCGCTGAGTAATCATCGCCACCTAACCTTGCCAGGGGATTGAAAGCGGCAATGTCGATTCTGGGTGCCGGTGCATCGCTCGGCTGAGTGATCGCCTCCGCCAGATAAATCTTCTCGATTTGTCCAAGGACAAGGGCTTGTGGTGTCTCCCCCACCTCAATGATTTGGTGGCGTCTACAGAGCATTGCGATTGCGGCTTGCTGTAATCGGGGCAGAGGCCAATCGTTTTCGTCCGTAACCGCGATTCTGTTGGCTTTGAGTTCGGACTGGCCAAAGGGCAGTGAGGCGGCGGTAGCACTGACCAGAGCGGCTTGTCGGCTTTGAGCCAGATGCACGATGAAGTGGTCGCGGTTTTCAATGTTCACCCACGTATCTTTTTTAGAGCCGTCCCGTTTTTCACTGATGGAGATCGAAATGATCGGAGGTTTGCTGGAGACGCCGTTGAAATAGGAAAACGGCGCCAGATTGTAGGTTTGATTTCCGTTGTCGCTCAAGACCCAGGCGATGGGTCGTGGGACGATGCACTGAATCATGGTTGCGTAAATGTGTTTTGGCTCGAGAGTTGAGAGATCGAGAATCATAGGCGTTTGGGCGGAGCAGCGTAGCAGCCCACGCGAATTGGCTCAAATCCAGATCCGGAAGATCGCAGATTGGCGCTACGCTCGAGCGAGGTGCTCTTGAAGATGCCCCCGGAGTTGATCGATGCTCCAGGCCGTAGCCCCGACGGTGATTAGCATGCCGAAGACAAATCGGGTGATGAATAGATTGAATACGCCTGGGGTGACGCCAGTAACAAATCCAACCCCGCCCAGTGCGAAGAAACAGGCAACACCAAACCAGGGGAGCAGGAGGATTATTCCCACCGATGTCAGCCAGGCACGAGTCGTGCTTGTGGCAACGATGCCTCGGAACAATCCGATCCAGGTGAGGGCATAAGTCTCCATGGCCAGACTGAGAACGATCACCAGGATGCAGATGAACCACCACGTGCCGCTGAAGGCGTTAGTGAGGTGAGACCCGAAGTAGGCTATCAGAAGATCAACGCTAAAGAGGATCGCGATTGGCAGTAAGAAAACCCGTTTCAACCCGATGAGCCATCCGTCCAGGATCAAGCGCCAATCCAAGGGCGTTGTCAGTGTCAGTTCCAGCATTCCGGACCGTCGCATCTCTGTCATGAGATGGCTGGCCACCCAAGCCACCCACAATTTGACGAAGACGTGCCATGAGATCATGACGGCAAAAGCGGATGCCGTAAGGGATGTCCAGCGAGTCATAGCGGCGTAGATCAGCAGCGATGCAGCGGTCATGATGGCTGCCGCGCCGAGGCGGTGGATTGGGCTGCCGTATTTAAGAGTCAGCAGCCAGAAAATTGGATTCTCCTCCAATAGTTCTTTTGAAAGCATCCGGGCAATATTGTCGTGACGAACTTGCACCCCAGAGCGGCGCTTTAGACCGTGTAGGCTGTTGGATTGGTCGGACCGCCAGGATTTCGTCAACCAAGCAGCTGCGAGGACTAAGACGCCCCAGCTAGCTAGGTGTTGCAGTAACAAGCTCTGGGTGAACGCGGGACTAGTGGCGTTGGCTGTGGTAGAAACGCACAGTCGAAATGAAGTGAGTGGACTGAGCAAATTCCACGATTCTGGATTGTAGGCGTTTGGCGTCAGCCCGGGAGGCGTTGCGGTCGCAGCGGGAAGCAGCGGCAGCGCACTGAACAGAATGAGGATGAAGAGTCCGAGAACCGTGGCGACCCGACCGTCACGAGACAGGCATGAGGCTAAAAGGCCGATTGCGAGGGCGAGAAAGACGCTGTTGAGAATAAGCAACCCGACGCGGACGAACTCCGTTAATGTCACGCCGCCAGCGAGCATCGCAAGCGCAAGGGTCAGGCTAAAAGCCAAGATGGTTTGGACGGCGCCAATCCCGCAGGAAATCAGCTTACCGATGAGAATATCAAAACTGTGGAGTTTGGTCAGATAGAGCAATTCCAGCGTGCGTTCCCTCCGTTCACTGGCCAAGGCATCTCCAGCAAAGAACAGCGCCATGGCCATGCCATAGAACATGGTGATTCCCGACATCCACCAGAAAACGCTCCGACTCGTCGTTCCGATTAAGGCGATGTTGTGAGCGCCGGGGAGGATGAAGGCGAGGCTGACCAAAGCGGTGAGCAGGCCCGAGAGCAATCTGAGGCGATAGGTTTGGGGATTGCGAGCAGCGCTGCGCAGCTCTCGATCAATGAGAGGTGGAAAGCCCATCGGACAGTGTTAGGCTGTAAAGACTCATTTGCACTACATTGTTTGAGGCGGACGCAAGACTAGTTGCCGACAGCCCCAAGGAAGAATGCCAACCCGACTTGCAGAACCAAGCTCAACAAACCAAGGCAAATGCCGGCAAGGGCATAGCGGCGGGCGGGATTCCATGTTGCTTTGCTTTCCCGACGAATCTTCAAACCAATCCAGATGCCAAGGCCGGCCAAGGAGAGACCAACAAGGGGGATGAAGCTCAAAAGACCCATCACGAAACCTCGAAGGGAACGCTCAGCGAGGCGGATTCTGTTGGTGGGGTCATTCGCTTCCATCGTTGGTAATGACCGTGTTTGGCAGCAGATTTGCATGGGTGTCTTGCCAATTGTTTTTCAAGGCTTCGGATTGCCTTCGCTCGATGAGTCGGATTTCTCCACTAAGGTTGGCTAGGATCTTTGTATTCATGACGGTTAGGGACAACACCAACGCGAGGATGGCGGTCATCACCACCGTCGCGTAGCCGTCCCGATTTCGGGTGGTGCGGGTTCGAATATTCATCCGTTTGCCGAGTGAGATTTGCTGACCGAGAGAAAGGTGAACTGAGGTTGGATGCGGACGGTTTTTTTTGTCGTTTGCAGCTCCATCTCCCAACGCCAAGCGGTGGCGTGCTTCCGAGTTTCGCTGACAAACCGGCACTCCTTGACTTTCTCTAGGAACAAAGCGGGCGAAGTCTCACCGCTCTTGTGCCGCCAAATGTTGGTTTGATCGAACTGATAGATGATGAGCTGATTTCCCGCCGGAATTTCGAGGTAATCCTGGAGACTTTCTCGAAAGGCGCGGATGGGACCCGTTGCTTTGCGGATGTCCGCCCGCCATCGTTCACCTGCTTTTAGGGCGCGAGCGATGTCCGCCGCATTGCGGTCGAGGTCTTGATGAAAACTTAAGAACTTGAAAAAGAGCGTCGTGCCCAAGCCGACGACCGTCATGACGATGGCCACATAAACTAGGCATTCAACAAGGATGATTCCGCTTTGTTTCCGGCGCGCGCCTTGAAGGGGCGTTGACCGCAATGATGGTGTGAACTTCATGGCTGATCCGGGATAAGGAATTCTCGGAAGACCCGCCCGCCGTTACCGATCCCCTCAGGGATCCAATCGAGCCGAATCGTGGTCTCCGTGCGTGTGAGGGTGAAGGCGCCGGCGGGGAGCTGTTCCCCCGCTTGTGCGGTGACTGAGTATTCATGCTCCCCCAACTCAAATGCTTGCCACTCGCCGGCTCGAAGGATTTCCGTTTCACCGTCCACGATACCCATGGCCACCGCCCGGTAGTAATGACCCCGGCACATCTGTTGCTCTTGGCGAATGGCGGTTGTGAGCGGAATCAGCGCGATTACGAGAATCGCCATGGCCACTAACAGATCGACTTGGAGGCTGCCTGCTTGTCTGCGGGATCTGAACGGAACACGTGATGGCCGGAAGGCAAGCGTTACCATAATAACACTCCTTCCTCAATGACGCTGATGAGGAGATAAAAGACGCTGCAGGCGATTGCGGTTGTCATCAGTCCATTAAAGACCACGATACCGGTGGCGATGATCTGCGCGGCGGATTGTTCTTGCCGGGACGCCTGGGCGTGTAGCCATTCCCACCAGCCGCGAAGGGCGGCGCGGAAGCCTTGAGCATGGCGCGCCGCAAGGCGCAGGCGCCAGCCTAGTTCTGGTGTTGGGTCAAGCCGGGCGATCGCTTGCTCTAAAGGCAATCCGGTTTCAAGAGCGGTGGCACACCGTTTGGCCTGTTGCTGGAGCGCTCGATTGGCGGTGGATTGAGCAGCGAGATTTATGGCCTCGACTTCCGGGACGTTTTCATCAAGCAGGAGGCTCAGCATGAGAGAGAAATTGCGGAGCAAGCGCTTGCGCCTCCAGGGAACCCATAATGTGGCTCGGTGGGTGAACGGGCTGAGGCCCGCCTCCAACCACGACTGCAGCCGGGGCCCGCCGATGTAGCAGGTTGCGCCGATGTAAAGCAGCAGGCAAAAACCCACCAACATGATGCCGATGGTCGGCAGCCCGTTCATCGTGATCAAAAGCGCCGGTGGCAGGCGCAGGTTAAATTCGCTGACGACGTTTTGAAACATAGGCCAAATGGTGAAACCGAAGATATTCAGCACCACTACTGTGGGGAGCGTGACGAACAGGAGCAGCACAAGATGATTCATCGCACTCCGGACCGTGCTGGCTGCATCGTTCAGCATTGCGTGGCAGATGGGGATCACCTTCCGATAGTCGCCGATGCTTTCGCCGACGACCAGGGCTTGCTGAATGTGCTTCGGCAAGAGGCGAGGAACGTGTCGGACGGCTTCTTGAAAGCTTTTCCCGGTTTCAAGGTAGCCGGCAAGGAGGTGGAAACGAACCCCAAGCGCGGGGTCTTTGGTTTGAGAGAATTCACGGATGGCCACGGCTAAGGGTCGATGTTGGTTTTCCAGGGTGGCGAGTAAGTCGATGAGAATTCGAGCGCGTTCTTGTCGGCGCAGGGGAAGCGATACAAGAAAATAGAGGACATAGCTGAAGGCAACTAGCGGTATCACCAAGAGGCACCCGAGGGTGGCGAGCACGATAAGAAAGTCGAGGGTTGGGCTCATTGTGAGTTTCTCTTTGGCAACCATCAACACGCTATACTATAACCAGCTCAGGGTTGTGAATCCATGGGAGATGAGCTGCATCAATGATAACATGGGCAGGATGACCACTCCGCCGATGAAGAGGATGGACACCGGCATGGCGGCGGTCATCAGCAGTTCTGCGCGATAATCGGCTCGCCGTTGGTAGAGGCTTGAGGCTTTTTCAAATCCCTCGGCGATGGCTTCGCCGGAACTGGCGACCAACCAAATGAAGAGCGGAGGAAAGGAAGCGCTCGCAGAAGCGATTGCACTGAATCCACTTTGGCCTTCAGTGAGCCGTTGGCGCCATTGCTTAAGATCGGACTTGACCTTGGAATGCGGCTCAAGATTGCGGACCATTTCAATGGCGTCGCCCAGAGGCATGCCGCTGCGCAACAGCATGCTGAAGGCCGCCGCAGTTTGCGCCAAATTAGCGTCGTGAAATCCCGGCAACCGCCAGCAGGCTTTGCGTCGAGCGGAGGGAACGCAGAGAACCACGGTTGCAGCTAGCAGGAGGCCTCCCAACACAGCGGGGGAAAGGATGATAACAGTGCTGCGGAAGATCGGAGGTTTTGCCGCCGAATCTGCGTGCGACTGCCCGGCGGTCAATTCGCTTGTGACTTCAGTTAGCGAATAGGTAAGAAAGAGGGACAGGAAAAATGCGGAAATCAAAATGATCAGGGGATAGACGGCCACACCCTTGAATCGGTTCCAGATCATGCTGTTGCTGTGATAGTAGTCGGCGAGCAAGATCAAAACCTCCGCAAGCTTACCGGATTTGGCGCCGATAGTCAGGAGCCGCTTATAGAGAGGCGGAAAGTCGCGTTGTTGGATCGCTCGTCCCAACTCCATGCCTTGCGATAGATCTTTCTCGAGCTTCTGAGTTTCTTCTTTCAGGGGGCCCTTTTGCAGGTCGCGTGCAAGTTCGACGAGCGCACCCTCCAAGGGGAGGCCGCTGCGGAGCATCCCTGCGAGTTGTTGGTTGTAGAACGCTAGTTCCTCGGATTTCATGAGCCTAGAATTCTGGAGATCTCTCGTTCGTCGGTGGCTTTGAGTTCGATCAACCTGGCTGCAGCCTCCTTGAGTGATGGCCGGGGTTGAGAGGCGATTGACTGGCCTGCCTGCAAGCGCTTTCGATCGGTTTCGGCGAGGGCAAGTGTTTCGACCACCGGAACCCTGCGCCGGTATCCGGTATTGGAGCAAGCCTCGCAACCCGGGCCGGAACAAGAGCCGCATTGCCGACGGGCTAGGCGCTGGTTGACGATTAAGTCTAGCACAGCTGTCAGGGCGAAATGATCTTTGACCATGACTCGGAGGCGGTTGATGACTCCGTGACAGGAACCCGCGTGGAGTGTGGCGATCACTTGATGTCCGGTGAGCGCGGCGCGAATCGCGATCTCCGCGGTGTCATCGTCTCGGATTTCGCCAATCACAATGACTTCAGGATCTTGACGTAAGAGGTGTCGGATGGCCCTTGGATAAGTCAGACCGCGGGCTTCGTTCACCTCGGTTTGCATGACTCCTTCGATCATTTGCTCGACGGGATCTTCAATGGTGATGATATGCCGTGAATCGGTTTCCACCAGGTATCTGAGGCAACTATAAATCGTGGTGGTTTTTCCACTCCCCGAGGGTCCGGTCAAAAGGAGGAGTCCGCGGCGGCTCGTAAGGAAAGTCTGAAGGGTTTTGAGGGTGTCGAGGTCGAGCCCCAGCTGATCGAGTTGGTGGATGTTTTGATCGGTGAAAAAACGGACCACTACCTTTTCCCCTGTCACTGTAGGGAAGGTGGAGACGCGTAGTTCTTGCTTGAGTCCCGCATCCTCTTGGCTGATACGGCCGTCTTGAGGCAAGGAGTGTTCGTAGGTCTTAAGTCTCGCCAGGAATTTGATTCGGCCGATAACGAGTGGAACCACTTCTGGGGACAGGGTTTCTACGGGACTGAGGACGCCATCAAGGCGTTGGGCGACGGCGCCGCCGCCGTTGGCGGTCGGCTGGATATGGAGATCGCTCACGCTGGCGTCGGCGGCGTTTCGGAATAGCCGTTGACAAATCTTGGGCGCTGCTGGGGATGAGCTCTCCAAGTTTAATTGCGGGGCCTTCACGATGGTATCGGTATTAATTAGCCTGCCTGTTAATCGTGTCAAACAATTTCCTGACGGCTGATGGTGTTTGAACGCAAGCAATCTCACGCAGAGGCGCAGAGATTTTCTTTGTCTCTCTCCCTCCTCTCAGGGTGAGGTCTTGTTGATTCCCTGCTTCGGGATGCTTTCGAGTTCTTCCCAGCGGGCGTACAGGTGTTCGGACTCTTTTTTAGCGGCTTCAAGCCTGGAATTGAGTTCGGCAGATTTGGAGCCGTGCTCCTGATGAAAGTTGGGTGAGGTGAAGATGGCCTCAATGCGTTCGATTTCTTGCTCCACTTCCAGGATGTGTGCTTCCATGCCCTCTAGCTCTTTGCTTTCCTTCCAAGTGAGTTTGCGTGGCCTTGCCTTTTGTTTGGGTTGGGCTGGTGCGGCCGATTGTGCGGTCGGCGCTGCTAGGCGCTCTTTTTTCTCCAGGTAATAGTCGTAGTTTCCCACGCTGTATTCGACTTTGCCTTGCCCTTCAAAGGCTAGGATTCCTGTGCAAATCCGATTTAGAAAGTAACGATCATGACTCACGGCCATGATGATGCCCGGGAAATCGACTAGGGCTTCTTCCAGGACGCGCAACGTTGCCAGGTCGAGATCATTGGTGGGCTCGTCTAGGATGATAAAGTTGCCACCGCGCTTGAGAATCGTAGCTAGGAGCAAGCGGCTGCGTTCACCGCCGGACAGCAGTTTGACTTTTGTGTCGATTCGATCGTCAGCGAAGAGGAAGCGTTTCAGATACCTGCGGAGAGAGAGGTGATTGGTGCCAAACATGACGAATTCGGTGCCATCGCTGATCGCGTCGATGACCCGTTGCTCGGGATTGAGTTGGAGTCGGTTTTGGTCGACGTAGTTGAATTGGACCGCTGGTCCCATTTTGACGGTCCCAGTATCGGGCTGCAGTTGTCCCATAATGATTTTTAAGAGGGTTGTCTTCCCGATTCCATTGCGTCCGATAACGCCGATTTTCATGCCGGACTGAAAATTGAAATCAACGCCAGAAAAGAGAGGCTGGTCACTATAGGCGTAACTTACGTTTACGAGATCAAGAATCCGATTGCCAAGAGATGGCGGTGGCGGGATGACGACACCGACGGCTCTTTCTACTTCCGGACCTTTCTGAGAAGCTACTTCTGTGAAGCGATTCAAACGACTCTTGGATTTTGTCGTGCGGGCCTTCGGGCCTCGCCGCACCCATTCAAGTTCCCGACGCAGGAACATCTGTCGGCGTTTCTCGGCGGTGGCTTCGCTGGCTTGGCGTTCGGTCTTGGTTTCGAGATACTGTGTGTAGTTGCCTTTGTAGGGATAGAAGGTCCCGTTTGCCAGTTCGACGATTCGATTGGTGATCCGATCCAGGAAATAACGATCGTGAGTCACCAGCAGAAGTGCGCCCTGGTAGGATTTGAGAAACTGTTCCACCCATTGTATCGATTCATTGTCGAGGTGGTTGGTTGGCTCATCCAGAATCAGGAGTTCCGGCTGGGCAATGATCGCTCGGGATAGGGCGACGCGCCGTTTTTCACCCCCGGAGAGTTTCCCGACGATTTGTTTCCCATCCGGAACCTGCAAATGGGTCATGGTCGATTCAATGCGTTGGTCAAGGCTCCAGCCATCAACCGCGAGGATTTGTCGTTCGATGGCTTCGTGGCGGTCTGAGGTCGGCGGCAGGCTTTCGAATTTATGGATCAAGTCGAGGATATGTTTGGCTCCGGATCGAATACTCTCGATAACCGTGTGAGTAGGCTCTAGTTCAAACGCCTGCGGCAGGTAACCGATGCGAAGATCACGACGAGTGATGACCTCCCCGGCGTCCGGAACTTGCATGCCGGTGATGATACGGAGGAAAGACGACTTCCCTGAGCCATTGCGTCCAACGAGTCCTAGGCGGTCCCCTTTACAGATCGTCATCGAGGCCTGCTTGAGGATGACTTGCGTGTTGTACGCGACATCCAGTTCCTGAGCCGAAAGCAGGGATGTGGATTGTTGATCGGACATTGCCTTAGGATTGTGAGTCACTGCGTAGCGAACGATCGTGTGAGTTACTTAACGTCACCGGCAATCCGTCTCAACAAAAAATCGCCGGATGCGGGATGAATAGGAGGCAATGGAGATCGCAGGGAAAAGTCTCATCTCTGTTCCCTCCGTTATCTCCTGTTCAAAATATCAACCATAGATGCAGACACCTAGTTGCCTTCCTTTTTGTGAGTGCTAAGAAGACGCCGGTGATGACAAAGATCGTCGCGATCTAAAACCTTGGTTGGATAGACTCTCCTAGTATGACTCTCGCCCACAGAGCCGTGGCAAGGGGAAGGAGATTGACGAGGCGCATGGACCCGGGCGATGGCCAGTGGCGGAGGACGTAGGACCAGTCAGGAAGGCGATGATCAAGAGCCCGAGCGTGGACGTAAGCGATGACGACCGCCGAGGCTCATGGGATCGATTGGGTGAATTGATCGTAGATCGCGAACGGACTGAGCAGGATGGCGGTTCGAAAAAAGGTCTCCCCATCGAGTTGTGCCGCGGACAACAAGACCTGGTAACTTGCGGCAGAGGTGACTGAAGTGCACCTAGAGAAGACTGCCACCAATGCCAACGAATCGCCGTTCCAGCCATATCCCGCGCCGGATAACGCAGGTAAAAACAATCAGACCACGCCAATAAGGGTGAGCAGCGTCGCAAGGAGCATCCGCTCGGATTACTTCGCTAACGACGAGAATTTTCCGAACCTTGGGACTGAGGATGTCGAGGGATTTGTCGTGGAAGTCCTGAGTTATTTGGAATTGCAGCCGGGAATTGTTCAGATGAAGCGCGGGGAGATGATGGTTTCGCCGTAAGTTTTCTTTTCACGGTGGCGCAGAGTCCTTTGGTGGAAACCGGGACGACCATTCTGGGCGATTACAACGGTGGTCGATCCGCCTCGGATACCGGTTTTGAATTTTTTGTTCAGGAGCCGGGGCTCTATCTGTTCCGTTTGCTCTACCAAGAAGGCATGATTGGTTCCACCTTGGAATGGTGGAACACCGATCTCAATGGGGACCTTTTGGAACCAGTCCGAGTGTTGGTTAATGACTCCAGAAGTGCAGGGGCCATCAAGTCGTTTCTTCCGACTACGGAGCCACCCTGCATTTTGCAAGAAATTAGGGACTCACGGTTGAGAACGGTGATGCAGCGGAATTTCTTCTCAAGGCTGTGGGTTCGTCGGCCTTTAGTTTCCAATGGTGCTTCAAGAATCAAAGCGTGCTCAATGAAGAGGGAGCCACGCTGCGGTTTGAAGAATGTAGGAGTGGCTGCCGCCGCTGCCTGAGTTTGTTCGCCAGCCTCAGAATGTCACGGTGGTATTGGGACAGACCGCCGTGTTGTACTGTCGAGGTTCGCGGGAGTGAGTCGCTTGCTTATCAATGGTTTTTCGAGAACCGAAACCTGCCGGACAAAGGCGAGTCGAGCTTGCGATTTGAAGGAATAGGTTTGGAGGATGCGGTATTTGAGGTCGAGGTGACGGGTTCGCTGCCCTTGAGTTTCAGTGGTTTTTTGAGAATCGGAGTATCGCCAATGAGCATGGCTCCGTCTTAATGATCTCGTCGGTTATAGCTGATCATGTGCCGGGGAATACTGGGTGTCGGTGAGCAATCCGGTAGGCAGCGCGGCGACGCCCTTGGTTGTCGCTGAAAGGATGCCTCAGGTTCTTTCGGTCTGTTTGGTCGATTCGGTTCTTATGTTGTTTTGGCCGACAAGTTCCGGCGAGTTTGCGTTGGAATCGTCGATGAACGTTGATGGCAGCCGGCCACCGAGGAGACCGAACAGATTGCCGCTGAATCCGCAGTTGAGCTAGCGATTAGCGGGAGTCGGCGGTTCTTTCGGCCTCGCCAGCGATAGATGCCGATGAATTCATTCCTGACGAATATGATTTTACTGGGATCCAATGGGGTTGATTCGATGAAGGGGGTGATTTTCGCGAGCTTGGGTGTGGTGTGCTCTTTGTGACGGGTGCTGGTGCAGGTTGAGATCGCCGATGAATCGTCTGGCGCCGTGACTCAGAACTTGAAATCCGCATGTCTTGAGATTTCTACCACTACAGAGTGACGGCGTGGTCACGGTTAGGGCTTGGTGATGTTGGCATCACTCAGCTATGACGGGTTGGGTTCCACTTGGGAGTTCGATTATTCAGGCAATGGTGTTCGGGGGAGGGTGCAAATTATTCATTCGTATGGACCGGGACAATGTATCATTGCCTTTAATCGGGATCGCTAGCTTTGCACACACCCGAACGGTGGTTGGAAGTAGGATATGGAAGTGAGAATAGGAATGCTCTGGACTGCTTACCTGCCTACGATGAGCTGTTTCCCCTAGAGGAATCCACTTTTTTTACGCCGTTAAATCCATCGTTTCTCCTTCCGGAGATGTTTCAATTTTCATCGACGGTTTGCTTGTGATGATGGGGGGCTTCCGGCAAAGACCGCTGGAGCAATTCCTGGGGGATGATTACGATTCGTTAACTCGTCGGAAAGCGGTAAAGATTGAGTTAGCCGGAACATTTCACGTGCCCACGACCATGACCGCCATCATCCGGCATGCCGGGGAGGACGCCAGCTGGCGGGGTTCACCATTTGTTTATTAACGGCCGGGAGATCAACAGCGTTGGTGATGATCGGTCGAAGAAATTCGGACTGGCGGTTGACTCTGTCCGAGGGGTTGCCGGGAGAGATTTCACCGACCTTGCGGATTGAGAAATCCAGTTTTGCGAATGCCGGAAAGTATTTCAGCCCGGTTACGAATCCAAGTGAGGAGTTGGCTAGCATCTGCATAGCCCCGCTCGACGCTGTGCTTGCGCTGCCGCCGGAATTTTCCCTTCAGTTTTAGGGTCTCGTTGTGGGGGCTGGCCGGAGTGCGACGTTTACGGTTGAAGTCAAGGGAACACTGCCCTTTTCCTAAGAGTGGTTTTTTGGCGCTGCAAGCTTCGAAAGACAAACGAACGCGATACTGACGTTGGATTTGGTCGGAGCAGAAGATGGCGGAGAGTGCGTGTGCTGGTAATGAACCCGAGCGGGAAGTTTGTTGCCAGTTGGTTTGCGTCGTTAACGGTCGTGGCTCCGGACCCGCTGGCGGATCATGCAGCCACTGGAGCCATGGAGTGGCCAGTGATGTGACACATTGACGCCATCGGTCGGTGTTGAAGGGGCGGCTCTTTTTGAGTTTCAGTGGTTCCGAAATGGGACTGCGATTCACGGGCGAAACGCGACAAGCTTTGAAGATCGAGAACGTGACCACGGAACATGCCGGGCAGTATGCCGTAGCGACTCGGAATTGATTCAGAGTCATCGCGAGCAGCAGCCCGGTTTCAGTCACAGTGGAATTACCTTTGCGGGTTGCGAATGTGACTCACGAGCCTGCCGCCGTCTATTTTTGCGATTGTGCAGAATCCGAGTCCGACGGATGTCATTAGTCGAGAAGTCGTGCCTATGCTATTGGCCGAAAAATCATTTTCGGAAAGCGCGGATGGAGGTGGTTTGTTGGGGGGCGTTCATGAAGGGCCGAGAGGTCCGCCACCTCTCGCGGGGAGCGGGGGATGTCTTCCTGAATCCCCTATGGCATTTTTGGCTTTGGGTTGAGCAATGTGTCGGAGGAACATTCGGGAGGCTATTGGGCGCTGGTGAATAATCGACTGGGTTCGGTACGGAGCGAGACGATCCGGCTTTTGGCGGGTGTGTCATTGACTTTGCAAGTCGTGGTCGCCGCCGCAACGATGACACTGAGTGGGCCGATGGGCAGTGGAATCGAGTAGCGGATGAGCCCCAAGTTGATGGCGGTTGCTTGGTTATGCGAACCTCGGTTGAAGATGATCAACGTTTTTTCGGCTTGTTAGGCAGTGATCGCCTGAGGGGAGTTTTTGGGGCGGTGGGGCTGGCGTTCCGCTACGGTGAGGCTAGTCCCTGAAGCGGAGGCTTTGGGCAATTTCTGTTGACCGAGGCGAGTGGCGCGATAGGTTTGAACGAATGGATCATTCGTCTGGATTTCTGGCTTTGATCAACGAGGCCAAAACGCGTGTTAAGGAGGTCTCCATTGATGATGCCAAAGCGCGACTGGAGGCCAACCCGAATGTGGTGCTTATGGATGTTCGCGAGGACAGTGAATGGAACAAGGGTCACGCTGATCAAGCCGTACATCTAGGGAAAGGAATACTTGAGCGGGATTTGGAAGCGGCGTATCCGGATAAGGAGACTGAAATCATTATGTATTGCGGTGGCGGTTATCGGTCCATCCTCACAGCGGATGCTGCTCAAAAGATGGGCTATACTAGGGTCTCTTCTCTGATTGGGGGTTACAAAGGATTGGTGAAGGCAGGTTGGTCTATGATTTCTTGAGTTGTAGTTCGCGCTTCGACGGATCCTGGGCAAGCAACTGGCGACGATAACATACCTGAGTATTGGGTTTTTCATTTGTGCGGTCTCTGAAGATGTTCCGGTTACCGTGAAATTGGGGCTCGTCTGAGGGGGTCTCAATTGTTTTTGCTCAATAGCAGGTTAGGGGATTGAAAGAAGAAGGCTAAAAGAAGGTCGTTTCCAGTATTGGTGTTGTTATTCCGGTTTATAACGAGGAGACCAATGCTCGTCTGATGCATCAGTGAGTGGCTGGCTAGGCGGCTGACGAAGTTGTCGGTGGAAATTGGCGCAGCGGGCTTTTTTGATTGATCGCGCGGTTTGTGAGATTGCGGGACTGCCGCGAGTCTTCTCGCTTTCGCTGCGGGTTCTTGCCGTGGATGGAATTGAATCGGCGTTTCATCGATTATGACTCGGAGGCGCGAAACAGTGGAGGGGAGCAATTATATTATAGTGAAGAAGTTTTGGCATATGGCGCTTGATAGCATTTGCGGGTTCTCCGGTTTGTTTGATCTATGCGGTAGTCAGCCGGATCATCGGTTATGCGGTCGGACCTGGTTGGGTGAGTTTGATGTCTGTCGCTATTTCTGGCGAGAATGCAGCTGGCGATGCTTGGGGTCCACGGAGGATATTTGGTTAGGGTTTTCATGGAGACCCGAGACCGACCGTCCTACATGGTGAAGGAGGAATTTCTTCTACCCCCAGACCCAATTGGTTCGGGAGCGACCGAGGCGTGATGTGCAGGTCCAAACAAGGTCATGGTGAGGAAGGGATACCTCGCGTGCACAGCATGGCTTCCTGGTCCATTGCCTAATCCATCTTCCGTTTGTCTAGCTTGACACGCTGGCTGAGGCCGACGCGGTGTGTTTGGTGATTGATGCGTTGGTGATTGATTGACAAGGGGGCAGGGTTCGATCTCCGGCTATCGAATCCGCACGAGTCCCGGGGTATATCGTCAGACTGGCGCGGTTGCTGAAGCTTGGCGTCATTCACGCAGGGGATATTCCTGCTTTTTTGGCTTGGCTTAGTTTGCTGTCCGGTGGGCGTGGCTGTCACTGCTTTCTTGATTTGGTGATACGGCGTGGTCTGGCGGGAGTTGTTGCGATGCCGCTCGATGTCGGGGTGGGCGATGGCAGATTGGGGTGGATTGGGTTTTGGCTGAACCTTAGGGGGCACGGTGTTTGTCACCGCCTGCTGGGGGGTGGGTGGTCCCGTCCGATGGATGGTGCCAGAGGGGAAGATTCTCTCCGGCCCGTCCGAACGGAGATGTCGATGTCCGAGTGGGGAATTATGACCAAGAGCAATCAAAGTTTTTGTTATTTGGCCAGGCGGTGAAAGGCACAGCTTAAGGCCATGTTTCGATGGCTGGTGCTTCGGCGTGGAAAGCGGATCGTCTTGCTACTTTCGAGGGCAGGTGGAGGCAGCACTTTTTTCAAAGTATGCTGAACTTTCTGCCGGGCTTTGATTCAGTCGGTAAATCATTCATTGTTGTAACGCGACGGGACGTTCTCCGGGCGAGGTTTGGCCGTTGAAGTGGCACTTGGCTGTGATCCGATTTTGTCTGGCCGGGGCGAATGTGGTCCTGAAGGTGTATCTCAGCCAGATGGAGAAATGTGGGAGCATAGTCCCTGAGGCGATGTTCCTGCTGTAATATCGTGAGAACCTCCTGGATCAATGTGTGTCACAGATGAAGGCCATATAAACTCGCGT
This sequence comes from Limisphaerales bacterium, assembly GCA_024761205.1. Taxonomy (GTDB): domain Bacteria; phylum Verrucomicrobiota; class Verrucomicrobiia; order Limisphaerales; family AAA164-E04; genus UBA2970. The sequence goes on from JAMASS010000058.1 coordinate 22,332, forward strand.
GTTTGGAAAATCACGAGGCGGAGCAGATTTAGGATCAGAAGGTCGAGGTCAAGCAGTTGGAATTTATCGAATACGCCACTCGTATTGTTGAATGTTACCGTGCCGCCCAAAGTAAGCTTCGGGGTATCCCGGCACTTGGTGCTGGGTTACGGAGATGGTCTGCTGAATCCTCAAGCGATGTTTGACGAATCGGTCTGTCCGTTCTTGGGGGGTGAGATCGGTGCTGGTCGAATCTAGGGGATATCGCGGCAGCGAGAAGTCCCGTTGGAGGAAGTGGTTTGGAATCCTGCGGAGTTGCTGAAATGTGTGTTGACTCAAAGGGATCAAGGCGGTGCTTGAGGAAGTCGGGAGTTAGGCTTGGTGCCGTCTTGTGTGTTCCGAGATTTGTTTCCATGGAGGGCGTTTTGAGGCGGGGCGCGATTAACTATGGTGGGGCGAGACTCCGTTGAGTCGTTATTGCCGAGGTTGGAACCATGGCATGAGCGGGTGCCTGCCGCCGACCCACACAACGCAAGGAATTCTGGCCCGCGCGGCGGGACGGCGGCTCGCCGGAGTCTCTCCTCATGTCTTCGCAGCAGGTCTCATCACACTGAATCGCACCTTTTGAGACGCTTGAGTTGGCTAAACTACTTGATTTGGTGTGAGGCATGAATAAGATGCTTCCGCTTTTTGGTGTGGGGTCATAGCTCAGTTGGTAGAGCATCTCGTTCGCAATGAGAAGGTCAGGGGTTCGAATCCCCTTGGCTCCACCATTTCTTTCAAGGACGGCTTTCCGTTGCTGTATTGCCTTGATGCTATGGCATTATTTTGCGTGGCAATGAATCCGCGTCGGTTTAGTCTTTGGTGTCTTCGTGCGAATCCGAGGGATTGCAGTTTTATTGGGTGGTTGGCCGTTGCCGTGGATGCTCGTCTTTGGTGAGGCGTCCGCAGGGGATGATTGGAATTCGGGTTCCGGTTTTGCTTGGCGCTCGTTGGCGCCATTAGCATCGGATCGAGTTGGGTTCCGACACTTAACGGGTGAGGTGACACAGATTGATTTTGTGAATCACTTGGCGGAGCCGAGTGCCGAGTTGAACCGAATTCTTGAAAATGGGTCGGGTGTGGCTGCCGGGGATGTCGACGGGGACGGATGGTGCGACCTTTACTTCTGTCGATTGGAAGGAGATAACGTACTCTATCGAAACTTGGGAGGATTCCGATTTGAAGATGTGACCCGAACAGCGGGAGTGGCTTGTTCGGATCAACCGTCAACAGGGGCGGTCTTGGCGGATATCGATGGCGATCAGGATTTGGATTTGTTGGTGAATGGCGTGGGTGTGGGAACGCGGTGTTTTCTCAATGATTCGGCGGGGAAGTTTAGTGAGGTCCTCGATAGCGGGTTGGATCGGAGTGCAGGGAGCATGTCGATGGCCTTGGCGGATGCTGATGGGGATGGTGATCTTGAATTGTATGTGGCGAATTATCAGGGGGTCACTTGGAAGGATTTTCCTTTGGGAGTGGAGCCCAAGGTGGTTTGGGTGGGAGGGGAGCCGGTTGCCCTGCCGAGCG
>JAMASS010000059.1 GCA_024761205.1 Limisphaerales bacterium
ATCACTTCCGGGTTGTCCTCCCGGTCGATCTCCCCCAGCAGATGATATATCTGCTCGAACTCCGCGCTGAACCGCTGCGGATTGTTGAAGAAGCAGACCATGTAGCTGTGCCGCTTCACGGCCATCTTCATCTCCGGGTCCCCGCTGAAGGTGGCCGGATTGTTCGCGTCGTAGCGCTCGGGATCATGCACCAGCGTGGGATGATACGTGGGTTTGAAGGGGAAGTTCTTCTCCCAGTTTTCCCGGCGCTTGCGCCCCGCCTCCTCCATCCCGCGATGCATGGCCTGCAGTTTGTCCGCAAGCGGATTGGCGGCCGGAGCGGTGGGCGGGGTTTTCGGCGCAACGGGCGCTTCCTTCGCCTCTTCCTCTGGCAATGACGGAGCCGTCAGCCGCAGAAAGAAAATGAGACCCAGAATCGCCGCCGCCAGCACTGCCAACCCGACCGGAATTTTGGATGAATTGGATTTCATGACCTTTGCCGGATGATCCGCTTCAGACCCTCATCTACTGCAACCGCCACCCGTAGTCAATGGATTCATCAATTTCCCAGGTGTGCTCGTTGACCAGTTTGTCCACTAAGTCCTGAGCCTTGCGATAGCCCGAGAGTCCCAGCGGAATATCAGAAGCCGAAACTTCCGGCCAGACCAGCTTCCAGGTGCGTGTGCAGACGCCGTAAGCGACCGGCCCCTCGACAATCTCCGTGTCGTCGTCCAGCAAGTCCACGTTCGTCGCCTTGTCCTGCTGAACCTTGCTCATCTTCTCGCGGTGGATTTTGTAGGCTTTCCGTTCCTTTTTGACGATGTTGTTGGTGTCGATGCTACCCTGTATTACTGTGCCTCCTTTGGTTCCGTCGTAGGTGAGGTCGGCCAGCTTGTACTGGATAATGACATTAAACTTCCCTGCGGGGCGCCGCAGTCTTTCATCGTCGCAACGGTAAGTCGAATGAACCACGTATTTGGCGTCCCAATAAGCCGTGCCGCCGTCAATGAAGATGTCCTCGGTGTTCTTCGGAACGCTGATTCCATGACCATACACTCGGCTCGTTGAGTCAGCCTCCCGAATTTCGTAATCGTGAAAGGCAAACCGCCGGTCTTTCAGGGGGTAGCCGCCGGCACTTCCGATGTGTTCCTCGCCCTGAAGATGATTCCTCTGTTTGGTGTAGGCGAGACCCCAATTTATATCGGCGTAGAAGAACAAAAACAGAGCCTGGGCGAAGTCCATTTCCACATGGCCCGCCTTGGCGACGGATTTTCCGTTCCGGGTGAAGTGTCCGCCAGCCGCGTCTGCCACGGCGCCTTCGATCAACGCGATTGCCTTATCCTTGATGTATCCGGGAATCTTCGCCGCTTTCACGTGGGTTTTCATCGGCAGCAGGGCCGATGCCGTCATCAGGGCCGCCACGAGCAGCAGCGGCTTGTTCCGGGCGGAGAGCGCCCGGGCGGTTCGGGAGGTGAGGTCGGCGAGGGCCGACAGAGTCGCATGGATTTTCTGCATTTTGTATCCTTTTAATCGGTTAATGGTTTGCCCTTGCGCAACGAGCCGACATCCACACACGCCGGGCCGTTGCTATCAATCAGCAAGTTAAATGCAGAAAAAATCCTGCTTATTTGCCTCATCGCGGGGGAAGTTGCGCAACTTCCCCCGCGATGGAATCAGACTGTTGTATTCAGCAGGCAACCCGACTTGGGCACTTACTGACTGATAGCGCGGACGATTTCGCCGGAAAACGGAGGCGGCGTCAAGGGCGAATTGCGATTTTGTTCGATTTTTTTGTCGGGGCGGAAATGCGGGCGGAAAAGGCCGTTTCACCCTTGTTGTATCGGTGGGGTATCGGTGGGGTTGCCTATGGGTTGGGGCGGGGAAGGGCAAAAAGGGGCGTTTCACCGTATCGGTTCATTACCGGTTCAGTTGCGGCTCAGTATCGCTTCGGCAAAGGGGCATGGGCAGGAAAAAAGATGCCTTAATTGTAACACCTTGTCCCAAGAGAGTGAATATAGACTTGTAACAATAGAAGCACGACCACGCACCGCTAACGGATGTCTTGCATTCAGCTGGAGCGGGTCCAACGCCAACCAGCTTATGCACAGAATGATCTCAAATAGCCTCGCATTGGCAGCCGCTTTTCTCGTTATCAGCGCAGCTCAGGCCGGGCCTCTCGATCAGCTAAAGGTTTCGTCCGATGCCAAATGGCTTGTTCATCTGGACTTGGAGAGTTTTCGCAACACCCAAATTGGCGCCTACATCAATGATACCTTACTGGCATCCCACCGAGAGAAAATCAGAGAGGAGTTCAAACGGGAGTTGGGCTTTGATCTCGATTGGAATGGCATCAAATCGTTCACTGCATTCGGCAGCGAATACAATGACCATCCCGAGACAGCCAGGGTGATGTTGATTCGCACGGCTCCGGAGCTCCAAACCGAATTTCACAATCTCCTCGAATCCAAGGTGGATGCCGGATTCGGCCCGCTCAAGATTCAGCCTATCAAATCAAAACTCGAACACCTCTACAGTCTTGCGGGTGAATTGTACATCGCCGTCGAACCCCAGGGCTTGTTCCTCTTGGGGAAATCACGCAAGCAAGTTGAGAGCGCCCGGCTGACACTTAAGGGCAGCACGCCAGTCACCCAAGCCGAAGCCTTTGCCGACTACCCTAGTCTGCCCGACACGATGATATTCCTGGCCGTCGCCGACGGCTTCACGAACAATGCCAATATCCCCCCTCAAGCTCGGGTGCTCCAGCTGTCGAAAGGCGCCCGCTTTGCGGTTTGCGAAGCAGACGAAACCATCTTAGCACAAATCGAAATCAAGACCACGGACCGGAAGACCAGTAAGCAGATTCATTCCGTGGTTCAGGGGATGCTCACCCTAGCCATGCTGAATTCCGGCGACGAACGGCTTATGGAATTGACCGAGGCTATCCATGTTGACAGCGCCGAATCCATGGTCACCATGAAGATGGAACTCCCGGTCGACAAAGCCATCGGGACTTTAAAACGATACGCGCACTAGGCAGCCACATTACGGTTACCCGTGTAGGTTATGCTGAAGGAACCCGTAGTGGAGTCCAAGCCCATAGAAATCAGTGCCGAGGAATTGGCGTTGAGATGTCAGGAGGGTTGCCTGGAATCATTCGAGCAATTGGTAGGTCAATTCGAACAGCGGATAGTCAATTTCCTGAACAAAATGGTGAACAGCCGGCAAGACGCCGAAGACCTGACCCAAGACACATTTGTCAAAGCCTATAAGAATATTCATCGATTCAATCCCAAGTACAAGTTCACGACTTGGCTTTTTACCATTGCGAAACGAATGGCAATGAACCACTATCGATCAGTTAAAACGACTGTCGAATTGACCTCTGAAAAGGAGATCGACGAGCGGGACCCTTCGGTAGCTTTAGAAGAAAAGGACCAAGCCGAAGGGCTTTGGGACAAGGCGAAACGTCTATTGAAGCCCAACCAATACGATGCACTCTGGCTGCGCTACGGTGAGGGTTTCTCGATCAGAGAAGCGGCAAAGGTCATGCAGACCAACGAACTCCGAGTCCGAGTCCTGCTGCATCGAGCCCGAAATAAGCTGGCGAAGCATTTGACTGGCAACCAAATCCAACAGTGACAGGAATGCCCAAAGCAGAGGAAAGGAATTTTAGTCGTATGATAACTTGTTGGTTGACTCGACAGAAGATTGCCAAGTGTTTGGATGACGGCACATCTGTAGGCGCCTCAATCCAAGCGCACTTGCATCAATGTTCCGCTTGTGAAACTTATCAGCAGCAGCAAGTTGCCTTGGTAGGACAGTTGACTCGGGAGGCACAACAAGGCTCGTTGGCGCCCTCACTTTTCCTGCAAGGGAAGATTGTTGCGGCGGTTCGCCGTGCGGCTGAACCCGGTCCCGAGATCGCTCCCTCGGGAAGATTGGCCTGGCCCGGTGGGTTTGCCTTGACGGTGGTTGCGGCTGCGCTCATCGTCGCGGGTATTATCTGGAAGCAACCCAACCCGCAACCGCAGACCTCGATATTGCTTACCGAGGTGATTCGGCTTTCTGGCGATAAGGTTTTGAAGGAGACGACAGGACAGAATTTCGAGGCATGGAGCGTCACCATCAACCAACCACTCGAGTCCGAGATTCAATTCGTGATGAATGACGCCCGATCCGCCATCGATTCCCTGGCGGCCAGCTTTCTTCCGGAACAATTTCTCACATCCAACACGGCCCTCCCTCAATAGTCAGATCGATCCACGAGATTCTGTATGAGTGAATCGGTTATCGAGACGAGAGACTTTTCAAAGGCCTTCGGCTCCCAGAGAGCACTCGACCAAGTCACCGTGACGGTGCCTCCCGGGGCGATCGGCTTGCTCGGACCCAACGGTGCCGGCAAGAGCACGTTCATGAAGTGTCTCCTTCAGTTGATTCCCTACACCAGCGGAAACGCCCGACTTTTGGGGAAAGAGGTGGGCAAGGAGGGGCGTGAAATTCGTAAGCGGGTCGGCTATAACCCCGAACAAGACTGCCACATTCCCGGAATGGTGGGATGCGAATACGTCACCTATTGCGCCCAACTTTGTGGTCTTCCGTTTCAAGCCGCCCGTCAACGGGCTCATGAGATGTTGGATTTCGTTGGCATGGGACAAGAGCGATACCGCAAAATCGACACCTACTCAACCGGCATGAAGCAGCGCCTGAAGCTGGCTCAGGCAATCGTTCACGATCCGGAAATTGTCTTTTTGGACGAACCCACCAACGGCCTCGATCCTAAGGGCCAGGCACAAATCCTCAACCTGGTCCAAAGCCTCTGGACTGTCCACGGAATCTCCGTCGTTCTCTCTTCCCACCTGTTGCATGACGTGGACCGGGTCTGCGAACAGATTATCATCATTGCGCAGGGCAAAGTCTTGGTTCACGACACCCTGGCCAATCTCAAGTCCAAGCGAAAGGGAGCCGCAGAGGTGGTGGTCTCGTCTAAAGCAGAAGAGCTTCATCATGCCTTCCAAGCCAAAGGTTGGCCGACCGAGATGTTGCCGAATGGACACATTAAAGTGGAGCACGGCTCGCAGGCTCTCAATCCACTGATGGACCTCATGGTCCAGGTCAACATGTCGCCGCTAGAAATTATTCCCAGCCCGAACGCTCTGGAAGAGCTCTTCGTACAAGCCCTGGAAACCGCCGATGAGCCTACATGATGTTAACTACCAACACTGGACAGGGAGTCACCATGGTATTTGGCGACGCCGCTGGGTCATTGCGTCCAACGGCCTAAGATCCTGCCTCGGCAACAAATTAGCCCGGCATCTCGTGCTCGTAGCTTGGATCATTGCCTTCATCGAGATCGCTATTCTCTTCGTGATCGGGCAATTGTTGGTCGAGGACAGCTTGCTCTATAAGCTGGTCAACCAACTCGGCGGACAACAGCGGGACTTCATTGATGGGTTGGTCAGCTGGATCATTGGGCATCCAGAGATATCTGTTCGAACGACCTACAATATTCTTTTTTGCTTCTTCGCAACAAATCTCCGTCTGTTCGCCATGATCTCCGTAGCGCTGGTCATTCCTCATCTAATCACCTGGGATTTGTCGAGCCGGGCGATTATCGTCTACTCATCCAAAGCCATCAGCCGTTTTGATTATTTTCTTGGAAAATTCGGCACAGTGTTCGGCTTGCTCTCGCTCATGTGGCTGGGGCCGGTGCTTACGGCTTGGTTTGCGGGGAATCTCCTCGCCTCTGATTGGACTTTTTTCTGGCATTCCCGGGGCGCGCTGCTCAATACCCTGCTCTATGTGGTTACTGCAATGACCATACTCAGCATTGTTAGCTTGGGAATCTCAGCGCTGTCATCGAGACCGCGCGCCGCCACTAGCTATTGGATTATCTTCTGGTTGGTTGGCAATGCGATTCGCACCATTGGCGAACACACCAAGCCTTGGCTGCGACATTTCAGCATTTCATACGACCTTGATCAAATCTCACTCAAGATTTTCAACCTAGACGATGAGATTCACCTCGCTCAAGACAACATCCCTCTCTTCGGCGCTCTCCTCGCCGATTTCATGCGTGGCACCTTTTTTCGGTGGTTGGAAGTACCAGAGCTCAGCGGCGCCGTGGCCGCCTTGGCGGTCATGGTCACTGGGGCGATCATTATCATGCATCAACGTGTCAAACCGGAATGAGCGCCATCGTTGAAGCAGCGGAACTGAGCCGGTGGTATGGCATCGTGATGGGGTTAAATCATGTGGATTTCTCCGTGTCTCCCGGAATCACGGGTTTTGTCGGCCCCAACGGTGCTGGCAAGAGCACACTGATCCAGATCACAACCGGTCAGCTCAGACCTAGCTCCGGATCCCTGACCGTGTTCGGCGAGCAACCCTTTAACAATCCGAAAGTATTGGGCCGAATCGGATATTGTCCGGAGAGCGAATCTGTTCACACGGATTTACGCCCCATGGATTGGCTTTCCGGGTTGGCGCGTTTATCAGGCATTCCGTCAGGCGAGATCAAAGATCGCTGTGAGTTGCTCCTGGATTTGGTCAAGCTGCCGCGCGTTCACTGGAAGAAACGCCTCGGTCAATATTCTAAAGGCATGCGCCAACGCGTTAAGCTGGCCCAAGCGCTGTTGAGCAAACCCGATCTCTTGGTTCTCGACGAACCAATGAACGGGCTGGACCCCATGGCACGGCAAGAGTTCTCGCAAACCCTCAAGAGCCTGGCAGCCGACGGCGTCAGTATCATTATCTCCAGCCACATCCTCGCCGAACTTGAGGCCCTCTGTAAAAGAGTCCTCATCATGAGTTGGGGACGCGTTCTCGCATCCGGCGAACAAAAGTCGATCCGCACTGAAATCCGCAACTGGTCCGAACAGTTGGTGGTTCGCTGTGATCAACCTTTGAAGCTGGCCGGCATCCTCTTTGAGCAAAACCTCATTTTAGGGTTCGACATCAATGAAGCCGATTCTACTCTCAGCTTACGCATTCGATCCCCGAAATCCTTTTATCAGCGCTTTCCGCAGCTCGTTCGACAAAGTGGATTGACGCTCTGGGAGATGAGAAGTCAGAGCCGTTCTCTGCGTAATATATTCGACAAGATCACTCAATAACCGTCCGAAGCCGCCGCCCCCTCTCGCATACCGGCAACATGAACACGCCCCAACCCAACTGCTTCGCCGCCGCTCGTGGCCTGTGGACATTGACCTGGCGCACCAAACTCACTTGGAAGCGCCTGCTTCCGCTCATTGGGAACATGGCGGCCATCCCTGCATTCGCCAGCTTCGTCATCGAGCCCGGAGAGGTTCGCAACTTTTACTACATTCTGATCGATCTGTACTTGTTTCTGGTCGTGCCTATTTTCTGTCTCAGTAATTTCGGTGCCATGATTCGCGACGAGTTGCAGGGTGATACCATGACCTTTCTGATTACCCGGCCGGTCACTCGAGCAAGGGTTTTTCTACTCAAATACGTTGCGCTGACTCTGTGGCTGCAGATCATCGTCTTTGGCAACGGAGTCGCATTCTGGGCGGCTGGGAGCTTTCTTCGAGTACCAGACATCGGATCACTTATTACGTTACTGATCATGGTCCAAGCTCTAGCCGTTGTCGCCTTTGGTGCGCTGACTTCTTTGATCGGGCTTTTCACTCAGAAGTATCTGATCGCAGGTGTCGTCTACGGCTTCATCGTCGAGTTTGGTATCGGGCAGATTCCTACGAACATCAATGTGCTCTCGATCAGCCGCCATTTGAAGACCTTCATGGCACGGAATCCGGAACTGGCGTCACTCTATGACTGGACTACGGAGGGTTCCTGGTCCTCACTGATGATTGTGCTCGGCGGCACAGTGCTGTTTCTTCTCCTCGGGGCGCTGCTCTTCACTTTCCGCGAGTATCATCACACGGAGGAAGTGCAAAAAGGAAGCTGAACAGGCAGAGTCTCCCGAACTCTGCGCCCGAGCCATAAGCGCGGGGTAAAGCCTCTCAATGTCAGAGATGTCAAGGTGATCGGCACGAGCCCGACACACCGGGCTATCGTTGGGGTTTTCATCAAAGTAATCACGGACGAGCCTGGGCCTTTGCGGTGTTGGATCAGGCAACTGCGGCTACCTCTCCTGAGGAGTGAAAACAGCATTGGAGAAACACATGGCACCGTTTTTGGATCGGGAAGGACGCTGACCGTATTGAGGATCTTTTGGCAATGGAATTATGTCCGTTCCTATTGGCGAAACGGTTCGGTCACCAATGTGATCCAAACCGCACTGGATTCCGCGCTTTGGGACATCAAAGGCAAACGCGCCGGCAGCCGGTCTACCAACTTTTAGGCGGCAAAGTCCGAGATGCCGTACCGCTCTATACACACGGGGGTGGCAGTTCGGTCTCTCTGCCTGTATTGACAGCGTCCGTCACTGGATCCAAGCGAGCCTTTCGTCACATTCAGATCCAATGGGCGGCTACGGTGGCGGGGGATTCATTGGACCCGGGAAAGGAAGCCGGCCAGAAACAGGTTTCCAAGGTAAGGTCTTTGATGAGGAGCTTTACATAGAAACCATCTCCCACTTGTACCGAGTCCATCCGAAGCGAACTTGGTACGGAGGCGAAACTCCTCCATGACGTTCACGAGCATTTCACACCAGCCAGCCAGCGCGCTGAAACTTGCCAAACATCTGGAGCTAGCCAAGATGTCGACTACTACCCCACAGATCCGCTCCATCACCACAACTCCGATGCCATGGGCAAGGTATTCACCCACCCGCACGAATGGCGACCGCTCATCGCTCAACGGCTGATCGGTGGAATCACTCAAGCGAAAAAGATCGCCGCACTCCGCGAACAATTCGGGGTGCGAACGGCTTGGCAATAAGGAGAGGAGAACGATCCCATCAATCAATTGATCGCCAACCACGTTGGTCTCACCATTCCGAGTCTCGGCATCTAGGAAGAAAATGACTTTTCCGGAGATTGTCCACAAGGTCCTTCCGAAGGAGTTAGAGCTCCGTGGCGGCTACTTGTATGGTAACGACAGACCAAGTCTGAATATTGACATCAATGAAGATGTCGAGGCCCGGATGTCCCCCCGTCCGCCCCGTAGTTCCGGAGATGGGCCGTCGAAACGAGGTGGGCAGGGCGAGGATTTCCCGGTCGACACGCTGGTTCCAGTGGACCAATAAACCTGGCCAACGATTGTCTCCTTCAGAGGTCGCGCCGGTCAGCGAGGCTTCACTCTATGACGAATCAACGCTCTGCACCCTCTTAAGCTGCCGGCGATGACGCAGACTGGGCGAAACTCATAAACATCTTCAATATCGGTCGAACGCTATCCGGCCTTTCAACAAAACCACCGAGTATCATTTCCGTCCAACACCTCGGGATCTCAACCGCCAAAGTCACTCCAAACGAACCGATTACGGTTAAAACCGCATTAAGCTACCGATGCCCCGGCGGATGAGGTGCTGCTGCTTCAGTGGCAAACGCGAATCGCTGTTCACTTCGGTCCCCTATAACCGCTGAGGGTGATGGACGCTTCAAGGGACAGATCTCCGGTCATTCTGCCATCGAGAAGCTCTTCTACTATGTCGAAGCGCCCGCAACACGAAACCAGCAACGCCAGCTTCCACCCGAGAAGCGCCGAGTTTCAGGTAATCGGATTACGAATCGATTCGGAAATCGTCGTCCCCAGCCCAATCGACATCACCGAGATCATGGCCTCCAACACTTGATGGACCCGCAAGATAAGTTCTCGACGACTAGCAGGAAATCCAAAGTATCTCGCATCAATCGGTTGATCTCAACGGCTCCTTGCCTCAACAAACACGTTAAAAAAGTCTCTTCAGCACAAAAAGCCCAAGAATTTCCAAGAAAACGAGAGCTAATTCTGATGGAATTACGTTTTTTTTAACAAGCAGCCCCAAACCTCGACGATTTTCTTGCAACATAAATGGGGGATTATATTGCTGCCCCTGACATCACATTAGAGAGTAGTTTTTTCATGCGCTTCAATTCTGGCGCCTAGCGTATCGCGTTTGGCCGTAAATGCTGATTACACCCATTGCTTGGCTTCGGTGCAGTTGCAGACGGTAGTTCCGCTGTTGAAAGATCTCCATCATCCGCTCCTTTTTCCGCGCCCCGGCGGCCGAGTTCCTCCATCCTTGCAACGACGGCGGCAGTTCGCCATCGCCTCCTTTTTCCTCGGTGAAGGTTGTTTGATACAGTTCTTCGAGCCGATTTTTGAAGGCTTCATCTTTCTAGGGCGACTTGTAGTTATTCAATGGGACCGGAGGCGTGGCGTCAGAATCCAGATCAGGAAACAAGCCGTTGCCATTCAACCCCGTCAAATCAAATAGCGCCTGCTCCCCGAAGGCGTCTCGAATGTGCTGGCGGTAGGCATTAATCGTTTGATCGGGTCTCTCGAGTGGCTCCAGCCTACGATTATCATGCTGCTAGTCCAGACTCCATCCATGAACCTCCCAGTTGTAAGCCATGGCTAGTTCCCGGAGTTCCTCGCCTAGGCCGTTGACCGTCACCACCCGCCAAGCGTTCGCGTAGCCGGTTTTAGGGGAAAACACGTATTGGTAGCAGTCGTAACGCCGCTTGCCCAGCTGCCGCTCCAAACAGCGTTTCAGCTTCATCGCTTCCTTGATATACAAAAACCGCGCCCTTTGGGCATGAAGAACTCGTCACCGCTCACCGTTTCCAAGAGCGCTCGTCTATAAGCGGCCTCATACTGAGCGATATGCTGAAACTCCCGCGGCGTGGGATGAAAAGGCTCCAACCCCAAACCAATGTTCTCTTGATCGAGGACAAAGGGGAACGCACCATCGTCGTCTCGGGATCGTAGTAGCGAGTTTTCTCCGACAAATCGAAACCGGCGAATCCCAAAGCCTTATCGTCGGCGCCTGCGGTCTCCGACGAAGCGGATTGGTTGACGGCGATTCCGGCGAGTCGCCAGCGGGAACTGTCTGGCGCTGAACGGTTTTCGAGTCTCCACCAGAGGAGCATCGCGACATCCGCTGCCGCCAACAAAATCCAAATGACTTTCTTCATCCCCGACACGGTTTGGAGTTAATGCCGATAAACCGAGACGCTGTTATAGCAATCGTATGGCGACCAAGAATCGCAGGGATAAACGAGTCTGTACCGATTGGGCCGGATAGGATGACGCTCTTTGTGCAGATGCATGAGACGCCGCTTTTCTTCGTCATGTTGAAAACAAAACCCCAAGTCACGCTCCCCTGCTGCTTCGCATCCGACACCACATAGAGATTAGGGCTTTTCTTGATTTTCAAATTCCCCGGGTGAGATATATAACGTCACTTCCCTTGCAACTGAGCGTGGGGGGAGAAAGAATACTCATGCCTTCTTTTCGCTGCTAGTCTTCTTTGTTATTGTTCCACCAATCACTCCAACAGGCGCCATCCTGCCACTCGAAGGTTCTCTTCATGTGAGCTTTAATGTCATAACGCTCGGCATGCTAATCAGGGTAATAATTGATGTACTTAGCCGCTGAGCTATAGGTGCCATGAATCGTGTTTATCTCATCCTCCTTATGATAATCCTTTTCCCAATTTATGGGACTCTATGGCAAATCTTTATTGCCAGTGTAGAAGGGTTAACTTCAAAATATCCGGCACACTCAGCAGTTGCAGTCGAGGGCAGCGTTTGTCCTTCATCTCTCCGGCCATTGCCATCTCTCGGCTGAAGGCGGCTTTCTGCTGCGGCTTCAAATTGCGCATCAGGATCAGGCCGGCCATATCGGCCTCTTCACGTGCCAAGACGCCGCGCAGTTGGCGCACCACGCTGATATTGACATTCTCGCCGCCCTTCACCTCCAACACCATCGAGCGCAACTTCTTCCTTGACCGCCCGAAGTAAATGCGTCCGTCAATGCCCCGCTTCGTCGTGACGAAGCCGTCCACCTCCTCTACCACCCATTTCTGGAAGTGATATGCGTCTCGCTTCCATAAATCAATGGCCCCTTCAAGCGTGCTTGGCACGCTATCAATAACGAAGTCAACCCCTTCCTTCAATCCGAGCCGATCATGCAGTCGAGCCGTAGCCACGCGCTTGATGGCGTGGATGGCGATGTCGCTTCCGATCCGGCGCCGTTTCAACGGACGGGGTTTATTTTGCAAAGATATCTCTGAGTATTACCAATCCTAGCCCAACAAGCCCCCCAATAAGTCCCGTAAGACATAGCTTCCAGAATGTCTCATTTATCCTTTTTTCAACATACTTTAATCCTTTTTCAATTTCTGTTCGCACCTCCTGGAGGTCGGACATCGTAGCATAATACTTTGATTCATGATCGAAGGCGCAATACTTCATTTCCCTATCTTCGCATTCAGCCGAATCTAATGGAACCTTCTGGTCCCCCGGTTTAATAGAAGAAATTTTTCGATTAGCTGGCATCTTCAGCGGCTAATTTTTTATAGTGTCGTTTAATGACCTCATTTGGGATGATGCATCCGTCTCCGAATTCTCGGCAAGTGACCTCCCAAGGCGTTCCTTCTTGATGGGTAATAGCGGATAACACAATCCCGCTATACTCGAGGTAAGCATCAACAACCTCCTGAATATGCTCGGATTGCTCTTCTGTAAAATCCTTAGTCCGGTCAATTGGTTCCCTGGTTATCTTGCTTCCTCTAAACGATTTATAGCGGCGATATGTGCTCGGAATAACAGGGCCGTATTTCCATGCTTCAACATGTTCCGATATTAAAGAACGGCCATGTATTCCTAACATCCATCCATGGGCAATATAGACTAGCTTGATGAGCTGCATGGGCGTCGTACACATTTTTTTTCTACGCAGCCACAAAATCTGATCTTCAATCCATTCAGCAGGTTTGCTGTCGTTCATTTGTGCTCCTATTTTTTTAAGATTCAGTAGGTTCATTAAAAATGAAACTCGACTGTGACAGAAAGTTTCAAGTTTTTTTATTCAATCCCTCAACCATGGGCTTGCATTCAACAACCTCGGGTCCGTCCGGCTCAGGGACTTCATCCAAAGCCGCCAAAACTCTGCGGTGTCATTATCAATGCCGGATTTCCGCATGAGCACCGGCAACTGATGTATGGCGCGAATCCGCTCACCGTCCAACGTCCATTGATCGCAAAAGGCCTCGACCTGTTCCGGCAAGGGACGCCCGGTCTCGTCTTTATAGATAGCGTTGTAGTCCCTATTCGAGTTGAAGGGCGGGTCGAGGTAAATCAGGTCCGTGCTGCCCGGACCCAATTTATCCTGCATAACAGTCAGGCAATCGTCGTAATAAAGCTGATTGATCCGGCTCACGCGAGCGCCCTCCGCATCAAGCAAGCAAAGGCGATCCCCTTGTTGTATCTCCAGATCGCCTCAGCGATAAAAAGCAGCATCCGACGGCTACTCTAGTGGTGGTGCGACCCAAGCCCGTTTTAACAGGGCTTAGCCTTCAATCGTGTTGACGACGCCTTCCGCATAAGCGAGGGCGTGATTGATGACGGCGCGCCGAAAACCGGAGCGGGGCGATAGGCGCGGTATTCAACGGCAAAGAAGGGTGCCCTGCTTTTCAACAGCCCCTGGCAGGAAACGGAGAATGCCCTTGCCGGACAAGGACTCGGCAATGCGAGCGACAACCCCTTCCGCCCCGTTCTACAGCAGCAATGACCGGAGTTTTACGGGTGCCTTTGCCTCGTAAAACTCGGGGAGGTACTAGTAGCGGAACTCTTGGGGCTGCTTCCTTTGCGCGGCTTGCCGCCCACGTAAGTTTCGTCGGTCTCGGCGATGCCTTGCAGGACGGGCGCTGCTTCCCCCGACCTGGAAGCCCGAATGCGCCGTTGCAAACGCAGGGTGGTGGGCTGTGTCAGCCCGAGGTCGCGGGCTAATTGGTGGCTAGACAAGCTCTTCTTGGCGTTGATCGGGATGCCCATAGCCATGAACCATTTCTGGAGCGGGACCCTGGTTTTCTTGAAAAGGGTTCCCGCCAAGACGTTAAAACTAGACTTGCAGACATGGCAGGTCCAGCGTCCAATACGGAGGTTGTCGGCTTTGCGGGCCACCTTGCCACTGGCGCAATGGGGACAGCGGGGGTTCATCACTCCACCCCACCTGCTCCCAATGCGCAAGGCAGGCTTCCTGATCCAGAAAGCGTTGGAATATGGTCAACAGATTCACAAGCGCACCCTCATCCGCGCGCCCGAGGTGAAGCATCACCCGCTGCCAGCCATGCCCATAATTTATCATTGCGGTTGATACTGATGACATGCTTTGGCACAACGAGACTCGGTTTCGGCGGGACGAGGCGGCATGCAAGGCACTCCTGGGTGCTCATGCCTCGGAGGAGACAATTGATCAGATGCTCTACCGGCATGAGATCAGAAATATCCAGTTCTTTGGATATGGCTCGAAACGTTCACATTATCGATGGTTGAGGCCGCGATTGATCTCTCCGGGAAGACGATTTTTGCTGCGCAAGTTCAGGAGATTATCTAGCTCGGTAACGCGATTATTGATGAGCCTCTGGAGGTGTTCGACGGAGTTGAGGATGTGTTGGAATCATTGCGCGCCGACTTCGGGCTGATGATCGGCACCAAAGGGGGTTTCGTCGAGCAAGAGAACAAGATCGATCCGGGCTCGAATCTCATTTTCGGCATGCCAAGATCGTCTCGGAAAAATCAGAGGCGCTGTACCGGTGGCTGATGACGAAATACGAGGTGGATGCCAGTGCTTTCATGGTGATTGACAACTCCTTGAAGTCAGATGTGCTGCCTGCTTGATCGGCTGGGCTCATGCCGTGTATGTGCCTTATCATGCCATGTGGATCCATGAAGAAGTTCTCGAGCATGATGCCAGCGACACCATGAGATTTTTCGAGGCTTTGCGAGATTCTTGATTTGATCTGCTCGGTGGTTTTCACTCAGGATTAACGGCTTGCGCTAAGCGTGCTCCGTCGGACCGTTATTTCGTGGATGATTTCTCCGTCAATGCTTACGACTGAGTAAGTCGCCGTGGGATCGTCTTTGGTCGTGTCAAAGTCGACCAAGCCAAAGGATTGCTTTTTGTTGTAAGAGAAGAGAGCGCCTTGGTCGGTCATTTCTTTGTGAACGTGTTGGTTGGTCAGTCGCGAGGAATTGAACTCGTAAAGGTTGTAGCCGTTGGGCCGGTCGATTCGCCAAGCATCGGATCGATGCCGATCCGCCGACATGAGGAGAACACCCTCGATCTGGTTTGTCTCGAGAAACGAGAATAGTTCTTCCCGTTCGGCTTGGAAGCCATTCCAGGTGTCTAGACTATCGCCTTTGGTTCTGAAATCCCAAGGGACCGAGGAACAGAGCACCTTAAAGGTCCCCGAGAGATCGCATAGTGTTCTCTTGAGCCACTCTTTCTGCACGGGGCCGAGCATAGTCGGGTTCGGTGCTTTGGGATTCGTTCGGTAGTAGCGACAGTCGAGCATGACAAAATCGATATCGCCGACTTGAAAGGTATACCAACACCCGGGCTGAGCATTGCCCCCAGCATAGCCCGGGTTGGCCCAATTCTCACGAAAGGTTCGAAAGACGTAGTGCGGTTTCCAGAAAGGAGAGTCTATCTCTGGACCGCCCCAGCAATCGTTCGTCCCGAAGTCGTGATCGTCCCAAATGGTAAAGACAGCGGTCTTGGCGGTGAGCTTCCGCCACTCAGGACGGGATTGGCGGCGATAATAGGTGTAACGCTGCATGATCAACGACTCGGGATCATCAATGTAAACATTGTCACCGAAGAGCAGAAGTGCCTGAGGATCGAACGCTTCAATCGTTGACCAGACGCGTTCGTGAGGAGGCACGAAACCGGCGCCACCACCGAAGGCCACACGGAACTTGGTATGCTCTCCGGGAGAGGCGAACGTTTGGAATTGATGATTGTTGCCACTTCCGGTAGCCGGCTCACCGTTAATCTCGATGCGGTAAAAATAGCTTGTGTTGGAGCTTAAACCGTCCAATCGGGCCACTCCTGTATAGTCGTTCCTAGCTAGAGTCTGCCCATATGTGATGTGTCGGGAAGTGCTGAAATCGGAGTCCTTGGCAGCGACAATGGTAAAGGTGCTCGGGCTCGCCGTTCTGACCCAAAAGGAGGCGCTAGAGTCGGTCACATTGCCAACCAGCGGTCCATGGACCAACCGTGTCTTAAAGGCTTCAAAGACGTCCTCAAAGAAGGCAGATCCTTGACGAGCCCCGCGAAAAAGGGCGCGCGGTCCCGCCACGACTCGTCCGGCAGGAAGGCCATGCTCAATCGCCTTTTCCATCCGCTCAGCAGCCAATTCAAATTGCCTCTGCCGAGAGTGCCACACGCCCATGAGATAGTGGGATTCCACGTCATTGGGATGATCCTTTAGATGATCTTCCAGCAATGCCTTGGCCTCATCAAAGCGAAGAAGCAGAATCAGACGTAGGGCAAACTGATGGATGCGTTTGTACTGTTTGTCACGATCACTCAGTTGCATCTGCGGCTTGGGTCGGCTCGCGTCGGCAAGAGCGATCGGGCTTTGACTCATCGCCTTGTCGGGGATGATGATCGTAATCAGGAAAAACAGAAGTTTAGTTGTTGGGTGCATACGCGATTGGATCAGTCGGCTCGGACTCGAAAATCGGACATAATGATAAATGGCGCCAAGGAGAGTTGTCCAGAGAGCTTGTCGCTTGATTCTGCACCGCGCGTGGCGTTTGGCTGAACGAAACGCATTGTGGCCAAAGCGGTGAAACATCGCTGCACGGCTCTGAGCGTTGAATTATTCCGCTGGTTTCTTGGCGTTCGTTGATCCTTCCGATCGCTCCGTGAGCCGGGAGGTCGTGATTCCTCTGCTCGGCGCCAATGCCTTGCGAGTCCTTGGGTCCGCGCGGTCTGCCTTGGGCGGGGGAATGCGCGCCCAGGGAAACGCTGATTACATAACCAGAAACTCGGTTTTCCCCGGAAAAATCACCGAAAACAGCAACGCTCAGGGATTAAATCAGCGTTTCCCCAAGCCCCCAGCCTGCCCTCCGCAGCTGATGCGCCCAGACAACTAGCCTGGACTTGTTGGGCGATGGCCTGTTGTCCGACCGCTCACTCTGAGGAGGTCGGGCGCGGCTCTCCGTGCGCGCGGGTGGTGGCAGAACCGATCCTGAGGGCAAACAACGCAATCCTCGGCGAGGACGCCAACGTTGGGCTGGATCGGCTCCGCTTGCTGGGCGGCGGCCTTTGGCGTCCAGAGAGGATTCCTTCCGGTTCATGGTTCGTTGGCGGGCGCAGCCCTTTGGGGCTCACCGGCTAACACCTCTGTCATTTCCAAAACCTGCCGGCAAATCTCACGCCCGCGTTCACGCAGCAGCGTCTTGGAGTGCGATGATCATTTGCCCTGCTTTTCCACTTCGATTGAGTTTGATCTACGATCCAATCTTCTCAATTTTGACCGCCGTTCCATAAGCCAACAGCTCGGCCGCCCCTGCCATCACTTGGGAAGTGACAAAACGGACGTTGATTATCGCATCGGCTTCGAGTTTCTCCGCGTGGGCCTTCATCCGGTTGATGCTTTCGTTTCGCGCTTCCATGAGCATCTCAGTATACTCCTTAATTTCCCCACCGACTAATGTTCTGAGCCCGGCGATGATGTCTTTGCCGATGTGCTTGGCTCGAATGGTGTTACCACGGACAAGGCCGAGATATTCGGTAATTCGATAGCCCTCTAACTGATCGGAATTAATAATAAGCATGATTGATTCAGTTCTATTCTTTGTCTTCCAGTTCTTTGTCAGATCCCCGGGATTTCAGCCTTTCCCAGATCACCGTTCCCATAAGTAAGATAGTGCCGACCGCTGCGGCTCCCAAACCGATCTGGATCGGCAGCGGGAGTCTAAGAAAGAGCGGCCAAAGTTCGCGAAGCGGCTTAATCAGATAGGATAGAAGGACGAGTGCTCCCGCCCAAATCAAGAGAAATCCGAAGATGCGAATGAAGCGTAGCATAGTTAAGTCCATTAGGTTTTCAGTGCGGGCATCTTGGAACCGTTCGCCCATCACCAGAATACCTCTGGCTATAATGAGGGCCGAGCCGACTAATCGCAAGGCCCTTATTCGCCATTCATGCAGAATGCCTCCAGCTTGATGAGGGCCAAGCCGACCTTGACCGTCGAGGGAAACTCGAGCCCAGGCATTTCATCCAGCGAAGCCCCCAAGATCGCTCCATGGTAGAGTCCGCTGGTGCTCGCTGGCAGACAGCTGCCGCGCCAGAGGACGGAACCTGGTGTCCATGATCGTTATGTCGGTGGAAACCGGGATGATTATAATTGGATCGCGAGGATGTTCTGGTCGTTTGTCAGGAATGAAAATATCGAAGTTGACGCCACTGATTGCGCTTGGTTCTGGGTGCAGTCTGGGTCGTTGGCGCACCTCCGTTCAGTGTCCGGTCAGCGGATGCTGGTGTTCCAAAGACCGACGAGCCGAACCTAATGCCTGGTGCGTTGGCAACGGTTCAGCGCAGTTTGCAGTTGGTGGAGGAGCAATTGGGAATTGGTCAGCCTCAAAAATCGGCCAACCGCGCCATCGGAACAGGCAAGCCAACTGCAGGCCCGCCCCGATGCCTCCTGGCGTAAGCAGGAGCAGATTGCGGTGGCGTTAGGGAGTTAGAGGAACCCTAAAGAGGGCTCCACCTGAGGCCGACGCTTTGAGTGAAGCGGTAGCGAAACGGATGGGATTATTGGTGCGGAAGACGGCGCGCCAAGCCGAGGCGGCCGTATTGGAGCAGGAGCAATCGAGTCTCAGCATACGGTTGGCCTGCGTTGTGGTTGAGCGTGATTAGGGCGCAACAGGTGGTGAATAAGCAGGTGCGGGTAGGCGTTTTGGAGGGGTTGCTGATTAGTCGACGACAGGATGAAAGCCGAGCAGCAGTGTCTTGAAGCCGAGGCCTCGACTCGGCTAGCGGCCCGCAATCATCGCTTGCTCGAAGCGACCGCCAAAGACAATGCCGCCATGGCTAAGGAACATGCCAAGTTGCTCCAGCGCATTGATGTTCGGCTCGAGGACGAGCTAGAGGAGTTGGCCTAGGTGGAGCAGGTGACCCAAGACTATGAAAAGAGGCAGATCGAGTTGGTCGGCCTGAGTGATTCGCTCGCCGTCGGCGAGGCTGGGCTAAGGCATTTTCAAATCGAAGAGCAACTCCAAAACCTTCTGGATGCGGGCAGCGAAGACCAGCTCAGGACTTGGTGCCAAGTGGAATATGGAGACGCCATGGAAGGGGTGAATGAACAGAGCCTTTGGAGCGAAGTTAGTGAGTTGCTGGAACCCTGCAAGATTGCATTAAACGCGCGCTGGAGGAAGATTACAATCAGACTGTTGCGGGACCTAGGTAATCTCGATTTTGAGGAGAGCAGGCACTTCCAAGCTTACAGAGAATTACGAGGGCTTCTTAGAAGCGCGTTTGTTGTGGATCCCCAGTGCGAATCCTTTACGGCTGGCGACAATTGACGAAGTATCTCGGTCGATTCGATGGATCACGCTTTTGCAGAATCGCCAGCAACTTCTCAATGCAGCCGCATCGCTGCCAAAAGAACGTCCCTTGTTTAGCATTTTCTTAGGAATGCTTCTGCTTGTATCCTTGGGATACCGTCCCTTGGTTCGTCGAAAGGAGGAAGAATACTCTGCAGGCGTTCGACGGATTTCGACCGATTCCTTTGGGATCACGATGCAAGCCACGTTGATGTTGTTGTTGCAGTCCGTTATGCCCCAATCCATCTCTCCGGTATCTTGGTGCTGCTCAACGTGTGTCGTCCTCACGGGTTGAGGCGGGCGCATTTTCGTTGAGCCCCGGGGGTTGCCGAAATGCTGCGGCGCCAGATGTTTTGGTTTTTGCCGGTCGTCATTGCTTGTAGCGTTGTGGTCGATCTCTCCGAGGAATTGACCGATGAGTTTCATCAAACCGAGTTGGGGCGGGTGGCGCAGATTACCTTGCTGATTGCAGTCATGGCTTTCGCTTATCGAGCGATGCGGCCGGACGACGGAGTGCTTTCCGGGGGTGCTGTCGCATCACTGGGAGGATGAATGGTGCGTCTTCACAGCGTCTTTGGTATTGGGGATTGACTCAATGGCTTCCGGTTGGAGTCGGTTTGCTCTCTGCGATCAGTGACCACCATACGGCCGTGCAGAAATGCAGAAAATCACGATTTGCCGTTGACATCGCCACGCCCTTCCCTCCTCCCTCGCTAACACTTTAGCGGTGCTCCAAAGTCGGGCTGCCTGCTGAATACAACAGTCTAAATCAAAGCATTGGGGGAGATTGCAACTCTCCCCCAATGCTCAGGCAAACAGGCGGGAAACTTTTCGCGTTTACTGTAAGAGTGTTAGCGGCGGCCCGGCATCAGGCGTTGAGTAATGCCCCCTTTCCTGCTGAGCCGTTGGGAATATATGCGAATAGTTAAATCCGAATCAATCATGAACCCGATTCATGTCTTCCTGCGAGCTTTGAACGGCCCCAGCCAACAAATCGCCGGGATTGCCCCCGGCTATCGGTGCCAGCCTCCCGCTGGCGGTTACTCACCCACTCAAAACCCTTGCCACCGGCTTCCTGCCGGCGATTGCTGACACAGTCAAAACCGTTGCCAACAGCGCGCTTTTTGTTGGCAAGGTCGCCAGCCTCGGCGTTATCACTGCCGGTATGCTCCTCTTCGGTGCACCCGTTGGCATCCAGAACGCCGAGGCGCAAGACTGCGTCTATCCGCGTTGCTTGACCCTCAACTCGCCCTATGTCTCCGCCATCTATGCCCACGCCTACAACTGAGACACCGGGACCACTCCTGACCGATGGTCACCGCCGAACCCTGGCGCCGAGGTCGAGGTCAGCTTCTCCTACTCCACGCAGGGAGACACGGAGGATGACATCGAATGGGGTTGGAGCGTCCGAAATTATGCTAACGATTTCCATGGTAACCCTGACCATTACGACGACAAAACCTACGCTGACTATTACATGGGGTCTTATGGCGTCGATTGTTCGATTACCCGAACGCCGCTTCCCAGTCGGGCGGATCACTTCCAAAACGACTTGACCGAAACCAAAGTTCACTACTACGAAGGCCACGGCCTCGACGTAGCGGTGGAATACGGGTGGCGCTACCTCCACAACATCAATCGGTGGATCTGGATACTGCTGGACTGGTATTTCGTGGACGTGTATATTCCTCACCGTCCCCGCGTTATAGATACTAGGCCCCTGAGATCGGAAAAAACCGTGGCGCATGATCTGCTAGTTTCCGAAGCATGAAATCGAATATTCAAAGCACCTTCGCTCTCATCGAACTGCTGGTGATGGTCACCATCATTGCCATCCTCTCGACCCTGCTCCTGCCCGCCCTTGGTGCGACCAAGCGCATCCACTACGTCAGCAACCTGCGGTAGATCGGCATGGCCCTGCACCTCTACGCCGCCGATCACGAAGACTAGTTCCCGCCGAACTCGCAGCGGGTGGCCAATCTGCAGCAGAGGAAAGAATGGCAAGAGTGCTATCGCCTACCGCCGACGGCTGGGGTCGTAACGCACGTCATCTGCTTTTGGGACTCATACCTGGATCGCAACACCAACGTTTGGCACTGCGTCGCCCTGAATCGGGGAAAACTGCGCCGCTGGAACTACGACAACCTGCCCCACCGGGAAAACTGGGCCGGCCAACACCCGGAGGACTGGACGAATATCGCCAGCGCTGACGAAGAATAACTTGGACAATCTTGTCCCTATTCCCTTCTCTTATGATGAATCGAAAGAATCTTCTATTTATATCAGCCGTGCTTTGGCTCGCCCTTGCCCCGCGTCCCGCCGAAGCGGCGCCCTGCCAATATGTCCGGCACGCTCAAGAGTTGCAGACGCGGGTGACGTTTGCCTCTGACTTTCAGGGTTCCGGCCTTCTCCATCTCGCGCTTGATGGCGTGGATGGCGATGTCGCTTCCGATCCGGCGGCGTTTCAAGCTATGCGCGGCTTCCAAGGTAGTGGCGCACCCACAGAAGGGGTCGAACACCACATCACCCTCATTCGAGCTCGCCTTGATGATGCGCTCCAGCAACGGCAAGGGCTTCTGTGTCGGATAGCCGAGGCGTTCCTGCTTTAGTGGTGTATTCGCTTGCATAGAAGGAGTGTCATTCCAAAGATTCCCAATAAATCTCCCTTGCATAATAAATATATGATTTCCCATTCACTATACGCTCCCTATAG
>JAMASS010000006.1 GCA_024761205.1 Limisphaerales bacterium
AGGGCAGATGCTGAGCCGAGGCGGAGGGCAGGGGGTGAATAACCGCCAGCAGGAAGCTGGCGCCGAGAGCCAAGGGACGCTTGGCGATGTTCTGAACGAGGCCGGCGAGGACCGGCAGGGTCGCATGGATTTTCTGCATTGGTATGCCTTTCTAATCGGTTAATGGTTTGCCCTTGCGCAACGAACCGACGCCCACACACGCCGGGCCGTTGTCATCATTCGAGCAGTAGAATGCAGGAAAGTTCCTGCCTGTTCGCCTAAACGCCGGGGAAGTCGCGCAACTTCCCCGACGCCTGGAACCAGACTGTTATATTCAGCAGGCGACCCGACTTGGGAACGTCCACTCAAATGATGACAGAGGCAATTTCGCCAGGTAACCGGAGCGGCGTCAAGGGCGAATTGCGATTTTGTTCGATTTTTTTTTCAGAGTCGGCAAGCGGGCGGCGAGGCGGTGCAAAAAGGGCCGTTCACCGTTTGGGTATCGGTGGGGTTGCCTATGGGTTGTGGTTCATGTGTAGAGTGCGTGGAAGCGGCGGCGGAGTTCTGATTCGTTGTGGGGGATGCGTTGGCGGAGGGTGGCGACGGTGGCGGCGCCGTGTTGGAAGCGGCGTTTGGGGAAGACGGGCATATCGAGTCCGGTCACTGCCTTGATACCCTCGCTGACGATTTGGCCTTTGAGTTTATATAATCTGCGGTGGTTGTAATGTGTGAGTTCGACGTAGGGGATGCCTTCTGCGATTTTGATGACTTGCGGGCGGGTGAAGGGACTGAAGCTTTCGAAGTGAAAGCGTTTTGCCGGGGCGTAGGTGCGTGTGTAGGAGCGGCTTAGTCCGCCGCTGTAGGTTAGGGAGTGTTTAATTTTTCCCACGCCCCAGCCTTCGTGGTAGAGCATTTGGTTGTGGATGATGCTGCGGATAGTGAGTTCGGGGTTTTCTTCGATGGGGTAGTCTTTGAGGTTTTCGTCGCCGCCATCGCCATCGATGAGATATTTCCAATCCGGATAGCGATTCCGTATGGCTCGGCAGAGAGCAAGTCCCATGGCGCCACACTCGATGTCCAAGGGTTTGTAGTCCTCCAGTAGTCGGAGTGTTTCACCGGGATCGATTTGGTCGGCATCCACATCAATGACTTCGAGGAACACGGTCAGTGCCATCTGGTCTAAAAAAACGTGAGCTTGGCTGTGGTCAGTCCCGTCCTCTACGGAGAGGGTGAAGGCTTTGAGGCGGCTGGGGTTCATTCCCAATTCTTTGAGGACGTGATAGATGGAAAGGAAGACGGCGCCACTGTCGATGCCGCCGGAAAAACAGACGCCAATCGGTTCCTTTTCTGGAATCTGTCGCAGCCATTTCGCAATTTCGTCTGTCAGTGCACCAATGTAATTCTTGCCGATGGTGGCAATATCTTTGGGTTGTTGGTTGTGCTGGGGGTTAAAGTAGCGTGTGTAGGTTGGGTCGGGATCCGGACAGCCGATCAGCTCGATCGCTACGATGTAGTGAGCAGGCACCATCCGGCAGTAGCTAGGGTGGAATTGGGTTTCGAGTCCTTCGGATTTGAGCCAGGCGAAAATTTGATCCATGCGGTCGGCCACAATCAGGGCAGGGCCTTCTTGGCGTTTGGCGAGAAAGTAGCGCGTCGGGCGGTCCAAGGATCGCGCCAGACGCACGGTTTTGCCTTTTTTGGCGGCGAGTGAAAACGCCCCTTCTATCTCACGGACTTTGGCAGGATCACCCGTCAGCACGCGCTGGCAGGCGTCTTTGGCGGACATGTTATAGATGAGGTTGTTCTCGGGATCGATCAGGTTAACGACTTGTTCGATGTATTGGTGCATTGTCTTTTCCTGGCTGAACGTTGCTGTCGGTCAAGCTGGGTTAATGATTGTCGATGGTGAGTCCTGGCCAATCATCCGTTCGAAAGGGCGTGAGGGGAAGGCCTTCGCGGTTTTGGACATTGCAAATCGGGTTGTCCGCCCAGGCGTAGCGAACGGCTATGGGCTCTTCGACTTCATCACTCCAGACTTCGATTTGATTGGGGCTGAGAATTTTGGCGGACGCGTGGACAAATTGACGCTTGTCTCCGGCGATCGTGAATCCGAGGGGATAGCGCACGTCGAAGGTGTCGAGACCGCCACCAACATGGGCAAACTCGAGAATGATCTTATTTCCTTCGCGCTGCATAGACGCGTAGCGAGGACTTTGGTGGACTAAGTCCAGACCATAGTCCCGTGCGAGAGCCACGCGGGCTAATCGTTTGGCGACGTCCTGTTTGTTTTTGGGATGAATGTCGTGAGCTTCTCCCAGGTCTGTGATGACCACTTGTCCCGTGTTGGGGAGTCGATCGAGGGTGAGTGTCTGAGCTTCGCGGAGTTCCGCCCAGTCGCTATCGCCGGGTTCGCTTTTCTCGTCCCGGAAATCCGCGAGTTGAACCCAGTAGAAGGGAAAGTCGCCTTGCTTCCATTCGTCGCGCCAATTTTGGATCATAAGGGGGAAGAGCTCGCGGTATTGGTAGGCGCGGCTGGCGTTCGACTCTCCTTGATACCAGATGACGCCACGAATCCCATAGCCGATAATGGGTTTGAGGACTCCGTTGTAGAGATTCGCCGGACGATGTTGATTGACAAGTGGATTACGCGGGGCACGGGGGCGCGCTCGATTGACCTTCTTGCCTGCGGCTCTTGCTTCGGCGGTGGCTTCTCCCCATTTTTTAAGTGCTTCCTGGTATTGAGCCGTTGCGGCTGCGTGATTATAGGTCCGTTCGGTTTCCTCCCACTGCTTCATGAGTGACTGATAACGGTCATCTGACTCGAGAAGGTCCCGGCGAACCCAGGCCTCGGCTGATGAGCCGCCCCAGGCGTTGTCAATGAGGCCGATGGGGACTTGCAAGGTTTGGTGGAGTTGTCGGCCGAAGTAATAGCCAACGGCCGAGAAGTCGCCGATGGATTTCGGAGAGCAAAGTTCCCACTGCCCCTCGAAATCGTATTGTGGTTCCTGAGTGCCGATTCGGGGGAGGGTGATGTGGCGGATCTGAGGGTAGTGGGCGGCGAGTTTTTCCAGGTCTGGATCATTGGAGCTGTTGACGGCCCATTGCATGTTGGATTGACCAGAGCAGACCCACACCTCTCCAACCAAGATGTTTTCAAAGTTAAGGGTGTTCTTCCCCTTGATTTCTAGGGTGTAAGGGCCACCCGACGGGAGTGGATCGAGTGTGATCTTCCAGCGGCCGTTGGATTTTGTGCGAGTCGTGTGCCGTTGGCTCGAGATATTCACAGTCACGACTTCGTCCTCATCGGCCCAGCCCCATATTGCGTTGGGTTGCTCGCGTTGAAGCACCATGTGGTCGCCAAAGAGAGAGGGGACTTTGACGTCGGCCTCGGAGAAGGGGGTCGTTCCGAAGAATAATGCGAGTGTGGCGATGCGCCTCATACTTGAGGAGCAGATTTGTTTCCGGTCGGTTTTTATCATATCCGTTGAGCCGTGGTGTTTTGATTGGCGGCAGTTTCAGTGCGCTGACGCCTACTGATATCGAGCATACTGAATCGTGGAGGTGTTTCCTGCCAAGTATCTTTTTAACGGGAACCCGAGCTCGGGCCTGAAGACCTAAATCTTCCGAGCCTAAAAAATCTCGGATAAATGACTTGCAGAGGGGCGGCGAGATTCCTAAATTCCTACTTCCTTTTGAAGGAAAGGCAGGCATGGCGCGGATTTGTAAATTAACCGGAAAACGG
The DNA here is from genome assembly GCA_024761205.1 of Limisphaerales bacterium. Taxonomy (GTDB): domain Bacteria; phylum Verrucomicrobiota; class Verrucomicrobiia; order Limisphaerales; family AAA164-E04; genus UBA2970. The sequence goes on from JAMASS010000006.1 coordinate 3,722, forward strand.
CCGATCAAAGGAAACCATATTTGGCGCAGTGGTAAGGCCAAGAAAGAAGGCGGTATTGGCACTCACATCACCGGGGTCACCAAGCGGCGCTTCTTCCCTAATTTGCAGCGTGTAAAGGCGATCGTTGACGGTGAGGTGAAGTATATTCGAGTCAGCGCCAAGGCCATTAAAAAGGGAATGGTCACCAAGGCTCCTCGACGCCGCTGGCGGAAAATGATTGCCTAGGCACTCTTTCTGCGCTTAAGAATTTCATAAAAAGGCGCTGTTCAGAGAACAGCGCCTTTTTATTTACACTTATGATGATGCATCATGCTGCGCCGGGCATCTCGATCGGCCTCTTTGGTTTTGAGGTCCTGTCGCTTATCCCTCTGGTTTTTGCCTTTGGCCACGCCAATCTGCACCTTGACCTTGCCCTTCTTCCAGTAGAATGACAGTGGCACGAGAGTGTAGCCGCTAACGGATTCCAATCCAAATAACCGTTGAATCTCCCGCTTGCTGAGCAGCAGCTTACGCTTAGCCTTGGGAACATGGTTGAAGAGATTGCCGTGATTGTATTCCTCGATGTGGGCGTTGTAGAGGAAGGCTTCGTCATTCTCAATGCGCGCGAAGGCATCCCGAATCTGCCCTTTGCCCGCTCGCAAGGCCTTGACCTCCGTGCCTTTGAGCACAATCCCGGCCTCGAAGTCCTCGAGGATGTGGTGGTCATACCTGGCTTTACGATTAGTGAGGATGTCAGTCATTGCCCATCATTTGCTAACGGCCCCGTTCGGCGATCAGGCTTGAAAAGGGCGATGCTGCGTTTGCCGGACCCAAGGTTAGGCAGTCTAGCTCTCCTCCGGCTCTGCGGAATGGGTTCCCAAGTGATTTTGTCGTTGATGAGTTCGCGAAGCGCAATATCAGCGACTCCCAAACTCGCGGTTTCTTCAATCAACGGCCGATTGTAACCACCGCCCCCAGCACTGAGTTGTCGGACACGACAAGAGATCGTGTTGATCAAGATGTTCGGGTTGGGAACTTTCTCCAATGCTTCTTTGATTAGTTCGCTGTTCAAAATCAATACTCCCAATGGATCGAAACGAGGCGGAAGAGTAGCGATTTCGTTCGGCCTGGCAATAGCTTTTTTGACAGGAACGTTTGGGAATTAAGCATTTGGTCCGCAACATTTCTGTTTTCCTGGCCTTGTGTGAGCGAAAACAGAAATGAACCGGTCGCCGCCGGGGAGGTTCTCGGGGGGGATTGAGTGCCGAGCCGCGGGATCAAGGGTCCGCGAACCATTCCAAAGCCGCCAAGTCCAGGAGCCCTCGCGACGGCAAGGAAAAGGGCGACGGATCGGCTTCTTTGCCGCTCGCTTGCAAGATGAAGCGGGCGGGGGCCGCCCGAATCCGGTGAGTCCGCCTCGGGGTGGTTCAACGCCAGCCTGCGGCGGGGATGAATCCATCCGCCAGCAAGGAGGTCATGAAAGCGGCAAAATCCTCAGGCCAAGGAAGCCTCCCCCCGAAGATCGAAGAAGCAAAAACATGGAGCCCCACGCTTAATTCCCATTTTTTTAAGCGCACCGGTGCCTCCATCAATTCGGAGAGGTCTTCGTGTTTGCGCTGCAATTTCCTCTCCAACATCTTGATCCGAGTCTCCGTCTGACTCTGCTTGGAGGTGTTGCCTCGCCCTTCAAAGGCTTTGGCCCCGTTCTCAAAGAAGGTCCGTCGCCACTGATAAAACAGGTTGGGGCTAATCCGATGTGCATCGCACAGGTCCGATGCCGCTTTGCCCTCGACCAGATGCACTTGGAGGGTCTTCATTTTCTCCTCGCCACTGAGCCGGCGCCGCTCTCGCTGACTCATACGCTGACTTTCTATGCGGCATCAGCGCACAAGCACGATCTCCTTTCCGGGATTTCCGTCTCTGAAACACAACAAATCCTATGGAACTTTACGTACTTTCCCTGCGTTAGACCCGATTGCTCCGAAGGATCGGGAACCTTCACCGGATCAAGCTCCGGGTTGCCCTCCGCGAATCGGTAAGGCCATAGTTCCCTGGTGAACGTTTGCCAGTCTTCCGCCAAGTCATCGCTGTTTGGATCCAGCGATAGGTGCATCTTCCTTACCGCTTCCTTGATTCATTCCACATGGGACGCCAGCCATTGTGGATTCTCCGGATTGCCTTCCTCCAGTTCCCACGGGGCGTTGTTTCGCTGTTCCGCTGTTCCCCAAAATAACTCGCTACGATCTTCATGTAGTGCGGATCGTCCACATTGAACGCGCTCAACGCGGTTTGGTAAAGCGATTCGGCCGCTTTCTTGTAGGCGTCCGCCTGCGCCTGAGTGGTGCTGTCATTGCTCAAGAGATTATCAACATACTTAATTTGCTCGTTTTTATCTGTCTCCGCTTTGTCGGCGGCTTTGCTTCAGTCGTTGATGGCTTTGGACTCTTCGGCTCTCGCTTGATTGTCGGACGCGATCATTTTCTTGATAAAATCGTCGTCAATCCTGGTCGAGGTTCGTCTGTCAGTCGGTCATAGCAGCCTTGTCACGATCCTGCATTTGTTGAAAGCAATCGGGTATTTACCCCGACGTTTCAATGGGCAAATTAAGCGTTCCCACCAACAAGGCGGACAATAGGAGTTCTCGAAGTTTTTTCATAGGTGTTGCTTTCAGCGTATTGCCTTTTTTGTTGATGAACACCCGGCACAGAGTGCTGGGCGGTATCCAGCGAACCATGTAGAAACGAAGATATTGTCTATTTACCCAAGCGCAAAGGTATCCGTCCCCCCGAGGCCATGAAACGGGGTATTGTATTCGACAAGCAGCCCGACATGATGTTTTCCGTTGAGCGATGCGAGGCACCTACCGGCGAAGCTGAGCTTTTGACAACGCTCCCTTTCCATGTCACTTCATTCCGGGCCCCTCTCATTTCATTTCAATGTTTGGTTTCTTTCAAAAAAAGGCCTCGGATTGTGAAAAACAGGTGTGAAATCCCGTAACCTTGGCCCCGGGTTCCTCTGAAGAGAAATGAAATGCGCCTGCCGCGGCGGTCGCAACAAAGTTTTTCGACGCCAGCCACAGTGAGCATCCTGAGCGGGAAGCAAAGGCTCGCCCAAGGAGCGAACGCTCCCCGCACGGCCAGCCGCTTGACTCGATTCTCCGGGAGCTGAAGCTGCCGTTACCGCAGAGCTAGGGCAAGACAAGCGCAGCAGCGGCGCCTCGCTGCATCCTTTTGTTGTACTTCAGAGACGGAAACGCCGGAAAGGAGAATCGCGCTTGTGCACTGATGCTGCATAGAAAGGCAGCATATGAGTCAGCGAGAGCGGCGCCAGCTCAAGTAGCAAGGAGAGGAATTTGCAGCGTAAACACAAAGTCCTCTCCGAATTGATGAAGGAACCGATGCGCTTAAAAAAAGTCTTGGGCAGCTCGGAGAGCCAAATGGATGCGCCGCGTCATTCGGAATCAACGGGTGGACTTCGTGATTCTCTGGACGGCAAGGGCAGCGGTCTCACCAAGGCTGTTTTTGAACTGGATCAAGCTGTCCGATCAGAGAAAATATCGGGATTGGCGTTGTCGCTCTGGCAAGGCCAACGCGCATAACCGCTTGGGGCTGGTTGGAGGATGAGGAAAAGAAGGCGAGCGGCGATTTTTGTCACCCGTATCTGCCGCCGGGTTAGCAGCGATAATGCTTCATGATGCGCGGGATGTCGTGGCAGTGAGCTCCTCCAGTATTTATCGGGCTCAAGGCCGCGAGATTGTTGGAGGATCGCTCGCGCACCAGCCGTTGCGCCAGTGGATTCAGTCCAGCCCTAGAAACCTCACGGGTGCTGGCACATCGACTTTTTTTCTGTGAACGGGGCAGGAATGTTCGACGCCCGGGCCGGCCGCATTCTCGATGGATGTTCGTGCAGCATCGCGCATTGGGCAATCCGAGAACCGGTGAAGGCCCCCGATGCAGGGACCGCTCTGCCACGGGCTCGGGAAAAGCCTCCGCAAGTGCATTCTCGGATCATTTCAAGCAATGGCTTCCAAGGCATTTTCGAGGATTTCAAGGTGACTCTTCGGCAATGACAAATCCAGCGCGTTCGCACCAGCCCTATCCGGAGAGCAAGGGCGAACTCGAACGGCCTGAAGGAACGGGCTATCCGCCCCCAAACGTCATTAACCTTAGCGGACACTCAGCAGATCACGGAGAGAATTCGTCGAACCCTACAACACGGGGCGACTGTGCAGTGCGCTAGGTTACGTCAGCCAAAAGATCGAATGGAGGGCCTCTCACCCCCGAGACCGCAAGCTAGAAGCGGCACGAGAGAAACGACAGCAATGTCCAAGTCGATGCCAGAGCCCTGAAGCAGGACTTGGCAAAGGATCGTCAATGATTCAAGGGCGTTGACGTCGACCCGAAGGATAGGGCCATGCTGGAAAGCAACCCGAGCGCCGTGTTCAACTCGAATACCGCCGGCCGGGGAGGATTGATTCTAAGGCGAAAAATCCCAGGGGGTAATTGGGTCCAGAGCTCCCCAAGCTCAAATCCTACAACGAAAACCAATGGCATGGGTGCGTTAGCATTTCTCGCCAACCACCTTCTTCCACTGAAACCAATGCATTCTGCCGTTGTACAATCTTTATCAGTGAAAAATCGGAGCGAGAGCGTTAGTGAAAGGTTATGATCAGTCCTGCATCCTTCAGTGAGCCCTGCTACAGAGCCAGGATTTCCCCGCTACGGACCCATCAACACGTTGGGTAACCAGAGAACGAGGGAGGGAAACAGGCTAATCAATACCAGCATCAAAACATTCGCACCCAGGAAAGGAAGCGCACCCCAAAAAATCTCGCCGATTCTCAGGCCCGAAACGACGGCACAAACATTCAGACAATTCCCCACCGGCGGCGTGCACGCACCAACGGCCAAACCGGAAACAAAGACGACGCCAAACAAAATAGGTGAGACACCAGCAGCCATCACGGCCGGAAGAAAGACCGGCGTCAGCAATAGGATAGCCGGGCTAACGTCCACAAAGGTCCCAATGGTCAAGACAACAGCGACCAACAGCAGCAATAAACCCGTCGGTCCCAAGCCGACCCCCTGGAGGAACCCGGTCAGCGCCTGAGGCGCCCGCTCCAAGGCCAACACCCAAATGAACACCTGAGAAAAGGCAATGATCATCATGATTTTGGCACTAGTGACCGCCGCGGTCCGTAAGGCCTCAAAAAACGCGGACATGGTCAGGTGATGAATGAAAAAACCGCCGATAGCAATGGCATAGACGACACCCAAACCTGCCGACTCCGTAGCCGTCGCGATCCCTAAGACAACCGTGCCAACAACAAAGACCGGCATCACCAACACAACGGCGGAACTCAAAACCCGTTTGACAACGCCCCGGAACTGAATCGAAACCGCCTCCTGCGGATACCCCCGCTTGCGAGCAATCCCATACACGAGCAGCAATTGGAGACCGCCGACGATAATTCCCGGCGTCATGCCGCCCAAAAATAACCGGCCGACGGATTCCTGTGCCGTCACAGCAAACAAAACCATCGGAATACTCGGCGGAATGATCATTCCCATGGTTGAGGAAGCGACCGTCAAACCAGCAGCGAATCCCTGCGGATACCCCCGGCGCTTCATCTCCGGAATCAAAACGGAGCCGATAGAAGCCGTATCCGAAGTCGATGATCCGGAAATCCCCCCGAACAGCATACTAGCACCAACATTCACCAGACCCAGCCCCCCGTGGAAACGACCTGCGAACATCATGCAAAAATCAATCAATCGCCGTGTAATCCCTCCCTCATTCATCAACTGCCCCATCAAAATAAACAGAGGCAGGGCAATCAACGTATAGGAGTCCATCCCGGCGAAGAGCCCCTGCGGCAACATCTGCAAGAGCTCCGGCTGAACAATCAGAAAATAGCTTAACGCCGAAAGGCCCAGAGAATAGGCAATCGGAACTCCCAAAAGCAGAAAGAATCCCAGACTGACCAAAAGCACCAGCATAAGACTATTCCGCCGCCGAACTGCCTGCGCCACTCTGTCCTGCTTCCTCGAGGGCAGCGGGGGGCGAGAGGACCAAGCGGACGACCCGCCACAGGCAATAGAGCACCGCGAGTCCGCATCCGAGAGGGATGCTGAGCTGAACGGCCATTCGCGGCAACCCCGTGCTCGGTATCAAAGAATGGCCGATTGCCCCGATCCAAGCGAGACTGTAGAAGCACATGACCCCGTTCAGAAGCCCCACAAGAAAAACACCGAGCAAATCGGCCAACCACTTCATTCGCCGAGGAAGGCGATTGATCACGACCATAATCCTAATATGCTCCCAGCGACCCACACCGACCGCCGCGCCGATTGCCGTCGTGTAGACAAAGAGCATGGTAATCACCTCGTTGGCGCCCGGAATCGAAGAATTGAAAAGATAGCGCAGGGCGACCAAGACCGCCACGATCAACAAGACAAGACAGAGCAACCCTCCAATGAGATGCTCCAGAAAGCAGGTAAATCGCCGCTCCAACCGCACCAAACGATCAAGCATCTTCACCAACCGGCCCTTGATTGCTGCACCTTCACACCAATCATTCACCTCGTCGAGCCGCTCGCCGGGCCTGTTTGATGTCCTCAAACGAGAAATCTCCCTTAGCAACAAAATACTGGTAGACGGGTTCGACGGCCTGTCTAAACGGCTCCAGGTCCTCGCCGGATAACGTATTCACTTCGAGTTTTTGGGAAAGTTGATCAATGAATTCGCCCTCCTTTTCCCGATTCAATCGGTCGCTCAACTCCATGGTCTTCTTCGCAACCGCATCAAAAATCTTCTGCAATTCGGAAGGCAAGGATTCATACCAAGTCAAATTGACCATGAACGGGTCCGGTCCAGTCGCATAATTGGAAATGGTTAGATACTTCGAGACCTCAAAAACCTTGAAGTCCCAAATGTTCGACGGCGCATTATCCTGCCCGTCCACCACGCCAGTCTGCAATGCCTGATATACCTCGATGTAAGAAATCTCCTGCGGATTCGCTCCAAACGCTCGCGCGGTTTGAACATAAACCTCCTGCGATGGAACCCGCATCTTCAAGCCCTTCAAATCATCTGGATGCTTGATGGGGTGCTTGTTGTTGGTATGGGCACGGAATCCCTGAGATATTCCGGTCGCCGGAATATGGAATCCCCTCGCCTTGGCATCGGCATTCACCGATTCCATGAAACTACTGTTGACCAAACGAATCGCTTGATCCCAATCGTCAACCAAAAAAGGGAGCGTGAACAAATTAAACTTCGGATTGGCGTCCGCAAAAAATCCGCCACGGGTCCCCTGAATCCCCCCGGTGGCCACCAAATCCATCAGCTCCCTTTCGTTGCCCAAAACACCGCCGAAAAACAATTCCACCTTGATGCGGCCCTGCGTCTCCTTTTCCAGCTGCTCCTTAAAATAGAGCATCGATTGACTGCGCAACGCCGCCTCAGGTTGCTCGTTGCCGTATTTAAAGACAATCTGATCGGAACGCTGCCCGCAAGAGGCAAACAGCAGGCAGACACTAAGAAGAGAACAGCTAAGAATCTGACGAGCCATGCGCTTAGTAAACGGCGGTAGACTGAACCAGGCAAGCCAAGGGATTCCAGCCAAAAAGACGTTTAAACTCGGCCAAGGACTCACGAAAACCCGCCTCAAAGTCACCACCATCCAGACAATAAACGCTCTCAAACGAAATGACACCATCATACTGACCATCAACCAACCCCTTAGCAATGCGTTCCAGATAGAGGGCCACCTGACCATTCCCAAGAGCGCCAAACATCACTATGGCCTTTGGCATATTAACGATTCCATCCTTGAAGCGGGAATGCCCGAGATACCCGCCCCTCAATGCCTCATAACCGTCAGGAAAACAGGCTCGCTCGCATAGAAGAGACAATTCCCCGGGTCCCAAAGGCTCTTGAAATGCGGCGATCCCAAACCGTCGACCAATTTACGGCCAAGGTACGCAGCGGCACCATTGCATTGTCCTCGATCTCGAGCACCAATATAACGCCATTCCACTCCCCGCAAGTTTCACCGGACCTTCCAACAACTTCAATAGCTTGTCCCAGGCCCCGAGGCTCACGATCCAATGATCCGAACTCACGAAAGGCTTGCGCATTTCGATACATCGCTTCAACCCTCCAAAATGTTTCCTATAGTTTGCATCTCGCACCTCCGTGTTTGCCCTACTAACAAACCCGCAAAGCTGAGGCGGAAGATGCAGGCAACCTTGACTCCAAACGATCTACCAGACTTTTGGCACGCGCCATCTCATCATCGCTCAGATCGCTGACCTCTTTATCCCAGAGATATTGCAACTCCGCATACTCCAGCCCAGCCCCAGTCACCACCTGTAAGGCGTGCTCAAAGTCACGGCCGATACCATCCATAATAACTCCTAGTTTTCCCATCACCCCTGCCCTACGATTCCAAAATCACCGTGGAAGTCGAACCGATCAACGCCTGCAACGAGGCCTCGACCCTCTGCCCCATACCCACCTCTTCTCCCATATGGAGAATATTACCACCGACCGCATTCATCACATCCTGATACCCCTTCCCATACCTCCCCCTTGCCAGCCGCCATCAAGGCCAAACCGCCAAGGCGCTAAAATTCTAATTCCCACCTCCAGTGCCTCCGCGTGAGACCTCTCCCTTTCAATCCCGTCAGTGGACATCTAACGCTTGAAGTGATAATCAGCGAAGTCCATAAACTGCCGCCAATCATACAGCTCCACCGAGTGCCCCCCCTCCCGAACGTGATATCCGACATCGCTTTCAATGATCGGCTTTCCGACCTCCGGCGACGCCTCCGAGGCCAGCCCCTTCTTGCCTAGAAGCTCATAAACCGGACTAGCATGATAGGCGGACAAATACTCGCCGCGGGAATCCGCCCAGGTATCGTCGACACTGCTGTGCACATACACGGGTCGCGGCGCAATGCAGGCCAGCAACATGTGCTGGTCCACCGGCAAGTCATCCTCCTGTTCCACAAACTTCCAAGCATTACGGCAAAGCCAATACGGGAATCGGGTCACCATCTTCTTTAAAGTCTCGCCAGACTTTCGACGCCACAATGCCGCACCGGCGCAACCCGATTGCGCCGAAATGGCAATCGCAAACCGCTCGTCCTGCGCGGCCGTCCAAAGGGTTGCCTTCCCCATCTTGGAATGCCCCATGATCGCCACCCGGGTATGATCGATGTCGTCATCGGTTTCCAAATAATCCATCCCGCGCATGGCGCCCCACGCACAGGTGGACAACACGCCCCACTCATGCGCCTTGGGAAAGCTCTGCCCCTCGGGGTAAAAGAGTCTATGAATGCTTTTCAGAAACTCCACCTCGTTGTGCCGCACCAAATCTTGTTGATAAACTGCACAGAATCCGTAACCACGGTCAAACAACTCACCCAATGGCCAACCGCTCTTCAGCCGCCCGGGCCGCGTGGTCGACGCGTCAAAATCCTTTGACTGCGTATTGTTGAAACTATGTTTGAAAAATGCAGGCGCTAGCCTATCGACACGGTTGGGAACGAATACCAGGAAATGCATCGACATCTTGCCCTTCTCATTGCGCAGATGGATCTTCACATCCTTTCGCGTCGCCTTGCCGTCCATGAAATTCGGGTCCACCTTAACCACCTCAAAGGATGTCTCAATCGGGTTGTCGGGCTCCGGTACACGTCCGTAAATGAGATTCGAGAAAAGCGACAGAATCTCGGGGCGGCGGACCGTCCGCCACTCCTCCGCTGTCGTCACCGCCTCTCCTTGCGAAGTCACCAATAGGGGAGGCAAATCGTAGTGGGGCAGTCGCTCTTCGTCGTAGTTGACATCCGCATCATACTCTTTTGCCTCGCGCGCAAACCCAACGGTAGCGAAAAAACCTGCCACCAAAATCCAGATCACCAATCTTTTCATCATGCCCTAATCGTTGCTGCTAAAATATCCATTCGGACGGGAGACACTTGTTGATCAGATTCTGGTAATATCCCTTATCCCACCGTGGCATTTCCGTACACTAGAGGTAAAGATCATAGGGGTTTAATTTCCGTACCCAGAACAGCATCTCGCGATCATGATCGCCACAAAGATAGCCACACTCGTTTTCGTAATGCCAGGCATAAAATGAGTGGCAGCGGACCATATACAGGGCTGGCACCGGGAGGTAGTCCTTCAAAATGTGATACACATACTCGCCATGACCCCGCGATATATGAACGCTTCGCAAACCGCATCCCTCTTCGTAGACACCCGATCTTGTGTTGCAGCGAGGGTCGCCGTTGTTGCGGAAAAGCACCGTACCTCCATGGCTTGGTTTGTCCGTCAGGCCGTCGCGGACTTCCTCGAACGCTACTGCAACGACGAGACGCAACTTCCCCTGCCTTTAGCCGCGGCGCGTTCCGAACGCCGCGGGCGGCGCGTGAGCCCGGAACTTTCGATGCCGCGCAGCGATCTTCCCTTCGGTAGCGAGTTTTCGCCCGCTCAGATCGATCTCCCGGTCCTGCTGAAACTCGCGCACAAGCACGGGAGCGATTGGAAAAGCTTCGAGGCCACTGTCAGGAACCGGTAATTCATCGAACACGACACCTCCAACTACAACAAGCGCAAGCCTGCCAACAACACCAAGCCGTCTCTGCGCGCCTATGGCCTCATCGACGAAAAGGATACCAAACTCACCGAGACCGGCTTGGCGCTCTACGATCTCCGCAAAACGACGACCGCGCACTGTATGAAACTCTTGCACGGCATATTCTAAAACACCTGCACGGCATGAATTTCGTTCAGTGCATTCTCGACATGCACGCCGCCGGAGAAACCATTGACCTCAACAAGCTGCGCCAATAGCTCCACGAACGCGACATCGCCGTCCCGCGCGGCGGAAGACACATGAGCACGTCGCTCCTGTGGCTCGGACGGGCCGGCGTCTTTGTTTCCGTTATCGGGTAAATCAAATGTGCGTCAAGGACGCCATCAACGCCGTGTGGTGGTTGGCCAAGACGCCCTGGCCGAAGGCGAGCAATCGGCGTGTCCTGCAACCCTACAGCCCGAGCATGCAGACACTGTTGGCCAAGGGCTACAAAGCGAAGAAGCGGCCCTCGGGTCACGATATCAGCGAGAAATTCAGCATCGACAACGGGGCCGCAATCCCACCCCAACCTCATTGCGATTCCCAACACCGAGAGTAACAGCTTCTATCTGCGTTACTGCGAGGAAAAAGGTTCCAAACCGCACCCCACCCGCTACCCTGCGGAACTACCCGAATATTTCATACGCATGCTGACCGAGCCCGGTGATCTTGTGCTTGACCCCTTCGCCGGCAGCTGCGTTACCGGTGAAGTGTGCGAACGCACGGAGCGCCAGTGGACCTGCATCGAGCTCGTGCGCGACTACTGCGAGGCAGCGCTAGGACGCTTCGTCCGATATCCCTAGGAAACGGCCAAGCTCATCACGGATCTGGGCAGCCCTACGAACTACTATCGGTTACCTCGTCCAGACATCTTGTGGAATGGCGCCGACGGCGAGCCCCTGCCGAAAGACGGTGGCAAGTCACGCCGCCTCATAAAAGACAGGGCAGGTGAACATGCAAAAAAGCAAGGGACGCAACGCCATTGCTGGTCAAGGTAGAACCACTACCCTCCTGACTGCGCCTTCAACAAAAAATAGAAACGCCGCACAAGTGTCTGCAAGGTAGTTTCAAGAAATCGAACGGGTAGCTACTATGATCTGTGCACAGGTCATTGTGCTCTCGCACGACGCCACCTTCCTCAAGCAAGTTTGGGACAAGGCGCCGGCAGCCGAGCGCATTGCCTTCACCCTCGCCGATCACCGTGCGCAAAGGCATGAAGATCATACCCGTGGAGCTTGAGCACGCCTGCCAAAGCCGTACAGCCACGGACATCGACGACTTGCTAGCCTATCTGACCACCGGCGCGGGCGCGCCTCTCGACCTCATCCGCAAGATGCGCGCCGTTCCCGAAACTCATTGCTGGACCGCCTACCCTGTCTGCCTGTTTCCAAACCGGGCAGGATACGCTTGGCAAAATCGTCCAGAAGATCCGTGAGGGCGGCGATCGACACTGCGCCCATGCCCTGTATAACAAACTGAACCAGATCAACGACGACACCAGAGAGCACCATCATGGTGAAAACGTGGCTACCGTGGCGTCCGACCAGATCGACTCGCAGGAATTCACCGGCTACATCAAACGTACGCTCATGATTGTCAACGCCCTCCAGTCTTGCGTCCGCGCGGCCTAGGCTGCCGAAATACTACCTGCCGCATTTGCGAGTGAGACGGTGACACGGGCTGTCTGCATCCACTTCCGCACCATTCCACTCACTGTGCTTTGCATGGCCGGCTCCGCTCATGCACCACAGCGGCTCCGCTATGCATCGCACACCACGCTCCCGCCCCGTCAATCCGGTTGAACGCTGAAGCTGTTGCACTGCCTTGCAGTCGCTAATTTAACACACCTGCAGCATCTCGACGCCTACCTTGCCCTGTCTGCGCTCCCTTGCCGTTTTTCGCCGCCTTCCAACGTCGCCACCTCCCGGAAAAGAGCATATGCTCCTCAATAGCGGGCATGTATCCGTTCATGTATCGGTCGGAATTATCGGTGCTGGATCAATGGCTTGAGTGTCACACAAAGCGTGTTTCCCGAGACCGACGGGCGCGGATGCTGGAGAGAACCCCTCCTGCGGGTTGCCAGGTTAGTATCTACCCTCGACCGGGCGGGCGGCAGAGCTTCGCGACATCATCTGTGATCAGGTCGGCGCGGTCGCGCGCTTGGCTGATGGCCACGTAGAATGCCTGATGGTTCGTCAATTGCGGGTCATCTTCTGCTGAGCTTTGTCACCGATCCGTCTGCCAGGCGGAAGCGAACCCCGTCCCGCTCGATTCGCTCGACTGTCGCAGTCTCACTGTTCACCAGCCCCAAGCCCGGATCGTTGCGCGTGTCCAGGCACCTGGTTGCCGGCGCGAAGCTCTATGCCCTGGCCCGGCCACCACAGGACTCCGTTGTCTTGGCCATTATCGAGACGGATGTTGCCCCATATCCCGTTGATGTCCGCGACTGTGCATTCGCCGCTAGCCTCGACGCCGACGGGCTCGCAGGGCCTTGAAGATCACCGTGTCGCCCACCGCGTAGTTCGAGGCCCCACGGCCATTTGCGCACGGGTAAGCCCGTGCAAGACCAGTTTCTCGCCTTGCCCCGCCGGTCCTGAGATCGTGCCTTCGTCGACTAGGCCATCGGGATCGTCACGTTGATCTCGTCGCGCAGCCCAAGTCGGCGCAATCACGCCAGTTGCCGCCCGCTGTTCCAGCGAGAGATTGAGCCAGAGCAGCGCCGTCTCGATGCCAAGATTGTCCCGGTCCACCTGCATCACCCGATCCCCAAGCTTCTCGAACTCGGTCTTGAGCGGGTCGAGATTGCACGAGGTGTCATGGCGGAAGGTCGCCGCCACCATCTTCTGATTGCCGGCGCGGACCATCGCGCTGCATCCGAGTCTCCATGGCGTTCCTTTCAATCCAAGCGAGCATGCGCTTAACTGCCCGATTGATCATGTACGGCAACGGTCCGCCTATCGCTGCCGACCATCGCCATGAGCGGCACCGATTTCGGGGCCGAGAGCGTCACGTCGCGGCCCGGCCGGTGCTGGATGTCACTGCCGGCGCGGCGGCGCCCGAGCTGGCGTCCGCCTGACGCCCGACCTTCGAGGACGGAGAGGAACGCGTCCGGCTCAACCGGACCGGAAAGCCCGAGTGCCGCCGCACCCTGCAACGGCTAGGCGGTCTTGCCGATCGACGCTACCATCGCCGTGCTTCAATGACCGGGCGTCCAGGTGTTTTTGCCCTGTCCGTCCCGGCGAAATACGCTCACTCCGAGCGTGGACAAGGTGCGAACGTCGCGGTTTGCAAACGTGCCGGCGAATGTCGCCGATTAGCGTTTTACCGGACGCGGCAGAGAGCACCGCGACCAGTGCCGCTGCACATGCTAAACCCAGGAGAGCACGGTTCGCTGGCAGGGTGGTGGCAGCGGGCAGCGCAGGCAGCGATCGTGGTCCGAACGCGGTGCTGCAATAGTGTTGATCATTCTCTTGAGCGCTTCAGCGGCATCTTGAATTACACAAATTACTGAGCAAATTCAGCGCTTTAGAATTCTTCTCGCACTGGAAGAATTCCCCTCGGAAAAATCAACAGCCAAGCCGTTTGCCTTTGCGAGCCGTGATCGTGTCCGCCTCGCAATGCGGACAGACTGTGTGATCATGCCAGCGCTGTTGTGCAAGGTAGACCCGTGCTTGCGTCCGGGAACATCTCGGACATCTGAAGCAGACTGGCCTTCACACCATCGTTCATCGCCGCAACACCTCTCTCATTGCCGACCCAGAGGACCAGAATGCCCGACTACTGGAGTCAAGTGCGTAATTTCCAAATTAAGAGTAAAAAAGACCCTGTTCTTTGCCTTTGATCTGAATCGTTGCATTGATTCGATCTTCATCGCCACCAGCACCGTTGAAAACCGCATTTAATCGTCGCCCTTCCTCTTAAAGGGCACTCTCCGTTCGTAATCCCTTTAGGAATGATTCCCTTCATTTCCCGGTTTACCGTGTGATGGTTAATGACAGTCTGTGATTTTCCAACTTTGGTGGTGTATTTTTCCGCCACCTGTCTCTGCACGCTGCCGTCAGCCTCAGAGACTTCATTTCTGAAGATTTTAGGATTGGGCCTTTGCCCGCACTAGGCGAAGATGTCAGGGCACAAGGCAACGAGGAAGACAACCAAAGCCTTTGCGAACGCGCTCTGTGAGCCTCTTGATTTGTAGTGATACATCAATCCCACGAAGGCTCGTCCCGGTTTGTGTGGATTGTTGCGATGGTCTCAGTATCCGGGTGAGTAGGTTTCTTGCAGCAATTCATACAGCCACGCGCAATGCACAGACCATGCCAAGAAGGACAACCACGGGTTGACGCGGGATTTCACACGGTTTTGCCGGATGAAAGCGTCAAGCTAAGTAATGATTGCTCGATACTGAGAGTTGAATTCCCAAATCCGACAGCCCGTTGATGAGGTTGCCAAGTTTAACGGCGCTTGATGACGGCCATTTCTAAGGTGGCCAAATGTCCGTGACGACGAGAAGCCCCGGCAATCGCTAGCAGCCCCCCATTCGATGTTGGAACGATGCGATGGAAAAAGCGACGCTGCCTGAGCTCGCCCCAAAATTCCCAACCGTCACCAGCGGCATTTAGGGCCAAGACCTTGGCCGAGTATGGACTTACAATTAACCTACCATCGACGCGACATGCAGCCGAGCCAAACCCTTGCATCGGTCCGGACGGAATCATGGGGCCCTCAGACCACTCGCCCGTGGCCACGTCATAGACATTGACCTTGCGGGAAGGATCATTCTCGGTATCCATACCCCCAATGAAATAGACTTTGCTACCGACACTCTCCGCAGACAAGGCGCGTCGCTGAAACGTCTGCGGGACTACTTCCCACTTCAATTCGGGCTTCGCCAGATCGATAATAAACATCGTGTCATACCAAAACTTACCGCCCGCTTCGCCCTCCATCTTCCAACCGCCGCCCACGAGAACCTTAGACTCCACGATCACAGCTTCATGACTCGACCGGGCGTCCGGCATAGGCGGAAGATTCTCCCACTTCCGCTGCTCCAAATCATAGCGAGCAAACTCAGTGAGGGAGTAAAGACCCACTTCGCTGCCTGCCTCATCCCTCGGCTGCAGGCCACCGACGCGATAAATGGCATTCTCATAGGCAAACAGTCGCGTGCCCTGCGCTCGAGTCGCGCCCGGAAGCGTCTTCCACTCACTCCCGCCATCCAATTTCAAACGCACGAAATCTCCCAAGGTGGTCTCAACCGAGTAGCTGTGGGCCTTACCGGTATGCCCGCCATAGACATACACCCAACCATCAAGAACCTCGGCGCCAAAACTCGTGACGGCTTTGGGCAACGACGGCAAACTCAGCAAGCCGTTCTCCGCCGACTCGGACGCCTTGATGTATTGGACCGAAAGGGTCGCAACCAACGCAACCCAAGAAAATCTCACTAAATGACGCTTCATCGAAATGAGCCTACGTCCGATTTCAAATAAGGGGCTATTGATTGGTTGCTATTTTTTGTCGATAGAATGTCCCATTTAGGAATTCATAGAAGCCGATGTCAATCGGCTAGCAAATCCAATCGAGATCGAGCGAAGTCACCTTCGCTGCCACAAATCACGCCAAGCCTAGCCCTCGCCTTTCTTCATCTGCTGAGCGAGGTAGTTCTCGACACCCATCATCTTGATTAGCTCGAGCTGCGCTTCCGCCCAATCGATACTCTCCTCGGATTCTGCCACCATGCGTTCCATCAGCTCACGACTACCGGAGTCTTTGAGTTCGATGCAGAGTTGAATGCCCTCATTGTAAGTTGCAACGCCTTTGGTCTCCAACGCCAGACTGTTCTCGATCTGTTCTTTAGGTGTTGGTCCCACCTTGATCACATCGTAACGGGCAATCTCGGGGACCCCTTCAAGGTAAAGGACTCGAGAGATCACCTCCTCGGCATGCTTCATCTCCTCGATGGATTCCTTGTAAAAATGGTCTGCCAACCGATCGAGCCCCCAATTCGCGCACATTTTGGACTGAACAAAGTATTGGTTGATCGCCGTCAACTCAATGGTGAGCCCGGCATTCAGGGCTTCGATGACTTGGTCGTTTCCTTTCATTAACAACAATTATCACTCTTTAGAAAACACGGCAAGCGCGCCGCTTCCTGCTCGACCGAAATCGGCGATAACCACACCGAAGAGAACTAACCTTCATGATCTTTTCAGGTCCTTCGTGGTGATCCAAATCTCCTCGCTAGGCCCCGAGACGCCTCATGCGACAAGGCTTCGGCAAGTACAAAGTCGTTGAATCAAACCACAGCCGTTGCAGAATCCACAGGGGCCACACCCAACCGGCAGACCAAGCAACATCCGTTGTAACCGGCATTGGCACGCTCCACAACCGGCGCCCGCACCAGTTACCTGCTTGAGCGATTCCATCGAAATTCCAGCCCCGCTATCGATAGCCGCCCGAATTGTCGAAGCCGGCACATCATTGCAATAACAAATACAGACATCTTTCTGCGCCTGCGATGGCTCTGAACTTCCTGCAGCAACAACGATCATTTCAACTGCCCCAGCTGACCACTGCCGGGGCTCAGTTGCAAGCATAATATTGAGAATGAGTCTCAATTTCATAATATCTGCCCCCTGCTGATCTTCCGCGAAAGCAACATTCAACGGAACGCGGATAGTCCTTTCCGCGCTTTCACTAAAACCGCAATTCAACACCGAAAAACCGCAATCCATCGAAAGCGCGCAATTCAACTTTCGGTCAAAATGAGCCCCGTGAAATGGAACAACCTCCCAAACAAATCCTTTGGGTTTACGTTAATGGAACTCCTGATCGCCATTGCAATCATTGCGTTGCTAGCCGGTTTACTGCTCCCCACGTTAAGTCGGGCAAAACAACGGGCCCGATTCATCAACGAGATCAACTCCGCCCGACAGCTCATGCTGGCGCACCGGATGTACACCGATGACCATGCAGGCAATGTCCTGCCGGGCTACCGGTACGACTTCCCAGCCACTGATCGCGCCGGCAGACATTTAGCCCACCCAATCAATGCGCGCTATCCCTGGAGGATTGCGCCCTACCTAGAGAAAAACTTCGAGATCCTGTACGCGAATCGCAATCGATCACTACTCCACTCCTTTGCGCAAAACGACGAAAACAACTATGCCTACGCCGCCAGCGTCTTTCCTTCCCTAGCGGCAAACTCCGTCTTTGTTGGGGGTGATGACTTGGTGCTCCCACCGACGGACAAAACGTTTGAAAAGTTCGGACAGTTTTGTGTTGTTCGCGAGTCCGACGCGCAACGCCCATCAAGTCTGATCACATTCCTTTCCGCGCGCGCTGAATTCAATGAAGCGGTGGTCGAAGGTTTTTACCGCACCGATCCGCCTTACTTGGCGAAACGTTTGTGGATAGACGAATGGGATCCGTTTGAACCGCCGGACAAATTCGGTTTCGTCCACCCGCGCTATAACACCCACACCGTCACCGCCATGTTCGACGGCCACGCCGAAAGACTCGACCTCCGAGAAATCCAGGACATGCGCTTCTGGGCCAACCAGGCTGATCGTCCTGATTGGGTCCTGAAGAAAAAGTAAGACCGCTCCACAATTTATGAACCAAAACAGCACACCAAGAAATTCAACCGAAGCCTCAAACACTGAGCAGCACGACATCGCGGAGATCATCGTCCGCAATCCCGGGCGGGATCGCCACCGTCCCAAGCACCGTTTCCCCTACCTCCGTGTGAGAAACGGCCGCCTAACCCTCATCATCAACGAAAGCATGAGCCTCCCGTCATTGACACCGTTTAGTTAAACCATTTCCAAAACAAAATCTAACACACAACCACTTGCACCCCCTACGTTAATGAAACTACAAAAAACAAGCCACTCCCTTATCATCCCAGCCCTAGGCATCTGCATGGCCATCCAAGCTGTTGCCCACTCGGTTTGGATTGAACCCGACAAGGATGGCCAACTAGTCGCCCGATTTGGCGAGTTCGGCGACGCACCGGAAACCTCTCCCGGCTATCTCGACAACCTCGACACTCTGGTCGTTTGGAAGACCGACACGAACAAGGATCCAAAATCACTGACCGCCACCAAACATAACGATGGTTTCAGCCTTTCAGCATCAACCCAAGCCAGCGTCCAAGCACAAACCGGCTTTCCTGTCATGACCCGGGGCTCCAGCCCCGCCCGAAAACCCCACTTCTATGCCCGCTGGGCGCCGAATCTTGACCAAGAGGCCGAACCGGCCCTTACCCTAGACATTCTTCCCACCGGCACCGCAGGAGAGGCACGGGTTCTGTTCCGCAACCAACCACTCGTTGGCGTCACGGTCACTCTTTACACGCCGGAAGCGAACGATCAGGAGCTCACGACCGACGCGCGCGGCATTGTACGATTTAAGAGCAGTGAGAAAGGTCTCTTCATGCTCAAAGTCGGCCGCTATCGCGAGGAGCGTTCCGGTTTCGATACTGGCAAACGCTTCCAACTCGTCAGCCACAACTGCTCACTCACCTGGGTTCAGAAATGATTCAACCCACCCAGCAGTAATGATCCATTCTTTCAACTTTGCCTAAGTATCATGAAACATATTATGAAACATTCATTGCTCCGCTCACTTCTAATTGCAGTCACAGTACTTGCCCAGACAAGCATCGCCGCCAACGAATTCATTCTCCCCGATTGGGCCAACGACGAAAACGCACAGTTCTCCGAATGGCTCAACTTCACAAGCGCCGCTGGGGAACCCGGAAACGCCCCTGACGTCGATGGCAGCAACGCCGGGGGGCTGTTGGCTCAATCAGCACCCGGAGCAATCGTGACCGGGAGCGGCAACATCTACAATCCGGCGGCAGCGAGTGTCTTCTCCATCACCAACGAATCCGCCACCGCTTACACCACGGTGATCCTTCAGACCCGAATCATCGGCGGCATTGACCCCGACAGCGTTGCGTTGGAATACGAAAAAAAAGGGCAAACCGAATCCCTCACAACAGACGCCACTGAACTCTCCCGAAAGTCGGAAGGCTTCGGCGACACCGTTGTCAACCAATGGATTTGGGAGCTCTCGGGACTTGACGTACGACAATTTACCATCCGCTATAACGCCACGGCACCACATGCGAGCCTAGTGAGCGTACGCTTGGACACGCTGCAAGAGCGAGAGGCCACTGGCGACCCGTTTGAAGTTAGCTTTAACCAACCCAGCCAAGACCGTTGGAACTACCCCTTCAACGCCACGCCAGGAGTCCGTGCCCGTGCCTCGCTCTTTCGAGCCGCCGACCCCGAAGTTGGAATCGATCGTCACGGAACGTATATCATCGGCTTCGACTCTTCGGTGTCCGTCCCAAAAGGAAAAGCGCCTGGTGCCTATGAGATCGTCTCGGCTCAACTTCGATTGCAAACCAGCGACAACTTCGAAGTTCCCTACGATCCCACCTATGATCCCGTCCTCTCCCATCTCCCCGAAACCCATGATGCCCGGATAGACGACGAGGACCCCGGACGTCCCATTCACGTCTTCGGCACGAGCTTTCGCAATGATTTCGACACCACGACTTGGGACGAGACGAGCCCCTTCTCACCAGGCGGTGAAGCGGACCGAACAGTCTTTCCGGCGGTTCTCAACAAAAATGGAATCCCAGTTGACGTCACCTTGGCCGTCGACTATGCCAATCCCACTGATATCGCGCCCTTCGCTACCGGGCAGTTGGCGGATACAGAACCCGGCGAACCTATTCCAGCGGACACCTGGATGAGCTTTGACATCGATGTCAGCAACCCGGCCACCCTCACCTACTTGCAACAAGGGCTTGCCCAAGGAGATCTTTTCTTCACCCTCACGAGTCTGAACGGCGGGGGGCAACACATCCGCACCTTCCCTGAATTTCACACCAGCGATTCGCTCTCGGGCGAAGCACCGCAGCTCTTCCTCAGCCTTCACTTCGGTGAAGCGCCATCCGCTGCCACACCGCCAACCATCACGGGCATTCGTAACACCAACGCGGGAATCACGCTCGAGTTCGAGTTCGAACCAGCGGCCATCATCGGTGCCGTCAGCATTCGGTGGACAAACGATTTCACCACTTGGACTGAGGTCACCGATCCCGTGATCGAATTGCTCAATGCCGGCATGGCACAGTGGACCGACAGCTATTCGAAGGGCGCGATGAGATTCTATCAAATCCTTTCGAATCCCTAATCGCTGCGGTTCATTAGCTAGAGTAACGCATGGGAAAAACTACAATGATCACACCTTTCTCAAATTTCAAGCGCCCCGAGCCCGCGAACAAAATCCGCGTCAGCCGCAAGTCTTAACGCAACTCGACTTATTCGAACAATCGCTCTCCTAATGAATTTCAGAATGGTATCTAAACATCGGTTGCTTGCTGTTACTGATTGCCCTAGTTCAATTCACAGGCTCGGCGTTCTCCGTTCTGGCCGGTGAATTAATTGAAGGACCGGACGCCATCGAAGCATCCATGATTTCCGTGGCTCTTCCCTTTATCTCGGGTTGTACGCTCATCGCCTTTGGACAAAAAGCGCAACCCAGATGTGCTCTCGGGAATCGCTTTGCGTCATTGGATTAAGATGAATTGGCTGCATGTTCCACGGCGCGATTCCTTTTTATTCTCACGTGAACCACACCTCGGTGTGGTTGAGTCGCTTTTCCCGAGAGTTCCAACCGTACCTATGGTTTTAAGTTCACCCTGCACCGCTGAGCCTCGCGGGACTCCGCTGGCGGGACCGCGCAGCTCAGCGAACTAGAAGGGGAATCCCTTCTCGAAACCGGCATGCTGACGGTGGGTCGGGTGTGAATGCACGACAAGCCGAAGGCTGCGATTCGACGGACCGAACAGCTGCCGACCGAGCTTCAAGAAAACGCGGTGCAGACCTCGGTCGACGAGTGGAGACGGGAAGATCCTGCGGCAGCGGCCGAGTAGGGCATGGCGATCGAAGATCAAGCCAGGCGTCTGGAGAGCCTCTGGTCTGGAACTCAATGGCCGCCTGGTTGGCGTTTTGTCGATTTTGTGCGACCTTCAGCCCTTCGGAGCGCACTGATAGATGCACTCGGCACCCTATAATCAGCCCGCATCCGGTCATTTCGGCATACTCCGTACACACCGGACACAAGATGCAGGAGCCAGCGAATGGTTTATTTGACCAGATCGTCTTCGTCGTATTCCCGGAGGATGCGATACGCGAGTCTGGAGAACAGCCGCAGTGCAGAGACGATTTGAAAGGCGGGGATGCCTTCTTCAAACGGGAGATAATAATCCGCCACCAGCACATTGGGATGATCTTCAAAGACGGAGAAGCGGACAAAGTTGAACTTATCGTTCATTTTGTTGACGAAGGCGCGTTTTGATTCCAGAGACGCCTTTTCCCAGAGTCCGAATAATGCAAAATATCTCAGCAATTTATAATCTTCGTAGATAATCACAAAGACTCGTCTGATGTCGTCGGTGCCAACGCAAAGGTCCCCGTCTTCGTCGAGGGACACACTGAAGTAGGCCCGTTTGAACAAAGCCACGAGACGTTCCGTCGTCATTTGATCTTCCTCAATGATTTCTCTCTCCACAACTGATTCCCTTTCTATGTGTTAGTTAGTGAACCTTTGAACAAGCCTCTCCCGCTCAGGCTCAAGGCGCAGCTTGGCATCCTGCCGCTCCCTCAAAAGCCAGGAACGCAGAGACCGGGCCGGCGCTTGCAAGCCTCGACCAGTGCGGCTCGCGGCGCCTCCCCTGCGTCGCCCACCTCTCAACCGCGCGCTTCCAGCCGCGCCGCCGTGCTCTGCACTTGTTCAGAGGTTTCTTAGTTTTTAGCGGCCGATTGCTAGAAAACGGAATCCGCGCCCTCTCACCAACCTGTTAATCAAGCGTTTCGACTGAGACACCGTAAGGCGTGCCGTTGATCATCAGGCGATAGCGAGACACCGTTCCCGAGACAGCGGCGCTTCTTTTTGCCGGGTTCTCTTTTCCGGGGGTGACGGTCGGCGTCACGGGAGCGGATGCTCTGGTGAGGATTTTTTTGAGTTCTTGCGGGAACATGGCGTGGAGCACGGCCACTTCATCGGCGTCCGGAAACTGCCGTGCTGCAAGTTCGGCCTTCAACGCGGGCAATCGGGGCTCCAGCACATCTGCCGGACGGCATTCAATCGCCTCCTGATTCGCTTGCCTCTCGGCCTGTTTTCGCCTTTCCGCATCAACCCTGCCCGGGGTTCGGCCATACTTTCCGAGGAGGATATCCATCGCCGGCTGAGACAACATCTTCCATCTGCCGAATTTGACGTTCAGCATTGCCTGAGTCCCTACAATCTGCGATGTCGGCGTCACCAGCGGAATCCAACCCAATTGCTCACGCACATACGGAATCTCCCGCATCACCTCTTCCAAACGATCCGCCATCCCCTGCTCTTTCAGTTGATTTCTGAAATTGGACAACATCCCGCCCGGAACTTGATAAATCAAGATATCTGAATCCACCCGCTCGTTGCGCGGACTCGTGAAGTCACTGAGCTCTTCATAAACACCGTCGAAGTGTTCCCGCAGCTGATGCAGTTTCTCCACATCATAGCTCGGCTTGCGCGGACTCTGTTCGAGCATTTTCTGCATCAAAAGAGTATCCGGCTGCCCGGTGCCGTTGGCAAACGGGGCAATCGACGTGTCCACCTCATCCACGCCAGCCTCAATCGCCGCGTAATACGAAGCGGCCCCCATGCCAGCGGTGCTGTGGGTATGCAGGACCACAGGAACCTTGAGCCGCTGCTTCAAAGATTTGACCAATTCGTAGCTCATGGACGGCGAAATCAATCCCGCCATATCTTTGATGCACACCGAGTCACTGCCGATTGCCTCCAATTCTTCTCCCAGCTTGATGAAAGTCTCCACAGTATGGACCGGACTAGTCGTGTAACAAATGACTCCCTGCGCATGTTTGCCTGCCTCCTTTACCGCCCGAAACGCTGTCTTCAAATTGCGGATGTCATTGAGAGCATCGAAAATCCGAAAGATATCCATCCCATGCTCAGCGGAACACTTGACAAACGCAGAGACCACATCATCGGGAAAACTCGTGTACTGCACGATATTTTGCCCTCGCAGCAACATCATATGGGGCGTCTTGGGCGAAAGCCTTTTGAGAGCATCCAATCGATCAAATGGATTTTCGCCCAAAAACCGGAGACAGGAGTCAATCGTCGCTCCGCCCCAAGTCTCAAGCGCGCCGAAGCCCACACCGTCCAAGAGCTCCACCACCGGCAACATCTGCTCCGTCCGCATTCGGGTTGCAGCCAATGACTGATGTCCGTCCCGCAGAACCGTGTTATTGAAAACAATGGGATTTACACTCATAGAGGGCATGAGATTGGATTCATTCCCAGAATCCTGGCAAGCTCGAATTCGGAAGAATTCGGCATTCTCTCTCGCCGGCCGATGCTCAGCAAGCCTGATTCTCGAACCAATTCTGGCGCCCTAATGAATCTGTCATCTTACGAGTCTGCCCGGTGCGGGCGAACCCATTAGGTCGCTCCCAACCCGACTTCACCTCAAAGGACACACCCTTTTTCATCATCCGATCATGAAGCAACGACCGCCAAATACCTCTCCTCGTGGAACACCTCAGATTCGGCCAAGTCATTCGGTCATACATCCCCAAGCAAGGTAGATCAAGGAGTTGGGGAGTCGGATGAGATCCGCCTGCCTGGTGGCAATCTTCCGTTCGCCAAGGATGCGTGTTTGTGCTCCCGAACCGTCTGCTAACTTGATGATGCTGCCGCTGCGTTTGTTGCCAGAGTAGAGATGGGCCTTATCGGGGAGAAAGCTCAAGGGCGATAGGACAACGAAGTTGGGTCAGCTTGCGAAGATCCGCTGATGCGGTTGCCAAGTCTGGTGGACGAAAGAGACTGATCGCCAACCAAGTGCAGGCTATCATTGTCTGGGTTCGTCCGGTTACTTGTTCATGATGGTGTTGCTAGTCGCTCCGTGCAAACCGAACGCCGCCGTCTTTTAGGTAGGGAGAGACTCCGTCGAGCTGGACGTTGGATGGTTTAGGTTATTCGGTGGTTTGTGGAGGATTTGGTTTCACTTCGCTTTGCTGCGGAGGGCGGAGTTTCGCCTTACTGGATATGAGTGTTTTCCCGTTTTTTTTTTGACGGGACGGTGTTTAATGCCCGGCAATGAAGCAGCGACGGGCGACGATCCGTAGGCATACCGGGGAGACAAAGATTCATTTGACCCTTAATGTCGATGGAAAAGGGGGCTATCAGATTGAGACAGGAATCCCATTCTTTGATCATATGCTTTGCTTATTTGCCAAGCATGCCGTTTTGGATCTCAAGCTGAAGTGTCTCGGGGATGTCGAGGTGGACGGACATCACACGGTGGAGGATTGTGGGATCGCTCTCGGTCAGGCGTTTTTCAAGGCTTTGGGTGATAAGAAGGGGATTCGTCGCTATGGATATGGCTTTGATCCTCGGAATCCGTTCACGGCGGAGGCGTATGTGCCTATGGATGAGTGTTTGGCGCGCTGTGTGATCGACTTTAGCGGACGACCGTATTTGGTTTGGCGGGGGATGGGATCGATGGGATTCAAGGTCACCAAGGCCGAGAAGTATCAGGATATGTCCTCGAGTTTCCGGTTTGGTCTGGCGCGGGAATTTTTTCAAGGTTTCACCAATGAGGCCCGTTGCAATCTTCACTTAGAGTTGCTCTGCGGTGAGGAACCCCATCATGTTGTGGAGGTGCTCTTCAAGGCCTTTGCCAAAGCGGTGGATGCAGCTTGTGAACGGGACCCGCGAATTGCCCGGAAAATTCCCAGCACCAAAGGAAAGCTGTAACGCGTTGAATAAGTGATGGGTAGCATGGTCACATCTGATGGCGGATTGTAGTGAAACTGAGGCCGATGTCGATCTGGCGGCGGCGGCCCGAGAGGGTCATACTAAGGCCTACGAAGAGTTGGTTTTTCGTCACCGGGATAAGATAACGGGATAATATCTATGCTCGGGCGTTCTCAATGGTTCGCAACGAGGAACAGGCGATGGATTTGGAAGAAGCACAAAGGAGCATTGCCGAGCATCGCGACGACGCGGGTGACGGGAAATGGCTAGAAACACTCACGCGCGACCTTGCACCGCACCTGCTCGAATGGCAGATCGAACAGGCATGGACATGGGCGCAATGGCCTGACCGCGTCAAGATATTCGGCAAGGACTCGCGGCCTGATGACGACGGCATCGACCTGGTGGCGAGGCGCAAGGATGGCGGGCTGGTTGCCATCCAGTGCAAGGCGCGCGGCCTGACCGCGGAGGGACGAGAGGGCACGGTCACGGGAGGCGACGTCAAAGATTTCATCATAGCCACCGACAACCCGGTATGGGCTGAGAGATGGATGGTGACAACAGCGCCTCCGAGCGACCATGTGCGCCAAAAGCTCGGAGCGCTAGCAGACCCAGGAAAGCGAATTAAGTGGGTAATAATTTCCGAGGCTGTCGGACGCGAACAGGAGCGCCGCAAGCAGGAGCGCCGCAAGCAGGAGCGCCGCAAGCAAGAAGCGGAGCAGGCGTCGGATCCGAGAACTGCAATGCAGGACAAGGCGATTGAGGCAACGCTTAACACGCTTGAATCGCTCCGAGGCGAAAAACATAAAGGCTGGGAGGAAGACGAAAGCCGAGGGAAGACCATAATGCCCTGCGGTACGGGGAAAACCCGAGTCGGTTATGAAGTATCTCAACGAATGGCACAGGACGAGCTTACCGTTATCATGGCTCCAAGCATCGGCTTGGTTCGCCAACTCCGCTTTGCCTGGCTTGATCGAGCTGAGCGCAGTGGGGAACAACTTGATCCTCTGTGCGTCTGTTCCGACCGAGATGTCGCCAGAGACTCTGCTATGAAAAGGTCGGAGGAAGAGGCTAGAGCGTCTGCTGATCCACGGGGATACGATGACCCCACCGAGGACTGGGGCCTCATTAGCGCTTCCGAGGTTGTGGGCGAAGTCGAAGGGGACAGCGAAGGCATCCAGCGGTGGCTTGAGGGCGCGGAGAAACGTCCTGGCCGTTCCGTCATTTTTTCAACCTACCAGTCAGGGCACCAGACAGCAAAGGCCCTCCGCGATAGCAACAAGCGCGCAGCCCTGCTCATTTGCGACGAAGCGCATCGCACAGCGGGCATCAGAAAGGTGAAGGGCAAGAAGCTCGGCGAGAAGATACGTTCGTTCACGATATGCCACCGGAGCAAGGAATTTCCGGCCCGGACCCGGCTCTACATGACAGCTACCCCTCGCATCTATTCACGGGAGGAGGCGAAAAAGAAACACCCTGATTACGAAGTCTTTACGATGGACGACGAGGCCACCTTCGGGGCGGAGTGCTACCGGCTTTCATACAGGGATGCGGTTCAGGAGGGGTACATCAGTGATTACCGGATCATCGCCCGTGATGGTGCCGGCCAGCGGGCACGCTTTGGCGGACAAAAACGCCGCCGATACCCCCGGCGCCACCACCAGCATGAACATCAGGAAACTGGCCTACGCAATGGCTATTGGGGGTATGGTCCCTAACCCTGAAGGCGAGGGGCAATTAACCATTCGTTCAAGTATTGCGTTCTGTAATCGCATTGATCGCTCGAAAAGTATGGCTGATGAGATTGCTGGCAAGCCGGTGAGGGGTTGGCTTCAAAAACTGGCTCGGAGCGAAGGTGTGCAAGTTAAGCAATATCGCGTCGAACATAGAGATTCGTCAGACAGTACGTCAAAACGGGAGGAGGCTCTGCAGGGGCTGCGTGAGGCGACAGACGAACATCCCTTCGGGGTGAGCAATGTCGGGATTTTCGGCGAAGGGATTGACACGCCTGCGCTCAACGCCATCGCATTCATTGACGCGCGCAAATCTCCGGTGGACGTTATTCAGGCGGTCGGGCGCGTCATGCGGCGAAGCCCGGACAAGGATATAGGCTATGTGATCGTTCCACTGACAATACCTCACGGGCAGTATGCAGAGGCGTGGTTGGAAAGCTGCGAGAACACCGAGGGGTGGAATGAGTTAGGACAGATATTGAATGCCTTGCGCGCACATGATGGGCGCATTGAAGACCGGCTCAAAGACCTGATGCACATCGCTGTCCCGTCGCAAGCTGAGATAGCAGATCAGTTGGTCATCACGCGGGACGAGGAAGGCGAACACGCGGACATCTGGCAAGGCCCCATGAACAAACTTGAAGATGTCGTGGCCGATGTCAGAAAAGGGTCTTCATCTCGTGAACGGCTGCGAGAGTCTGGAGAACTCAAACCCGCAACCGGAAACATCCAGGCACCCCCCGCCGGGACATATATCGTGGACGACAGACGCCCAACACAACCGCTAATTGCGCCAGTGAACACAAAAGATAAGTGGAAACTCGGGAAAGATGGCTACTCGACGCAGCCCGCAGTAGAACGCGCGAAAGAGATATTCAAGGAGGAGATGCGCAAGCCGGGTCTGGAACGACGAAGGCTGCGCCCCCCAAGAAGGCTGACGAGCGAGGAAGGCAAGCCTGACCGAGTCACACAGAAGTCACTGCAATTCCTGTACTCGCTCAAAGAAGATAATCCGCAAGCGGAGGCCATCCGGGTGAATGTACTCAAACGGTCGGGCTTGCTGAACGGTCCGGAGCGCGATTTCAATATACTGCGTGAGACCGTGGAAGCCGCCGCTGCCTTGTTGAGAGAGGACGACCTTGAAGCCGATCTCAAGGCGCAATTAGAGATGCAGCACATGGCGAACGATGGGAGTAAAAGAGCAGACGCCTGCACCGTGACAGCGTTGTTGCTGATGACTGCATCTATCGTCCATGCTCGGATAGCTTCGGCGGGAGGCTTGAAGGGGAGCAAGGCCCCGACGCTTGAGATAATTTCCGGGCACAGGACACCAGCAGAAGCGTTGATGTTGGCTTGGAACGATATCTTGGATACGGACTATCAGCCGGTATTCAGGATTGCCCGCAACCTGCTTCTGCATCTGACTCGATATGTGCGCAAGACCGCCGCGCTCAATGAGGCGATACGAAGGATCGCCAAGGATGCGGTGGATATCGCCGACACATACGCCACGATGGGCATGGACCATGCCGGAGTGCTTTTCAATAAGGTCATGGGAGACCAAGCTGCCGACGGCGCCTACTTCACACGTCCGGTTGCCGCAGTGCTGTTGGCGGAACTCGCCATGCACGCATGCGAGGAAACCGAATGGGACAGGGGCGAGACTTGGCGCAAGGCAAAGGCGATGGATCCGGCCTGTGGCAGCGGAACCCTGCTCATAGCGTGGATTGCCGCCATGAAACGCCGGGCGCTCCGCGACGGGGCGACGGAGGGCGTGCTCGCCAAACTGCACAAGTATGCTGTTGAGGATGGTGTCGTTGGCTTGGACATCAACCCTGTGTCTCTTCAACTCGCCGGCGCGCAACTCACCATCGGCGACCTGAGCGCCCGCTACAAGAATATGGGTTTGTGGCAGATGCCTTACGGTTACAACGACAACGACAACACTGAAGAACCGGCAAATGCGGGGTCGCTTGAACTGCTCACAGACGACAGGGTTGTCGGCAAGCCGGCGAAGTATGACTCGCAGGGGCAGGGTGGGTTTGAGTTCGAGGGGGAGCGGACCTACAAGGACAAGGCAAAGGGCGTGCGCATCGCGCTGCGTGAGGACGAACCGAAGGCACATGATGGGAAGGTTCATGATGTTGTCAATGATGTCTTGGGACGCAGGGTGGCATTGATGAACCCGCCCTTCGTCACCCGAGACAAGCTCGGGTCGAAGTTCGAGCAAGATCAGCAGGTGGCTGTGCGCAAGCGCATCGACGGAGCCCAAGCGATCCTGGAAGCCGCGGATCCGGCGATGCGGGGCATGGCGGAAAAAACCACGACGAGGCCGCTCTATGTCGCGCTGGGGCTCAAATGCATCGACCAAGAAGAAGGGGTTCTAGGGATGGTCATCCCGACCGCGGGCCTGCTCACCCCGAGCGGATTGCGCGAGCGGCAGATACTCGCTGAGCGATTGCACATCAGATATGTATTGACCTGCCACGAGCCCGGAAACGTCAACATGAGCCAGAGTACAGGCGTGAACGAAAGCCTGGTGATCGGTACACGGAAGGGACGAGCCGAGGGTCGCCCGACATGTTTTGTCAGCCTTGACCGTCTTCCTCGCAACATGGAAGAGGCGGTCGCCGTCGCAGAAGCCATCGCGAGCGGAAAGCAAATCCCGGAAGGGCGGACAAAGGAGGTCCGCACCGAGCGGATGACGGCAGGGGACTGGAGCGCCGCGGGATGGCGGGATCTGACGCTGGACGACGCCGTCGAGGAGATTCTCGAGTGGGGATGTCTGGTCGCGATGCGCGGGGTGCCAAGAGTAACCATAAAGGCACCCGGGCACGGGGCGCTTGTGGGACACCAAGGGACGGGGGCAGCGCGACATGTACTCAACTCGAAGGCCGCGAACGGACAAATGCGGATCGAAGGGCGTCCCGACTCAGCCATGCGCCTGAAACCGAACGAAAGCGAGACGGAAAACGATCGGGAGGCGCGAGAGGAGCGGTTATGGAGGCAATGGACGAATGAGGTAGCGAGCCATCTGCTCATAAACTCGGGACAAAGAACGCAAACGGGGCGGCTGAGCGCAGTCGCACAGGAAAGTAAAGAGCTCGGGATGACGTGGAAGCCAGTACAGGGACTGACTCAAGAGCAGGCAAAGGCATGGGCGGTCTGGTTGAACAGTACACCGGGACGACTCATGACCCTGATCCATCGAGGCAAAAGCTTGGACTTCGTGGTCTACCGGCCAAAAGGGTTGCTACAGATCCGCGTCCCGCGACTGGACAACCCAAAGACCATTCGGCGGTTGGCGCGAGCATGGGAAGAAACTCGAAATATGGACGTTCCGCAGTACCGGGATGGATACACGCCGGTTCGGCAAGCGTGGGACATTGCCGTCTGCGAAGCCTTGGATGAAGCAGAAATCGGGAAGGTGCGAGAATGGGCAGACAAGCTGAACCGGGAACCCTCCATCAGCCTGGAAGGGTTCTTCGGGGAACAAGAGGGGAAGGAAGACGCACAAACGTAACGCCAACGAAAGAACCCTACGGAGGCCGGAAACGATCTCCATCAGAATACTGAATCCCACCTGTTCGGTAGCGCGTTACAGATAGTCTATCCACTGTTCGTCTACTCAATTATTCTTATCTCTATCTCGTTCATCTATTTGTTCTCTGGATGTTTTTGGCAGAGAGCCATATCTCTCGCTCATTTCTCTTGGCTTTGTAATCATCTCCTGAGCAATATCATTTACTAGATCAAAGAGATATTTTACATGCTCTTTATCCTCCGACAGATCTATTTTGCCTAGATGGTGAACAGCATGGTTACCTATTACTCGGCAACAATCCAATGCCTGCTGCTGTATCCGGTCTATTCTCCCTTTTTTTCTTAAATCCCCGATAATGTCATTCAGGGTTCCTGTTTACCCAAGTTGCTCTTTTAATATCTTCTCTACGCATAAACGCATCATGGCAGCGGATGCGCGAGGAGAAGCGTTGAATATTACTGCGGCTTCACAACAAAGTTCTTTAATGTCATCATTAAAATCTTCGTTTGGGGCAGGAAATGGAGTTGATGCAGGATATATCATATCCGAATTTAGCCACAACGAATATTTATGACAGCGTATGCATTTAGCAAAACTGAAATTATCAGGAATAATATAGTTGCTATCTAAGTAACGTAACAGTTCAGTTTGGGCCAATGAAAGAAAATCTTCTATAGTTGCTTGCTTACGGATATCTATCTTTCGCCTGTAATCCAAGAGCAGATTACTTAAGGTGTGAATGGTAATATCATGCAGATCATATGGTTTTACCCAGCGTTGCTGAGCAAAAATATTGCAATGTGGACATCTGAACGCTTCCGCGTTCAGTCTTGGTAAATCGTCCGCCATATTTTCCCTCCCAAAAACCGGGTGTCATGGGTGGTTTCACAGAGTGTGACCTGCTTCAATGGTGCCGTCGATTTTTGCGATAGGCAATCTTGAATGCCCACCGGACATTCCTAGTCAAGATTGATTAGAGTTGACCGTTACCACGGTATCATTTCACCCGGCGCCTTAGCCCGGATTATTCGTGAACAGATAGACGTCGTCTTTCAGACAGTTGTTTTAAACGACAGTAAGGTTTGTCTCACGATTAGAATAAAACCGAGCGAGTGAAAGCAGGACGGTTGACGGCTAGTGATTGTTGATTTTTAGGGTAGGTGAGGTCAGATACGCATTCGTCGGCGGCGCAAATTCCACTGTGGAATCAGAAATTTCTATTCGTCAGTCATCGTTCAGTTCCGCTCTCATGGTGAGTGAGTGAATAATTCCAAAGCTCTGGGCTGGAATGAGGCGTCGATTTAACCTCGACTGCCAGGACGTTTGGCAGATCACGCTTTGGATTTCCTAAGAAAGACCTTGCAATCGAGACTCAGTCTCATTAGAACTGTCTTCGTTTTTTGAGACTGAGTTTCAATATCATTAGAAGAAGATGAGGAAATTGATTCGAAAAGCGGGTTGGTTGCGCCATTCCTCGCCGTGGTTCTGGTGTCCTGTGCAGTGAGCCGAATTTACCACATCCAAGCTCAAAAGGCTGAGTCTTCGGACGCCGGCCCTGGCAGCGAGTTGATATTGTTGCCCGAAGTAACCCTAATCGGTTTTGAGGCCACCGAGCAAAAGTTGCCGGCTTCTGGGGCCTATATCGGAGAGGAGGTATTGCGTCGGGTATCTCAATGCAGATGTCAATCGAGTTCTCCGACAGGTCGCAGGTGCTCACGTCTGCAAGGAAGATGGCATGAGATTGTTCCCGAATATCAGCGTTCTTGGGGCCAACACCGAGCGGAGCAAGGCCGTGTCCATCATGGGGGATGGCATCTTGAGGGGGAGACCTCATGGAGTTTTGGGCTTGGGAGCCGTTACACGAAACCGGATTGTGGCTTGATCGCAGAAGATGTCCTGTTTCGGACGGATTTTGACAACCTAAGCGTTGGTGTGAATCTAGGCGGAGGGAGGACGGAAATGACGGAGAATATTGGAGCATCAATTCGATGAGGCGCGAACTGATGGTGAGCTACGGTCATGGGCAAGCCCAAGAATGGGCGTTCCGTACACCAGCGCGTCTGTCGCCAACCCTAATGAATGCTGAGTTGGGCGGGAATGCTCGGAATACCGATCCAGAGTCCTTGTTTGAAGGCGGTGTCGATGGAGCGAAGGTGCCATACATTCCTGAATACCAGATCAATGGGGAGGTAGGAATCGAGTTTGGCAAGGTCGGCACTTACACCAGTATGGTTGTACCGCCAATGTTCACAAGCGCAAGTAACACCAGCGTCAATGCGCGCGCTGATGGGGTACCGGACGCCCGAGCCGGCGAACTCAGTAGTTACTTCATTAACGATCTTTCAATTCGTTATCAGCTCCCGGGCTTCCTTGATTCTTCAACGCGGGTGTTGATATCTATTTCTGAAATGGCGTGCCTCCTCTTCACTTTTTTCAGTGGTGGGGAACTCGGCTCTTGGAACCGGGCTCCTTGCTCATGTCTAAAGATCGAGAGTCTCTGTTCGTGCGATTCGGCCCTTTTGTGGGCGTCTGCGACACGCAAGAGAGCTAGATGCGTGGACTGGATAAAAGTGGACGCTCTACCCTTATAAGGAGATATAATCTCACTATCATTTCTATATCCTAAAAATATCCCTCATGGTGATGAGCGGTAAGAGTGCATCTGCTAACCAGCCCCAAGCCGATGGGGTTGGCCGTGCCGGTGTGGCGAGAACTGCGCATCGGCTGGGTGCGGCGGTGCCGGGACGAACCGCCCTTTTCGGAGATCGGTCTCAGACAGGCTTTGCTTTTGATTGGTTTGATTTCGAAGGCGACAGTCGGGAGCGTGAGGATTGCCACTGCACGGGAGATCACCTCGAGGTATGCTTTAATCTTAAGGGAAGCGGAGAGCTTCTTTGTGAGGGACGTCGAGCCGAGTTTGATGCCGGCAATATCTGGTTTGCTTTTTGCAGTCAGGCAGCCGTCGAGATGTTGCGGCGGCCACGCAACCGTCATCAGTTCCTTACCCTTGATTTTTCGATCGATTTCCTATCCAACAATCTTCCCATCGAGAGCGGGAACCTGCATCCGGTGGTGCAACAAGCTGTTCGAAATCGGCAGCAAGGGTCTGTTGTAAGTGAAGTCCACAGACTTTCATCTGTCATCCGAGGGTGGGTGGACAACGTCCGGAAGCCACCAGTGCTGACGGCGGCGCTGCCTTTGTGGTATCGGGCCAAGGCACTCGAATTGGCCTGTTGCCTCCTGTTTATTGCTCCCAAAGAAGAGTTGTTCTGTCATCGGCAACAACGGCTGGCCGATGAGCGGGCAGCCCAAGTGAAGCGGTTGCTGATAGAGAATCTAACAGAGCCACCGAGTTTAAAGGAATTGGGGCGCCGGGTCGGGTGTAGTCCCTACTATTTGAGCCGAACGTTTTCGCAGGAGGTAGGAATGACCATTCCCCAGTATCTGCGACAGATCCGCATCGAGAGGGCAGCTGAGCTCCTTCGTGAAGGGAAATTTAATGTCACGGAAGTGGCCCTCGAGGTGGGCTATAATAGCATCAGTCACTTTAGCCAGGCATTCTGCCAAACGATGGGGTGTTGTCCGGCGATATATCCAGTGAAAGAGCGTTAGCAGTTTAGAATAGGGTATATCAAAGGAGTTTTGATGTGATTTCCGACGAAGCGATTTATCGGTGTGGCTGTGATACCACCCATTAAAACAAAGCATATTCCAATCATCAATGCTTTTTCCACAGCGAAGATATAAACAGTATTAACAGCGTAAAGAACTCGAGGCAGCCAAGGATCATGAGCCACGCAAGTATGACTTTGGTGCCACTGATAAAATCTGCTGTGGTGAATCCCGTTGTTGAGATAATTGACACAACGTGAAAGAGGGGGAGGCATACGGGAGGCTATTGCTTGGTGATGATTCAGAGTGAGTCCATAGAAGGTCAAACGGAGATTGCCAACGTGCAGACTGCAATCAGCCACAAACACACTTTGCGTATCTCTTTCCTGTCGCCATCAACCCCATTTCCGGCGTGTCAGCCATCCGTAGAGAATGAAATTAATTGAGTCGAGAATCATGAACAACGCAAGCCACAGTTCGATCACAAAGTTGCCAAAGTGAGCAACGTTCGTGTTGTGAGCGCCAAATCCCCCAGTGGAGCTACCGCACGCGTGTGATAAGCGGCATCAAATGCGTTCATTCCCAGCCTTCTCAGACCGGCAAAACACGTAAGAATTAGCCCGAATTTCTTGCCATTCAAGGTTGTCCAACGGCAGGGAGGTTGGCGGAGCACGAGGCTGCCCCCATATGGTCGTAGCACCTCTCCTCAGTGGATACAATGTAGCTTCCATACCGCCCCGTCTATGGCTTGCATTTGCCAACCACCGATTCTGCGTGGCCACGCCTGTCGGACAGTGGACGGAGTGGCAGCGTTGCGCCCTGAAGGCAGCGTTGCGCCCTGAATACACCCAAGCCCCAACATCGGGCTCACGGGCCAAGCCAATAATGTCGCATCCCATTGAGAAAGCGTGAAGTGGTGTCAGGAAAACCCAATTTTCCAGAATCAATAAAGGTGACATGCTCCGCCAAGCCTGTCTCGCAAAACCGTCGAAAGGCACGTTCGAATTCGTGCTAAACGGCAACGAAATATGATCGGCAAATACCAATGGCGCAGCACCGCTCCCTTTTTCTTGCGCGATATTCGCCCAACACCTTCGCTGATGAGATTTTATGATTCGAGTCGTAGTTCTCTTTTCGCCGAGCTGCGGATCGAATTAAGAGAAAGGCGTTGGGTTTGATAATCAGGTAATTCGGAGTGATCTCCAGATCGTTGTCGGTCTCAAAACCAAAATACTCATTTTCCCGCTTCGAGGTTGAAACCAGAGCCGCTGGTCCCGGGAGAAAGGACGCTCCTCAACACTGTTCGTAACGATGTATTGCCGTAATTCCAGACTAATCGATTCCAGCAAATAGCGGAAACGACCCATAATCGGAAAATTCCGAAGGATGGCGTGACGGCATTGGGTGAGTCATAAATCGCGACCAGAAGCAGAATGATACCCAAGCCGCCAAGATACCACACCACCAAGCCCCTCCTCAGGGAAAGCGATGAACCATCTACTTCAGCTCATCCACCGATCGGATCACTTTGCCTGCCAAGCCATATTCAACCGCCTGCTTCGGACTCATCCAAAAATTGCGATCGCTATCCTTGGTGACCTGCCCCAAAGACTGCCCGGTCCGTTCCGCAAACGTCCGATTGAGCCGCTCGCGCATCTTGATGATTTCCTTAGCCTCAATCTCCGCGTCCGATGCCGACCCCCCAACTCCCCCACTTGGCTGATGCAACATGAACCGTGTATTCGGCAACGAGAATCGATCTTCCCTCGGCGGCGCAGAATAGATCAGCGCCCCGGCACTGGCGACCCGCCCGGTACCGATCATCAGAATCCGCAACCCCACAAAACGAATCATGTCGAAAATCGTGTCGCCGGATTCCACATGACCGCCGGGCGAATTGATAATCACGCGGATGGAATCCTTGGACTCGCCAGCCAGCACCATGAGTTTCTCGGTAAAATCCCGCGCGGCCTTTTGGGTGATTTCGCCAAAGATCGTAATGGTACGCTGCTTCAAAAGCGCGGTCTGAACGTGGTCCTTAAACAACTCTTTGCACTCCGAGAGATTCTCGCTGCTCATAAGGGGCCAATCATGTGATCTCCACCGACCGGATCAAGCATAAACCCGTGACTAGTGAAAAGCGGGAGTGCTCCAAACGATGAAGGTAGGGCGAGACTCCGCCGAGCCGCTCTCACTGAGATCGGTAACAGCGAACTGATCGGACCACTTCATCGACCAAGCATCCTGTCAATGACATCCCGCCTCCGGAGACCAGCGAAGGAGGACGGCTCGAAAGACTCTCGCCCCACCTTTCTTCGAATCTGTCTCACCACCTCAATCACCTTCGCTTTGAACCACAAAGCAGCCATACGCTGCTCGGCTGGTGGAACCTTAGGTTGAGCGCCCCCGCGCTCGCGCAAATCCCTACAGAATCTCGCACAGGTCAAGACAGTCCCCCTTTGCTCGCAAGCAAATAAATACACGCGATCTCTGTCAACCCAGGATGCAGTAGTCCACCCGGAATTCATACCGATGACAGGTTCGGAGATAATTGGCAGTTCCGGCAGCGCCACGCGATTGATCACCAACAAATGGGCTGTGGCTTGCCTAGCCCCGCACCAAAGCAAACCAACGTCACCCGAGCGCCATTTCACTCAAGGATTCGGCATCCCAGAGTCGCCTGTTGGGCCAAGGCTGCCGGAAACTCAAAAGCACTCCCGCCTTCCTGTCAGGCCAACCGTGCCTTGACCGCCGGCAACAATGCAGCCTGATAATCCAAACAGGTGAGCTTCGTCGCCAAGAAATGGGTCATATCAGCGAGGTACTGAGCCATTGCCCAAGCCGACGAATCAGGCAGGGCAAAAACAACGCCACTCCCACGAAGAGTAAAATTGCAG
The DNA here is from genome assembly GCA_024761205.1 of Limisphaerales bacterium. Taxonomy (GTDB): domain Bacteria; phylum Verrucomicrobiota; class Verrucomicrobiia; order Limisphaerales; family AAA164-E04; genus UBA2970. Next base: position 40,982 of record JAMASS010000006.1, read on the forward strand.
AGAGACTCTACAAAACATCTGTATTCCCGCGCCGGCAGCAAAATCGCAGGACCAGTCGGGCCTTCCCCCGCGAGTGTGATAATGAAAGGGGGGTGCATTAGGAACCTTGGAATTCTTGAGCGAAGTGGGACATCAAGGACATGCATCTTCTTCCCATCACACGCTCCTCTGCCTCTAGGTTTGACGTCTTGAAATCGTTCGGCCAAGATCCTTCGCAATCACGGAAAGTCGTTATGAACCATTTTGTTGTAACTGTTTCAGTCTTGAGTGCCTGCTTGGGGAGTCTTCAAGCTCAGGAATCGAACCCAAAAGAAGAGCCTCTGCCAAAAGCGACGGCAACCTCTGAAACCTTGAACGGTGCGGTGGCGATGGAAGCCGAATCCAGCGACCCCAATGTCGCCACCACGAACCCGCTCGCGAAAAAGCCGCAAAAGATCATTATCGGTGGTGCCGCCGTGAACCTCTTCGACCCTGATGAGTCGTCGCCTGCATCCGAGGATGCCTCACACAAGATACGGGGTGTGCAATTGCTCAATCCGTTCGCCCCCCTTCAAAAAAGTTCCGAGATCCCCAGAACATGGTCGGGGCGGCGGACATTCAGTAAGCGAATCCAGAACCCGAAAACCGTCGAAACAACCGGCATCAAGGTGTTTTTCATTCAATTCTAGGATTGATCCTCAACACCAAATGAACCGCTCTGGCTTGATCTAAGCCGAGGAGGCCATATCATCCCGCATCGTTTCTGGCAAAAGGACAACTGCATCTGAATTTTGTTCTTCTAGAAGCCGCCACATCGCTTTACCATCAAACGTATTCAACCACAAAAATATGCTGAAAAATCACATGAAACGCAGTCTTCTCCTAGCTCTTGCTTTCTCCATCACCAACATGCTTGAGGCGGCCAACTGGGCCCAATGGCGCGGGCCAAGTTTCAATGGATCGACCACAGAAACCGGACTTCCAGCAAAATGGTCCAAGACCGAGAATGTTGTCTGGAAGGCAAAACTTCCTGGTGAGAGCGCCGCGACACCCGCTGTTTGGGAAGACAAAGTCTTCGTCTCGAGCACGGACAGTCAATCCCAATCCCTGATGGCGCTCTGCTTCGACCGCAGCTCAGGGAACCCTCTTTGGTCGAAACAATTGAGCAAAGGCCTCCGACAAGACAGCCGCAGTAGCTACTCGTCACCATCTCCGGCAACCGACGGGCAGGTGGTGGTTTTCTTCTATGGCAATGGGGACCTCATTGCCTTCAATCTCGACGGGAAGGAACTGTGGAAGCGCAACATTCAAAAGGAAGAAGGCGCGTTCGCCTTCCTATGGACGTTCAGTTCCAGCCCGCTCCTCTACGAAGACAAACTCTACCTTCAAGTCCTTCAGCGCGACACACCGGTCCGCGGCCGCGGCTTTAGCGATCGTGAAAACGAGTCTTATATTCTCGCCATGAATCCGAGCACAGGGAAAACGCTCTGGCGTCATGTGCGTCCCAGCAAGGCCAAAGCCGAATCTCGCGAAGCCTTCACCACCCCCATCCCCTTTGAATTCCGTGGACAAAAGCAGATCCTGATCATTGGCGGGGATGTCCTGACCGGTCATGATCCCGCCACCGGCAAGGAACTGTGGCGCTGGGGCACTTGGAACCCCAACCGAATCGGACACTGGCGCCACGTGCCCTCACCCATCGCCAGTGAGGATATCATTCTGGTCTGCGCGCCAAAACGAGACCCGATTTACGCCATCAAGCCCGGCGGTGCTGGACTGCTGAATGATCGTGCAATCGCCTGGGTGAGTAACGATACCCGAGAACTCTCCTCCGACGTTCCCACGCCCGCCTGCTATCAGGGTGACTTTTTCATCCTCAGCGATGTTCGAAAGGCACTCTCGCGTGTCGAACCCAAGTCTGGAACGGTCAAGTGGACTACCGAACTTCCCGGTTTCCCAAAGTATGAAGCATCGCCCTTGGCTGCCGATGGAAAAATCTATGTCATGAATTTTGCCGGCGACGTCGTAGTGATCAACGCCGAAGATGGCAAGATTATTAGCAATATTGCGATGGGCAGCGGCAGCGACGATCAAACACGCTCCGCTATTATCGCGTCGCATGGACAACTTTTCATTCGCACCAATAGCGAACTTTTCTGCATTGCAGCCCAATAAATCACGAACCGACCAACACAGGCCTTTATATGCGTTTAACAGTCAAAACACTCTTCCCAGCCCTCGCTCTTGGCGGAACCCTGTTGGTGACTGCCAACCCCAACAGTCAAGAACCCCCAATCATCACCCCAGGCAATCAGCCGGGCGAACCACCATCTGACGCCATCGTGCTGTTTGACGGGAAGGATTTCTCCAAATGGGAAAGCATCAAAGGCGGTCCCATTAAATGGGAAGTCACCAACGGGGCCATGACGGTCAATCGAACCGGTAACATTCGAACGAAAGAAACCTTCGGCGATGTGCAACTACACATCGAATGGGCCACGCCAAGAAAGATCGAGGGCGAGGGACAAGGCCGAGGCAATAGCGGCGTCTACCTACAAGGACGATATGAAATCCAGGTCCTGGATTCTTACAATAACAAGACCTATCCCAACGGTCAAGCGGGCGCCTTCTACGGCAACAACCCGCCTTTGGTGAATGCTTCCAAAAAACCCGGCGAATGGCAGACCTACGATATCATCTTCATTGCGCCCAAACTGACCAAAGACGGCACAGATGTCATTCCCGGATCCTTCACCGTATTCCACAACGGCGTGTTGATCCAAAACCACATTCCGATATCGGGTAAGAAAACAACCGCCGCCGCTTTTTCCGGTGCCGCTGCCAAGGGACCCTTGGTGCTGCAGGATCATAGCAACCCGGTCCGCTACCGGAACATCTGGATCCGGCCTTTGTAAGCCACTTTGATTCCCTAAGATTCACTCTGGAGCCGGATCGTCGACGCGACCGGCTCTTTCGCTCATCAGTAATCGGAACTTCATCTTCAGAACCTCATGCAAGTGCGCCTCCCAGAATCAGTCCTCCCGATCATTCAACGGTTTTTGCCATCGCATGGCATCCCGGCAGACTGCCCGCCGGAATCCCTCATAACCACAACCACCGATACGTCGTCTTCGTTCATCACGGAGGATTGGAGGACTACGCCGTCAAACACTTCGATCCGAATGTCACGAGCACAGCCAACACTTTCGCCAGGGAACAACACCGCTACAATTTGCTAAAGGCTCTCAGCGCAAACCGAACGCCAGTGCTTCTGAGCGCCTAAGCCACGCCGACCATCTCCTCCTCCTCTCTCAAATACCGAGCCGAGGTCTCCGAGAGAACGAAATCAACCAAAGCACCGTCCGGCAGGCAGCGGATTTTGTTACCAACCTCACAACCAGCCAACCGACTCCGAAATAGCACAAACCACCCCCAACGCACTGGAAGCCTACGACTCAATAGCGCGATCACCTCACCGCCAGTGCCAATCAATCACCAATATTCAGCAACATCGGAAACAAATGTATCCCCAAAGGCGCGCACCTTCATCGACGATGAATCAGGCGCCACTTGGCAAAACATGTTGGGCGCCGTGCTTAACCAGTTCCAGACCGCCAGCATCACCGTGGATAAACCGCTCGCTCCGGATCAAAAGATTCCCTCGTCCAGAAAGTTCGGCTTCCACAATGCGTTGCTCACTCTAGAGAAGAAAATCTGCCTTGTCGGTTTCACCGAATCCTGATGGGACGATCCAGCCCGGCTCCTCGGCCGCTTCTTTTGCTCAAACCGCCTACCGCCAAAACTGGATCACTGAGGTACGACCATCAGCACCCTAGGAGAGATTCCGCCAATCGACCCAGAATTCGCCACTCAGTCTAAGGTTTACCAAGTCATTCAAACCTGTCTCCCGAGCATCAAATGCCTCGAATCGAGTGAGCAACCAACAGCTTTGCCCGAAGAACCCAAACATTCCGCCACGAAACTAATCAGTATCACTCCTAAAACCCGCCAGTGGCTTATCAAGCCAACCAAGCAACATAGGCTAGCTCCCGGGCACAGTGGATGTTTCGGAGTTGGTTTCCTTGCGCCCCGCCCCTCCCCGCACGAGGTAGATACAGATCAAGCAGCCCAGGCCGATCGATGTAAGGCTGATACCAAGCCCCAACTGGGGCGGTTCATACCGGAATTCAACCACATGATCGCCCGCCGGCACTTTAACTCCGCGCATGATATAGTTGCACCGCAACAACATCTGCTGGGCGCCATCCACATAGACATTCCAATGCGGATGGAAGCGATCATTCAACAGGAGCACCCCATCACTCGAGCCACCGGTCTTGATTCGAATGACCTTGGGATGGTAACTCTCGATCGTTGCGGTGCCACCGTCCGAATCCGGCGCCACCGCCGGAGGGGTTACAGATCCATCCATGACGACAACGGTCTGGGCCGGATCAAATTGAAGGTCGGAAAGTTGGGCGAGGACGGCTTGCTCATTGGTCAGCGTTATCCAGTTGGAATAGCGTTTGGCCTTCGGCAACGCCCCTTCGAATTCGATGATCCCGAAACTCCCCTCCGGATGCTCCACCACCGTTAAGTCGTCTACCTTGACAGCAGATGAGCTCATTTCCTCCTTCGGAACAAAGTTAAATTGACTCAAGATCTTGAAACGATCTCGATTATAATCAAACTGCTGATTCAGCACGGCAACATAGCTCGTCATCCCCAACAGATAACGCGTACTGGTCAATTCCCAGAGCCGCGAATATTTGACTCCTTCCTGCACATTCGAAGGCACAAAAAGACTTCCAAACGTCAGATCCATGATGTGCCATCGAGGCATTTGGACGACATCCAAGGACTGAATATCATAGAAAGGAAACTGATGCTGGAGCCATGAGTAGGCGATAATGCCAAAGAACGCTCCGTTCTCATTTGAAAGCGAACTCGGCCTAAGTGGGTTCAGCGTACTCGTGACTCGCCGCTCGAAAGAATTCTCTCTCAGTTTCTCGATAATCGGGTTCGTCGCATACTTCTCCTTGTAGTCGTAATAAACGATCCAAAACCGATCCGCACGCGCAAGATCCACCAAAAGGACTAACCCAACGATCACTCCCAGCGCCTTTCCCTGCCTCAAATTAAAGGCGCCGCTGACAATGAGGGCGAGGATCAGAAAAGCTCCCAGCAAGAAAACAACCGACCACATCACCTCACTGACACTAAACGCGTGGATGGCGGCCGCAATATCCCCCGGGATGGCAACACTCGAGAGAAACCGAATCATTTCATTTTTTGACGACGCATACACGAGCCATGACAAGACGCCAACCAACACCACGATGCCGCTCCCAAAAGTCCACTTCCGATCAAATCCTTCGACAGACGCCCACCACTGCTTGAGAAATACACCCAACGTCTCCTTACGCTCCGGTGCTCGGGCCAAGTAATGGCACCACAAAACCTGCATCCCATAGCCGAAGAGAATCAGCACCGCAAGATGGAACAGATGCATAAACTTGATGGGGTTTCGAATCATCGAAAAGTAAGGAAGCTCATAAACTAAACGATAAAGAGGTCCGTATTTCCCAAACGCCAAAACAACCGAGACACAAGCAACCCCCATCCAAAACCAAACCACCATCCGCTGATCACCTCCCAAGGGCCCTTGACTTCCCCGGAAACTCTGAAACACAGCAAAGGCAGCCAACAAGAGAACGAGCGTCCCTGCATACTCGCCAGAGCCCGAATGACGAGCCCACCCCTGTTTGTGAACCTCCCACCCCGGCGATCTCCCCACCGCCCCCCAATAAGAACTCTCCTGCAAGCCGCCCCCGAGATCCGTCATTCGGTAGCCGAACATTCCAGGAATCCCCACTCTCAATATTTCCTTGACAGGCAAACTCCACTGCGTGGCCTCGTTCCAACGCTGCTCCTTGTCCTTCGGATCCTGACTCATGCCCGCCACCCCCTGCACCTGAGTCCCGATGAGAGTGGTCAGCGCCTGAGCAGAAAAAAACGCCGCTGAAACCGCTACCACCGCAATCATCCCCACCGCCTTCAGCCCTTTCTGTCCCAGATCGCCCTTCTCCAACAAAATGAGCAGTCCTACATAGCCACCAACCACCAAACTATAAAGAGCCCCGACATCGAACCCCTCCATAATCCCGTGCCCAACCGCAAACCCAGCCAACACATACCTGAGAAACGGCATGCGCTCAGCCTTCAAATGAAGAGCTGCGAGGGCGGCCAATATCGATGCCAAGGTGGTCGCCCTTGAAGGCAAGCCCCAACAGGCATTCGAGAAGGCGTTCATGTTAAAAGCGAAAGCAATCGCCCCCAACACGCAAACAACGGGGCAAAATCCCAACTGCCGAAACAACAACCAACCAGCAAACCCCAGAAACAACAACGAAACCGGTGCATAAATCTTGGAATAAACCACCGAACTGTTGACCAACAGTCCCAGCAACATCGAAAAATCCGGCAAGGCACTAGGGTTCTCCCGCCCCACCCAATTCAGGTCGTCCCAGTATCCCGCAAAAGCCCCCGGCAACGCTCCCGCCTCCGAACTAATGATTCCCAAAGGCCCATCATTCGAAAACAAAACCAACTCCGATCGAAGACTAGGATGGAACAGAAAGACCAACGGGACAGCCAGAATCAACAACACCTGCCACCAGGCAATCTTCTGCGTCAATTGTCGCGCCATGCGAGGGGAGCATGCCGTAACCGTACAACAGATGAAAAGCCAATTTCCACAGCGCCGTTATTCGAAGATGCGATCAAGAATGGGGAGGCGGGAAACGAATATCTTGGAATGTGCTCCCAACCACAAAAGAGAATAAGCTTGGAACTTTGAGATTGAAACACTAGAGCTCCCCCTCGCCCAACTTGGCCCCTTAAACTTTGAACTAACCTTTTATCGCGGATCCGTCGGCAAATTCTTTCCCTTCACCAGATCCCGCAATAATACCGCACCCGCCGCCAAAAAGCGATGATGCCACGAAGTCTCGTGTTCCACGATCACACCAATCTGGCAGGCGAAATGAGGATCATCCGCCCGAGTCCATTGCTGCTTCACCCTCGACCTCGCCGCAAACAAACATTGCTGATAATGACCCCGAATACACCGTCGCCAATTGCTCTCCCGGATGAGATTCGAAATACAGCGCATCGCTCGCCACTCATCGGCGACCCACGCGTTTAAGTTCTTAGCATTCCGACTCGTGGCATTCTCGGAATGACGCCTGATCTCACACAAGGCTTCACGAAAAGCAAGGATCTGATGGGCCGAAGCCGCCAGCTCCGCGTAGAAAACACAATCCGCCACGTGAGGCATATCACTCCGAAACTTTACCGGCAGTGTCTGATGCCCTGACCGAATCACCACGGAGCCGACACTGACTGTTTTCAGAGCACTCTGCCGTGACAAAAAATCTCGACGGCTAATCTCGCTCGCCACAAACCGTCCATTACCTCCGGCTCGACGGGTCACCTGCCCATCAGCGTCAATCCAATCATAAGCGCAATAGGCTAGCGAAGGCGCAGCAGCAGCAGCCAAGGAATCCACGAGACATTCGATGAAGTTCGGCCGCACGCAGTCATCAGCCAGCAGCAAGTGGAAATACTCAGCCTCTGCCGCATATTCCAACGCGCGATTCAGATTGAGAAACAGCCCCAGATTCGTCTCGTTCCGAACCAATTCGCAACGAATGCTATCGCACCCACGAACCAATTCTCGAGTCCCATCCGTCGAACAATCATCAATCACCACGACACGATCCGGCCGTCGCCCTTGAGCGGCCAAGGATTCGAGCGTCGCACATAGATATCGTTCGCCATTGAAAACAGGAATGGCGGTAATTACTTCACTCACAACTCAGGGAAATACCCACAAAGACATACAGTCTAATACCAAGATTTCAATTTCGTAAGCAACGCGCGAATTGAAATCGCCGGCACATTCGGCACCAAACAGCGATCGATCACGACACTGGCAGTAACAGGGCGCACTACGAGATCAAGTCCCCAACATTCAACCATCAGCCGCAGCAGCTCATACTTGCTCACTACCGGCAAGGATGCCGGCTGAACGACTCGTCCCTGAGATTCAGATTCTCCCCGGAGGATAGCATTACAATACTTGGCCCATTCCAGCGACGTCACACCATTCCAAGACTGATTGGCATACCCTTCGACCTCCCCTGATTGCGCCATTAGCCACCCCATCAAGCTACGAGAGGTCCCCAATTCGGGCCCCACAATAGAACATCGAATGACGAAATCATTCTCCCGGCGCAACGATGCCTCTGCCAGTCGTTTGGAATTCCCATAAACATCCATCGCATCCGGTTCTTGATCCCAGCAGCACCGCCCAGACAGTGGCGAAAAGACACCGTCACTACTGGCATGCACCAAGCCGCATTCTGATCGCAGATGCTCCGAACAAGCAGACACCAATTGATGGTTCACCAAATCCAAGCAGTCCGGCGGAATACCCGGCCCCGGCCGAGCGCCGATGCAATTAACACACCATTGCACTTCCAATCTGTTGATCGCCTCAACAAACGCAGCAGCAGCATCCCCTCCTGCAAAACGCTCTGCACACGTCAGCACCTCATGACCGCAGGCCTCCAAATACCGCCGGACCACATGTCCCAGCATCCCTCGATGTCCTAGAACACAGACACGCATCAATCCACAGAAAAGGCCGTGAGCCATTCCCCTTGATAGCCGGCATTTTTCCGCATGATATCGCCACAGTAATTCCAAGCCGTGACCAACACCTTGTCCGGAGATTCATCAACCAGCCGGGACTGAGGGACGATGGGCGTCCCCACCCCAGGAATGAACCGATTTATCCGCAGCGGTGCTTCATCGACGATAAATGAAAAATGGAGATCCGGAACCTGATTGAGATAGACATTCGCTCTCCCAGAAGCCCCGTAGGCCCCAATGGTCTGACCGCGTTTCTGAGCCTCCAACAGCTCAACAACAGCGGGAACCTCGCCTCGGCTCTCATAGGCTTGACGGAGTCCCGCAAGGGCCTCCCACCGGGAGCGCGCGACCGCTCCCGACTCCGGCAAAGATTCTGTCTTCTGGAAACCGCATCGAAGGAGCCCGCCGTGCAAGGGAAGGCACTCCAACTCCCGCAATTCAAAACCCAACTGGCCCAGACAATGGCACAATGAATCCCGGCTCCATTCAACCTTATGTTCATGGTAAATCGTATCCCACTGAGCCCCCCGCAGGAGCGCGTCCAAATCATGCACTTCCACCCAAAACCATCCCTCCGATTTCAACGCCATGGAGACGCCGATAAATACCTCCCGGAGATCAGAAATATGGGCCAGGCAATTGGATCCCGTAACCACATCCCAACGCCCCACCCAACCCCTCTCCTCGACGAGCTGCGGCGTAAAAGGCGCCGATACCAAGTCATAATTAGCTGCCGCTTTCCCCGCATTGCGCGCAACATCACTGGGGTCCACCCCCATCAACGTCCACGGCTTCGGCAACTTATTCAGCAGCGCCCCGTCGTTGCACCCCACCTCCAATAACCTTACGGAGCTGGACGCCCCGTACCGATCCACCAACACAGCCGCATAGTCATCAAAGTGCCGAACAAGCCCGGGAACTGACGACGAAGCATAGCTATACTCTGCAAAGAGATCCTGCCCGTCAATGTCCTCCCCCACCTGCACCAAACCACATTGATGACAGCAGAGCCAAGACAGCGGAAACTTGGGTGCCTCCCCTGCTTCCTCCTCAGAATCACAAAATAAGCCGGCCAAGGGCATCGGATCCATCACAAGCACCTGCTCAAAATGATTCGATAGGCCATGGCACCCTCGACAACGATCAATGACTTTGCAACCCTCCACAACATTCCACTAAAATCCGATCCTTAACTAGATACCACCTTCCCCATCCAGCTTGGACGCCTCAAGCATAGGCCTCGGAATCAGTCATCTCGTCGATCTTAAGGACAACCTCCTCTACTGATGATAGTTGCTTTGTATTGGCCGAGGTAAACTCCGCACCCAACGGTCGAGACCGTTCGATCTGAGGCACCCGATATTCCGGATGAATCACAAAGTAATTTGACTCTTCCGTAGCCCGTTGCATTTCATACTCATTCACCAAGATTTCATGAACCTTTTCCCCCGGGCGAATTCCGGTGATCTCGATGGGATGTTCCTCCTTCCGGGGACTGAACAATAAGCGCATCGCATCCGCCAACTGCTGCACATTACTAGCCGGCGCTTTCCGCACAAAAACCTCACCACCCTGCGCTCCGGTTAGGGCCCGCAGAACCAGTTCCACCGATTCATCCAAGGTCATGAGAAACCGGGTCATCTCCGGAACAGTAATCGTCAACGGCACACCCTCACTAATTTGCTGCTTGAAAAGCGGGATGACCGACCCCCGACTTCCCATGACATTGCCGTAGCGCACACAGCAAAAGGTCGTTCCCCCAGCAAACTGATTTTGGCTACAAACGATTTTCTCCATCAAGGCCTTGCTCATTCCCATCGCATTGACCGCTTTCACTGATTTATCCGTACTCAGGGCCACAAAGGTTTTTACCCCATTCGCCCGCGCAGCCTCGCAAGCATTTTGGGAACCGATGACATTCGTCTTCACCGCTTCAAAGGGAAACTGTTCGCAAGATGGCACCTGCTTGAGCGCAGCAGCGTGAAAGACAAAATCGACCCCCTCCATCGCCTGATTAATTCTCCCTGCATCACGAACATCACCCACCAAATACCGGAAGTAAGGAAAAAGCCGCTGCATCTCCCATTGCTTCTTCTCATCCCGGCTGAAAATCCGAACCTGAGACGGATTCTCCTTGAGCAAATGCCTCGCCACTCGAGATCCAAAAGACCCCGTGCCGCCGGTAATCAGAATAACCGAATCCTTAAGCACCATATCCAATGGTTAGGTATTAGGAACTCCGAAAACCCCTATCAAGGATGACCTCGGACCGGAACAGACCATACGCCGCCAGCCAACAGAATCAACAGTATCCCACAATCCGCCTTAGCCAGGTGAGACAAACTCCGTCAATCCGCCCCGCTCCGCAACCCAGCGAAGGAAGGCGAACCCCTTGACGGGGCGGCAACTCTAAAGCCCGGCTCCGAGAGGCTCTCACCTCCACTAATCTCGGCCACAAGTGGTCCTCATGTCGATTCACCCCGCCTCCGACGAACCACCTCTTCCATCAACGCCAGTTCCTCCTGCGCCACCGCTCGGTAATCGAATCGCCGGACAAATTGACGTCCACGTTCCCCCATGTCCCGCTGCCGCTCCGGATGCCGAACCAAGTCAATCAACTGCTTCGCCGCCGCCTGCGCATCACCTACCTGAACCATTTCCAGTTGCTCCGAGAAGACGCTCCGAAAAACCGGCAAGTCATAAGCGACCACCGGCAACCCAGCGGCCAGACACTCCATCACAGACAACCCCCAGCCTTCTTCGTAGGACAAACTGAGTCCGATCCTTGAAGCCGCAAGTAAGGCGTTCTTTCGCTTTTCCGGAACGCCACCCACAAACGTGACGCTCGCATCGAGATCCTTCTCCTCAAAGAACTGCTGTATCTTCAATCGATGCGGACCCTCCCCAATCACCACCAGCTTTGCTTCCGGAACCGAGGCCACAACTCGCGCCCAAACCTCCGGCAACTCAAAGACTCCCTTCTGCTCATGCACTCTGCCTAGGAAAACTACGTCATATCGCTTCTCCATCTCCGGCACAGCGTCAATTTCAGAAAAATCCAGCCCACATCCCACCTGAGAGACTTTCGACGCCTGCAACCCAAGGTCTTGCTCGATCTTCAAATAATCCGCACCCACAATATCGGAGAGACACATCATTAAATCAGCACGCTGATTCGCAATCCGGGCCGCCCATCGTTCTGTCCACAAAAATAATCGATCAAAGAAACTCTCCCGTTTCGGCTGCGAATGGAGGACATGCTGCAGCTTCACCACCAAACCGGCCCGCTGCCGCTTCGCAATCACATCGGCCGCATACACTTCGAAGATCAAAAAATTCGAGGCGTACACCAAGTCATACTGCCTTGGCAGCCTCAAAAAATGAGCATTCAACAACCGCCATCCATAGGCGGGAAAATAGCGCCACGTTTGATCCAAATAACGAGACGCATTGAAAACCCGATCACTACTGACCCGCCCCGCCTGCGGACACAAATCCATCAGTTGCGAAAACCCGGCGGAAGCCACCAGGAAATCCGTGAGATGCCCGCGCGCGATCCATTCCCGAGCCACAAGCGCATAATGCTTGAGCACACCCGATACTGAAGTCGAGTCGTTCAACGAGTTATGCACCAAAAGAATGTTCATCCCAAACCTGCGACCGCCGTTAGTCCGCCAAGCCCCTCCGTGTCATGCTCAATTCGGATTTAAGCATTGCACAAAAAACCAAATCGTCCCATTAGTTGCCTAGTCGCAACATGGTCATCCACCGCCTCATCGCCAGGCACATCAAACACGGAGACGACCCCGAATTCTATCGCCTGCAAGCCACTGACGCGATCGATTGGCTTCTGGCCCAGAGAATCCCAATCGGACAGGAAACGACAGTCCTCGACCTCGGATGCGGGCACGGCATTTTCGGCCTAGAACTAAGCCGCCATCACTGCCCGGTCAGCTTCGCCGACCAAACCAATCACCTCCTACCCGAACTACGCTCAAAACCCTTCTTTACCATCAACCTAGACCACGACCCGTTCGACTCCCTCGGCAGCTACGACCTCGTCATCTGCTCCAACGTTCTGGAACATCTCTCCCAACCCACCCGTTTTCTCGAGAACATCCGCTCCATCCTCAAACCAAAGAGCCATCTCTATCTCAGCTGGACAAATTGGCTTTCACCTTGGGGCGGTCACGACTTCTCGCCGTTCCACTATCTCGGCCCCAAGCTAGGGCCCCAAGTATTCGACAAAATCATCAGAAAAAAACGCATCCACCAACCCTTCCAAACGCTCTATCCCACCTACATCGGACGCCTTCTTAAACAAATCGCCGCCCTAGAGGGACTCCAAAGCATCAAGACCATCCCAAGATACTACACAGAATTCGCTTTCTTAATGAAAATCCCGCTCCTCCGAGAATTCACCGCCTGGAACTGCGCCATGCTCATCCAGCGCACCTAAAACCATGAACCCTGAACTTTAACCCTGACACCCAGCACTTCAAACGAGTCACGCCCCCGCGTCTCTGCGTGAGACCTTCACCACCGCCCCCCCACAAAATCAAGATAGTACACCAACCGCTCCTTCATCACCTTCCGCGAAACGATCGCATCAATCAACCCGCGCTCCCTGAGAAACTCAGCCGTTTGGAACCCCTCGGGCAACTCCGACTGCGTAGTGTCGCGGATGACCCGCGGCCCCGCAAAACCAATTCGAGCCGCCGGCTCCGCAATAATCAAATCACCGACACTCGCAAAGCTCGCCATCACACCAGCCATCGTCGGGTTGGTTAAGCCGCTAATAAACGCCAACCGCTCCTTCGCATGATAGGCCAGCGCACCGCAAGTCTTCGCCATCTGCATCAAACTAAACATCCCCTCATACATTCGTGCACCCCCACTGCTCGAAAAAATGATAACCGGCAGACGCTCCCTCGTGCCGCGTTCGATCAATCGCGTGAGTTTCTCCCCCACCACCGATCCCATCGAACCGCCATTGAAAGAGAAGTCCATCACCCCGAGCGCAATCTGATGCGGTCCCAACCTCCCCACCCCGGTGATCACCGCGTCTTTCAGCCCGGTCTTCTTCTGATTGGCCGCTAACTTCTTGGGGTAGTCCGGAAACTCAAGGATATCGACACTCGTCATCCCGGCATCCATTTCTTCAAAGGACTCCGGCTCGACAATCGATCGGACTCGATCCCGTGCGCCAAGTGGGAAATGATAGTCACAATTCACGCAAACCTTGAGGTTGGTATCCAGGTCCTTGTCAAAAATAAGCTCGCCACAACCATGACACTTGATCCAAAGCCCCTCAGGAATCGCACGCCGGCGGGGCTTAGACCCTACCGGCTTCCGATGCAGCTGCGTCTCCCCCGATTGGGAAGGCGGTGTGACGCCGGGTTTCCTCCCGTCATTACCCCCCGGTTTGACCGGAAACAGTGTTCCTATCGATTGTTGCTCTTTTTTCATCGGTCATCAATCCTCACCACATCCCGCTAAAGTCCCCTGACCACCGTGCACACCCAAATTTCACCGGCACTCATCCGCCGTAAAACCTGCGCACAGGCATTGGACGTCGCGCCCGTGGTAAACACGTCATCAACAACCATCACGCACTTACCCCTCAGATTTGTTCGTCGTCCCGCCACAAACGCACCCCGCACATTGTCCAGCCTTTCAGCACGGCTCAGCATAGTTTGAGAACCCGTGGGCACAACCCTTTTAACCAAGTCCACCGCCAACGGAACCTCGAGCCTATCAGCAATAGTCTTTCCAATTCGCTCCGCCTGGTTAAACTCACGCTCTCTCTGCTTGGTCGCAAACAGCGGAACGGGCACTACCAGGTCCCAACCCCAGCGCAAGCCCAACACACCCAGCTGATCCCAAAGAAGATTCGACAACAAACCCTCAAACCAAACCTCGCCACTGTATTTATAGCGGTGAATGATCTCCAAAGAAAACTCGTTAGCCACCACTGCGGCCCGAGCCGCCCGAAAAGCAAACCGTCTTCCTTTACAATTACCGCATCGAAACGTCGACGTCACCTCACCCTCGAACGGCAACCCACAGCAATCACAAAACGGGTCCCGAACAAATCGAAATCGCTGCCAACAAGCAGCACACACAAATCCGTCTCCCGCCTTCGCCAGCTGCGCCCGACAAATCTGACACACCTCCGGAAACAACAGTCCCAGCCCTGCCTCAACGCCCCCCTTCAGTAACGAGACACCTCCACCCAAAATCCATGCCTTCATGTGAGCATTCCGGTTCACTTCCTGCTAACTTCAGCGATATGAACAAACTCCCTCAACCACAAAATAGTGGACCATGCCCGATCCGTTCCGCTATAACGCACGCCTTCGTGAAATGCTAAATCCTTTCTCCCCAAAAACCAATCTTCCTGACGAGCACGAACCCGGTCCCTTTGGTCCCTACCACCTCATCGAACTCATTAACACCGGCGGCATGGCCGATCTCTGGCAAGCGACCAATCCCGAAGGACAAACCGTCGCCATCCGCAAACTCCTTCCCCAGCTCCGACGCGATGGCACCGCCAAAAAACGCTTCAACACCGGATGCGAAATTCTGGCGCACATCCACGAGCACGACTACATTGTCCACTATTTCGAACACGGCAAGATCAAAGGCATTCCCTTCATGGCCATGGAGTACCTCGAAGGCGCCAATCTCAAAGAATGGATCGCCAATCCTACCGAAGAACTGAGCCAATACATCGGCAACATCGTCATCGACATAGGCGAAGCCCTCGAACACGTCCATGACTGCGGTTACATGCACCTCGATTTCAAACCCGAGAACGTGCTCGTCTCCCCCAACTGGAACGTCCGCCTCATTGACTTCGATCTCGCCCAACCCCGGCGTAGAAACCCCTTCAAACTCGCCAAGAGCCCCGGCACCCCTGCCTACATGTCCCCCGAACAACTCCAACGCGAACCCGTTGACCATCGCGCCGATATCTTTGCCTACGGCGTCTCCATCTACGAAATCCTAACGGGCCAAAAACCCTTTTCTGGCGCCAGCCCCGCGGAAATCCTCAAGAAACAACTCAACCGCAACATCGGCTTCATCCCTCCGAGAAAGCTGAACCCAGACATCCCCATCGGCGTCGAAAAAACCCTCCTCAAAAGCCTAGAACCCGACCCCATCAAACGCCACGGCCTTCTTAGCGTCATGCTCCACGACCTCCGCACCGCCCTCTACATGTAAATCGACTCCGAACAACGCCAATCTCTAAACCTGAAACTGCGAAGCGAAAACATCGTGCCCTTCCTGACGAATCTCCCCTCCCAAATCAGAAATTACTTGCCTGACCACCTTAAAACCCCGATCATTCCCACCTCGACGCGGGAGAGATGGCTGAGTGGTCGAAAGCAACGGTTTGCTAAACCGTCGTGCCCGTCAAAAGGTACCGCGGGTTCGAATCCCGCTCTCTCCGCCAATCTACCAAGGACGACTCTCGACAAACTCCTGCATTATCACCTGAGATTCCCAAAATTGAACATAGCCCCTTCAAGGGAATGAATAGATAAAGGCTGAAAACTAGCTTAAGCTAATATTTTTACATGAATCTAATTCGAGCTTTCCAACATTTCCCTGCCCCAAAATCCTGGCTCGAAAGAAGGGGAACCATTTGACCAGTCGCTGAAATTGCTATGCCTGCCACAGCAGTTTCAATGCACTGCAAGGCACTATCTTTCGAAAAAACTAGCTTCCAATTCAGAAATGCTTCATGGCGACCAGCCTAGTCATCAATGCCAAGAAGCGGTTAGCAAGCCATCAATTAGCGCGAGCCCTCGCCATGAACCAAAAATCGGCTTGAGTCACGGCTCAACACATCCGGTTGGCGAAGGCCGGGAGACAACGCAGACTGCTTCGCAGAACTATGGAAGCCAGTGAAACTTATATGGCGACAAGCCTTGGAAAGGTAGAATGGCGGACCGAACAAGCCAAGCCGCAGCACCAAGAAGACCTCGGCTATTGGAGACGTTCAACGGGATGGCGCGGTGGTGGCAAGCGCAGCCGACAAACCCGACTCGCTTAAAAATTCCGGCATCCTGCGGTCTTCAAAAAGCACATCGTTCCGAGGGCACAACGCTGATGACCGACGAATACCCTGCCTATCAAACCGGGCACCGGGCAGGATTAGCCCCCAAGGCTGTCAACCACGCCAAGGACTATATCGAAGGGGCTGGACCCCATACGAACACCATCAAGGGCTTCTGGGCGAGGAGCAAACGGGCTTGGCATGGCTCACACCCACTACTACTCGAAGGGCTGGATGCTTCTGTATGTTCAGGAAACCTGTTGAAAGCATAACAACCGGGACAAACATAAACAAGAACGATCCTTTTCACGGATTTATCGTTGTAGTATGGGGCGAAGGGTATAACTCTAGCAGTATCCAAACTTATCTGTCTCGGGCCCCGATAACCGGGTCGTATGAACTCGCGAGCAGAAATCCGTTGATCAAATTGAGCGTACCGATTGACGCATGATTCGGGCTGAACACGGGCCCACTCCAGTGGATATCAAACTAGGTGATCTTGGAGTTTCGAGTCGTTGAAAACTCAATAACCTTGCGATGTCCTTTCAGAATCGCAACGATTGATCCTTCATGCGTCGTCAGCCCCGAATTGACTTGTCTCAGCTCGTCGAGTGACAACATGGTAAAGACAGGAAAGACCCGTGACAGCTGAAAGGAAGAATCGTAGTCGTCAGACATCACAGCATTGCCCGTCTTTGTTGTGACGCATTCGTAGAGAATCGTAGCTTTCTTCAACCACACTTTCTTGTTTTCCATCAGACACATCACCGGCAATCCAGACCATTATGACGGACGGCGTTCGCCCCTTCTTAAAGCTTTCAATGAAACCTTAGGCTCTCGTATTGTAGTAGCTCTGCCTGTAATCTTGAGCGTACTACTTATCGATTTTGCTGACAGCGGTCCAGTAACTATGTCCCTTTAACGCAAAGCTGATGTACAGCACAGAACCGTCAGATCGAGCCGCAGCAAGTTGACTCGCAGACAACGCGATAAGTAATGACAACAACATCAGTCTTAAGACGGTGGCCATTGAATCCTCTATTTTTTGGGTGCTGATGTCTGCGATCTTCAAAGATCAAGGCTCGCCGGGCTCGTCGGTTGGTTTTCCAATTCGCAATTACGTTGACTTGGTCAATGGCTTATATATGCCTCTCCACTCACAATCTTGATTTAAAACTAAAACCCGATCCTGCAAGTAAAAAGGTTCTTTAGTATTGTAGACTCCAAGCCCGGATTCAGACCGTATGAATCGTTTTCAATCGCTAGCCAAACTTTCAACAAACTTTTGAGCAGGGTACTAAACGAATCCACTAAATCACGCGCGTCGGCGCGAGACGTTTTCTTTAAGAAGTAGGTTCGAACAGGATTGAAGACGCACACATGATTCGCGAGGACAATTCACAGCCCTACACCAAGAATGGAGTAAAATAAACAGGTCTACAGGATATCCGCAATCAGATGAATCCTGTTCATCTTGTCAGAAAAAACTCCGCTCTCTCCGCTCCCTCCTGTTCAAACCTTTCTCCTTCACTCAATTTAGGATTGCGAAACTCCCATCCTCCGCCAACAATCCTGTCCCTCCAGGAGCGCCCGTAGCTCAGCCGGATAGAGCATCTGCCTTCTAAGCAGACGGTCACTGGTTCGAATCCAGTCGGGCGTACCACTTCTGATCGTTCCAACTGTCTGCTCTAAGAAGTTTCAAGTCCTACGCTTCACGGTTAGGAGGCTTCTCACGAAGGAATGAGCCACGGCATTTTGCCTTGCATCCGATAAGAGCGGGGGCGGGGCAAATCTCGCGTGACATGACGAGTCTAGAGTGCCCATCAATCACATCCCCAACAATCAGGGGCGGAAACGGAGTGCGGGCCTCCAAGGTGTAGCATGGATTTTCGGCAAGGCCGAGATCACCGATCTTGTCCGGCAACTTTATCAACATACTCAATCATTTCCTCGGCGTGTTTGAGACCTGCAGTGAGCCAATGTCGGGAGTTTGCCCATCCGGTGCTGTCGGGCGTGGGCACGAAGGGCCAGTGTGGCAACACCATGGGATAATACAAAGAACGCTTCTCAAGATGCCGCAAGATAAAAATCACGGATGTAGTCAGTCCATACATTCGGTCCATAGCCGCTTTCCCCGTTGATGAACCGGCCGTTCTGATCGATAACGGGGTTGGCGTAGCGAGCTCCCTTGAGCTCGGTGTGTCACGTGTTCCAGAGACAATACTCGTGAAAACCGGCGTCACGCGGATGCATCCCCTTGCCGCATCGTTTTTCACCGCCGGGGAAGTTTGAGGGATCGTAACGTTGCAGCTGCCATTTACCATCGATACATGTTTTGCAACCGGCTTCCTACAGTAATGTCCGAAGGTTCGCTCGTGAGGATTGAGTAGGCCAAACGCCAACCAGTTCCGGTTGTTGTAATTTCCCTTCATGAGATGTATCCGAGTATACGTACAGAGTGGCGTAGGCGTGGTTAAATCGCAGATCTGTTTGAGTTAACCGATCGATGTTTGGGATTTGATAGGAATTACCGCCATAGCGCCCCAAAGCCTCCGTCCCCGTATCGTCGGCCATAATCTTTATCCAGAGACAAAGCGTCAGCAGATTGTTTGTTGGACGAGTTGAGCAGTTGCGTCGCACTACGGTTGGTTCGATCTTTCTCAGTTCTTTCACCTCCTCCCCACTCTCACAACCTATGAAAATATCGAGTTTCCGCTCAAGTTGCAGGGCATGAACGCTAAGGATCAAGCGGCGCGTGTTTGTTTCCCCCTCCCCACAGGCAACCTCGACTCTCACATCGGTAATGTCATCTTGGATTTGCTGCAATCGCCGAGCCAATCCGCTGGAACCGCTCTCCTCCTCGTGACTCACAGCGAACCCACTACCCGAATTTGCTGCCGCACTGTTCACGTGACGGATGGTCACTTCGCTAGCCTAAGTCGATTGCATGGCCGCACTACATCAATCGATGGTCGAAATCCTCACGCTCTGGCGTGATTTTTCCTAGCGATATTGGCGTCGATCTCCAAGCTCCACATTCACCCGCATTATCATTCTAGCACTCGCCGCGGGTGTCTTCTTTGCCATTCGACTCGCTAACCGATCCGCCGTCGCCGGTTTTTCACTCTTCTCTGAAACCTTGAACGGAACGAGCGATTTGATTGTGCCCCACCGTCCGGACAATTGCCCGCGTCCATCCTTAGGGAAATTCGATCCTTGCTGGGCGATCTACTAGCGCCTCTCTTTGCGATCTTAAAAACCACCGCAACGGAAGTGCGCTCGAACCAAAAAACGGACAGGTTTAATGACGAACAGTATCACGTCTTAGGAGTCGATCTCTTGGCCCTACCCAATCTCATCTTCCTTAATCCAGAGACCTATCGACCACCGGTCGACTTTGCCGATGACACCGAGGACAACCATATGGTCGAAACCGATTGGACTATTGAGAATTCCAATGCACTTGACGTGCTCATCACCCGCCAAGGCGCGGGGCGTCATCAACTGACCCTCGGCGATGCCCCTCATTGATTTTCAATGATTAGGTCCATGAATTTCGAGTCGCCGGCATCATTCCGGACAATGGCGTGGAGCTCAGGATTTCTTCCTATTTTTTGTATGAAGAATAGCTGGCAGTAGCGAGCGAGCGATTAGACAGCCAAGGGAAGCCCTGATGGCAGGCGGCATCGCCGATGCAATGGTGCCGTGATGATCAGCGCCTTTCGGCTCAATCTCACCATCCCTTCGTGTCTAGCACTCGTCATCGTCGTTTATCTGATCCTTCAGGGGCTGGAATCCGCCGTTATCAAACGTCGGACGGAAATCGCGAACTCAAATCATTGAGTGCCAACCACCACACGCTCCTGAGGGCTTGGTTGCGCTTACTTGGCTGATCGGTGCCGAGGCATGGTGATCGGCCGTCTTTTTCCCTACCTCGCGGCTTTTCTGAAACACTAGGCCCCATTCCGCCCTGATCGGCTACGCTGCCAGCCAACTTCGCTGTCCCAGCGGTGGACACCGACTCACTACTGCCGGTCTGCTTGTTGTGGTTGGCATGGCCGCCGGAATGAATCTGCTGATCGACAGTTTCGAGCGCACCATGACCGCTTGGATCCATCAGGCATTGAAAGCCGACCTCGACCTTGCCTGCCAATGAGGCAGAAACATCTTGAACGAAAATCGCCTGCCACCTGAAACGCTGGAAGCGTCTTGCGGTGGCGACCGAAGTGGAAGAAGTCGAGGCGGGACAGATGTTTCCCATCTCCTTTCGGGACACAGTTACTTACAAAATTAAGAATGAATCCCGATCTAGCCCTTCGGCCTCGTCGCGAATTGACGGCGACTCGCCTTTACCCTCATCAAACTCCTGGTGGTGATTGCGATCATCGCGATTCTTGCCGGGAATGCTGCTTCCCGCCTTGTCCAAAGCGAAAAACAAGGCGCAGGGCGCCATCGACTTGAACAACAAGCAGAGACCATGCTCGCCATGACCATGTTGTCATAGACAGCGAGACTTTCCTGCCCTTGCCCGGCTCTGGGGCGGGAGTGGGAATCCGTATTCATGCTGACTCCATGGAAACGGACGCGCCTCGGCGCGCATGATTTCGAATCAGCTAGTGAACGTGGAACGCGACTAACTCTGGTCTTACCCGAGGCCCACAAGGTCTATGTCTGTTCCACCGGCGCCATCAAGTCGAGAGGCAGCAAAGCGGGCCTCTTCAAGCAGTGCCAAGTTTGCGTCAGCAGCTACGTCTAGAACAGATCCGTTCACAGCTACAATCGACTGCTCGGGGGCCAAACGCACCAGCTTTTCTCCTTCCGAGCCATCGGTATATTGCAATGGGAAACGGATGGGAATAGGCTATCCTTCTTCAACGGCATATCGAGCTATCCCGAGGAGGGGAATCTCGCAGCGTCATGGCGGCGAGTGCTCCAAGACCACAACCCTGGACGTTGGCGGGGGTGTCTATGTCGGCGCGTTCGGGGGGGCTGCGGAGCGAATCACCTATCGCCAATTCTACGAATTGACCGGCCCAGTAGATGCGCGGAACAAGGATTGGAACTACCCCAAGTTCCCAATGAACTTTGGAATCAACCCGACCCCTCGAAAGGCGGCATTCCCTAAGCATTCGCTCGCGATGCTTCGCGACGATAGGCCTCGGCCAAGAGCGAGACGGGATGCGCAAGACGGAGATTCTTTCCCTGCTGACGCACCCCATTTTGTATATGGAGCAAACACCCGGGGTTCCCCGTGGCGACCGTCGAGGCGCCGATAGCATTGATATGACCCAGCTTACGATCCAGCAATTCGTTCGCCATCTCCGGTTGAACGATGTTGTAGATACCGGCACTCCCGCAACACCAATTACTCTCCGGCAATTCTGCAAGTTCTAGCCCGGGAATGGCTTTCAGGATTTCTCGCGGTTGGGCAGTGATCTTCTGTCCGTGACACAAATGACAGGCCTCGTGATAGGTCACACGTTGCGATAGATTTGCGGCGTCTCCGGGCGGACGAAATTCGATCGCCACCAACCACTCATGGATGTCTTTTACCTTCCGTTCCCACTCCTCAGCCCGTTCGTAGTAAACAGGATCCTCTTTTAACAACGAGGCATAATGCTTCAGATGAGAACCACATCCCGCCGCATTGGTGATGATGGCATCAAAGGATTCCGGTGGCAGCAAATCGATCTGCCGGCGCGCCAAATCCTTGGCGGCTTCCCTCTCACCGTTGTGGGCATGCAACGATCCACAGCAAGGTTGATTCGGCGGCGTGACGACCTCGCAGCCATTTTGCTTCAAGACTTCGAGGGTATCCAGATTAACGTCACTGAAGATCAAATCCTGAGCGCAACCAGTGAGCAGGGCGACCCGATAACGCGCGGGCGATTCGTCGGGTAAGGTCCGTGGCGCGATCAACTCATCTGAAAACCTTGGTTGGATCGTGGGCGTCATTGCTTCCAATTCCCGTAATCGCTCTGGCATCAACGCCATGACCCCGGAGTTTCGAACGAGCCACTGAAAACCCAATTGCTGGTACAAGCGCATCACGAGCCCGAGCACTTGGAGACGCGAATGATCCATAAAGAGCCATTTGAGCGTGATGAAGCGAATGAAACGCCGCCGGAGACTAGTCAGCACTTCCGCAGACTCGGCTTCCGCCCGTGCCTGCTCGAAAAGCTCAGCGTAGTTGACCCCCGCCGGACAAGCAGTCATACAGGCGAGACATCCCAAACAAAAATACATTTCATCGGCGAACTCCTCTGTTGCAGTCAACTCCCCGTCAGCGATGGAACGCATCAAGGCAATGCGGCCCCTAGGGCTATTGCGCTCCAGTTTCGTCGCATCGTAAGTTGGACAATTCGGCAGGCACAGCCCACAGTGCATGCATTGCTGCACAATCGAATAATCCAGATCTTCGAGATAGGAGCGACGACTAGAGGCCACCGACTGAGCTAGTTCCACCAACATGATTCAATCGGGAAGCGTGGCACGCACTCGGTTCGAGACAACAAGCTCAGACTCAAGCATCAACACGGCAACTCATCCGGTGAAAGCGCATTCCGCTCCTCGTCCGCACGTAAGAAATGAATCGTCTGCAAAAAGAGAAGCGTGACGGCCGATAACGAAAAACCCCGCGAAGCCCACGTCCGACAACTTCTCCTGGGAGATGCCCCTAAGCGAATACGCCATCGCCGCAAAGGTTCCGCCAAGCCCCAGCACCGTTAATCCATAAAACCAGCGACGGCGTGAGGGCTGACCGGCACCCGAGTTGGTCAACAAGTTCGTAGAGAAAAACGCCCGGCAGCCCCAAAAGCTCAACCAGGCAATGATCAGAAAACTCGCCCAAGCCTTCCAACTCAAGGCAAACTGAACCGCCGGATTGGCGAACGCAATCGAAAACACAAAGGCCACCACCACGCCCCTCCCAAAGGATGAGGACAAGGTGATCAACCACTCAAGACTGAATCGCCGATGATATTCTTCAATCATTAATCATATCCAAACTAAACTATCGAACTTTCCTCTCAATCAAATATCTTTCCGGGATTTAGGATTCCCTTCGGATCCAAGGATCTCCGCACGTCACGTAAGACATTCATCTGCGTTTTGCCCACAAAAGCGGGCAAGAACGATTTTTTAGCCAGCCCCACCCCATGTTCACCCGTGATAGTTCCGCCCAGTCGAATCGCCTCATCAAAGATCTCTTTAAACGCTTTCTCAACCCGGTGAATTTCCCCTTTCTTCCGCTCATCAGTCAGAAAAGTCGGGTGGAGATTGCCGTCTCCCATGTGCCCGAAGGTCCCTATTTTTAACTTATAGCGCTTCGCGACCTGATTCACAAACCGAATCATGGTCGCCAACTCACTGCGCGGCACTGTAGCATCCTCAAGAATCGTGGTCGGCGCCATTCTTGCCAGGGCTGAAAAGGCAGTCCGGCGAGCGCTGGCCAACTTGACCCCCTCGGCTGCCGTTTTCGCGACCCACAGTTCCCGACAACCCAGTTCCTTACAAATACGCTCCATTTCACTAGCCTCTTCCGCCACGACCGCAGGATGACCGTCCGTCTCCATCAGCAGCAATGCCTCACACTCAAGAGGAAGCCCGATCTTAGCGAAATCCTCGACGCAATGAATAGTGGTACGATCCAAGAACTCCAAAGTGCAGGGAATGATCTTCGCCGCGATGATCGCCGAAACGGCCTCCGCAGCGCGGTCCATCTCATCGAACGTGGCTACCATGGTCTTCTTGGCCGCAGGCTTTGGAATCAAGCGCAGGAGAATCTTGGTAATCACACCCAACGTCCCTTCCGAGCCGACGAAGAGGTCCTTTAACGAATAACCAGCCACATCCTTGACACACTTATTCCCCATCCACATCACCTCTCCCTGCGGCAAGACCACCTCCATCCCCATAACGTAGTTCCGGGTCACGCCATACTTTAGCCCGCGCAACCCGCCTGAGTTCTCCGCCACGTTTCCCCCAATGGTAGAGACCTTCATCGATCCCGGATCCGGCGGATAAAACAAGCCCACTTTCTCGGCGGCATTGAAAATATTGAGCGTCGTCACCCCCGGCTCCGCCAAGAGCGTGAGGTTTTTCTCATCGACCTCTAAAATGGAATCCATCTTCACGGTACAGAGGACGATACAATCACGGCTGGGAAGACTCCCCCCGCTGAGACCGGTACCGGAGCCACGCGTCACCACCGCGATCTTGGACTGATTGGCCAACTTGAGAATGGCTGCAATTTCGTCGGTCGAACTCGCGAAGACGACGCATCCGGGCAATTGCTTTAGAGCGGCCGTTCCATCAAACGAATAGGGAATCAGGTCTTCCCGGCGGGTGAGGACATTAGCTTTGCCAACGATCGTGGTGAGTTCTGGTAGAACCTGATTCTTCAGCCCCATAAACTAGGCGACTGAGAATGCGTCATGCCCCGATGCGGGTCAATCAAAGTTTAGGAAAAGCGGGAAAGAAGCGCGGACAGGAGCGCCCTGCTCCGTGTTCATTTACCGGCGCCCCTGACTCCGAGAATGAACAGTTGCCTCGCCTTCCCATCTACCGCCAAACCCGGAACCAATTCTTGTTGCCCTTTCGATTCCAGCACGGCGAAGGATCTTGTCGTAGGTCCCCGACAACCACTTGCCGATGGAAAAAGCCCTCCGATATGCCGCCGCCTGCGAGTTAAATTACCGCCGTCAACATCCATGACGAACGAAGCATTGATCCAGATTGCCCGTTTATCAAAGTCGCCGCGCGAACGAAAAAGAAAATGCGATCTCCTTCCCGACTCCACAACGTGTGATTGATAAACAAAGGCGCCTGCGCAACATGAGCAATCTCACCCATGAGCCGCTCCGCCAGAGTCTTGAAAAAAAAACAGCAGCCGAAAACTTGCCAAAAGCAACATCCACACGAAAAATCCTGTCATCCTCGGGATGCTTGACACCCTGCGTCCAATCGTAGTCCCCTGTGTAGCCGGTCACTCGGCGGAACCGACCGAGTCGGCCATAGTTAATTCCCAAAAACGCGCCACCGCCCTGGGCCACGCCGCGATTGCCAAAGGGAGTGTCGTCATAGCAAAACTCACGGAACTTGGTGCTCGCCCTTTGGCTCCGATAAATCGAACCATACACAAAACGCCTTTCCAGTAGTCGGATCTCGGTCATTGAAGAAAAACTGAGTGCCCGGAAACTCCGGATTCCAATAGAACATCATGCCTTATTGCGGATTCCACACTCGGGTCTCCGCCACTACCTCAACCGCAAATTCGCGTTCAGTATCTATCAGGACGATCTCAGCAGGCCCATTGCCGTCCGGGAGATGATCCTGAAAAGAAGTCCGCATTGCCAGGATGCAGCTACTCATCGCCATTCCAGGGAATGTTTTGCACATGCCCAATGTAGCCAAAGAAATGATCCTGCAACCCAAAGGTAATCTGCTGGGAACGCAACTGAAACGGTGCTTCGCCCCGCAACAGATTCGCTGTGAAAAGCAGCACACGGCATACTGCCAAGGCAAATCTGAGGATACGATTCATCGCTAAGGCTTTCGCAGGAGGCAACATCCCGCCAAACTGTTCACAACGCAGACAATTTTCCAGCCATCTTCTTTGCTTCCCAATCATGGCCCATCTCCTCTATGGTACATCACAACTTTCGGACTATTCTCCTCATGCGTTTTCAATTTTATTTTCGCCCAAGGCACGTTCTCGGTTTCACCCTCATCGAATTGCTAATCGTCATCGCCATCATTGCCATCCTCTCCGGCATGTTGCTGCCAGCTCTTGGCAAGGCGAAGGCCAAGGCCAAGGGGATCAAATGCCTGAGCAACCTGCGCCAGATGGGAATCGCAATGATCGCCTACATCGACGACAACCAGCGCTATCCGGTCGGCATCAATCGAGAACGAGGCAACGCGTGGATCTGGCCCGCACTCCTCCGTCAATACATGGGACTCGGCGGCAATGTCGGAGTTATTCAATTGCCCCATCGCGCCGCCCGATGCGCAATGGAAGGTTGAGTTCGGCAGCGGCCTGCCAGCCGAAGACGGCTACCTGGCAGATGAAGTCCGCTTGCGGCCCGGTGGCAACAGCTTCATGAGCTATGGCTACAATGTTTGGGGAGCCTGGGCGGGGCAAAACCCCAACACCGGATTGGGCGTTTACAAGGGCGATCCGGTCTATGGCGGCGCACGGGAGACATCCGTGAGAGTGCCAACTGATATGATCGCCATTGGCGACAGCAATTGGGACCTCGACAAGAAAGGAGATCGCGATTGGAGCGGGTTCATCGGAATGTATGAGGAACGCCAATGGCCCCTGGAACTCCATAGCAGTCGCGCCAATATCCTGTTCGCCGACAGACATATTCAACCCCTTGCACGACGGGAAATGATTGCGCAACTCGTGGAAGGCCGGGCCGAGAAGGAACGCGTCGCACGTCGCTGGAATCGCGATCATAAACCCCACCTCACCCCGAACTGAGCTCCCGCGTGATGAAGGTGGGGCGAGACTCCCTCGAGCCGCTATCGCCAGCGCTCGGTCAATCTTTCCCAAGAACAACAGACAACCGCCGCACCACTCCTCTGATTGCTCAAAGGCCATGCAGCCCAGCCGATTGGCATATGGGTTGGGAATCCGCCCACAAAGCCTCCGGCGAGGAATGGCAGGCCCCATTTCAAGCGTAACTGCTCAACGTCCACCGGTGTCATCCGCTACATGGCAGCAGACCGGTTAAAGCACTTACCCCTGTCTTGGAGATTTTGAACTTCCTCGCCCCGGCGGCACAGCAAAAAGCTTGGCGTGACACAGCTGTCCAGCATTGGAAAAAATTTTTCGCAAAACCCGACAATCACAATCCGGACAGCGGCCAGAGCAATCAAGCGTGGCCTCCTAGCGAAATTTCTGTCAGAGCGCGATAATCGTCCAGTAACGATAAAAAATGCGGGATTTTCTAGGTTAAGGCGTTGGCTTTCTTTTGGCGGCGCGGGATTCGTTTCAGCGCCCAGGGAATAAGCGCAAAGGACTGCATCCGGTTTGAGCCATCCAAAGGCCGCTCGCCGGTTTCCTTGATTTTCGGACGGGCCCGCCACTGCCGCCATCATGGGCCCGGCCTTTCTTCGCGGATTGTGGCGATGGCAGGATTCATCGGCATGTTTTCGCGGTTGCCGGCAGCTCACGCCGTGGAACTAGCCCAACCTGCCACGCTCCGGCAGAGCCCAGAGGCCTTCCATCGAATTGGCGTGGATGCTCCCGCCCCCAGGCCCCTTCTCCTAGCGAACAAGGTCGTGCGGCGACAGCTTCTCCATGCCGCAGAGGCCCTTGTCCGCGCCGGTCATCAAGCGCACGGCTTTCGCATCCGCCCGTTCCCGCACAAAGGCTCTGGGAGGGCTTGCCTTTCATCTTATCCTTGGCGGCAGCTTTCCCGCCCTGCTGATGCCGCCGTCAATAACGGGCGCTTTCTGGGCCCCCCCCCGCTCCGGTTTGGTCCATTGCCCGCCGCCTCCGCTTGGCTATCCGCCCGCCCGCTTGCTTCCAGACCGAGGGAAGGCTGAACAATCTCTTTTTCGCATTGAGAACAAGGAGGATTGCCGGAAACCATTCAAAAATCACGGCGATGTCCATGACCCAAGCAGCCCATCACAAGCCAAAAGAAAGCCGCCACCTTAAACCAGGAAATCCCGTTGCCTTTTCTCCATGCCTTCATAGACGAGCTTCATCACATCTTTCCCTTCAAAATGCGCCTCCATCAATCCACTGGAATTGCCGTAGCCCGGTTTTGCCCACCATTCTTAAAGATCACGGCCAGAAAATTGGCCTGCATGTGATTAAAGTATGCTTCGCTTTCAGAGATGCTTGAGCAAGGCATTGTGTTTCGTTCCACCACCCTGTTCACAGAGCGGCATCTAGCTTTTGAGGCCTTTTCCGACCGAGGCGTTGAGGCCCGCCAAGGACTCGCGTTCAAAGTCATCTGCTGATTTTGCCATCGCTGTTCTCGCCTATCGATTCACTACCAATTCCTCCAACGGCCATCGCTCACTTGAGCTCACCTTGGGCGTGAAGGGTTTCATCAAGCGACACATCAACAAGATGAATCGCGACTGCAACGGCGGCTTACCATTTTCAATCATGCTTTTAAGCATGTTGGCAATGATCGTTCCGCCCCGGAGCTCATGTCACTTTCCGTCGGTGTGCCTTCGTGAAGGTCTTCGGAGAGCAGGGTAAATTCAGTCCCGCCGCCGAATCCCTTCAATTCATAGGTCACCTTACACGGCGGATCGTTTCGCTGTGTAAACTTGAAGTTATGAGAAAACTTGAGGGGGTGGATCCACTTCGAGGATTTCGCCGACCACACCGGTGTAATTGCCGCAATCCGTCCGCATTCGTATCTGCACCCCAAGACTTAGTCCGGCCGTGTACATGACTGCCCAAAAAAGAACGGCAATGGCTCGTCCCATTCCGTCAATGCCTCCCAACCCTTTTCTATCGGTCCATTAATTTGGACGCGAGTCACGTTCTTCTTGCTGTTCATGGTTTCACTCTTCCTATCTGATACTTCAAAATCCATCGCCTTACCGGTCCAAAAATGAGGAGTATTCCGTGGTCCAGCGATCATAAACCATCTGACCTTGGCCCTGCGTTGAAGTAGAGTTCACGAACGCATCCGGACTTCCGCAAGGCCACTAGCACGCGGCGGCTTCCAACATGCCAAGATGTTTCATCACCTCGATCCGGCTCATCTCAAAATACTTCGCAACATCATTCACTCTGCATCCTGGCATCCGCTTGATAATATCCAACATCTTCCGCCGCCCCCACATGTGCAGCACCAGAAACATCTGATCCAACCGACCCTCTTCCGGTTTCAATAGGCAATTTATTGGTTACTTATTTTCAGGGATGTCAGCCTCTGTTTACGGAAGACCTTTAGCCCGGGGGATGGTTCAAGTCAGAAAGTCTATCGCGAGAAATCCAAAGCGGTGAAGCATCGCCGCACTCCAAAACCTGACGGTAGCTCGCAAGATGCCCTTTAACGAGACAGCTTCCTGTGCGTCATCCGAAGCCTTGGCGGAGGATGAAATTGCGGTGATCCTCCATCGCTTTCACCCGGATATTCCCGGCATTCAATAAAAACGAGCCGATTCACATCGACTGCTATAACTATTAGAGAGCTTTAGATCACGCAAGCCGTCACTCCACCACTCGCTTGGGATAATCAAAGTCGACAAAGACTTGCTTCGGATCGTCGCCAAAGTTCGCCCAATAATCCCCGTCATACTCGCATGCCAATATCCCGCAGGTGGGCACGTTCGAAATATCGGATCGCCCCAGCGCATGCGCCAGCTCAGTGATCGTCGGGTTGTGCCCCACCATCATGGCCGTCGTCCATGATTCATCAAGCTGTTGAATCAACCGCAACCATTGATCAACTGACGCCCCATAAAGCGCTTCCTCCACCCGGACCTTGCTTTTCGAAACACCCAAGCCGTCGATAAAAAATCGCAGCGTTTCCTGGGCACGCTTCACCGGACTCGTAATCATTTGATCGAAACGCACGCCCTTGGCCCGCAAGCGCTCGGCCATCATGGGGCCGTTGCGCATGCCCCGCCGATTCAGCGGACGATCACGATCTGCCAAACCAGGATCCGCCCAGCTAGACTTTGCATGCCGCACCAGATAAAGGGTCTTCATAAACGATCTACCGAGTCAGATATCGGACTGCCAACGACTAATGATTTTCATGCCAAATCGATTTCAGCGGCCAGAACTCCAGCAAACGCAACAAGGTCGATCCTCCCTTCGAATACAACTCGATAATCTGACTCGCTGGGTCAGGAAAGATGCGATCCGTGATGACAGTATAGCCGTGATTCCCAAAAACCTCAACCGACGAGACATCCACGAAAATGTGGAGCCGAACGAGGCCATCGTCCGGTGGTAATGGTCCGGCATGACGGCCTGCGAAGGCCGGATGAAAATCCACCTCGCCGGAATGAGTCCGATCGACAAACATCATTTCATCCGCAACGTCATAGCCAACCACCGTTTGCTCCCCATCGCCTTTGCTGATTCTCAACCCGAACTCGGTACCGGCCATGATTTCAAACTCAGCAACCATCTCAACCTGATTGCCAGAAATCCCCAGCGCAGCCAGCGACATCGTGCCCGAGCTCAACAAAGTTCGGTCCAGTCTGATCTGGCCACCACGCAACGATTCCAATTCCTTCACCGGGTGCTGAACCATCCGCAACCCATCCGGAGTTCGGCGCAAGGCCAGCGAGCGTGGTAAGGACATCGCACCCCTCCATGGATGCGTTGGCAAAATCGCCGTCTGCCAATTGTTCATCCAAGCGAGCCACAAACGGCGGCCATCCGACTCAGGAACATCCGACCACGACACCGATGCGTAAAAATCTCGCCCATAGTCGATCCATCTCACCATATCCAGAGAATGTTCCGCCTTGAACTCCCTACCATCAAAGTGCCCGATAAAATACTCCCCTCCCGAGCCACCGGCAATCGCCTGACTACCCATATCCACCTCCAGTACCCATCGGGTCTCTCCTTGCTCGCCTTCGATCGGTAATTCAAAGAGATCCGGACACTCCCAATTCGGTTTGCCCTTCGCGCCTGCCGGACCAAATTTGCTCAGCAAGGTCCAATCTCTCAAATTCGTCGAGCCATAGAATTGGATGTACAAGTCATTGGCCATGGCAACCACCATCACCCATTGATCCGATGGCTCGTGCCACATCACCTTGGGATCCCGAAAGTCCTTCTCATTCAGATCGATTACCGGATTTCCCGCATACTTGGTCCACGTCCTCCCCCGATCGTTACTATAAGCAATGTCTTGCGTCTGTTTCCCGTGACCATGCCCCGTATAAATCGCGATTAGCGGTGGTTCACTCCCGTTCCCGAAACCACTGGTATTTCGCCAATCCACCACGGCGCTCCCAGAAAAAATCATCACCCCATACTCTTCATGAACCCCCATCGGCAGATGCTTCCAATGCACCATATCCGAACTCACAGCGTGGCCCCAACTCATGTGACCCCAAGTGTTTCCATGGGGATTGTGTTGGTAAAACAAATGATACTCCCCACGGAAATAGACCATCCCATTGGGATCATTCATCCAGTGCATCTCCGGGGTAAAATGAAACTGCGGCCGGTAACGTTCCCTATAGTACTGTTCCGTTTTGCGGTAGTCCGACAACCGGCCAATGTCCCAGTGGCCGCGAGGACGAGGCATCAAAACAATGTGGTCAATATTGATGTGCCCATACCCCTCAGTCTCGCGATCAAAAATCCGGAGAACGCCCTCCTTACCCACAAACTCCGAAACCTCCCACGAAGCCCACTCCAATCGTTCGTCATCACGGCCCGTTTCCGTCCGCACGACCTCGCCGGCGACCAACAACTCAATGCCCGTCTTGCCCGGATGCTTACCGCCGCCGATCAAAAACGCCAGGAACTTGTCAGTGATCTGAAATTCGGGCGATGTCAACACACCCGTGCTCACATCACCATTGTAAAACGTATTGACCAGCCCGCGGCCCTGAAACCCGGACACCTCCTGCTGGCCATCAATCTTTCCCCGTGCAGGCGCAGAACCAAAAGCATTCCCCTCACTCGTCCAGCGCCCGTAGTCGTCCCCTTCAAAGTCTGCAATGACGACCTCTTGAGCCAATCCAACTTGCACAGCCAACAAACCAACTGAAAAAAATCCAATCAGACTCTTCATAAAACAACTCTCGGGAGAAAACCCAGCATGAAACGCCAAGCCAAAACTAGCGACCGCAAAATTGGTCAAAATAGATGAGGCGAGACTCCTTCGAGCCGCCGTCCACCCCGCAGCAAAGCAAAGGAAGACGATATCCCCGTCTCACAACTTGGAACCTGAAACTGATCTCCCACCAGCATCCGACACCCATGAATCAACTCAACCATCCCCACAAATTTTGCCGTTAGTTTTCCCCATCGAAACATTCGAAGCTAGCCTCTCAACCTTCCAACAGGGGATTAACAGATACCAAAAAACTGTCGACACACAAACCCGAGGCACCTCACCCGAGCGAAACGACGGCAAGCGTACGCAACTCAATCCGTACGAATCAGACAGTGGCTGACCGCTGGTGCGTCCTGATCCGGTTCGAGGACATCTTTAGCGACAAGCCTGGCCAAATATCTTAAGGTCAGACCATCCTCCAAATCACTTTGACGCTCGAAATCACGGGACCGGGTAGCGATCAAATTCTTCATGAAATGGTGGTTCCATGGGAGACTCGACCGTTTGGAACGATTTCGATACGGAAGTCGGAATCCTCTTCGACAGCACCCACGCCAAGGAGAACGGCATCGGCCTGTTGGAAGCGTCCGTCAGAACCCGCAACATTGAACTAAAGACCTCAACGCTGCAAAACTGGCTCGACGGCAGCTCGGAAAACTGGGACTAGTTCTTTGAACCAACGGGTAACAACAGTATGGACATGTGGTCGTCCGAAACACCAGTCGCCGAAAAATCGTCCGAAGCTCACCATCATCTGGGGTAAAGCGGGTCAACCTTTCGTTCGCGAAGTCAACCCTCATCCCAACGGTTCTTCCATCACGATCGGCGATGGACTCGGCACCAGCGCCCAAACCACCGACTCTGACTCAATCACCATCACCTTTAACGGCAGCCCGGTTGAAGTTGAAAAAACACCAACGGCGAGCTCACGATCTCCAGCTACTCAACTTCCAAGATTCTGCCCGCCGGATCGTCCCAGTCCATCGACGCCAGCAGCGACGCTAGTCCGACGAAGTACTCGGAGGACATTAGAGCATCTGCCCAAATAAGTTTCCGCAAATTTAGGCTGTGCCAGTCTCCGTCTTTCTGCTTTGGTGGCTGGCCTGCGCCGCCGGTCTCCCGTGGCTCCTGGACGAACTAGATAGCAGGCGGGGGCCGATTCGAGCCCCCCCCCCGCTGCTGCCTTCCCCGCAGGAGGTGACGGACCGCCTCGGCCCTTCATGAACGCCCTCTCAACAAACCGCTTCCATCCGCGCTTTTCAAAAATGATTTTTCGGCAGACAGTATATCTTCAGCATTCCCTCGTTCACCACAGTGCCAACCGATTTTGCCTTCACGGACGAGGACATCGATCAAGATTCCTCCGGCTTCAACGTGTTCGTTTCCTTAGATCACCTTCGACCTTGTCAGTCGTCGATCTGGCCCGGAAGCCCAGTTGGCCGGCAAATGGAGCGGCTTCGTCTTCCGCGAAGAAGGGACGCCCAACTACGCCGGGACTGCACGCGAAGATCGCGATTCGGCGATTTCACTAGCGACCCCGATCTCGCCGCACTGTTCAATCGCGCGGATAAACCCCTTCCTGGAATGCCCGGTTTGCATGACGCTCCGCTAAACAACATCGCCATGCAGACGACCGGTTTCGTACAACTCGAAAAAGGCGGTCACCTTCTAGGCGTCAATAGCTCGGACGGTTTTATCGCCACGGCGAACAAGTTTCCCAACAGCGCCGAAGAGTGGAACTCTCTGCATTCTCAGGCAGCCGTGGTTCTACAGACACGCTCTTCTAAGTTATCACTGAAGAACCGGGCTTCTACACATGACCGTTTCATTCTGGCAAGACGATGATCCATCTGGGGTTGAATTCTTTATTCAACAGCCAGCCGTCACGCGAATCCTGATCAACAAGCGTGAAGCTGATGGTCACGCCAAATCGTTCCGCTCCTTCGCCGGTAACCAGCTGCCATTCGTCACCACCGAGCCCCGTCCGTCGGTGCCACCGGGATTGCGCAGGACACCGACATCGTTCTCGACTTCAGCGATCCCAATTCTCATTTAGACACCGTATCCCTGAAGATCGCCATGAATGGAACCGAAGTGACCCATACGATGAATAGCAGCACTGCTACCGTTTCCAGCTTTGGGCCCCTCCCCCGGATCCAGTCACATGATCAATGTGAGCTACAATTTCCAAGGAGGACAAAGCATTCGCTGCCACCATTCCTTCACTGTCTTTGACTACGCCACCCTTTTACTGGCGGATTATACACTTGATTTGGCGGCAAAAGTCTTTGCGGGATAGCGGACATTGTCCACTCGGTTTCTCGCCGTCGCTTCGGGGGTGAGGGTAATCATCCAACTGCAGCAAGACCGTTCCATTAGAGCTCCGGCAAGGCCCGATCAAGCCGGCGGCGGAAAGGTCCCCAATCGGATCTGCTCGCATCAATGCCGCCGGCGGAACACCAAAATGCCCCTTCAATCTCGGGCGACCATGCTTCGGTGTGACCCATTGGTGACAGCCGATAGCCGCCCGGCATCACTAGGATTGCGGTGGCGCAGTTCTTCCGGCACGCCCGGGTTTAAGTGCGCACACACGGCATGATTGATGCAAGGTCCCATCAAGGATGGCCGCTTTGTCTCACGCACTCCAAACCAAGCCCCGAGCCGGCTGCCGATGAAACCCGAAGGGCAACGTCCAAGGCTGAAGCTCGGCGGCGAAGAATTTCTCAAGGATAACCGCTCTCGGGGCGTTTCTCTGAGGATGCGTTGGTAACCGCTCGCCTCACCAACGAGCGCGATGACGCTCAGAAACTTGATCGCTCGAAGCCAGGCTCGGGCCAATGACCTCGGGCGTCGCGCCCCTGAAGCGTGGACTCCGCTCATGCCTCCGCTTCCCGAGGCAGTCCGTTATCAGCGATGAAAGGGCCGTGCCGACGCCCAACAAGGCCGACGGTTAGCACAGTCATTTGCGCCAGCGTGTCCGCTTGGCGAAGACCCGAGCTTGCCGACGAAAATTCTTGAATGCACTGATTCAGGTCCCTAGGGGAGATTTTGTGAAACGTGCCCCTATATGCCCGTTTCAGCATGGGCCAGAAGGATTCCACACCGTTCGGGTGCATCGTGCCGCACACATATTCGGAGTGATTGATCTCCTCATGGGCGAATCCCTCATAAGTCGCTGCCTCAGTGAGGACATATTCATCAACTCGATGACCGTGACACTCTCGGCGGCATCTTTTTTCCCCGGTGCTCTACGCCTATAGACTTTCCTCATTCCATGTCCGAAATAGTAGCAATTCAAGATGGCACGCCAAACTATGTATATAATTTCCTTTTTAATGAGTCAATGAGGATAGATGACATCATTTAAAAATAATTAACAAACAAAAGCAATAACTATTTATGAAGTCTCTGTCTACACTCGTTTCCATCCGGCCGTCGTACAGCCATAAAATTTTCGATTCAACATTAAAAGCCCTTCCTTTTTCGGGAAATCTTTGACCATCGGAACCATGATTACCAGTTTATTGCTCGCAGTACCGGCGTACACGAAACCAACCGTCTGAACGGTAGATTATCTCATTAAATACAAGCTCACGACAAATCAAATCAGGAACAACAATAAAACCAACCGCAACAGAATCATTGATTGGGAATATAAATACATCCAACCGCACGCCTAAGAAATCGCAGAAACGGAACGCAATTAGGATTTAGAGGCTTAAGAAGTTTGACTAGCTGTTCTCGGCGTTGAGCAGCAGGGCGGTGGTGGTAAACTATTTTTGCAATGGGGTTTTTGTCTTTTGAAATATCGTCCTCGAAAGCGCGTTGCTGCTGCGTCCGGCACGGCAATTCCACCGCCCAATCTTTTGCAACTCCCGCTTACGTGCCACACGCTTGTTTTGGCAAAGCGGACATTGGGGAGGCATCCCTCACTGAATGCTCTCCAAGTGGCTAATGCAGCGCGCTTGATCAGGAAATTTTTCCATGACCTCAATCAAGAGATCAGAAACATTAAAAAGCAGATTGGCGCCCTTGAAGCAAAGATACTGGCATTGCAAAACAGGGGCAGGGAGGTAAACCAAGAAATCAGACATGCCAGAGATCGAGCGGTGAGACTGGACAAAAACAACCCGAGATCGAAGGAGCAATGAAGCCCATCAAAAGCTGATGCAATGCTACGGCTATTATTCAGATTACGGTTACTAAACCGGAATTCATTTTCTGAAAGGACAACGACGAGCGCATGAAACGACGACGACACTACATTTTGGTTATTGTCGGCTTCGGCTTGGTTGCGCTGCTAGGGATTCTCTGGCTGGGAAACCGGACACCACGTCTGGTAACCGGGCGAAAAGAGAGGTCGATTCTCCGGAAAACCTTGCCGAAACGTCAAAGACAACAACTGACAAAAGCGCTTTCTGGCAGCTAATGGAATGGGAATCGCCGGCGGGAGCATCGGAGGAAATTTTTCACAGTGCAACAGCGAAGCTTACCCGCATTCGAGCGGAAGACTCCAAAAGAGAGCTGATCACATCAAGGAAGAGCTGGATAAGTTGTTATCAACAGATCCAATTGAATCGCAAAAAAGCACAAGGAGTTTAAAGAGTGAGCGCGAAAACATGAAGCCTACCTGAATAATCCCCGGGGCATTTATCGGGAACGTCTGCTTAACGATTTGGGACGCTTCAAGAAGAACGGCGACGATTGAAGGGTGGCGGAACTACTACGTGAAGAACTTGCGGACTACAACACAATGAGTCCACGCGAGCCAACACTGGAAAATCTGTTGGATCTGCTCTTAAGGAAGAACTCGAAGCGAATGGGTGAGGCACCAGACCACGCACCGGACGTCATGGAGCAACCCGTTAGCTACGCCACTCGGTAGGAAAGCGGACTGGGGTCGCCTTGAGGGAAATCAAGTTTGCCAATATCGACACCACCACCCCGCAACACTGACGCACGGCGACGAATTACTTGCGCGGCTTCAGTGGATTGAAGGAATCGCCACCGCGGTGAGAGCTCCTCTGGATGCCAAGAACGAAGGCTGGATTGAGACACACATGGCGGATATCCAAGCCAAGCACGCCGCCGACTTCGCGGAAGTCGCTGAAATGGAGGCCGAGATTCAAGAACTTGACCAGAGACACGCTGCATCGCTATTCACTGAACTGTCGCTTGAAGAAATTCAGGAAGCGGTACGGGAACTTGGAATCCCACTCCCCGGCCCCTCCATTCGGTCAGTCCGCCACTCCTTGAGTCGGCGCAAATCCCCGTCGCGGACCGTCACCGCCTTGGCGTCGAGATATTCCAATAGAGGCAACATGATGCGTCGGCTTACACCGGTATGCCGACGCAGCTCACTGACACTTGCCCCACCGCATTGCTGCAAAAATCCGCGAATCGCTTGGTAAAGCTTCTCGTAACCAGACCGCAGCAACACAAGCTCTCCGCTGATCTCAATCGCCTCACCGGAGTCCGTCAGGAATCGCATTGCCTTCTCATCGTCTGCAGATACAATCATCTGTTTTCGCGGCGGCGGCTCTTCCGCCTTTTCTCCCAACGCCTTTCGTATCCGATCAACTGATCCCCGCAACTTTGGCGGCAACGAAATGGTGTGACCGGACCGACGGATCACCGCGGATTCCACGATAAATCCGGACTCTGCCAACGCAGCCACGATGATCCCCTTCGCCCCACACGTTTCCAAACGCCTATCCAATCGAGACCGCAGCTGCGCGAGAGGCATCCCAAAGAGCTCGGGATGCTCGCAGTGGAAATCTTGAACCGTCTGTGACGCAAGATCCAACTGCGCCTCCCAATAGACCCTATCGAAAACCATGCCACGCCGACGGATGATTGTCCCGTCGCGTTCCAGCGAGCTCACCAGATCTGTAATCGCCGACGCCCCAAAGCGACTCCCGCGCAGCAAAGCAGCCTCCGCTACCACTTTATCACGATCTACTTGCGCCTTCATCAGTATTGCCAAATCAGTCGGCCCCTCACGGCTAGCCTTCAAATAGCGCCGCTGAGCGTCACTGCGAAAACGACTGGCATCTGCCAGGGCTTCCAACACAACACCGCCCGCCAAGGTGTGCATCTCAGGCCAGTCCCGAATGACAAAACGGTCCCCGGTCAAGACCATGACATCCCGCTCAATCCTGAGTTCGCCCACAGCAGAAGCACCTGCCTCCAATTTACTTCGATCGAGGAAAAAGACTCGCCCGGGAGCATTGGCACTCCCATGATGCAATCTTACTCGAGCACCATGCTTCAAGGGTTTCGACGCCGGTGTGCTCCCTCCGATCAACCGCTTCGACTTCGTGAAAACGCAGTCAATCACTCGGGTCGCCAAACCAAACCCTTCCGAGGTGATCACATCACCACGCCCCACACCTTCCTGCCCAGAGCCCGATTCTGATCTGACAGCAACGCTCGCCAGATTGATGGCGACCCGCGTTCCAGGACTCGCCGCCTCGACCGCCTGCCCAAAGCACTGCAGTGTTCGAACACGGGACGAGAGTCCCTGAGGCTGAACGATCACCATCTGATTTACTTCCAAGCGACCGTCCATCAAACTTCCCGTAACGACCGTCCCATGGCCCTTCACAGAAAAGACTCGATCCACTGATAAACGAGGTTTATCGATATCGGCCGGATCCGAAAGTTGATCCAAAACCGAAGCCAACACCTGCTTCAATTCCGAAATTCCTCGCCCAGCGGTCGTCGACGTCGCAACGATTGGTCCTTCCGCAAAGGCAGTTTCCGAGAGTTCATCCTTGATGACCTCACGGAGAAAGTCTTCATCACCCT
The DNA here is from genome assembly GCA_024761205.1 of Limisphaerales bacterium. Taxonomy (GTDB): domain Bacteria; phylum Verrucomicrobiota; class Verrucomicrobiia; order Limisphaerales; family AAA164-E04; genus UBA2970. The sequence goes on from JAMASS010000006.1 coordinate 80,351, forward strand.
CCGCCAAGTCGATCTTGTTCAATGCAATAACCAACTGCTTGACCCCCAAGTACTCCAAAATTTGAAAATGCTCCTCCGTCTGAGGCATCCAACCGTCGTCAGCAGCTACAACAATCAACCCCACATCGACGCACCCCACACCCGCCACCATATTCTTGACAAAGTCTTCATGCCCAGGAACGTCAATGATGCCGACCCGCAACTCTGTCGAAGGTTCAGCCACTGACTCCAGCCGCAGCTCGGCAAAACCCAGATCAATGGTAATGCCCCGTTCTTTTTCTTCGGGCAAACGGTCTGGATCAGCCTTGGTCAGCGCAGTGACCAAAGCACTCTTCCCGTGATCCACATGTCCGGCAGTCGCCAGAATGAAATGTCGCCTAGCCATCTATGTACTCGCCGATGCTGACACTCCACCTTGATTCTCAAGGGCAACCAGATGATTCACCAAAACAGCGTCTTGATCGGAAAACACCGCCCGCAGATCCAGCCAAAATCGATCATCCGCCACGTAACCGATCACCACCGGCACCATCTGGCGCATCCGAGCAGCCACATCTTGCGGTCGATATTTCTTCACCCGAATCCTTAACCCGATAGACGGCACTTGGCTTCGCGGCAAGGTCCCGCCACCCACCTCTACGACAGTCTCTTGCAATTCAACCTCCAAGGCCGTCCTCTGAAGTTGCCTAGCGATTGCTTGACCGCGCTTCCTCAGAGACTCTAGGTCGACTGACAGACACTGCAACACCGGGACCGATACCGCTTTGACATTAGACTGTTCGGTGCCGTTCTCCAAGTAAGCCTCGGCCGTGGCTTGAAGCGCGCTCAACGCAAGCTTGTCCGAACGGAGCACCCGGTAAAGCGGATTTTTCTTGAGCACTCCAACTTGATCTTTGTCACCGCAGATCACCCCCGCTTGTGGTCCGCCAAACAATTTGTCAGCACTGAAACACACAAGATCCACCCCCGCCGCCAAAGCATCGTGAGGCGTCAACTCCTTAGCCGCTCCTTGGACCGTCGAAGTATCTACCATCGCGCCGCTTCCCTGATCGTAGACAACCAACACATTCGCCCTTTTTCCCAGATCAGCGACTTCTGCGACCGTTGGCCTCTCCACAAACCCTTCCATGTAAAAATTGCTCCGGTGAACACGCAGGATCAATCCCGTTTGGTCGGTAATTGCCTCCTCAAAATCATCGATTGTTGTCCGATTGGTCGTCCCCACTTCACGCATGATGGCCCCGCTGGATGAAAGGATTTCGGGGATGCGAAATCCGCCTCCGATCTGTACCAACTCACCCCGTGAAATAATCACCTCAGGTTTCGAATCCCGAGCAAACTGATTCAGGATTAAGAAAAGTGCCGCAGCGCAGTTGTTGACGATCGCCACCCCGGAACTTCCTGTCAGCAAGCCCAGACAGCGCTCCACATAGCTCCCCCGACACCCCCGAACCCCCTCAGCCACGTCAAACTCCAGGTTACTATAACCGGCCGCGACCTCAGACATCAAATGCACCGCCCGGGCAGAGAGCGGAGCCCGCCCTAGATTAGTGTGCAAACAAATGCCCGTCGCGTTGACAACAGGTTGGAGGCGAGACAAACTCAACAAATTCACCCGTTGCTGAAACTTCCGCACAATCGCCTCATACGCCGGCACCCTGCCAGCTCGGCGCATCTCATTCACCAAGTCTCGAGCAACGTCAACCACCACTGGTCGAGACAAGGCGACCGAGCCCAGATCAGTCAACAGCCGGTCCACGGAAGGAATCCCCCTGAGATCATTGTTGTCGTGCCCCATTCGCAGCATTGTCATACCGATCCAACCTCCATCGCAATTCAATTTCGTGACTTGGCAAAACAATAGAGGTTGAATCTCTTAAGAAGACATTGAGAATCTGGCCGCAATGCAGGGAGCCATCCCCATCAAAAAAGAAATCGTTCTGATCGGCGGGGGACACGCCCACCTAGCCGTCTTAAAGCAATTCGGAATGCGGCCCCTACCCGGCGTCCGGCTCACGCTCATTTCTCCCAACTACGACACACCGTACTCGGGGATGCTCCCCGGCTACCTCGCCGGTCACTACAGCTTTGCCGAAAGCCACATTAATCTGCTCCCCCTCTGTCAATTCGCCAGAGCCCAGTTTTATCGGGACACGGTAGTGGGGCTCGATCTCGATCAGCGCAAAATCGAGTGTCAACAACATCCCCCGGTCGCTTTCGACATCGTCTCCATCAACACCGGGTCTACGCCTGCCGTCAATCCTGTGCCTGGGGCCGCCAATCACGTTATCCCGATCAAGCCCGTCGAAAAATTCCTCCAGCGATGGGCCGAAATTGAAGCTGAACTAGAACACACAGGCGGTCGCACCCTTCACTTCGTCGTCGCTGGTGCTGGGGCGGGCGGTGTGGAACTGGCCCTAAGTCTCCAACATCGCCTGGAAAAACGGCGATCCCAACAAACATCTGCTAACCGAAAGCACCGATTCTCCCTGGTGACCGCCTCTTCCACCATCCTCCCTACCCACAATCGGCAAGTTCAGAAGAGCTATCGGCAAATTCTTGCCGAGCGAAATATCGACCTCCACACGAACCAACGAATCACCGAAGTGTTGGCAAACCGAATCTATACTCACCAGAAAAAGGAGTACTATTATGACTATTTGCTCTGGGTCACCAACGCTTCAACTCCCCCCTGGCCCAAAACCGCCGGTCTCGCCGTCGATGAGCTTGGCTTCATCTCCGTCAATGACTGTCTCCAGTCGACCTCTCACCCCTGCGTTTTTGCCGCCGGCGACATTGCTTCGATGATTGCGCACCAGCGTCCCAAGTCTGGCGTTTTCGCAGTCCGCCAAGGCCGGACGCTGGCTCGCAATCTCCGAGCGATCGCGCTCGGCCAATCCCTAATTCCCTATGCCCCGCAAAGACACTTCCTCAGTCTCATCAGTACCGGTGACCAGTTCGCCGTGGCGTCTCGAGGCCGCTGGTCCATGAAAGGCAAATGGGTGTGGAAGTGGAAAGATTGGATTGATCGCCGCTGGCTGCAAGGCTACCAAGTGCTTCCGAAAATGGACCCAGGCAACCCCGCAAACAGAAGCCAACCCCCGCATCCCAAACCGGGTGATGCAGCACAACCCGAAGCTCGCTGCACTGGCTGTGGCTCCAAGGTCGGCCACAAGACGCTCAATCGAGTGCTGCAGCGCATTGACATCACACAGAATCCATTGATTCGCATTGGCCTTGAGCCACCGGATGACGCAGCCGTGTTCTCCACCCCGGAAAGCTCTCCCGTAGTCCAGACCGTTGACTTTTTTCCCTCATTGATCAACGACCCTTTCCTATCCGGTCAAATCACCACCATCCACTGCCTTAGTGACATCGTCGCCATGGGCGCAACCCCCCTTAGCGCACAGATCATCGCCATGGTTCCTTACGGGAACGAACGGACGACCGAAGAATCCTTGTTTCAGCTGATGTCCGGCGCAGTAAAAGCTCTGAACGCGCACCAGACACCGCTAATCGGCGGTCACACTCTAGAAGGAGAACAATTTGCCATGGGGATGACCGTCAATGGATACATGAACAGTTCATCTCCACTGATGAAACAAGGACTTAAACCCGGTGATCAACTCATCCTGACCAAACCCATAGGCACGGGAATGATCTTCGCGGCCCTGATGAAACAAAAGTGCGTCAGCCAATGGATCGCCGAAACGGTGGAGGAAATGCTTCGATCCAATGCGGCCATTATCCCGCTGCTGCGGCAATACGACGTCGCCAGCGCCACAGACCTTACAGGATTCGGATTGATTGGACACCTTGCAGAGATAATGGAGGCCTCAAGAGTCGATGCCATCCTAGACATCAACGCGATCCCGCTGCTCAACGGCGCCGTCGAATGTGCCAGAGAAGGAATTCTAAGTTCGCTGCATCCCCAAAACCACCAGCGTCACGCCCTTATCATCAATGACTCAGCCTTCCGATCCGACAGGCGCTACCCGGCACTCTTTGATCCTCAAACCTCGGGAGGACTCCTCTTCGGCATTCACGCCGATCATGCCGCCAAATGCCTAGAGCAAATCCACCAGACCGGCTCACCGCGCGCCCGCATCATTGGTAGAGTCACTGCCATGAATGCGCAACGCCCCCAACTAACGCTGACCCGGTAGAAAGACACCTCAACAGCCAGACCCAGGGCGGGGCAGACCTCCGCTACCCGTTGAACCGGGTAACCAACAGACTCGCGTTGTGCCCTCCAAAGCCAAACGAATTACTCACAGCTGCTTCTACACGTTTCTCACGCGCTTCGTTAGGGACATAATCCAAATCACAGTCAGGATCCGGATACTCATAGTTAATTGTAGGCGGCAGCACCCCCGTCTCAATGGACTTGGCACAAATCGCCATCTCAATGGCACCCGCAGCACCCAACATATGGCCAGTTGCTCCCTTGGTCGAACTCACGGCAAGTCCTTTGACATGTTCACCAAACACCTCCTTAAGAGCAACCGTCTCACAGATATCCCCCTGAGGCGTGGACGTCCCATGGGCGTTAACATAACCCACTTCTTCCGGATTCATACGCACCGACCGCAGCGCCATTTTCATACAACGTCCTGCACCCGCACCGTTCGGGTCCGGCGTCGTCATATGATGCGCATCCGCCGTGTTTCCATAACCTCGAAGCTCACAATAAATCCTGGCACCCCGAGCCTTGGCGTGTTCCATCTCCTCCAACACCACGACCGCCGCCCCCTCTCCCATGACAAATCCGTCTCTCTCAATATCAAAAGGACGGGATGAGTGCTGTGGATCATCATTACGCGTGCTCATCGCTTTCATCGCCGCGAATCCGCCGATCCCCACCGGAGTGATCGCGGCCTCAGCTCCCCCAGCCAACATGACCTTCGCATCACCCATTTTGATGGTTCGCCAAGCTTCACCAATCGAGTGACCGGACGTGGCACATGCGGAACAAGTGGCAAGATTGGGACCTCGCAAACCATGGTACATTGAGAGAAGCCCCGAAGCCATGTTCAAGATTTGCATTGGAATCAAAAAGGGCGAAACCCGTTTCGGACCTTTCTTCAAAAGCACCTGATGCTGCCGCTCAATGGTTCGAAGTCCTCCAATTCCCGAACCGATAAAGACCCCAAATTCATCCAAATCCGTTCCCGCCAGATCCATTCCCGAATCCTGAATCGCTTGATGTCCGGCAAAGACGCCGAACTGCGCGTACCGATCAGTCCTCCGAATCTCCTTGGGATTCGGAAAGGCCGGTGTCACATCGACCTCATCAATCTGGGCAGCAATCCGGCAATCATACTGTTCCGCATCAAAGGCCGTGATGGGAACGATCCCACAGTCACCGGAGACAATTCGATTCCAAAACTCCTCTATCGAGGCACCCAAGGGACTGACCACCCCCAACCCGGTGATCACTACTCGACGACTGTCTAACATTGTGTCCATAGATTAAAAAAGGGCAGCGCCGTGCTGCAAGCAGCACGACCCTACCCTGGCAAGACTTGACCGGAGAGATTATTCGCCTCTGGTGTCCTCGATATACTTGATCACATCACCGACACTCTGAAGTTTCTCGGCTTCTTCATCAGGAATTTCCTGTCCAAATTCCTCTTCCAATGCCATCACCAATTCCACCGTATCCAGAGAATCAGCCCCCAAATCTTCAATGAATTTGGACTCGGGAGTTACTTGGCCAGCATTAACACCCAATTGCTCCACAATGATGTCCTTAACACGTTGTTCGATCGATTTTTCGTCAGCCATGAGTTTCTAAATTTGGATTTATCGTGTGTGTAATTATCAAGCTTGATAAGGTCGTCAAGCATTGATTATTCGCTTGAGAAAATGATCGCCTGAAAAACAACTCAAAAAGGCTAGTCGTTTCCTCAAAATTTCTCATTGCTCAACCCATCAATCCGAGTATATCAAGGTCACATCACCATGCCCCCGTCCACGGTCAACACCTGACCAGTAATGTATCGCGCGCCTGGCCCCGCAAGAAACAACGCAGCCTGAGCAATATCCTCAGGCTCGCCCATATGCCCCAAAGGAATACCATCCAAAATCGCCCTCTTCTGCTCCTCTTTGAGTTCCGCCGTCATCTCCGTTTGAACGAAACCAGGGGCGATCACATTGGCCGTCACTCCTCGAGACGCCAACTCCCGGGCGACGGACTTCGTCATTCCAATCAACCCCGCCTTGCTGGCAGCGTAATTCACCTGGCCCGCATTCCCGATCAAGCCAATCACCGAACCGATATTGATGATGCGACCCTTCCGTTGCTTCATGAAGGGACGGGAAAAAGCCTTGGTCAGCAAAAATGCACCCTTAAGGTTGGTGTTCAGTACCAGATCCCAGTCGGCTTCGCTCATCCGCATCAAAAGTCCGTCCCGAGTGACTCCCGCATTATTCACCAAAACATCGATTCGTCCAATCTCACCAAAAATCACCTTCACTCCGGCATCGATCGCACTCGCATCCGAGACGTCAATCGCAAACGCCCAGCCATTTCTTCCCAAATCCTTAACCCCTTGCGCCGCCCGTTCGGCATTCTCCAAACGCCGCGATACACAAACAACATCGGCGCCCTCAGCAGCAAACCCCATCGCAATCGCGTTGCCCAAACCCCGTCCTGCTCCAGTCACTACGGCTATTTGGCCATCCAATATTCCCATCCCCCGATCTTCCGCCCGAACCCAGGACCTTGTCAATCAGCGATCCTGTCATCGCAAACAAGGCCGAGCAATTCGTCGATTCCAAATAATTCGGTCACTGAATTCCGCTTACAGTCAACTCTTGCAGTCACAAGACGACTCAGACTCAAAGTCCTTTTCCCCAATCCAAAATATCCCAACGTTTCTTCTTTACTTCATGATAGCAACTCTTCTTATATCCCCTCAGTTCACGTTGATCTAAAGTGAACCTTATAGAGTCGCCTGCTATTTGACGGGGAAGTCGGATACGCAGAAGAAAGTCTCACAACATAAAGCGGATGTCACACCAAGATGATCCATACCAACTTCCGGCAGGGCCAGAACTCCATCCGATAATCCATCTGGAGGTCCTCAAAAGGGATGAAGCAAAACACTACCTTCCCTACTCCACGGACGATGCTGAGGCCAAGAAAGTGCTCAAATACTTCAAGGCAAATTACACCCGCTCTCTGACAACCGGTTCCACTATCATACGAGGTAAAGACGGCTTTGTTGGATGATTAAACCTGTAATCCTCTTGGGCCCGGCCTCCCCTGTCGAACAAAAGCATCACGGATTTTACTTTTCATGGCGGCTCCGGCAATTTGATGCCGAAGGTCTCTTTGCCCTGAGTTCTGCACCGAAGGTCTTCTTGATGTGGAACATCGCCGTTCCCACCAAGCTCTGCGCCGATAGCACCCGCTTCGCTCTTTCCAGGACTCTCCCCCCCTGTTCCGGAATGTGTTTCACCGCCTCATCCCGTTCGCGTGCCTCGTCAATCTGGCAGGCACTAGCGCCACGGACCTTGGGACGCCCCCGCCGTTTCTCGGGCTCAGGTTGCTTCCAGCCGTTCAAGACCTGGGCATTGAGTCAGGGGATGGTGTTGCCTCCGTTGAATCAGACTCCGATGAATGCTACTGAGCCCCATGCTTCACCTGATAGCGGCACGCCGACTTGCCACTGAGCAGACGCCTCGCAAAGGCGGAGCAAAGGTGCAAGCGATAAGTGTGTCACGGATCCGCTTTGAATCATGCCTCAACGCTGTAGATGAACACACGGAAACGAAGTCCATTGAAAAAACAAATTCAGGGCTTGAGCGGAAATCTTAGTTTAAGCCCAGACTACGCATCTGAGCAAGCAAAACGTTTACCAGAGATGAGTACGTTTGTGTCGGCTGATACACGGCGATAGACAGACTGGCTCGCTATTCTAACGGATGATTCAATTACACGTGTACATTTCCCTATTACCATTGATCTTCGGGAAAAGCACTGTTGTACCGTTCAGTTCATCCTCAATAAAATTACTGCTTCGAGAAAATTCCATAATTATCGGAGTAATTGAATTACACCAAGCTGCATGCAAATCCCCCCTCATACAACAGGCACGTTAAAAATTTACTGAGCATCAACCCTGAAACATTCTTATCGCTGTGACACAGCTTAGTATGTACCACCTTGATCGTTCAGCTGTTGAGACACGTAAGTACTTCAAGTCGAATGATTTTGAGCTTGGTTCGCTCGCAGTTGGTCCCGTTGTTCTAACCCACTTTAGTCGGCTAACTCGCCAAAAAGAGTTAGACATGAATTGTGTCGGTGACGGAATTGACAATTCAGAGCCCAAAGCTTGCTTGGACCATACCACATGTTTCTTCTTCAAGGAGTGGCAAGGCAAAGCTTGGCTTACATTGGCATAAGTGTGAATATAATGTAGTAACGGCATTCGTTCGACAGAATTCCTCCATGTACATATTCTCAGTGAATGTTGTGCGTGAAGGATATTTTATGAGTGGATATTCTGGCTTATTTCTTAAGTTATGCTTTGATTGCCACAAGCATATTGTGCTGGCAATAGGGAATAATCTTCGCATCTGAGCAAAGCACAATATACTTACCAATATTCTCACATATAACATTTTGATCACACATATTTTAAAGCGATTGCCCGATAAGGAATCTTTGGATGAGAGACTCGAGGCACCCAGTGGCGACATGGCCAAGTATTTTCTTCAACATCACATTCGTCACTAAACCGGCCCCCCACTTCCGAATCCACCGCTAATTCCTGGATTTTCTGAACAAACGCCTGACTTTGTCCCTGATCTTGACGTTCGAGCCAGGCCACGAGACTCTCAGATTCACATCCAACTCATGCAACCACCGAATGGCCGTTCGATAGCCAAGTTCAAAAGCCAGTTTCTCTTTCAGGAATCCATATAGAGTGCCCCCAGGTCCAATGAATCCGACCAGCTAATGTGAAATCTTTCAAGACAGGGATCAGCAAATCGCCCACTCGCTTGAGCGTAAGCGATCCGAGATCGCCCGCAACGCGCAGCACGAGAGAAGAGCTATCAATGCCCACTTCATTGAACTGATGAATCCAAAGGGAGGCATCCGATCAATCCGGTCATAGAGGCAACCACCTACTCTCGCAGCAAGCCAAGTAATAACGCTCTGATAGCGCCAAGCGAATTTAACTCCGATTATTGGGCGCAACATCGATGACTACGGCCAAGTTCCTTCGGCGGAGCGTTCTCAACATTCGGCATCAGCTTCCAAGCTGATGCAGGACCTACTATAAAGCACAAAAACAAAAATTATTACAGCTTAAGTTTTATTTTTCGGAATTTCTTTTGGCAGTTATTTTAGACGCGCGTTGTGGACGCTAGCTCGTTTCCGGAACGCTGGTTTTCAGATTTTGCCACCATTTCCATTTTTGATCCATGTCAAGTGAATAGATAAGCACAGCTAGCAAAAGGATCTCATCCTTGTGGAAATAAGGTTTGACTTGCAACCCATTTCAAGGGCCAGGTCATACGCGCAAGTGTGGTGTACTGGAACATCGGCTGCAACACTCTTTAGCGCTAGGCCAGCGGTGTTGAATTGGTGCTCTTAAGCATTATAAATTTATCTGCAGTGGTAGGATAATCAATTCCTTCTCGTCAAGCAAATCCTGGAGTTTATAGTTGACTGCGTTCAAATTCCTCAAGAAACTGCTACCATTGGTGAACGACGACATGGCGATCTTTTGGTGCCGTTTCATCCGGCCCGTCTAGCATAACCACTTCGTCCTCACTAGGTGGCTGTTTGCTTACCCTTACGAATTAATAGATTAAAGACTATAACGACATTCGTCTCGCAGCGCACTTGACTACGGCACTCTCAAGGATCGCCTCAATGAACAGCTAACAGCTAGGAAAAACACTTGACAACCATTAATGGCAAACTTACTTGCTGAACTGGTACAAATATATGATAGCCTGTTAAATTAGATCGATGTCATAGGGTCTGGGAAGATGATTCCCCTAAAATCATCTTCCGCTGGTGAATCTGTTTTATTTTCCCTATGATTCCGGAGATAGTCAATCCGTTTCCAAGACCAAGAGCCACGCTCGGATTACATAAATTTTCGCCAGCAATAGCTAGACGATGATCGGATGATTTGCACAATACGCTAGAAATTCGTTTGCAACTAGCAGTAATTTTGCGAGTCCCGCCTCATCGGCTGAAACTATTACCTATCCACAAAGTCAGCTAGGTATTTGGCCTGCTTACCTTTGTCACTAAACTAAGAGGACAACCGCAGCAAACACTTGTAATGTACATCTCTGGAATATATTGACTCAAATAGTTTTCTAGCTAATCATAAATCTGCTTATCACTACTTCGGAAATATAGTTCTCCAAGAATGAAGACATCGCTTAGCCGAACAACTTGGCTTGGCTGATTTCCAAACACCTAGTGCGTGTTGGACAACACAGATTCCTCAATTATCATGAAGGTTCGGCGGTTCTTCTTTTTTGATCCAAGGCAGTCTTAGATCATCTTTTTAAGGTTTCATTCGTCCAGTGAAAGTACAAGTGGAAAATATTCAGAGAATCCATTATTACCGAAGTGTTTGTTTTTCCGGGCTTGTTCATTTTTTAAGTATAATCGTGTAAGTGTGAACAAACGTTGGGCGATGAGTTCGTCCGGGACATTTTGTAAAGCCCGTTTAGATAAAGATTGCAAATCATGAAAAGATGCCTCGGATTTTCATTGGGGCACGGAATGATCCTGTAGCGGGTTTCTCAATGCTTTTGGATAGAGCACTTTTCATTCGTGTTTGTACCGAGACTCTTGCAAACATGGTTTACAATTCAGGAAGCTCGTTTTTATCCATAAGAATCGTCTGGGTGAGGCTACAAAGATACGGGCTTGCCAAACTAACTTATTGAAATCCTAAAGGGATGTGGAGTTCACTCGATTATTTCGAATGAGTCGTCTTTGAAAAACTCCGAGTCTCTCTCGGAACTTTAGAGTTGATGACCCGATGCGCCAAGCCTCCCCTGCGTGCCGCCGTGCGATAAGCATTGTATTCGTCTGGCATCAAGGTCATGCCGCCTCCCCGGCGAGTTCTCTTTCGCTGGTTTGCTGCCTATATAAGTTTCGTCTGCCTCGATGATATGCCCCGCAATAAGGACTTTTGCTTGCCCCTCATGGCCAAGCGAATCCGCACGGCCATGTACCACGCCGACTTCTGCTCCAGAGCCAAATCATGAGCTAGTTGGCAGCTTGACAGGCTTTTCTCGGCGTTGAGCATCAGGTCAGGGCGATGGCGGCAAACCATTTTGGCAATGGGATTTTTGTCTTTTGAAAGATGATCCCCGAAAGCACGTTGAAGTTGCTGCGGACGGTATGGCAATTCCACCGCTCAATCTTTTACAACACCCGCTTGCAGGTTTCCTGTTTGCCTTGGCAAAGCGGACATTGGGGAGGCATCGCCTCACCGAATGCTCTCCAAGTGGTTAATGCAGCGCGCTTGATTGTGGAAATTTTTCCATAAGCTCAATCAAATTCATCCCCACAACAGCAATTTCATTCCAACCCATTAAAGCTTCTAATCCTAATTGCGCTTACAATTGTTGGCTGGTTTTGCAGTGGGATGAATGCTTTTCGGGTGTATCCTTTGAAGGTGTCCGCCATTGGTCTGAGGGACGGAGGAGGTGGCGAACGGATAAGGAAGGAAACTTATGAATCAATATGTGCTAAAACAGAGGGTCTTCTCTTTGGGGGATAACTACATCATTCAGGATGAAAGCGGTCAGGAGAGGTTTAGGTTTGATAGCGCTTTCTTTAGTTTGGGGAAGAAACTGACGCTGCAAGATATGGCGGGGCGTGATTTGGTGCTAATCCGGCAGCGCTTGCTCTCGTTTGGGCCGACTTATGAAATCACCGAAGGCGGACGTATGATGGCGATCGTCAAGAAGAGTCTGTTTACCTTCTTCAATTGCCGATTTACGGTCGACATGCCGGGGCCAGATGATTTGGAGGCGAGTGGGAGTTTTTTGGAATATGAGTATGCGTTTATTCGAGGGGGCCATGAGGTTGCCGTCGTGTCGAAAAAGTGGTTTTCCTGGGGGGATACTTATGGGGTGCGGATTGCCGATGGCCAGGATGATGTCTTGATCCTCGCAAGTACGATCGTCATTGATCTCGCTTGTCACGATGACGATTGAGTTCGACCGCAGTTCAATTCGGTAGGCCGTGGCCGTCCGCGCCGGTGCCGTCCAGGTCGATTAAAATCTCGCGCGGTTCGGCGCCTCGGCTGGGGCCGACGATGCCGCGGTCCTCAATTTCATCCATGATTCGCGCTGCCCGGGTGTAGCCAATCCGCAATCGGCGTTGCATCAGAGACACGCTGGCTTTTTGTTCGCAGCGAATGATGTCGATGCATTTCTCGATCAGTTCTTCGTCTTCGGCGGAATCGCCGTCGTTCGCGCTAGGAGAGGATTTGGAGAGTTGTTCGTGGATTTCGGTTTCGTAGCTGGGGGTTCCTTGATGTCCGATGTGGTCGACAATCTTTTGGATTTCCTCGTCCGTGATCAGCACGCCTTGGGCGCGAATGAGCTTTGCGGAACCGGGTGGGAGGTAGAGCATGTCTCCTTTGCCCAGGAGCTTGTCGGCACCCATGCTATCGAGGATCGTCCGGGAGTCGGTTTTGGAGGCCACTTGAAAGGCGATTCGGGCGGGAATGTTCGCTTTAATCACTCCGGTGATGACATCGACGCTCGGGCGTTGGGTAGCCACAATGCAGTGGATGCCGGCAGCACGGGCCATTTGGGTGATTCGGGCAATGGCCATTTCTACATCCGACGGGGCGACGAGCATGAGATCCGCGAGCTCGTCAATCACGACGACGATGTAGCTCAGTTTTTCCGGGATCACGACTTCCTCCTCGCGAGGAATAATGATTTCCTCGTCAATTTCGACGGCGAAACCCTCCCCTTCTTCGCCTTCGGCGGAGCTGTTACAGGGATCGAGTTCGGTTTGTTTTATCACTAGCAGCGACTCGTTGGGGCGCTCGTTGAAGGACTTGATGTTGCGGACGCCTACTTTGGCGAAGATTTGATAGCGCTTTTCCATTTCATTAACGACCCAGCGGAGGGCGAGGACGACCTTTTTGGGGTCGGTGACTACGGGGACGACGAGGTGGGGCAGGGAGTTGTATTGCTGGAGTTCGACCACTTTGGGATCAATCATGACGAAGCGAAGATCTTCCGGGGAATAGCGATAGAGCAGGGAGGCGATGATGGCGTTGATGCAGACCGATTTGCCGGAACCGGTGCTGCCAGCGATCAAGAGGTGGGGCATTTCCGCAAGATCGACGACGATGGGTTTGCCGTAGACGTCCTTTCCGAGTACGAGTGGCAGGCGGGCTTTGGTTCGCGCCCATTCCTCGGACTCGAGCAGATCGCGGATGATAACTTTGGTTTTATAGACGTTGGGGATTTCGATGCCGACGGAACCCTTACCGGGAACCGGGGCGAGGATGTTGATGTGCTCGGCCTTTAGGGCGGCGGTGATGTTGTTGCTTAAGTTGCTGATCCGTTCCAGTTTGATGCCGGGAGCCGGATGCAATTCGTAACGGGTAATCGTAGGCCCTTTGGTGATATCGCCGAGCGCAACGTCGATCCCGAATTGGGCCAGGGTGGATTGCATGAGCTTGGCATTGGCCATGAGAGAATCCCGCGAATCGGTGCGGATAATATTCGGGTCTGGCTGGTCGAGAGCGTCGATGGTGGGAAGCGAGTAGTTGCCAATGACCGGGGGGATGGCCACGGCTAAGGCGCGTTTCTGCTTTGATTTTGAGGCTTTCTTGGATGGTGGAGGCAGGATCATCACGGGTTCCGGAACGTCGGGTGCGCCTGTATCCGAGGCTGAATTGTTTGTCTCGGCGGCGGGCGATCGCCCGAGAATGTCTTCGGTGATCGTTGCCGTCACCTCCTCGGCGGGAATCGTTTCCCCGAGACCGACATCATCGGAAAGCTCGATGGGAATCTCGTCTTCCTGATTGGCCTGTGAATCCTTTTGGGAGTGTTGTTTTGGGGGTGATGAGGTAATGCTGTGATCACGGACGGTAGGTTCTGGAAGGGGTTGGATTTTGGGTTCAGTTGCGTTGGGTTCTTCCTCCTCGGCGCCGGGCTTTTCAACTTTCGTTTGGAGTTGCCTGGCTTCTTTGGCAAGTTTCCGTTCCTGACGCCTCAGTTTTCGCTCTTCAATGCTGGCGTCTTTGTCGATTCGCTCACGGCGGTCTTGATAGCGTTCCCACAGCTCGGTGAGAAAGGCGACGACATCGAAGTTTGTGAAGGCGACGAGACTGGCGGCATAGACCGTCAGGTAGAGTGTTATGGCGCCCATTTCGTTGAAGAAGTAAACGAAAAAGTAATCGTTGAGTATGTGGCCGATGAATCCACCCGCTCCCTTTGATGAGATAGCGGATTGCAGCCAGATGAGGGAATCCGAATACAAATCCAACATGCCCATGCAGGAGAGAACAAGGCCTAGGGAGGCTAGTCGAGCGCGCCAGGATTTGAGTAAATAGTTGAGAATCGGAACATAGTGTGCGAGGCCGAATCCCAGGAGGAGGACTGGCAGGACAAACGCGGCACCACCAAAGATAAAGAAGCAGACAGAGCCTGCCCACGCACCGAAGCGTCCCATGAGGTTCTGAATGACTTCGTTTGGGGGCTGGCGATTGCTGGCTAAATCGCCCGCGTCATAGGAGACGAGGGCTCCGAAAAGGAGCACTGCGAAACTGATATAGAGTATCCCGAGGATGTCACCCCACCCGCGTTCCTCCACCTTTGCCTGGGTGGCTTTCTTTCGTGCCATGTGTGGCGCTTAATATAGCGCAGGTTTGGTTGAAAAGAAATGTTGGATTGTCAAATTGGTTATTGGACCGCGTCCGAATGTTGTCCCGGTGGCTTGGGAATCCTTCGAGGCGGTTTGTCTGGGAGGGATTTTCTTCGTTTCAAGTTTTGAGTTTCTCTCGTTGATGTTTGAATTCCAGCCGTGACAGACGTGTCTGTTCAGGAGATTGAGATGATTTCATATGAAAAGGATTCGCTAGGTCGAGTCATTTTTTTGTCGGTTTTCTTTGGGGCGGGATTGCTGCTCTTTCGGCGAAGGGGAAACGGGTGATGGTCGAGATGTCACTCGGTTCGATGATTTTCAAGATGTGGTCGGTGTGGCCTTGAAGACGGTCGCCAATTTCAAAAAGTTGACGCGCGAAGGATTTTATGATGAGAGGGCTTTTTATCGGGTGATCAAGGGTTTCGTCGTCTATGGTGGCGGTCCGTTGATGAAAGAGCGGTTTCGGGCGTCCCAATGGGGCACAAGACGGGCCAGGATATTCGATCACTGCGGAGTTAAATGCCCGAGAACATACCTTTAGGTTGATTTTAATGGTGCACCAGGGCAATCCCAACAAGGCTGGCAGTCAATTCTTGCTCTGTCTGAATGCTGATCCAGCCCTGAATCGACGTTATGCAGTGTTTGGAAAACTGGTTTGGATGGACCTAACCGATCAGGGAAGATTTGGATATGATGAAGGAAAAGTGTTTTGCACCAATACAGCTTTCATAATGACAGGTCAGTCAATTAAATATCTATGCCCTCTCCTCAATTCAAATCTGATTACCTGGTTTATGCGTCATACTAGCCTAAATTCCGGGATGGGAGTTACCCGCTGGATAGTATTCACCGTTGAAGCCATCTCTATCCCCCAAATCCCCGCATCCGATCAAAAATCATTCATCCAACTGCTTGACCGCATCCTTGCCGCCAAAGAGAAAGACCCGAACGCCGATATCACCGCCTTGGAAGCCGAAATAGACTCGCTGGTTTATCAACTTTACGGTCTGACCAGTAAAGAAATAGAAATTGTGGAAGGACTAGGCTAATTCAGAACATTTCTTCAATTAACTGAGTTTCTCGTTTGGAGAGCATGTAATTATCATAAGTCAATCTGTTGATTTCTTTTTCCCATTTTCTGGTATCAGCTTCGGGGTCTGCTTTCTTAGTAATAAGGATTTTGTCTACCAAATCTATAAATGGCTGCTGCTTGGTTTTGGAGAGTTTCGGAATAGGAATGGTTTCGACATAGACTTTTTTCCACTGAAATGTCCCCATACCGGATGTTGGTGCCACTTGCTGAAGAAACCAGCGTATCAATTCCGCATTTAGCAGAGCGCATAAGTACTTCAAACTACTACCGGTCATCATAAATGACGAGTCTAGGCAGTACATTCGGTTTTCATCATAAGCAAAGCGTCCGCTTTCAACCAGTGTAATCCAAACCAGTTTATCGCGCATAAACTGCTTGTAGGCCCCAGAATTAAAATAATCCACCTGAAGTTCGTACCATTTGTATGGCACAAATAGGTTGCCGTTTCTGTCTCGCCTTGCCCCGCCAGTTCTCTTTTCGAGAGCCTCCCGATGAGGCAATAGGTGTCGTTTAATGGCTGGGTAGTTGTCTATTTCTATTCCCGAATAAGAATAGATTAGCCACAACTCCGCCCACTGTGCCTGATACCGCTTGATGTCTCGCCCGCGCAGGATCGGTTTCAGCAATTCTTCAGACTTGGGGTCCTCGGCAACTAATGCGTCTTTATCCGCTTTATCGACGATAAAGGCGGCATTGTAGCCGGTCTTTATTCCGTAGTTAATGGAAAAATCATGATTTGGCACGCACCGCCCACAGAAACCCGACTCATCAACCCGCGAACGGTGATGAGGTAACAGCGTCCATTGGTGCAGCTGGCGGAGCACATCCTGCAAGCCAAAGCCGACAACCCGGAGGCTGACACCAGCGCGGATGAAGCAAAGATTGACCGACTGGTCTATGGGCTGTACAATCTCACAGAAAAAGAAATCTCAACAGTGGAGATAAGGTAAGAAGATATGAAAACGGCGATGTTAAAACCGACCTTTCATAAACTGCGGCAAGACGCAACGATCAGGTTGGAAACATCCGAACTTAGAGCCGTTGACTTTTTTTGCGGCGGCGGAGGAATGACTTATGGCATGAAGCAAGCAAGCATTAATGTAATTGCCGGTTTGGATAGTGACAAAAACTGTAAAGAAACCTATGTTAAAAACAACCCTGACGCTCAATTTATCCTAGCTGATATTACCCAAGCAGAAATAACAATTCTCTCCGATATAGGAATTAAGACTAATGATGACAACCTTGTTTTTATCGGTTGTAGCCCATGTCAATATTGGAGCATTATCAATACCGATCGTCGAAAATCTGAAAAAGACGTAAATCTTCTTGCTTGTTTTCAGAAGTTCGTAAAACACTACAATCCCGGCTATGTTGTTATAGAAAATGTCCCCGGAATAAAACGTAATGGTGATAAAAGCAAATTGCACACTTTTATTAATTTTTTGAAGAAGCACGGATATGGTTTTGATGAAAGTATCATCAATGCCAATCTCTACGGTGTTCCTCAGAGTAGAAAACGGTTTGTTCTTATTGCTTCTCGTGTAAGGAAGCACATAAAGTTACCGGCACCTGATGATTCCGGTCCTGTCGTGAGAAACTTTATAGGACATAAGAACGGTTTTAAAAAAATTACCGCCGGACATAAAGATAAGACAGACTTTAAACACAGTTGTGCCGGGTTATCGGAGGTTATGCTCAAAAGGCTTGCCTTAACTCCCAAAAACGGGGGCACAAGAAAATCCTGGAGTGTACGCGAGAACTTGCAGATCAATGCCTATAAAGGGCGGGATGGCTGTTTTAGAGACGTGTACGGCAGGATGTTTTGGGGTAAGCCGGCTCCTACAATAACTACGCGTTTTACCAGCATATCTAACGGCAGATTCGGACATCCTGACGAAGATAGAGCGATCTCGTTGAGAGAAGGGGCTACTTTGCAAACGTTCCCACGAAGTTACGTGTTCCGTTCAAACAGCATGACAACCATGGCCAAACTGATCGGCAACGCCGTGCCGCCTGAGTTGGCAAGGAGAATAGGACTTGCTTTACAAGACAAAAGCGATAGGAGGTAAACCATGACCGAACAAAAAACAGTAAAAATGAGCTTTGACCCCAACACCATTGAGCATTTGGGGGTCCAAATGTATAGCACGCTACCACCGGTTATAGCAGAGTTGGTAGCTAATGCCTACGATGCCGATGCGTCAAGTGTGAAGATATCCCTGGAGGATAAGGGAAAGAAGAGAATTATTATCGAAGACAACGGACACGGGATGTCTTTTGAAGACTTGGAGGCAAAATTTCTGAAGATTGGCCGCAATAGAAGAGAGAAAAATAATAACCAATATTCGGAATCCGGGGAAAGAAAGGTTATCGGGAAAAAGGGCATCGGCAAACTGTCGTTTTTCGGCATTGCCGGTCATGTGGAGATAGCTACTTGTAGAGACAGCAAAGAAAACATCTTTGAAATGGACTGGGGCGGTATAAAACAATCTGACAAGGAATATCATGCCCCGGTTACGAAGCATGATGCCTCTTGTACTAAGGAACAGTCCGGAACTAAGGTCACATTGACTGACATCAGAAGGAAAACCCCTTTTGAACCCGACAAATTAGCCGTTGGTTTGGCCAGGAAATTTTCAGTCTTTAATGAAGCAGGTTTCAAAGCGGAGATTATCCACAATCAAGAGCAGTTCATAAAAGTAACTGATAAAATGAAATACGAGGGCATTGATAGCGAATATCCTTGTGACTTTCCTTATTCGGAAGTTGATCCTCAATATGAATATGCCGGGCAAATTACCGGTAAAATTATATCGGCAAAAACCCCGGTTGTGTCATCAATGAAAGGAATAGCCCTGTTTTCAAGAGGGAAGCTCGTAAACGATCATGAATTTTATGGAGAAAAAGCATCCAGTCATGGTTATGCATATTTAACAGGGTGGCTGGATGTGGATTTTATAGATGAATGGAAACAGGATGTTATCGGAACAAATAGACAATCTTTAAATTGGGAAAATGAGAAGACTACCGAACTAAGAAATTATTTACAGAAGGTTGTGAAAAAGATTTATTTGGAACGACGTAAGAAAACTGAGGAAAAGAAAAAAGCAGATATCAAGAAGAAAAAGGGGACGGATATCGATCAGTGGTTAGAAGGTCTGCCGAAATGTGAAAGAGCATTGGCTGACAAAATAGTCAAACAAATTATTACGAGTGAGGGTATTGATACGGAAAAAGCCGGCGAATTGGTTAGTTACGTGCAAGACGCCTTCCAGTTTAAGGCATTTAAAGATTTTGCAAAAGAAATTGCTGAGACGGAAGTGATAGAAAGTACTAAGTTCGTCGAATTACTCAAAGAATGGCAGCTTGTCGAAGCGAAAGAACTGTATCGACTTTCCATAGGTAGAATATCCACGATTAAAGAACTTTCCAAACATATAGAAGAAAATTCCAAAGAAGTGCCTACAATGCATCAATTTTTCAAAGAGTTTCCTTGGTTGCTCGACCCCAGAATAATTGAATTCAAACACGAGTTTTCCTTCTCAAAATTTCTCAAGGAAAAGTTTCCTGATAAAAAATTGGAAGAGGCCGACAGAAGAATAGATTTTGTATGTACGAGTGTTTCCAACAGTTTGTTCATTATTGAATTGAAAAGGCCCGGGCATAAAATAACGACCAAGGACTTGGACCAGGCCGCACGCTATAGGTCCTTCTTACAGAATTATATTGGCAATACACCTGAGTCCGCTGGCCAAATAGATGCTTATGTGGTCGGCGGTAAATATGCTATTGACCATTTTACGAAATCAGAAATTGACTATCGTAAGAAATCCGGGATATTCGTGAAGACTTACTCTGAACTTTTGCGGAACGCAAAAACATACCATCAAGAATTCATTGACAAATACAAAGAACTGCAAAAGATCAGGCAGAAATTATGAATGATATTTACTCTATTCGGAAACGTAGCGAGATCATGTCGCATATATCCGGTAAAGATACAAAACCTGAAGCTATAGTCCGCAAGTACCTGTTCTCTCAAGGATTTAGATATAAAAAACACGTCAGTAATTTGCCCGGGAACCCTGACTTGGTTTTACCTAAATACAAAACGGTTATTTTTGTCCACGGATGTTTTTGGCACGGACATACTTGTCTCCGAGGAAAATCACCGGAAACAAACAGAGATTTTTGGACCAAAAAAATAAATCGGAATAAACAGAGAGATTTGGAAAATATTGATAAATTGAAAACTGTCGGTTGGCATCCGATAACGATTTGGCAGTGCGAAATCAGTGGCAAGCGGAAAGAGCGTCAGAAAATGAGCGAAGTATGTCAAAAGATAAGATCATACAATGTGTCTTTAATTAAAGTGACTTCTTGAATGGCATATACACCGCTACCGCTTGGACAAGCTGATAACCCAAATTGCAACTTATCTTAAGCACCCTTTGGGACACGGACATTTTTTGTCCACGCCGGCAGCCGCGGTTTCGAGCCACTGTTGCGGACAGAAGAGGCCCGCGCTCCTATCAGATACCCCGGCGCGAACAGCGTCGGCTACTTCGCACTGTAAAGCCTTTTGATCGGTCCCTTGAACGCCACCAAAAGAACACCAAAAATCCCGCCCGCTAACGCCACACTCCAGAAAAGTTGATGGAGCGGCAGGGACTCGAACAGTCCACCGGATAAGCCCGCAATGAGATTGCCCAGAGCGCCCCCCGCAAACCACATGCCCATCATCTGTCCCACTAATGCCTTGGGAGCCAGTCTCGTGACGTTACTCAAGCCCACCGGGCTTAGACATAGCTCTCCGCAAGTAAGCAGAAAGTAGGTGATGATCAACCAAGCTGAGGAGACCTTGGTGGCATCGCTCGCATATGTCGCACCCCACCCTAACACCAGGAAAGCCGCCGCCAGCAACAAAAGTGCAAGCCCAAGCTTGACCGGAATCGACGGCTCCCGGTGTTTTAACCAAACCCACAGCCACGCAAACACTGGCGCCAGGATAATGATGAAGAACGGATTAACGGACTGAAACCAAGATGACGGAAATTCCAATCCCATGACGGAAAGATTGGTCAAACGTTCGGCAAAGAAGGTCATTGAAGTTCCAGCCTGCTCAAACCCCGCCCAAAACATGGCTGACGCCAGAACCAAGATAAAAATCCCGCCGATCCGCCTCTTCTCCTCCCCGCTCCGTCGCTCTGCCCCCAAAAGAAACAGGAAATAGAAAATCACGACTACCGCAATGAATATCACTAACCCCTGAGCGATACCAGGAATAGTCAATCTGATGACGCCGGTTAGATGCAGGCAGCCAAAGACAGCCGCAATCAAAGCGACTCCTCCCACGCTAAACAACAGCTGCCGGATGGCCCTGGACCGTTCGGCAGCGTCCGCCTTAATCGTCTCGCCCGCAGCACCGAGATTCCCGTAACCCATTCGATATTGAATCAATCCAATGATCATCCCAATGCCCGCTACGCTGAAGGCCAAATGCCAGTTGACTTCCTGCCCGAGAAATCCGCAAATGATCGGTCCTATCAAGGCGCCCAGATTGATGCCCATATAATAGATCGAGAACCCTGTGTCCCGCCGCTTGTCGCCCTCTGGATACATCTCCCCCACCAGCGCACTAACGTTAGGTTTCAGGAGGCCGGTCCCAATGACGATCAAACCCAACCCCAAATAGAACGTCGGCTGCGTGGGTACAGCCATCGAAAAGTGCCCACAAGCAATGATGATGCCGCCAAGGAAGACGGATTTCCGCAGCCCCAAAATCCGATCAGCCACCCATCCACCGGGCAAGCCGAGCAAATACACCATCGCACCATATAACCCATAAATGGAGGAGGCCGTCTTGTACGTCATACCAAATCCACCTGTCTCCATCTCAGCTATCAAAAAAAGAACCAAGATGGACCGCATCCCGTAGAAGCTCAACCGCTCCCAAAGCTCTGTAAAAAACAGCGTCCTTAAACCTTTTGGATGTCCAAACATAATTACTCGTTCCTATCTGTGGCGTTTGAGCTGATGATTCGACTCCGACAGGCACGCCCCGAAGCCCGTCCGAATCTCTGGAAACCCCGCCAAATTAAACCCTTTCATTCCCAGCGGCAACTAAAGAAGACACGCTCGAAAACTGAAGAGCGCTCCCAAGGTGGGAGAGCTCTCTCAAGCTAGACAACCGCAGGCTGCCATTCCTCCGATTCTCATTGCTCCGGGCAGTAAAAGAACACTGTTAACCTACAAATACCAAGCGGCTCAAGAGGGCTAGGCTATGTGAAAAGGTGAAAGTGTGAAGGCGCACCGCTTTCAGCCGCCGGGCGCACTTGTTGGCGTTGCAATGTCGTCAGACGAGGCGTTTTTACATCGTCCGGGATTCTCGCCAAAACAGAGATGGCTGTCATGAGGTGGCTGAGATTTTGAGAGCTTCTCAAGGATGGGGCGCGGATTAGTTCTGGAAAGAGACGGGGCGGCGGCTTACCGTCCAGAGGCACAGCAGCGGAAGGGCCGGGGTGCCCATGAAGACAATCCCCATGCTTTGCCAATCTCCCTGCCGTTGGACAATCTTTATTGGCTAGAAAATCACCTACATCGATACGGCCCTCTGAGCCAAGCTTGATTTAACCAATGCCAAAGAAGAAATTTAAAAACGACCATCCACTCGCCATTTTCAAAAAATCCCCCATCCACGGGTGGGGAGGGTTCGCCCGCACTGATATTCGCAAGGGTAAGCGCATCATCGAATATGTGGGTGAGAAACTAACAAAAGAGGAAGCCGAAAAGGCCCTTGAAGATCAGAATTGCTACGTCTTTACCCTCAACGACGAGTTCGACCTAGACGGTAGCGTGAGTTGGAACCCTGCCCGTTACATTAATCACAGTTGCGCTCCCAATTGCAAATCCGATGTCAAAAGAGATCGCGTTTGGATCTACGCCATCAAAAATATTAAAAAAGGCGAGGAACTTACCTATAATTACGGCCATGATTTGGATGAGTATCTCGATCGCCTCTGTCACTGTGGTTCTGAGAATTGTGTCGGCTACATGGTTGCAGAAGAACACTTTGACACCTTAAAGAAGCTTCACTAACCGGAATATCCCTCCATGTCCTCCCTTCTGATTGTGGCCACGAGCAACGCGCACAAGATTAAGGAGATCAGCCAAATTATCGGCTCGGAGTTCAGATGCATCGGGATGCGAGAGCTAGGCCAAATTCCGGAGCTCATCGAATGCGGCGATACCTTTGAAGCCAACGCAACGTCGAAGGTCGAACAGCTCAACCGATGGCTGGAACAGAATTCAGAGCCCCGCGCAATACTGAAATCTCACTCGGAAATTCTTCTACTGGCCGATGATTCAGGGCTGGAGGTTGACGCGTTGAGCGGCGCGCCCGGTGTTCGTTCTGCGCGATTCGCCGCGACAGAGGAATCTACAGGCAACGCCTCCGATCAAGCCAACAACGAAAAATTGCTAACATTGCTAGAAGACACCCCCGACGAAAAACGAACCGCCCGATTCCGATGCGTCCTTGCCCTGCTCGCATACCCCACCGAATCCGCTGCCCAACTGTTTTCAGGAAGCTGCGAAGGTCGAATTGCCAGCGATTGCCAGGGTTCGGGAGGATTCGGCTACGACCCGCTTTTCTATCCCGTGGGCCATTCGTTGTCCTTCGCCCAGATCGGTTCGGAAACGAAAAACAAAATTTCACACCGCGCACAGGCTTTGACCCAGCTCAAGAACTATCTCGCAACCGAAGGGGGAGCATCTTAGCATCTGACCGAACGTCTCACAAAATCCGGGTGATCCGAACAAAGCGGCAGCTACGCTCCCGCGCCCAAAAACTCGAGCGGTCGTCAGGTTTTGGAGCGCAGTGGTCCTTCACCGCTTTCACCCGCACCGACTTGAACTCCAAGTTTTTTCTCCAGCTGGCGAAACCTTTTCATCAAATCCGGCAACTGCTGAATCGCCAAGAGCTGCCGCTTCATCTCCCGGTCTCCCTGTGACGGTGATCCAAAAACCTTTTGCCCATCAGGAATATCCCGCATGACGCCGGACTGCGCGGCAATAGCGACCTTGCTCCCAATCTTCAAATGTCCAGCGATTCCCACCTGCCCCGCAATGACCGTGGAGTCCCCAATCGTCGTACTCCCGGCGATTCCGGTCTGCGCCACCACAATGCAATGCTTTCCAATTACCACGTTGTGAGCGATCTGTACCAGATTGTCGATCTTGGTGCCTTCTCCGATAACGGTCTGTCCTAGCGCCCCCCGATCAATCGTGACGTTGGCACCCAGCTCAACATCGTCCTCAAGAACCACGCTCCCCACTTGCGGAATCTTCCGATGCTTGGCACCATCAAAAACATACCCATAACCATCAGCGCCGACCACCGTACCCGCCTGAATGCGCACCCGCTGTCCAAGGACTGTACCGGCATACAAAACCACGTTAGGAAACAGCTTACTCTCTGCGCCAATCTGACACCCAGCCCCAACATGATTTCCCCCACAAAGCACAGCACCCGCACTGACGACGACATCCCGTTCGATGATACAGCCAGGGCCGATCAACGCGGTGGCGTCCACTCGTGCGCTCGAATCCACGACGGCGGAGGGATGAATTCCTGGAGGAGCGGATTCCTCGGGATGAAATAGCTCCAACAAATAGGCGAAGCCAACTCGTACATTGGCAACGTGGATCAGCGCTTTTGGAGAGGAGACATCAGGGCGGACAACCAAAACGGCTGAAGCATTGCCACCTAGTGCAGCCTTCAGGTGCTCATCATTTTCCGCAAAGGTGATCTGACCGTTTTGAGCTTCAGTTGCCGCAGCGACGCCGGTAATCACAAGTTCGGAATCCCCTACCAAGGATCCGCCCAGGCGCGAAGCGATATCGCCAGTCGTCAAACGCATCAATGATCCGGTTATCCGGTAATCGCCGACTCCATCGGCGCTGTATACGACTCCGGAGTTTCGGCAACCGGCGCATGGAGTGAGACCTCCCGATTCCCATTTGACAGGGTCGCCACCGAAGGTTTCCAGCCTCTCGCCACCTCCAGCGTCATCCTGGCGAAAGATAAAATGGTCAGTAGATCGCCCACCTCACCCAAACGGGCAGTCGCACCATTCAAAATAATTTGCCCCCCGCTCGCCGGCGCCGGAATCGCGTAGGTTTCAAATCGCGCCCCATTGGATTGATTGCCACATAGAATCTTCTCGAAAGGCACGATGCCAACGGCTTCCATTAAGTCCTCTGAAATGGAAAGACTCCCCTCATAGTCCACGTTTGCTCCGGTCACTTCCGCTCGATGAAGCTTCGACTTCAGGACCTCAATCAAACAATCATATTCCATAATCTGACGCCGCTACTTGCTGGATTTCTCTGCAAAAAACCCACTTTCCGGACAATTCAAAACCAAGACACTGCCGACTTGGCGTTTCGGGATCACTATATAAGGGGGGACTACGGCGAATCAATAAATTCTGACGAATCCAGACCTTGCAATTTTTTGACCGAGATGTTTTTTTGGCGGGCATGGCGAACAAGAAGATTCTCCGAGTGGGCATGATTGGGTATCGTTTCATGGGGAAGGCCCACTCCAATGGTTGGAGACAAGCCCCTCACTTCTTCCCTCTGGATGCTGATCTCGAACTGCGCACCATCTGCGGCCGCAATCCCGAGGGCGTCGAGGCCGCTGCCCAGGAGCTTGGCTGGAAAAACGCCTCCACTGACTGGAAAGGCGTCGTCAACAGTCCCGAGATCGACATTGTCGACATCAACACACCGAACGACTCGCATGCGGAGATTACTATCGCAGCCGCCAACGCCGGCAAACACGTTCTCTGTGAGAAACCACTCGCAATGACGGTTGACCAATGCAAAGAAATGCTCGACGCAGCAGAGAAAAACAACGTCGTCCATATGGTCTGTCACAACTACCGCCGCATTCCAGCGATTGCCCACGCCAAAAAGATGATCGAAGAAGGCGCGATCGGAGACATCTTCCACTACCGGGCTCGCTACGCCCAAGATTGGATCGTCGATCCAAACTTCCCCCTCGTTTGGCGACTCCAGAAAGGAGTCAGCGGAAGCGGGGCTCACGGCGATATCAACGCCCACATTATTGATCTGGGCCGCTACTTAGTTGGAGAATTCACTGAAATATGCGGTCTCATGAATACCTTTATCAAACAGCGTCCTCTCGAAGATGCCTCCGGCAAGGGAGACGGTCTCAGCAGTGCCGGTGGCACTGAAATGGGCGAAGTGACGGTTGACGATGCCGCAATGTTCATCGGACGCTTCGAAAACGGCGCCCTCGCCAATCTGGAAGCCACTCGGTTTGCTCTTGGCCGTAAAAACAACATCGTAATCGAGATCAACGGCAGCAAAGGTTCTCTTTACTTCGACTTTGAGGATATGAATCGCCTCAAATACTTTGACAACAGTCAACCTGACGATCGGCAAGGCTTTAGTGACATTTTGGTTACCCAGCCGGGCGGATCACATCCCTACGTTGCCCAGTGGTGGCCACCCGGACACATCATCGGCTACGAACACACGTTCGTCCACACCCTCGCAGACTTCATCAATGCGGTCACAACCGGCAAAGCCGTCCAACCAACATTTGAAGACGGCATGAAGAATCAGCGAGTATTGGAAGCGGTGGAAGAATCCGCCAATTCGAGGCAATGGGTGACAATCTAGCTAGCGTCATTTTGATACTATCTTCTCGTCCATCCAAAAGCACAAACGTCTGCGACGATCCGGGATCGCTATAACCATTCAGTGTCTGATAAATCTTCCATCCAAGACCGGAAGCAGACTATGCGGACCCACCAGACCAAAAATTCATAGACATACCTCGAACCCTCGACAGACGCTTACCCTTTTGGGGGACCCGATCGAACAACACCGGAGCTCTTGTCTGACGGACATTTCCATGCCTTGGCAACGGAAATCGGACTCGTCATAATGCTGAGCTCAGGAAGCAACTCTCCATCATCGTTTACCGGCAAATCTAACCATCCAAGAGCAGCGGATCCTCTGGGAGGGGCCAAGTCCGGTGCCATCTTTCCACGATCGGTATTCCCTTGACTGCGAGCCGCAAGCACGATGTCGCCATTGTCTTCCGCATATAATCGCCACGCCAACGTCAACTGCTTGGATTGCTCATAGAGGCAATGCCTTGCGCCTTGGCCTTGGCTTTGCCGAGTGCTGGAAGCAACATCCCGGCAAAAATGGCGCTGATGGCAATCACCACCAGGAGTTCGATCAACGTGAACTCAAGGATGCTCCGAATCTTAAAAGCGGTGTCCGCTTTCAGGAGTGATTCTTGTTTCAGCCTCATCCAACATTCGACCAATCGATATAATATCTGACAAATCATTTCTGATTACCCAAAAATGTGATTGAATAGGGCGTTAGCCCCCCCAGAAGTTTTGAGCGGGGTAAGCAAGCAAGGACATAGGGGAAAGCGGTGAAGGATTGCCGCACTCCACCAGGAACGCGACTGTGTTATCCAGAAGCTATGAGGATGCAGTCAGGTCTTGGAAACTGCACCGTGCTTGCTGTCGATACTTGGAGGCGAACACTCTCGTCCGCGCTCCTTCCGGATCCCTATGCAAAAACGCGATCAAGGATTTATTCTGTAGCCTTCTCCACCCCGATCTCGTCATTTACTCAAACAGAACAAAGAAAAAATTTGATTGTCAAAGAAAGAGAGCACGGGATTTGCTCGAATTTAGCGCGACGAGTAACAACGAGCCGCATCCATGCGATTGCAGGGGAATATAACCGATCCAGGGCTGAGAGAGCAGCAAGGGCTCAATAGCATTTGTACGTTCCTGCTTGTTACCTTTCTCTTTCTGTCACCTTGCCTTCCGTCGCGCGCCAAGGAACCCATTGCTGAGAATGAACAGTACCGCCGAGTAGAATTCCTGGAACCTCACCCCCAAATCTACTACGTCGATTCAATTTGGTGGGAAACCGCTTTACCCGAGGAGCTTGAAGGATGGCTGCCGGCACGTCTGGGGAATCCCTCAGGCCCGGAGGTTCAGATTAGTCATGAGCTAGTGCTAAAAACCGAAACCCCGATAGACGAGACAGATCTGTTCCAAAACCACTACGTTGAGACTGCTCGACGGATTGATGACCATTTTGTTATCCTCAATGCCATCACACCGACCCACGCCTTGGAAACCGCTCAAGAGCTTGGCAAAGCGCCCGGCACCATCGCTAGTTACCCAATCATGCGGCGTGCCTATCGGCGTTGCGGAAAATTCGCCCCCATACCAAACGACACCTACTTCTCTCAGATCTGGCACGTAGACAACCGCAATAGCCGCGGCGAACGCCATGGTATCGATCTCAATTTAAGAGCCGCGTGGAATCTCACTCGCGGAGAAGACATCACCATAGCCGTCGTTGACAACGGTATCGATCTGGAACATCCAGAACTCGTCGAGCGAGCCTCCCACGGACCACATTTCAATTTCGGCGAAGACCGCGCATCCGGAGCCTTTATTAATGCCGATGCTCACGGAACCGCCGTTGCCGGTCTCATCGCCGCTGAGGGCCAAAACGAAACCGGCGTGATCGGCGTTGCCCCGCAAGCCACTCTCTCAAGCCTCGTGATTTTCGATATCAATCGGCGCGGAGAAGAAGTTACCGTCCCCGTCACTGACTTAATGGATATGTTCCAGTTTCAGATCGACAAAATCGCGGTCCAAAACCACAGCTGGGGTCTCTTCGCCCCGGTGCAATCGAGCATTGATGCACTGTCAGACAGGGGAATCGAGAACGCCGTCAAGAACGGACGCGGCGGCAAAGGAGTCATCATCGTTCGCGCGGGAGGCAACGGAAGGGAGTTTCTTAACAATGTGAACGACGAGGGGTGGGCGCAGGACCCACGGGCCATCGCCGTCGGCGCGGTCCGAAGCGATGGGGCGCCAACCAGCTACTCAACGAGAGGCGCCTGTCTCTTGGTATCGGCACCCAGTGGCGATACCGCATTTCTCGGTTTGGCGACCACAGATCACCAAGGCGAATCCGGCTACGTCAGCCGCGGCAGAAACGATCTGGCCGATTACCTGTTGGGCGCCGCCGGTTTCTCCGGCACCTCTGCTTCGGCCCCCCTCATCACCGGCGTCGTTGCCTTAATCTTGAGCGTCAACTCGGACCTCACCTACCGTGACGTACAACAGATCCTCATTCACTCGGCATTCCACCCCAGGGTCAATGATCCAGATATTGAAGCCAATGGCGCCGGATTCGTGTTCAGCCACAATACCGGCTACGGGGTCCCCGACGCCGGATTCGCAGTTGAACTGGCGCAAGTCTGGAAAAACCGGCCCGAAGCAACCGAAACCTCCCAAACCAAGAGACCCAACCGACTGATTCCCGACGCCGGGTTTCAACTCAAAATTCGAGGCCGGGATATCCCGACAGCCTTGCGGTCGATTGCCGCGAAACCAGCGCTGGGAACCTTCGCCGACGAAGGGACCAAAGATGTTCCCCTCGTATTTGTTGGAGAGGCGCTCTCCCCGATCGACATTCCGCTTGAAGGGCGGGGTGCACTGATCAAACGAGGCACCAACACGTTCGCTGAAAAACTCCGCCATGCCAAGGAAGCCGGTGCCGAATTCGCTGTCATCTACAACAATCGCGATGCAGATGAAATTGTCTTGCTAGGCGGCACAGATTTTTCCGGCATCCCCGCCGTCAGCATCAATCAAAATGATGGCGAGGATCTCGTTGACCTGCTCGGCAACCAATCCGACGTCACATCTGAGATCTCCCTGAACTCCGCGACAGTGGAATTCGATATTTCCAGCACCTTGATCTGTGAACACGTCGGCGTCGAGCTCGATACGACCCACACCTATCGGGGCGATCTCAGAATCACCCTGCTCTCGCCCAGCGGAACGCGCAGCGTCCTGCAAACGATTAATAAGGACTCTTCCCCTGGTCCGCGCGGCTGGACCTACTGGTCCACGAAACACTTCTATGAGTCAAGCGCCGGCATGTGGAAGGTCTTCGTCACCGATCAGGAAGAAAACGATATCGGTTTCATTACGGCCGCATCCCTAATTATCAAAGGTGTTCCCATCTTGGATATTGACCACGACGGACTTGACGACCAGTGGGAACGCCGCGCCTTCGGGTCCCTCAATTTTGGAATCAAAGCGGATCCCGACAACGACGGATTTAACAACGCACGCGAGCAAATCCTCCAAACACCACCCACCACCCCCAATCGACCGTTCCTCATCGACTTCTCCCTCTGGGACCCCCAGACCATCCGACTCAGTTGGCCCTCCCTCCCGGAAAGTCACTACGAGGTGCTGAAACGATCGCTGATCGACGGCTCCTCACAAGTCGTTGCCACTCTCCCCGGCCAATTTCCCGGAAATGAACTCATTCTGCCGCTGAATCGATCCGGGAATGCGTTCTACTCCGTTCGAACACGCCAATGACCAGCACCCACGGACCAGAGGTCTCTATCACCGAGCCCTTGAGCCGAAGAGCAGTTGACTGATGTGGAGCGGTAGCGCATCTACCGTCAACTTGGCAATGATTTTAGCACCCGGCACCGAAAGATGGTAGCCATCGAAAATGCTCCAAAGAGCGAGTTCACCCGGTGTGGCATCAAGATACAGCTCGGAAACCCGTTGATGGAGATCGAGAACATAAACCCCCATTTCATCGCCAATCCGCCGCATCACACGGCTCCTCTCACCGAGGTAGGGAATCAAGTTGCCATCTGGCGCAAACTCGCTCGAGGGCAGCGGAGTCACTAAAATCGGCGTCCCGTCCCATTGGCGAACCAAGGAAACAATCCCTCTCAGATTGTTATCATACTCCTCCAGGCTCGTGCCTTTCACCTCGGGAAAACGCGTAAACTCATCAATCTGCCCCAGCTGTATCAGCACGACGAGCGGCTCCGCCCGTTTCAAGATGCTCCGTCGATTCGAACCAAAAAATGTCTTCGAACTTAGGCCTGGCTCGGCGGCCATGATGAATCGAGCATCCTCCCCAACCAACGGGATGAGCGCCTCCGCCCAACCCGACACGTTCGGGTTAGTGAGAATACCGGCAGCCGTCGAATCGCCAATCACTGCGAGTGTATAGGGCGGCTCAGGTTTCCGTATTTGGATCGACCGATAGAAAGCAAACTCGACACCCGGTCGACAAATCACGACCTCCGACGGCCAGGCGAAGGTATCTCTTGCGATCTCCCAATTTCGAAAATCGAGACTCCACTCAAGTCGATACCAACGCCCCGAAACATCAGACGCTCGAGCGACAACACTCCCCTCCCCTGTTCGTTGTAAGGAAACCCCTCGAGCAAAAACCTCAAAGGAACACATCGCGAAAAATGGTTCGACGAAAGCAAAAAGCGACAGACAGCACCAACCCTTAAACGAATTGCCAAACGAACACATGAGTAAAACAATGGTGACTGACAATAATACGTATCACGATGACCTGTCTGTGCCAATTCTGAAAATAAACGGCGCGTTACACTTCTCCTCAACCGGTCAGCCGAACCTCGCTCAAAATACTCGGAGAGAACGGTGTACAAAGCCGGGTGGCAGCGCTACATCTCGACCGGTTTTTAAAAAACACTCGACTGTGACTGCAAAAAACTCAGGGAGATTCATCGCTCCGTACTCATCCAATAGTGTCGCCTGCCTTTGTCTCGATTGGGTGACGAGCATATTGCATTCCCTCTGCATGACCTCAAATCAACGGCGATAATGGGCCCGGCCTTGCGAGCACCGACTTCGCCATTAGCGAAGCCGTCGAGAGAATCCAACTTGTGAGCAAACTCATGCAACACCACACTTAAACCCTCCCGGGCATTCCTTCCGCCCTCGCGGGGGCTGAATCCAAGACAGAACCACCAGACCGCAGCTCGCGGTCTGCTCCAACACACCTGCTGCATCTCGCGAACCGCACTCGAATCATCGACTTGTCTTAGCCAGGGGATATAATCAGGATATTCCAAAATGATGCTGACATTCGCGAAATAGTCATGCGCTTACCCCAGCAAAAGTAAGCAGGACTGCCTCGCAATAGTCACTTTGACTTCACCAGTGATCTCCATTCCTTGGCATCCTTCCCATTCCCTTTCAGCAACAAAGACCTGAACGAGCCGCATTAATTCCGTACGTTCAAGGGCTTGCAACACGTTCCAGTAAAGAACGCAGGCTTCCATCCATCCCCGCCAAGCATCCTGAAATGGTTGCGAGAGAATCCGCTGTTGTCGCCAGTGTTAAACCACCGTCTAATCACCGCATCCTCAGCCAATTCGAGAAGCGCTTGTTGCGCCACCAAGTGGCGATCCTCCAACCGGAGCAAATTAATCACGCTAAAAGAGCCGTTGACTGCCCAATACTGGCACTTCATCACCCGATGTCACCGTTCCTCAATTTTGACAATCTCCTTCTGAAAACGCCGTTTCTCGACCTTATTATCAGCAACATCTCGTTTCAACTCGTTCAACGCAATGTGCCTCGAAAAACCTCCATCAAACTCCCATGACCCTCGTCACAGAGTCGCTAGAGATTCTCGGCGATCTACCCCAACAAAACGATACGTTTCTCTTGAATCTCCTTTAACGTCATCGCCCGCACTCCGCCAACTCTCAACAGGACCAGAGAAACCAATATTCGAATTTGCATAACGACTTTCTTTTCTCATTTATCTTGAGCTTGATCAATGAAAACGCGGCAACGGCCTCTTCCACGGCGTTCTCTGGCGGCAGGCGCTCCAGTATTTCGGGCGAGGCTTCCGCAAGATTTTGCCAGGCCGCTTCAAACGCCTGTTTGATTCGCGTGCGCGCTTCCTCAGACAAATCGCCGCAACACGGCGCTTTCTCAACGGCTCCTTCCTCGACGGGTGGCGGCTCTACTTCAACCGGTTTCTCCGCTTTCTCCGGCGCCCTAGAAGGTCGGGAAAGCCGCAAGTCGAACTTGTCTTCGATATAGTTGAAGAAGAACATCGCTGCTACTATGGCGAAGAGTTGGACCAAGCTAAGGTTCTCCTTGGGAATGCAAAGTAAACCCGGGTAATTCTCGTTCTTGCAACCATCCTTGGCGGCGTTTTTTTAATAGGGAGTCATTCGAAAAAGCCAACCGTTGATGAACACAACTCCCTCCACAAAAAGAGCTAAGCAAAGAACCTAGATGAGGCCTTCCGGGAATATTATCCATGACAAGTCAGGAATAAATCCCAGGAACGGCGCGAAATGTAACCACGTTAGATTTTCCATAACGATCTCCTTTATTAATGCCCCACCTAACGATCAGCGAGGTCTTCACAGGCATCGCATTTGCCATTCTCGTCATTATCTGTCTGCTTAAATTCCGCTATGCCCCACAACCTTTTTCGAATACTAGCACTAACGCTGCGTTGCGTGCCTTGATAGGCCAATCGACACTCCGATGCTATGATTCTTACAATTTCACCAAACCTCTTACACCATACTCCTTTACCCATATAAATAACACCGACTCTAAGAAGACCTTTCAAGAGGGTCCGCTTACTACTCCAAGCAATGCAGCAAGAAAACTTTTGTGTCCGATCTTCAAAGCGACGATACAATCTTATACTGTATCGTATCGACACTTCAGATATGCAGCATGAGCATAGCAAAGATAAACTCAATGGATCTCATAACAACTTTGTTCGCAAAGTCGCACTCTCGTCATATCAGACCAACCGCCTCCGCTTGGACAGCTATGCGGGGCTGTCACCGGCATGGATTACAGGAATCCACCCAGTGTTCTATAGCGCCTTGCGCAGATCCACTTGTCTGCGGACAGAGTGCAAAGGCCGTGACGACGGTAATGAGACCAAATCCCGGTGGCAGTATTTTGGGATAATTCCCAATGGTTTTGACAAGCTTGAAGGTCCGCGCTGACAGCAGAGAGCAGTCCCGGCGATTTTCCGAATTAAGCTATTGCTCATCATAAATTATCCCGCCAAACATCCGATCATCATAAAGAAAACCCAAGCGACCAGAGAAAAAGTTGCCGAGGCAATGAACCTCTTCTTCCATTTCTCCTTCTTATTGGCTTATCTCTTGCTGTTCAATCGCTTGGATGCGGCGAATGAGTTCGATTCTTTCCTCCGGTTTCATCGGTTTGGTTTCGACTTCATAGGCTAAAGCCGAAAGAACTTGGTCGGTTTTCATTATAGTTTAGATCGTTCGGTTAGTTGAGCCGTATCTTCTCTCCTTTGCGCCAAGTGCTTGGCCAATATGCTGTCCGGTCTCCTCACATACCTAGGTTTCCTTTGCGGGCTAGATGTTCCTGGGCATCGTAACGATTGTCGTAGCTGGCAACGGCGTATCCGTTTCGGACGAGCCACGCTCCGATGTCTTTGCTGTTGCAGGTAACTCTGCCTACCAATCTCCCGTATTTGTCCTCTTTCTCCACGGTGACAGTGATCCAGCGATAACCTATCTTTTTGATGAGACATGCCTTGACAAGCTCGCCGGCATCAAACCATTGCCCATTCCTGCGTTGTGCCTGCTGAGCCAGTTCCGGTGCATCAATGCCAGCCAGCCGAATCCTCTGCCCATTGAGGCCAATGGTGTCACCGTCAATGACGTAAGCTCGGCCATTGATCTTCTGTTTTTCAGGTAACGGGACAATCCGTTTCTCCGGCTCGATAACCGGCGCAGGTTTGGGGACAATCCGTTTCTCCGGCAGAGATGGCGGCCAATGCAGGGGAGGGTTCTCCTTGCGTTGCGGCGGATACTTCTGCGTCGGCCAGATGCCCTGCCTGGGACGGGGAGTCCGTGGGTAAGTCTTCGGCTCCGGTTTCTGCTCTGGCTCAGGTTGGACAGTGTCCGGTGGCTCCGGTTGAACAATGTCCCATTGTAATGAAGTATGCGTCGTCCACGCATCGGACTTGGCGTCTCGAACAGTCTTCTTTGAGGGAGGTGCCGGTTCATCGGTCTGTTTCCATGCCTCGAAGATCACCCCCCACACTCCGATGGCGATTAGTGCAACGTAAAAATAAATCATGGTTACCGGGTAGTTGCGAGTTGTTTTCGTCCTTCGAACTCAAAAGCCACCGGTGTGGAGTAACTTCTCACTGCAGTCGGTCGATCAGTCTTCCAGATGATCGTGCCATCCCGGGGATTTATCGTCGCCAAAAAGCTATCTGTGTCGTGGTCTTGTTTAACAATGATCTTCCCATCAATGATTACAGGCGAACTCCCAGCGCCGAATTCATCTTGAAATGGGCCCATTGACCGCTTCCAAAACAGACTGCTCTCCAGATCGTAACAGAGCAACCCAATAGCTCCCGAAAAACGAGAATAGTCGCTCCCCATCCGAAGCAATGGTCGCAGCAGCCGGACTCTCGACTCGGTGAAAGGACTCAATCCTTTGGGCAGGTGCCTTGCGACGCCAGATCTCGTCACTGGTCTCCTTGTTCATCGCTAGCGTATAGAGCGACCGGGTATCGGGATCAAATCCGGTCACAAACAGGCGTTGACCGATGATAATCAGCGTCAAATGTCCCGGAAGCAGCTCCTTTCTCCAACGAAGATACTTCGAATCGGCCAAGTCAGCCGGAAGAGTCCTCACCGAGTTGCTGACAACCCCTTGATTGGACCGAAAAATTCGCCCGCGTGAACGGCGCCCGAGATAAAACAGAGAACCGCCGCAAACATTTACTAGGCGCTTAGGTGTGAACATCTGGAAAAACATCGTCCGGTTCATAAGTCCCGCTCCGTGATGATGAGAGACTATTGGATTTGCTGACCGGCGCCAATCGCGAAACTGAATAGGCTCAATTTAGGAGCAGAAGCTGACTCAAGAAAATCACAGCAATTCAAAGCGACGCAGGATTACCGGGCTCTCTTTAGGACCTGACGGCATCTCACCGTGCCTTCTTGCCCCGCGAAGGCGCCCTTGAAGTGCGATGCTCCTTCACCGCTTTCCCCTTCCAACCAAGCAGCTCACGCCCCCAAACAACCCGGCCCTCGCTTCGATTATTGTCTTCGTTCGCCACCTGCTATAAAAAAGAAACATCACAGACAACTGACACAGGAGAGTCACCGTTGCGTTATGATCTATCAGGCACGCTCCCGAATTCGATTTCAAGTGGCGGTCACCTATGCGCTGATGACACTTTTTGCCACAGGCGCCGACCGACCAGCTGGCCCCGATCCATCTGTTCCCGATGGCGGACGATCCCCGGGCGACTACCCGAACTTCACTGTCACCGCAGCCAATTGGGTCATGGATGCCAGCGCGGTTACCGACATCACCAGCGCCCTACGTGATGAAGTCAAAATGAATCTAGCCGGCCAGGGTCCCTTACCCTGGTCTTTAACCGAATTCGGCCAAGGGCGCTACGCCCCACGCCTAAATGTGGCCGACCCACAAGCTGCCGCTTCCAATCTCGGCGTCCTCCCCTTTGACATCACCATTGATGGCACGGCTTACGAATGGCAGAACGATCGAAATCCATGGGCACCCAACGCCGCCGCCTGGCGGCCTCATCCCGCCAAAGGCGTCCTCATGGTCAGTGTCCGGAAGAACGGACAGGAATGGAATGATGGAGAACCTTTTTTTCACGGCGTCGTATCGACGCCATTCGAGCTGTCTGGTGGTGAAGGGTATAGCCTGATCGACGGCACCTTTGGTCCCGGCGACATCGAAGTCGCGGTCGGCAAAGCCGGGCAGGATTCCTTCGGCAGTCTCGACACTTCGGTCGCCTGGTTTCCCTACGACCAAGGCTGGCTCGGCGGCTACGTGGCGAGCGCGGACTTCGAGGAGAGCGAATGGATTCGCGAGGGCTTTCATCACCCCAGCCTTCCTGCGGACCCCAAAGACATGATTGTCTGGACGCGGGAGTTTGGTGCAATTATTCCGCCGGTCACGCTTCGCCTTCCTGGTGTCAACTCACAAACCGATGGTATGTTGTTCACCCTCTCAATCGAATCTAGGAACACCAATACCCGAATCACCGCTGCCGATCCAAATGCCGATGGCTCCGGGTGGGAGGTGATGATTCGTCCCGACACCGAGACTGACCACACCTTTGGGGAAGAATCATCCCTATCTTTTGCGTTTCTCTACGTGCCCTACGACTCGGGCAACCTGATCGGTGGCCACGTACGCGGGAATGACGCGAGCAACATCAACGGTCGCGGGAACTACACCATCAAATGGATCGAAACGGGGCGTTACGAACTCGCGATTCCCAACAAAAAAGCCACCGACGGCATGCTTCTTCTCGGCGCCGCCGGACGCCTGCAAGGTCGACCAACAGTGATCGGGCGGAACTTCCTTTCCTATGAACCCGCCACCGACGACAAGTTCATAATCGAATCGCGCTATTTCCGGGGAGAGAATGACCAACCCTTAGAAGACACCGACTTCTATTTCGCCTGGGTTGATTTCGCGAGCCCGCTTGCCCCGCCCGGATTCGAAATGACGCTGGACCCGCCGACAATTACCACGCATCCGGTATCAGCCAGTATTGAGATCGGTAGTGATGTGACATTCACCGTGGAGGCTGCCGGCGTCAAGCCCTTCATCTACCGGTGGTCCTTCAACGGAACAGCCATTCCCGAAGCAACCGAAGCGAGCTTTGCCGTAACCAACGCGAGCCTCTCCGACGCCGGCGACTATCAAGTCTCGGTAACGAACGCGGGGGGACAAGCCACCAGCAATATCGCCACTTTAAAAGTGCTCGCGCCGCCCGAGATTACCCAACAACCCACCTCCGTGAATGCTGCCGTTGGGGATAGCGTCCAATTTAACATCGCGGCCACTGGCACGCCCCCGTTGGCCTTCCAGTGGCAGAAAAATGGCGTGGACATTCCCGGAGCCACCTCAACCACACTCAATCTCCAAAACATCACGATCGAGGACGCTGCCCAGTACCGCGCGCGCGTAAGCAACGAGGTCAAGGAAGTATTCAGCACAACCGAACGCCTCACCCTCCAAGCCATCGCCAGCCCCCCACGAATCGACCAACAACCGGCAGACGTCATTATTGAAGCAGGACAGACCGCCACCTTCCAAGTGAGCGCCGCAGGTTCACCTCCACTGACCTACCAGTGGCAATTCAATAAAGAAAACATCACTGGCGCAACGACCCGCACACTCACGCTGAGCAACGTGCAAAGCAACAACATGGGCCGTTATCGTGTAATCGTCACTAATCCCGCCGGAACCTTGACCAGCAATCCAGCCACACTCACGGTGACAGCGCCGCCGCCTGTTGTTGATCCGCCCATTATTGCTC
Organism: Limisphaerales bacterium; assembly: GCA_024761205.1. Classification (GTDB taxonomy): domain Bacteria; phylum Verrucomicrobiota; class Verrucomicrobiia; order Limisphaerales; family AAA164-E04; genus UBA2970. The sequence goes on from JAMASS010000006.1 coordinate 118,624, forward strand.
TCCAGCCCACATCGAACACGGTCGACGCAGGACAGGCCGTGCGTTTTCAAGTGATCGCCACGGGAGAACAGTTGAACTTCCAATGGCAGAAGAACGGTACTGATATTCCCGGCGCAACTTCCTCAACCTTTCAGATTATCGCGACAACAGCTCTGGACGCGGGTCAATACCAAGTCATTATCAGCAACCCGGGAGGATCAACCCGCAGCAACACAGTCAACCTTATAGTCACGCCCGCCTCGCCCCCAGCAACTCAACTTTCGCTCACGAGTCAGCCGCTGTCCCAGACTGCCACCCCGGGCGAGCCGGTAACATTTACGGTGGTGGCTCAGGGCCAAGCGCCTCTAAGCTATCAATGGCAGCTCGGTGCCTTCAACATCCCCGGCGCCCACTCCTCCTCGTTCACCATCGCCAGCGTACAAGAAACCGATCAGGGTTCTTATCGAGTGATCGTCACTGACGCGACAGCCTCCGTAATCAGTGAAGCTGCAATCCTGACCATATCCATACCCCCGATTATCACCCTTCAGCCGCAGTCGCAAACCATTACCGAAGGCGACACCGTCACCTTTTCCGTAACGGCGCAAGGCACGCCTTCGTTATCCTTTCAATGGCAATTCAACGGTTTCAACATCCCCGGCGCACGCGCACAAACATTCAGTGTCAGCGGCGTACAGACAGCCGATCAAGGGAATTACCAAGTTGTCGTGACCGACAGTCAGGGATCCACCACCAGTGAGGCTGCCACTTTGACCGTGATCGACCAACCCGATAATTCGCTCATGATCACCAACGTCTCATTGACCGGCAACACCCTAAATATCATCTGGAACAGTGGCCCCGGCATCGTCCTCCAAGTTAAGGCAAATATCGATGATCCTTTCTGGCAAGATGTTCCCGGCACCAAAGGCCAAAGTAGCGCCCAGCAGCTTGCTCTAGGACTGTCAGCCTACTTCCGGCTCATCCAGCGTTAGCATGATTTCAACTCCAGCCGGTTCAACCAGACAAGGCCCGTCTCCTAAACTAGGATAACGTCCAAACCATTGATTTCTTAGAGGCTTACAAATGCGTTATGGGAAGTTCTTGCCGCTTGAGCCAAACCGCCGTTTGACGGTCCAATCGTACCGAAAGTATCACTCTCAAAAGGATAAGCAGGTACTGGTTAAATTCGTAGCTGAAACATCAGCCATGAGCCCTATTTCAGATACTACTTGGACGGTTGTGGTAGGGCACGGTATGAGACCACTCCCCGGTGAACCAATACCCAATTCAGGAAGTCCCCTCGTTAAATAGTGAAGATCAAAAGGGGCATCCGTAATTCATGTCCACAGAACTACCTCTGCTCGCCAGTCCCAGTGGAGACAGAGGAGACGCACCTTAGAGCCTCATATGACGAGCTGTGTCAGACTAGACCCTTCTTAGTAACCTTGCTGCCGCTCCCGGTCGTCTTGCGCACTGCCAACCGCACCCCCACCGAGGGCGCCCACACCAGCCCCAATCGCAGCGCCCTCCAACGCGCGTCCTGATTGGTGGCCAATGATGCCGCCGACAATCGCACCCAGCGCTCCTCCCGTGACAGCGCCGGTTTTGGTGCTAGGTCCCGGGTTGGAACAGCCCATCATCACGCAAACAAACAAGCCGGCGACTCCGATTTGCAAGGTGTGTAAAGTAAAGATCTTCATTCGTCGTTTCATCGGTTTTCTCGTGATTCAAAAACACCAACGATGAAATTTCGCCTAACATTTAATTAGCGTCAAGTCTGGAGGAGGCACTGATTGACCAAGGACCTAAGTGATTAATCCCAAAGGAAGGACGAATTCCAAACCTTTAAGCCTTAAACTTTGAACTAACGACCTGCCCTTGGCACTGGCATTCAAATCCTGACGGCTCGAAAGGGCTCTCGTCCCACTGTGTTTGAAATCCGCTTTAACTCCCGAGATATTCGTGGCAGGCTTTCAAGCAGGATGGATGCTGTCGCTGAAAGCCTGACTTTGTCGCCCACAGAACTCAATGAACTGCGGCGGGCGAAGTGGGTTTTAGAGAACCCATCGTTTGCTATTCGACTTGCCAATGTCATTGGGTTGCCCATTGAAACAGGATTCGCCATGCTGCCCAAAGGCTGGAGTCATATTGTGCACCGGTCCGTTCACCTAGCGCTGAACAAGACGCTAAGAGTTGCCATGAAGAGTCTCCGAAACCATGCGCCGCTCCCCTCTTCGGATTCGTTGCACCGTGTCATTGTCGGCACTTCGGGGGCCGTTGGCGGCGCATTTGGACTGGCCTCCCTGCCATTCGAACTCCCCTTGTCCACTGCCGTGATGCTCCGTTCGATCGCCGATATTGCGCGAAGCGAAGGCTATGCACTCAACGATGTCGAAACCCATTTGGCTTGTCTCGCAGTGTTTGCTCTTGGCAGTCGGCGGACCAAAGAACGCGAATCTGAGAATCAATACTGGATTATTCGGGCCGGTCTGGCGCGGGCGGTCAGTGAGGCCACCACCTATTTGACCAATCGTGGCATTGTCTGTGAAACGGCACCCGTGATGATTCGCCTCGTGGCTGCGATCGCGGCGCGCTTCGGCGTGATCGTCTCGGAGCATGTCGCTGCCAAGGCCATTCCGCTTGTGGGTGCCGCTACGGGTTCGGCGTTCAATCTGGTGTTCATCAACCATTTCCAACGCATGGCGCGGGGGCACTTCGTGGTGAAGCGCCTGGAAAAGCAGTACGGTGTTGATACTATCGAATCCGTCTATCGCTCGATTGCAATGCCCATGAGCAAGAAGGAGATTTCGCGCTTCACTGCCCAATCCATTTGATTGCAACTGCCGATGCCCGATCTCACCCCAGATCGCCTTGCGGCGTATTCCCAGCTTCATCCCGCGGATCTGGCCGACGCCTTAGAACGCTTTGACGATCCTAAGGAAGCTATTCAGATCATTCGACACATCTCGGATGACTTGGCGGCAGCTTCATTCGCTGAGCTAGATACGGAGGTGATTCAGGAACTCTCTCCTTTGCTCACGGAGGAGGAATTGGCTGGCCTCCTTGAACGGCTCCCCCATAGCGAAACGACCGATATCGTTGGCGAGCTCCCCCTCGAACGACAACAGGAAGTCCTCGACGAGTTGCCGCTTCATGTTGCCTCTCCCGTTCGCACTCTCCTGCAGTATCCGGAGAATACCGCCGGCGGGATCATGAGCGACCAATACACGGCTCTCAATGCCAGCGGCACCATTGCGGACGCCCTGAATCAATTACGACAAGATCAGCGCGCGGCGAAGGAGATCTCCTACCTCTACGTCACAGATGACCAGAGTCGTTTGGTCGGTGTGGCGTCATTCCGGGATTTGGTGCTCAGCCCGCAAAACGAACCGATTCGGAACATCACCAAACCCGATGTCATGCGTCTGAAAGTCACGGATGATCAGGAAGAGATTGCCCGACAGTTCGAACATTACCACTTTCTTGGCCTACCGGTGGTTGACGAAAGCGATCGATTGATCGGTGTGGTCGAGGCAAACGAGGCGATTCAAATTGCTCAGGAGGAAGCGACCGAAGACATGCAACTCATGGTGGGTGTCTCAGGCGAAGAACGGGCCTTGACCCCGTGGCACCGGGCCATTGGGAAGCGTCTTCCTTGGCTTTATGTGAATTTACTGACGGCTTTCGCTGCCGCAGCCGTGGTCTCTCTCTACGAAAGCACCATTGCGCAGTGGACCGTCCTGGCTGTGTTCCTTCCCATCGTGGCGGGACAAGGCGGCAATGCCGGAATGCAAACCTTGACCGTGATCATCCGTGACCTCGCTTTGGGCGAGATTAATCCGGGCGACGGCCGCCGGGCGATCCTCAAGGAGATTTACTTGGGCTTAGTCAACGGGGTCGCGATTGGTCTGGTCGTCGGTCTCGTCGGTTTCCTTTGGAAAGGCAGTGCCGTGCTCGGTCTGATTGTGGGGATCGCCATGATTTTGAACCAGCTGACCGCAGTGCTCGCCGGCGTGATGATTCCGTTGACGCTCAAGTGGCTGCGCATTGATCCAGCTTTGGCCTCGAGTATTTTTCTGACAACGCTGACGGATATCGGCGGCTTCTTCTTTTTCCTTTGGCTGGCGACTTACGCCCTGCAACGGTAACCCCCTCGCTACGGAACCGCTCCCGAAAGGCCGGCATCCCCCCCGCAACATAGAGCCAACAACACCGATACAACACCGGTGAATGACGTCTTTCGACCACTTCCCTGCCCTGCTTAACCCCGCCTCGGCGAGACAGAAAAAAAGGCAGAAAATAGCGATTTGCCGTTGACGCCTTGTTGCTCCTTAGGCAATCTCCCTCCTGACAACTTTGCTGCGGTGCCTCGAAGTCGGGTCGCTGCTGAATACAACAGCCTGATTCAAAACATCGGGGAAGCCGTACAACTTCCCCGATGTTCAGGCAAATAGGCAAGACCTTCTACGCTTGAATCCGCAGAAAGTTGTCAACGGCCCGGCCTTGGGCGTTGAGTGACGCCCTGCTTCCCGGCCGAGCCGTTTGACAGCAAAACGATTGTAGTTAAAGTTGAAACATAAGAGAAAGCATTGACATGAAACAATTCATCAAAAGAGTAACCTGCTTGGCCCTGCTCGCGACCCTGCCGCTAGGCATGGCTTCTCAAACACAGGCGGCGGATTCAAACCCCGTCGTTGACAAAGTCAAGGACGATCTTTTCAATTGGGCGTGGGACGCCACTTTGGGATTGGGGGCCAAAGCAATTCCTCACGGCTCCAACAAGGCAGAGCACGCCGGCATCTTTATGAATGCATACGATTACTCACACGCCACCTGGTATCGTGGCGAACAGAGGGAACACTTCACCACCGTGAAGCACAACTATGACGACGATTTGCGGTCTTACACCTTCAACCCCCAAGAGACCGGGACCAAGACCCGATTCTCTGAGAACCATATAGTAGTAGAGTGGGATTTCGCCTATTACAACCACCTCGTGTACGAGGAAACCGTGGACGAGTTCGGGGACCCCATATTGAGCGACTCGGAAACCCTCGTCGGCGAGAAGTACCTCGCGCCGGACCGCGAGAAATACCCTATGTCGGCCCTCACCGTGTCCTGGGATACGACCCACCGCGTCTTTTCCCATTACAGCGAATCCGGACCCAACCCGCCCGGCGGCATGCCCGCCACCTACAAAGTGACGGTGGTCTATAGATTGGAAGACCTGAGCTACGATGAAAACGGACTGCACCGGAAGAAAAGGGAAAAAGAGGATAAAGAGCCTGTTCGCATGTCCGCCACGGCGAATAATTACAGAAACGTGGACATCCTGCCCTTCGGCACCGGTCTGTGGAGGGGGTACGCCTACACTCAGGGCCTGTGAGAGCGGTATTGGAGCATTTCCGGGAAAAAGGACAGAACGGAGCATCAGGAGGACGAAGAATGAAGGACAAGCGCGTTTGGATGATTCCGGGCATTGCGGGCGTTTTGGCCATAGCCCTCTGGCTGTGGTCGCGCCCCTCCTCCGTTGAAACGGAGACCGCCGCCCAACCGCCCGAAGCGGAAACGATCACGCCTGAGCCGCCGGAAGCGGACGATGCCGCCTGGCAGCGGATGAAGGAGCAACTCAAGATGACGCCCGAAAAGCAGGAGGCCCAACGGCGGGCCAACTGGAAGGCCAACTTTCCCTACAAGGAGACCTATCATCCCACCCTCCGGTTTGATCCCTCTCTCTACGACCCGAAGGATTTCCGCACCTGGCACGGCCCGGAACGACGTTGGATTCACCCGGTCATTCGTATGCACGGCTACCTGGCAGCCTTTTTCGAGAACGAAAGCCGGTTCAGCAAGGGCTTCGAGGACCTGTATCACATCCTCGAGGAATACGACCGCCACGACAACCCGGAAGTGGTGGCTGGCATCTTTCAGAACCTGGCGGGTTATCACCGCTATGCGGCGCATCCGCCGGACGAGGTGATCACCGAGGAGCGGAACACTGGCGAGTTTGATCCCTTCACGGGGCGTCCGCTCACTGAGAGAGTGCCCAAGCACTTCGGGATGGGGGACGCACCGCTGAAAACCATGACCTGGGGGGAAGAGGCCAACAGCTATTACGAAAGCATCGGCTATAAGCTGCACGCCCGGAGGAAGTGGCCGGACAAGGAGTATATGCCGGAGGCGGAAATGCTGGTCCTTCGGGACCGCATCATCGCCGAGATCGACCCGGCGGACATACCGAAGAATCCGGGTTTCGGCTATTCCTCTGACCACATGGAAGCACTGGAACCGGGCGATTCGTTCCTGATTCCCAAGGAAGGCTGGGTGGAGGCGCACTGGAAGTGGCAGGGGGAAGCGGCGCCCATCATCGCCAAGCGATTACATGAGCGAATGCAAGCGACCGGCTCGTTTCGCCGTCCGCCGGCCAATCCCGCCCCGCCACCGTCGGCTCCTTGATGCGGCGAGCGAAATCCTGAACGCAGGCCGACCTTTCCGGAGGTCGGCTTTTGTTTGGCGTTTATCTACTTGACTCAACCCGGTTTCCGCTGCATGTCGTTGGCGATGAAAGGCGAGGCCAACCTGTTCGAGTGCACCGGGAAGTTTCTCAGCGAGGCAGTTCATGCTCGGGCGCGTTTTTGGTTTTCATCGCGGCATTACTATGAGTGGAGACCTAGCGATTGAAACGGCGGGGCGATTGGCACACGAAGCCAAGCGGACACAGATAACGGGAAAGGAAAAGCAGCGGTGGCCTTAGTTTTTAGCGCCGGTTCTGCCACGGCTAAGCACGGCGACTATGAAGTGAGCGGTCATTCCCACTTTTCGACCACGTTTGGAGAGTCACGAGGAATGAAGAAGAAACGACATATTGTCAATTATCCGCCCGAGGAGATGATTACCGGAACGTGGATATTCTCGACCACGGCGGAGATTTGAGCGGTCGGACCTGGAACAAATACAAACGCTATCGCTGGTTTATGCAGCGTTAAACCCTACATGAAAGAAGAAAAGGAGGGACAACAATGAACGACACTCATACGAACGACATTCGCAAATGGCTGACCGATTGGAGTTTGCTCATCGCAGTGCTTTTGATGGCGGCAATCTTCTTTTATGTCCTTTGGTGGGGCTTCTTTAAGTCAAAACCCGTTTTGGAACCCGATGAAAAACAGCCGACAGTTGAGCTTCCTGCAGCACCGGTGCCCGAAACGAACGATTCGGCTTGGCAGGACATGAAGGAGCAACTCAAGATGACGCCCGAAAAGCAGGAGGCCCAACGGCGGGCCAACTGGAAGGCGAACTTTCCCTACAAGGAGACCTATCATCCCACCCTCCGGTTTGATCCCTTGCTCTACGACCCGAAGGATTCCAGCACCTGGCACGGCCCGGAACGACGTTGGATTCAGCCGGTCATTCATATGCACGGCTACCTGGCAAAGTTCTTCGAGAACGAGAATCGGTTCAGCAAGGGTTTCGAGGATATGTACCATATCCTCGAGGAATACGACCGGCATGACAACCCGGAAGTGGTGAGCAACATCTTTGAGAATCTGGCGGACTACCATAAACGGGCGGCGCATCCGCCGGACGAGGTGATCACCGAGGAGCGGGACACTGGCGAGTTTGATCCCTTCACGGGGCGTCCGCTCACTGAGAGAGTGCCCAAGCACTTCGGGATGGGGGACGAGCCGCTGAAAACCATGACCTGGGGGGAACTTGCCAACAGTGCTTACGAAAGCATCGGCTACAACCTGCACGCCCGGAAGATGTGGCCGGACAAGGAGTATATGCCGGAGGCGGAAATGCTGGCCCTGCGGGACCGCATCATCGCCGAGATCGACCCGGCGGACATTCCCAAGAATCCAGGCTTCACTCTTTCCGACGATCATGAAAGGGCCCTGGAACCGGGCGATTCGTTCCTGATTCCCAAGGAAGGCTGGGTGGAGGCGCACTGGAAGTGGCAGGAGGAAGCGGCGCCCATCATCGCCAAGCGATTGCATGAGCGAATGGAAGCGACCGGCTCGTTTCGCCGTCCGCCGGCCAATCCCGCCCCGCCACCGTCGGCTCCTTGATGCGGCGAGCGAAATCCTGAACGCAGGCCGACCTTTCCGGAGGTCGGCTTTTTGTTTTGTTTGGCGGACGGAACGAAGCGGGGAGCGGACTCGTTTCCTTGCTTTCGGAGCCGGCCTAAATATAGTGCGCCCCGTGAGCGACATGGTCACAGGCCTTGCCAACGAACTCCTTCAATCTTACGTCAAACACGGCGGCATTAATCATGTAGATGGGGTTAATCTCCCTTCGAAATCAGCGATTTCCCAGATTACTCAAGATATCCTCAAGCTCCTTTTCCCTGGTTATTTTTACGATCAACAAATCCATCGGGCGGAGCTGATGGTTGAGACAACGAATCTGCTGGCCTCGGTTTGTGGCCGGCTTGAGGACGAGATTTATAAGAGCCTCGAATACTTTCCGCCCGACGGACTCAAGCCTTCAGACTTCCGAAATGAAGCGGCTCGTTTGGCCACCGAAGTCTTGGAACACCTGCCCGCCACTCGCGAGGTGTTGCGCACGGATACGGAGGCGGCCTATAACGGAGATCCGGCAGCGCTCAGCCGTGAAGAGGTCATTGTCGCTTATCCCTTCATCGAAACCATTGCCGTACAGCGCCTGTCACACCTGTTGTATCTCCGAAATATCCCGCTGATACCACGCATCATGTCCGAGTGGGCACATAGCCGAAGCGGTATGGACCTGCATCCCGGTGCGAAAATCGGGCCGTACTTTTTCATCGATCACGGAACGGGAACGGTCATCGGTGAAACCAGTGAAATCGGAGAGAGGGTGAAGATGTATCAAGGCGTCGCTCTGATCGGTCGCTCGCTTTCCGGCGGGCAGGCGCTTCGAGGCAAGAAGCGTCATCCAACCATTCACGAACGGACCACCCTATACGCCAACGCCACTATCATGGGCGGTGACACCGACGTGGGTGCGCGGAGCACCATTGGAGCTAACGTCTTTCTCACCCATAGCGTGCCGGCCGATTCTTTGGTTGTCGCCGAAGATGTCAAAGTCAAGGTATCGAGTAAACTTAGCCGAAAACTTGAGAATCGAGATTTTCAGGTCTAGCATTCGGCTCCTGACAATGAGCGACGAGAAACCCCGAGCAGCCTTAGCTGATCGGGGTGCGGCAATTCGCTAGCGGCTCCCTCCGTTCAGCCGCTCTGTGATAGGATTCTATCTTACTCCTTTTTCTTTTCGTAGTCCGCGATGATTTGCTCTGACACATTGGACGGGCACGGCGCATAGTGCGAGAACTCCATGGAGAACTGGCCGCGGCCCGATGTCATGGACCGCAGGTCTCCAATGTAGCCGAACATCTCGCCCAGTGGCACTTCCGCTTTCACCCGCACGCCCGAATGCGTACTGTCTTGGCTCTTGATCATGCCTCGACGGCGGCTCAAGTCGCCTATCACGTCACCCACGTTGTCGCTGGGACAGAAGGTGTCGATCTGCATGATCGGCTCCAGCAGTTGAGGAGCGGCCTTTGGAATGGACTGTCGATAAGCAGCCTTGGCGGCTATTTCAAAAGCCACGGCTGAGGAGTCGACGGAATGGTGGGCTCCATCATTCAAGGTGACCTTGAAATCCAGACAGGGATACTCGGCCAACACACCCTTCTCAGTGGATGTGCGGAAGCCCTTCTCCACGGCCGCCCAGAACTCACGTGGCACATTACCGCCGGTCACCTTAGACTCAAACTCAAACCCAGACCCGGGGTCAGTGGGTTCAATCGTGTAATCAATCTTCGCAAACTGACCGGAACCACCGGACTGCTTCTTATGGGTATAGACATCATCAATCGTTTTCGTGATGGTCTCACGGTAAGCGACCCGCGGTTTGCCCACATTCACCTCGGCGTTGTGAGTTCGCTTTAGGATATCGACTTTGATATCCAGGTGCAGCTCGCCCATTCCCTTAAGAATGGTCTGGCCACTTTCCTGATCGGTCTCAACGTAAAATGAAGGGTCTTCCTTGACCATCTTACCCAACGCAACACCTAATTTCTCGACGGTGCCTTTGTCCTTGGGCTCGATGGCGACGGAGATAACGGGGTCGGGGAACACCATGGGCTCCAAAGTCGCCGGGTTATCCGGATCGCAGAGAGTGTGTCCGGTCTGCACGGTCTTCATTCCCAACAGCGCAACGATGTCTCCGGCCTGCGCTGATTCGATTTCCTCACGGGAATCAGCATGCATCTCAATAATACGCCCGACTCGTTCCTCCTTGCCGGAGAAGGTATTCAACAGGCTCATTCCCTTGATCAACTTCCCTGAGTAAATGCGGGTAAAAGTTAGCGCACCGTACCGGTCATCCATGATCTTGAACGCTAACGCCCGCAGAGGTCTGTCGGGATCGACGGTGGCAACTTTACCGGTTTCGTTGCCCTGCAAATCAATCTCCGGCTGCGACGGCACCTCCGTGGGTGCAGGCAAGTAATCAACCACACCGTCCAGCACCAGCTGGACACCCTTGTTCTTGAACGCAGAGCCGCAGAAGGTCGGGAAGAAAACGAGATCGATCGTCCCCTTTCGAATACAGCGCTTGACGGTCTCGATATCAGGCTCTTCCCCATCGAGATATTTGGCCATGACTTCTTCGTCCTGCTCAATGGCGGTCTCGATCAGCTGTTCGCGGCATTCTTCCACTTTGTCTGCCATATCGCCCGGCACTTCCTCCTCGGTGTATTTCGTGGGATCGCCAGAGTCATCCCAAACCAGAGCCTTACGGGTAAGGAGATCGATGACACCCTTGAAAGTTTCTTGCTCACCGATAGGCAGCACCATCACCAAGGGCTTCGCCCCGAGAATTTTTTTGATCTGATCGACAACGTCATAGAAATCCGCGCCGACACGATCAAGCTTGTTGACGAAGATAATCCTCGCTACTTTGGAATCATTCGCGTAGCGCCAATTGGTTTCAGACTGAGGCTCCACACCGCCAGAACCACAGAATACGCCAATCCCACCGTCCAAAACCTTGAGGGACCGATAGACCTCAATCGTGAAGTCAACGTGACCAGGGGTATCGATAATATTGAGTCGATGATCCTTCCAGTAGGTCGTCGTCGCAGCTGACTGAATGGTAATGCCTCGCTCCTGCTCCTGCTCCATAAAGTCTGTGGTGGCTGCGCCATCGTGAACTTCACCCATCTTATGGATCTTGCCGGTTAGCTTCAGCACCCGTTCCGTAGTGGTGGTTTTTCCAGCATCTACGTGAGCAAAAATTCCGATATTCCTATATCGGGAAAGGTCAGTCATTGTCGTATTTTTTCTTGATTTCTACCGGATTTTTTTGGCCGGTCCATATTGGTAGGGAAAATGCTTCGTTTGGCAACAGGTGATTTCATTTTCTTTTAGGTGTTTTTGCCCCCACCGTTGAAAATCCCGGAGCATCACTGACAAACCCGTGCAACGGCGACCCAAAGCTTCAGAATTACACGTGAATATCGGCAACATCAATCGCCAGACTGATCGCTTTTCCCCCGATTCGATCTTCCAAAAAAGGATGCATGTGAGCCAACCCACGTTTGGCTGCTACAAACGCCGACGTTTCAAATCTCCCGATAGATACCGTAATCGCCGTTTCACGTTGCTATCCTCACGAACGGCAGGATTTAAATGGCTCGGTTGGAGATCGAACTCGTATCCGGGTTCACCATCCTCAAGCAACACCACCGTATTTAAAATGAGACAAGCCTCCACACCTGAGGTCGTGGTTCTCAGGGCTTCGCATATTGGCGGATGCGGGTCATCCGCTCCAACCAGCCCGAGAAACTCAGCGGCCCGCACACGCACCAACCGCTCGCTGTCGTTGGTCGCCAATTCTCTAGCCTGCTCGACAAAGCTCAAGGCTCTCCCTCCATGACTGCTGCATGCCACCAATCCCCAATACCGTACCCAAGGATTTTCCGACTGCAACGCCTGTTGCAACCCCATCCGGGCATCCGCAAAGGAGACCAGACTCAGGTCCGCAACATCAACCAACTGCGCAATCAACGCCGTATGCTCCTGCCCGAACTGGGTCGGATTCCCAAACGCCGTGATCAACTCACTCTCCGGAAAAAAACTGAGATCGGGCAACTGCTTAACCTGATTCGTCAACCGTTTCCGCATCTCCAGCAACACCGAGGCATACTCGGGCCGAGCCGCCAGGTTATCCACCTCATGCGGGTCCTTTTCGACATCGTAAAGCGCTTCAACAGGTTGCGGCTCGAAAAACTGTCGTTGCACGGCGTTCAAACGGCCCCCCTCAAACATTTCCCGCCATTCCTCATAGGCGAGCATAAGGTAGCGATAGTTATTCTGCAGTCCGTCAAAGTTAAATGACTGGTAGCTTCGAACATAACTAAAACGCCCCCGACGCAAAGTTCGAACAAGATCATACTTCTCATCAAAGCGATCCGCATAGCCAAAGACCTCATTCCTCCGGGCCAATGACACCTGATTGATGCCCTCTCCCATAAAAGGAGCACCGTCAAGAGCCACCGGGATGATCAACCCCGCAAGATGCAGCAAGGTCGGTCCAAAATCAATAAAACTCACAAATCCGTTCACCCGAGAGCCAATTTCAAAGCCGACCAAATGACGAAAATTCTCCGGCACCCGCACCACCAGCGGCACATGAAGACCTCGCTCTTTGGCGTAACCCTTGCTCCCCGGCAACACCCCGCCATGATCGCCAAAGTAAAACACAAACGTCTCCTCCAACAACCCATCGGCCATTAAAGCATCCACCACCGCTCCAATCTGCTCATCCACCGCTTGAATGCGGTCGTGATAACGAGCGTAGGTATAACGAAACAACGGCGTATCCGGATGATACGGCGCCAACATCACCTCAGCAGGATCAGTCTCCGTCGGCTCCTCCTCCCACGCCGCCGAGAAGTGAAGCGAGCTTTCATGCGAAATCCCAAAACTCTGCATGTGGAAAAAAGACTGCCCGCACTCCCGGTTCCGCCACGTCGCCTGATTCGACGACTCATCCCACACCCCGGCTCCCTCAATGGCATTGTAATCTTTCTTGCGACGATTTGAAGTGTAGTAACCCGCCTCACGCAACCAGTAGGGAAACATCCGCACGCCGGACGGCAACGACGCCAGTGCCGCCTTCCGATGAAACTGCGTCCCGATGCGCGGTGCATGGCAACCCGTGATGAGCGTCGTTCGCGCCACGCTGCACACCGGCGCATTCGAAAAAGCGTGCTCGAAGAGCAATCCTTCCTGAGCCAAAGCCGCAATCCGAGGTGTCGGCGCGCCCATCTCGTCGTATAATTTCAGATAATGCTTCGAGTTATCCTCCGAGATCAACCACACGAAGTTCGGCCGCTCGGCTCCCTCCAGCCCGTCCGCCAAACCCGCTAAAAAGAGCGCCATCATCCACCATCTCCGCCCAGTCTGCTGCATCCATGTCTTCATCCCCGCCAGCCTACCACGCCCGGGCGCTCGGAAAAGAGCATTCAGACGTGCAACTCGTGGCGCTGTCGGTGACGTAATGATAGCAATCGTAACGCTTCTTTCCCAGCTTCCCACCGCAGGAGTTCACCCAGCTTGCCTGCTTCCTTCCCGAACTAGTCTCGCTCAGATGAAAAAAAGCCGCCTCACTGACAATGTTGGTCAATCCTGGATGTCAGCCAAGTATTGGGCAATATACTGAAACTCCCGGAGCAGGATGAAACAGCTCAGCACCCAAGCCAACTTTTTGCAGAACGTCGTTGTGGTCTCCGGGTCGTAATAGTGGCCTTTGTTTGACAAGTTAAAATCGGATGCCCGTTGGGGGCACTCGGTCGCTTCGGCTTTCCCTCCCAAAACCGGTGCTTGAGTGATAGCGGTAGAGGGTGTCTGACGGTGAGTGATCTTCAGCGGCAAACGCTTCCCGGAGATGAACCAGAGGAGCAGCCCTGCCCAGATGAAGTGACGATCTGCTTGCAAACGTGTTTCCCACCGTCTCTTTTTTGTGATTCGGAAAATGGTATCCCGGGTCACGCTTCCCTTTTGGTGCAGGCTGGAGCTCACGTAAAGTTTGGGCTTTCCGTTCACTTTTTCCTTATGGGTTTTCCTGGCCAGACGTAAGTGTCATACCCTTTACAACTAGGCGCGCTGGCAGAGACGTGACTGTAATCCGGTTCCCACCGACCGATAACCACTGATATCATTCCAGGTTTCGGCGTAAGTGCTTTCATCCTGACGCCCTATATAGCGGGTTGTCTGGATGCGAAAGCCATATATCTCTACAAACCATTGTTCATAATGCTGGATGTCTTCAACGAGCCCCTCGCCAAGCATCTTGAGGCGTGAAACACCTTATCCGTGCGTGTCTAGTGGTGAAACCAATCCGTGTAACTCGCATAAATGTCCAAATCGTCATCCCCACCCAAAGCTGTCCCCACGCCCTCCAACGGTACGCCGTTCACGCCGACGCATTGCAACCGCTCGGCGAGCCGAAGAATCCATTTGTGCGCTTCACCTCCGGCAATGGTCCGGAAACTCTTGATCGCTATCGTGGAGACAGGCGATCGTATGGTCGCCACACCGCGTTCCGGGGAATGAAAACTATGGGCCACCATTACCCGGCATCGCCTATTGGCCGGGGAAGATCGAACCGTGGCAAGTTGTTTACGCTCCGGTTTCGTCTCTCGATTTTCTACCGGCGTTTTGCGCTCTGGCAGAAGTACCGATGCCGAGTGACCGTGGATATCACAGCCCATTACCCCTTAAAGGTGAATCCATCCATCGCCCTCAACCCCTATTCTGGTGCTTTTCCAATGCGTTGCATCTAATGGCAAGTCGCCATGCGGACCGCTGAATGGAAAGCCGTGGCCCGACTGAACGGCGGAGAACTGCCGCTGCCAGCAGCATGTCTTCGACGGCAATAGCGACGAGATGCGCCAAGCCAGAAATATTTGAGCGAGGCTGATTACCCTGGCACTGGAATATCGTCAAGCTAGGAGCAGCAATGGAACGCGACAGCATCTTAGAGTGCGGTGATCCTTCACCGCTTTCCTCTTACAAGCGAACGATTACTTCTCCTCCACTTTCTTACCCCGATTGAAGAGTCCCTTCAGTGCGTTGCCAGCTTCTTTGAGTCTACCGCCCTTTTCTTCGCCGTCCAAAAGGCCACCAATCCCCTCCAGCAGTTTGCCAGCCGCCTTTTCGGTCGAACCTTTGCCGCCAACCATATCACCGAGCCCCTCCAACACATTACCCACCTCCCCCACTACCGACTCAGGGAGACCCGCGACATTGCGAATGAAAAGTTTACCAACCGCAACCTTATCGATATTCACCTTGGGCTCGGCCAGAGTCCCATCAACCTTGACAAAAGGCGGAATTTTGACATGCCCATCGATCGCTTCGACGTCGTCCTCAACCAAGTTAGCTGCTACCGCCATCTCCTTGGCTATCGCCAGGTCAACCGGTAATGCGAGAACAGAATCCATCAGGTCGTCGGCAATCGGGATCTTGCCAGACGACAGCACTTGAAAATGCGGACTCAACACTTTGAACTCATTCAAGTTCACGTTCCCCTGCTCAAACTTGGAATCTAGGACCACCCCTTGGATGGGCGAATCCAGCATCGCCGGGATCCTCAAGACCACCGCCACCGGTGTGAGAAAGAACTTCTTCCAAAAATCGAACAACTCAATATCCGCACCTTGAAATGAGAACTTCATCCCACCCGCGAGATTCTGCCGCAGATTAGCCCCTGTGACGCCGCTGCCGTTGACATCAATGGTCGCGCTGACAAGGCCATCAGCAACCGTCTTCAGAGAAGGCTTTACGCTAGCCACAAGCGGCCCCGAACGGAGTTCCGTCACCTCCAATCCCACAGCATAGCGAAAGCCAGACACACTGAGATCAAGATTCGTGTAGCCTTTAACCGGGGCACCATCCAGGGTAAGCTCGAGGGGCTGTAACTTAATGCGATTTTTCTCTACCAGCAACTCGCTAAGCCAATGCTTCACCTCAATTTCACGGGCAAATACCTGATCGAAACTCAGACTTGCCAGAAGCCGCTTTACCGGTAAATCGATTGGGCCAGGCTCCTCCTGATTTTCTGTGATCTCGGAAGGTGTCGGGACTTTCGAGTTCGCCTCGCTCTCAGCGGTGAGACCATCCCAAAAATCCATCACCGGAGTCACATCCAAGGTTTTCGCGGCCAACTTCAAGTCACCCGATAGTCCTGCAGCCGCGCCAGTCGTTAGCCTGCCGGTCAAATTCAGCTCATTGCTCGCCACCTTTTCTGTCGCAGGCAATTTGAGGGCGAAAAAACATAGCTCAGTCGCTACAGCCGTGACCTGTCCCCGACCCTCAATTTCAATCCCCAATGGAGCTTGCGCACGATTGGCAGGGTTGGTTATTTCCAAGGCCGCACAGAGCGCCAGCACTCCAGACCGGCCAAAACTCAGATTCGAATCTGCGGCTAGCAACTTCCCCTCGGCATTGCCAATCGTTAGTCGAAGTTTCGAAACGTCAACGCTCGCCAGCTCGCTGACACTCACGTCAAAATCGGCAACCAACCTTAGGCCGTTAGTCAAGTCATCGACTTGAGATCCGATCAAATCCAACACCTTGAGATCACCACTGACCGTGATCTTGTCCCCTCCATTCCCACCGAAAGCGATCGAGAGATTGGAGTTCACTTTGCCTGCGGCGGCGTCTCCCAAAAGGACATTCCAGTCCTTCAAGTCAAGATTGGAGACAGCGAGGTCGAGTTGCGCGCCTGACACATTCAATCCCGAAGCGCCGAGCGTTGCCTTGAGAGGCTGCCCAAGCTTGGCTTGCACGAGCGGTTGAGCGGCTTGGGTGGCATTGAACTCGAACTGGCGTAGTTCAAAAGCCCTCGATGTGAGATCAGCTCCCAGAGACAGCGTCAATCCGAAATCCAGTAATGGGGACCAAGATTGATCATTCTGCAACACAAACTCCTGGCCGAGAATCACGGCGTTCATCACGACCGATTCCCCTCTGTGAACCATCGTTAGTCCTCCCTCAGCGGAGAGTTCAGATTCACCGAATCCGAAACCAAATAAATCTTGAAACTGATTCAGCAGGTTTTGGTTCAGGTCATTCAGACGAAACTGCAAATCAGCTGAGCCCTCGGCCAAGTTTACGGGACCGGAAACCTCGACCGTTCCCAAGGCTTGTCCAGCCCTTGAAATCTTAAGATTCAGCGGGCTCAAGCGATAGTCTGCCAGCCGCGCCTGCAGATCCAAACGATTGTCGGCGAATTCTTCGAACAAGCCGCCGACTTCGCCTACAATCAACGCCAACACCGCATCAAAGGCGACCGGCAGCAGCTCCTCGCTGAAATCAATCTTCGTAGTTGTTTGACTGAGGTTCGCCTTTAGTAAACTGGTCTCGCCATCGCTAGTTATCCGGATGCCTAGCTCACCGCCCAAGGTGAGCGTCGCCGTCGCCCCGTTGGCCAAACGGTCGAGCGTCGCATCCAACCCGACGATCTCATAGACAGACTCAGCCAAATCCTCCCCCATTATCCGCAGGCGGAGCGATCCGTTCGTGATTTGGCATCGTTGAAGATCGACGTTTACCGGTTCCGTGTTTACCGGTTGCGGACCGCTCAAAGCTTCGAAAATCGGATCAACATTCAAGCTCCCATCCTCCTTCACCACCAACTCCACCACCGGCTTCTCCACCACAATGTCACTCGCAACCACCTTGCCGCCAAGAATCTTGAACAAGTCATAGTTTACCGAAAATCGCTCCACAGTAACGAGGGGTTCCTGATCATCTGGTTGAAGTTCGAATTGTTTGATTTCAAGACTAGATAACGGTTTGAGAGCGACCTGATCCGCCGTCAATTTTGAATTGATAGCACTGCCCGCCGTGGGAAGCACGAATCCGGTAATAAAGACCGAGCTCGTCACGACAAAATAGCCGCCAACCAGCAAGATCAGTCCGCCGACCAAAACCGCCAACAGAAGCCGCCACCCCCCAGACCGAGATTTCACCGGAGTGGTTTTCTTTGCCGTTGGTTGATTTTCAGAATTCATACAGTCCTCTCGCCGCCGCACGCTTCAATCACAAAGCTAGGATCGGGGTTTCAATCGAGCAAGTCACAATGTCGACTCTTTCGCTGTCGAAACAAAAAAGGCCGGGACGACTTATTTACCATCCCGGCCGCAACACCAAACTCTTCACTCACAACGAACGATCAAAACAGATCGAATAGGCCCCCCATCAATACAAGTAATGGAAATCATCTCCCCATCAAGGAGTCAGTGGGAGGAGGGAATAAAAGGCTAGCATGTTAGAGTTGTCGGAGCAGTCCGTCTACATCGCTCCTGGGAAATTACTCTGTTCAATTTGCAATTCCCCCCCCACCTCCCAATCCGTAAACCCCGCCGAGCAACGGACCGCATAGCGACCAGAATCCCCAAAAACCTCCACGGCCGGTTGTCCATCCCCCAAGGAAAGGAGGCGAATCCGTTGCAAGACGGTCACGCTCGCACCCGCTTGCCGCATTTGCTCAACTGACGGGATCAATTCAGGAATCCCCGCAAAGATCTCCAGAGTCTGCAAGGGATTCTCGGTGAGATTGATGTGCTGGTATGCCTTGCGAGAGGCCGTCAGGGAAAACTCACCCAACTGATTGCCCACAGCAAAAACCACCCACAACTGGGGGGACCGAGCGAGCGACTTGAGCTCATTCAGCCGGTTTCTGTCCAACCACAATTCCTCCAGCTGATGCCAAGTTGACGGCAGAATCAATTGCTCGATGCCGTTATCTTCAAGCCGCAGCACTTTCAAGTGGGTCAGATCTTCCAGGAAAGAAAGATCGATGACCAAATTACCCGCCTCACTCAGCTCGAGTACGCCATTCAACGTCAGTCGCTCAAGAAAAGCTGCCTCTTCAAGACCGCTGAGGTCACGGATCGGAGTGAACGGATATCCAAAGTCATTTCATTCGATAACAAGCCCCTTGAATTCCGAATAATCCGGTGTCACCGCCAAATCAGCCGGCAGTCCCAACCTCTCCCGGATGACAAACTCTAGCGTCGGGTCCGCAATCGCGCCGACACGCCCCGGTTCTAGGGAAAGATCGATAAAGTCGTTGAGCCAAGCCCCACACACAAACGCCTGACCGACAGGGCCTCGAACACATCCACCAAAGCCACAGCGTCCTGATCCCCATCAGCATCCAAATCGGCAATTTGCAGACGATGAACGGCAGCGTTTTCACCAAAGATTCGCAGGCCTCCTCCCTGCAGCCGCCCTTCACGAAGCAACCAAACATAGGTGCAATCACTGCATCCCATGCCCCCGGCAATAAGATCCGCATCCCCATCATTGTCTAAGTCACCGCTATCAGTTGCAGGAAAGAAGTCACTGATCTGAATGGGCACAGAATCAAACTGCCCCCTGCCCCCCATTGATCCATACCCAATTCCCGAGCTCGGTTATCGGCCGAACCGCATCCAAATCACTCAACACCGCCGAGAGCTCCGAAGGCTCAGCCGTTGCTCCAAGCACCCGGGGCGACCAGCCTCGGGCCGCTCAAATCGAACCGACCGCTTCCGTTGTTCAGCCAGACCTGAGATGAATGATCAACGTAATTCGCAAAGACATCCAAATCACCGTCACTATCCAGATCCCCCAGAGCCACACCGCTGCCATCGCTAGGCACACCATCATCACCGAAAGCCTGCACAAGCCATCCGAAACACGGAATTGCCCCTCGCCATCATTCAACCAAATTAGGTGCCCCACCTCCTGCACCAGAACCAAAGGGGCCGCATGGAGCCGATTCGCCACACCCGCATCCAAGTCACCATCCCCATCCAGATCACCAAAACGAGTCTCACCACTACCCGTATCCGCAAATTCCGGAGTCACCGTTCGACTTTGTCCGTTACCCAAACTCAACCAAACTTGCACCTGTCCCTCCGGCCCCTTCAATCAAGCGTTCAGATCATCATCCTGACCCGCATCAAATAATCAAACCGATGAAACCGACACGGATTCAAAGACTGACCCAACCCTGCCCAATACCCCGGAACCATCGTTCCCATAGAAAACGGTTTCCTGAGGCAGAACGACAAGAATATCAGTGTGACCATCGCCATGTGAGATCAAAATCCGCAAACAAACGACGAATGACCTTGCACACCCCTCCTCACCACCGGTGGCCAGTCCCCACATGCAGGGGGCGTCCCACGCAGCCACAAGGCCTCTGGGGGAAGCATTTCGCGCGCGCGTGCTTCCAGCGATCCAATTGCGCACCGGCAACGAGGATTGCTCCCCGTCCGCACCGGAGGCGTAGAACATTGATAGTTGGCAAACATCGAAACGGCCGGCAACCAACTCTACTCACCATAGGCCCTCAACCGCAACCCGGCACTTGACCCCACCCAGGTCCAGAACAAGAGGAGGACTTTGTGCCATTTGGCCACGCGCACCCGACACGGACAAAACACATCAAAGGAAGAAGCCTCCAATCGTCGCAGCAAGGTCCAGTAAACCCGTCCCATCATTTCCGCCACAACCATGTTCTGACAGTCCTCCCTTGGCAGCAAGTCGGCAGCCTTGCCATAGAAGGCCCTTGCTCGCGCGGCAACGTGCTGGACGAGATTTCGATATCGGTCACTATATTTTCCTGCAAGAATCTCATTCTCGCCGACATTGAAACGGTGGAGATCCTCCAGCGGGAGATAGATACGGCCCCGCTCCGCATCCGACCAAACATCGCGAAGAATGTTCGTGTATTGCAACGCCAAACCTAGCTGAACCGCATAATCACGACACCGCGCGTTCTTATAGCCGAAGACTTCAATACTCAACAAACCAACCACCGAAGCCACTCGATAACAATAGGCCTCCAATTCTTCGTGGGTTTCGTAACGCACTTTATCCAGATCACTTTCAACTCCCTTCAATAATTCATCAAAAAGATTAAACGACAACGCGTAGCGATCAATAACCACCTGCATCTCCTGATTAACCGGAAAGATCGGTTCACCGCCGAAGGCGGCTAGGCGGACGTCGTCCCGCCATGACAAGAGCTGCTGCCGTCGCTCTTCAATCGGGACTGCATCATCATCGGCGACATCATCAACTTCTCGGCAGAAGGCGTACAACGAGCACATACTCTGCCGTTTCTCCCGCGGCAGCATGATGAAGGCAAACGCCAAGTTGGAGGCGCTTCGACGAGTGATCGATTCGCCAACTTGCATAAGTCTAGACTTCCGAGGAATCGTTCCCGAATTTCTTGCCCCGTTGCAGCGGGAGCCCACCGGTTTCAGCCAGAGTGGGATTACTAGGACGGTGCGCTCGGCGACGTCGCCGTTTCCTTCGGCGACGATTCTCAGAGGGGCTTTCCGCCCGGGGCAAACTCGCGACCTGCGGCACGGAACGACTCTCGGAAACCCGCTTCCGTTTCCAGCCACCGAAAGATTTTTTGGCAAAAAAGGCCAACACCAAAAGAGCGATCAAACCCAAGGCCACAAAACCGGCCAAGTCATCCGACCAGAGAGCCACCTTCTTCTCATGAGACCACAGCGGCGTCGGAGGCGGTGCTTGAGCCAAACAAACAAAATCAACCCTCATCCCCCGCTACTGCTCCTCCGGCACGACAGTATCCTCATCGCCTCCATGTTCGAATTTAATGTTAAGCCGATGCATCCGGTACCGTAGCGAATGCCTCGTAATTCTCAGATACTCTGCTGTGTGGTTCAGACTGTATTGATGCTCGGCTAAGGCATTCATAATACAATCTCGCTCAAAGTTTGAAACCAAATCTTCCAGGGAAGGCGCGATATGCGCGTTATCGTGATCGGTCTTACGTAGCCGCGCCTCCAGCTTAAAGTCCGGTAGACTGGTGACCTGAATTTTGGGCTTCGATTCCAAAATGACGCAACGCTCAATCGCGTTGCGCAACTCACGGATATTACCCGGCCAGTGATGCATCTCGAGCATCCTCTCGGCGTCCTTACTGAATCCCTCGATCTGTTTCCCCATCAAGCAACAAAACTGCTTCAAAAAGTGGTTGGCCAACAAAATCACGTCATTGCCACGCTCTCGGAGGGCTGGGGGCATGAATTGAACCACGTTCAAGCGATGAAACAAATCCTCACGAAAGGCATTGGTTTTGATGGCGGTCACGATATCGCGATTGGTCGCCGCAATCAGACGCACATCCACTTTCAATTCCTGATTCCCACCAACCCTGGTGAAGGTCCCGTCCTCGAGGAAGCGCAAGAGCTTCGCCTGCAACGGCCGACTCATATCCCCGATCTCGTCAAGAAAGATGGTCCCCCCGTCGGCCTCCTCAACCCGTCCGGCCTTGTTCCGAATCGCTCCAGTGAACGCGCCCTTCTCATGCCCAAAGAGTTCGCTCTCCAGCAATTGCTCGGGAATGGCGGCACAGTTGATGCGCACGTAATTCTGCCCTTGTCGCTTGCTTAGCAAATGAATCGCTCCGGCGATCAGTTCTTTTCCAGTACCGCTCTCTCCCAGAATGAGTACCGTGGCATCGGTGGGCGCGACAATCCGAATCAAGTTTCGCAAGTCTTCAACCTCCTCGGATTCACCAACAATGCGCTTGAGTCCGAAAGACTCCAATGTTTTTTCCTTGAGAGCCGCGTTCTCCTGCAACAGTTGATGGCGTTCCGCACAGCGAGAGATGGCGTGGAGCAGTTCTTCGGGAGCGAACGGTTTGGCTAAGTAATCAATGGCACCGCCCTTAATGGCCTCCACGGCCAGTTTGGGGGTGGCATACGCCGTAATCATGAGAACAGGCATGTCAGGCCAACTCTTTTTAATTTCCTTCAAAAGGTCGTATCCGCTCATCCCACCCAAGCGAGCATCAGTGACCACCAAAAAGCACTTTTGCTTCCTCAAGAGTTTCAGGCCCTCCTCTGCGGACTCTGCGGAACAAGTTTCATAGCCCTCATCCGCCATGACGGTCTCGAGCGAAAGACGCATATTTCGCTCGTCGTCTACAACAAGGAGAGGTGGTAAATCTTTGGTCATCGACGCAACTTCACCAAGGTCCGAGCGGGAAATTGTAAACAAAACTTGGTTCCCTTAACAAATTCTGACTCGACGGAAATCTCTCCGCCGTAGATTTCGACATTGTGTTTCACGATCGCCAAGCCCAGACCGGTGCCCTTTTCCTTGGTCGTATAATAAGGTTCAAACAGCTGATTCATCTGCTCCTCACTCATCCCGGGACCATCATCCTCAATCACCACGATCACCGAGTAGTCGTCCCCGTAATAGGCCCCTAATTTAATGTTGCCGACACCTTCCATAGCTTCGCGAGCATTCTGCAAAATGTTCACGAAAATCTCCGACAAATGCCTTCGCTGCATGAAAATCTGCGGTAAGGCCGGTTGATATTCCCGATGCACCGTCACCTTGAAATCGGCAGCCTTGGGGAACACCTGCTGGACGGCTCGATCCAGATGCTCGGGGATGCTCATGGGTTCGATCTTCCCCTCGGTCAACTGGGCAAAACCCATGAGATCAGTAATGATTCGATCAGATCGATCGATTTCCTCACGAATAATCTCAATCTGCTGTGTAATCGTCTTCCCCTCACGCTTGGTACGTTGGAGATTGAAGGCGGCATTGTTGATAATGCCCAATGGATTCTTCAACTGGTGCGCAATCTCCGCCGCCAACCGGCCCGTCGCTTGAAGCTGCTCCTGCCGAATCGCATGCTCGCGAGCCTCTTCTTCGGCCTTTCGCTGTCGATCAAAAAGCGCCTGCACCCCGTAACAACACGAAGACATCAGCCCCAAGACAACGATTCGTAAAAAAAATGGTTCGATACTACTCCCGGAAACGGACTGCTCGATCTCTTGAATCGCCAAATCAACCAACCCAGCAAACAAGTAGCAAATCAAAACCAAAAGATTCGCTGCGATCTGAGTGGACGCCGCCGGAATACTGATGGAATTCCGAACAACCAAAAGGACGAAAATCCAGTACAACGGACTGTCAAACCCCCCAGTGACCAGCACCATCGCCGCGACCAACAGGACGTCAACGACAGCGATGACCAACACCACTAATTGAGTAAAGGTCAAAGGCAACTGCCTGAGGCCGGTTAACATGATGCCGCCGCTCAGGTTGACGAGAACATAGATCACAAAAAAAACCTGGACTGTCGCAAGAGCCACCCCCCGTTCCTGAATGGCGTTGTCGGCCCAATCCGTCAGAAACAGATAATAGATCAACAACAGAATCACCGATGCCTTAACCGGCAAACCAAAGTTGCGTTCCACATGCAGCAACCGAAAAAAAAACTGCCGGAGGTGTGGATCATCGGCCGGTTCCAATTGTGGCCAGCGCCGACGAAAAAAGGCGTCCAATCGTTCGAACAATTTCGTCACATCAATCTGAAGCCGCTAATAGCAGATCCGATGCCTTTTCCGCAATCTGTTCCACATTCCAAAGGCGTCCAATACCCTCGTAACCACAAGAAAGCATTCCCTCCTCAGGACCGATAAATTCAGCCCCGCGCCCCTCTAAGACCTTCACGTTGGCTTGAGTCGCGGGATGGAGCCACATCTTTCCATTCATGGCCGGAGCAATGAGCACCTTGGCGTTTGGATTTAATGCCAACGCAATACAGGTCAAAGCATCGTTCGCCAAGCCGCTCGCCAGCTTGGCCAAATTATTAGCGGTCGCCGGTGCGATGAGCAGCAAATCCGCCTCATCAGCGAGTCTGATGTGAGTTGGTTTCCACCCCTCATCTTCGGCATAGAGATCGGTAACCACTGGTCGTCGCGTGAGAGTCTTGAATGCCAGGGGCGTAATGAACTGCTGGGCATCAGCGGTCAGGACCACATCCACCACCCACCCGGCTTTGGTCAACTGGCTCGCCAAATCGACCGCTTTGTAGTCGGCGATGGATCCCGTAACTCCCAAAACAATCTGCTTACTCATGTTTCGAATGATCGACCGGAGTGCCGAGAAACTCATCAGGCAACCGAACGCGACTTCGCCGAAGTTTCTCCGCCTCAAAGATGATCTGCATCCGCCGAAGATCCTCCTCCATCGAGTCACTGAGCACCAAATAATCAAACGTCTCCGATGCGGCCATTTCCCGACTGGCGAACGCAAGCCGCCTAGTGATGGCTTCCTCGGAATCGGAATCCCGGCTTCGCAGACGTCGCTCAAGCTCCGTAAAGGATGGCGGGGACAAAAACACAGTCACGAGAGCCCGTCGGATCCGCGGCTCAAACTCAGCGCGCTGGCGCAACAGAGCCGCCCCTCGAACATCAATCGATAGAAGGATGTCCTGGCCGGCTTCCAACATCTGAGTCACATCACTCCTCAGCGTGCCATAACGATTGCCATATACTTCTGCATTCTCCAGAAAAGCATCCTCAGCAAGCTTGGTTTGAAACTGGGCTGGACTCAAAAAATGGTAGTCCACGCAGTCGATTTCCCCCTTTCGCGGGTTTCGAGTGGTGCAGGTGACCACTCGAGTCAACTCCCTATTCGCCTTCAGGAGCCGCTGGCACACGGTCGTTTTCCCCGCCCCCGATGGAGCTGATATTAAGAATAAAATCCCATCCATCGGGTTACTCACTCCACATTCTGGACTTGTTCGCGAAATTTTTCCAGTTCCGATTTAAGCACCACGACCTCTTTCGAGATCAACAAATCATTTGCCTTGGATCCGATGGTATTCACCTCGCGATTGATCTCCTGCGCCAAAAAATCCAAGGTGCGACCCACCGGCTGGTTGGAACGCGCCAAGGTCCGAAACTGGTCAAAGTGGCTCTCCAATCGAGTCAACTCCTCCGTGATGTCCGATCGATCGGCGAACAAAACCACCTCCTTCAACAAGCGCTCATCATCGGCATCAACCACCCCAACCTCCGCCTGCCGCACCCGCTCCAACAACTGATCCCGGTAGCGGACCAAGACCTTGGGCGCTTGTCTCCGGACTCTCGCCACCGCCTCAGCCATCTGCTCAATACGGCCATGCAGGTCCTCACTGAGTTTCTCTCCCTCCGCACGACGCATCGCCAGCATGGCTTTCAACGCCTCATCCAACGCGCGGCGAATCGCAGGCCGCACCAGCGCGGCATCCTCCACCCCGGATTCGACCCGCAACACCCCCGGTATCCTGACCATCGAGTCAATCCCAATGGTGTCATCCACGCCGGCGGCCGCGGCGATCTTTCGGAACTGGGCCACACACTCCCTGGCCAGAGATTCATTGAGCGCCACCCGGCTCAACTCCTCGCCTTTGGCTGTCAACACCGTGACGCGAACCGAAACCCGGCCGCGGGAAAGCTTCTTTTGCAGTCGCTCACGAATATCACTCTCCAATCGGTCGAACTCCCGCGGTAAATTGACGCGAACCTCAAGCTGCTTCCGGTTGACACCAGAGATCTCCACCGTAGCTTTGAACCCATGTTTCAAGTGTTCCCCACGCCCATGTCCCGTCATCGAATTCATGAGCCACAGACTATGGGAAACACCAGAACCAATGTCGACGCCTGATTCGGCTCGGATATCTAGGTGAGGTAGAAACGAAACGACAAAGTGAGAGTTAACGAGAGAAATGACGATCGGTGATCTTTGATTGTCGAAGGCCCGAACATCGGGACCCAGACTGCAAAATTAAAGGATCACCAATCGCTAAGCATCATTCAACTTCTGCTCACATCCCTACCCACACTCTGCAGAACCCGACTTGCAGCAACGCCCCGACTTACCTCAAGCGCGCGTCCCTGTGGGTGGACTCACTCGGGCCGTATGGCTGCCTACAGATCGTCTTCCCTACTCCCAGCTGGCAAGTATAGCCGAGACTGCGCCTGCCAATAGGCCTGGAGCGCTTTGCCCACGGTACTGTGGGACACCATATCCGACACCTCAATAGCAGGTACCATAACGTGAAACGCCCCCTGAACATAACTCCCAACGGCATAAGGAGAAAAATGGAATACCAAGCCCCACGGATTCACGGTAAACACACTAAGCTCCTCCAGAGAAAGCTCCTCGATAAACCCGTCGAGGACACTACTCGCGCCCTGTTCTCGCAGTCGCTCGAGACAAATATCGCTGCATCGTCGGATCCCGTCTTCGCCCATGATCGCTCGGAGGTCAAACGGTTCGGTGCTCTCCGCAGTCTCACCGAAATAGTTAAAGCTTGTATAAAAATAGTTGCCGTGGGCTCCGCCGGTATACCAATGGTTCACAGAGCAAGCACTGAGAAAGTTAGTAGTGACCAACTTCACTTCAAATTCAGTATATGATGTCCAGGGAAAGGTAGCGCTCGGCAGGCGAAGAAACTCCCACACATTACCCCAGAAACCATCGAAAAAGGTTCTAATATCAGAAACCGCAGTTTGATCGATTGCTTCATTGACCTTTCCACTACCGACGAACGTCGGATCCAACACCGGAAAGCTTACCCTCGCTTCGTACGAGGCTCCATATCGTCCCAAGCCAACAGCCCGTTTCTTGGAATAATGCTTCTCCGCCCCAATCAGGTGGAGAACAGCATCACCCACTGGGTTCTCCAAACCGAATCCTTCCCGCCAGCTGCAGGCAACCGTCGATCCGCGAATCGCGCCCTCTAAGGTACCGATCGTCCGGGACGACTGACCGTCCTTTTGCAACCATAAATGGCCCGTGATCCGATTCGAATGAATCACACCGGCAATTGACAGCACATTGGTGCGAGTGATTAGGGAGCCCGACACACTCGGCGTGCTGTCCTCCACGCGAAGACCCTTAGGGGAGAACAAACGCAATGTCAGCCACTCGCCGGTAACCGACTGGCCTTGGTAATGAGCCTCCTCCTGAACCGACCCGCGAAGACCTCCAAACAGAAACCAAAATCCCGCAGCGGTGACCAACAGCAGCGAAACCAAAAAAAATATCCTCTGGCGTGACCTGTTCAAACCTGGCGCCTCCGTATCGTTTCCTGCAACAAATCGAGACATTCCGACCAGGGCTGCACGCCCACATTGCCCTTGCCGTGTACGCGGACGGAAACCGAACCCGCGGCCGCTTCTCGTCTGCCCACCACCAACATGGTGTGCACCTTCGCCTGCTCCGCATTCTGGATCTTGCCGTTGATCTTGTCGCGACCCGCATCGATTTCCGCGCGAATGCCGCTCTCACGTAAATCCTTGTATACCTCCCGGGCAAACTCCACAGGTTCGCCCCCGATGGGCAATACCCGAACCTGCTCCGGTGCCAGCCATAACGGGAAGTTTCCCGCATAGTGCTCGATCAAGAAGGCGATAAAGCGTTCATGCGTACCCAGAGGCGCGCGATGAATACAAAGGGGCGTTGCCAGCGTATTATCCGAGGTCTTGTAGGCCAATCCGAGCCGAGGCGGCACCGCAAAATCCACCTGATTCGTGGCAATCGTAAATTCGCGCCCGGAGATGCTCCAAACTTGTACGTCGATCTTCGGTCCATAAAACGCCGCTTCGTTGGCGATTTCGACGAAGTTGATGCCACTATCAACCAAGACATCACGAACCATTGCTTCCGTCTGCTTCCACAGCTCCGGATCGTCGACAAACTTCTCTCCCAACTTCGCGGGATCATGCGTACTGAAACGCATCTGGTATTTTTCGAATCCGAAGATCTCAAAATACTTCAGATACATCTCGTTCACAGCTCGAAACTCATCCGCAAACTGTTCCGCAGAACAGTAAATGTGAGCGTCGTTCATCTGCATCGAGCGGACACGCATCAGTCCCATCAGCTCGCCCGATTGCTCATAGCGATAACACACGCCGTACTCCGCCAGTCGCATGGGAAGATCCCGGTAGCTCCTGGGAACCGCGGCGAAGATCTTGTGATGATGTGGACAATTCATCGCCTTGAGATAATAGCGGTCCTTGATCTCGCAGTCCGCCTCGTCATCGCCCTCGCCCACTTCCATGGGAGGGAACATACTCTCGGCGTAGTATGGCAGGTGACCGGAGTCCCTATACAGCGACTCCTTCGCCAGATGGGGCGTCCGCACTCGCTGGTAACCCGCTGCAAACTCAGTTTCCTTCGCCAATTTCTCCAGCTCCTCGATCAGCACCGTCCCCTTGGGCAACCACAGCGGCAATCCCGGCCCTACATCATCGTCGAAAGTGAATAGCGCCATCTCCTTTCCAATCTTCCGATGGTCCCGACGACGAGCCTCTTCCTGCGCCTCCAGCCACGCCTCCAGTTCCGCCTCTTTAGGAAACGCCGTCCCATAGATCCGTTGCAGTTGGGGATTCTTCTCGTTGCCACGATAATAAGCCGAAGCTACCTTCAGCAGCTTGAAAGCCTTGATGTTGCCCGTCCGCATGACATGCGGTCCGGCGCAGAGATCGATAAACTCGCCATTCTGATAGAACGAAATCTCTTCACCCTCGGGAATGTCATTGATCCGTTCCAGTTTGAATTTCTGGCCGGCTTTCTTGAAATGCGCAATGGCCTCTTCACGCGTCTTGACCCTCCGCTGGAAGACCTGATTCTCCCTCGTGATCTCCTTCATCTCGGCCTCGATTCGCTCGGAATCCTTGGGCGAAAACCGATGGCCATCAAGGTCGAAATCATAATAGAACCCCTCCTTCGTGGGCGGACCGATATCTAGTCGAGCGTTCGGCCAAATTCTCAAAACCGCCGTCGCCAGCACATGCGCACACGAGTGCCGCAAACGCTCCAACTCGGTCAACTGATTTCGTCCGCTCAAGGTTTTGCGAACGACTTCCTGCTTTGCGCCTTCCATGAAAAAGCAAGATTAACCAGCCAAAAATAAAAAGTCAATATCTTCCCACGCACGCTTGTGCAAATGAATCTGATTCGAAGCGATCCCGTTCGGTAGTGAAGAGGGAGCCTCTACACCTGAATCTGTCGCAGGAAATTCATAGCGGGAGGCTTCGCCGCTCCCCCGCCTCAGAATGCCGGCTCACCACGCCTTCCCTCTGATCACAGGACGAAACAACTTCCCAAAAATCACGACAAGGCTGCAAGGCTCGGCGGACGCCATTCACCGCCCTGAAAGGCTCTTAACTTTTCGGCACCGCCGGTAAATTTTGTGAGACAGAGCAGCAATCATACATCGATTGACGCCCCAATCATCCACCACCCATCATAGTCAGCGGATGATTCCCGGCCTGCCTCAAGTGAAGGGGTCTAGGTCGAAGGAATGAGCGTTCCGGAGAAAAAGAAGCAAGAACAAACCGTGGGCGCCAATGTCACCAAAGTGCAAGAGATCGGCGGACTAGCTGGCCGTGTCATTCTCGCGGTGTTAGTGGTGCAAATCGTCAGTCGGCGAAAACTACTGTGGATCTTCCTCCTACCTGGACTAGTCATCATACCCTTTGTGTTCTTCCATGCCGCAGTTCACAATCTCTCCCTGCTCTATCCGGGAATGTTCTTTGCCGGTCTGTTGACCGTTGGCCAATTCAGTTTTTGGGGCAACTATCTGCTTCGGGTGTTCCCTATTCATCTCCACAGGATCGGAGAAGGATTTGCCGCCAACATCGGCGGCCGCATACTAGACACATCCTTTGTCTGGGTAACCGTCACCCTTGCGGCCACCAATGATACGACCTTGACCCCCGCCCGGTTAGCCTACACGGCTGCTGGCATTGTGGCCTTTGTCTACTCTGCCAATTTCATACTGCCGTTCTTTCCCCCCGAGCCGGCTGAGGAAACGCTTCCTGAGTAGTCAACTTCGCCCCCTCGTCCGGATTTCTCGCCAAAATAAAGATGGCCGCCATGAGGCGTCCGAGATTTTGAGGACTGCCCAAAGGATGGAGCCGCCAGTTATGGGGGCAATTCTCATGCTTCCCCAACCTCCCTGCTATTAGGCAACCTTTATCGGCGAGAAATTCGGGTTAGACCGTGCGTTTTCCCTTTGCGCTGGGCGTCTGGTTTGTAGTATAAACTCAACCAGTTACCCTTTAGCCCGTACATCCAACTGCCATGAAAAAAATCAGCCGCCGAAGTTTCGTCAAAAGTTCAATCGGTGCCGGTTTCGGCCTCGCCCTCGCCCATCCCAATTCCAAGGTCCTCGGCGCTAATGACGACATTCGAGTCGCCGTCGTCGGAATCAACGGACGAGGGGGATCCCACATCGGTGGCTTTCGGGAAATCCCCGGAGTTCGAGTTGCCGCCTTGTGCGATATAGACGACTACGTCATTCGCCGTCGCATCGCCGAGTTGGAGAAGGACAACGCCCACCAGGTAACGACCTACGCCGACGTCCGCAATCTGCTGGAGGATAAAAATATCGACGCCATCACTGTGGCCACACCAAATCATTGGCACTCCCTGATCACCGTCTGGGCCTGCCAGGCTGGTAAAGATGTGTATGTCGAGAAACCTTGCAGCCACAACGTCTTCGAAGGACGCCAATGCGTGGCAGCTTCACGGAAGTATGATCGTATCGTGCAGCACGGCACACAAAGTCGCGCCAGCAGCTGGGCGGCCAAGCAAATCGCTGCCATCCAAAGCGGCAAATACGGCAAACTCCTCATTTCCAAAGGTTATTGCTGCAAACCTCGTTGGAGCATCGGCTACAAACCTTATGAGGAAATCCCCGGCGAAGTGAACTTTGATCTCTGGTTGGGGCCGGCGCCGGAACAACCTTTTCATCGCAACCTAGTTCACTACAACTGGCACTGGTTCTGGGATTTCGGCAATGGCGACATGGGCAACCAAGGCGTTCATCAGATGGATATCGCCCGCTGGGCCATCAAAGGCGCCACCCTGCCCAAGTCCGTTATCACGATGGGAGGCCGCTACGTTGATGGCCCCAACTACTCGGACCAGGGAGAAACCCCCAACATGCAGCTCTCGGTGTTTGACTACGGAGAAACCAAACTCGTTTTCGAAACCCGGGGCCTAGTCGGCAAGATAAGTGATTTCCCTCGCATTGTAGACAACGAGTTTTTCCTCGAAGCTGGCGTGATCCGAAAAGGCAAGTTTTTCGAAAACGGCCACGGCGTCGGCGAGGATCTCGGCGATGTGGATTACCACATTAACGAAGGCAACATCTTCGAAAACTTCATTAACGCCGTCCGAAACCGAAACCGCGAGAACCAACACGCAGATATTCTGGAAGGCCACTACTCCAGCGCCCTGTGCCACCTCGGCAATATCTCCTATCGCTTGGGCTGGAATTACCCCTTCACCATGAAGACGACGGCCCTCGGCGAATCCGAAGTCGTCACCGATGCCTTGCGAACCGTGCTCGACAATACCCAAGCCCTCGGCATCGATCCCCTGCGCTCCACCTACCGGCTCGGACCAAAGCTCCACTTTGATCACAACACAGAGACCTTCATCCACCACCCGCCGGCCAACCTCATGGTGTCTCGCTTCTATCGCCAACCGTTCGTCGTGCCAACCGCCGTCTAGTCTTTGCCGGCAGGCATCAGCCTTCGCCATCTCAACAAATGGACGCATCAACCCGCATGACCAAAAACGGCGTCACCGAGGCATTCCGCCTGCTTATTGATGAGATCAATAACGTGGATCAGGAAATCAAGGATTCGATCATGGAGGCTGTTCAGAAGAACAACCATGACAAAGCGAACATGCTGATCGAAAAAACGAAGAACTTGAAACACTTTCAAGATGAAGTGGGCGCTCTATTCAAAAAATGGCGATCCGGTATCAGTCCTCCGTCCCGCAAGCCGTTTCCGGTCGGCCACAATTCAAAAGGCCAATACACTGCCGTCCGGCCCCTCAGAGCCCCCGCGTCCAGATTGCGCGTATCCTTTCCTGACGAGGGGAAAACCATCGAAGAGCGCTATGCAGCGGACACCTTTGCTCAAACCATCAAGACAATAGGCATCAACCAAGTCCGCAAGCTAGGAGTGAACATAGGGGGGATTCCTTTGATTGATTCGGTCAAGCACGACGAAAAGTACGGACAGCGAGAGATCGACGGATGGCATATCTGCACACACTCAAGCAACCAAAACAAGAAAGCGTTACTCGATGAGATAGCCTACACCCTCGGCATCCGTCTTAAAGTCGAGATTCTCCGATGATTCTCGCCCTTGCCGCTACTCACTCAAGAAATCCTCTCCTCAAACCACAAGCCATGAAACATCGAACCATTACGCTCCTTTTCATCGTCTCCGTTTTGCTCGGCGCCTCGGACGCAACGGCGCAAGTCTCGGACGGCAAAATTGCGAAAATTCGCGAAGCCGTCGCCAAGCAAAAAGCCGTCAAACCCAAGAAGGCGCGCAAACTCCTCGTCTTCTCGCTCACCAACGGATTCCGGCACGGCTCCATAGGTGTCGGAGCCAAGGCCATGGGCCTCTTGGGAGAATCCACCGGTGCCTTTGATCTCACTCACACGGAAGATTTCGCGGTCTTTGAACCATCGAGTCTCTCCGCCTTTGACGCAGTACTAATGCTGAATACCACCGGCGAGATCTTCAAACCTCATCGTAAAGAACTTAAGAAGCTCAGCGAATCGGATCGCCAAAAGGCCAAACAGACAGAAGACCGCCTGAAAGAATCGCTCGTATCTTTTGTCAAACAAGGCAAGGGGCTTGCCGGTTTTCACTCCGCCACCGACACCTACAAGATGTGGAAAACCTACAATGAGATGATGGGTGGCGCTTTTGCGGGCCATCCCTGGGGAGCCGGAACCACCGTTGGAGTGCGGGTCGATGATCCCAACAACATTCTCACGAAGGCATTCGGTGGCCAGTCGTTTCAAATCCAAGACGAGATTTACCAATTTCGAAACGACACTTGCCATCGGGATCAGCAGCGGGTGCTCCTCAGCCTAAATCCTCAATTGACCGACCTACGCCGAGGTCGCCGGGAAAATGGAGACTATCCCATCTCCTGGGTTCGAGACTATGGCCAAGGCCGCATCTTCTATAGCTCCCTCGGCCACAACGAACATATCTACTGGAACCCCAAGATTCTAGCTTTCTACCTCGCTGGCCTTCAGTTCGCGTTGGGAGATCTTGACGGGGTCGAAACCACGCCCGTGCCATTGCCAAAGGACTAATTGTTTGAACTTCAGTTGACCGAAAATTGAGCTGGCTTTTAGTCTGGGGCGTTTCACAAATCTCTCTTTATTACAAGCATTATGAGAACGTTACAGACATGCTAGTCACCTTGGTTGCCGTCACTCTGGGGGCGAATTCACTGCACCCGGCCGTTGGTGGCTTAACCGTCTCACAGTGCGCGCACTGAACAAGGGTTGATCGGATGCAGAAGGCCCTTTGGATGCCCGCAGAAAAACACCGCTTTGAGAAGCGCTCGCTCCCCAATCGTCTCACTTACTTTACACATATATTCACGATGATCAAGCCGAAGCCGTCACAATCCCCGACAATCCACAGCAGAACCGATATTCCAATTCTACTATCAGCTTTAGCGCCCTGTGACTTGAGAGCCAGAAGTCACGAAAAGATCTGTGCCACAGGTATCCAAAGCGGCGAAGTATCGCAGGGCTTCCGAACAACGCGACAGCGTCTTGGAGTGCGGTGATCCTTCACCGCTTTCCCCTTCTATGTGCTTGATTGCATACTTCGATGGGCGCTCACACAGGATTTTCAATATTGCTAAACCTCATGATTCAATAATATAATCAACACAGTCACCCCAAGAAGAACATCGGATACCACAGCCTTCGCTATCATGAACCGCTCAAATCAATTCAGTCGTCGAAGTTTTCTCAAGACCAGTGCCACTGGAGTGCTGTTCTTTCCTCAGATCGTTCCCAATTCCGTCTTCGGGAACGAAACCAAGCCGCCACCCAGCGAGCGCATCACCGTCGGATTCATCGGCTGCGGCAAAATAGCTAATGGCTATCACTTGAGTAACTTACTCAAATTAGGCGACATACAGGCGCTTGCCGTATGCGAGGTCGATCGGAACCGCCGGGAGTACGCCCGTCAGCGCGTTGAAAAGGCCTACTCCACCAGCCGAGATTGGAAAGGCTGTGATGAATACGTGGACTTCCGAGAACTCTTACAACGAAAGGACATCGATGCAGTTTGCATTGCAACCCCTGATCACTGGCACGCAATCCCCTTGATCGAGGCCTGTAAGGCCGGTAAAGATGTTTACTGTGAAAAGCCACTCACCTTAACCATCGCTGAAGCCAAACGCTGCGTGGAGGCCGCGCGTAAGCACGCCCGAGTGGTCCAAACCGGAAGCCAGCAACGATCCAGCGCCTTCGGCCCCTTTCGCAGAGCCTGCGAAATCATTCGGAGCGGACGGCTCGGCCGAATCAAAACGGTATCCGTCGGCGTCGGCGGCCCCAGCACGTGGTGCGACTTGCCAGCTGAACGAATGGAACCCGGTTTGGACTGGAACCTCTGGCTCGGCCAGGCACCGATGCGGCCCTACAACGCGATCTTGAGCCCGCGTGGCGTCCATAACCACTTTCCCGCCTGGCGCCGCTATCGGGAATACTCGGGCGGCGGCCATACCGACATGGGCGCGCACCACTACGACATCGCGCAATGGGCGCTCGATATGGATGCATCGGGTCCGGTGGAGATCACCCCACCGGCGGATCCCAACGCCACAACGGGCGTACAATACCGCTACAGAAATGGTGTCGTGATGACCCACGGCGGTCCCAATGGCTGCAACTTCGAAGGCACCAACGGTACGCTCCGAATCGACCGTGGCCACCTCAGCAGCGTTCCCCTAGACATTGTGAACGAGCCCCTCGGTGACGATGACGTGAAGCTGTATAACTCGCCGGGACATCATCGTGATTGGATCAACTGCATCCGCACACGCAAAAAACCCGTCGCCGACGTCGAGATTGGCGCACGTAGTGTCACGGTCATTCACCTAGGCAACTTGGCCTATTGGAACCGTCGCCCGCTCAAATGGGACCCTCAATCCTGGGAATTCCCGGGGGATGCCGAAGCAAACAGTTGGCGCGATATGCCGCGTCGCGATCCCTGGCAGCTTCCTCAAGCATAACGCACAACTGAGCCACCCCATGTTAAAAACCAAGCTCAACAAGGCTCCGATGCCGATGTGTCAATGCAAGTTTTGGGCCGACTCGGCATCTGTGACGACCAGCATGTCTCCAAGCATGCAAAGCTCTCTAGCCCGTCAATGAGCCATTTCGCTATCTCCCGCAAAGATACGCCGGATTTGCAAAAGGGTCGAGAAACTTTGCGTTACGATCGCTCCACAGTTCGTCCGGCAATTTGATCCCAACATCTCGCTGGCCAGATTGGGAGGCGTAAAGACTTCGTCGTTGCTCAGATTGGCCAGGCAGCTAAGAACGTCGGGAGTGCATTATTGCGAGGGGGCATCGTTAAGCTTTCAGGAATTACCGTGCAACAACGACAGCCAGCTTTCTTTTTAGAATTTCAACCAGGAAATTTCCTGTGCCGCAGGCGGGTTCAAGAAATCTGGAGTCAATCCGCTCGGTTTCCTGCTTCACCAGATTAAGCGTGGCATTGACCACACGAGCACTCGTATAAACCTCGCCGAAGTCGGCTACGCGCTTACTTTTGAGACCACCAGTGACTCTGATTTTCAGGTTCAGCCATTAAGTTGCCGTTTATTGCTCGAAAACAGCAAACGGCATATACGTGGAATAACGGGAAATACACCTTCTGCGGAGCGAATAAAGACGAACTGAATAGAAGTGAGGAATATAAAATTCACGCACACGAATTTATATATAATAACTACACCGGAGAAGATATTTAGTTGGATCGAATCCGGCGCCGGTAGATCATTCACGAAGATCCAGAATTCTACGAAATCCTATTGGCATGGGTTTTAGGACAAGTTCCCTGAGCCATACAGAACCGAAATATAGAGGATATGATGGGCGATGCGGCAGCCCGTCGATGTGTCAGGTGTCTAGAATCCGAGTTTGTGGCATGCTGAGTTTCATCGCCCCCGGCCAAAAAGCATGGGATCATCAGAGGGTGTCTCCCAATATTTGATCGCATGCAGTCTCTGGAATGTCCTTTGCCCACTTTGCTCAACCACGTACTAGAATCCGTCGGAGAATAGGCGATTGTCACCATCAATTGGCGTACAGTAGAGCTCTAACCCGGATTTCTCGCCAATAGAGTTGGCCGCTATGAGGAAGCCGAGATTTTGTGACGGCTTCTAGAGGATTGGGAGGTGTGGGTGGCTTAATATCCTTCGTCCGTGCGGCGACCAAGGGTTCGGAAGGTGGTTTTTGCAGTTTTGGGCCGTTGCCAGCACACATTGCATAGCCTCCCAAAGGCGCCTTTTATAGAGCGGACGCTGCCGGCCCTTTTGATGATGTTGAGGAGAATAATTAGATCGACCGGTTGTTTCTTCAAGATATCCAAGACTTCACGGCTATTGGCGCAATCGAGCACGTTTTCAAATCCACCCTGTTTTGGGTGACGGGTCATGAGCTTGCATCCTGTCGGTGTCCTCGACGGCTAGGATGATTTGTTGATGATATTCGGGAGGGATCCTGATTTTTTCTGCGGTGAAACGGATTCTTCAAGAGGGCTGATATAAGCGGTCTCATCTTTGACGATCTTCGCCATGTTTGTGGTGTGCGGAGACGTTTCAATGGCGAAGTGCGCCACGGCCGGCTTCGCGAGCGACTTTGAGGAACTGTTCGATTACGTGGTTCAAGGTGGCTTTTGATTCCGTTTCCGTGGGTTCGATCAACATGGCCGTATCGTATTCTTTGGCGAAATAAACGCATCCAGCCCCGACAAGCGTTGGGGGGTGCACCCCAAAGTCGATTAATCGCTTCACGAAATCGAAGGAGTTGATCTTCAGATGGCCGCCGCTCAAGAGGCATTCGTGCATGCAAAACTGATCGAATACCGGCGGGAGTAATTCCGCTAGGCGCGCCTGGAGATAATTGGCGTTGAGGACAGCGTTTTCGGTGGCGGTCCTCAACCCGTCCGGTCCTTGGGTGAGGATGTAGGCGTAGGCCCTAAGGAGCACTTCCGTGTGACCGAAATGGGCTTTGACTCTTCCGATAGATTGAGGACGGTCTTTATCGGGCATGGCTGTCCCGTCCACTCGACGAATCACTGGAATGGGAAGGTAAGGGGCGAGCAGTGCTTTGACACCCACCGGGCCGGCTCCGGGACCACCGCCACCGTGTGGTGTGGAAAGGGTTTTGTGGGTATTGATATGCACTACGTCGAATCCCATGTCGCCCGGTCGAACGACGCCCATAAGGGCATTAAGATTGGCGCCGTCGTAGTAGAGAAGTGCTCCTTGGTCGTGGATTCGCTTGGCGATTGTGACAATGTTTTTTTCGAAGAGCCCGAGGGTGGACGGGTTGGTGAGCATCAAAGCGGCGACGTCGTCATCCATCAGTCGGCCCATAGCCTCAAGATCCATGAGCCCATTCTCTGTGGTGGGAATAATCTTGCAGTCGAAGCCGACCATTGCTGCGCTGGCTGGGTTGGTTCCGTGAGCGGAATCCGGAATCAGGATGGTTTTTCGGGATTCGCCTTTCTCTTCAAAGTATTTGCGAATCATCAGCAAGCCTGTGAATTCACCGTGGGCGCCCGCCGCCGGCTGTAAGGTCACTTCATCCATTCCGGTAAGTTCCGCAACGAATCCTTGCAGTTCTGTGAAGGCCTCCCATACGCCTTGTAGACTGTCGGCTGGTTGATGCGGGTGGGGCTTTGAGAATCCCGGCAACTGAGCCAGCGCGTCGTTGCGCTTGGGGCTGTACTTCATGGTGCACGAGCCCAGTGGATAGGGGCCGTTGTCCACTCCATAAGTGTGGCGGCTTAGATTCGTGAAATGGCGCACGACCTCATGCTCGGAGAGCTCCGGGAGACCGATCGGGTCCTGAGAGAGTGCGGCTGCGCCGAAACACGCCGCAGGATCGAAATCCGAGAAATCCTGATCGAAAACGCCAGAGCCGCTGACTCCGGGCCGACTGATATCGAAAAGGCTTGGCGGCAGCATTTTCTTGGATAGTTTGGGTAACGCTAAGTCGCGGCGTTGAGAGCGGTTTGAAAGTGATGAACGAATTGATCCAGGTCCTCCCTGGTCTTGACTTCTGTGACCGCGATCAGGAGGCGGTGATTCTCGCTAGGTTCCCATTCGGAAAAATCGATGCCGCCGAAGATTTGATTCTCTCGCAGCATTTTCAGAATGACCCCGGCCGGACAAGGCAGATTGATGAGGAATTCGTTAAAGAAGGCGCCGGTCTTCGCGGATTTGATACCTTTTATCGCGATCAGCTTGTCGTACAGGTAACGCGCTTTGGCCGCGCACAACGAAGAGATCCGGCGGAATCCCTGTTCTCCCAGGGTGGCGAGGTAAACGCTGGTGCGGAGGGCTAGCAGGGCTTGGTTGGAACAAATGTGGCTCGTGGCCTTGTGTCGAGCGACATGTTGTTCTCGCTCCTCCTTGACCAAGGCTAGCACTGGCTCGCCCTTCAGATTATCGCAGACACCGACCAGCCGTCCCGGAAGATGGAGCTCAAATTCTTGCCGGGTGGCGATCACCCCCAGGTAAGGTCCTCCCGCGTTCAATTCCAGCCCCAAGGGTTGAGCCTCGCAACAAATGATATCTGTGTCATTGCTTCCCGGTGAACGAAGGCAGCCAAGGCTGATGGGATAGCAACTGACCACCGCAAGCGTGTCGGCACCGTGGCAGCACTTGGTGATCTCAGCCACCGATTCGATGACGCCGTAACGATTGGGTGACTGTGCGATGACCGCTGCCGTTGGCGATTCAGCGACCAACGATGTCATTGCCGCCAGATCAATCTCGCCAGTTGTTGGTTCGGAAGGCATGATCACGAGCTCCACACCGCGCCCTTGCATGTAAGTTTCGAGAACAGCCTGATATTCTGGCCAGATGTTGGCGGCAACGACTAGGCGTTTGTTTCCGGTGATCCGGCAAGCCATCCAGCTCGATTCAGCGAGTGCTGTTGCTCCGTCGTAAACCGAGCAATTGACGGCGGGTTGTCCCAGGAGTTTCGCCATCAGCGTTTGAAAATCGTGGAGTACTCGGAGGGTCCCTTGGCTCATCTCCGGCTGATAGGGCGTGTAGGCAGTGAGGAACTCTCCTCTCGACGCGATGGTGCGGACGGTCTCGGGGATGTAGTGCTCATAAGCGCCGCCGCCGAGGAAAGTTTGGAATTCGTGGGTCGTCTGATTGCACCCCGACAACTCTCTGAAGCGCCGCTCGAGTTTCCATTCTGGAAGACGCGCTGGCAGATCAAGAGGCTGATTGAGCAGGAGAGATGACGGAATTGTGGCGAACAGATCCTCAATGGCCTTGACCCCGATAGACTTCAACATGCTTTCCCGATCTGACGCTGGATGAACGTTGTAGCCAATTAGTTCTGGGGCATGCATCGCAAAAAGTGAAATGTAGCCTAGATAGCAACCGCCAAGAGTGCAATCTCTGTTTGTTTCGATGTTTTGAGATTGCTGAGATTGACTTGGGCTTATGCATCGTCTTTCTCTTGAAAGAAG
The DNA here is from genome assembly GCA_024761205.1 of Limisphaerales bacterium. Classification (GTDB taxonomy): domain Bacteria; phylum Verrucomicrobiota; class Verrucomicrobiia; order Limisphaerales; family AAA164-E04; genus UBA2970. The sequence continues at coordinate 159,062 of JAMASS010000006.1, forward strand.
GTGTTTCGGACCTGACTCGGTTTTTGACGTTTGCCTTGGAGTCCTTGATTACATCAGCAGCATGGGAATCCGTTTGCTGCTTCAATGTCGCAAGCTCATTGAAGGGTGTGAGGGGAAAATGGTGATGGCCAACCTGCAGCCATAACTCGAGAAAGTGATCGACATCGCCAATGTTGGTTCTGCGGCTTAGGATATTTTTGCGAGTTTCAAGGAGGCGGATGAATATTTATGATAAGATGCAGGATGGTGCCGATTAGGTTGGTCAAAGCGCCTGTCAATCTGTGTTGTCTGCGCGCAGATAGCTAGGTTTGTAGGGCTGATCACCACCGCTTCTGTGGCCCTCGCTACATTGAGATACACAGCACCCGATCACTTATACGTCCATTCGAATCATTGCACCATGAGAACAGGCATAGGCCGTCCCAATCAATTGACTGGCGCACAGTCGCATTTTGTTTGTCTTCTCAATCGGTTGTAAGGCCCTTGAATCGCGAATGAAATCCCCTCTCGCGCCTCGCGGATGGGAACGAATTGAGCAGGTGAAGTCACCGATCATATAATCTCGCCTCCGTGAGACATCCGGTGAATCGCTCCAGTCGAACATCTGATCATACAAACCGGATCGAAGATGCCATGCAGGCATCCTCGACCATGGTATTATTGAATACGTGTTCCTTGCTGGCACTAGCGCTAGTTGGGATGAAGAGGATATTCGTACGCAGACCGATCTCAACGATGCCTTTGAGGGCATCGTTGGATAAGTGGTAGATTTCCGAAGGGAGCAGGTCTTTTTGCGTTTCATCGGCCACCGTCGAGAGATCGACAAACGGTCGTGAAAATTCTCACGCCACCAAAATACTAACGACGATGCCATGGGACCGTGAATCGAAGTGGCATTCGCTGAAAGGCTCATTAGAATCACTAAAATCAGCGGATTGCTTGAGGTTTGGGAGGCGAATCGGCAATGTTTTCAAGTTCAAAGCTGACCCCTCATAGCACGACACTTGAAAGTTCGCTGCTTAACTTTTCGAGAAGGTTGCGATTGCTGCTGCCGCAAACTCCGTAAAGTCCGGATGATGCAAGGCACAGGCGTTTCGAAGTTCCGAATCCAATACGAGTTGCTCATAGCCGGTGTAGGACTCTCGATTCGGAGTCCAGAACTGACAGAACCACTCAAAGTGCTGCCGAATGTGTTTCTGCACTTCTTCGGAATCCGTTGGCAACTGTTGTTCCATAGCCTCAACGAGATTCGCGCATATTTCCGTGAATTTCCCACGAGTTTTTCTCCCAGCGAGCCCTGGTCCATTTCTTCACTCGGGCGTTGGATTCGTCGATCTCTTGCTTTATGTCTGCGCCGAATCGATCGAGCAGTTGTTGCTCGTATTAATGTTGTTTTTCAGGTCGAAGCCGGCAAACATCTCTTTATCGCTCATCGTTTTCGTTCCTTTCAGATGCTTAATGGTTTTGCCAATGGTCATGATCAATTGGCGGGTGCGGGCAATCTCTCTGAGAAGCGCCTCTCGGTGGGACTCTAACGCCGTCACTTTGTCGAAGTCCGTCCAGACCATCAGCAACCAGCTCGATGATGGCGGAATCAATAATCTGAATCGATCGACGAAAACGACGAAGTGGTCCCGTAAGTTTGCCTCTGCTATGTTGCGGAAAGGTTTTCTGCAAATGTTTTAAGAACGACTAACACAACTTCTCAACCATAGCGGCAGAACGAACTTTGTCAGCATGAGTGAGACCGTTTCGGCTCGGAGGCTTGGCGGCTCGTACGCCTGAGCAGTATCCCAATTAAAGTCCCAAGCTGTCGCAGATTTGGCGAAGAACGGTGAGATTGGAACGGGTTGGTTGTGATATTTTTTGTGTTTTGCTTATCCTGCTGAGTGGCTGGTCTACAAAAACTTTCCAGCCCATTCTTTATTTTCCTATGGGATGCCTGAGACTTTTCACAAGACAACTGTCCTATTTTGATACTTGCTAGGGGCAACTTTCTTTGAATTCGAATCACGATTTTCGAACCGAACTTCGCCTTTACATTCCACTGAGGGGGAGAAAATTAGATTTCCCCAAATTTCCAATCGGTCGCAATGGAGCATTGACGGCACGCCGCTAGGGAACCGTTTTTCAAGATCAGCTTCGTACTTGAAGTAGCGAGGATCTAAAACAACTACTGGAGGCCGGCCGGCCCTCGATTCAGCAAGTCGAATTTGATAATCATCCGTCAGATGGTGGGCGTCGGACCAAAGATTCAACATATCTGCCGTCGTCTTAACAGGGGAGAATCGACTTCGTGGGACCTCAACCGCCACGGCATTTGGGAAGCATTCAATCGCCGACCCCATAGCAGACTCGATTTGAAGGACTTTTGGCGAATTTATGTTTCGCGGATCAAGGTTTTTGATATTTTTGATTATTGGCAGCCGCAACAGGCCGTTGTGTTGATTATTCAACACTGCCTGTAGTTCCTCGAGATGAACCCAGAGGTTGTTGGTATTGAAGTATGAATACCGATTGATAGCCGCAAACTGCTCCCGTTCATCTTGAGGGCACTGAGCTAATTCTCGAAGTATCAATCGACCGTCCGCCTTGCGTTTGGCCAAGTGCCCCCCCTTTTTATCCGAGGCCGTATGCCGGACGACTTCCATCATGAAGCCGGCGCCGGAATTCGCAAAGTGATTTAGCAAGGCGCCGTCGAGCGTTGCCGCAAGATTGTCGGCGTTGGAGACGAACAGATAGCGAATGCCATCTTCCAGCAGCTCATCAAGCAATCCGCTGCTGACTAGTGAAGCATAAATGTCGCCGTGCCCCGGCGGACACCATTCCAAATCGGGATCCTCTGGCCATTCGGCCGGCAGCAAAGTGTCAGACATTAGCTTCGGTACCTTGCCTTGCAAGAAATCCAGACGCCCGCGCCGGTCAGCGAGTCGAGGGTATTTTTCTTGGAGGAACGCCAAGGACTGTTCTTGGGTGCTGAAGCTGTTCATCAGGTAAAAGGCCGGGGCCACACCGTTGGAGTGATCTCGATAGCTCAGCACTTGTTTCGCAATGATATCAAGGAAGGTCATGCTCCCCTTGACCTTCAACAAGGACTTGGGGCCATTCAAACCCATCCCGGTGCCCAATCCTCCATTCAGCTTGATGACAGCCAGATGGCGAAAGAGTTCCTTTGCTTTGGCCGGATCAGCTTCGAACGTTGAGGCATGAAGCAACGAATCCACAGGCTCGATTTCGGCCTCGCGAATAAGCCCCGAATCCCCTGACTGCACCTTCGACACACCATTCAGAAACGCGCGGAGGCTTGCGTCCGGCAGCCGATGCTTCCTCGACCGCTGCGTTATAGCGTCCACTATGGTCCCTCTCTCGGTGGTCATTAGCTGGCAGAGCCTAGTCAGTAATCATGGGTAGAATCCACAAAAATACCGGGGAAAATGATCAAAACTCGACAAGGCAGCGAACTGGGAATAGACAAATTTTTAATCGGTGTGAACCTGCATTCTCTCGAGTCGGCCAAGCGATTTCTCAGCCGATCTTCTTTGCGCTGAGACAGAAAGGTTAGAAATAATAGCGGAGACGCTGCTCGTCACGAGACCGAAAAAGCCATATAAGAGCAGCGAAAGGAGGTATGCCTTGACCCCGCCCCTCGACTTTGAAACTGAAACTTGAAGCTCCGAGTCCTTTGTGCCTCGACATTCGCGAACCACAAGGAGCCTCCATCCGCCTTCGCTGCGTCTCTGCGGACGGCGACTCAAAGGGGCTCTCGACCCACCCAGTGACCATTCTTATTCATTGCAAAATTTGCAGATCACCATGAAAATCACTCGCGAATGAGCGAAAAACGAAAGCGCTCAAAACCTAGACAGGTCTCCCCTTTGAAGACGTCGAAAAATCGACAAAGGTGGAAGTTCGTCGTGGGCTTTGTCCTGACTCTAGCGGTGGTCACATTGCTCATTAATCGCGAAGTTTATCAACCCCAACCTTCGCCCACGACGACTTCGACCGACTCTCGCTTAGAAGCTGAAGAGGCCGTGTTCGCTCAATATGCAGGGTCTGCCAGCTGTCAAAAGTGTCACCAAGAAGCCTTCGACTCCTGGGTATCATCGAACCACGGCTTGGCCGAGCGCCTGCCGTCCGTATCCGTCGATGATGCAGCCTTTAGCGACCGCCAACCCTTTTCCCACGGCGGCGTCGAGTCGCATCCCTCAATTGCGGCTAACAGACACCAAATCACGACCCTTGGGTTTGAAAATCAAAGAGCCACCTACGACATCGCCCGAGTCATCGGGCATGAGCCGCTCCGTCAATTCCTCGTTTCCCACGAAGGCGGACGCTATCAAGCAGTGGATGCCGCCTTTGATCCGGCAGAGAAAGACTGGTTTAGCGTGCACGGCCAAGAAGATCGACGCCCCGGCGAATGGGGCCACTGGACCGGGCGCGGGATGAATTGGAATAGTATGTGCGCCTCTTGTCACAATACTCGCCTCCGCAAGAACTACGATTCCGTGACCGATACCTACAAAACGACCATGGCGGAAATATCCGTCAGTTGCGAAGCCTGCCACGGGCCCATGAAAAGTCACTTGGAATGGCAGAACGAGAATCCGAACTCACAGGCAGTCGACCCAACAATCCAAAGGTTCAACCGTGCCCAGATTCTCGACACTTGCGGCAGCTGCCATTCTCGGCGCGCTGAGCTCACCGGCGACTTTCATCCCGGAGAGGATTATTTCGACCACTACAATCTGACAGTGCCCGATACATCCGATATCTTTTATCCAGACGGACAGGTTCGCAGCGAAAACTACGTATTCACATCCTTCCTCAGCAGTCGCATGCATGCCGCCGGAGTTCACTGTCTGGACTGTCATCAGCCGCACTCAACGAAAACCATTCTCCCGGGAAATGCGCTCTGCATGCGCTGTCATGATGGTTCCTATCCCAATAGCCCCAAGATCGATCCGGTCAGCCACTCGCATCACACTGCAGAAAGCGCTGGGAATCAATGCGTTAACTGCCACATGCCGCAGACCACGTACATGCAGCGGCACCCTCGCCGAGATCACGGATTCACCATTCCGGATCCGCTCATGACGAAACATCTTGGCATCCCAAACGCCTGCAATCGATGCCATGAAGATCATGATGTCGAACAAGTGATCGCCACCAGCGAAGCTTGGTACGGCGATCGACTGGATCGCTATACCCGACAACGCACGCAATGGATCGCCGATGCCCGGCAGGGCCTAGAGACATCCCGCGAACCACTCATCCAAATGATCTTGGGCGCTGAAACACCGCTCTGGCAAGCGAGTGCCGCGCACCTGCTCTCCCAATGGCTCGATCATTCCGAAGTACAACGAGCCCTCCTCTCCGCGCTGAACAACACCAACGCGATGGTCCGGGCGCATGCCACAATTGCCATTGGGCCGCTGGCCGAGAGTCAACGCGCCGATTTGACCACTGTCTTGAAGAGCCTCTTGGAAGACCCACGACGCAACGTCCGCGTCAATGCTGCCTGGGCCCTGCGCCATCAACTCAACCCCTTCAGCCCGGCAGGACGAGAGCTTGACCACTACCTACATCACATCAGCGATCAACCCACCGGTCAAATGCAACTCGGGGCCTTAGCCTTGGCGCAGGAAAACACGGCGGACGCTCTCGCTCACTACACCAAAGCAGCGCAGTGGGATCCCAATTCGCCCCCCATCCGCCACGAGTTGGCCATCGTCCAGAGCATGAACGGTAACCATCAAGAGGCCCTCAAGGAACTTCAAGCTGCGACCACGCTCGCTCCCAATGAAGCCGAGTACCAATACAAACTGGCTCTCGCCTGGAATGAACTAGGAGACGCCGACAAGACGATCGGCGCTCTCGAGGACGCCGTTCGACTGGACCCCATGCACGCCCGAGCCTGGTATAATCTCGGCCTGGCCAGAAACGGACGTGGTGATACCGAAGGCGCGATCAACGCCCTCATTCGAGGGGAATCCACCGCACCCACGGATCCGGACATTCCCTACGCCCGAGCCACGATTCTCTATCAACTCGGCCGCCAATTCGAAGCCAAGCAAGCCGCCCGTCGTGCCCTTACTATTCGCTCAGATTACGCCCCTGCTCGCCAACTGCTGGACGCGATGCTACGCCAAGTTCCCTAAACATCAATCGCAACGCCAACTCAATCACTCAATGACCAACGCCATACGCCTCGACATCCGACCGTCGGAAACCATCCTCGCAATATCCAGCATCTGGTGCTGTTGCATTTTCCTGGCTGGTTTCCTGAATTCGATACCAGCCAACGGTGCCAAAATTCACGAACAGGTAGCCGCAAAGACCACTGATGCTTATCCGGAGCTTCTCGCCCTCTACCAACATCTCCACGCCCACCCAGAGTTATCCTTTCAAGAAGAGCAAACCGCCGCCCGGCTCATCTCCGAGCTCACTCAGCACGGATTCAAGATTACACCTAACATTGGCGGTCATGGGTTTGTCGCGCTGCTCCAGAACGGTCCTGGCCCGACGATTCTCCTTCGTACGGACCTTGATGCGCTGCCGCTTGTTGAGGAAACCGGCCTCTCTTACGCCAGCAAGGTTAGAGTCATGAACGAGTTCGGCGCCGAAGTAGGCGTCATGCACGCTTGCGGCCACGATATCCATATGACCGTTTTCACGGGAACAGCCAGACTTCTGGCCGAACTCAAAAGCGAATGGTCTGGCACCCTCGTCATGATCGGCCAACCGGCGGAAGAAAAGGGGGCCGGTGCAAAAGCCATGCTGGAGGATGGTCTGTTCCAGAGATTTCCAAAGCCGGATTACTGTTTAGCACTCCACGTCAACGCCGGCATGCCCGCTGGCACTGTCGGGTATGTACCCGGTTACGCCTTGGCCAATGTCGAGTCAGTCAATATTGTGTTACGCGGTATCGGCGGGCACGGCGCTTGGCCTCACACCACCAAAGATCCCATCGTACTCGCCGCTCAAACCGTCATGGTCCTGCAGACCATCGTCAGCCGGGAAATCCCGCCCACCGAGGCGGCAGTCGTGACCGTGGGATCCATCCACGGCGGCACCAAACACAACATCATTCCCAACGAAGTGAAGCTGCAACTCACGTTGCGATCATATAGCGACGAAGTACGCACCCAAACGCTGCGATCCATTCGACGCATTGTTCGAGGGCTCGCTCAAGCAGCCGGCGTTCCGGAAGACAGGCTTCCGATCATCGAGACCTCAGACCAATACACCCCTTCGACCTACAATGATCCCAAACTAGTAGAACGTTTGGCGAAAGTCTTCAAAACCACCTTTGGCGAAGAACACTGCCGCCAAATGGATCCGGTCATGGGCGGCGAAGACTTTGGTCGCTACGGCCGAACTGAAGACAAAATTCCCATCTGCATCTTCTGGCTTGGATCGGTATCACAAGCGATCCTCGACGAAGCAGCCCAAAAAGCCGAGAGTCCACCCTCGCTCCACTCCAGCCGCTATTATCCACTCCCTGAACCGACCATCCAAACCGGAGTCCGAGCCATGACTCATGCAGCGTTAGAGTTACTCAAACGTTGACACCACATATACATTCCCATTGTGCAGAACCCTATCATTGCCGCCCTTGACGTACCCTCGATCGATCAAGCCAACACACTAATCGATAAAATCGGAACTCGAGTCGGTGCCTTTAAAGTCGGCATGGAACTCTTCACCGCGGCCGGCCCGGAAATCATTCGTCGGATACGAGCTCAGGGTGCCTCCGTCTTTCTTGATCTCAAGTTTCACGACATTCCCAATACCGTCGTTAAAGCCCTCCGCTCCGCAGTCCGCCTTGATGTCCAAATGTTGACCATCCATACCCTCGGAGGATTAGACATGATGCGAGCAGCAGAAAGCGCAGCCCAGGAAGCCGCCGCCGAGCGGAATATCGAACCACCCCTAGTGCTGGGCGTCTCAGTCCTCACGAGTATGGACAAGGGCGATCTCAAACAAATCGCAATTCACAGCAGCGTTACGGACCAAGTCCAACATCTCGTCTCCTTGGGCATCGAGGGAGGTCTCCGCGGATTCGTCTGCTCCCCGCTGGAAATCACCCGTCTACGGCAAACAATACCTGCTGAGATCAAACTAGTGACGCCGGGAATCCGGATGGCCAGCGACGCCCAAGGCGATCAAAAAAGGACACTTAGCCCCGTCGAAGCCCTGCAAGCGGGTGCGGACCGGCTCGTGATCGGGCGCCCTATCTATGCCGCAGCAGATCCTCTTGAAGCCCTCGGACGAATTCTTGATTCGATCTCTAGCAACCCCTAGGCGCCTGTCGAGCTTAGAATTGGCTGGGAGGCGGGGATTGGTGTCAGGTTGCTTCGTTGGAGTCTGTCGGAGTTAGTTGTTCGGGGTTTTCGAAATCTGGGCCTACGGATGGCCCCGTGGTTCAAGGAATTGATGGAATCCCATCGGTTGCTTGCTGCCGCCTACCGGTTCTTGGCCCTGCAGGTTCTCAATCTGCTCGGCCCTTTTCAACGTCGCTGGATCGGCTGTCTGCTTGGGAGGATTGAGCTGCTCTTGGGGGAACGAAAGGCCTCCTTGCGTTCCCCGGCGCGGCGTGTTTGGTAAGTCGGATTCTGCTCCTTGGAAGTCCTGGCCGAGCGGGGCGCCCCGCCAATGCTCGCGGCGCCCAACGGGAGCCGTTTGAGCTCCTTCACCAATTCTCGCGCCACCGCGAAGTTTTTTTCGACACCAGCCGCCGCACGGGCATCCTGAGCGGGAGGCCGAGGTCCTCGCCCCAAGAAGCGAACGCCCCCCGCACGGCAAGCCGCCAGGACAAATCTATAAATCACCAGCTGCCAAATCGCCTACCTCCGTGGTTGAATACCCCATTTTTCCGGCGCCCAATTCTTTGATTTTCTCCCGAGTGAGGCGAATCACCGACTGCTCAATCGCTTGCGCCGCCGCCGATTCACCCAAGAAATCGAGCATCATCTGCCCAGCACAAATAGCCGCCAACGGATTGATCACATTCTGGCCCGCATACCTAGGTGCGCTCCCTCCAATAGGTTCAAACATGCTGGTTCCCTCGGGATTCAAATTGCCCCCCGCTGCAATTCCCATTCCGCCCTGAACCATAGCGCCGAGATCCGTAATGATGTCGCCGAACATGTTATCGGTGACGATCACATCAAACCATTCTGGATTCTTCACGAACCACATGGTCGTCGCATCCACGTGAGCGTAATCGCGCTGAATCCCAGGAAAATCCTTTTCGCCAATCTCATGAAACGCCCGCTCCCAAAGATCGAAGGCATAAGTGAGCACATTGGTCTTGCCGCAAAGTGTCAACTTGTTGTCCTTGTTGCGCTTTTGCGTATACTCAAAAGCAAAGCGCAAGCAACGCTCCACCCCGCGACGAGTATTGACGCTCTCCTGGATAGCGACCTCGTTCGGCGTCCCCTTGAACACGAATCCACCCGCCCCCGTATACAGCCCCTCGTTGTTCTCGCGCACCACCACGAAGTCGACATGTTCCGGCTTCTTATCCTTCAGGGGACAAAACCGCTCGTCGTAGAGCTTGACCGGACGGAGATTGATATACTGCTCCAACTCAAACCTCAGGCGGAGCAATATCCCCTTTTCCAGGATTCCTGGCTTCACATCCGGATGCCCGATGGCGCCCAACAACACCGCTGGGAAGTTTCGCAGATCATCGGCAGCGGAATCCGGCAGGACTTCGTTCGTCCGAAGGTATCGATCCCCACCGAAATCAAACTCCATATAGTTCAATTTGAAGTCAAATTTCTGGGCTGCTGCATCCAATACCTTGATTGCCTCCCGAGTCACCTCTGGCCCGGTTCCATCGCCGCCAATCACCGCAATATCGTAACTATTCATGAAGTCTCAACTCGTCGGCTGCTCTTGCCAGCCTCTCTCACAAAAGAGCCCCGAATCCTAGGCAAATCGCCTTCAGAAGCAAACGAAATCTCCCCGCTCCGCATGGGCGAGAACGCGGATCAAGCAACCGGTTATCCTCGTTTTAAGCAAAGTCCGGTCTCCGAGCTTCCCCTCCCAAAACGCCGCCCCGCCGGAACACCAAGCCTACCCATAGGCAACCCCGCCGATACCCCACCGATACCCATACGGTGAACGGCCCTTTTTGACCGCCTCGCCGCCCGCTTGCCGACTCTGAAAAAAATCGAAATTCGCCCTTGACGACGCCTCCGTTTTCTGGCGGAATGCACCCGTTATCACTTTAGCTGTCGTTCCCATGTCGGGTCGCCTGCTGAATACAACAGTCTGGTTCCAGGCGCCGGGGAAGTTGCGCGGCTTCCCCGGCGTTTAGGCGAACAAGCGGGAACTTTCCTGCATTCTTATTGCTAAAGTGATAACAACGGCCCGGCGCATGTGGGTGCCGGTTCGTTGCGCAAGGGCAAACTATAAACCGATTAAAAGGATACCCATGCAGAAAATCCATGCGACCCTGCCGGCCCTCGCCGGCCTCGTTCAGAACATCGCCAAGCGCCCCTTGGCCCTCGGCGCCGACATCTTGTCGGCGGTTATTCACCCAATCAAAACAGCCGCAAACGGCGTGATTTTCACCGGCAAAGCCGCTGGCCTCGGCGTCCTCACCGGCAGCTTCATGCTCTTCGGCGTGCCCTTGCCCGAAGCGCAGCAGGCCGCAGATCACAATCGTCTGCCGCCCCCGCCCGTGCCGGTGATTTACTGGCTCACCGGGTCGTTAGAACCCGGCCGCAAATGGAATGAGTCGGGGTTTAATCCGCCGGCTTTGTTCGACATGTCGCTCAGCCACAGCAGCGCCCCGGCATGGACCGGCGATTGCTATTACTGGTATGATAGAGATGGGCTTGCCGGACACACGTGGTGGGAACAATGGATTAAAGGACTTCATTATTACGGCCACGGCTCCTTTTTTACCGTGCGGGTTGAGCGAGAGGGAGATCGCACCCGATACTCGGGAATCTCCTGGGCGGAAGCCACCTGGTATATCTCCCTGCGGTCGGACGGCATCCCCTGGCGGGATATCTGGGTCCGTGACTCCGAAGGCAATTCCTACCGCATCGACATGTATGCCTACCCATAGGCAGCGTTTGTTCGAAAAATAAGTCCTCAATCCTCGGTTTGGCGCGGTTTTTGCTCGTACCAAACCGAGTTTTTCTCTATAAACATCCTATTCGCTATGAAAAATCGAGCCTTCACCCTGATCGAGCTGTTGGTGGTCATCGCCATCATCGCCATTCTCGCCTCCCTGCTGCTGCCCGCCCTGAGCCGGGCCAAGAGTGCGGCCAAACGCATCCACTGCGTGGGCAATCTCAAGCAGATCGGCACGGCCTTTCACCTCTACGCTACGGATTACGAAGGGCAATTCCCCCCTTACGAACAGTCGGATCACAATTTCGATCCCCGCTGGCAGGGCACGGCCCGCTATGCCAACGTCATGCGGCTGACCTGGCGCCTGCTGCTCTGGGACGCCTATCACGGGCGGGACACCAACGTCTGGCACTGCGCCGCCAACAGCCGGGGGAAGCTGCAAAAGGCCATGCGGCAATATCAACAAGAACATCCGGAACGCTTCGGCCAAACGGACCTCTGGAAGGAATGGAGTTTCAGCTACGGACTGAACGTGGAAGGCTGCGCCTCAAAAGGCAGAACAGGTTTATGGGAACCGCCGCCGTGGTATGGGATGGGCGGCACGGGGCGGATTCTGCCCACCGGCCGCTCGGAGATGTCGATTCACAGCTGGTTCGAGACGCTCAAGGAGAGCCGGATTCGGGCGCCGTCTGAACTGATCGCCGTGGGGGACAAGACGGCCTATTATCGGGCCTCGCACAGCAATTTCATTTACTTTTGGCCGGTCGGCAAGGACGAGATGAACGTCAATCCCTACGGATGGTCACGCCTGAACATCAGCCGCCGGCACAATGGCCGGGTGAATATGCTGCTGGCGGACGGCCACGTAGAGGCCGACACGCTCTACAATTGGACAGTGCCCGTAGTGGAAAAACGCCGCCGCTGGAACTACGACAACCTGCCGCACCAAGACCTTTGGCAAGGACGCACCCCCGCTAGTTGGAAGAACATGAAAGGCACGGACGAAGATTTCTAGGCGCCCCGGCGCGCCTTCCCCCTATGGAAACTCATTGACGCGCCCGCCGCCCCACCGTTGGCCCCAAGATTCACCCGTTCGGGCAGCATAAAAGGCCCAACTTGGGGGGTTGCCCCCGAGCGCAAAAAACGCCATCCTGCCAGTTTGCCAAGTAACTGAGACCCGGTGGCGCCGGTCGTAACTGGCACGCGCTCACCGGCATCTGGGCCATGCAAGCCGGCAAGGAAGCCTACATCGAAAAACCCATCAGCCATAACATCGCCGAAGGCAGCGCCCTCGTCGCCGCGGCCAAGAAATACAAGCGCATGGTGTCAGGTTGTCACCCAATGCCGGTCTAACCCAGCCGTTATCAACGCCATGAGTTTTCTCCACGATGGCTTCATCGGCGAGTAGCCGCTCGTAGGCTTCTTCATCCTTTTTATTGGCAAGGGTCTTAAAGAGATCCCAAAGTGCGGCGTGCGTTTGCGGTAACTGTGTAAGCTGCTGGTTGATGGAGGTCAGGACATGTTCCAGATCCTTCTCGTCAAAGGCGGACAGGGCATCGTACATGGTCAGGGCATTGTCCAACTCTTCAAGTATGCCCTCATAGTCAACGATATAACCGTATTCCTTGCCGTCATGCA
>JAMASS010000060.1 GCA_024761205.1 Limisphaerales bacterium
CCGGCCCGTGAAGGTCGCAGCATAGCGCTGTTCTGAGAAGTCGGAAACATTCTCGTGCACCAAGGGGTGCAAAGGCCGGGGCGCCGCCGGGCCCGGCGGCGGGCGCCGATCGGCGGCGGGCAAACCATAGCGGCGCCTTTCAAACGGATAGGTCGGCAGGCTGAGGCGGAAGGGCTTCCCCTCCCGATACAGGCGATGCCAATCGACCCGGAGCCCCCGGACCCAAAGGCCCAACAGCTTGGCGTACTTCCCCTTGCGCATCCATTCATCCACCACCGCCCCCATATCTTCATCATGGGACAACAAGGCGAGCGCCTCCCGATGATCGTCCACCCGGCCCCGGAAGACCTCCCCGCCCGCCCGCCGCCCCGCCGCGAAGGCCTGTAAGCGGGCGGCCAGCTCCGGCAGCGACTCGGCCACACAGGCGAAGCGCTCCTCCATGGCCTCCCGGCCAACCTGCAAGGTGTAGGCGATGTCCTGCAAACAACACGGCCCGGCCGCCGCGGCCGGAAGGGATCGCAAATGCGCGCCCAGGGCCGCGGCGTAGCGCTTCAAGCGCTCCTCGCTCCGGGCGGAGAGGACGATCAAGGCGGGCCCGGTCTCCGGCGGGCGCCGCGGCCCCTCCGGCGCCCGGAACTCCTCAACGAGGGCATGGGCGTTGGCCCCGCCCGCGCCAAACGAAGAGACCCCGGCAAGGCGCGGCCACTCCTCGCCCGGGCCCGCGCCGGGGGGCTGCGGCCGCTTCCACTCGCCCCCCTCCCGCTGCACCACAAAGGGCGTCTGCGAAAAGTCGATATTGGGATTCAACACCTCCGCGTTGAGGCTGGGGGCCAGTTTGCCATGCTGCAACTGCAGGAGCACCTTCGTGAGCCCCGCAATGCCCGCGGCGGCCTCCAAGTGCCCGATATTCGTCTTCGCCGAGCCGATCGCGCAGAATTGCAAGTCATCCGTATCCCCGCGAAACGCCTGCGTCAGCCCGGCGATCTCAATCGGATCGCCCAGCTTGGTGCCGGTGCCGTGGGCCTCCACGTAACTCACCTGGCGGGCGCGGACTCCGGCCTTTTCGAGCGCCTCGCGCACCAGGGCCGCCTGCGCGGCGGGGTTGGGCACGGTATAGCCGTTGGTCTTCCCCCCGTGATTGATGCTGGTGGCGCGAATGACCCCGTAAATGTGGTCATGATCGGCCAGCGCCCGGGCGAGCGGCTTCAGCAGCACCGCCCCCACCCCCTCCCCCGGGACAAATCCGCTGCCGCCCTCGCCGAAACTCCGGCACTTGCCCTCATCGGAGAGGATCTGCTGGGCGCACATGCTGACATAGGAGGAGGGATGCAGATACAGATTCACGCCGCCGGCCAGCGCCATGTCGCACGCGCCCGCCCGGAGATGCTCGCAGGCCTCATGGAGGGCGGTCAGCGAAGAGGAGCACATGGTGTCGATCGGCATGCTCGGCCCCCGAAGATTCAGCAGATAGGAAATCCGATTGGCCACCGAGCCAAACGAAGTGTGGGGATAGCACTTCTCGCCCTGCCGCCAAAGGTCCGGGCCAAACAAGGCAAAGCCCGTCTTCGTGATGCCGGCGAACACCCCGACGCGCCCCCCGCAGCTCCGAGCCAGTTCGGCGGGCGAGTAGCCGGCGTCCTCAAACACCTCCCAGCCGCACTGGAGAAAGAGCCGCTCCTGCGGATCGACATTCACCGCCTCGCGCGGCGACATATGGAAAAAGAGCGCGTCAAACGCGCTGGCCTCCTCGAGGAACCCGCCCCACTTGCAGTAGCTCCGCCGCCGAGCCACCGCCTCGCTCCGGTCCGCGTGATAGAAACCCTCCAGCGGCCAGCGATCCGGCGGAATCTCGCCAATGCAATCCGCCCCGGACTCCAAGCGCCGCCAGTAGGCCTCGAGGGACTCCGCCCCCGGATAGCGCCCGCTCAAACCAATAACCGCAATGGGCCCGCCCGCCCCCGCCGCCCGCCCGGGCTGCAGGGGGGCGCGCGGCGGGGGGAGGGCGGCCTTCGGGGCCTTCGGGGCCGCCGGCGCCGCCGGGGCACGGCTCCCGGTCCAGCGCCGACAGAGGCCGGGATGCGCCTCCACAAAATAGGCGGCCAGGGCGTCAAGGGTCTGAAATTCATAGAAAAGGGTCTTGGGCAACTCGCCGAAAATGACCGCCAGCCTCTGATTCAGATGCGTGATCGTGATGGAATCAATGCCGTAGGCCTCCAGCGGCTCCGCCGGGTCGATGCGTCCGACCTCGAGCTGCGCCGCCTCTCCAAAGAGCGAGCGGAGCCGATGGGAGGTCGCCTCCAGCAAGCGATCCCGATCCGGCGGCGGGGCCGCGCCGCCCTCCGGCGGGGCCGCCGGCGCCAAGTGCCGCCAGAGCCGTTCCACCTCCCCCGCCGCCACGAGCACCTGGCAAGCCGATTGCGCCAAGGCGTCCTTCAGGGCCTCAATCCCTCTGGAGCTCTCCAGCGGCGCCAGCCCGGTCTGCGCCCGCAGGGCGGCCGCCCGGGCCGGATCGACCTGCATCCCCCCCTCCCGCCAAAGCGGCCAATTAATGGAAAGGGAGCGCCCCCGCCGTTTCCCCTGGGCCGCCAGCTCGGCCCGATAGGCCGCGAAGGCATCGAGAAATCCATTGGCCGCCGCATAGTCCGCCTGCCCGGCGTTCCCCATCACGCCGGCGAGGGAAGAGAAGAGGACCAGCCAATCCAGGGGCAGGTCCCTGGTCGCCAAATCCAGATTGACGGTTCCGGCGACCTTCGAGCGGAGCACCGCCTCCACTTCCTTGGCGGTCTTATGGGGCAGCGCCGCATCGCGGATGACGCCGGCGCAATGGAGCAAGCCGTCCAGCCTCCCGAATTCGCCCAAAATGTCCCCCACCAACCGGCGGGCGGCCTCCCCTTGGGCGACATCGGCCTGCTTGTACAACACGCGCCTGCCGGGGCGCTGCAAGGCCGCCACCCCGAGGGCCTTCTCCGGGGTCAGCCCCGAACGGCCGCAAAGCACGAGGGCCCCCCCCTCCAGGCCCTGCGCCAACTCCCGGGCCAACACCCAGCCCAGCCCTCCCAGGCCGCCGGTAATCAGATAGACCCCCTGGGGCTTCCAGGGCGCTCGGGCGTCGGAAACAGGCGCCAAGCGCCGCCAACGGCGCACCTGCCGCCGGCCCCCGCCATAACGCGCCGCCTCCTCGCCCGCCCGGCGCGCCTGGCTCAGCGAGCGCTCGACCAACCGGCCCTCCGTCGCCTGCTCGTCGTACTCGATCAACTGCGCACGCAGATTCGGATACTCGCGATTGGCCGTGCGGAGCATCCCCCACAAACCCGCCAGCAGCCGCCCCTCCCCCGAGCTTGGAATCAAGAGCTGCACCAGCACCGCTTGCCGGGGCCGCCCCGCCAGCAGCCCCTGCAAGGCCTTCAAGGCGAGCTCGGCGGCCTCCTGGTAGCACCGGGCCGCTCCCTCGCCCGCCGCCGGGCGCAGCCGCAGGCAGGGGATCCCCCGGCGCTCAAATTCCGCCCCTTGAATCGCCGCGCCGGCGAGACAGCACAACCAAACGTTGAGCGGCGGCGGGGGCGCCTCCGCGCCCTTGGCGGGGCAGTCGGCCGGGCGCCAGACCGGCGCGGCAAGCAGATACGGCTCCGATTCCGGCTCCGGTTCCGGCTCCGTCTCCGGTTCCGGCTCCGGTCTGGCTTGGGGCAGCCAATACCGCTCGCGGGCAAACGGATAAGTGGGCAAGGAGATTCGCCGCGGCCGCTCCGAGGCATAAAGCTGCCGCCAATCCAACTCGAGGCCATCGACCCAGCGGCGCAGCAGCGGGTCAAGGCCCCCCTCGGCGATCAAGGCCTGCATCGCGCCCGCCGGCAAGACGCCCGCCTTGCGGCGCGGGCGCGCCGCGCCGCGATAGCAGCCGCTGACATCCCTCTGGCCGGCCAGGAGCCGGGCCAATTTGCGCTCCAATTCATCCAGCGAGCGAACGACCAGCCCAAGCCGCGCGGCCATGGCCTCTCGGCCGACTTGCAGGGTATAGGCGAGCTCCTGCAAGTCGGGCCGCTCGCGCCGCACAAAGCCGCTCAGCCGCCCGAGCGCCTCCCGCAGCCGCCCCTCCTCCCGCGCCGAGAGCACGACCGCCACCGGCCCCCCCGCCTTGCGCGCGCAAGGCGGCTCCCGGTGCTCCTCGACGATCAGGTGGACGTTGGAGCCGCCGGCGCCAAAAGAAGACACGCCGGCGATGCGCGGATACTCCCGGGTTTCGCCGGCAAGCCTCAGCGAGGGCCGCCGCCACGGCGCCAATTCGCGCTGCACCGCAAAGGGCGTCCGCTCAAAGGGGATCCTCGGGTTGAGCGCCTCGGCGTGCAGGCTCGGCGCCAGCAAGCCGTGTTTCATCTGCAGCAATACCTTGGTGAGCCCGGCAATGCCGGCCGCCGCTTCCAAATGCCCCAAGTTGGACTTGGCCGACCCCAGCGCGCAGGAGGCCGCCCCCGAAGTCCGGCCGCCAAAGGCCATCGTCAATCCGTCAACCTCGATCGGGTCGCCGAGCTCCGTTCCCGTGCCGTGGGCCTCGACATAGCTCACCGTCCGAGGATGCACCCCGGCCCGGGCCAAGGCCTCGCGGATCAAGGCCGCCTGGGCGGCGGGGCTGGGCACCGTGTAGCCGTTCGTCCTCCCCCCGTGGCTCACGCTCGACCCCCGAATCACGCCGTAGACGGAGTCCCCATCGGCCCGGGCGCGCGACAACGGTTTTAGCAGAACCATCCCGACGCCCTCCCCGGGCACAAACCCGTTGCCGCCCCTCCCAAAGCTCTTGCAGCGCCCCTGGGGCGAGAGCATGCGGCTCCGACAAAGCGCGACATAGGCCGAGGGGTGCAGATAGAGATTCACCCCCCCCGCCAGGGCCAGCTCGCAGCTTCCCCGCCGAATACTCTCACAGGCCTGGTGGATTGCGGTGAGCGAGGAGGAGCACATCGTGTCGATCGCCATACTGGGCCCCTTCAGGTCCAGGAAATAGGAGACGCGATTGGCCGCCGAGCTGAACGAGGTGCCCGGGAAGACCGCCTCGCCCCGCCGCCACAGTTCCGGCCCATGGAGATTGTAGCCGATCTTGGTGATCCCGGCGAAAACCCCGACCCGCCCCCGATGGCCCTCGCGCAGCCCTTGGCGGGTATAGCCGGCATCCTCCAGGACCTCCCAGGCGGCCTGCAGAAAGAGCCGCTCCTGAGGATCCATGTTCACCGCTTCCACCGGCAAGATCTTGAAAAAGAGCGGATCAAACTCATCAAAGCGCTCCAAAAAACCGCCCTCCTTGCAGTAACTCTTTCGGCGGGCGATCGCCTCGGGCGGGTCGGGATGGTAAAAATCCTCCCAGCCCTCCCGCTCAATCTCGGAGACACAATCGCGCCCCTCCCGGAGATTCTCCCAGTATCGCCGCAGATCCGGAGATTTCGGGTAGCGGCCGCTAAGCCCGATGATCGCAACGGGCTCCTCCCCGCCGCCGGGCGCCCGCTCCACCGGCCCTGCCTCCCCGCCGCCGGACGCCGGCTCCACCGGCCCCGCCTCCCCGCCGCCGGACGCCGGCTCCACCGGCCCCGCCTCTCCGCCGCCGGACGCCGGCTCCACCGGCTCCGCCTCCCCGCCGCCGGACGCCCGCTCCACCGGCCCCGCGGGCGGGCGCAGCAGTTCGACCAGCCGGCCCCGATGATTGCGGACCAAATAGTCCGCCAAAGCATCGACATTCCCCACATCAAAGAAGAGCGTGCCGCTCAGGCCGGCAAAGGCCTCCTGCAGGCGATTGGTGATCTGCCCGACCAAAATGGAATCAATCCCGTAGGTTTCCCAGGGCTCGGAGGGTTCGATCTGAGCGGGCGGCATCTTCAATGCCTTCGCCACCAGCCCTTGCAGATAGCGCACGGCCGCCGCCCGGAGCGTCTCCGCCGCCGGCGAAACCGGCTCCGGCGCGGCGGCCGCCTCGCCAGCTGCTTCCCCCCGCGGCCGCAGCGCCCCTTCCCGCAGCACGCCGTCGCTTTCCGCCACCACGATCTGTTGGCCCAATTCATGCGCCGCCGCCGCCGGCAAAAACACCGCCCGCCAACCCTCCTGTTCCAGAACCTCCTTCCACGCAGCGGGCGAGACCCCGGGGCCGCCCGCCATCCGCAGCGCCCGATCCTCGGAAAGCCACCAGCCGGGGAGCAGCCCGAAAGTCAGATGGCTGTAGATCGAGTGGCGGGCCATCTCGTTCAGAAACAGCAGGCCGTGCCGCCGCAGCGCGGCCTTGGCGTGGCGCAAGGCCGCGCGAATGTTCGGCGCCGCATGCAGGACATTGGCCGCCACCGCGATATCGTATGAGCCCACGGGAAAGTCCTGCGCCGACAAAGGCTGCGAAATATCGAGCAGCGCCGTCCTCAGGTAAGGCGCCTGCCGGGAAAAAGCCGCCTCCGCATGGAGCAGGAACGCCTTGGAGACATCCGTGTAACAGTATTCCTCAATCTGCTCCTTGAAGGGCTCCAGGCGGCGCAGGAGGGCCTCGGAGGTCCCGCCGGTCCCCGCGCCGATCTCGAGGATCCGCAGCGGCCCGCCGCCCCGCCACAGCTCCAGGGCCGCCGCCAGGGAGTCGCAGAGCACCCGATTGAAGAAATCGGCGAAGGCGTTGTCCCGATAAACCCCCTCCACCAGCCGGGGCGACGAACCGGGAAAGAGGACCTCCGTCGCCCGGGTCCCGCCCCGGAGTATCTCGGGCAGGGCCCGCAAACAAATCACCACCAGGGAGAGGCCCGCGCGTCGATTCGGGTCCGCCAACCACGGCCGGCTCACCGACTCCCACTCGGCCCAGAGCGCGGCGGGATCCGGCGGGCGCTCGGCCAGCCCCCCCCCCTCCGGCGCCAGGAAGCCCTTGTCCCGCAAAGCGGCCCGGCACCCCGCCAGCCATTGATCCAGGTGCGCCGGCAGCGCGGCCTGCGGAAAGAGCTCCCCCAAGCCCCGCTCCGGGGAGTCAAAGACGCCCAGCGGGGCCAATTGGCCGCACAAGAGCTTCAGCACCGCCCGCTCCATCGCCTCATCCTCCGGCCCCGCCGCCGCCTTGAGCTCCCGGAGAGGCGCCTCAACGCCGGGCCAACGGCCCCGCAGCGCCTCCCCGATCGACGCGCGGGCCGGCGGCAGCCACGAAATCCGCTCCTCGGCGCTCAGGCCGCCCAAGCTCCGCCCCGCCCTCATCTTGACGCAGACCATTTGGCTCCAGGGCAGCGCGAGCAGCCCGGCGAAGGCCGCCGTCCCCTCCTCCGGCTCAATCGCTTCCATCCCGGCTTGCCGGAGCCGGGTCCTGGCCGCCGCCGAAAGCGCGCCGCCGGCCCCGGCCCTCCAATAGCCCCAGTTCATCACCTTGACGGGACAGCCCAACTCCCGCCCCAAAGCCAGGGCATAGGCGTCCTCGAAGGTGGCGCCGGCGGAATAGCCGCCCATCCCCCCGCTCCGCCCGAAGGCGGCGACGGACGAGAAGAAGGCGACAAAATCGAGGGGCTCCCCGCCGAACACCTGGACCAGCCGCACGCACGCGTCGAGCTTGACGGCGAGGATTTCCCGAAACCGCTCCTCCGAGACGGCCGCCAAGCGCTCGTCGAACTCGCCCACCGCAGAATGGATCACGCCGTGAACGCGCCCATGCCGCCGCAGGATCGCTTGACGGGCCGCCTCCAGCGCCCCGCGCTCGGTGGCATCCGCCTGCAAATAGTCCGGCGCGGGGCCGACTTGCGCCACCGCCTGCCGCCGGCCCTCGATCCTCCCATCCGCCCGCCGGCGCCCGATCCAGACGACCTGCGCCCGGAACTCCCGGGCCACCGAGCGCGTCCAGATCTCGCCGAGCCCGCCGGCCCCGCCCACCACGACATAAACGCCGCCCTCCCGATAGGGGGCGCGCTCACCGCCCCCCCCCCGAACCCGCGCCAGCGCCTGCTCAAACCACTGGCCCCGGCGGCGGCCCAGCGCGTTGCCCTGGCGATCGAAAGGCAAGGCGCAACAGGCCTCCAGCGCGGCGGCATCGGCGAGGTCCACATCCGCCAAACGGACCCTCCAGCGGGGAAACTCCTTGGCCAGAGAGCCGATGAAGCCATGCACCGCGGCGTGGGTCGGATCCAGGGAATCGTTGGGAAAGACGGCCTGCGCCCGCCGGGTGAGGACCGTCCAGCTCAGCTCCCGCCCGCCATAGCCCAGCGAATCCACCGCCTTGAGGAGCCGGAACAGATGCAGCACGCCGCGGTCCTGCGCCTCGATCAAGGCCTCCTCCGACAAGGCGCCCGCCGGCGACTCCGGCGCCAGCCAGATGATGTGCTCCAGCGCGAAGGGCGCCCCCTTGAGCTTCTCGGCCAGGTCCTCCCAGCGGTCCGCCGCCTCGATCTCGAAGGGGCTCCACCCCTCGCAAAGGCCCTGCAGGAACGAGCGCTCCGCCGCCCCGCCCCCAAAGAGCGCCACGTTGCGGAGCGGCCCTGTCCGGCGCCCCGCCGCCGCCCCGGCCGGCCGCCAAACCGGAGCCAAGCAAAGCAGCTCCGCCTCAACCGCCGCCTCCGCCTCAACCGCCGCCTCCGCCTCAACCGCCGCCTCCGCCTCAACCGCCGCCTCCGCCTCAACCGCCGCCTCCGCCTCAACCGCCGCCTCCGCCTCAACCGCCGCCTCCGCCTCAACCGCCGCGCCTGCCTCAACCGCCGTCGCTTGAGCAATCCAATACCGATCCTTGGCAAACGGATACCCCGGCAAGCCGTGCCGGCGCCAAACGGCCTGCCCCTCATAAAGCACATCCCATTGAATCGGATTGCCGTGGACCCAAAGCTCGCCCAGCTTCCCCAGCCGCCGGTTTCGCGCCAAGCCGCGCAGATACTCCCGCCCCTCCTCCGTGTCGCCAATCAGCGGCGCCCCCGAGCGCGCCCGGCCCGCGCGCACGGCCTCCGGGGAGCGGCCCTCGCCATAGGCGGCCAAGGCCCGGCAGGCCGCCGCGCGATCCTCGCCCACCACCGCAAGCCGCTCTTTGAGCGCCTCCCGGCCCGTTTGGAGCGTATAGGCGATCGAGCGAAGATCCGTGCCTTCCTCGCCCTCGAGATACCCCCGAAGACGGCGGGCGGCCTCCTGCAGCCGCCCCTCCCCGCGGGCCGACAACACCAACAACACCGGCCCGCCGCCCGCCGGCCCGGC
Organism: Limisphaerales bacterium; assembly: GCA_024761205.1. GTDB lineage: Bacteria > Verrucomicrobiota > Verrucomicrobiia > Limisphaerales > AAA164-E04 > UBA2970. Next base: position 9,157 of record JAMASS010000060.1, read on the forward strand.
CCGGCGGGCCGGCGGTTCGGCAATCACCACGTGGGCGTTGGTACCGCTCAATCCGAAGGAACTCACCGCGCCGGTCCGCGGCCTTCCCTTCGCAGGCTCCCAAGGGCGGCAGCTTCGGTTGACAAAAAAGCCCGAGCCCTCCAACTCAATATGCTCATTCAACCGCTCGCAATGAATCGAGGCGGGGATCCGCCGATGCTTCAGCGCCAGCAGCAGCTTGATCACGCCGGCCACGCCGGCCGCCATCATCAAATGCCCCACGTTGCTTTTGACCGAGCCCAGCGCTCGTTTTTCGGGCGCCCCGCCCCCCGGCGGGAAGGCGCCCCGGAGCCCTTCGATCTCAATCGGATCCCCCAGCTGAGTCCCCGTGCCGTGGGCCTCGATCACCTGCACCTCCTCGGGCGCAATCCCAAAGCGGGCGTGCACCCCTCTAATGAGCCGCGTCTGGGCTCGGGGATTGGGGGCCGTGATCCCGTTGGTCCTCCCGTCCTGATTCACCCCCCAACCCCGAATGACGCCCCGCACATCGTCGCCATCCCGCAGGGCGTCCTTCAGCCGTTTCAACAACAAGACGCCCACCCCCTCCCCGGGGACGAAACCATTGGCCCGCTCATCAAAGGTGAAACAGCGCCCGTCCGCCGAGAGCATGCCGGCCTGGCTCGCCATAATGTGCATGGCCGGGCCCGACATCACATAGACCCCCCCGGCCAGCGCCAGATCGCTCGCCCCGGCGCTCAGACTCTCGCAGGCGCTGGCAATGGCCACCAACGACGACGAACAGGCCGTGTCAATCGCCACACTGGGCCCCTGCAGATCCAGAAAATAAGAAATCCGAGCGGCCAGAATGGACGCCGCCCCTCCCGTCAACCCCTGGGCGTTGAGCGCCCCCGCCCCCGCCCGCTGCCCGTAATCCCCCGGAGCGCAGCCGGCGAAAACACCGCAGACCGATCCCGCCAAGCCCCCCGGGGCATAGCCGGCGTCCTCGATGCAGTGCCAACAAGATTGCAAGAACAAGCGCTGCTGGGGGTCCATCAACTCCGCCTCGACCGGCGGGATGTTGAAAAAGAGCGCGTCAAACTTGTCCGCATCCCGCAGCACCCCCATCCAAGGGCAGTCCGTCTTGCCGGGCTTCCCCCGCTGCGCATCATAGAAGCGGGCCAAGGGCCAACGATCGGCCGGCACCTCCGAAACACAATCCCTCCCCGCCGCCAAGTTCTCCCAAAATCGCTCCACATCCTCCGCCTGCGGAAACTGACCGGCCATGCCGACCACCGCAATATCGGCGCCCCGCCCGCCGCCCGCCGCCGCCCCTTCAAGCGCCGGTTTGAGATTGAGCGGGGGCGCCCCCCCCGCCCCGCCCCCCGGCGCCGCCGCCGCCCCGCTCTCCGGCTCGCCCTCCGGCTCGCCCTCCGCCCCGCCTTCCGCCCCGCCCTCCGGCTCGCTCTCCGGCTCGCTCTCCGGCGCCCGGGCGCCCCCCTCTTCAAGCCCGGCGGCCTTCAATTGGCCCGACACATATCCCGAGAAGGCCTCCAAGGTCGGATAATTATAGACTTGAGCCGCGTCGAGCGAGAGCCCCAAGCGCTCGTTGAGCCCCCGAATCCAAGTCACCCCCGTGATCGAATCCAGCCCCAGCTCGACGAAAGGAAGCGCCGCATCCACCTCGCCCGCCTCCAGCTGCAGCTCCGCCGCCAGCGATTCCCGCAGCGCCGGAAGGATCGAACCCGCCGCGCTCTCCGCCGCGCTCTCCGCCGCGCTCTCCGGCTCGCTCTCCGGCTCGCCCTCCGGCTCGCCCTCCGGCCCGCCTTCCGCCCCGCCCTCCGGCTCGCTCTCCGGCGCCCGGGCGCCCCCCTCTTCAAGCCCGGCGGCCTTCAATTGGCCCGACACATATCCCGAGAAGGCCTCCAAGGTCGGATAATTATAGACTTGAGCCGCGTCGAGCGAGAGCCCCAAGCGCTCGTTGAGCCCCCGAATCCAAGTCACCCCCGTGATCGAATCCAGCCCCAGCTCGACGAAAGGAAGCGCCGCATCCACCTCGCCCGCCTCCAGCTGCAGCTCCGCCGCCAGCGATTCCCGCAGCGCCGGAAGGATCGAGCCCGCCCCGCTCTCCGGCGCCGCCGCCGCCCCGCCCTCCGGCCCGGGCGGCGCCGAGGCCGCCCCCGCCTCGGAGGGCGGAAACTGTTGCACGATCCTCTCCAAGGCCGAGTCGTTGCCGATGAGGGTGGCCTCCTGCATCGCCAACTCCGCCGCCACGGCCTCATCAAGACCGCCCCGCAAGGCCCGCGCCGAGGCCGCCTTCCAGCCGACCAGCTTCTCGCGCCCCAAACCCGCCGCCCGATGGGCGAGCTCCAGGGCGAAGGGCAGCACCTCCGCCCGAGGCAGCACGGCGAGGTCCGGGCGGCGGGCCTTCAGCTCGGCCCCCCGGTAATCCCGCGCGGCGAACAATATCTCCCGTCCGAGATCCAGGCCCAAACGATCGGGAAACACCAAGGTCGAGGCAAAACCCGGAGTAAAGCCAAAACGCATGAAGCGGGAGGAATAAACCGCCGAGTCCCCAAACACCCGCGCATCGCAGGCCATCCCCATGGCCCAGCCCGCCCCCAGGGCATGCCCGCCCATGGCGGCAATGACCGGGACCTCGCAATGCAAGATCCATTCGTAGACCGGCGCGTCCGCATACTTGGCCCTCCCCTGCTGGATCGCCAACAAACCCTCGCGAGTGCCGCCGCTCGAAAAGACCCCCCCCTCTCCGGTCAGCACGACCACCCGGCAATCCGGCGCCGCCTTGAGCCTGTCGAACGCCGCCTTGAGCCCCGCCACCAGCGAGGGAGTGAAGGCGTTCGCCCCGGCCGCCTGCGCCATCCGAATACAGGCCACGCCATCCGAATAAACCTCCAGCCTCACCCCCGACCCCGCCAAAGGCACCGCGGCCGGCGCCCCCCCCGCCCCCGCCGCCGCCCCCCCCGCCGCAAACTCGGCGAAATCAGCCGGCCCCGCCGCCGGCCGGGGGCCGGCATCCCCGCTGATCGAGCGCGCCAACCGCTCGGCGAGCCGCCGCTTCAAAAGCACCAGGGCCGCCCGCGGCAAGCGGGCCAAATCCTCCGCCAAGCGCTGGGCGCAGGCCTCCAGCCCGGCGGCGGGAACCCGCTGGAAGCCAACCGGCGGCCCCCCCCCCGCGCCCTCCCAGGAGGCCCCGGCGAGCCAGGCCCCCGCCGGCCCCGCCCCGAGGCGCTCCTCCAAAAACCGCCGCTCGCCCCCCCCCGGCGGCGAACCGCCCTCCGCCCCGGCCCAGCGGCAACGGCTCTCCTGCGCGAGCAGCATAAAATCACACGCCAATTCCAGGAACCATTCCCGCCCGCGACGATCCCCCCGGACCATCCCCACCACCGGGAGGGCGCAGGCCAAGGGCAAGCGAGCCCGCCTGAGAGCCAGCGCCCGAGCCTCCTCAGCCGCCCGCGGCGGGCGGGGCGGCGGCGAGCCCCCCAGGTCCAGCAGCAGCACCTTCGCCTCCGCTCGTTCGCCCGCCAAAGCAAAGGCCCGCTCAAGGCCCTCGATCCCTTGCTCAAACGTCCCGGACCTCTCTCCCGCCCCCGGCGCGCCCAACCAAAGAACGCCCTTTCCTCGATCCTCCCACGGCGCCGGGGGCGCCGGAGCGCGCCCCCCCGCCCCCGCGCCCGGCGCCTCCCCCGGAGGCGCCAAGGCCACGAGGGGGGCGCCCGCGCCTTTCGGCCCGCCGGCACTCGCCGCGGCCCGGGGCTCCCGCAGCCGCAGCCGCGGCCCCTTGGCCGCCAGCCGGGCCGGCGGCGAGGCCGCCTCCCGAGGGCGAACGCCCTCCCCCGGGGGCGGCCCTATCCAGTGCCGCCGCCGGGCGAACGGATAGCCCGGCAGGGGGACGCGCGAGGGGCGCTCCGCTCCATAGAGCGAGAGCCAATCAATCTCCCGGCCCTCCACCCAACCCGCCGCCAGCTTGCCCCATTCACGCCGCTTGATCCACCCCGCCAGCGATTCCTGAAAGTCCGCCGCCCCCGCCGCCCCAGGGTCCCCGCGCCGCTCGACCAACCCGCGATAATGCGGCGCTCCGGGCGTTTCGCCGGCCGCGAAGGCCCGGAGCGCTTCCCGGAGCTGCTCGATCGTGGCGACCACCAGCGCCAGCCGATCTTGCATGGCCTCGCGGCCCACTTGCAGGGTGAACGCAATCTCTTCAAGGGTCGGACGCCGATCCGCCGGCGATTCCCCGGGCCTCAAGAACTCCAGCAGCGCCCGCGCCCGCCCCGCCAAACGCTCCTCCCCCCGGGCCGAGAGAATCACCAGGCACGGCCCCCCGCCCGCCCCGGAGGCCGCCGCCCGCGAAGGCCGGCGGGCGGGCGCATACTCCTCGATGAGCATGTGGGCGTTGGATCCCCCGGCCCCGAAGGAGGAGATCCCCGCGACCCGCGGACAGGCGGCCCCCTCGATCACCGGGCGAGTCCACTCCCGCAGCTCCTGATTCACCACGAAGGGGCTGGAGGCGAAATCAATATGCGGGTTCAACACCGCCGAATGCAGCGAGGGCGCTATCTCACCGTGCTGCAGCTGCAACAACACCTTGGTCAACCCGGCGATGCCGGCGGCCGATTCACAATGACCGATGTTGGACTTGACCGAGCCGAGCCAACAGTATTGGTCCGCCCCGCCGCCCCGCCGCCGATAGGCCTTGGTCAACCCGGCGATCTCGATCGGGTCCCCCAGCTTGGTCCCCGTGCCGTGGGCCTCCACGTAGCTGATGCGGCGCGGGTCCAGGCCCGATTCATCCAGCGCCCGGGCAATGACCGCTTCCTGCGCCCGGGGATTGGGCACGCTGTATCCATTGGTCTTGCCGCCGTGGTTGACCGCGCTGCCCCGAATGGCGCCGTAGATGAAATCCCCGTCCCGCTCGGCATCCTCCAAGCGCTTGAGCAGCACCGCGCCAACCCCCTCCCCCGGAATATAGCCCTCGCCGCCCTCCCCAAAGCTCCGGCAATGACCGCGCCGCGAGAGAAACCCCCCGGCGCTCAACATGAGATACTTATTGGGGTGGATCGTCACGTTGACGCCGCCGGCGATCCCCAGCTCCGTCCTTCCCTGCCGCAAATCCTGGCACGCCAGATGAAGGGCCATCAGAGAGCTCGAGCACATGCTGTCCACCGTCAGGCTCGGCCCGTGCAGGTCCAGGAAGTAGGAAACACGATTGGCAATACTGGCCAAGCTGCTCGCAAAGGCCATCGGGCGCCCCTGCACGCTGGCCTCCGCCCCGTAAAGCTGATACTCGCCATACATGACCCCCGCATAGACGCCCACCTGCCCCCCCAAATACGGCCCCCCGGCCCCCTGCAAGTCGCCCCTCCGGCAGCCGGCGTCTTCCATCGCCAGCCACACCGTCTCCAAAAACAGCCGCTCCTGAGGGTCCAAATAGGCGGCCTCGCGCGGCGAGATGTTAAAGAAAAGGGCGTCAAACTTATCGACATCGTCGATGAACCCCCCCCACTTGCTGCAATGACCGCCCTCCGCCGGCCCCTCCTCAGCGTAATACTCGCGCCAGTCCCAGCGCTCCGCCGGGACCTCCGTAATGCAGTCCCTCCCCTCCCGAAGGTTGCGCCAATACGCCGCCACATCGCGCGCCCGGGGATAGCGCCCCGCCACCCCGATGACCGCGATATCCAAGCCCCGGCGGCTCGATCCCCCCGATCCATCGCCCCCCGGGGCGGGCCCGCCCGCCGCCGGGCGCCCCCCGGCCTCCGCCGGGCGGGATTCGCCGCCCCCGCCCGCCGGCCCCGGCAACAGCGCCTCCAGCCGGGGGCGGTATGACGCCAGCAAACGCGCGGCGAGCTCGGCGATATTCCGGCACTCAAAAAACAAGGTCTTGGGCAGCGAACCCAGGGCCGCCTCCAGCTGATCCGTCAGGCTCATGATCATGATCGAATCGACGCCAAGGTCCTCGAAGGGATCATCCGCCCGCACCCGCGGCAAGGGCGATTTCGTCGCGGCCGCCAAGAGCCCCCGCAGGTGCTGAATCGTCCGCCCCTCCAACCCGTCGGCGGCCGGGCCGCCGCCCGCCGCCGGCGCCCCCGCCCCCGGCGGCGGCGCAAAGCGATCCTCCAGGAGCCGGCGGAGGCGGCCCTGCTCACCGCAGAGAACCATCACCTCGGAGCCCCCGGAGGCCAGGGCCGCGCCGAGCGCCTCAAAGCCCTCGGCGGCCTCCAGCGGCGCGAGCCCCCAGCCCGCCATCCGGCCCAAGGCGCCCTCATCAATCCCCATCCCCCCCTCCCGCCAAAGCGGCCAATGGATCGCCAGGCTCCGGCCCTGGCGGCGCCCAACAAAATCACCCAAAAAGGCGTTGGCCAAGGCGTAGTCCCCTTGCGCCACATTGCCCAGGACGCCGACCACGGAGGAGAAAACGACTAAAAAATCCAAATCCACCCCGCGCGAGGCCAGCTCGATGTTGAGGGCGCCCGCGACCTTCGGCCCCAGGGTCTCCCCCAACGCCGCGGGATCCTTCCGCGCGATCAGCCCATCGCGCAGGACGCCCGCAGCATGCAGGATGCCGTTGAGCCGGCCGTACTCCAGGCAGATGTCCCGCACCAAGGCGGCCACCGCCTCCCGCTCCCGAACGTCCACTTGCCGATATTCCAAACGCTGCCCGCCGGCGGACCGGGCCCGAACCCAGCGCGCCTGCTCCGCCTGCAACGGGGAGCGGCCCGCCAGGATCACCGCCGCGCCCCGGGCGCGGCGGGCAATCTCCCCGGCAAACAGCCGGCCCAGCCCCCCGGCCCCGCCGAAAAGGAGATAAACACCGCCATCCTTCCACGGCCCGGCGCCGGCCTTTGGCGGGCGCGGGACCGGCTCCCAAGCCAGGGCCTCCCTTTGCCCGCCGCGATAGCGAACATGGAGGGCAGCCCGGCGGTCCAGATCGGCCTCCAGGATCCCCAGGACCGCGGCGGGATCGGATTCGGGCTCAATCTCGATCAACCGCCCCGCAAACCGGGGATCCTCCAACTGCGCGGTGCGCAGCAGCGCCGCCAGGCCGCCCAGGGCGGGCCCCGCAGCAGGCACCAAAACCTGCATCATCCCCCCCCCGGGCGCCGCCGCCTTCAAGGCCCCTTGCACCTGCGCAAACAGCCACCGGGCGGCGGCTTGATACTGCGCTGCGACATCGGCCTCCGGGACCGGGAACGCCGCGCAATGCGCGCCCTTAAAGCGCGCCCGCACCGCCTCGAACAAACGACCCCCCAATCCGCAAACCAAAATCCAATGCCCCCCCCCGCCCGCCCCGGCCCCGGCCGGCCCGAGGGGCGCGCTCCGCCAACGCGGCCGCCACAAACCCACCGCCGCCGCTCGATCCTCGGCCCGAAACCCGCCGAAGACCCGCGAGGAAAGGCCCCGCAGCCGCGCGCAGAGGCCCCCCCGGGCATCGCAAAGATCGAGATCGAGCTTGGCCCCGGACCCCGGCGGCGCCGGCCCGCCCGCCGGTCGAATCCACGCCCAAACCTCCCGGGGAAACCCGCCGAAGCACTCCACCTGCTCCACGGCAAAAGGCAAGGGCAAGGCCGCCTGAGCCTCCCCGCTTCCCGCCCCCGCCGCCTCCCCCGCCCGCAGCCCGATGCAGGACTGAATCGCGGAATCCAGCAAGCTGGGATGCGCGACATAGTGCTCCAAGGTATCGCCGAGGCCCTGCGGAATCGACAGCCGCGCCAGGACCTCCTGCGGGCCGCAGTGAAGGACCTCGACCCCTCTTTGGCCGGGCCCATAGGCGATGCCGGCCGCCTCGAAGGCGGCGTAAACCGCCTCCGAAGCCACCTCGACCCCCCCAATCCGCCGCCGCAGCTCGGGCAAGCCCAGCGCCTCGGGAGCGGCGCCCTCCAAGACCGAGCCCGCCCCTTGGCTGTGAACCCGCTTGGCCCCGCCGCCGGAGGCCTCGCCGGTGAAAATCTCAAACCTCGCCTCCCCCCCGCCGCCCGGCGCCAGGGCGATGCACACCTTTTGAGGCGCCTCCCCCACCCGGAGCGGCTGCCCGAAGGCCACGTTGCGCAAACGAACCGCAGCGGCCGCCCCGGGCAGCCCCGCCGCCCCCGCCACCGCCAGCCGCGCCAACTCGAAATAGGCAACCGCCGGCAGGACCTTCTCCCCCTTCACCACGTGGTCCCGGAGAAAAAACTCCTCGCCGGTGAACGTGATCGAGAAATGCCGCCCCCCCTTGAGCGAACGCTCCACATCGATCAGCGGATGAAGCAGGCTCTCGCTGCGCTGAAAACCGGAAATCTGCCGGATAAAACCCAGCGCCTCCTCCTTGGGCAAGCTGCCCTCGGCGACCTTCTGATACACCAGCTGCAGGGCCTCTTTCATCACAATCTCGCCGCTCCGGCGCTCACGGCCTCCTCCAAACGCACCCGCCGGCCGGCCAATTGATCCAACAAGCGGGCGTGATAAGCCTCCTCAAAGGCCCCGCCCCCCGCCTCCCGCCCCCCGGACCCCTCGGCCGGAGCCGCCGCCTCCGGCGGCGCCAGCCAATAGCGGTCCGGCGCGAAGGGATAAGTCGGCAGACTGATGCGCCGCACCTCCGCCCCCTCCCAAAGGAGCGCCCAGTCCACCCGGCCGCCCTGCACCCAATAGGACAGCAGCCGCGGCCAATCCCGGCCCCGCAACCAGCCCTCCAGCGACTCGGCAAACCCCGCCTCCCGCTCCCGGGCCTCCCGCTCCCGAGCCTCCCGGCGCACGTCGCCGCAGAACCCCCCGCCCCCGCCCGCCCCCGCCCGGAGCCCGGCCAGGGCCTCCTCCCGGGAGCGGGCCACAAAAGCCCAGCGCGAATTCATGGCCTCGCGCCCCAGCTGCAGCGTGTAGGCAAAATCCCCCAGGCGCACCGCGCCCTCCCCGAGCCCCTCGGCCAGAAACGCGGCCAGCCGCTCCGCCAAGGCCGCCAGCCGCTCCTCGTCGCGCGCCGAAAGCACCACCGCCACTTCGGCGGGCGCCGCCCCCCCGGCCGCCCGGGCGGGGCGGCCCGGATACTCCTGCAGCACCACATGCGCGTAGGCCCCGGAAAACCCAAACGAACTCACCCCGGCCGTCCGCGGCGAGGCCCCCCGCGGCCAATCCGCCAATTGATCCGGAATATAGAGCGCCGAACCATCGAGCCGAATGTAGGGATTGAGCCGCTTGAAGCCCCCCAAGGGCGGGACCTGCCCCTGCTTCATCTGCTGCACCACCTTGAGGACGCCGGCAATCCCGGCCGCCCCCTCGGCATGCCCGATATTGGACTTCACCGATCCCACCGCGCAGAAACGCCGCTTCTCCGTAAAACGCTTGAAGGCCCGCGTCAGGCTGGTGATCTCGATGGGGTCGCCCAGCGGAGTCCCCGTGCCGTGGGCCTCGATGTAACTCAGGTCCGCCGGATCGATGCCCGCATTCTCCCAGGCCTTCAGGATGACGTTCTCCTCCCCCGAAACGCTCGGCGCCGTCAACGAAGGCGCCGCGCCGCCGTGGAGCGCGGCGGATCCCTTGATGACCGCATGAATCTGGTCGCCGTCCCGCTCCGCCCGCCCCAAGGGCTTAAGGAGCAGGCTGCCAACGCACTCCCCGGGGGCGTAGCCGTCCGCCGCGGCGTCAAAACTGTGGCAGCGGCCGCTCGGCGAGAGGGCCCGAATGGCCGAGAAATAACGGTAATGAAGGGAGGAGAGCAACAGATTCGCCCCCCCCGCAAAGGCCATGTCGCACTCCCCGTTGCGGAGGGCCAGACAGGCCGAGTGCAAGGCGAAGAGCGAGGAGGAACAGGCCGTGTCGATCACAAAACTAGGCCCGGTGAAGTCGAACCAAAACGACACGCGATTCGCCGCGATGCCCCCCACCCCGGTCCCGGTGTACGGATCCAAAGGCACCTTCATCTCGACCATCTTCTCCGAGTAATCATTGAAGCAGATCCCCGCAAAGACGCCGGTGTTGGAGCCCCGCAGCCGGGCCACCACGCCGGCGTCCTCCGCCGCGGCGTAAACACTTTGCAAAAAAAGCCTCACCTGAGGGTCCATAAACTCCGCCTCGCGCGGCGAGATCTTGAAAAAACCCGCGTCAAACTGATCGACGCCGTCAATAAAGCTCCCCCACTTGCAATAAGTCTTGTCGCCGGCCTGCGGGTCGGGATCATACCACGGCCCAACGTCCCAATGATCCAAGGGCACCTCGCGCATCAGGTCCCTCTCCTCCCGCAGATTGGCCCAAAACGCCGCCAAAGTGTCGGCCGCCGCAAAACGCCCGTGCAGGCCGATGATGGCGATATCCGCCCCCGGCCCCCCCCCCGCAGATCCCCCGCCCCCCGGGAAGGAGCCGGCCGCCCCCCCGCCCTCCGCCGGCCGGGCCCGGGCGGCCGCCCCTCCGGCCTCGGCGCCGGTCAGGCGCTCAAACACCCCCGGATGCTCCGCGGCAAGGTATCCCGCCAGCGCCCGAACGCTGGGAAACTCAAAAAACAAGGTCGGATCCAGCTCGATCCCGGCCTCCCCTTCCAGTTCATTGGCCATTTCGACCAACTGAGCGGATTCCACTCCGAGCTCCAGCAGGCTGGTTTCCGGCAGGAGCGCCGCCCCGCCCCCCGCCAAGGCCTTGATCCGGGCCGTCAGATAGTCCTCAATGCGCTCCTCCAACCGGCCCCCGGGCGCGGACGCCCCCCCGCCCCCCGCCGCCGGGGCCGCCGCCCGGGAAAGCAGGCGCCCAAAGGCGGGGCCCTGCTCCCGCTCGAAATAAACCGCCAAGGCCCGGAGGCTCGGATATTCAAAAAAGAGGGTCGGATCCAACTCCACCGCCAGCTCCCGCTCCAATTCACCGGCGAGGCCGACCAACTCGGCAGACTCGATCCCCAGGTCCAGCAGCGGGGTCTCCGCGTCCAACTCCCCCGCCCCCAGAGCAGCGGCCGCCTTCCCTCGGAGATACTCCTCAATGGCCCCCGCCAGCCCGCCGGACGGCCCCCCCGCCGACCCCGCCGCCGACCCCGCCGCCGGCGCCTCCGCCGGCGCGCGCACGCGCTTGACGGAGGCCCCGATCAGCCGCGCCGCGCAGCTCCCGCCCTCCGAGATCAGATCGGCGTCGAACAAGACCAGCTCGCCCGCCTCCCTCACCGAATGCAGCCGCACCCAACACGCCTCCAAGGGCTCGCCGCGCCAGCAGCGCAGCTCCTTCACCCCAAAGGGCAAATACGCGCGCGAACCCGCCCCTCCC
>JAMASS010000061.1 GCA_024761205.1 Limisphaerales bacterium
CCCCCCCCCCCCCCGAGTTTATCGCTTGAAGACAGACGGCCCTCGGCGGACAAGCCAAGGGCTTAAGCTCACCCTCGCCGCCCTCCTGACCGCCCTCGCCCTCCAACCCGCCGCCGCTGCTCAGAGCTTCGCCGTCAGCAACTTGGAACAGACAACGTTTGGCTTTGGCGCCTTAGATGTTACAAGCCCGGTAGCGGTACAGTTCACCGTCGGCCCGCCTCCCGAAGGCCTCACCGGCTGGACGCTGGACAAGATTACCGGGCATATTTTGGGCGCCCGAGGCAATCCCGGCAGTTTTGAGGCCAGGATTCTAAACGATGACTCCGGCTCACCCGGCCCTATCGATAGCCCGCTGGCGACCTTGACCGGGCCGGACCCGCGGAGTGCGGGAAGGTATGACTTCCTGTCGCCCGCCGGCACTACGATTTCCCTGGAACCGGAGACGTCCTATTGGCTGGCGTATACGAGCGCAGGGCTGCCATCAACGTCTGATTATTACAGGATATACCTAACAAGCCGCCGGGACCAGGCCGGGCTGCAGGGGTGGTCGATTGGCAACGACAGTTTGAGGGTCAATAGGAATACTGGGGTATGGGAAGCAGCTAGAATTTTTGGCAATTCCATTGTTATGAAATTCGGCGTGGAGGCCACGCCGGTGCCGGAGCCCTCGGAGTATGCACTCTTCTTTGCCTTGGGCTTAGGCGCCTTCGCCCTTTGGCACCGCCGCCGCCAACAAGGACAGCGAGCCGCCGCCTAGCGGTTTCCCCCCGCACTAGAAGCATCCCCGCCCAATCACGGGGCGGCCTCAAAAAAGGCCGCCCCTTTTTTTGCGGTCCTCGCCCTGCCCAAAGGTGAATTCATTTGTGGCGGACTGGGAAGCGACAATCTCAGATGTCGATACCGGTCAGTGGCCGGTCGACTCGTTCTTGAGGGGCGGCGTCTGAGCTGGGGCTCGATTTTGGCTCGAGTTGGTTGGCGTTTTGGTTATGTCGTGAGGAATGATGTTCAAGGTCTAGGCGGTTTTGCCGAGTTGGTGCAGCGACCTGTTTGCTGCTATCCGTTTCTTGTTTCTCGGGGCTGCGGTAGAGGGTGGTGCCGTCGAGACTAGCGGGTCGAGTTCTCCATGATTGCGGGGATCGGGGCGATGATGCGCTAGTGCCAGGCATCGGCTTGGGATGTGAGTGCGATTAGAAAGAGGAGGCGGGGCTACATGTGTGCGATCTTCGGGAAATGGGGGCTTCATCAAGGATTGGTTGAGTGGAATTGGGGCTTCCGCCTCCCCTTCGCTGAAGCTGCGGAGGATGGAGTCTCGCCCTCCCTTTTTGGTGCACTGCGGTTGGGGGTTCGCAAATAATCGCTCGTTATTTGAGGAGGGCTTGCCTAATTTTCGAGGCCCTATGTTTGAGATGGTCAAAGAGCGGATTGTGGAATTGAACGACAAGTTATCCCACTTGCGGAGGTATCTTTGACGTTGGTGCTATACGGAAACGGCAGGCGGAATTAGAGTCCGCTATGGGGCAAGAGGGTTTTTGGGGCAATCGGGAGCGAGCCCAGAAGTTGATGGATGAGTCCGCTGGGCTGAAGCGGAAGCTTGAACCGCTGGCCCAGGCTCAGGCCGTCTTGGAAGACCTTGAGGTCATGGTGGAGCTGGGGGAGGCGGAACCGGAGGCCAAACTGTCCGGAATCGAATCCGAGGTCAGCGCCGATATCGAGAGTCTTTCCAAGGCTTTGGAGGAGCTTGAGCTGCGCATTCTGTTGAGTGGCGCTCATGATTCGAAGGGTTGCATTTTGAGCATCAACGCCGGGGCAGGGGGCACGGAATCCTGTGACTGGGCGGACATGCTGCTGCGGATGTATCAGCGGTGGTGCGAACAGCGAGGTTATCAGGCCGAGATCACGGACTTGCTGCCTGGAGAAACCGCCGGGGTGAAGAATGTGAGTCTGATGATTTCGGGCGAGAATGCCTATGGTTTCTGTAAGGCGGAGCGTGGCGTGCATCGCTTGGTCCGCATCTCGCCATTTGATTCTAACAAGCGGCGACATACCAGTTTTGCCAGTGTGGATGTGATTACGGAGATTGATGATACCATCGATATGGATGTTCCGCCTTCCGATTTGAGGATCGACACCTTCAGATCGGGCGGGAAAGGGGGACAGAACGTAAATAAGGTGGAGACGGCGGTGAGGATCACCCACATTCCGACGGGTTTGGCGGTGGCATGCCAGACACAGCGATCGCAACATCAGAATCGTGCCACGGCCATGACCTTGTTGACTTCTCGGCTCTACGCCTTGAAGGAGGACGAGGCGAAGAAGGACATGGAGCGGTTTTATGGCGAAAAAGGCAGTGTCTCGTGGGGCAACCAGATCCGGAGTTATGTGTTCCAGCCGTATCGGATGGTGAAAGATCTTCGCACGGGCATTGAGACCAACAATGTTCAGGCCGTCATGGACGGAGATTTGGATCTGTTTGTGAATGGATGGCTGCGGGCAGGGTGTCCGATGAAGCGGATTGGGGAGACGGGTGACGAGTAGGTGGGCGTCTCTCTTCATCCGCGGAAGGGAAGGTGGAAAATGACGATTTTGGATCGAATAGTTGCTGACAAACGCCAGGAGGTGACGCTGCTTCCCGAGCCGGACGTTACGGTCGAGCTGCTCTGCGAGAGGATTGCGGCTCGGGGTGGGGTCCGGGGGTTTCAGCAAGCATTGATTGAGCCGCGTTTCGGTCGGCTGGGATTGATTGCGGAGATTAAAAAGGCCTCTCCTTCAGCCGGTGTGATATGCCCTGACTTTGATCCGGTAAGAATTGCGAGGATCTACGAAGGTGGCGGTGCTTCTTGCCTGTCGGTTTTGACGGACGAGAAGTACTTTCAGGGATCCCTAGAGTTCTTAAAGGCGATTCGCCAGGCTGTGAACCTGCCTCTGCTGCGAAAGGATTTTGTGATTGATGCGCGGCAGATCGTTGAAGCCGTGGAGTGGGGAGCGGACGCGATCTTATTGATTGCAGCCATTTTGGATGATGTCGCGTTGGGCGAGCTTCATGAACTCGGTGCATCGGCCGGGTTAAGTGTGCTGGTGGAAGTTCATGATGAAGAGGAGCTAGAGCGCGCGCTGAGTATTGGAGCGACGTTGATTGGTGTCAATAATCGGGACCTTCGGCATTTTACAGTGGATTTGGGAACGACCGAACGGCTTGCAGCCAAACTCGACGACATGCCGCATCGAGATCACCTTGCTTTGGTTGCAGAGAGTGGGATCAAGACTCGGGAGGATGTGGATCGCTTGGCAGCTTGTGGTGTGCAGGCGTTGTTGGTTGGGGAATCGTTGATGCGAAACCCCATGGACACCCCGGCGACCATTGCCCACTTGGTTGGCGATTAAAGGCGTTCCGCTGCTCCTCTCAACCAGTCGCCTCCCTTTGCTTTGGCGCAAAGCGCCCGCCGATTTCCCGTCGCTGGCATGCTAATGAATCTCAAAAGGCCAGTTTACGAGAAGGAAACTGGCCCGAGTTGACGAAGGAAAAGGCAATGAGGCGGCAAGAGATTACTCTGGCCAGTCGTCTTCTTCCGATAGCCAAGCCCAATATGGGGAGTTTTCGTCCAGGATGCCCGGGGTGCGCGCTTCCATCCAGGTGCCAATGGGATCCCACCCAGCCTTCTTTGGGGATGAGAAAGGGATCGCCCGCTTTCAAGGCTCTCTCACGATCATTGCTGTAGGCGAAGCCCGGATTTTCGGGCACGTCCTCACTCAGGCGCAATCTCAGCCAGGATGCGCTCGCGAATGGCCACTGCTTCTTCCCGAGGCATCGGCGGCTTGTTCGGCCAATGCTTCTGCTTATACAAGCCGCCAATAATGCCCGTCGTAGAACATCTGCCTCCATTCGCCCCAGGTTTGGGTGGTGTTTTCCGGATCGTTAGGCCGATGGACTCGCTGCGGCACTTCTTCCATGATTGCCGTGCTGTCCGGATGGAACTTCCCGGACATGCTGCGGGTGTAGGTTATCACGGTCTCGGGATTATGCGGTGCCGCCTGATGATAATCCGCCAGATGAGAGAAAATCCACGCGACCTGCATGGGGTTGTCATGGCAGTCGTATTCCTTGAGGATGTGATAGAGCTGCTCAAAGCCTTTGCTGAAACGCGCCTCCGATTCATAAAAGCTGGCCATGAACCTGTGAGCTTGAATGACGGGATACCACTTTGCGAATTTCGGACCGGTTTGGGCATTCTCGTCATTTATATTGAAATGCGCCTGACGGTCGAAGCGGAATGCGGGGTGGTAGGTCTTCGGGTAAGGGAAGTTCGCCTTCCAGTTCGCCAGCCGCTGGGCTTCCGCCTTTTCTTCGGGCGGGATTTTGAGGCGTTCCTGCATCTGTCGCCAAGCCAAATCGTCATCCTCCGCCTCGGCGGCAAGGGGCGCCGGCCCCTTGGGGTCTGAATCGGGCGTTTCCGGGTGGTCCGAATGCCAGAAGAACAAAAGGCAGATCGTTGCCGCCAGCCCGGCTGCCAGCGTTGCCATGAATAAACGCTTGTTCTTTTTCATGCTGCTTGTCTTTCGGGTTTTTATTGTCCCTTCGTCGTTTCCTTGAGGCAATGGAATGCAATTACACGGGTATGGGGTCATGTCCATAACCTCGGTGGATGCGTATGCCCCCACCGCTTGAACAGGCCGATGTTGGCTGCTAGATCCAACTCCTCCCCTTGGGCTTTACGAGGAATACACGCTTGCTGTCATTGCGGGTGGCGGACAGAGTGACTGGTTGCCTGCGCATATTGTAGTCGATCGTTTCGACCACATCGCAATGGTCATCAACGGAGAGTTTTTTTCACACGATACAGGATGGTGACCTTGAAGGTCGTGGGCATGACGGGCGGGTTGAGTCCGTAATCGGAATAGCGGGAAAAGAGCCGATGGGTTACATCCCAGGTCTTGGCGTCTCCCAGGATGGTATAATTGCCGCCCGAGGGTGCGCTATTGCTGTTCTCTTGGCATTGTCAGCAACGGTGCCGGGCCGTTGCTAATTCACCTAGCATATAATTGCGAGAGATTCCGCCTATCCTCTTGCTTTAATCAAGCTGTTGTTATTCGAGCGGACGACTTGGCGGAGAGACATCCACTGAATGAATACAAGCTGAAACCGTGGAAGAAGAGAAGGGCGTGGCCAAGGGAGAAAATCAAATTTTTTGCTCGTTTGCGAGAGGTGCGCACGCCTTTGCCTCGTTCCGCCGGGAATGGGTTAAAAACGGTTGATTCCCTTACTTGGCATTGGCTCGGTGTGAGGTCCGTTGCTGATGAGTGAGGGGGGCAAGGGTCAGGCGTTTTTTTGCTGGAAGTCACACAGGAGTGGGACGCTGTTCTGTCAGAATACGGAAGCAGGGCACTACCGTGCGCCGATTATATTGCCGCAGTGGTGGTAGGCATGGCTCCTCTCAATCGTCCTTGGCGTTGCCCTGGCGGGAGGGATTGGTTGCAGTTATTCTTCGCAAGTTTCCGAGCCTGGTGAATTCTTAGGTGGTTGGGACCGGCTGATGGACGCCGATTTCGTTATTGAGGCAGTAGGCCGCGTTAATAACGTATTTTTCAGCCCATTCGCGGAGTCCTCGTCGTTCTTCATCTGTCAGCGCTCGTTTCACTTTGGCGGGACTGCCGACAACCATCGAACCCGGTGGAATCTTGGTGTCGCCGGTTACTAGGGCGTTGGCGCCGATGATGGATTGGTCCCCGATTTCGGCACCGTCTAAAATGGTTGCTCCCATGCCAATGAGACATTCATTGCCGATTGTGCACGCGTGAATGATGGCGGTGTGGCCAATGGTAACCCAGTCACCAATGATACATGGGCATTCGTCGGCAACGTGAATGAGCGAGTTGTCCTGAATGTTTGAGTATTCTCCGATCTTAATACTATTGATGTCACCCCGAGCCACGGCATTGTACCAAATGCTGGACTCTCGTCCCATGTTGATATCACCGATGACGACCGCGCCTTTGGCAAGGTAGACGCCCTCTCCAAGGATGGGTTGTTTCCGGAGGTGTTTTTCCAACAGGGCTTTGATGTCGGCCATGGTTCTAGGATGGAAAGGGTCTCGGAATTGGCAATAAAAATCCCATCAGCGGCTCGCCCAACTGACTGGAGGTGGGTCCAGCGGCCACCACAAGCCGACCGATGTGAAACTGTTTCTTATTACGCCGGACAGGAAACGATGGGAGGTGGTGCGATGTAGTGTCGGTGACGATAGAGCTGCGAGCGATATCGGACACGTGGTTGGTAGATGACGATTGGTGCCGTCACCATGTAGACTGTCCGCCGGTGAATATGGGGCCGATGCTAAACGATTGCTCTCG
Organism: Limisphaerales bacterium; assembly: GCA_024761205.1. GTDB lineage: Bacteria > Verrucomicrobiota > Verrucomicrobiia > Limisphaerales > AAA164-E04 > UBA2970. The sequence continues at coordinate 6,346 of JAMASS010000061.1, forward strand.
GTGGCGGGGAGACGACGCGTTTTGTGGGAGGGTAGCAAATATCGCGGTAAACCGTGTGATGGTGAGGGTGCGATACTGTCTTTGCGATGACTGAAGCTGTGGTTACGTCAGTCGGCACTTTGCCGACAGGGGCCCATTCTTTATCGCCGGCGCGGAGGCGGCTGGTGGTCATTGTCATCAAGGCGGCAACTAGCAATGAACCGGTGATTTTCCTCATAACAACCCTTTCTTTAATGCGTCATGGTCCTTTGGACTTGCTGCGTTGATAAATATTTATAGGTTGCCTACATTTTGTCGCATTCGATGACCGATGACGAAGCAACGCTGAAAGCTGGTGCGCGTCGAAAGCGACGTATCCCACGTTCCTTTAAGGAGTTCACTCCGACCAAGGCGTTTAATCCTCGGACCTTCTTTCATCAGATGGTTTGGAAGGCCCTCATGACACGACGGAAGGGCGCTTATCAGAAACCGGAATATCCGGAGCTGAATGAAGGCCAGCTCGCGTTGACTTGGATCGGACATGCTTCTTTTTTGATTCAGTTTACCGATCTCAATGTGCTGATAGATCCGAATTTCGCCAATTGGCTGTTTTGGCAGAAGCGGGTGAAACGGGCAGGGATGAAGATTCGTGATTTGCCACAGATCGATTTGGTGCTTCTGACCCATGCCCACTTCGACCATTTTCATAAGCCGACCTTGCGGAAACTTCCATCGCCAAGGATTGCCGCAGTGCCTTGGGGCGTTGGCGACTTAGCGCGAGGTTTGGGGTTTTCACGAATTGTTGAGTTGGAGTGGTGGGAGAGTTTTTCTCGCGGAGCATGGGAGGTGACGTTTACCCCTGCGAAGCATTGGGGGGCTCGAGTCCTGCACGACGAGCATCGGGGGTTTGGGGGGTTTATTTTGGAGCACCAAGGGCGCCGAGTTTATCATGCGGGAGACACGGCCTACTTCAATGGCTTTTGTGAAATCGGTGAGAAGTATCGTCCAGAAATCGCTCTCTTGCCGATTGGGACTTATTGTCCGGACTCGTTTCGTGAGGTCCACATGGGCCCTGACGAAGCGCATCAGAGTTTCTTGGATTTGAAGGCAGAATGGATGATTCCGATGCACTTTGGCTCGTTCAAACTTTCGTTTGAGGATATGGAGGAACCGCCCAAATGGTTGCGTGAGATCGCTGAGGAAAATGGGTTGAGTGATCGCGTGAAGATCTTGGGCGAGGGCAATCCAGTAGTATTTTAGCCCGATTGAAAATTCCCTTTGGAAGAGATGAACTGCAAAATACTCAGAATGCGCGCAATGGCGTCTTAGCATCCATTGGATTCAGTTATTAGCGTATTCCACAGTTTTAATCTTCGGTTCCGAGATATTTAAAGTTATGGGAAACGCTAGGCTCGTTAAGCGGTGGCGTTTCTCGGGCAAGGAGCGAGGCGTTCTGCAAAGTCCTTCATCAGAGATTCGTAAGCAGTTCCTTGACCGTCGCGCTCAAATGCCTCGATCGTTCTTCCGGCGAGAATCCACTGATAATCGCGTTTCCGAAAAGAATGGTCGGAAGTCGGTCACTTGTTCGGTGATGCGTTTGGCGAGCCGGGTTCGAGATTTTGCAATGAGGCCCAGACTCTTGCTGATTTGATTGGCGGGCCTTCACCTGCGAGGCGCCCCAATGCCTAACATAACGTTCCAGAGGATGATCCTGTCCGGCACCGTCAGGAGAATAATCAATTCTGGAATTATCGAAGTGCCAGCGGCAGGTTTGAATTCGGCGAGTTTGACAAGGAGCTTCGCAGCACAGTTCTTGATCGCTTTTGAGGGCGTCCCAAAGAGACGAAAAACGTTGTTTCAAAGACTGCCTTGCCTTCCTATGGGACCATTACAGCGGGGGGCATCTTCGCGGCTCAGAGTTTCGCTCCGGTCAAGGTTCATCCGCGCCTTTTGGGTTCCAAGTTTCAGGGTCCCTTTTTGTCCAGGCGAATTCACGGTGCGGCTGGTTGTCGTAGTTCCAGCGGCGCATGGCGGCGTCTACAGGCAAAGTCCAGTTCCGCAAACTGTCGCTCTCCACGTGCCCGTCCAGCAAGAGCATGTTCGTCCGCTTGTTGTGCCGTCGGCTGATGTCCGAGCTTTCGCTAACTCTTGATGGGGCGAGGGTGATCATCTCCGTACCAGAATGACAAACCATTGACGGCTCTATATTACCGGCAATATCCAGCGAGGCGCGGTCGCCCACGGCAATCATCTCCGAAGGCGCACTCACCCGGCTTTCCCTGCGCTGGTAGCGGAACCAAACAAATTTGTTATTCCCCTGTTCCCGCGCGGATTTGGACAGCCCGTAGAGCTTGTCCCTTTCGTTTCGATCACTATTCCACTGCAGGACGGCGCCATCCAGGTTGATGCCGTAGCTATGGCTCCAGTCCCACCACCGGAGATAAAAGGCGCGGTATTCCTTGCTCATTCGCCCGATGACCTTTTGCAGGGGCTTGCGGTTGGCGGCGCATTGCCAGACATTGGTGTCCCGGCCGTGGTAATTATACCAGAGTATTTCCCGCCAGTTCCAGCCAATACCTCTTTGTGAGACGTTGGTATAAAAACCCTGGGCCTGGTGCGCTTCAAGGAGTTCCCTCGGCGCTGAGCCGGTCTGGGGCGGCGGCAGCCAGCCCTCGTGGTCGGCGGCATACATCTGCACGGCCAGGCCGATCTGTTTCAGATTGCCGACGCAGTGGATGCGGTGGGCGGCGGCCTTCGCCTTGCCCAGAGCGGGCAAAAGCATAGCGGCAAGGATGGCAATGACGGCGCCGACCGTCAGCAGTTCGATGAGGGTAAAGGCTCGTTTCGGATGGGTTTTCATGCTGCCAAAATAAGCGAGTTTCGTGCCAGGGTTCCAATGAAAAAGGGCGGGACGGCTCTTTTTCCGCCCCGCCCTCCGGCTTAGGTCTCCAACGGCGGCTCAATCATTTAAACGCCGGCAGGTTGCCATAGACGGGCACAGAGTAGTTGTCGTACGTACCCGACCACCCGTTTCGATTGATGTACACCGTGGCCGTCGGCGAGCCGATGTAATAGACAACCCAGGTGTTGAAAAGACCTACGGTGTCCGGGTCCCAGTGGTCCCATCCGGGCGTTTGTGGAGAGATGCCAAAGCTGAGCGGCCCCAACGCGGGGTAGATGGTGTAGTCGAAGGTGTCAAATGTCTCCCCGTCCATATAAAGCCCTGATTCGCCGCTGTGCGATACCGACATCTCGAACACTATTTGCCGGTTGCCAACATGTTGCCCCTTCGGGTTCCAGTAGCTGTGGCCCTGAGTGACATGGATGGAGACCGAAAAGATGTGCACCGGCGGGATGCACTGCCCAAACGGGAAGTCCCAGCCATCGCTGGGGTCGGCGACAGCCGTCGGGGTTCCGACGGGCACGCCGAAGAGGAGCATTCCGGCGGTGAGGACGCCGATGCCGACGGCCTTGCTGAGGTGAAGCGCGCTTTGCGCGCCGTTTTTGCCGGCCATCGAGAGGGCCAGCAGGGTTTTAAGGACAATCGTTTTCATACGATAGTTTGGTTTATTCTCGTTGTATCTGTTTGTCACTGTGAACCCCGACGCAACGACGCCGGGCCATTGCAAACCAAATCAGCGAAAACTGAAGAAAAGTCCCCGGCCTATTCGCCCTTAGCGCCGAGGGGTTGGAATCCTCGACGCCATTTGCGGGCTATTCTATTCAGCGGGTCAACCCGACAAACGAGTTCCGCCAATTTGATTTGCGGGAGCAATAATACGGGAAGAACCGGCGGTGTCAACCCCTGAACTGCGATTTTCCCGATTTTTTGCGTTAGCCGAGGAGTGATCAAAAAAACATTCATCGGTGTTGTGGTGGCGTCGAGGCCAATCGGCCCGGGATTTTGGCATTGCGCAGGTTGAGGCAATTGGCTAGGGAGGAGAGGTGTTTGATTCGGCCTAGGAACCTTGTTAATGAGGGGCTGTATATCATGATACGTTAGTGCCTAAGAAGTTTGATCGCTCTGGGGTCTCCCGCTATCTCAGAATCAATTCTGCCGAGCCGTTCCGGCAGGTTTTGGCGTTGCCCGAAGCTCGCTGGTTGGCGACCGTCGATGCCTTTCGATCGGATCCGAGATTCTTAAGCTGTCCAAACGTCGCTCAGGATGGATGTCTACGGCTGGGGGAAATCAAACAGAAGTTTTCGCTGTTACCGCGCGTGGATCAAGTGTGCGCCGAGGGTGTCAGTTGGCTGTGTCGATGAGAAAAGGCGGCGGGTTTGCCTCCTTGCTCCCAAGTCTGCTGTTCAAGAATTGGAGCGGCTCATCTGTGAAATTCGCGAAAATGCCGTTCAACTGGAGAACGCGATGTTATTGGAACGAGCACTTTTATTTCAGTCCCATTTGCTCGCGTTTGTGAATAATTTCGTGAGTCGCCCGGATTTGTATGTCCCGGCGGAGGGGGCATTGTTTGAGATGGGAGTCCTGATTCTCGATGGTCTAGAACTGAGTTTCTGTGCCCGGGTTGCGGGTCGTGAGAAGCACAGTAGGCGGTGCCAAGGGGAAAATATGTTTGTGTTCCACGCTGGGATCAGCAGCTTCGAGGGCCGGGGCGAGTACGAAGTGGCGGCACCGGCAATTGTTGGCGTGCGCGGAGGCCTCCGTGTCGGGCAGTGGGGGGGATTCCAGTGTACGCGGGGCAGGGAGATTAACGTGAGGGTCACTCGGGTTATCGAGAGTACGACAGGCCTTTGGGAAGGCGTGGCCACCCCGTTTAAGCGGCTCGGAAAAGCGACGGCCGCATGCCTGGATTCCGATCTCAGCGGCGGTGGAAAGTGGGATACGTGAACGGATTATCGAGAAGTTGGCAACTTCGCGGTCGCTGATAGTGCTCACTCGAAATGTCTTGGCTAGTGAAGGATTCGCAGTGGCTGCGCTCGGCTCGGCTGGTGCTTTTGTTGCGAGGCCTCTGGCCAATGCCGATTTCTCTCGAATGTTTTGGTTCGGGATAGAGATGTTGATGCTGGCCGTATTGCCTTTAGTGCTGACAATCGTAGTTCGCCTTCACAATCGGGGATCTGTGCTGTCTCTTGGGAGGGGCTGGTTGGGATATCCCTTTGAAGTGTGGTTAACGCCGACATTGGCACGGGTTTTCACCCGGCAGCGCCACTCCGCTCGGGACGGAAGATCTGGTTCGCTGGGATTTTGGGGGAGCTTTGAGGTATGCAAATCGAGTTAATAAACACCGGCTCAGAACTGCTTTTGGGGCGGGTCCTGAATACGCACCAACAGTGGATTGGTCGACGGCTAGCTGACCTCGGGTATGAAGTGGCTAGACAGATCGCCGTTCCTGACACCGGTGATGCCATTCGGCAAGCTGTCGCCGAGGCGCTCTCGCGATCGGATCTAATCATCACCACCGGAGGCCTGGGACCGACCTCGGATGATCGCACGCGGGATTTAATCGCCGAGCTGTTGAATCGTTCCCTCACCGAGAATATTGACGTGATGCGCCATATCACGGGTTTTTTCAAGAGACGCAACCGACCGATGCCCGATTCGGTAAAAGTTCAGGCACTGATACCGGAGGGAGCTAAGGTGTTGATGAATCAGTGTGGAATGGCTCCGGGGCTGGCTATGACTGACTCGTCCTTTGGCAATAAGAAACGCTTTCTTCTAATGCTGCCCGGACCGCCGAGTGAACTCCGACCTATGTTTGATCAGCAAGCGCTGCCGTGGTTGCAGGATGATGTGTTTCGCCCGGTGGGGTTCGCTTGCCGGACTTTAAGATCGACGGGTATCGGGGAATCCCGGGTGGAGGAGCAGTTGCGGGAGCGATTGGATCACTTGGTCGAACAGGGTTTAGAGATCGGCTATTGTGCGCGTAAGGGCGAGGTTGACGTTCGGATTATTGCCCGAGGGGATGGCGCGGAGGCTCTGGTAGCAAAGGCTATTGATGCTACGAGGGAATTGTTTGGCCGCTCCATTTATGGCGAAGACGACGATTGTCTGGAGGAGGTTATCGTAAGAATCCTAACGGATGCAGGGAAAACGCTGACAGTGGCGGAATCATGCACGGGTGGTTATCTTGCCCATCGGCTGACCAATGTTCCGGGCGCGTCGAAAGTTTTTGATTCTGGCCTGGTAACCTATAGCAACGAAGCTAAGATGCGGTTGTTGGGAGTCTTATCCAAGACGCTGGAGGAGCACGGCGCGGTGAGTGAGGCCACAGCTGGGGAAATGGCTGATGGTGCTCGGCAGAAGGCGGGGACAGATTATGCCATTTCGGTAACCGGAATCGCTGGGCCGACGGGAGGAACAGCCGAAAAGCCGGTGGGAACCGCATTCATCGGGGTTGCGACTAGAGAGTCGACGACAGTGCTCAAGTGTTTTAATCCCGTGGAACGAGAATCCTTCAAACATATGACCTCTCAGCAAGCCTTTGAGATGCTGCGTCGAGAGTTGCTGAGAGGAGGCGGTTAGAGGCTTGCAGCTCGCGCGGGGTTTTGAACGCTAGCTGAATGTCGCATGATCTTTGTTGGTTTAACCACGCTTGTTCTGGTTTCGTTCTTGGTGGCTTTGCAGGTTCAAGCGTTACTAATGATTTCGGATCATTTGCCGCGGTTTCCATTTCGATATTTGTTCCAAGGTCTGTCTTGGATTGATTGGCGTGAAAACCGTCCATGTAATTTCGATCGTCTTGTTTGAGTTGACTGCCTATATGTTGGCACAGGCCGATGACAAGAAGTTCGGGTATATTGAAGGTGACGAGCCACTCGTTCTCCACGACTTTGTGTAATTTTCCTTTATCACCTATACGACGGTGGGCTATGGGATATACCCCGTGGAGCCGCTCCGAGTGATTTCTCAGATCAAGGCGCTCTCCGGACGGGTTCTGATCGCGTGCTCCGCGTCCTACATTTTGCTCAATGGCGAATATGTTCTTGAGCGGGCGAGGCAACTGAGCGCCCACTTGGACAACGGAAAGAATCCTACCGACGTTCTTGTGGCCGCAGCGATTCGATGCTGCTGGGAGCGGCACTCTTCACCCGACGAATTGAAAAGCGCGTTGACTTTCCTGCATCCTCAGCTGACGCCAATCAGGAAACGACTCACGATCGCCTAGTCGACTTCTGTCACATCCCTTTCCATTTCAAGGAATTTCTCTATCTCGATTGAACACAAGCGTGGACTACGATAATCATGAACGATTTCGTCGATAGCCAACCAGAGCTCAGCTTTTCTCGTCACGAGTTTTGCGAGTTTTTGAAGCGAAGCGGACTTGGCTTTGGTGCGCTTACCTCAATGTTCTCCTGCGCCAAATGCATGCGCATGCGGACCCGTCGCTCCTTCCGCATTTTTCTGACACCGCAAAGAGGGCCATCTTGGTTGTTCATGGAGGGCGGGCTCAGTCCCCTGGAACTTGGTGGGCCCGAAACCCCTGCTCAAGAAACTCGCCGGTCAACCGCTTCCCGGTAGCTTCAAAGAACCGGTCACGGCTATGGGTGAAAAAGGGGCACGCTGCCAAATGCTCCGCACACGTGGAAACGCCATGGACGAAGCGACCTTTGGGCCTCCGAATAGATGCCGCACATGGCGAAAAACATGGACGCTATCGCGGTCATCCGGTCCTGCTGGACCAACGGGATCAATCACTCGGATGAACACCTGTATCAACGTGGCGGGGTACCTTCGATCGGTGACTAGGAGCACCGTGGACTCGGTTCGGCCAATTAAAATCTCCCCGCTTTCGTCGTGATGTGGGACAGTTCGGGGAAACCCGTCAATGGTCCTCAAAATTTGGGCAGCGGTTTCATGCCGGCCACGTACCAAGGGATCCCGTTAATGGTGCAGATGCGGAATCCATTACCGACCTTCCATGCACTCCAAGGTCTCAGTGAAGCACGCCAACGATGGAAGCTCTCGCTCCTCCAGCAGTTTAATCGGGAACACATCCGTTCTCGACCGCAGCAAATGAGGGACCGGTTCGGTAAGAGACTCGAATCATGCTCGCCGAGTTGATCGCACTTAAAGGCATTTTTGAGTATTGAGCATGGCCATTGTGAACCGCGGCGCCGGGAAATTGGGTTTGATCACTGAGCCGGCCACTTGTGATTTTTTCAAACAGAATTTCCTAGATTAACGTGTTGGCTGTTTTGGAATCATTCTATTCGAGTGGTTTCAAGTTGTGAGCGTCATGGGCAGATTCAATCAGTTCCCGACGCAAACGGATTGCGTGCGCCCCTCGGGAGCAGTTCGGTGGGGTTCAATCAACCCGATTTCATGCCAAAAGCCGGTTGGCGGCGGCAATTACCCACGGCACCCCTCGCTGCCCTGTCGGACGTTTGCGGGGCGGTTCTCAAGTCTCGGAAAATGGGGTGTTGAAGAAATAATGGGAGTCTTCAGCCAAGTGCCGCGAGGTTTTGACGCAGGGTTTTGCTCGTGTTGCCGTTCTCGGGCTCGGCGGTGAGATGGCCGGCCAAGCGCATCCTCAGAAGAACGCGCTGCAAGTGATCATTCTCGAGTTTGAGAAGCACACAGAATTGGCAAAACGCTGGCCATCGTGGAAAGCTAATTCCAGATTCCGAGGTTCCTTAATGAACAATATCCTTTCAATCATTTCGAACATTCGGTGGAGTCGAATCGCTGAAGAGTTTAGCCAGGAGTCGAATCGCTGAAAATGTCGAGCTTCATCGCGCGTATGCAAGTGCGTTACAGCGTGTGGAAAAATATATCGGCGAGAAATATCGAAAAATTTGCTAAAAAATTGAGTTTTGAACCTCACATTCTTTTGTTGTTAATCGAATAATTTATGGGTACGCTAGAAAAAAGCACAAACGCCAATTCCGGTTGACTTATCTAAATTTAATACACAATGTTGGTTGCCATAATAAATTGACCATATAGCCAGGGCGATGGAAGAATTTATTGATTTCCTTGGCTTTCTTAATCCAAAACTTCGGAGCAAAGACCTGCCTCGACTCGAAAGTTTCTTGATGCCAGCAAACTTCAGCAGCAGTGTTGGTGAATTTATGAATCTCAGAATACCGGAGCAGTGTAATGATTTGGTAAAAAACCAATGCTATAATAGCCACCCTGATTTAATCCCGGTCAATCGATTTTCCGATGATGCGATTCAATTCAAGCGAAGGTATAGAGGTGAAGGGTTCATGGCATGCAAGTGGTTGGCAAGGTCATAACTCGGAGGCAATGTGGTTGATGGTCTTTCATTTCAATAGTAATACTCCCAATGATAAGAGAAAAAAATCGCAGCAAAACTCGAAAGGGATGATCGAGTTTTTTGAAACGTTCATCAACAAATCGCCGGATAATTACCTCGAGCGTTAAGAAGAGCGGTGTTACAAAAATGAACGCAAAGAACGGATTTAACGACGCTACCAAACAGGTCTACATCATGCCGACACCAGGTGGATCTTCCCTGCGCCGTATACCATTCGCAGCGAGCGCGTGTCAGAGGACAACCCCTCACGACCAATGACGATCCATCGGTCCGAGGCGAGTGTGTTCCAAGATGGTTCGTAGCGGCCGAAGGCCACAGTTTCGAATTCCAACTCCGGATTGTCGAAAGGCAGTTGATGTGGCTGTGAGGATTTCGGTGGCTCGCCGGTCCATTCATTCCCCGTTTGTGATCGCATTATGAGTGGGCTGCCTTCTTACTTTGCTGCGTCAACGGCGACAAAGACGCTGGAATCGACCGAATTCAAGAATGGCCATCGCTTGAATTGAGGACCACCTCTTCGTTCATAGCGCGCGATCGTGACCCACGATGACCTAGTTTTGTGTTAAGTGAGTGAGATCATTCAGAATAATGGATTCTCAGAAATGCTGCGACGTCCATGTTAACCCCTCGGCTGATGAGATGACGGCATTGTTTCCCACGGCACCCCAAGTGTCCCTCAGTATGAGCAATGGGCCTTAATTTCGGCTGAACCCCGGAGTGTCCGTGGCTCCATTGACTGCCGCTCGATGAAACGACCCTTACCCTGTCGGTCCCGACTGCAACCCACTTGCCATTTCCATAGACAACCTAGTGAAGGTTGAAATGATCGGGAGTCGGAGACGGTTGCGCAAAGAAATTTATAGTGACCAGCGCTTCAAGGAGCACCTTAGATGCCGATCGCTATTGAGATCGTTTTTCAGACATTTTCATAAGATCGTGAATTGCGTGATCGGCTAAGACATCAGATTCCATGGGAATTGTTTATGTGGCATTAATATCCGAATGGTCAGCCTGACGAGCTAGGGAATCATGGTAGCATTTGTTCTCAGTCGGATGCCTTGCTGGAAGGTTCACTCAAAATTAATCTCTCGCCGAGTAGTTCGGTTGCCGTTTTGGTGGATATTCCAGAAGATATGGCAAATTGATTATAGGACTTCCATAAATACACTCGATAACCGGTTGAATTGGGGCATCGATTGTGGTTGTTATCAGAGGATATCGTAAGCGCATTCCACTTTTAAGTGATCTGCCGACGAGACGTTGTCGCTAGGTATTAGATAGGCTCGATCATAGAAGATCGTCTGGCTCTTAGATTTGTAGGATGAAATTTTTGCCGCCTAAACTCGGGTGTGATGTAGAGAAATTAAGGAGAAAGAAACTGCCAATGAGCCATACCTTTACGCCGAATAAGCGGCTTACTGAAACTAACTTTCTATCGACTATCAGAGATAATCATATCGATATTGAAGGCCGCAATCGATCGTCGGTGCTCATTTCGAAAGGCGATGCGATTATATGGAAAAGAAACATACTAAAGACGGCCCTAAAAGCTGTAAAGTGAAGAGCGGCTTCGCATCTATGGAGCGGGCATCAGCGCCAATTACGAGATTGAATTCACCTTCCATTTCTTGGGGGAGGGCGGTTTATCCACAAATATTTACACGAGAACTCTATCCGCAGACAATCTCACCATCTCCAGTGAAGAAGGCGGGAAGCTTCAAAGGCAAGATTGTCACCGGATTCGAAGCGTGGTCAAAACTAGTTGGTGGGATATCTTCCGCTAGCATCACGGGATTTGACTTATACTGGGAGGTTGGTGATAACGAAAAATGCTAAGTGGAAGGACTCGGTTGGGTTTCAGAGGGTGAGTCGATCTCATGAGGTAGGGCGAGAGCCACTCGAGCTGTCCTCCTCCGTAGCGCAGTGCAGGAGGACGGAATTCCCTTCCCCAAGGTGATTGCTTGTTGGGGGATAGGTATCTGTTCGATGCCCGCCAATAATTCGGCGATAGCGGCTCGGTTGTATCCTTCTTATTTGGTTTGTTCCTGTATCCGCCAGGTGCGCTCGTGGTGTTGGATTGCTTTTCGGAGAAGGGCTTCTGCAGACAGGCCGTGTTGTTGGGCAGTTCGCGTAATGTGGAAGAGTTGTTCGCCTAGAGCCTCTGCATCCGGTGTGTCGGCTACCGATGGGGACTCTTCCTTGATGAGGTCATGCTTTCGGGCTTTTTTGACGAGTTTCTCGGCGTATTGGAGTGCCGGGAGATGTCGAGGAATGCCGTCGAGGATTGAGGCGCGTTCGTGCTCGGTGCCCTCTTTTTCGGCTTTCTTGAGTTGTTCCCATTGCGCCCATACGGCATCCACGGTTTTTGCGTCGCTTTCCCCGAAAACGTGGGGATGGCGGTGGATGAGTTTATCGACGATGCACTGGCAGACCTGGTCAAAGTCGAAAGCCCTGCGCTCTTGGCCGAGTTGGCAGTGAAAGATGACTTGAAGTAGTAGATCGCCTAGCTCTTCAACCATTTCCTTTTCGTCGTTGGCTTCGATCGAATCGATCAGCTCGTATACCTCTTCTACGGCGTGGAATCGCAGACTCATGTGGTCTTGCTCTCGGTCCCACGGGCAGCCTTCGGGCGATCGAAGCGCCGCCATGACCTCAAGGAGTTGATTGATCGGCGGCTGGTCTTTATCGGGAATCTTCATCGGATCACAGAATCACTAGATTGTTGCGGTGCACGATAACTTTGGCGGGGATTTGGCCTTCGGAAAACTGGGGTGCGTCAAGCGTGATCATGCCGCGGCCGAATTCGGTGCCTTCGAGATCACAGATCGAGACGACGTCGTTCTTGCTGAAGTTGCCGATGACACGAACGATGCCTTTCGAGAGAAGGCTTTTGCCATTCTCGCGCAATGCGGTTTTCGCTCCATTATCTACAATGATTTGACCCAATGGGTGATGGAAGAACGCGATCCATCGTTTTCTTCCTTTGAGTCGGGAGGCGGTGGGCAGAATCAAGGTGCCCTCGTCTTTTCCCTCCATAATGTTTTTCAAAATGTGTTTCTTGTGTCCGCTAGCAATGATGGTGGGAATCCCCGAGCGACTGGCAATCTTGGCCGCCTGAATCTTGGTGGTCATGCCGCCTGTCGCGGTGACGCTGGTGGCACCGGTGGCGAGTGATTCGATGCGTCGATCGATTCTCTTGATGACGCTGACCCGCCTGGCGTTGGGTGTACCGAAGTCTTCGATCACGCCTTCTGCGGTAGTCAGGATGACGAGCAGGTCCACAGGTAACAGGCTGGCGACGAGGGCGGATAGGGTATCGTTGTCACCAAACTTAAGCTCGGTAAATGAAACGGCGTCGTTTTCGTTGACGATCGGCACAATTCCTTGAGCGATGAGCGTTGACAGCGTGTTACGGGCATTGAGGTGACGGTCGTGGTCTTGGAGATCTTCGTGCGTGAGCAACACTTGAGCGGTGAGGATGTTTTTCTTGGTAAACAGCTTTTGATAAGTGGTGATGAGTTGTGATTGGCCGAGAGCGGCGCAGGCTTGAAGTTGGGGGAGGGGCGTCGGCCGATTCTTTAATTTGAGCGCACCCATGCCGGCACCGACGGCACCCGAGGAGACGACGATGACTTCTTTGCCAGCGTGCCGGAGCGCGGCGATTTGCTGGACCAATCCTTCCATCTGAGCGGGATTGGGGAGATTGTGCTCATCGGTGAGAATGCCGGTGCCGAGTTTGACGACGATCTGCCAGACGTTTTGGAGGTGCGCCGCACGCATCGGCTCAAGGGGATAGGCCATCCCGCAGGTGAGTGAAAGGAAAAACGCGCCGGAGCCGGCCGCAACATTTCCACTGAGAGTATTCGAGCGGCTTCAGTTCCATCAATGAAAAAGAGCCACCTCGGAAGGCAGCCCTTTTTCTCGCCGTGTCACTATCGCATCAATAAGGGATCGCCGGGTTCGAGTTCTTTTTTGTAATCTTCGTTATAGGCGAAGGTGCCTAGACCGGGCTGCTTGGTGAACTCTTCCTCGGGGATTTCATTCAAAATGCGCTCCCGAATCTCTTCGGCCATTTCTTCAGGTATCGGTTCTTCGCCCGGCAAGAGATTTCTATGAGTTTCCATCAAATGAGCGACGATGCCGCTGTAGTAAATTTCAAAATTCTCTTGCCAAGTGAGGTAGCCCCGCTTGTTGTGGGTGGAGCCGGGCACCCGCCCCTCGGGGTCCTCGGCGGCTTTGGGCAATATATCATAGTAGCCACGCACCGACGAATAAACATTACCTAGGCGCTCAGGGCTGTTGCCGTAGCCGTATTCCTGGAGGATACCAACCAACATCTCGAAGGCTTTGGAATAGCGAAGGGGATTTTCGTAGAAATCCTTGACGAAGCTGTGCCGATCCACGGCGAGCATCATTTTTTCCTCTTCCGGGTCCCGGACGTTCCATTTCCAATAGCCCGCCTTGTTCCGGCCTTGCTTGGATGCTTTGAAGGTCATCGTGGGGTGGTAGGTCGGCTCAAAGGGGAAGTTCTCGACCCAGTGCTTGCGGTCTTCCCACCATTCCCGCTCCGCCTGCTCTTTGGCGGCTCGGGCGGCCTCCCGTTCGGCCTGTATCTGTTTATCAAGG
>JAMASS010000062.1 GCA_024761205.1 Limisphaerales bacterium
CTTGGATACCTGAACGGAACTAATCCCTGGGGAGTGATGGCAGACGATGGCAACCTTGATGCCTGGGAAGGTCTCTGGTGTCAAGCCAAAGCGGGTCTGGAGAGCAACACTGCCTATTTCAAAAGTCATCAGGATCGGCGGAGGAGGCACAAGCGACGCAACGCGAGGGAAAAGAATTGGTGATTATTTCGGAGACGATTGGGTCGATTTCGGTGGTATTTGATGACGATGCGGATGGTGATGGTTTGCCGATCTTTGTTTTGCAAACTCCGAGGTGCTGATGACTCATTCGAGGCTTGCATGCGGGGGGATGCGGATTGGGCGAAATGCGACCAGTTTGTTGTGTTTGGCAACACGGGATGTAACAATGATTGCCAGTGTGTTGATTCCCCCGGACTTTGTGTGTGATGGAGGGGATACTTTGGCAGACGGAAGTATCGCACCGGTCAACCACATTAGGATCTTTCTTGGGCAGAGTGGCAATCTTCTGAACGGCTCTAACATCGGTAATTTGCGGTACGATAGTACATGAGTGAGGATGGCGTCGACTGTTCATGGCAGTCGTTGCGTATGCGATTGGTACTCTGGAGAAAGGCGCTGTTGGTGGCGGCGGATCGATTACCGGCACCTTGGGAACAGTGGATTCACTGGAGGTGCCTTATACCGGAAGTCTGCCACTGCTTGCGACGGTGTTTCCGGATAAGGCGGCTCAGTTTTTTAAGGGCAACTAGGCCGGCTTGTTTCTAACGGGATTTAGTATGCCATTTACTCCCACCACCCCCGAGTGCTGCGGCAGGTTCGAATGCAAAGTGCTGAAGGGTTTTCAGTCGGGCGAGATCGATTTTGAGGAGGCCATCCGTTTCATTCGTGAGGCTCTTGTTCTCCTCGCTGGGGGGGATGCTGATGGGGTCCGTGAATTTCATTGAGAATTGGTTTCTAGGCAGTAGGGGGGCAAGTTTTGAACCAGAGGGAATGGAGGTTGATGAGATTTTTGAAAAGTATTTGAATAAATAAGTACGTTTTAGTCGTAGCGTTTTTTTCGTGAGAACAAATTACTTACACTGAGGCTCGGAGGAAGTTGAGGTCGGTGATGGAGGCGGTTTGTGCGGATTACAGTCCGGTGGTGATCACTCGGGGGAAGAAGGATGCGGTCGTGATGATTTCGTTGGACGATTACGAATCTTGAAAAGGGGAAGGTTAAGAAGCGGACATTGGTTGAGGAATGAAACGTCTTCTTTGAATATGCTGGTTGGGACGACTATTTGTATTGGCAGCGAACGGATCGGAAGAAGCTTAGGAAGATCAATGATCTCACCAAGAGCGATTCAGCGATCTTCTTTGCAGGTATCAGCAAACCGGAACTATTGAGGCATGATCTCAGTGGTCTATCGTCTCGTCGGATTGACAAGGAACATCGCTTGGTTTACCAGTGGGATGATGATTGAGATGCAGTAGTGATCGTGCTGTGTCGGTACCATTATGAGAGTAGGGTATTGAACAGGGGTGGACGGAGAGAGCGGAGTCATTTTGGAACTGGGGTTCGGATATTCGTCGTTGATTTTTTATTGGTTTATGCTTTGTCGTGCAAAGTTTTTAGGTGACAACTTTGGATGATGGAAGAACAGATTATTAGGGTCGCCGAGGCGCCGCATGAATTGGAGGTGCTTTATCGAAAGGATCCAAAGGGGTTTGAGCGGGCGCTTCCGGGAGCATTCGCTGAGCAGCCGGACTCGCTAGTGCTGCAAGGGTGACATGAGCGGCTTTTCTTCGGTGGTCGCAGAGGGAGCGAAGGATCATCTGGAGAGGCACAGTGGCCAGGGAGGGAGATGGGGCTGACAGTTGTGCTCGCTCTGGTGGCTGGGACGTTGGCGAAGTTGCCGCACTTTTTCGCAGGGATTGAGGAGGAGTCGTTTTATCTCAAATATCTTGGAGGGATTGTTGCCGGAGCATTGATTTGTTTTTTCTGCGTCCAAAGGGGATGCGGCCTTCGAGCCATGGTGGCTATGGCGTCCGTTCTGGCGGGTTCGTTGACCTACTTAAGTTTTCTGCCTGCTATTGATACTTCGGACACGAGCGTTTTGGCGTGCTTGCATTTGGCAGTTGTATTTTGGTTTTTAGTGGGCGTTGCGTTTTTGAGTGGGGACTGGAAGTGTTTGTCGGGGAGAATGAGTTACGTCCGCTACAATGGTGAACTGTTGATCTACAGCACGGTTATTTTGATTGGGGGTGGGGTACTCACGGGCTTGACGATCGCCCTGTTCCAGTTGATCGAGCTGGATATTACGGATTGGTATATGAGGAATGTCGCAAGGTACGGTGCGGTGGCCTCGCCTCTAGTCGGCACGTTGATAGTCACTCGTATCGTCGGCGACCGGTTCCGAATGGCGCCTTTATTAGCCAAGGTTTTTACGCCACTTTTCCTTTTGATGGTGATAGGCTATTTCGTTGCTATGGTTGTAGGACAGAGAAGCCCGTTTACCGATAGGGATTTTTTCATCGCCTTCAATGGTCTATTGCTGGTGGTGTTGGGCCTGTGTATTTTTTCTATTTCAGAGCGAGGGCGTAAAGAGTTTGCAGGGGGGGTGGACTTTATGAATATTGGACTGGTTTTGGTCACTCTTGTCATCAATGTAATTGCACTTGTGGTGATTTTGTTTCGGTTGTCGTCCTACGGTTTCACGCCGAATCGAGTGGCTGTTCTCGGGGTGAACTTGCTGGTGTTCTGTCACTTGACCGGGATTGCGTATTATTATGTGCGATTTGCCCTAGGGAGAATCGGTTGCGAGGGCGTGGAGAAGTGGATTGTCAGGTACATACCGGTTTATGTCGTTTGGTCGGTGGTAGCGGCTGTCTTGCTGCCGATTCTGTTTGGGTTTGCCTGATTCGCGCTCGTGCAGGAGACGCAACCAAGGTCCCAAGTTGAGGGGCTTTCGCGCCCTTTTTAGTTCAAGCATCCGCCCGGGAAAATGCGGCTTCAAGGCTTACACTCCAGAGATTGTTGGGATGGGTCGAGTTCTGCGGGGCTTTTTTGTAACAAATGGGAGAGCTTGGCTCGTAGAAAGGGAAGGGCATGTCTGTTAGTGACATGGGTCGCACAGAATCGGATCCACAAGCGATAACCGCGTCCGGATGATTCCTAGTTAATGTGATATGTTTTGGTGTTGGCGGCGGCGTTGATTGGGTTTCCTTTTGTGTTTGTACCGCTCTTTATTCGGTTCAAAGCTCTTCGGTATCATTTCGACGACGAGATTTTTCTTTCACCATGAGGTCTATCTAACCATCGGCAGGTTCCAGGGTATTCACGTCACGCGTAATCCGGTTGAACGCTTGGTTAGGGTTGGCCAAGCGTGCCGATTTAGACGGTGTCCGGCACGAGTGGGGCAACGATGAAAAATTTGCTGCCGGGAGCAAGACGGCCAGCCAAAAGCCAACCATGAGTGAGCCAGTGGGAAAAGGCGATAGATCTATCGGGGCGTGTGGGAAGTGCTGTCCGATTGGTTCCGAGTGCCGGAACGGGCACCGATACTTCCGGTTTCGGAGGGCGCTTTCACCTGTCCGGTGCTACTTGAGCTGTCTCAAATTTTATTTTTGGACCGCCTTGGCTGTGGGCAATCTGCGATCTTCATCGGCTGGTATTTTATTTGTGTTGCGAGTCTGTTCTAGGGCCCTGGCTGGTGGTTCCCGATTTTGTTTTGTCGATGGCACCGGATGTGGCCGTCTATATCGCGATTTTGTCTGCACTATGACACGATGTGGTATGTGATGACGGATCAGAATCTGCGGTGGCGGCTTGGAGTTTGTACCGTTCTCGAGTGTGTCATCGCATTTGAGAATGTGCAGAATATAGCCATCCGCCGGGGATCCAATCAGTGTTTTTTGGCATTTTACCATTGTCGTTGAGACGGCCGGGGCGATGGAAGGTGGGGGCAGAATCAGTTGCCGTGGGGAACAAGGCGATCATGGAGGGGATCGGGAATCCTGATGAAATCCGAGAACTGATTATGGACCGAGCGAGGTGATCCAAGTCCGCTGGGCTAGGAGGCGATCTTCCTTTGGATGTGAGCGAGAGACATATGTGGAGTGGGGAAGACTCTTGAGCTTCTTAGGGAAATATGGGATGAGGTGAAAGGGAGGGATTGAACAGGAGGTAACGGAGTGGTGAATAGACAAACTTTCT
This sequence comes from Limisphaerales bacterium, assembly GCA_024761205.1. Lineage (GTDB taxonomy): Bacteria > Verrucomicrobiota > Verrucomicrobiia > Limisphaerales > AAA164-E04 > UBA2970. The sequence goes on from JAMASS010000062.1 coordinate 4,178, forward strand.
GTTTTCTCCGTTACCTCCTGTTCTGACAGTCTTGTAATTGGCCGAGTTAGCGGCACATGATCGGAGTAACACTTAATAAGGGATGTGGTCCTCTGTTCGAATTATGGTTTGGTGTGTTGTGATTCGATCGATCGTTAGTTCCGTCGAGGCCCGAGCAACTCATCGAACAGCTGCTTTGACGATTGACATGTGGCTGTCGCCGTTGGTGATCTGGAAGCTTCGCGAATTCCTTTTGCGAGAATGGGGTTTGTTATCAAAAGGAGGGGGCGCTTACACGCAAACTCGACCAATAATCTGCATATGTGAGTGTGGAAATGGTGCCAAACTCAAGCTTATTACGACGAGCCAACCTATCGACAAGATGGCGACTGGGTATTTGAGTCTCTTGGCTAAAGGGAATGGTGGCGCATTTGTTTGGCTGCAGAGACCATCGCTGGTTCCACTCATTAAAGGGATGAAAACTGTTGGTATTTCGGGACCCGCGATTGGTTGGGAGCGGTCGCTTGCGCGATCTGGGTGTTTTACAAGGGCAACCCTTGCAGGTGTTTGGTGTATTGAAAATCCGGAGGTGGGGGCGGATCAACCTCGATTCACCTAGCATGTGCCAACGGCGTGATTAGATTCGTTGGCGTGACGTTTGCAGTAGGCACTCTCGAGGCGTTGGCTGTACTGCTCGGTAGAGGTGATAGATATTCTCTGCGCTCAGAGCAAACAGAACGGGGCTTCATTGGTCGAAGTCTCCGCTGATCTCACAAAGCGCATGTGGTCAGCTGAGAGAACGGAGGGTGGGTAAATAAACGTTCTGTTTTCTCTGCGATTTCCAGTTCAATCGACCTTGTTTTGGGTGAGTGAGGGAGCATGATTCGGATGCCATGAAGAAAGATGAAGAACCGATAGTTGTCGAACAGGCTTTCAGTGTTCCTGCCGAAAGGGTTTGGGCTGCGATCACGAAGATCGAAGAAATGCGCCAATGGTACTTCGCCAATATCCCGGCGTTTAAAGCAGAGGTTGGCTTTGAGACGGAGTTCAATGTGAACAGCGGCGGGAGGGATTTTCCGCATTTGTGGAAGGTGACGGAAGTGATACCGCAAGAAAAGATCACTTACGATTTTAAGTTCGGTGGGTATGCGGGAAATGCCTATGTTTCCTTCGAATTGTTCGCGCAGGGTGAGGGAGCCACTTTGCGGGTGACGTATCGGGTCGTGGAGGACATGGCCGAGGGCATTCCTGAATTCGAAAGAGAGAGCGGTGTTGCCGGGTGGACGTATTTCATCAAGCAGAGATTGAAGGCTTATTTGGAGAAAGTTGAGTAGTGTTTTGGAACGGGGCGGGAAGAGATGAGGGGCTGAGGGATTGAGTGGGTTGTGGGTTTAAAGCGATGACATTCGCTGCTGCTTGTTGGTGGTTTTGTGGCCAAGTGTGAGTTGGTTCCGAAAATGAGTTGAAAAAGGGAGGGACTTCTCGCTTGATTAGCGGCTTGTCGGAATTCTCCTCGCAGCACAAGTTTAGTTTTCGCATCGAGTGCCAGGATTCTCGTTTGGATGTTCCGGATCGGTTGATTGTCGGTCGACAGGACGAGGAGAGTGAGATGCACATTGTGCTGAAAGCCCTAGGGTTTCTTTTCTTCTATCGGGGGCGATTGCAGATAGGCGGCCATCTGTATAATGACAACATTCCGTTCATTCCGGATATCCTCCAGTTGAACTACGAGGGGCATCCGACTTTTTGGGCCGAATGCGGTGTAAGTGATCCGAGGCGGCTCAAAAAGATTGTCGCGAAGGCCCCGCAGGCGGAGGTTTGGTGGATTCGGGAGACAGACACTGAGATGGAGGTCATGCCCAACCAGCTGAAAAAGGCTGGTGTTCGGCCCGGGCGTGTGAAGTTGTTAGGGTTTCCGGCTGCGTTGGTAAAGGATCTCTGCCGCTTGCTGCGGGCGAAAAATGAGATTTTTTGGATGCCTCCTGACTTTTTTCCGCCGGCCATTCAATTCGACTTTAATAATGAATGGATCGAATCATCCTTTGCGCTGAGGACTTATTAGCGGCCGCGGATGTTAAGCTGAGTCGTCAATTAATATCCAACGTTTGTTGGATCCCAAACTTCTCGATTCGTTTGCGCAAGGTGGCGCGGGTGATGCCGAGGAGTGCGGCGGCTTTGAGTTGATTGCCGTGGGTTTCTTGAAGAGCGCGACAAACCAACTCTCTCTCGACCGCCGGTAAGATTTTTAGGTCTGGAGACTCCTGAGCCCATCGAAAAAGCGCCCCGGCTAGCTTCGAGATGTCGGTCGCAGCGCCCGCGTTCGTTGACGCATCGTGATCCGCACCTTTGGATAGCGCCGCGTCGGAGCCCGTAGTCGATGCAGCCTCGTATCTTTTTCCGAGGACCTCTGGGGGAAGGTTGCCAAGAAGGATCGCTTCACCTTTTGTAACTACCAAGGAGCGCTGAACGATGTTTTCCAATTCTCGCACATTGCCGGGCCAATCATAATTCTCCAAGGCGGCAAGGGCATCCCCACTGATGGATTTACCAGGTCCGCCATGGAGGGTGCTGAATTTCTTGAGGAAATAGCTGACGAGCAGGCGAATGTCGTCTCGGTGTTCACGAAGGGGGGGAAGATGAATGCGGACCACGTTGAGGCGATAGAAGAGGTCCTCGCGGAATTGTTTCTCGGCCACTGCTTCCTCCAGATTCTTATTGGTTGCCGCAATGATTCGCACATCCACTTCAACCGGCTTATTGCTGCCGACCCGTTCAAAGGTTCCCGACTGAAGCACGCGGAGGATTCGCGTTTGAGTATGGAGGGCCATGTCTCCGATCTCGTCGAGAAAAATCGTGCCTTGATTGCACTGCTCGAATTTTCCAATGCGAAGGGCGGTGGCGCCGGTGAAGGCGCCCTTTTCGTGGCCGAAGAGCTCGCTTTCAAGGAGGTTTTCGGGAATCGCCGCACAATTGATGGCTAAGTAGGGTTTTGAGGCGCGGAGGCTGTTTTGGTAAATCGCTCGGGCGACGATTTCCTTTCCCGTACCGCTTTCACCGGTGATGAGAGCCGTGGCTTGCGAAGCGGCCAATTGTCCCACAAGCTTGAGTACTTTTTGCATCGCCTCACTGCGCCCGACGATTCCGATCTCGTCATCGCCCGGATCTTCAAGATGCTCCAGGCTAATGGACTGCCGCATGTCCCGCGATGCTTTGAGAGTGGCGTAGACCAATTGCTGCAGCTTGGGCACATCGAAAGGCTTGAGAAGGTAGTCGTAGGCGCCGAGCTTCATCGACTCAATGGCGGTTTTGGTCGTGCCGTAGGCGGTCATCATGATCACCGGCGTTTGAACGTCCACCGCACGGAGTTTTTCCAAGGTTTGAAGTCCGTTCATACCGCCCATGCGGACGTCCATAATGACCAGGTCCGGTTGTACTTGGGGATAAAGCTCAATGCCCTCCTCACCACTACTCGCGGTGATGATTTGGGTTTCGGGTGAATCGAAGATCCTTCGGAAAGCGTAAAGGACATCTGCTTCGTCGTCGATAAGTAAGATTTTTTCCATTTTGTTGCTGCAAAACCAGCTTTCGGCCGGAAGACTTTCGGCTGCTGGCCATTCTTGACACATGCCGTTTTTCTTCGCAAGTGTTCGAGTCGGCGATTTGAGAGCTCAGAAGCTGAGGGGTAAAATGAGAATTTCCATGAGAGTCCCTTTGGCAGCCTCCAGCCAGCACATAAAAAAGCCCGCCCCGATGAAAACCAAGACGGGTGTTTGGCATTAAGTCGCCATTCTGCTGGCGGCTCAATCCGTTTGATGGTTCCTGCTTCAAACAACTTTGGTAGAAACGGGTCCTTTTCCATCAGTTCTTCTTGCTTTTCTTCCTTCGCTTGGATGGCGGCTTGCATCTCAAAGATTTTGCGCTACCTAGGGCTGCTCCCGACTAAGTCTCCCTTGCAGATGATCCAGAATGTCGAGACGGATCTGATCCCAATCAAATCTCTGGCTCCTCGTGCGGCTTGGGTTGTTCCTTCCGCTCCGAAGGCTGAAAAACGGCCTGGACTTGGGCCACAATGTCCGCTGGCAGCAAGACTTCCCGCATCTCAGGCGCTTGCTTCCACCATGGACGCTTCTTGAGGAAATAGAGTGCGGTGAACGATATGATAAATACGGATACCCCATGGCAAATTAAGTAAGGTGTATTTGTGGTATGCCGCGTTGTCTTCGCATTCATCGCAAATGTCGTTTCCATCGATATCCTCTGCTTCTTCCTTTTGTCGGCTTAAGGTTTGCCGTGTGCTTTTAAACAATGAATTTTTCTTTCTATTGGAGGTAGTTTTGCAAGCTCACCGTGCTTCATTTGCCGATTCGCTGGAATAAAGACAAAACATGTCTATTCCCACATAACCTACGCCCACTGCGGCTAGGAATTTGCTCACGGGCGCACATCCCAGCTAGATTTGTCAGTTCGCAACCATTGCGTAACCGAAGGCATTGCCCATGCAATCACTTTGTGCTCGAGCGATGCAGGTTGCGTACGCGGTATGTAATTATATAAATAAATGAAATGCTCTCTCAGTATTCCTATTTTACAGATATTACCTTTAACTGCGTTGCCGTGGTAGTAATGGACAAAAGGAATCCCGCAGCGTCTGACTTTCTTTTCAAGGTGTTTGCAATCCTTAGAGTCTCGAGAAAACTGCGACGGCCAGAGGCTCAAGGCGGCAATGGCTACGATAAGCAGAGTGGCCATCGAGGGGTGCTAGGATTTTACCCCCCTGTGTGAGGCGAAGGCGGGATGGAAAGCCGAAAGAGGGCTTTGTTTCGTCCAATAATATAATATTGTATTTCATTTCTCTGATCAGTTGCTGGGTTTTATTTTTTGAAGAAAGCCACACTCTGATAATGGCTTGCAAAGGGTGGCAAACTGAAAAATGCAAGCTGAGAATTGATCAAAAGACGCTCTTCATCGATCCGGCATTGGTGTGCTTGCCGTGCTGATACGGTGATTGGTTTTCCTTTCATATAATCTTCGCCGCTTCAACTTTATATCATACCGATAAGTTCAAGGGGGTCTTGACGGAAGCCGATGCAATTGCTCACGGTTGGTCTCGGGTTTGTCCTCAAGACCCGCTTGGCATTGATTTTCATGAGCGCTAGTGAGCGGCGGTGGCGATGATCTAAAGTTGGTCCTGTCCGGGGCGGATAAACCTTGGTTATTCGATCTAAGGGCCGGTACGGACGAGATTGGGGGAATCGAATTGAGATGGCAGAATACCGTGATCTTGCCCGTGAGTTGCAAGCGTGTAGGAAAGGGGGCAGGGCTCCGTTTCTAGAAAGCCCTCGAATCCGAAGTCAGTTGGAGAGCTTTCTTTGATAGGTGATGTTTCGCAGAACCTAAGATTGCCAAGACCGGGTAATCCTCTTTAGGTTTCCTGCTCGTGAGTTCAAGCGTCGAAGCACAAGATCAGATTCGAGTCGGAATAATTTCGTTGGGCTGCGCCAAGAATTTGGTGGACGCCGAAATTATGTTGGGTTCGCTGATGAAGGATGGGATTGAGATCACCAACGAAGCCGCGGAGGCGGATGTGGTGATTGTGAACACTTGTTCTTTCATTGAGGCCGCTCAGGAGGAGAGTGTGGATACCATTCTCGAGTCGGCAGAACTCCGAGAACAGTACCGGCCGGAACAGGGATTGATTGTCTCGGGTTGTTTGCCGCAGCGATATCGCCGGGAATTACCGAAGTTGCCGCCTGAAGTCGATGTCTTTATGGGGATTGATCAGGTCGAGGAAATCATCGGAATCATCAGGAAGGTTTACCGGAAAAGGGCGGTTCGTCTGCAGTCTTCCCAGCGCGGAAAAAAGAAGAGAGGGTCATTGAAGAAGACTGAAATGTCCGGGACCAGGCGGTCCTCCCCGATGCTCTCACAAGCACCTAGTGTTGAGGTGCATCAACGGCCCCATTTCGTTCCGGATTTTGAAACCCCTCGGTTTCGGTTGACGCCCAAATGCTTCGCGTAAGTGAAAATCGCAGAGGGATGCAACCATCCGTGCAGCTTTTGTATCATTCCTCGGATGCGGGGCTCGCATCCGAGCCGGCAGCAAGAAGACATTGTGCGAGAATCGAAGCAATTGCTGCGGGACGGGGGGTGAAAGAGTTAAAATTGATTTCACAAGATTCCACCTACTACGGAATGGATTTGCGGCCGGGACATCGGTGGTCTATCTCTTCTCCCGAGCGCTTCGAGGCGGCCAAGGTGTCGTTGCCAGAGAACTCGGTAACGTTGTGTACGCTGTTGCGCGAACTAAACGCGTTGCGTGGGCAGTTTTGGATCCGCCTATTGTATACTCACCCGGCGCATTGGACCGACGAACTGATCGAGACGATTGCCGCTTGTCGCAAGGTCACCCGGTATGTGGATATGCCACTCCAACACATTCATCAGCATATGCTGGAGCGGATGCGGAGGGAAACGAGTCAAAAATACATCTTGGAGCTGATTGACCGCATTCGTCGCGGTATTCTCGGGATCGTTTTGCGGACGACGTTTGTTGTGGGATTTCCGGGCGAAACGGATGCGCGTTTTCAAACCTTATTGGACTTTATCCGTGAGGTGAAGTTCGAGCGCTTGGGGGTGTTTACTTATTCGCATGAGGAAGGCACGAGAGCTTCAAAGATAGCCAGCCAGATTCCGGATGCGATCAAGCAGGAACGGCGCGAGGCGGCGATGGCACAGCGCAGCGAGAAGTCATGAAGTCGATTTCTGCGGCGATGATCGGGAAGCGTATCAAAGTGTTGGTGGAGTCGGAAGCGTCGGCTGATAGCCTTCAGCAGGCGCAGGTTTCCTCTTGGGAACATAGTTTTCTCCGGGGTGGCAACGATGACCGGTCGTCGCTGATTCGGAGGCGTTATTGTGTGGCGCGCGGTGAGGCGGATACCCCGGATATTGACGGGCGGGTTTATGTGAGGGAGGCGCTCCCCATTGAAAAATTTGCCTAGGTAAAGATCGTTGGTGCGACCGATTACGACTTGGTCGCAGAACCGGCCTGATCTCGACGTTTGCTTTTCATTGTGTCTGCAGCTCGACGAGTCTGTATCCTACCGGATAAGTTCAAGGGTACCTTGACGGCGGCCGAGGTGGCCGAGGCGATTGCTCGCGGTTGGTCGCGGGTTCGCCCTCAAGATCGCCTGGAATTGATTCCTATGAGCGACGGCGGGGATGGTTTCGGTGAAACGATCGCGATCCAAGAAAGGGGACAGCGGCGACGGGTGAAAACGGTCAACGCGGCCGGGGAAACAATCTGGTCTCCGTGGTGGTGGATTCCCCAGTCGCGAACGGCCGTCATTGAGACGGCACGGGTCGTGGGCTTGGCACAGCTACCCAAAGGTAAGTTTCATCCCTTCCAGTTGGATACCTACGGACTTGGGGTGCTCATTGCGAAGATATTGAGGTCGAGCGTCTCAACCCTCCTTATTGGGCTGGGCGGGAGCGCAACTAATGACGGAGGTTTTGGAATGGCGCGGGCTCTCGGTTGGCAATTCTTGAACGGAAGCGAAAAGCCGATTGAGCGCTGGACCGATTTGGCAGGCCTCAATGCTGTTGTGCCTCCCGTCGAGGTGGTCGAGCACTGGGAGGTTATTGTTGCTGCCGACGTACAGAATCGCCTCCTCGGCGCCAAGGGGGCGTCGCGAATTTATGGGCCCCAGAAGGGCTTGCGAGCAGAGGATATGCCAGAAGCGGAAGCTTGTTTGGGGCAGCTGGCGAAGTGTTTCCGGCAAGCCACTGGACGTAACGAGGCAAATCGCCCCGGTGCTGGTGCCGCCGGAGGTCTTGGGTTTGGGTGTTGCGCCTTTCTGGGTGGCGATCCTCGCTCTGGTTTTGAGGTTTTTGCGAGTCGTGCACAATTGGATCGCCGGTTGGGTGAGGCAGATCTCATCATCACTGGAGAGGGGTCGGTTGATAGATCGTCTTTGATGGGGAAGGGTGTCGGGGAGGTGGCCAAGTGGTGTTTGGCGCACAGCAAAGCCTGCGTTGCGCTTGGAGGGATGGTGGAGTCGCATCGTCGAGTCATGAGCCACTTTTCAAGGGCGTATGCCATGGTTTCGGAGCTTGGGGATGAAGCGCAGGCGTTTGAGCGGCCGGCGCAATGTTTGCGGGCGCTTGCGGAACAAGCGGCCCGGGAGTGGGTGGGTTGATTGGGCTTGGGTTAGATGCCGCGGTTGGCTTTCCAAAGGAGGTAGCTTCCCACCCCTTGGAAGATGAAATTGGGTAGCCAAACAATGAGTTCCGGTCGCCACTCGGGTCGGGTATCCAAACTCTGGGCGATGATTAAGAATGTGTAATAAAGAGCTAGGAGGATCAAGGATATGGCCACGCCCACGGTCGTTTCGCGACGATGGGTTTGAATGCCGAGTGGGATCCCGATGAGCGCGAAGCTGAAGCAAGCGAACGAGAAAGCGATTTGCCGATGAATTTGCACTTTGACTGAAGTGATGATTTCCACTTTTTTTTTCGCGTTGCCCGTCGCTTCCTCCACGGCGACGGCGTCCTCGTCCGCACTCATTCGAATCGTCAGTTCTCTGCGAAGCTGGGAGAGGGTCATATTGCTGATCTTCGGTTTTCGACGCTGGGCTCCTTGATCTTTGATTTGAATGGGTGTGGAGGACCATCCACCGATTTCGACCCACTGCCAATCGTAGCTGGGGGTGGATTGTGGTGTACTGTGGCCCGGTTCTGTTGGCGCTTTTGGCCGTTTCGAAGTTCGCAGCAGTGCCGTGGTGTTGGTTAGTGTGATTAGCATCTGACGGTCTTCGTTGTTGATCTCGAGGCGACCGAATTCGGCATTGTATTCAGCATCGGCTTCACCTTCTTTCAAGGTAAAGATGCGTACATCCTTAAGGAGCTCACCTTCTTTTTTGCCGACGTAGATCCAGTGATCGGGAATTTCCGTGATGAAAGCACCCTCAGTGATCAAGTCGGCGGTGGTCCGGAGATCGATGGTGTTGATCAGATCTTTGTAGGCGGTGCGGCAAGCCGGGCCCCAGTGCAGGTTGATCACCGCGCAGAGGCCGCTGAAGAGCAAACTCAGCACAATCACGGGGAGCGCGACGTTGAGCAGGCTGACCCCGCTGGATCGAAGGGCAGTCAATTCCTGATCGGCGCTAAATCTTCCGAAGAAGAGTAAGACTGCGGTCAGAAGGCCAATCGGCAACGCGAAGACCAAGACATATGGAAGGAGCAGCCAGAGTGCCTTAAGAACCAAGCCGATCGTTGCCTGTCCGTTCACGAGCAAGGTAACGATTTCCTTGAGAACATTCCCGAGGATGAGCACGAAGGTGAAAATGGTCACCGCCAACGCCAAGGTCGCAAGGATTTGTTTCGTGATGTGGGTATAAATGGTCCGCATCCGGTTCTTCTTCGGTCAGAACTTCGCTGAACTAGCTGCTTGATCAAGCAAAAAGAGTGTGGGTTCCCTTGGTGGGGCGAGACTCCCTTGAGCCGCCGCCTCGCAACACGAGGCGGCCTCCGGATTCGGGCGAGGCATCCCGACTGTGCTCTTCATCCTCCCTCCACGGTCCAGCGCGAGGGACGGCGTCTCTCAAGACTCCCTCTTGGCTTGACGAATTCAGGGCGCCTGCTCCGGCCGTTGCCTTTCCTTAAGTTGCGCTTGCCAATCCCCAGGGTCTCTTGACCGAGGAACCGCGCTTGCTGATCCCAAACGTGACTCCCTCGCCTCCAAATCTCCAAGGGCTAATGATGGAAATTAACAGCGCTTCCTCGACAACGGCGAACCCCGCCGCTCCCGCTAGCTCGGTCCTCGCCATCAAGGCTCAAACTAGCGGACGGACCCACCCGTTTGCTCGTTGGTTCAGGCCGCGAATGCAGCACCCCTAGCCACCCCGGCGCGCCCTTTGGAAAAATCCCGGCTGCACCATGAAGCCTCGTTCAAATTGATCGCTCGACAGATCATCTCAGGGTTTGCCCCACCTCCAAGGTTTGTTTTGGGTGCCTTGAAAGGGCGCTTGACCCGATTCAGGGATTTGAAAAGAGTTCCTCATGCCACGAAAGCTCCACTGATTGCTCCGGGTTGATGGGAATACACCACGCTTGATGATAAAATTATTGCCGATGCTGCCTCATTGACGTCGGCGAAAATGAAGGGGCTTTCACGGCCGGGGTTTCGGGTGGTTTTCATAGGGTGTTAGAGGGCTTTTATTTGGCGGAGGCCCTGGAATACATCAATGCCTGGCGTCAATCGACGGTCGATAATCCGGTCGGCATCTGCGGTCCGATTGGTTCGATGGAGCAGTTAGCATTGGTGGCTCGCTTGGTGAACGAGTTGGGGCTTGATGTTCGAGCCGGCCATTTCTGGGGAATGGATGAATGGTTCTTGGACGGAAAGGAAGTTCCACAAAACCATCCTCTGTCTTTCGACGGGCCGATGGACATTTGTGCTTTTCCCGCATCCGCCAAAAGTTACGGATGCCGGACACTCAGCTCCATTTAATCCCAGGCAGACTTACAATCTTACCTTAAGTCATGGGATGACGTGAGATGTGCCGTCATGCAGAGGGGCAGGGGGGTGTGAGGCATTGGGCTTTCAACGATCCATTGCCTCGAAAAGCGAATACAAGAAGACGCCGCCTCCGGCGAGAGATTACCGTCGGTTGGCTACGCGGGTGGTGAATTTGCATCCGTTGACGATCGCACAGAATGCGCGGCCGTCGTCCGGAGGCGGGAATATTTCACTGGTGCCGACGAAAGCGATCAGGGTGGGCCCAGAGGAGACGTGGAAAGCCGATAAAGTATCGATTTGGCATGCGGGTGCTCGCGGCAATGCATTCGGTCAACGGTTGACGACCTTGATGATTACCAAGCGCCTGATCGACTCTTCTGTGCTGATGTCTCTGTTAGGGACCACCCGAATGTGCAGTTCAATTTTTATCGCGGAGGGACTGGCAATTGCGAAGTTGAGGTGCATTAATAGCGCATCCGACGCGTTGTAAGCTTGAATCGCGGATCGCGTCGGAAGTAGACTAGTGGACCGAGTGGACTAGGTCAGGCTTATGTCGCGTCCGAAAATCTTAGTCATTGAAGATGAGGATCTGCAATACGAGATCTATGAGGATTCGCTAACCGAGTTTGAGTTGGTGAGAGCGACCAATGGCAGTGAGGCCATACAGATTTTGGCCAGCAATGTGCCGGACCTCATCATTTTGGATCACGTCTTGGACTTCGGAGAGGAAGGGCTTTCATTCCTGGCCGACTACAAGCAGCTCCTCCCTCATGTGCCGGTGGTTATCGTGTCCGGTGCACTGGAAGTGCACCAACAAATGAATGCGTTGCAAGGGCCTCGCCGAGCGCATTATTGCCTGACCAAGCCGGTCGATCTCGATGAATTACAGGAGGTGATTCGGACTGCTTTGGTCGAGTGTGGTGAGACTGAGGTGGTCAAACAGTTCGAATCGCTGGAACGGTCAAAACGCGTTGATATTGAATCCTTGCTCAGTCGGTCGACCGACCGATTGAGTCGACAGAACCAGATCAAGCATTTGTTGGATGATGTGACAGAGCGTCCGAATATCTCAGCCTTGGCCCGCGAGTTTCGGGTGGCTCGACGAACCATCATCCGTGATCTTCAAGATATGATTCGGCGAGGTCAGCTGGATCCCTCGGTCTACCCCAAATGGGGACCCGAAAATTCCCGGCAAAAGTAGGCCGAGGCCTCTGTTCGGCCAAGCACCCTCTTCTCTCATTGGCCTGGGCCGTATTTTCAGACGGATCATTACCAGGCAAGCGTCCTCCAAAAATGGTCAATGGATTCAAAAAAACGACCTGCTGGGCAAAGGATTGTTTCATGGCTTAGGCAGTGGATTACGAATGGCGGGAATTTCAAGATGGTCCCAGGTTTTATTTCCTGAATATTGTCGAGGCGTATCTGTGCTATTATGGCGTGGATGGCAAAGGGAATCATGCCGATTATCCAGGCATAATCCCCTGGCAACGGGTCCGTCAATCCGGGCATTCCGGCATGATCTCACTGAGCTTGCGCTCCGGTCCGGCGGTTTTCGATATACTGACGTGGTGAGCGTGATTTCTTATTACCGATGAGCAGCCAGTCCCTCAACTCGGGGACTTTATCCCAACAATTAGGCTCAGTCTGGCTGCCAAATGAGGAGGAACCCAAACAGCGGATCAAAAAGAAAAGGCAGACATATGGAACGAAATCATCAAATCCGCATCGGCATCTGGATTGTGCTTGCCGTCCTGCTGGGAGCGATGGTGTGGCTGCACTTCCAACCGGAGGACGAGCCGCCGCCTTCCTCCTACTCGCCGGAAGCCATTGCCAAAGAAGCAGGGTCGGCAGCGCATCTGCTGCGCCCGCCTTTGCCCCGGAAGATTGCCGAAACGCAGCTGTCAATCAAGAAGAGCGGGAGCGTCTGCTGCAGGAGTTTCTCAATGACTACTTCGATCCTCAACGCGCCAATCACAACAACATAAACACTGACACCGAAAGCCGAATGACAGGCGGGCTGAGCCTACATGGCCAAAGTGCGGTAACATAATCAGATTGGGGAGTTCCTTTGTTCCAAGCGGCGGCACGACCCCGTCGTGCATCAAGTGCTGCTGCTGTTGTTGGATAAAGGGCTACGGGCTGGAGGATTGGCAGGCAGTGATCCAGATTTTAGGATAGAGGTGGTTTCAGATCAAAGTCAGGCGGACCAGCATGGAGGGGGGCGTCTATACTTCGCAGGAGATAGCGGCTGAGCTGCAATCACGACTGGAGCCGGATGTTCTGATTTTGCTTGGAGATTATCCACTCTGGGCAATCACGGACGCGAACTTGGCGACGCAGTTGTGGACGGTGCTCATCGGGGGTTTGGGACCTGTCATCGGGGGGGCGCACCGAACTGAGAAACGGCCGGGGCGACAAGCTGCTGACGGAGGAAGACTGGATGGACGAGGGATTCCGGGCGGCTCAGGCCCGCTACACCGGGGCCGTCTCGGGCGTCTTTTACGGAAAGGATGATGCAAGACCACGCGAAGGCTACGAAACTTTTGTAAAGGGACTGGCACAAGAGCACGCTCCTGACGCAGACCTAGCAGGTACCGACAGCAATGAAGTAATCTCCTCCCTTCGGTGACATGGCTAGGCATTTTTATTTGGATGACCTGCCGTTCAGCCGAGGCCAATTCCTGGCAGTTGCTGCGCCTGTGAGCTTTAGGAGCGTTGTATGAGTTCGACCTCGTAACCCTCAGGGGCATCAACGAAGGCAAACCCACCGCTACCGTCGGGTTTCATGGTGGGGCCATCTGAGTATTCTAGGCCCAAGGATTTGAGATGTTCGCCGAAGGTCTCCAAGGAATCGACGATGAACGCTAAGTGTGTGAGATCTTCCTGTACCTCGACCGAACCGCTATTGGGAAAATAACAAAGCTCAATCAGTTCTTCACTCTCCGATGCCTTAAGAAACGCAAGCTCGGAGCCGCGAGGTGATTTGTGGCGCCGAACTTCTTCCAGCCCGAGGACTTCCTTGTAGAATCTGACACTCTTTTCCAGGTCATTTACCCGGTAGCGGGTATGATCGAGTCTTCTGACGATGCTCATGCGGCGAGCTTATCAGGGGATCTGCTTGAGAGCAACAGCGATGTCTCGAAAACTCGTCTGTCGTCGATCACAACGCGAGGCTTAACCCCACGAAAATCCTTTGCGAAGGGCGCTGTTGGAGTTGTCGCTTTTGGCTTGTTTAGTGTGATGAAATGCGGTGTGATTACACCCATTTCAATCATACCTCGGCGCCTCAGTCTTGCGAGAATTCAGTGATTTGCGGCGGTGTTTGATTGTATTGCATGTTTCAGAGCAGACAAATTTTGGATTGGCGAACCGCTTGTTTCTCCTATAATTCCATAAAACCTCGAGGCAGAAGACGATGCTAACCATATTTGGCCAAGCGGATAGGAGAGATTGCTAGTGCAATGGTGCCTCCCGTTGACAGTTCCTGAAGATCGACGGCATGGCGGCTGGGGGACTGTCGCTCTCTCAGTTGCTCAGGATGGAAGCTAAGGCGAGCATCGGGAAATCACATAAGGCCATTATCAATATCTACCTTCCTAGCGGTCCTTCGCATATTGACACCTTCGACCTGAAGCCGAACGCACCGTCAGAGGTTCGGGGCGAGTTTAATCCCATCAAAACCAACGTGCAGGGAATGGAAATCTGCGAACTTTTCCCCGATTGGCGAAGATGGCCGACAAATTTGCCATCATCCGATCAATTGCAGATTCGGATGGTCGAGATGATTGTTACCAATGCATGACCGGCCACAAGCGGAGTGATCCCGCACCTCAGGGTGGTTGGCCGATGCTAGGGTCTTGGGTTTCGAGTCTGCAGGCGAGGCGACATGAAGTTCCGGCCAATGTTGCCTTGATGTATCCGACGCGGTTTCGGGAGAGGGGAGACCCCATGGGAGCCGGGTTCATCGGTCCCGCTTATGATCCCATGAACCTTGTTTCCAAGGATCCCTTGGCTAAGGCGCGTGATATATCTTTGAACGGTGTATCCTTGGAGCGTTTGCGTGACAGGGGACGGCTGCTAAGCGCGTTTGAGCGATTTCGCAGAGATGCCGATGCTTGGGGCATTATGGAGGGAATGGATACTTTTGGTCAGCAGGCGATGGATATTCTGTCGGGAACTGGTTTGGTGGACGCCTTGGATTTATCGAAGGAAGATCCGAGGATCTTGGAGCGATATGGTCAAAATGATCCCCGATATCAGCGTGACGGCGCGCCCAAGATGATACGGAATTTTTTTGGGTTGGTCGAAGCGGGCGCTCGAGTGGTTTCATTAAGCTATAGCAGATGGGATTGGCATGGAGGGACGGCTTGAATTTCTCTCGTTCACGAGAAGAGTTTCCGCTGTTCGATCAGGGACTTTCCGCACTCCTGACGGATCTTCACGAACGCGGATTGGATCAAGATGTGTCCGTTGTCGTGTGGGGCGAATTCGGTCGGACGCCAAAGATCAACAAAATGAATAGCCGCGATCATTGGCCACGAGCCAACTTTGCTCTCTTAGGTGGCGGTGGGATGCGAACGGGCCAAGTGATCGGCGCTACCGATCGTTTAGGCGGTGATATCACAGAGCGCCCGGTGAAATTCCAAGAAATCTTTGCGACGCTCTATCACAACATGAGGATTGATGTCCGGACGGCCACGGTCGAAGATAATCAGGGAAGGCCTCATTATCTGGTCAATGCCGGGATCCAACCTCTACGGGAACTGGTGTAGATGGGAGCACCGGTTCTGAGCGACCTAATTCGTTGCTTGCTTCAATTCGTCGGAGACCGACTTTTTCTCGCTTTTAGATTCTCCGAATTTCATGCTTCATAGGGTGTACAGGTGGGGAATGTGCTCGCTTGGTGATTCCCGGCGCTCCTCATTCCACGTTGGCCACTAGGTTCCTCGAGCGGAGTCTGGCGTTTTATATCGCTTGCCTTTGGATACTTTTTGGCCGGAGGATGATTTGATCTTTTAAGAATCTCAGACTCTTCGCGAGGGTAGCACTTTCTCGATTACTCGCTTTTCGAGTGTGGAGGTAGGTGAAAAGTGCGTCATAAAGCAACACGTCAAGGAAAAACAAACACCAGTGGTAATTCAGCGTTGGCCGCAAGGATAATACTCACGACAGGATTGAATTTTTTCCGGTGCGCTAGAAGCACCGAATTCTGGTTTATTACGTCAATTGGTAGCTGTGCCGGAGTGATAGTTTGTCTGATCTAAGGACACCTTATTTTGTTGCTTTCGTGCTAGGTATAATGTCGGTATCAGCACTGCGACGGCAGGTTTTATAGTAAATCGCTTGGCGGTGATGGTCTCCAGGTAGGTAGCAAGAAACCGCTGGGGCAAGGACTGTCCCCGAACATAGTGCCCGTGATGAGACGAAACACACGCTTGCAGTCTGCACAACGATGCCGCAACCCATCGGA
>JAMASS010000063.1 GCA_024761205.1 Limisphaerales bacterium
TAAAATCCCCAGCAGAGTTGATCAAGCTATCCTCGACCTCACCGGCTACACAGATGATTGGATCACCATAGGCTAGTTCTCCTAGAATATACTTGACACTCCCTGTCTAGTAAAGTAAGTAGTCCCCTTAATTAAAGGGGTCCCTCCGCTTGTGTCGTCGGACTCTTCGCTTAGTTACTGCTGTCAGTGCAGCTTCTAATTATGAGTTTGGTTCGATGGTTGTCGCATATTAAACGTTGGTGCAGTGCGGTTCCGCATATTCGCTCGGAAAATTTCTGAAGCAGGTGTAGTTGGCATCTAGTCTGCAGGTTCAAATGGTGTATACTGCAAATTTTGGGCATTTTGGCTGTACCGCTATCGGAACCATATAGAGGGTTCCATCCTTTGATGATTGGTATGTGTTTTGTGACGTAACACCGATCTGGAAGAGCAACGGGCTTCGAGATTGAGAAAGTTTTTGTTAGGCTGTCTGATGGTCTCGGCACTGTGTGTTTTCGTTGGTGCTCTGTTGCCAGGGAAGCGAATCAAGCTCAATTCAAGACTTATTCGTGAAATCGTATTGATGAAGGGCCTCTGCATCCGGCTTCTTCGATACGACCGGGAAAAAGATTGGATGAATCGGTGAGAAGAGTGGTTACGTTTCAAGATTGCGTGGCGCTCGGTGTACTTGACGGGACCCAGGTTGATGAGATTTGGCGGCGGGAGGAGTCTTCTTCGGATATGCGATGGCCACGAACCGAACTTCCGCACCACTACTACAGTGAGATGTTGCGACTAGGAGGCACCATTGGCATATCATAAGTACCTCTAATGGTAGCGTCGTGAGTAGTCAGTTGGAGAATGAGGAATATTTTCACAGGACGCTTGATTTAGGTCTCGGTAAATAGCGTATGAATGGCGACGAGAAAGTCCGGTGGGCACGGAAACATGTCTTTGGTCTTTGCTGTTACTTCACGGTTTCTGTGTGTGTCCACCAACCTTCTCTGAAAGGATATCGAAATTGATTGAGTCAAGCGAAGAATCTGTTTTCACCATGGCAGGAGGATACTAGTGTGTGGTTAAATAGGGGTGAATCGGCGCTCTCGAGATCACATGATCCGACTGCGGAAGTCTGTTGAATTGGCGAGTTGGCGGTGCAGTGATTCTTTACCTAGGCACTTCGATAACACGGATATAAACTCATCGACACCATCGCAGTAAGCTGAGGCTTTATACCAGCAATTTCTGGAATGAGGCACAAAACCAGAAACCCATTATCGAGAACCGATCCATGATCGGAGGGACACTCTCCCCATACGGCTGACTCACAGATGGGAAGTGCCCACCGTCCGTATCTTAGTGATTCGTAGCGGATGATATCCGTGGAGCGTGTAATGATTCTTGAATCGCTTGTCATGTGCCATGCCTTCTTGTTGATCTTGCTCTATTGAGGAGCCTATAAGTTAGTGACATAGAACATGGTCCTATATGTGACCAACATCGGTCTTCACACTCGTGAATTGCTGGTGGTCATTGCCATCGTTGCGATCTTAGCTTCGTTGCTGCTTCCGGTGTTGTCTCAGGCGAAAGTGAAGGGACAGGCTGTGGGTCCGTTTGTCCGGCCTTGGTCTGGGTGAACTACTCGACTGATAGCGAAGATTGGTTGCCGCACGCCGAGAATCTCGGGAACACTGACAATCGGAGCTATGTTTGGGTGGACGGCTACATGGATTTCGAGGGCGGCAATCAAAGTAATTGGGATCTTCACCAAAACGTTGATCGAAGTTTGACTTGGCGAAAAGTGAGGCGGATGCTCCGGCGATTTGGAAGTGCCCGGCGGATAAGAGCGAGGTGACCACGGAGGAAGGATGAAAACTTTGGGTTCAAATGATGCCATGAATTTTTGGGTTGGTGGTTGGGGAGGACAGTTGCAAGTCGAGCATGGATGAGAACAACGGAGACTCTATCACAGGCATAGTGGCATTTGACCGGCTGTCCGGGATTCTTTTGCTCCACGACTGGGAGAGGATGCGGTTGGGGGCGCCAGCTATTTTGTGAACGTTAAAGCCGTAGGCAAAGACGCCTAATTTGCTCACCAGGGTCTCCTGGACTTCTAGTATGGCAAGGCGGGCCAATTTTCATTTCTCGCCGGGCATTGTTGAATCCAAAAGTGGCGGGATCCTCAAACAATGCTTCCTATTGATCAAGGGACCCCATTCAATCCAATCTTCCCATCCCCGAACAATCCGAATATCTCGCTTGGCTTCAGGAGCGTGTAACAAGTCGAGCATTGAGGGATTCAGGGCGGAGCTTTCCGGTTCGCCTTTTTCAAACGCAAGAATCGCAATGTCACAGTGGCAAGGTGTATAGAAAATTATGATTATGGTGCTCCCGCCGGGACTCGAACCCAGATCAGCGGTTTAGGAAACCGCTGCTCTATCCACTTGAGCTACGGGAGCGTCACGTCAGAAAGCGGAATTTAGCAAGTCACTGCTCGGCGGCGAAGGAAATTGTGCGGTTGGTAAGTTTTGGCAGGATTTGTTTTATCTTGCAGTCCTGTTCTCCCTAGCTTCACACTTCCTAGTCAAAACCTGGGCACGAGTGGGAATTCTCTTCCCAAAATGGTCGTGACTTTGGAGGCTTTTTTCGCCAGTGTCAGGACTACGGTGCCGTCAGTGCCGGTGAAGAAGATCTTGGTTTTTCGGTCGTCAAAATGATGTCTGAGGTGATTGACCCAACGCTTGCCGTTTGGGTTGTTACTTCCGGTGACGACGATGGCTTGAGGGTTGAGTTGGCTGAAGACATAGAGGTTGGGCAGTTCTCGGTTGGGCGGGAGGCTGAGGGTGATGATATCGACTTTCAAGGTGGGGTCTTGATTCAGCAGTTCTTTTTGAACCCGATGGCTCAGGTCGGAGAGGAGGAGGATTTTGATGCCGTTGATTTCTCCGAGTAGGACCAGAGGGGCGTCGTCGGCCGGGCTGGGGAGGGTATTTGCTTGGGGATGGAGGACTCTCCAGGGGCCAAGCTGATTGCTGCTGCTTCGATGGTGGATTTGATGGTCGGCGTTACGGAGTTGGGTGATGAGGTTCCGATAGAAGGAAGATCGAAATTTGAGAGGGCTAATGACGATTTGTTCCGGGGGTTCTTGGGCGAGTAGAGTTGGAAGTATCTCAAGGTGCTGTTTGTCGCCGTGGGTGAGGAGGTGGTTGGTGTAGCGAGCATTTGGCGGTTGATTGAGCAGGAAGGGTTTCAGGATGAAGGGGTAGCACCAGGCGGGTCCGCCATCGATTAGCCAGTCTTGGCCTCTGCCGGGAGCATCGATGGCGATGGCGTCTCCGCCAGGGATGGGGAGGATCGAGATGATGGTGCGCTGTTTGCTTGCATGGAAGTGTTGAATGATCAGTCCCAGGATGATGGTGACGCTGATGAGGGCGATTCCTCTGGTGGTTGGCGATTTGGGTGAAATCGCTATGGCGGTGAGTGATAGGTAGAAGAGGAAGATGCTCAACAAGAAGGGTTTAGGGACATTGACACAACCCATGGGCACGGCAGCGAAGAAGTTGCAGGACTCAATCATGAGTGTCATCCAGAGCCAAGCACTGGAATTGGCGAGAGAGGCAATCGCTGGGAGCCAAGCTGCGGTGACAATGGAGAGAAAGGCACTCGCCATGACGAGGCCGGCGAGCGGCACCAAAATGAGATTCGCGAGTAGCGAGATCAAAGTGAGGAGATTGAAGTAATAGGCGATCAGTGGGACCGATCCCAGCCAAGCAGCGGCCGAAACAGAGAAGTAAGCGTAAAGCTTGAGGATCGCTCGGTGGGCGAATCGTTTTGGGGCATTTTGGTGGGTTTTTGGGATGAGGGCATCGTCAGCAAACCAGGACTGGCTCAGCTTGAGGAGTCTGGGATAGAGCAGAACGATGGCGGTGACCACCGTAAATGAGAGCTGGAATCCTGGTTGGAAGAGTTGGAGGGGTTCCCAAAGGAGCAACAGAAGAGTAGCGGCGCCGATGGAGTTTAGCGTGTCCGGCGGACGACGCAGCATCCAGCCAATCAAGATAACAGAGGTCATCGTGGTCGCGCGGATGGCAGAGGCGGGATAGCCCGTTGCGGCGGTATAGAGCCAAAGGCTGGGGATGATGAGCCAGCCAACATGGCGGCGTGGAAGACCGCAGCATTTTGATACGATGACCATTATGGTGGCAACAAGGGCGATGTGCAGGCCGCTGATCGCGAAAACATGGAGGGTTCCCGAACGCTTGAAGGGTTCTCGGAGCTCGCCCGTCAGCCAAGTTCGCCAGCCCAGCACCATCGCCCAGATGAGTTTCGTTGCGTTGTCGGGCACGGGTTGGCCGATCGTGAGTGTCTGCTTTGCCCAGTCTCGGAATCGAGTGGCAAGGGGGCGGGGCGCCGTAGGAGTGAATAACCGCAGGTTGGGGTCCCAGCCTTGGAGTTCCATGGCGTAGTGGAGGCCCTGATGGCGGAGGAACTTCCGAAAGTCAAACCCTCTGGCGATGAGCGGCGCTTGGGGGTGGTCGATGGCGCCGCTAACCTGGATGCGCTGGCCGCGATGGATTCCGGAGATAAGGGGTGCATTGACGGTAATGTGCACGGAGCCTGTAGTCGGCTGCCAATGGGAATGGAGCCGGATCTGGTTGCTTTCGAGTTCGAATCGGGTCTGTATGCGGTCTCCTGAATCCGTCGCTAAGGCTCGGGTTTTCGGGCTGGAGGCAATGGTGCCTTTGATGTCACAGATCCGAGGTTGGTTGCCGACTAGGAGGCGGAGGTCGTTGGTGTCAGTGATTGCGGTGTGATAGTGATGATTGGTCCAGCCAATGGAAGCGATGGCACCGGCTGTTAATAGATTCTTCCAAGGCAGGCCGGCGGCAGCGGCGGCAATAGTAACGGAGATAATGCCGCCGACTAGGTAGTAAGGATTAACAACATATTCACTAGCGAGAATGCCAAAAATCATCGAGAAGGAAAGGAAGGCGCAAGGTCGCTTGCGGTATTCCAGATGGAGAGGAGATATCCGGTCTTCTCTCTTCATGAGTCTTAGTAGTTCTATAGGAGTAGAGAGAGATCGTCTATAAACTTCTTAAATAGAGCCTGTCTCAGATGAAGGAAGTCCTTGTGGATGTTGACTGGGGATGACAAAGAAAAAGAGGTATATAATCCCCAGAAAGAGTTCCACGCCTCGAAGAGGTGGCTTATGGTTTTTGCGCGATCAAAAAGCAATCGCCACCATGGAAAAATTATCCTAGCAACTCCGGTTTCGTCCAGTTCTTCCAGAAGTCATTGGCAACATTGATTGCGTCCGAGAAAAGGAGCACCAGTAGCCTTGAGGAACGTTTCTTCGTCCGGGAGAGCATGGAAGGCCGGCGGCAATCCACCCCAGAGCTAAGATCAGCGGCTCGATGCCGACAAGAGCTAAGCGTGGCGGCTCTGCAGCACGCACGATTCTGACGGAGCTATTGGGGGAGTCGTATCGGATGACGAGCTAACGGTTGGCCTAGCGTCCTTGGTTCAGTGGTGTTGCTGTCCGGATCGCCTCGGCATGGTCCGGGCGCCAACCAAGAGCACGCTGCGCCGTTTTCGCCGGCGGGCCGATTCGTGGACATTGAAGGATTTGAACCGGCAACTGACCGAGCTGGCAGCGTAACCCCCGGAAGAGGCACGAACTCAGGCGTTGAAACCGAAGAACGCCATCGAATTGGACACGATCCGGATGGGTTCCACCGCCCTCAAAACCAATATCCATTATCCGGAGGATTGGGTGTTGTTGCGAGATGCAACCCGCACCTTGATGTTGGCGACCCAACTGATTCGCAAACACGGACTCAGGCATCGGATGAAGAGTCCCAGGGGCTTTTTCAAACAGATGAACGGCCCGATGACCGCGACCCGTTGCCGGGCGCAGGTTAAACGCTCGAGAAAGCAAGTGCTGTTGCAGATGAAGCGCCTGATGGAAACCGTCAGGGATCACACCTTGCGTCACCGATATCTGCCGGATCGAAGATGGGAAGAAACCGACTAGACTGGAGATTCCATCAAACCAGTTCTCCCGGAGGTAGCCAACAATTACAGGAGAGCCTAGAAGCGATCTACACACACCATGGAGTGGGGGTGGTCAAAACGGTCGGCGCCGGTCGTCAATTCGACAGCGAAGCAATCCGACGATGACACAAAAAGAGAAATATCCACAACGGCCTACATCCCCGGAATCCCGGCGCCGGAAATTCCAGCAGTTCCAAAGATGGTGGGTTCGGACCAAGGCGCGCACCGGCATCCTCAAGCATGGGTTCCGATCCGATGAAAGAACGAGGTTTTAAGAATCGCGAACGGAGCGCCAGTTGGGTATCCTGACCACAATTTCCGGATCCTGGCACGGCTAGAAAAGGACGGCAAACGGGCGGCGGAGTTGGTCCAAGCGGACTAAAGAGCAAAAACCCGTGATCAGCGCAGACCTTCCCTGAGAGACATATGCCTGGAGATCCAGCGACATCGCGAGCATTTTCGCCGGATTCCTGGAAATTTACATATAAGGCGCCATGTAACTTCTAATATCAACGAAATCGATTGAACTCGAATCGTCCAGAAATTGAATTTGAGCTCCAGATATAGTACGAATTTAGCAGAAAATCTGTGCTATCTGAGGTATCCGTGGTTGAGAAAACTCGGCGGCAAACGAATCTTTTGAGATGCGCCAGTCTATAAGCTGACCGAAGCGGCTCAAAAGAAATGGCGGAAACTCAACGGCTGACAGCAGATTGTCAATGTGATAGCCAGCACGAAGTTCACCGACGAAATCAAAAAAACGAAAACAGAGAAGGCGGCTTAGAAAACCTTAAAGGAATCTATTTCGATAGGATGCTGCCTCGCCCGGATTTCTCGCCTATAGAGATGTCCGCCATGAGGCGTCCGAGATTTTGCGGGATTCTCGAGAAATGGGGCGACGGCGGGCGGCTTGAGTCCGGCTCGTCCGCTCTGGGGCCGCAAGACCCATCTCTTGGCCGCGAGATCATAGCCCCCCCGACTGCGGCACACCAGCTTTTGCCCAAGCGCCTGTCTTGAATGCTGACCGGCAAAGCGCGCGCCGGCACTTACCCCGTGGGCGCTTTTTGCCTGCGGCGGCGGCTTACCATCTGGAGGCAAAGCGGCGGAAGAGTTGGGATGGCCATGGGGGGGCAATCCCCATGCTTTGTTAACCTCCTCACCGTTGGACAATCTTTATTGGCGAGAAATCCAGGCTAGGCGTCTTAAAATAGCAGATATAATACCTCGAGAAGGCGTTCTTTGAGGCAAGTGTCATCACATGAAATGATTACGGGAACGCCCGACATTATGGAAAACGATGCGCGGACTCTCCTGTTTCAGCACAATGCGCTTTACGAAAAGCTCAAGGCAACTCTGGGATAACTTGATCAACAGCGAGACATATCAACTTTGTCCAAGGATACATCGCTGAGGGACGAGTGCCGTGTCACCCTCAAAAAGCTGTAAATCAACAAACATCTGATGAATCAGATACGAGTGTAGGCAAAGGCCAACGGCTTTCAGAAAAGCGTGCCGCGATTTTCGAAGCCCCCCAGCAAAAGCTAGTGCGGATAGCTCCGGAACATTTTTATCGCTGCGGGACTAGACAAAGCCACTCTGAAACAAATCTTAATGCAGCCTGTGAACACTTCAGAGCCCGCCTTCCATCCCAAACAGACCAATGAATGCCAATGATCTCATCGAAGCCACATTCCTCCTCAAATTTACATATCAGCCAGAAAAGCTGGTCTGATACCTGCGCAATCATTTATCGACTAGGAGCACCGTCTGCCTGATGCTGACTGATCGAACCGCACAAAGGCAGACCACCCCCCGTTCGAAAGCCCGCGCCGCATACTTCAGATTCCTAATTCGACGCAATGAATCACAAAGCTAAATTTTCATGCATCAATCCTGACAACGGAAGATAGGATCCGCCCTAATATGTGATTCTAGCCCCGCGACTCGGCACTATAACAATGGAGAGTGAGAAGAAACAAGACTTTCCACCTGAATTGTTATCTAGCAGCAGTATACCCCGACTACTGTATTCACCCATTATCAAGTATTATAGAATACGCCTGGCAGCCTAATCTCCGCCACTCAAACACATTGTAAACAACTATAATTAAAATGTTTCTCTAAAGATTCTCGGAGATCAACGCAATTTTCTCGAAAAAACCGCCTCTGGACTAGTATTTGATATAGAATCAGGCGTAGACCTAAAGATACAAGATTTCGACGCTCGTTCGGCGGAAGTCTTTCGGAAAATTCTTGATTGGATTTACATTGCCGTGAGTAAATCGCAACAGATGAACACAATGAATGCGTTTGCTGAGACTGAAGGTCTCATGTTCACTCGTAGAGCGGAGGATCTTCTAACTCATATATCAGCGGGCTAAGAGATTGTGAAATACCTTGAGCCCATGACTTTCTCCAACGCGTGAATGACAAGAGACACCGCACTCACACATCTTTGATCACTACAGAACAACTTACAATTCAAGGACTGATCCTGAGAAATGTTTCAACGAAATCTAACTCGCTTTTGTTTCCTAACCGGGCTGACAATATTGACAAACTCACTTCTGACAGCTTTGCCTGCTGAGTCAGATACGGTTAAATCGGTTTCCAGCAAGTCATCGCTCCCATCGTTCAAGATTGATTTCACCCCAAAAGAGCTTCGGTTGCAGGTCAACTAAATTCCAAACCCACTGATCGCATCCGCGCTTTCTTCATTTCTTGATTTAATCGAGAATTATGACTACTCATAGTTCAATAGCTTTGAAGACAAATTACTGGCGATAATATAAATGTGCTGCGGGTTTTGCAGAACCTATCGATTTGCCATTTTCTCATGTACCAGATCACTTTGTCCGAACAGCAAGAGAAAGAGCTGCAAGTGTCGACGATGCACAAGT
The DNA here is from genome assembly GCA_024761205.1 of Limisphaerales bacterium. GTDB lineage: Bacteria > Verrucomicrobiota > Verrucomicrobiia > Limisphaerales > AAA164-E04 > UBA2970. The sequence continues at coordinate 8,937 of JAMASS010000063.1, forward strand.
GAACTAGATGACGGTCATCAGAAAAAATGGGATTTATATACCTATTACCGGTTTTCTTGTGATGGGGAAGATTTGGTCTCCTTCCATGAACTTTACATCGGACAGGGTGTCGAGCAGCGTATCATAGTCCTCACTGTCTGCGCAGATGCAATCCATCTCAACCTTTGACAACCCGAATCAGCTCAGGACAATGGATGTCAAATCGTTGTGACTCTATCTGTGCGTTTCCAGTCTCAGGCAATTTCTCAAGCCGGTTACCTTCAGCCCTTGTACAGATATTTTCGTAGGAGTCCAACTCCCGTGACCGAGCGTTGCGCTAGCGTTCGTAACAAGCTCTAGGATTTCTATCTTCGTTTTCTTGGGTAGCGTCGCCCATACTGTGGCAACAATAGCTAGCTCGTGACAAAACTCTCCAGCATCTTGTGAGTCCATTTGTGTGTTTTCGCTGCCAACACTGGGACTATCTCATTACGAGTATCTTGCAAAGAACCGGCTTCTTCGGATTCGAGACTCAGCGCTCCCCCCACTTTCGTTTCCCATTCCTATCGGTTCAAGAGGGGCTGAAGGACGGGCAACCTTCAATACAAAACGGCAGGCCCCACATAAGAGCCTGCCGTTTTGGCGCTAGCAATCCTGTGAGTCCCGGATCTACTTCTTCACCCGTTTCTTGGTGATCCACTCGAAAGTCAGTTCGACCTCATCACCGGTCTTAATCAATCCCAAAGCGATCTTCGGGGCTGGTGGCTTGATACCGAAATCTGTCATTTTGACCTTCGTCTTGCCTGTTATCCGCAAACCGCCGTCTCCGTGACCGACCAAATCCACGGGGAAAGCGATATGCTTTTTTACTCCGGCAACCGTCAGGTCACCTTCGGTATCGTAGGAGAGCGGATCCCCGGTTTTGCGCTTGGCCGTGGACGGAATCATCTTTGTTAAAACATAGCTAATTATTCGATGCTTATCCTTTTTCATCGCACCGTGCATCACACTATCCATTGTCCTTTTGCCACTTTTAATTGAGGTTACCGGGATTCGCACATTAACAACCGGAAGACTCTTGAGTTCAGGCACACTCGCCACCGATAGATCTGCCGGAAATTCCCCTTCCACGTCCATATAGCCTCCGATCAATTTGCCCTCAACCGTCCAATTGTGTACCGTTGACGTGCCGTCTATCTTGATTTTGCTGCCGCGAGGCACGCCCTGATAGCGCACGAGGTCGGCACCAAAGACGGAATGTAACGTCAAAAAAAGGGTCAAAAAGAACCCTGCCAATGTGGTTTTTGAATCTGCTATACGTCTCATCGAAATCATACCTTTCTTGAGGAATTCATTTGTTATCGATTAACCAAGATCAAACCACTGATCTTCAAAGGTCACCGGTTTTCCAGTCACAACGGCTTCATTAATCTTTAAGGCCGTCACTGTAGCTTCGTAGCCGATTTCATAACCCGCGGACGGTATCCTTGACTCATCAAGATCGGCCAAGTACTCGACCAACGCCTCGGGATCGTCATCACCAAAGCTCAAAACAAAGTCTTCCACTCCGGACCGGTGCACCCCGGTATTGTGAACGAAGGCTTCAAGGGCGTAATAGAGTGGTGTATTCGTATACTTATCCACCTTTTCTCCGCTGCCGCCATTCCCCGTGACCGTGGTTAACTTGGTGGCATCTGCTGAGAGAGCAATACCGATTTCTTTGTGGAAGGTTTCCTTCAGGGCGTAGACTTCCCAACCAAGGAGCGGCGCATCGGCCTCCTTGAACATCCAAGCCTTGCTGCCTCGAACCATCAAGGCAGCTGAAGTGCCATAGTAAATCTCATGATCCGCGTCAAAGGAGTTCGCCAAGGTCACATCATAGCTCAGCTGAACGCCCTTGGGATATTCGACCATCGCTTGTACCGTATCCGGGACCTTTCGGCCGTCATTCCATTGAATTGTCGAGCTGAATCCGTACACACCCACCGGTCGTTTCTTAAAGAACCAAGAGACCGCATCGATCTGATGGATCCCGATCTCGCCGATCAAGCCGGTTGAGAGTTTGTCATCCAAGCGCCAATTGATTTCTCGCTCCCGCTCATTCGTGGGCGCCGTCCGGCGCCAACTGACTTTCTTGTGCCACTGCGCTCGTGCCTGGACCGTCCGGCCCCAAGCGCCGGTTCGAATGAAATCCAACAAAAAGTAGCGTTGTGAATCCGCACGATTCTGGAGTCCCGCTTGAAAATATAGACGCGGACTCTTCTTAGCGGCCAAGGCTATTTCCCTAGCCTCCTCCAGCGAATTTGACAGCGGCGCTTCGCAATACACATGCTTTCCAGTTGCCAGGGCATCTTTCACAATCTGCCCATGCTGATGGGTCGGCGTGCAGACAATCACCGCCTCGACATTCTCGTCGTTGAGCAAATCATGATACCGTTCATACTTGGCGGCCTTGGGCGCTGAACGACCCGCCCGCCGGAGGAACGGCCCGTAGGTGTCACACAGAGCCACGACCGGCGCGTTCGGCAGGACCGCCAAAGTCCCAATAACGTCTCGTCCGTGATAGCCACAACCGATCACACCGAAGTTCACCGGAGGGCTTACCGGCTTGGTGGACTCTTGGGTGGCGGCCTTTTCCGGGGCGGTCACCAGGGTGCCACCAACAAGCGCAGCCATTGAACTCAGTGATCCCCCTTTGAGGAAGTCACGACGGTTGAACTGGTGTGAAGGATCGATTTGGTTCATAAGAGCTTCGGTGACGGCATTTTAAAGGACAGCCTCAATGAATGGGTTAGACGTAATGCCATCCAAACTATTTGATTTGTTCTCGTCTTGTCAAATCGGCGTGCGCTAACCGTTCAATCAAGGGCTTTAATGCGCAGATTTCGAAAAGCGACGGCTCCGTGATCACCTTGGAGGAGGATAGGCCCCGGTTGATCCACATCGCCATCCAGTTCACCACCGGTCGGCTCGTCCACCTCGACGGCATCATGCACCTTCACCCCGTTTAAAAAGACCGTCACTCGATTTTCTCGAATGGTCACCTCCGCTTCCTGCCATTCCCCCGCCTTTCGCGATACGAAAACATCCACGGGCTTGAGGCTGTAAATGGCCCCATTGCCCTCGGGCACCAATTTCCGACTGGCCGCATCTTCCAGAATTTGAATCTCATGGCGTCCCCGAAGGTAAAACCCGCTGTTGCTACCTTTTGGCACTTGATATTCGTATCGGACCGTGAAATTCCAGAAATTTTCCTCTGAGACTAAATCCACTCCATGCTCTCCGTCCTCAATGGTATTGACAAGCATCTCATTCTGTGCGCTCCAACTGGCTTTGCCATCCTTTTTGCGGAGCTTCCACCCCGTCAAATCCACACCGTTGAAGAGAGGCTTGAATCCAGCTTCACGCTCTTGGGCGCTCACCTCATAGCGCAGATTCGTTGGCTCAGAGCCCCCCGCCGCCAATCCCAGACTCCAGAGAATCCCCCCGAAGATGTGCTTCTGGTACTCAGCGTTCGTCCAAATGTCTTCTCTATGCCCCAGGGCAGTGTAAAAGACTCGGCCCTTACCGTGGTTTTTGCACCAAGCAATCGGATGGTCACCGGGGACCTTGGAGTTCGGGTGATGGTCCAAGGTTAGAAGCCCATGCACTCGATCTCGATAGAAACTTTTGAACACATAGATCTCATCAAAAACCTTGAAGTGAGAACCGTAGTGCGCGCAAGCACTGTGGTCAGGATCCTGATTGATCACATCCACCTCAACTTGCGGGCCATGAGTCTGGAATTCGCCACCAAGCATCTCAATATAGGGCCGAAATTGATGAAACGTGTCTGATGCCGAGTGCATTCCCACAAACCCCTTCCCTGATTTCACCCAGTCAATGAGGGCCTCCTTGTCCGGCACCGGCAACTCACCTGTAGTATTGGCAAAAACAAGACCATCGTAGCCCGACAACTTTTCCAGCGACATTTTCTCGGCTAACTCATCGTCTGTCCGGGCGTATTCCACGGTGAACTTACCGCTTCGCTCGGCTAACGATCCCAAGACAGCTTCCGCTATCGGAATCGAATTGTGCCGGAATCCCTTGGTGACGGTAACGACTAAAAGCTTTTTGGCAGCGCCCGCTTGTACGAAGGCGAGCAGTGGACAGCCAATCATCAAAAACACGGCAACACGACAAAGGAGGCAAGCACGGAATCTGGAAAACATATTACATTCCTAGGAATTCAATTTTCACACCAAAGATGACTCTAAACGACAACTCAGCGCACTTGAAATCAGCATCACAAAATTGGGACTACCCTCCTCGTTTACCTAGCCCCAGCCATGGGTCAAGGATGGAATGCACCCTCAAAGGAACGCCCGCAGCTCTAATCGATCAAATGATACCAATTATCCCGCTGTCTGGGCTCGTATCCAACATCGGTGATGAGACGCTTCATATCATCGACCGTCATCTGAAAGGTGGTACCAGCTTGGCTGACGACATTCTCTTCAATCATGATACTGCCAAGATCATTGGCCCCGTAGCAAAGCGCGACCTGACCAACCTCCAATCCTTGTGTGACCCAAGAACTTTGAATATTCGGAATATTATCCAAATAGATCCGGCTCAAAGCCTGCATACGAAGATACTCACTAGCCCCGACTGGCTCTGCCTTGAGCCGAGTGTTATCCGCTTGGAAGGTCCAAGCGATAAAGGCAGTCACCCCCCCCGTCTCCTCTTGCTGAATCCGCACCCGCTCCAGATGCTCGATCCGCTCCACCACCGTTTCAACGTGGCCAAACATCATCGTGACCGAAGAATTCAACCCCAAACGATGCGCCACCGCCATCACCTCCAACCAATCGTCCGTCATCGCCTTCAGCGGGGAGATTCGGTTACGAACGCGATCAACCAGAATTTCACCCCCACCCCCGGGAATCGAGCCCAACCCGGCTTCTTTAAACTTTCCGATCAATTCCTCAAGCGGCAGACCGAAAACGTCACGGAAATGAATGAACTCGCTCGGACTAAAAGCATGAATATTGATCTGCGGAAACTTCTCGCGAATGTGATTTAAGAGCTCCAGATACCAATCGAGTGTCAGCTTTGGGTGATGCCCACCCTGCATTAGTATCTGCGTGCCACCCAAATCGACCGTCTCCTGGATCTTTCGGTCGAGCTCATCAAAGGAGATCACATAGGCGTCGTCATCCCTCTCGGTTCGATAAAAAGCACAGAACTTACAATAGACATTGCAAACGTTGGTATAGTTAATATTGCGATCAACGATGTAGGTGACAATTTCATTACCCCGGCCCTCATAGGCTTGCTCCCGGGCCAATTGCCGTCGCCGATCGGCCAAGGCCCCGAGCTCCTCCAAGGGCAAGCGGTATAACGCTTCGGCCTCGGCGCAGTCTATCCGATCCCCGGCCCAAACCCGCTGTAGCAACCCCTCTGATGCTCCTGGATTCATTCGTGTCTCAAATTCCCGAGTTCGCCGGTTCGTTTTTCACAACTGCCGAATGTGAAAGCCACCATCCACGTTAAACACTTCACCGGTGCTAAATTCAAACTGATCGCTGGCGATAGCCACCACCGCTCGGCCCACATCCGATGGCGCGCCCCAACGCCGAATCGGCGTGAGACCCTCGGCTATCAATTGATCATATTTATCCTGCACGGGTGCGGTCATATCTGAGGCGATAATACCGGGGCAAATCTCGTAGACGTTGATTCCCAAAGCCGCCAACCGCACAGCGTAAAGCTTTGTCATCATTCCCAAAGCCGCTTTAGCCATACAATAATCACCCCGATCCACCGAAACAGCATACCCGCTGATCGAACTAATCGTGATTATCTTTGGCCGCAACTCCGGAGTTCTCTCCCGCTCTTCAATCATCCACGCAGCGACCGCCTGTGTCAAAAAATACGGCCCTTTGAGATTCACCGCCATCAAGCGATCAAAAGCCTCCTCGGTAGCGTCCAAAATATCGGCCCGACCGATCGATGTAATTCCGGCGTTGTTCACCAAGAGGCCAAGCCCCCCAAACTCATTCCTTGTCTCATCAACAAGATGTCTCCGATCCCGGGCATCACCCACATCCGCTTTGACCTCAATCGCCCTGATCGCATGCCCTTTTTCCCGGCCCCGCTCTTCGCAGAGCCGAGCAGTCTCCCGTGCGGCCACCACATTCCCGGCATAGTTGACCACTAAGTGAAAGCCTTCTTCGGCTAAACTCAGAGCAACACCTCGCCCAATGCCCCGCGAAGATCCCGTCACAATCGCAACCTTACTCACCTCGCCGATTATTCAAATCAAAAGACATGGAACAAGCCGATGTTTTCCGATGCCAGTCATATCCAAGATATAATACAAAAATAGTTGATCGACCTCTTACTATTTCAAAAAGGCGACATTAAACCGGAGATGCCGCGTTTTGACGCCGGGCTCGGATTATTTTTGCGCGGTGCTGGGCGGTGGATTTCAACCGGGACGGTCGTCTGGACGTGGCGATCGCCCAGAACGGTTTTGAGACGAAGTTGTTTCAGAACCAAGGCGCCGGGGCGCCTTACCGAATGAAGCTTGTGGGTGGGCCGGGAAATCGAGACGCCATCAGCGCCACCACTGAACCTAGCCCGCGCTCGCGAGAAAACTATCAAAATTCGAACCTGTCCTCACCGCAAGAAAACTTTGTAAAGATCTCCCGTTTTTTTCCCTGACAGATTCCGCCCCAAGAACTAGGCAGAAAATAATCCCTGAACAGGCAGCATTGAGCAAGCCCGAGGGGAAAGGAAACTTTAACAGGTATGTGCAAAGCTGATGAAATTTACCCTCGTCATCCTGCTGTCTGCCCTTGCCCTCCAATACCGCACTTCCGCCGCCCTCATCGTTAGCAATCTGGGACAGGAGTCGTCGTTGGGTAGCTTGCCGCTGGCGGATGGTGGCAGTTACGCGGATTTGTCCGACGTCAGCTCATGCCCGCTGCTCCGGGCTATGCAGCAGTTTCGCGCAGGGCGCGAGGTCATAAACGTGCACCGCCGTTCCTTCCTGGCAATGGACCAACCCCAACCACTCCTCAACGTCAAGGTAACGCCGATGCGCAGCTTCATCCCGGAATGTTTCTCCTCGAGTCGATCTTTCGTCATTCCAATCAGGTTGCCAGCGTCATCATAGCTGTAGCTGAACTACCCTTACCGAAAGCACCCGGCCGATCGGTTTGCTGGACGGGGCGGTCGTTGATGTCGTTACTTGGCGTCACAGAGCGTCCCCTCCTCGGGCGTGGTGACTCGCAGGAGGACGGTTTGAAGACCGTAGTCGAGCGTCCAACGGCTGACTCGATTTTCGTCTAAGGAATGGACGAGGTTTGTGACTCGACCGAGTGTGTCATAGTCATAGCGGGTGATCTAGGCCTCCCGTGCGCCTCACCTCGGTCTGGTTGCCTTGAAAATCGTAATCATACTCGGTCTCAGATTGTTCGTCTGTGCCGTATCTCTTGATCATACCGGCGCGTCAGTTCAGCCATTTGCTGCCGATCCCAGTAGAAGCTGTTTTGGAAATTCAAATCCGCGCTGTGAAACGTTGGGGCCTTAACACCTTGGAAAACTCGCCAGAATACGAACCGGGGAGCAGCACCTCATCTAGGGGATTGTGGATGAATGCCTGCATGGCGCCTTCAGGATCTTTCACCCAAGCATGGCTTTGGCCGTTGTTTCTTCAATTTCAAACTCGGCCGAGCCATAAGGCATGGTAATCTTTTAGGGGTGTTCCCGTTATCCTTGATCCCCGAGACAATGCCGGCGGCGTTGGTGATTGAAGGGAGTTGATCTCCAGTGTAGCCTAGAATGGCTTTCCGATTGAAGGGACCCACGATCTCTCGGGTCCGGTTGCCGGGGCGCGCGTTGCTATCATAGAAAAACTTCGTTCTCTGTCCGTTCAAGTTAACGATTTGGTGGAGCAGCAATTGTCCCAATGCGGACTGATTTTCTTCATACTTGTAGTAAAACATCAGCGCCCGGCCTTGCGGGTCACGGATCTCCTTCAAGAAGTAGCGTTTGCTATTATGGTTGTTGCCATCAAGCATGGAGCTTCCGGCAAGGCGCGCACGGGTTTGGCTCAACTTGGTGCGGCTGCTCGCCTTTAGTGTGGCGCTGTTGATCTCCTTTGATCTCGACTTCCCATTCCGCAAAAAAATCCTGAGCTAGGCACTCGACCTTTTTGATCCGCCTTTCGACGTTGCGCACCATTCTGAGGCGGCAGTCGTAGTCATTCTTGAAGGCATTGTATCGTTTTTGCAGATCTCCGCCATCGGAGCTAGTCCGCTCCTGAAGTTGGGTGAGGGTGCCATTGGGCAGCCCGTGGCGCTAAAGACAAGGATCCAAGGCAAATATGATCGCCTCGAGAATCGGCGCATAGTTATGGCCCGAACGTTTTGAAGCACTGGCGCAGAGCACAGAATGGCGCGGGAATTAGCGATTAGAATTTGTAGCCGATTCCGGTGACCAGCCGAAGATCGTTGGACTTTCGACTCGGCGCGGGTTGGTTGTCGTAGTTGTCCTGGAGAGAAACTCGCAGACTCATCTTCTCTGTCAAATCCGATTCCACTCCGAACTCTGCGACCAACAGGTAATTAGAGAAATCTTCCACTTGCGGCAACCATTCCGTAGACTGCCAGAGTCGCGCTCGTTCGTTGATGTTGTACTCGAACTTCTCGCCAGCACGAAGCGTGAGGTAGTCGTCTTCTCCCCCGCCGAGCTTTTCGACGATATAGCCCGTACCGATTTCCGCACTAAGTTTCATTTTGTCGTTATTGATGAAGTAGTAACCGTAACCGGTGCTGACCCTTAGGCGGTGCTCCACATCCGCAACAGCGTCGTGCAGCAAATCTGCCTTGCCGTAAAAATAAGAGTCCGTCTTGCCCAAAAGCCGATTGTACTGAGCTGTTCCACGCAAAACCTCGTTATTCTTGGCACTTTCAACTTCGCCATAGCTTCCGTTAATGCCAGTGGAAAGTTCGTTGAGTTCCCATTCCTTTAGGCTGATCAGATTGGCGTTTACTAGAACGGTATCACTATTTCCTTGGGTCAGAGTGAAGCCCAGGGCGGCAGATGTTTCCCATTTCGGTGTTTCTTTGACCGCCGCCGGCTCCCCCTCGGACGCAGAGGCTGAAAGGAGGGAAAATGCGAAGGCTAAGGTCGCTAGTGTGAGGCGTTTTGTATTCCGAAAAATATTTGTTCGATTCATAGGCTTCTGTTGAGAGTAACGTCCTCAGGACTGAAGCGATTCAACCCAAAGGAAGCTAGGAGCTCGAGTCAAAAACAACGGGCGTCGTCCAGGGCTTTCTCGATACGTTTCAGAAAAAGATCGAGTGCCAGTTCTTGTTTCTCTGTCAACTCCATCTCATCGAGTTTGCGAAGGGTCTGAATCGCTCCGACATAGTTCTTATCGCCAAACAGGTCATTGGCTTCAACGAACAAATCCCGAACCTTTTTCTGCTGCTCAGGCATTTTCATTTCGGGAAACTTGACTTGGGGAGCCTGCGCTGCAGGAGCAGAAGGTTTCAGAGGCTCCTCGGTCGAAGTCGGCGTAGTATCTTCTGAGGCTTCTGTGGTTGTGATTGAGGCGACTGGCCCGTTGGTTGATTCCTTCACAACGGGAGGTTGATTGGTCGATGGTTCCGAGGCGGCCGATTCTTCTGAAACCGCCACCTCTTTGGAGGATTCGGCTGGAGGCATCGACTTTGAGCAGGCCACTCCGAGGCAGGCAGCCATGGCTAACGCTAGACAAGGCGCGATATCCTGAAACAGCGCGTGTGATTTACATCCGTCTCCAGTGTGGCGACGGGACTTACCCAATGTTTTGGATTCAAATTGAAGCATTGGCATCAAGAGCGGATTTATTACGATCAATCGCAACCACTGTCAAAGGCATTTTGGTTGAGCCACCCACTCAGCCTCTGAGAGAAGAAGGGGGCAGTGGCTCGACGTGTCGATCATTCTGGACTGTAGCAGCCTGCTGCGCCCTGAGGAAAAGGGGCTGAAGCCACTCCCACGTTTGCGCCGCTGGGGCGATACGGCAGGTGGAGGTCCCGCTTTGAGAGTGGGCTCATGCTGCAAGCTAGTCAGGCTTTCCGCACAAGCGGCAACCAAGCGAAATCATTCTTGACCAACTCTTGAATTGTTCTTGCCTTGTGTCGTCAATAGTTTGATGTCGGACTTCGGAATGATAAGTCATAGGCCCGATCAGTAGCGGGCGATGCTTCGCCTCGGGCGCGCGGATGAGGGCGCGCTTGTGAATCTGTTGACCATATTCCAACTCCGGTTATTGGCGCTGTAGAACGGGGCGGAAGGGGTTGTCGCCCGAGTTGCCGAGTCTTTGTCCGGCAAGGGGCTGTTGAAAAAGCAGGGCACCCTTCCGGTTACCGATGAATACCGCGCCTATCGCGCCGCTCCGGTTTTCGGAGCGCCGTCATCGATCACGCCTTCGCTTATGCGGAAGGGCTCGTCAACACGATTGAAGGCCAAATAAAACGGGCACGGCTCGCACCACCACTAGAGTAGCCGTTATATGCTGCTTTTCATCGCTGAGACGGGCTGGAAATACAACCATCGAAAGGGGACCGCCTTTGCTTGCTTGATGCGGAGGTCCCTCGCGTGAGCCGGAGCAATCAGCTTTATTACGACGATTGCCTGACTGTTATGCAGGATAAATTGGGGCCGGGCAGCACGGACCTGATTTACCTCGACCCGCCCTTCAACTCGAATAGGGCTTACAACGCTATCTATAAAAACGAGACCGGGCGTCCTTTGCCGGAACAGGTCGAGGCCTTTTGCGATCAATGGACGTTGGATGGCGAGCGGATTCGCGCCATCGAGCAGTTGCCGGTGCTCATGCGGAAATCCGGCATTGATGATGACACCGCAGAGTTTTGGCGGCTTTGGATGAAGTCCCTGCGCCGGACGGACCCGAGGTTGTTGGCTTATCTCTCTTATATGACGGAGCGGCTCCTGCCTATGCGCGGCATCCTCAAACCCACCGG
>JAMASS010000064.1 GCA_024761205.1 Limisphaerales bacterium
GTCTTGGATTTAACCCCGTTGCATTTATTCCAAATAATATCTCCCAAGAAATTCCTGTGCCCGAACACGCCGTGCAACATCACCTTGATATAATGGCTGGCAGTCGGGTCGCAATGCAGGTAAATGCCCGGTGGGTTTGAGGATGCCGCGCATAGGCAGGAGCCGCTACGTCATATAAGAGAGATAAGCCAACAACCTCGGGTCCGTCCGGCGCAGGGACTTCATCCAAAGCCGCCAAAACTCTGCGGTGTCATCATCAATGCCGGGTTCCCGCAAGAGCACCGGCAACTGCTCGATGGCGTGAATCCGCTCACCATCCAACGTCCATTGATCGCAAAAGGCCTCGACCTGTTCCGGCAAAGGACGACCGGTCTCGTCTTTATAGATAGCGTTGTAGGCCCTATTCGAGTTGAAGGGCGGGTCGAGGTAAATCAGGTCCGTGCTGCCCGGACCCAATTTATCCTGCATAACAGTCAGGCGATCGCCGTAATAAAGCTGATTGATCCGGCTCACGCGAGCGCCCTCCGCATCAAGCAAGCAAAGGCGATCCCCTTGTTGTATCTCCAGATCGCCTCAGCGATGAAAAGCAGCATACAACGTTTGCTGTAGTGGCGGAGCGACCCAAGCCCGTTTTATCAGGGCTTGGCCTTCAATCGTGTTGACGAGCCCTTCCGCATAAGCGAGAGCGTGATTGATGAGGGCGCGCCGAAAACCGGAGCGGGGCGATAGGCGCGGTTATTCATCGGCAAAGAAGGGTGCCCTGCTTTTCAACAGCCCCTGGCAGGAAACGGAGAATGCCCTTGCCGGACAAGGACTCGGCAACGCGGGCGACAACCCCTTCCGCCCCGTTCTACAGCGCCAATGACCGGAGTTTTACGGATGCCTCGGCCTCGTAAAACTCTGGGGGGGTATTAGTAGCGGGACTCTTGGGGCTGCTCCCTTTGCGCGGTTTGCCACCTACGTAAGTTTCGTCGGTCTCGGCGATGCCTTGCAGGACGGGCGCTGCTTCCCCCGACCTGGAAGCCCGAATGCGCCGCTGCAAGCGCAGGGCGGCGGGCTGCGTCTCAGCCCGAGGTCGCGGGCCAATTGGTGGCGGGACAAGCTCTTCTTGGCGTTGATCGGGATGCCCATAGCCATGAACCATTCAAATTATTGCTAGCCATTTTCGGATACTAACTTAGAAAGGAAAGAACGATGGACAACGAAGACAACAGCAGAGCGATAAGCAGATCAATTGGAGAACTGGATGCCACACGGGAGGCGTGGCACGAGATGCTGAATAATCCTGGACTCACAGTCAAAGAGAAGGCAGAGATTTTGGGGCAGATAACAGCGATTGGAGGGAAGGTCATTGATTATCAGTTCAAGCTGGAACGTGATCGGATAACGCACGAAGACGAAATACGTAAGCATGAGATGAACAATGAGTTCATTCTCAAAAAGACCAGCATGGATCATGAGTTTGAGAGTCAACAGCAAGAGAGGGAGTTCACTTCGTATGAACGAAAGGATAGGCAGGCGACAGTGAAAGTAGCGCTGGGAATTGCGGCGGTAATTATCATTGCGATTCCGGCGCTGTTGCATGGTTTCAAGCATGGGGATGACCGGCTGGAGCACAGAGCATGGGAGAGACAAACCAAGGAGGAAGAGACACAATGGGACAGAGAGCAAACGGCACTTGCCGACCAGTCCACGACTATCAGGGACCTCAGGGAGGCTTTGAGAAATGCTAACGAGACGGTGGAGTATCTTTCCAGGAAAGCAATGCCTGTTGTTGTTGCTACTGAAGCCGTGCCTGCACCGGTAGAGCCGGCTCAAGACAAGATTGAAGCCTTCCGGGAATGGAAGGCAAAACAGGATGCGGAGTATTGGAAACTTGAAAAGGCGCCGGCTCCTGCACCTGTTTATCAGCCGGTAACACCTCCGGTTACAAGTAAATTGGACGCTCAAACCTACCGCAGGAGGGTATCAGAGTTCGGTGTCTACGGACGCGATTAACAGAAAGGAAGAAGGAGGACTAGGATGCCTGTAAAGTGTAACTATGGCAAGTATAAGTCGAAGTATGCTGCCTACAAAGTAGCCGGGCGCACATTGACGGTTGAGGCTACTGAGGTCAAAGCTGAGGTGGTGCAAAAGCCTCGGGTAATGAGTTCAGATGAACGGTTTCTGCATAGGCTAGATGACATCATTGACAATAATGATGCCGATGACTTCGTCAAGATACAGGCCATTAAGAAGTATAGAGAGATTGAAAAAGAGAGGGGAAAAGAAGTCAAACAGACTGTGGATGAGAGGGGTTATGATGACAATGCTTCAAGGAGTAGCAGTATCTTTGTGCCTCTTTTGGTTTTAACATTGATCCTTTTGATCATAGCAGGATGCACAGCTAAACAAGGCGACTTAAATTATACCGCATAATGGCGTACGATACGAGCACCCCAACACGAGATGAAAGCTGTGGCGAGAAAGCTCGAAATCGCCGATGTGATGCGCATCGCCATACAACAGGAAATCCAACGCTCGGACGAGTCGAGGTACGATCACCGGCTTCACGGCCTGTTGTTGGTGACCGGAGGGCAGAGTTGCCGCCAGGTCGCCCAATGGTTCGATGAGGATCCGCGAAGGGTGCAGCGCTGGGTCAGAACCTTTGAGGAGAGGGGGTTCGATGGGCTGCGCGACGGTGAAAGAACCGGTCGTCCACGCACGCTCAGGCCGGATCAATGGTCGTCGCCGGAGCGGGACCTGCGTTGCCGACCGGATGAATTCGGCTTGGCCGGGCACTTGTGGGACGGCGGGTTGCTCGCTGAACACTTGCGGCGTCATTACGATGTGAAATTGGGGGTGCGCCAGTGTCAGCGGTTGTTCAGGCAGATGGGGTTTCGATTTCGCAAACCGCGTCCGCAGGTGGCGCAGGCCGATCCGCAACGCCTTGCCGCGTTTAAAAAACTGCGCCGTCTGGCACGACGCGAGGACATTGAGCTGTGGAGTCAGGATGAATGCCACTTTCAACGACACGGAACCCGCTGTCGGGTCTGGGTTCCGCCCGAGGAAAAAGATCCGGTCGTCGCCCACGCGCCAGTCCGTCGCCTGCTTTGGTGCTGTCAGTCTACGCAGCGGCAAGTTCGTTCACACCCTTTCGCCGGTGTCCAACGCCGCCACCTTCGAGGCGTTCCTGAAGGTGCTGCTCCGACGCTGCTCGCGCAACCAGAAAATGGTCGTCATTCTCGGACAACGCACGCTACCACCACGCCAAGCTGCTCAAACCACTGTTGAGAGCCCACCGAGCGCATCTCGCCCTGCTGTTTCTGCCGCCCTACAGCCCACAGCTCGCGCCGATCGAGAGGGTTTGGAAACTGACGCGACGACTGGCGACTCACCATCTCTACTTCAGCAGCCTGGAGGAGTTGTCGGCCGCTGTGGAGGCCTGCTTCGACCAATGGCGAAAACCGAACCGTGTTCTGCAACGATTATGCGGCATTACTTAAGTCGTTGTATTTAATTCCTAACAGAAAGGGCAGAGCGATGAGTGAACAAGAGTAAAGGATCCGAGCACTCGAAGCACTAGACCATGAAGTGATCGTTTACAAAAGCACATTCTCGTTCTTGCCTTCCCTTCTCAGATTTCTCAAGAATCTGGGTTAGTTAGGCGGTCGGCCTGTGATCTTTGGCCAAAATCTTAAAACGGCTGCTGGCATTCTTCCATGGAAGTCTCTATAATTCCCCTCGTGAGACCGTATCTTCCAATAGGCATCCACCTCATCGCAGTGGGTTGCAGTCGACACCGCCGACCACGAGTGGTCATCGAAAGTGAACGAGCCCCCCTCAGCAGCCGATAGTTCCTTAGGAACGTCGACAACGAGAGTTTTTAAACAGGAAGAAACGGAGGTAACAGAGAAAGAGACTTCTAACTCCGCTCTCTCCGTTCCCTCTTGTCCAAATTTCTATCAATAAAGATCTATCAATAAAATGCACTCGAGAATCCAACGCTGCACCCTATTGTTCAGTTTCGCGTTAATCACCTCCACTTCGCTCCCATCACTTGCCGGTGAACATCCCAATGTAGTCCTCGTCATGGCGGACGATCTCGGTATTGGCGATATCTCCCCCACGAATCCTGAGTGTAAGATTGAGACGCCTCACCTTCAGAAACTCGCGGATGAGGGCCTGACATTTTTCGATGCTCACACTCCAAGCTCGGTGTGCACGCCTACGCGGTATGCACTACTGACCGGTCGGTACAACTGGCGTTCCCGACTGGCCCGCGGTGTTTTGAGCGGCAGAAGCGAACACTTGATCCCTGCGGAGCGCCCCACCCTCGGCCATCTCTTGCACCGCGCCGGATATCATACCGCCATGATCGGGAAATGGCACCTTGGTTGGGATTGGCACAAGGTCGATGGCAAAATCGACTTCACTCAGCCGGTCAAGAACGGTCCGGATATCAATGGCTTCGATCAATACTACGGACATTGTGGCTCCCTCGACATGCCTCCGTATGTCTGGGTAGACACCGGTCGAATTACGGCCCAACCAGACCGTGAAGAGGGAGTTACCAAACAGCAGAATCGATACGGCTGGTATCGCAAGGGACCGATCGGCCCGGATTTTCACATCGATCAAGTCCTCCCCCACTTATTTGACAAATCCATCGACTACATCCGATCACGTGCACAAGCCGCCAAAGACGGCACTCCCTTCTTCCTCTACCTCGCACTTCCCGCACCGCACACGCCCATCGTCCCTGTTTCTCCATTTCGAGGAGCTAGCGGACTCAATCCTTACGCCGATTTTGTGATGCAGACCGATCATCATGTCGGCCAACTCCTAGCTGTTATTCGGGAGAATGGTCTGGATGCGAACACGCTCCTCATCTTCACAAGCGACAACGGTTGTTCTCCTGAAGCCAACTTCCCGTTGCTCAAAGAAAACGGACATGATCCCAGTGCTGGCTTTCGCGGGCACAAAGCCGACATCTACGAAGGCGGCCATCGAGTCCCGCTGATCATTCGCTGGCCGAAAACGATCAAGCCCGGCCAGACCACCCGGGCACTTGCCTGTCTGACTGACATTTACACCACCCTAGAAGCCATCACCAAACAAAAGCGCCGCCGCCGCGGGGGCGAAGACGGCTTCAGTCTGCTACCGGTCTTCAAAGGCGAGCCCACCTCCGGGCGCGATTCCCTAGTCAGCCACTCCATCGGAGGCTCCTTTGCCATCCGCCAAGGCCCCTGGAAACTCTGTCTCTCAGCCGGGAGCGGCGGCTGGAGTGCTCCAAGAGAGAATGTTGCCAAGCAACAAGGCCTCCCCCCAATGCAACTCTTCAATCTTGCACAGAATCCCTCTGAAAAAAACAACCTGGCCAAACAAGAACCACTCAAAGTCCGATCCCTACTTCGCCTCTTAGAAAATCAAATCACCAGAGGCCGCTGCACGAAAGGACCCGCCATCCCTAATGATCGGAAGATTTCATTTCTTCCCGAAGGTGTGAACATTAATCGAAACAACTAACTTATAGATAAAATGGGCAAGTTCTCAGCCTTTGTGCGTTTGTGGATTGGCGTGAATTCCCATAAACCGGGCCGTCAACATGGCGGTCACCGACGGGGGACTTTCCAATGGGTGCTCGGAGCGGGCGATGTGTTGAAGGCGACGTTTCAACGAGGCCTCAAGAGGGGGCGCTTTGAAGGGTAAGGGGATTTTCACGCGGAAGCTGGCCGGCGAGATTTCCGGTCAGTGGAAAGCCCGCCTTCAAGCGCGTGCCGAATCTGGGGCAGCCACTCCCATCGCGATGATCATCGAAGAGAGCAAGGTTCAGAGAACAAGCCCCCGGGATTGCTTGTCCTTTAGGTTGAGCGATGACCGCAAAAAAGGGGCGGCCTTTTTTGAGGCCGCCCCGTGATTGGGCGGGGATGCTCTAGTGCGGGGAGGAAACCGCTAGGCGGCGGCTCGCTGCCCTTGTTGGCGGCGGCGATGCCAAAGGGCGAAGGCGCCCAAGCCCAAGGCAAAGAAGAGCGCATACTCCGAGGGCTCCGGCACCGGCGTGACAAACACGCGGAGTCGGAAAGGAAGGCTTAGGCCCTGTTGGTTAAATTCTTGCCATCTACTCCCATCCGGATTCTGCCAATGGGTGTCGCCAATCGACCATCCCGGCAGAGCCCCGGAGTCCTCATTGGGCACTTCTGCTAAGCCTACTCTGTAAAAACCAGAGGTTGATGCTCCTCCTACGTACGTATACGCCAGCCAATAGGACGTCTCCGGTTCCAGGGAAATCGTAGTGCCGGCGGGCGACAGGAAGTCATACCTTCCACTACTCGATGGGGCATCCCCGGTCAAGGTCGCCAGCGGGCTATCGAGGGAGCCCGGTTCGCCGGAGTTATCGTTTAGAATACTGATCCCAAAAGTGCCGGGTGAGCCTCCGGTCTCATCAAAACCCCCGGTGATCCTGTCCAGCGTCCAGCCGGTGAAGCCTTCGCGAGGCGGGCCGACGGTGAACTGTGTCGCCATCGATTCCTCATGCTCAAGACGCCAGTTATACGTCTGCTGCTGTCCCAAGTTGCTGACGGCGATGATGCTCTGAGCAACGGCGGCGGGTTGGAGGGCGAGGGCGGTCAGGAGGGCGGCGAGGGTGAGCTTAAGCCCTTGGCCTGTCCGCCGAGGGCGGTCTGTCTTCAAGCGATAAACTCGGGGGGGGGGGGGGTACTCTCCGCGAATGTCCGGGTGAAGTGGATTCCGTTCCAGATTTCATCATCTCTGCGCATAACATAAACGGTTAAAGTTTAATTTCATACTCCCCCCCGTGCTTATTCAAGGCTGCTTGTCGAGGGGACTATTTTTCAGCAAACCCTCACGGACGGAATCCGTCAAGGAGAAAATGTGATTTTTTCAGTTTTTTCTCGGCGGGCGCCCTCAGCGGTGGAACGGGGCGAGGATGGGCGGCGTTCAAGTCCGGCGGCGAACTCTCGAAGGGGCGAGTTTCAGCGCGCAACGCCCCATTAGGGGGCAAAGTTCAGAGGTTTCTTAGTCAAATCTCGGCGCCGCAAACTTCAGCCAAGCCTTGGCCCGTCCAATTGAAACCATCCGATTGCGCAGGATGTTCGTAAGAACGGATTGATTAGTCTGACCCGCATCGAAAGGGATTCGCTCCATGCGGCAGACTCCCTTTTTAGTTGGAGGGGTGAATGAGACACGATGAACAGGATTTGCATGATCGAATAAAATCCCGTCTACCTCTTCAGATAAGGCAGAACGCGCTTCTGGGATTTCCTGTGGTGTCAAATCGCTTCTCTCTCCGAATGATCTCACGAAGATCCTTGCGGAATTCGGTCACAAGGACATCATCCCTCTTGATGTTCCACGCGGATCTTCATGTCCACTCCAAGTATTCTCGCGCTACAAGCAAGTATCTTGATTTGGAGCATCTAGCCATTTGGGCGCAGAAGAAGGGTATTCAGGTCCTTGGCACCGGTGATTTCACCCATCCTGCGTGGATGGCCGAGATCCAGGAAAAGTTGGTCCCTGCCGAGCCGGGTCTCTTCAAACTCCGGGAAGATCTCCAGCAAGATATCGAACAGCAGTATCAACTTCCACCGGGACAGCCGACCCGGTTCCTGCTCGAGGTGGAAATTTCCACGATCTACAAGAAAGGCAACAAGACCCGGAAAGTTCATCACCTCATCTACGCTCCTGACTTGGAAAAGGCCGATCGGATTGTCGACCAGCTCGCACAGATCGGGAATCTCAAGCTCGATGGCCGGCCGATTTTAGGATTGGATTCCCGCGATTTGCTCGAGGTCACGCTTAACGGCGGCGAGGGCTGCCACCTGATTCCCGCCCACGTCTGGACACCTTGGTTTTCGGCTTTGGGTTCAAAGTCAGGATTCGACGCGATCGAAGAATGTTACGGCGATCTGGCCTCACATATTTTTGCGGTCGAAACGGGGCTGTCTTCTGACCCACTGATGAATCGGACGGTGTCGTCGTTGGATCGGTTCGCTTTGGTTTCGAATTCGGATGCTCACTCACCAGGAAAAGTCGGGCGGGAAGCCTCCGTATTTCATACGGAGATGAGCTACTATGCTCTGATGCAGGCGCTTCAAACCCGAGAGGGCTTCGGTGGCACAGTGGAGTTCTTTCCGGAAGGGGGCAAATACCACATGGACGGATGCCACCGCTGCAGCGTGCGCCTCACACCGCAAGAGACCGAGGACTGTAACGCTCGTTGCCGCAGCTGCGGGAAGCCCGTCACCGTGGGCGTCATGAATCGAGTGGCTGAATTAGCCGATCGAAACGAGGGTGAGCTCCCTCCCATTGATCCGGACTTCGCAAGCTTCGTTCCTCTCTCCGAAATACTGTCTGAAGTCGAGGGTGTCGGTCCCAAGAGTAAGAAAGTGCAGGAAGCTTACGAAGGTATATTGGGAAACGTTGGTTCGGAAATGTTCATCCTCGGGGAAGCGCCGCTTGATGAGGTCCAGAAGTCCTATTCGCCGCTGCTAGCCGAAGCGCTGCGGCGAATGCGACAGGGCGAGGTCATTTGCGAAGCGGGCTACGATGGGAAGTATGGGGTGATTCGGCTCTTCACAGAGGCCGAACTGAAGACCGAACGGAGCACCGGCTTCCTCTTCCGCCTAGGAGATCTCGGCCGAGCCCCCAATGGAGAAATCCCCTCATCTTTGAAAAGATCCTCTCACCCAACGGAAGATTTTCGTTCCTGAGTGAAACTTTGGGGAATTACATACTTGGCACCACAGGAGGGAGTAAAGGCTGTTTTTTTGGGGTGCCGCCGATAAAACACCGGTGATCGGCGCCGTCGAGCGTGGTGGCCGAGGACAAGCTCAAGGGAAGGACTCTGGCGTGACCGAGTGGACAAGGCCCATTTGATGACTACAAGAGTTGCTTGGAAATGGAGAGCATAGTGGTTTGCGCCTGAGGGACGGTGGGGCTCAAGCAATCCCGATTTCATGCCAAAAGCTGGTTGGCGGCGGCAATTGTCCACGGCACCCCGCCGCTTGTCCTGCCGGACGTTTGCGGGGCGGTTCTCAAGTTGAACCTGACCGCCCTCAGTAAGAATGAACGATGATATCTAAGAGCATTCAGTCGTGGCGAAGCGTTTTTTGCTGCTCTGTGATTTGAATGCCGTCCGTGAGGCTTGTCAGTTGGCGAAGGAACTCCTGTCGACGCAGGGGATGGAGGGTAGCGAGTTGGCCGAATGGGATTTGTTGATTGCAGAGGGCATTAACAAGGCAGCGAATTATGTGGGAGACGACGGCTGCAAGCAGCTCATCGAAGTCGAGATTGCCCTGTCGAATCACGGCTTCCCGGAGTGGCTACAGAACATGGTGGATAGTTTTGGGTCGCCCCTGAACGGCATGACTGAGGAGTTGGCGTCATGCTATGAGAGCTTTTCGGCAATTTTTCATTTTTCGCCTGAGCTCGGGCAGGCGCAATAAACTGAAGATTTTGCAAAACGGCTATTAGAGCACGCGCTTGAGATTGCGGAAACGGTTGGTTCTGCTATCAACCAAGCGGTCCTGAGATCAGGCGCAAGGACCTTGACGTAGGGATTGACGCGCTTGAGGCAGGAATTGAGCTGGCTGCGGTGTCTCGGTGCTTAGTTGCCAAGATAAGTGGTTGGATGCCTCAATCCGCTGTCCCCTTAGGAATCTCTGGGGCTGGTAACCAAAGGGTGCCATGCAATCATGCTTCCGATCTTCTTCAATGAGAAACTCTTGGGTGCCCTAAGTGCGAGGCGATATGGAGATAATGCTAACGCGAATTTTAGAGCTACGGCGTTGAATCAAGATTTAATGGAAACTGTCAGGAAATTCTTGGGGCCAGCAATGCTGTGAGATGATCAAACGTTTATCATCGCAGCACAGCGAGAGAAATGGATGCGGACCGTGACATGCCAAAGATCTTAGCGGTTGACGACGAGGTGTACATCCGGCGATTCATTGAGTTCACCCTGAAAAAGGGCGGTTATGAGATGCTGATGGCAACTAACGGGAAGGAGGCTGCGGAGGTGGCAACGCGCCAGTTTCCGAGCCACATCATTATGGATGTGCTGATGCCTCAAAGGGACGGAATTGAGGTGTTGAAGTTACTCAAACAGATTGAGGCTACGGCGTCCATTCCGGTGATTTATTCGCTGAAGAAGGGGGAAAGAAAGAGGGAAGCGGTGAAAAATCACCGTACTCCATGATACTTTCGCGTTCCAGGGATGCCTTGACATGCCGGCAGGTTTTGGAGTGGGGCGATTCATCGCCGCTTTGGATTTTCTGCGACGGCAATGCTGGTCGACGGTGATGCCAAACGGAGCCTCAACTGCGCAGTTCACTCAGGGTTTCGTCCGCCGTGCCGAAGCTTTCCTGTGGGATTCCAAGCCTTTCGAGAAAAGAAAGGTGGATTCGTGATAAATCCGTTCGGCTATCAAACTTCAGTTGCCGCCCGGGTTTAAGCGTCCCGCCACCGCTGCCAGCGATGAGGGTGGGGATATCTTTCTCATCGTGCGCATCGCCATCCCCAAGGCTACTGCCGTAAAGGAGCATG
The DNA here is from genome assembly GCA_024761205.1 of Limisphaerales bacterium. Lineage (GTDB taxonomy): Bacteria > Verrucomicrobiota > Verrucomicrobiia > Limisphaerales > AAA164-E04 > UBA2970. The sequence continues at coordinate 10,546 of JAMASS010000064.1, forward strand.
CTGTTGTCGAGCAGAGTGCCGCCTTGTGGCTCTTCAATCGATTTCAGCTTGCCCAGCAGATAAGCCATCTGTCGATGGTGCCAGCGGGTGACTTCGGCGTACATGGCGCGTTTCGATTCGACCGAATCCCAGGAGGTCATGCCGTCGTCATCCTCGGTCATTCCGGAGGCATTGCCGTAGTGAGACAGGGCGTGCCAGGTTCCTTTAACGCCATCCATAAAATTGAAGTAGCGATTCGATTGTCCGTGATCAAGCATATAGGTGACGACCCGCGTGGCATCGGACCAAAAGGCGAGGACGATCATGTCCATCATGAGGCGAATGTATTCCTGGTGATCACTGGGAATCCCCTCGGTCGGCCGTGTCAGGACATCGGTCAATGCTTTGTCCACCTTTATTCGCACGGTTTGTTTTTCGGCGAATTCGATTCTTTTCTCGAGTGCTCGAATAGAATCGAAGTATTCGTCGAGACGGTGTTGATCTGCTGTGCTAACGTGTTTTCTCAGCGACTTGGCGTCGGCGATGACTAGGTCCATGACGGAACGGTTGGTCACACCACCGGAGGGTGGACGAAACATGCGATCAAAGACGGCGCGTGGTTCGATCTCCCGGGTGAGCGGGATGCCAGTCTTGGACCACGAAATGGTGTTCCTAGGGAGCGAGTTTGAGAAATAGCCTTCGCCTTTGCTGGAGAGTTCCAATGAGGGTAGCAGGGTTTCGTTGCCAACTTTTTCGGCAGCTAATTGATCGACGGAAATGCCGCCGGCGTTCACTTCGCGACCGTTGTAGCCTTGTCCGGTCAACCAGGTGGCAGTGCCGGCGCCGTGTCCGTTTCCTTTTGGGGTCCAGATGTTTGTCGGAATAATGATATCCGACTTGAACGGTTGGAGCGGGTTCATCCACTCGTTCAACCGGAGTAGCTCTCCATTGGCCCCGACTTTCTCTGGATGCCAGATACCACGGGGAATTCCATTGGGGAAGTAGAAGTAGGCGATGCGGTTGATCCGTCGGGGTTGCGTCTTGGCAAAGGTTGGCAACGGCGACATTACATCAAGCAGGGGTAACGCTATGGACGCTCCGAGAGAACGCAACATGGTGCGGCGGGAAATCTTCGTGCGAGTCGTCATCATTTTGGTTTCGTGCTTGGGTTTTTCTTGTATTGGAATGGGTAACTCATCGCAATGCCTTTGACTAGGGATTGTAGCTTGGAGTCGTTTTGCGCTAGTTCCTGGGTAATGGAGCGGATTGCCGGTTCGTCGTAGTACTCGAACTGACGACCGAGAGCGTAAGAAAGCATTTTGGTGGTTAATTGACGAGTCAAGTCGTCTCGGTGTTTGTCGAGCAGAACCTTTCGCAGTCCTATCGGACCTTTGAATGGCGTACCGTCTGGAAGCGTAGCGTTCGCAGCGATGGGTTTTGATGCAAATCTTGGGCGCTGCCAGCGGTCATCATCATCTTCCTCCTCTTCCAAGAAATCCATCTCTAAGAGGATGGCGGTGACTTCGAACCTGGTCTCTTTGTCTAGATGCGTCGTTATAAAATTGGGCAGATCATTCTCTGGTAGATTCTTGAAAAAAGTGGTCCTTTCAAAAATCTCGCGCCGTTCTTCCGCGTCGGGTTCGAGATCATCGATCCGTTCAATGAGTTCATCTTCGTCTAGTTCGCGAAGTGCTTGAATCAGAGCCAATAAATCCTCATCGGAATTAGCAACGTCTTCTCCCTCCTCGAACACTCCGAAGAGTTCCAGTATCCCGAACAGGTCTTCGTGATCATCGATTTCAATGTCGTCCAGCATGTCCTCAATTTGCTCTTCGGAGAGGTTTCGGAGCCAATGGACAACTTGAAGGGCTTCGTTCCGCTCGGCGTCTTCGCCATCCCATTCCTCTAGGCGAGAGTCGATTTGGGCTTGAGGTAGGGACCTTAAGGCTAAGATACCTTCGTGAAGGTCAACAGATTCTTCCTCATCACCAAATTTGAGCCGATCCAAGAGCCGGATGAGGCGGTTTTGTTTCGAGGTGCTGAGGTTGGTACGGATTTCTTTCTGGAGGTCCTCTTCGCTCATCTGATGCAGCGGAGCCAATTGCTCTCTTATCTGTTTTCTGGCTTCCGGTCCCGAATTAAGGCTTTCGATCCGATCATGGAGTTCCTCTTTGCTGACTTTTCGCACGGCCATGACGAGCTTGAGAGCTTCCTCATCATTCCTTTCGATGACCCGGACGCGGTAGTTGTCTCGCCAGCGTCCAAAGTAATCGAAGTTCTCCAAGCTGAAGCCCAAGGGGTCGATTTTATCATGGCATGATCGGCAGCTGGGATCGCTCGAATGGAGTTCAACCTTCTCTCGAAAAGTCAAACTATCGTCATCTTCAACTTCTTCCTTGAAGGCTCCGGCATTAGGCGGCGGGGGGGGTAGAGGACGGCCGAGGAAGGTTTCCAGTATCCAATTGCCACGTTTGATGGGGCTAGTCTCTTTGTAGTTCGATGTCACGGCCATGAGGCTGCCGTGGGTTAAAATGCCAGAGCGGTTGGGATCGGTGAGGCTGACTTTTCTCAGCTCGCTGCCTTTCACGGTGTTCATGCCGTAAATGACTTTGGCTAGTTCTTCATTGAGAAAGGAGTATTTGGCAGTGACCAAATCGTCGATAGGGCGATTTTCTTGGATGAGGGAGGTAAAGAAGAGTCCGGATTCCTGGCGCATGGCAGCCATCAAGGTGTCGGTGCACCAGGGGTTATCGATCGGGTCGAGGCGGATGCGATTCCCGATGAAGCGAAAACCTAGCCATTGAGCAGCGAATACCGAGCCCAATGTTTGTGCCTTGGGGCTCTGAAGCATTCGGTCTATTTGCTTTGGGAGCACGTCAGGCTTGTGGAGTTTGGATTCTGCTGCGAGGGCAAACAGTTCATCGTCCGGCATCGTGGCCCAAAGAAAGTAGGATAGGCGAGAGGCTAGTTCGAAGTCAGTGATTCGATAAGGATCAGCCGTTTCCTGGCCTTGTTCGATGCGAAGGAGAAACTTGGGTGAGATGAGTGCGGCTTGGATGACTTGCTTCACGGCGCCGACAAATCCTGGTGCTCCTGGAGATGCGGCCAGGGATTCCCGGAAATGTTTCATGGCCCGGATGAGCTCAGCCTCCGTTGGCGGACGGCGATAGGCCCGAAGCAGAAACTGCCCAAGCACCTGTCGAGCGGCAGTGTCTGTGTCCACGGATTCACTCGGAAGGATCGTGAATATACGTTGAAAGGCCGCTGTTCTTTTCACGGGCTTTGTGTGCGTGGGAAGAACCGCATCGGTGACCCGTTCGGCTGCCGCAATATACCGTTCCATAAGGGCGGGCTGCAAGAACAGGGTGTTGGCTGAGTTCTCGAAACCGCTGGCACCAGTGAGATCAGCGGGGAAACGGTCAGCGGGTGAGAGGGGCATCCCGAAGAGATCGCTGAGGGTGTTGTTGTATTCCTGATTGGTGAGTCTTCGGGCATTTTCAAAGCCCGGGTCGTCGATTTTTGAAAAGTCGAAGTGGTTAAGTTCTTGATTGAGTAGATGGAGGATGGCTTTGCGTTCTTCGGGTTTGGGCTGGGTCTCGTCTTCCGGCGGCATGTCGCTGGCCGTGATCAAGTCGATTACGTGGTTCCACTGTTCCCGATTTTTGATGAGTGGTTGTTGTGAAATCAGCTTGGCTAAATCGAGCCCGCCTTTGGCCTTCTTTTCACCGTGGCAACGGAAGCAATGCTGGCTGAGATATTCTTTAAGGCCGTGGGTTTCCGCAGTAGACGGCAAGACAGCGAACAGTGTGCCTACCAGAATCGCGCCGGATAATAACCAGCGCGATTCGGGCGGAGTTGACAACAGGGCAAACATGCTCATTTTGCATTCAATAACGTCGATAGGACACGGTTTATTGCCCAATATTGATCAGATCCAAGATTGAGGCAACTGCGTAATCGGTTTTAAGGGTGACACGCGGATGCGATAGCAGGTGGGCAGATGGGGCGTCGTGATGACAAACGCGGGTAAGCGGGCTCCGACGCATTGGTCTTACATCCGCCCTCAGAGACCGGTGATTCCTGTGGTTGCGGGATCCTGCTTGGTGGCGAAACACCGATTGATTGTTTCATCTTCGATCGTATTGAAGAGGGCGAAGCTGTGATCTAGCCTGGGGGTGGAAAAGGCGAATCTGCTATGTTGCGTCCATTTCAATTTATCAAGACCTCTCTGGCTAGGCCATGGCAGCACATATCCACGGACCCGCCACGGTTGAACAGACCGTTGGCGTGATGGTCGATCTCGAATCGCTGAACAGCGGCGGATTCGGCGAGTCAGGAAGCTCATGGCATGGTCAGCTGATCCCAGAACAACTCGGCGCAGTGATTGACTTGAACACCTATACCAATGCCCACGGCGGCCAACCCTCCGAGCGAAATCCACGGCCAAATCCTTCGTCAAGGTATGACTGCCATGCCAATGCCCACCACGCTCCCAGGGAACGCCAAACGGCCTGACCTAGTCAGCACAGACGGCTCCGGTAGCGGGACTTTCACGATCATTGGTAATCTCCTCCATTTCACCGTTCAGTACGCCGGCCTATCCGGACCAGCGATAGTCGCCCACATTCATGGTCCAGCGTCTCTGGAAGAGGGCGCAGGCGTAATTGTCGATCTGGAGCCTTTCGACTAGGGAAGTTTTGACACAGCGGGCACGATGTGGCAGTGGGAATATATCACCCAGACTCAAATGGTCGTCCTACAAGGACTCGCCTACGTCAATATCCACACCGCGATAAATCCCCATAGTGAAATCCGTGGGCAGACCGTCAAACCGTAGACCGATCCGCAACCACGACCAAATCCATGGGGAAAAAGGCAACAGGACGCTAGGTAAGTGACATCCGATCATCCCCTACGCTAAACTTAATGGCCGTGTGACGTGGCCAGGAGTCATCGAGGTCATCCGTCCTTAAGGAATCCTCTAGTCCATGATCCACTCATCGGCAAACAAATTACTCGGGAGGCGCCTGACAATCGGCACTGCGGAATTGCCCGCTTGGTCGGTGTCCCTTACATTCGGCACGATGGTGGGCAACACCGGCAAGAAAGCTCAAGAATTTGCACAGGTCGCCATGCCTAACACCAGGAGACTGCTGTCAACCGCGCTTCGATTGATGAAACATTCAAACCGCCCAAAAAATGCTACCCAACGCATGGAAGTCCTTCCATCAATCCCAACGTGGGATGAATGGCAAGGCTTGGTTGTTCCGTATCCTCATCAATCTGCCGCACAAACACTACCGAACAATGATCAACAGTCCTTCTTTCGCTCGACCAAGACCTGACAAAGTGCCCCACGACCACTTGCCTTCTCCTGCAACGAAATGAGAACCACAATGTTGCGCCTCAGTCGGGGCCACACCCAGTTACGCGCCCGGCTCTCTCAAGACAAAGCCCAAAAACTCCGGCAATAGATAAAGAGTCTTTCAGCCTGCTACTCGTTGACCAGCGTTCATGCACTGCCAAGAAACTAGGTCCGTTTCCGAGCCGGGGATGGAAGCCTAAATCCGGCGCGTCTGGCAGCGTTGATCGGCATTTGGCCTCGTATTCCGTTTACCAAAAATCTCTTCATTCGACCCACGCCTTTAACGCAGCCCTCAAGAGCGTCCTTGACTCGCAGAGATTCCTATGCGCGAGAAAATCTGAGACTTGATACATCAAACCGCATACGCATCATCTGCCAGACACCAACAAAAAAATGGTTCTCATGAAGCAACCTGACGCACTCAAACGAGACGCCCCTTCATCTGATTTCCTGGCACTGGCACGGAAGCCTGGACCCTATTCCGGCCTGTATCGACGGCAATCTCCCTTGGGTAAAGCGCCTACTGCAAAAAGATCCTTCTCTCTTCAGATCCCGCCGAACCAGCCCGTCAACCCGCGAGACATCCTAAAGCTCTTGCGCGAGCGAGGCGCTAACTATGACCTCTGCACCGCGCAGCCCACATTGGAGCCATCAATCAAGTCACGAAAATCCTCAGACAATCACCAGAAACCGCCAACCAGCCGCCCGACTGCATCAGCCTACTACCCCTGCTCCAAAACCCACTAGGAAATGCCGCTGCTGCCGGACATGTGCAGACCGTGCGACTGTTATTGGAACACAGGGGCGATTCCAACCTGCCGGAAGAGAGCATCGCACCAGAAGGACATGCCCTTCCTGCTCCGCGGCTACCAATGGACATTACAAAGCACCAAACTCTTGCTCGAACACGGCGCCATCCCCAACGTGAACGTCGAAAGTTCCGGGGATACCCTTAGCAAAGTCATGACCAATCATGACGAAAAAATGTTTATCCTTACTTTGCACCTATAGCACTGCTCAGTCTGTTCCTATGCTGGCCGACAACAACGATTTGGAAACTGCGGCAGCCGTGTTCGCCGCCAATCCAAGTCTGGCAAACGATCCTGAAGCACTCGCCAATGCCGTCAGTAAAGAGCACAAGACGTTCGTTCGCCTCATGTTGCGCTACCAGCCCGATCTCCCCAACCCGATTCATCTTCCCCAGCTTGGGCAGTAGGCACCAAGACGAATACCCTCAACAAACTATTTTTCGCTGAAGGATACGATCCCAATCACAGCGCAAACCTCCATGTGCGCGACGAACATCCTCCTTGACCCCGTTGGCTCGGGCAGCAAAGCACGGACGGAAAGCGATGGTAGCGTTCCTCCTGCAACACGGCGCTCAGCCCACCACCAAAAGACCCTCCTCCGGGCCATGCCTCTGAATTGGGTAATTTGCCGAAACGAAACCGAAATTGCCGAGCTACTGAAGCAACACAGTGCGACCACACCAGAATAGAGGCAAAAAATAAATGAGTAGCGGCAAAGATGCCTTCGCTCCCTTCAGAACTGAAGTCGCACGTAGATATTTGAGCCAACTCAAACCGGCTGCCACAACCTACCCCGCCGTGCGGCTCCCTTGCCTTAGGACTTTCGGCTGATTTTCAGCTTGCTTGGCATCAGCAGAACCCATCTCAATGAGACCAAGGTCGCGCGTCCCTCACGAGGGTCTCAACGGAGAAGAGGAAATTTCGCGCTGTAATGAAAAGCGTGCGGCCTTGTGGCCCGCCAAAAGCCAAATTGGCACCGCCCTTCGGAAGAACAATCCGGGCAATTAAAATTCCTGCTGGCATGAACACCTGAGCACCGTCTCCGGAACTGGACCAGATTCGCCCATCGGCATCGCAGCGAATGCCATCGGGTCCGCCTTTGTCGAGCTTCACGAAGACACGGCCATTGGTCACGGACTCTGCGGTGACATCAAACACCCGAATATGTTTCGGACGGCCCGAATCCGCCACGTAGAGAAGACTTTCGTCAGGCGAGAAGCAGAGACCGTTCGGTTTGTCAAAATCCCTGATCACGGCTTTCAATTCGCGAGTCAACGGATCGTAGCGATATACAAAGTTGCCTTCCTGCTCCTTCGGCCGATTCCTCAAGCCGTAGTCCGGATCAGTGAACCAAAGAGTACCATCGGACCTGACGACGACGTCATTAGGCGAGTTCAGCCTTTTCCCCTCAAATTCAGTCAACAGTGCCATAGTGGAACCATCTGAACGGGTCAGCGATACCCGGCGCGCGCCATGTTCCGCTGTAAGCAATCGCCCCTGAAGATCCAACGTATTCCCGTTGGCGTTGTTGCTGACCTCGCGAAAAACCGAAAGCCCTTTACCCGGCACCCATTGCATCAACTTGTTGGCCGGAATGTCGCTGAAAACCAAAAACCCCTGATCACCTCCTATCCAAACCGGGCCTTCAGCAAAACGAAGATCGTTGGCCAGCTCGGTCACCGTGGCAGTCGCCGGAAAGATGCGCTTGAACTCCGTCTCATTTACAACCTTAAGGGATGCCGCCTTTAACGCACCTATCACAAAAAGGACGCCCACCAGAAAAACAGTCGAGGATTGAATCTTCATAAGCAAAAACTTGAGAAAACTAAGTTCGGAACCATCGGCCAAAAGTCTAAACCCCTCTCCCTCGCCAAGGCAACAAAAAGGTCTCCACCGCCGACATGCAGCAGATGCCTCAATCACGCCTTCTATTCACACCGAGCCCTTGATGCCGCCGAAGAAGGATTCTTTTGATGCGGCAAGCTGGCACTTCGTTAATGTTGACGATCCCGATTCGGAGATATTTGACGGCTCGGATGGCATCACAGAGAGGTTCGCAGTCACAACACCCGAAAAAAGGCCATAGTCGGTGCTATTGGTCAAGGTTGCGGCATCATCCAGACCTTTGACTTTGGTGATGGGCGCCAATGAACCAAAGGACTCTCGCCTAACCAGCGCGACAGACCACGGCATCCCGTTGATTACGGTTGGCTCCATCAAGGCACCTCGACGTTTGCCCGCCAGAAGCACCTTTGCCCCGCCCGAATCAGCTCCCTTGACGACTTGTTTCAGGTAAATCACCGAAGCCTTGTCAATCACCGTTCCGACTCAGGTGGCCTCATCGCATGAATCCCCCGCGCCATAGTCAGCCGCTTTCGCGACTAGGCGAGCAGTAATAGTCGCCCCGACCACCGCCCCGGTATCTAGGAATTGAGCGAGAGATATCGATGGCCCGGAACCCCTGAAAGTCAAAGGCAAACGCTACCCGCACATGCAACTACTGAGCGTGCCGGACATATTGGAGGGACGCCGCTTCGAGCTGCCGGACACGCCCATTGCCCCAAACAGACGCAGCTTCCCCTCGCCGCCGAAGGCTCTTCCAAGCCCAGAATTTGTCATTGCGTAAGCTTAAAAAATCACATTTTCTCCTTGACGGATTCCGTCTGTGAAGGTTTGGTGAGAAACGGTCCCCCGACAAATAGCCTTGAATGAGCACGGGGGGAGTATGAAATTAAACTTTAACCGTTTATGTTATGCGCAGAGATGATGAAACTTGGAGCCGAATTAACTTCACCCGGACATTCGCGGAGAGTGGGGGGGGGGGGGGGGGGGGGGGGG
>JAMASS010000065.1 GCA_024761205.1 Limisphaerales bacterium
TGGTTTGCCCGCCGCCGATCGGCGCCCGCCGCCGGGCCCGGCGGCGCCCCGGCCTTTGCACCCCTTGGTGCACGAGAATGTTTCCGACTTCTCAGAACAGCGCTATGCTGCGACCTTCACGGGCCGGGAGTTCTTCCTGGCCGATCATGTGATCCGCGGATCGAAGATCCTTCCCGGGGTGGCTTATCTGGAAATGGCGCGGGCGGCGGCCAGTCTTGCCGCCCGCCGCCCGGTCGCCGCCTTGCGCCAGGTGGTGTGGCCAAGGCCGATCCAAGTGGGCTCGGAGCCGCTTCGCCTCGGGATCCACCTGCAAGCGGACGAGGAGGGCGGGGCCGCGTTTCAGGTGACCACCGCCCCGGAGGGGGCGGCGGGAGAGCGCGTGGTTCACGCCCAGGGGAAGGTCTTGTTCGCGGGCGCCGCCCCGCCCCCGCCCCCGGAGGCCTTGGACCTTGAGGCCCTCCGGTCGCGCTGCGAGCGCCGGGCGGACCCGCGCTCCCTGGCCCAGCGCCTGGCGGCGGCGGGGCTCGGCGCGGCGGGCGAGAGTTTTCGGGCGATGAGCGGGCTGGTCCACGGCGACGCCGAGGCCCTGGCGGAATTGACGATTCCGGCCTGTGTGGAGGCCGATTACGGCGCCTATGTCCTCCATCCGAGCATGATGGACGTGGCCTTTGAGGCGGTGCAGTTCCTCTTCATGGTCCGCAGCGGCGAGCGCGGCGTCCGCCTGCCCTTTTCCCTGGGGCGGGTCCAGATTCACGGCGCCTTGCCCAAGCGCGCCTTCGCCCACGTTCGGAGGAGCGCGGCGGCGGCGGCGGATGGATCGGTCCGGTTTTTCGACATCGATTTGGCGGACGAGCGCGGGAGGGTGATGGTCGCCTTTCGTGAATACGCCGCCCGGAGGGCGCCGGCGCCGCCCGGGGAGCGCCAGCCGGTCTTGTTCGCGGCGCCGGCGTGGCGGCCGGAGGCCCTCGAGGGGGGGGGGGCGGCCGCCGCCGCCGAGCCTCGGAGCGCCCTCCTCGCCCTCCCGCGCGCGGGGGCGGCCTTGGGGCGGGCCTTGGCCGAGGCTTGGCCCGAGGCGCAAATCGAGTCCTTGGACGCCTCGGAGGCGGCCTTTCCCTCGCAGGCGTGGCGGGTGATGCAATGGGTGCGGGAGCGGATGGCGGCCCCGGACGCCGGGGCCTCGGCCTTGCTGTTGCTGCTGGAGGAGGGCGTGCCGGCCAGCGTGCGCTCCGGTTTTGCCGGGTTGCTGCGAACGGCCCGATTGGAGGACCGCCGCCTCCTCGGAAAGGTCGTCAGCGCCTCGGAGGACGGGCCCGGGTCGGCGCGGGCCCTGGCGGAGCGGCTGCGGCTTGAGGCGGCGGCTTCCGACTCGGCGGTGGAGATTCGGTATCGGCCCGGCGGCCGGCGCGAGGTGAGGCGCTTTGGCGAGGTGCCGGCGGCGGCTCCCGCCGAAGGGTCGGCGGTGCGCGCAGGGGACGTGGTCTGGATTACCGGGGGGCTGGGGGGCTTGGGGAGGATCTTTGCCCGCTATTTCGGCTGCGAGCGCCAGGCTCGCTTGGTGTTGAGCGGACGCTCGGCCCTTGGCGCCGGCCGGGAAACCTTCTTGGGGGAGCTCAAGGAGGCCGGGGCGGAGGTCCTTTATCTGCGGGGGGACGCGGCGAATCGGGGCGAGACGCGGCGGATGGTCGAGACGGTCTTGCAGGCCTACGGCCGCCTCGATGGCGTCGTGCATGCGGCGGGAGTGGCGGAGGACGCCTACTTGCGCCGGAAGACGGCCGAGCAGGCGGGCCGCGTCCTGGCGCCGAAGGTGGCCGGTGCTCTGAACCTGGATGAGGCCACGGCGGACTTGCCGCTGAATTTCCTCGCCCTGTTTTCGTCGATCGCCGGGGCCGCCGGAAATCCGGGCCAGGCCGATTATGCGGCCGCCAACGCCTTTCTTGACGGCTTCGCCCGGGAGCGCAACCGCCGCGTCCGGCAGGGCGCCCGCTCCGGCCGGACCTTGGCGATCGACTGGCCCCTGTGGCGGGAGGGCGGCATGGGCGTCAGCCGGCAAAATGAGGCGCTCCTCGAACAGACGACGGGCATGAGACCCCTGCCCCGAGAGGCGGGATTGAGTGCCTTCGAGACGGCCTTGTCCCGCGATGAGGACCAGTTGCTGGTGGCCGGCGGGGACCTCGCCAAGATCCGCACCCGCTTGGTTGGCGCCCCGCCGCCGGCGCGGCCTCGGGAATCGGCGGCGGCGCCCGGGAGCGCCTTGCAGGAACGGCTCTGGCGGGAGCTGGCGCGGATGGTGGCGGACCAGCACGGGCTCGATGTTGCGGAGGTCGGGCTCGATGCGGAACTGTCGCGCTTTGGCTTTGACTCCATCACGCTCACGGAGTTTGCCAATCATTTGAACCGGCGTTTTCAGTTGGAATTGATGCCCACGCTCTTCTTTGAACACTCCACCTTGCGCTCCCTCGGCCGGCATCTCGCCCAGCAGCATCCGAGGGCGTTTTCCGAGCTGCCGCCGCCGGCCCCGGCGGCGGCGGCTCCCGCAGGAGGGCCCCCCGCCCCCCGCCCGGCCGAGCCCCGGCGGGAGGGCCGCTTGGCCGGCCCTGCGGGGAATGAACCGATCGCCGTCATCGGCCTGAGCGGGCGCTTTCCCGGCAGCCGGGACCTGGAGACCTTCTGGAGGCACCTGGAGGCGAATCGCGACCTGATCTGCGAGGTCCCCCCCGACCGCTGGGACTGGCGCGCCTACTATGGGGACCCGCTGGAGGAGTTCGGCAAGACGAAGGTGAAGTCGGGCGGGTTCATGGAGGAGGTGGATCGCTTTGATCCCTTGTTTTTCGACATCTCGCCGAAGGAAGCCCAGGAGATGGATCCGCAGCAGCGTCTGTTTCTCGAGACCGCCTGGGCCGTCATCGAGGATGCGGGCTACGCGGCCAGTGAGTTGTCGGGAAGCCGGACGGGGGTCTTCGCGGGGGTGACGAATCGTGATTATCAGGACTTGCTGGAGGAGGCGGCGCGGCGCGGCGGGCAGCCGGAGGCCCAGCAGCTCTTCTTGTTCGCGATTCCGAATCGAGTCTCCTTCCTGTTGAACCTGCACGGCCCCAGCGAGCCGGTGGACACGGCCTGCTCCAGCTCGCTCGTCGCCGTGCACCGGGCGGTGGAGAGCCTGCGCCGGGGAGAGTGCGACCTGGCCTTGGCGGGCGGGGTGAACGTCATGGCGAGCCCCCGCATCACCCTGGGGGCGAGCCGGGCCGGGATGCTGAGCGAGGATGGCCGCTGCAAGACCTTTGACCGGCGGGCCGACGGCTACGGCCGCGGCGAGGGCGTCGCCGCGGTGTTGCTCAAGCCCCTGGAGAGGGCGCGGCGGGAGGGCGACCGGATCTATGGCCTCATTTGCGGCAGCGGCGAGAATCATGGCGGGCGGGCCGCCTCGCCGACGGCGCCCAATCCCGCGGCGCAGCAGCGCCTCTTGGTGGATGTCTACACCCGAGCCGGGATCCCGCCCCGGACCTTGGGGTATATCGAGGCGCACGGCACCGGCACGGAGCTGGGGGACCCGATCGAGATCGACGCCTTGAAGGCGGCGTTCCGGGAGCTCAACGGGCGCGAGGGCCGGCCGGCGGCGGGGGCGCACTGCGGGCTCGGCTCGGTCAAGGCCAATATCGGCCATCTGGAGGCGGGCGCCGGCATTTCCGGGTTGATCAAGGTGCTGCTCATGCTGCGGCATCGCAGGATCCCGGGCAACCCGCACCTGCGGGAGCCCAACCCTTACCTGCGCTTGGAGGACAGCCCCTTCTATCTGGTTCGGGAAACGCGGGACTGGGTGGCCCGAGAGGATCCCGAGGGCCGGCCGGCCCCCCGGCGGGCGGGGGTCAGCAGCTTTGGCATCGGCGGCGCCAACGCCCATGTCATTCTCGAGGAGTTTGTCGAGCCGGCGGCGCCGCCGCCGAGCGGGCCGGCGCCGCCGGCGCTCATCGTGCTCTCGGCCAGGAACCGGGAGCGGCTCGCCCAGGCGGCGCGGCGGCTCTTGGATTTCGTGGGCAGGGAATCCGCCCTCCGCTTGCCGGACCTGGCTTATACGCTCCAAGTGGGTCGGGAGGCGATGGAGGAGCGGCTGGCCTTTCTCGCGGGTTCGGCCTCCGAGTTGGCGGCGCGGCTGCGGCGCTTCCTGGAGGGCGGGGAGGAGGCCGGGCTGCGGTGCGGGCGCGTGAGGCGGGCCGCGCGGGAAAAGGCCGGGGAGCCCCGGCACCTGCAAGTCTCGGAGCGGCTCGCCCGGGAGGACCCCGGATCGATTTTGGCCGCCTGGGTTCAGGGGGGCCTGGTGGATTGGAAGCGCCTTTACGGGCGCGCGCTTCCGCGCCGGATGTCTCTGCCCTCTTATCCTTTCGCTCGCCAGCGGCATTGGGTGCTCGACTCCCCCGAGACGGCGCCGGCAACGGGCGGGCCGCCGGCGGCAGCCCGCCCGCCCTTTGCGGCGGTTTATGACGGCGAGGAGTTTTTTCTCGCCGATCATGTCCTCAAGGGGAAGCGGGTCTTGCCCGGGGTGATGTATCTGGAGCTGGTCCGCAGGGCGCTGGCCGAGGCGCGGGCCCCGGAGCCGTGCGGCCTTCGTCTGCAGCACGTGGTCTGGGCGCGGCCCATCATGGTGCCCGCTCAGGGGCTGTCGGTCGGGGTGGATCTGGAGATGAGGGCGGGGGGGGCTCGATTCGAGGTCTTCACGGCGGCGGCTCCGGAGGGCCGCCGGACGCACGGCCGGGGACACGCGAGTTGGGGCACCGAGGTCGAGCGGCCGCAATTGGCCCTGGAGCCGCTCCGGGCCGCCTGTCCGCGGGCGCTCCCGGGTGAGCGGTGTTATGCGGCCTTGGCGGCGCTGGGTTTCCAGTATGGCGGCCGTCAGCGGGGGATCGAAACCCTTTGGGTCGGGGAGCGGCAATTGGTCGCGCGTTTGCGGCTGCCGGCGGAGCTGCGGGATTCGAGGGCGGCCTTTGTCCTGCATCCGTGCCTGATGGATTCGGCGCTGCAAGCGGGCATCGGCTTCGTTCTCGACGCCCGGGAGGGCGCGCCCGCCGATCTCGCCCCCGCCTTGCCCTTCGCGCTGGATCAATTGGAGCTCTTCGCCCCCTGCCCCGAGGCCGGGTGGGCCTGGCTGCGCCCGCCCAAGGAATCGCGGGCGGGCGGTCTCGAGCGCTTGGATATCGATTTGTGCGATGATGACGGGCGCCTCTGCGTGCGCCTGCTGGGGCTCTCCTCCCGGGCGGTTGCCGCCGCCCCGGCGGCCCCCGGCGCGGCGCAGGGATTCGAGGCCCGGGCGGCGGACTATTTGCGCAAGCTGCTCTCGGAGGCCTTGAAGCTGCCCCCGGGCCAGATTCAGGCGGATGAGCCCCTGGAGCGCTACGGCATCGACTCCGTCAAGGTCATGCAGCTGACGAATCAATTGGAGAAGGTCTTCGGTCCGCTCTCCAAGACCCTGTTCTTTGAATATCAAACGATTCAAGGGCTGAGCGGGTATTTTGTAGAACACTTTGCCGAGGAGCTGCGGGAGGCCATGGGCGGGGAGCCGCCGCCCCCCGCCCCGCCGGCCGCCGCCCCAACCCCGGCTCCGGCCCCGCCCGCGCCCCCGCCTGAGGCGCGGGTTGCCGCCCGGGCGCCCGCCGCGCCCCCGCCTGAGGCGCGCCCCCGGGATATCGCCGTGATCGGCTTGGCCGGACGTTATCCGCAGTCGCCGGACCTCCGGGCGTTTTGGGAGAATTTGCGCGAGGGCCGCGATTGCATCACGGAGGTGCCGCCGGATCGTTGGGATTGGCGGGAGTATTACTCCGAAGACCCCGAGGGCCCGCGCCAACATCTCAGCAAGTGGGGGGGCTTTATCGCCGATGTCGATAAGTTCGATCCGCTCTTCTTCAATATCTCGCCTCGGGAGGCGGAATTCATGGACCCCCAGGAGCGCTTGTTCATTGAGACTGCTTGGTCGGCCTTGGAGGATGCCGGCTACGGCCGCGAGGGGCTGCAGCTTCCCGCCGCCCCTTATTTGCCGGGGCAGATCGGCGTCTACGCCGGCATTATGTACGGGGAATACCAGCTGCTCGGGGCGGAGTCGAGCGCGCAAGGGCGGCCTTTGGCCCTGAGCGGCAGTTATGCCGGGGCGGCTAACCGGGTGTCTTATCTGCTGGATTTGCACGGCCCCAGCTTGAGCGTCGACACGATGTGCTCAAGTTCGTTGACCTGTTTGCACTTGGCCTGCCAGGACCTGATTCTGGGGCGCACCGAGTTGGGCGTCGCCGGCGGGGTCAACCTCACGATTCATCCCAATAAGTACCGCATCTTGAGCGGGGGGCGCCTGCTCTCGACCCGGGGGCACTGCGAGAGTTTCGGGGTCGGCGGGGAGGGCTATATTCCGGGGGAGGGCGTGGGGGTGGCCGTGCTCAAGCCTTTGGCGGCGGCCCTTCGAGACGGAGACCAGATCTACGGGGTGATCAAGGGCAGCGCGGTGAATCACGGAGGCAAGACTAATGGCTACAGCGTGCCCAATCCCCTGGCCCAGGAGAGCGTGATCGCCCGCGCCTTGAGCGAGGCGGGGGTGGACCCGCGCCGCATTAGCTACCTGGAGGCCCATGGAACGGGCACGAAGTTGGGGGACCCGGTCGAGATCGCCGGATTGACGCGCGCGTTCCGCCGGCGCGCGGCCGAAAGGCAGTTCTGTTGGCTGGGTTCGGCGAAGTCGAATATCGGCCACTGCGAGGCCGCCGCGGGCATCGCCGGATTGACCAAGGTGCTCCTGCAGCTGCGCCACGGGAAGATCGCTCCCTCGCTGCATTCCCGAGTCCTTAATCCGCACATCGATTTTGCCTCGACCCCCTTTGTCGTGAATCAGGAGCTTCGGGAATGGACGCGCCCGCTCATCGAGGGGCAAACCGTGCCGCGAACGGCCGGGCTGTCTTCCTTCGGCGCCGGCGGCTCCAACGCCCATATGATCATTCAAGAATACACGCCGCCGCCGCCGACCCGGCCGCCCTCCGGCGGCGGCGGCCCGGCGGCGGTCGCCGTCGTGCTCTCGGCCCGCGATCAAGGGCGGCTCCTGGAATACGGCCGCAGGTTGATCGCCTTCCTGACCGACAATCCAAGGGTCGATATGGAGGCCCTGGCCTATACCTTCCAACTCGGGCGGCAGGCGCTGGAGACGCGCTTGGGCGCCGTGGTGCGGACGGCGCCGGAGCTTCGCCAAACACTCTCCTCGTTCGTGGCGGGGCGGGAGGTCGAGGGGGCGTTTTTCCAGGGCGAGGCAGGGGGAAATCGGACGACGCAGGCCCTTTTCGCAGAGGAGGAGGCCTTGCAGGGGGCGGTGAGCCAGTGGCTCGCGCAGCGGAAGCTCCACCGGCTCGTCGAGCTTTGGGTCCGGGGCGTCGCGATTGATTGGCGCCGGCTTTATGCGGCGGCGGGGCCGCCCCGGCGCATTAGCCTGCCAACCTACCCCTTCGCCCGGGAACGCCATTGGGCGCGGCCGGCGCCTCCCCGCTCGGGCGCGGCCGCCGGGCGGCCGCTGCACCCCCTCTTGCACGAAAACACCTCGGACTTGAGGGAGCAGCGCTACACCTCGACCTTCAACGGATCCGAGTTTTTCTTGGCCGGCCACGTGGTCCGCGGACAAAGGATCTTGCCGGCCGTCGCCTACCTGGAGATGGCGCGCGCGGCGGTGAAGGACGCAGCGGCCCGCGGCGCCGATTCGCCCGCGGCGGTTCAGCTTCGCAACGTGGTTTGGGAGCGGCCCCTGGCGGTGGGGGCGGCGCCCGAGACGCTGAGCATCCGATTGCGGGAGGAGGGCGGGGAGGGGCTGCGCTTTGAAATCCGCGCCGCCGGGGCGCTGCTCAGCCAAGGGGCGGCGCGCGCGGAGGCGCCGGCGGAGGCGCCGCCGCTGGATATCGGCAGGCTGCGGGAGCGGATGGCGGAGCGGACGATCACAGGGGAAGAGTGTTATCGAACCTTTGAGGCGATGGGCATCTGCTATGGCGGCGCACAGCGCGGCCTTCGCGAGTTGTTCGTTGGCCGGCGCCAGGTTTTGGCGCGCCTCCAGCTGCCGGATGCGCCCGGCGGCGAGCCGGAGGCCTTCGTGCTTCATCCCGGCCTGATGGACGCCGCCCTGCAGGCGGGCGTCGGTTTGCTGGCGCCGGGGGGAGAGGAGGGCGCCGCCCGCCCGGCGCTCCCCTTTGCGTTGGATGAACTGAGCATCCGAGGCGCCTGCCCGCCGGCGATGTGGGCGTGGGTGCGCCCGAGCGGCGGCGAGGAAGCCTCCCCGGGGGCCGGCGCCCGGGCCTTCCGGTTGGATATTGACCTTTGCGACGAGCAAGGGCGGGTGGCGGCGGCTTTGCGGGGCCTGGCCTTGCGCCCCCTTGCGCTTGACCGCCAAGGGCCCGGGAAGGAGGCCCGGGGCCTGTTGCTGGGCGAGCCGGTGTGGCAAAGGCAGGACGCCGGCGCCGGCGAACCGCTCCCGCCCCCCTCCCGCCGGATTGTGCTGTTCTGCGATGTCGGCGGCGCGCAAGGGCCTTTCGCATGGGCGGAGGGGCGCTGCGTCTATTTGAGCTCGCGGGGGGCGACCCTCGCCGAGCGCTATCAAGAGCTGGCCGAACAGGTGTTTCAGTGGCTGCGGGACTTCCTTCGGGCCAAGCGCGGCGGCGAGCGCGTTCTCCTTCAGTTGGTGGTTCCCGGCCTTGGCGGGCAGGCGTGCGCCCGCGGCTTGGGGGGCCTGCTCAAGACGGTTTGCCAGGAAGACCCGGCGATTCAAGGGCAGCTCATCGAGGTGGCCAAGGAGAGGATCTCCCAGCGGCAATTCGAGGCCCTCCTGGCGGACGGCCGCTGGCCGCAGGACGCCCAGATTCGTTATGCGGAGGGGGTGCGCCAGGTCCTGCGCTGGCGCGAGATGAAGGCCCCGGAGGGCGCGGCCCCGGAGCCTTGGCGCGAGGGGGGCGTGTATTTGATCACCGGCGGCGCCGGGGGGCTGGGCCTCGCCTTCGCCCAGGAAATCGCTGCCAAGACCCGCGAGGTCACCTTGGTGCTGGCCGGCCGCTCCGCCCCGAGCGCGGCGGCGCCCTTGCCGCGCTTGTCGCGCCCGGGCGCCGCCGTTGAGTATGTCCAGATGGACGCGGCTTCGCGCCCGGACGTGGAGAGGGCCCTCGGCGGCGTCCGGGAGAAATTCGGAGGCCTCAACGGCATCCTCCATGGCGCGGGAATCATTCGCGATGCCTTGGTGTGGCAAAAGGAGCGGGCGGACTTCGCCGCGGTGTTGGCGCCCAAGGTCGCCGGCGCGGCCAACCTGGACTGGGCAACGCGGGAAATGCCCCTGGATTGCTTCATCCTCTTCTCCTCGCTCGCCGCGGTCTCCGGCAATCCGGGCCAGTCGGATTACGCCGCGGCCAACGGCTTCATGGACGCGTTTGCGGCCCATCGCAACGCCTTGGTGCGGGCGGGCAAGCGCTCCGGCCGGACGGTCTCCATCAATTGGCCCCTGTGGGAGGAGGGCGGGATGCGGGTGGAGGCGGAGAGGGTGCGCCTGATGGCGGAAAGGACGGGGATGAGGCCCCTGCGCTCTCCCAGCGGCTTTGAGGCGCTGCGCCGCGCGCTCCGGGGCGATCAAAGCCAGGTGCTCGTCATGGAGGGGGACCCGGAGCGCCTGCGCCGCCTGTTGGGGCGGGCCTCCGAATCCGCCCCGCCCCGAGCCAAGGCCCCCTCGCCGCCGCCCCCCGCCCCCGAGGGGCTGCGGGAGGCGGCGCTGGGCTACTTCACCGAGCTGCTCTCCTCGGCCCTGGGGGTGCCGGCCAGCCGGGTGCGGCTCGATGAATCGCTCGAGCGATACGGCGTTGATTCCATTGTGGTGATGCGGTTGACCGAGAAACTCGAGTCGATATTCGGGCCCCTCTCGAAAACGCTTTTCTTCGAGCATGAGACGCTCGCCGCCCTGGCGGAATACTTTCTGAAGTCCCACACGGAAAAACTGGCGGCCCTGGTGGGCGCCGCCAAGGGGCCCCGGGAGGGGGCGGGCGGCAAGGACGCAGGCCGCGCCCCGGCGAGCTCCCCGCCGCCGCCGCCCCGGCGCCGGACCCAGCCCGAAGCGGGGGCCGCCAATCGCGCCGCCGCACCCCGCGCCCCGGGCATCGCCATCATTGGCTTGTCCGGCCGCTATCCCCTGGCCGAGGACCTCGAGGCCTTCTGGCGGAACTTAAGGGCGGGCCGGGACTGCATCAGCCAGGTGCCCAGCGACCGCTGGGAGCACGATCAGTTCTACGACGAGGACAAGACTAAGCCGGGGTCGGCCTACGGCAAGTGGGGCGGCTTCCTGGATGACGTCGATAAGTTCGACCCGCTCTTCTTCAATATTTCGCCCCGGGAAGCGGAGCTGATGGACCCCAATGAGCGCTTGTTCCTCCAAACCGTCTGGGGCCTGATCGAAGGGGCGGGGCACACCCGGGACACCTTGAGGCGCCGCTACGGCGCCCGGGTCGGGGTCTTCGTCGGCGCCATGTACCAACAGTATCGGAGTTACGCCCGCAATGTCGCCGAAGAATCCATGATGTCCCTCTCCTCCTACAGCTCGATCGCGAACCGCGTGTCGTTTTTCTTCGATTTTCAGGGCCCCAGCGTCGCGATCGATACCATGTGCTCTTCTTCGTTGATTGCCGTTCAGATGGCTTGCGAGAGCCTGCTGCGGGGGGATTGCCGGCTGGCGGTCGCCGGCGGCACCAATCTCTCCCTCCATCCCAGCAAGTATATCGGCCTGAGCATGGGCCGGTTGATCGGGAGCGGGAAGGCGAGCCGAAGCTTCGGGGAGGGGGACGGCTATCTGCCCGCCGAGGGCGTCGGAGCGGTGCTGCTCAAACCCCTGGCCCAGGCGATCAAGGACGATGACGCCATCCTGGCGGTCATCAGGTCGGGGGCCACGAACCACACCGGCCGGACCCACGGTTTCCGGGTCCCCGACACAAATTCCCAAGTGCGGCTCATCCGCCGGAACCTGCAAAAATCCGGCGTCGATCCGCGGACAATCAGTTACGTGGAGTCCGCCGCCAATGGCTCCTCCCTGGGAGACGCCATCGAGCTGGCCGCCTTGAAAAAGGCCTTTGAAGCCTACACCTCCGAAAAGCAATTCTGCGCCATTGGCTCGGTGAAGTCCAATATCGGCCACGCCGAGGCCGCCTCCGGCATCTCTCAGCTGACCAAGGTCGTGCTGCAACTCCAGCATCGGGAATTGGTCCCCTCCATCCTCAAGGGTTCCTTGAATCCGAATCTGAATTTCGCCGACTCCCCGTTTTATCTCCAAAGGGAACTTCAGGCCTGGAAACCTCCGGCCCTCGCGCTCGATGGCGCCAAGGGCGAGGCGCCCCGCCGAGCAACGGTGAGCTCCTTCGGCGCCGGGGGCTCCAACGCGCACCTGATCATCGAGGAATACGTGCCCCCCCCCCGCCCCCCCGCCCCCCCCGCCGGGGGGGAAGAGGCGCAATTGATCCTTCTCTCGGCCAAAAATCCCGCCCGCCTCGCCGCCGCCCTCAAACGCTTGAACGCCATGCTCAAGGCAAACCCGGAGGTCTCCCTGCCGGCCTTGGCCTACACCTTGCAGCGAGGCCGCGAGGCGATGCCCTGCCGCCTGGCCGCCGTGGCCCGGGGGCGGGATGAGCTGATGGGAAAACTCGCCGCCGCCGCCGAAAACGGAAGAGCCGCCCCGGCCGAGGGCGTCTACCTGGGCCAGAGGGAACACTTGGCCTCCGGGCTCGAGCGGGTGCTCTCCGGGGAGTTGGGGGAGCAGGTCATCGAGTCGCTCTGGAAACGGCGCGAACTGGAAAAGCTGGCCCTCTGCTGGGTCCAAGGCCGCGACTTGCCCTGGGCCAAATGGCGCGAGGGCGAAGGCCTCAAAACTATCGCCCTGCCCACCTATCCCTTCGAAAAACGGCGCTGCTGGCTCAACGGACCGCCCGACCCCCCCCGCCCCGCCCGGAAGGGCGCCCCCCGCCCGGCGCCGCTCCGGCGCCAGGAGGACGCGCCCGCCCGGAAGGGCCCGCCCGACCCCCTGGCCGAGATCGCCCGCTTCCTGGCCGAGACCGCCGGAATCGACGCCGCCGAGGTTCGCCCCGAGGCGCGGCTCGGGGACTATGGGATCGATTCCCTGTTGGGAATGCGCCTGCTCAACCGCCTCCAAGAGGTGTTTGGCGCCGCCCTTGACCCCGCCCTCGCAGCGGCCCCCAGAAGGGTGGGCGAGTTGGCCGCCGCCGCCGCCGGAAGCCCCCCGGAAGCCGCCCCCCCGGAAGCCGCCCCCCCGGAAGCCGCCCCCCCGGAAGGGCACCCCCCGCCCTTCATCGAACGGGTCGAACTGCGGCTTCCGCCCGCCGCCGCCGCCTCGCCGGAGGGCGCCCAGCGGCTCCTGCGCCGGCTCATTGGCCGGGGCGTCGGCGTTTGGCAGGAGGAGGGAAGCGTCTTTTGCGAATTCTTCAAGGGGACGCAATCCCCCTCGTCGTTGCGGCGGGCGCTGCCCGACCCGGCCGCCCTCCTGCCGGCCCTGGAGAAGGGCCGCCGCTACTACCCCGCGAGCGTCGCCCAGCAAATGGCCCTCCACGATAGCGAGGTGAACGGGCGGGCGGCCTTTAATCTCTTGCAGGGATTTTGGATCGAGATGCCCCTCCGGCTCGATCTCCTCAACCAGGCCTTCCAGGATATGACGGACCGCTATTCCATCTTTCGCACCGGCGCGGCGCGGCGCGGGGCCCATTGGGTGCAGATCGTCGAGGCGGCGGTGGCCGCGGAGTGTCAAACGACCCGCTGGCCGGAGGCGCTCACGCAGCAGGCCTTTGCGGAGCGGCTGCAAGGCTGGCAGGAAGAGCTCGGCAGAGCCCTCTTCGACGTGGCTCGGCCTCCCTTGGCGCAGGTTCACCTCGTCCACAACGCTCGCGACCGAGGGGCGGTGCTCTTCCACAGCCATCACTTCTGCTGCGATGGCTTCACGCTGTTTCTCTTTCAACAGGAACTGTGCCGGCGCTACGAGGCGCGGGTGAAGGGCGAGCGCTTCGCCCCGCCCCCCTTGCGGGCGCAATACGCGCACTTCGCCTTGTCGCAGTTCAGCTCGGAGTGCTCGGCCCTGGCCCGCCTTTGGGCCGATAAGCTGCCGAGACCCCCCAGACGGAAGGCCCGGCCCGCCGCCCCTGAACGCCCCGCACCCGCCCCCGCCCCAAAGGCCAAGTTGGTGCATTGCGAGGTCTCCGCCGCCGAATTGGCCGAGCTGATGCGCTTCAATCGAACCCAACACACGACGCTCACCCAGCTCTTCACCTGCGCCTTGGCGGTCGTGCTCCTGCGCCTCACCGGCCGCAACCACGCCATTGAGATGGTCTGCAACCTGCGCGACCGCGCCGAGTTCGAACTCGCAATGGGAGACTACTCCTCCTCCCTGCCCATCTGCCTCCAGATCGAGAAATCGGCTTCCCTGCGCAGCGTGTTGGCCCAATACGCCCGCCTGCTGAGCGACCTCCAACGCTGCAAGCGCTCTCATCTGCTGGAGCTTAGACGATTATGCGGCGGCCGCGGCCCCGAGGTGATGGCCGCCGACTTCTTTGGGCGCATCGCCGTCGATAGCAATGACCGGGACACCCTGCTGCCGGTGACGGACTTCGCCCAGCGAATGATCCCCCTCAGCGCCGAAAAGCGCGAACCGGTCAATGATTTGGTCCTCTTCCTGGTGAAGACCAACCAGCAGCTGAGCGCAACCTTCATGCACGACCCCCGCCGCTTGTCCGAGGAGAGCGCGCGCCTGCTGGCCGCAGCCGTGAGCTCAACGGTCAAACAACTGCTGGACAATGCCGATCTTTCCGTCAGGGAGGTGGCCCTGCCAGAGGGCCTTGGCGCGCGCTTTGAGCGCGAAGCCATCGCCAAGGGCTGAAATAAACGCCCCCGCCCTAGCGAAAGGCGACCCTCAACGCCTCAAACCCGTGGCTGCTGTTGCGCCGGATTTGAATCCGATCCGGGGCGGCGCCCTCCAGGACGGCGGCCAGCAGGGGGAGGATGATCCGGCTTTGAAAACGCACCATCAGCGCCCCCAGACAAAAGTGAATCCCCCGGCCAAAGGACAGATGCGGGTTGGGCGAGCGGGACAGCTCCAGCTCTTCGGGACGCTCGAAGACCTCAGGATCACGATTCGCCGAGCCTAAGAGAAAACCCACCATGGTCCGGCGGGGGACCTCCACGCCCCCGATGGCCAGCGCCTCCGCCGCCCGCCGGAAGACAAAGAGCACCGGCGGACCGTAGCGCAGCAGCTCTTCAATGGCCGCCTCGGGAAGCGACTCCCCCCAGCCCGCCACCGCCGCCAAGGCCGCAGGATGGGCCAGCAGACCCGCCAGCGCATTGCCCAAAAAGGTGGTGACGGTTTCGTGGGCGGCCACCATCAGGAAGACGCACATGGCGATGGCTTGGGAGGAGGACATCTCCCCGCTCTCCACCAGCCCGGCCAGATGGGTGGCGAGATCGTCCCCGGGCGCGGCGCCCTTTCGCTCCAAGACCGCAGAAAAGTAGGCGCTTGAGGCCGCCGCCGCCAGCCCGGCCCGGCGCATCTTCTCCGGCGCCGGACTCAGGTCCTTGGCCGCCATCAGCGCCGCCCCCCATTTCTCCAGCCGAGCCCAGTCCGCCTCCGGAACCCCCAGGAGATGACAGTTCATGAGGACCGGGAAGGGCAGGTTGAATTCTTGATGAAGATCAACCTCCCCCTTGCCCACCAGACGGGAAATAAGCTCTCCGGCGGTCTTGCGGACCCGAACTTCCATCTGCTCGGCCCGCTTCATGGTGAAGAGGCCGGCAACCGATTTCCTCAAATGGGAATGCTCCGGCGGATCAAGAAAAAGCAGCCATTGCTCGATCAGATCATGAAAAACGCGCCGCTGCTCAGGCAGACGGGCCAGCATCCGGCGCACCCCCTCGCTCATATACTTGGGGTTGCCCGAGGACACCAGCTGCGGATTTGCCAGCCCCTCCTTCACATCCTCATGCCGAAACAGGTAAAGCGTCCTCGATTCCCCGGGCAGCACCGGCGGGCCGAAATGAATCGGCCGCGCCCCCCGGTAGGCCCGGTAGGCCGCATAAGGATCGGCCTGAAAGGCGGGATTGAGCAGGTTGTAGGGTTCAATGCTCTCCATGACGCTCAGCCAACCGCCGCTTTAGAGGACGCCAAGGCGGCCGGGCCGGGCGAAACACCCTCCCCCCCGCCGCCGCCCAACCGCCCCATACGCTCGCTCAGAAAGGCCGCCGCCCCTTCCATGAGCCTCACGGCGATCTCATCAACATGGCGCTGCCGCCACTGCTCCCAGGGCGTCCCCTTGGCCCATTGATTGAAGGCCCCCAGCGCCGGGCCCGTGTGCACCTGAAAATCCACCCGCCGCTCCAGATCCCCCGCCAGCGCAACCCGCATCGATTCGGCAAGATAGGCCCGAAAAACACGGGCCATCTTGTGCTTGGGATTCCCCTCCGCACGCCGAACCTCCTCCTCCCGGCCCTGCCGGCGGCAGTAGTCCTTGACCTCTTCCCACACTTGGGCCAATGGACGCCGAAACACCTGCTTCTCAAGCTGCCGGCGGGTCGCTTGCGGCAGCGCCTCAAGGGAGTCGTGCTCGCGGTAAAGGGCCAAAAGCCGGTTGGCCCTCGCCGGAAAGAACACCCCTTTCTTGAGCACCTGTACCTTGGCCCCAACCTCAAACATGTCCCCCGCCGGCGCATAGGCCGTGTCTTGCACGTCGATGTCTTGAAGCAGGTCCTTGACCGAGGCGCTGATCCCCGCCTCAAGGGCGCATTGATTGATCGAACCGGTCAGGATGAAATCCGCGCCCAAAACAAAGGCCGCCGCCGCCGCCTCGGGCGTCCCAATGCCCCCGGCGAGCCCCAGGCGGATGGGCTCCTTAAAGCCATACTGCCCCCACAGCCGCCGCCGCAAGGAGGCGATCGAGGGAAACAGGACGCTGGCAACCCCCTGATCCGTGTGCCCCGCCGAGTCGGCCTCAATGCAGAGGTCCCGGCTCACCGGCACCTCTTGCGAACAGGCCGCTTGTTCCTCGGTGATCCGGCCCCGGCTCCTCAACCCCTCCACCAAAGCCAAGGGGGCCGGACGCATGAAGACCTCCGCCACCTCCGGGCGGGAGAGCTTGGCCATGATCCGATTGCCCACCTCCACCGATCCGTCAGACCGCCGCCGCAGCCCCGAACAATGATACTTGACCAAGGCCGGCGTCAGATCCATGAACGCCGACGCCTCAACCTTGTCCACCCCGCGCTCCAAAAACAAATCAACCGTCTCAAGCTCCAAGGCCGGATCATCCACATGACAGATCAAGTTCATGCCGTAGGCCTCCCCCCGGCACAGGGCGGATTGAATGTCCCCGATGGCCCCGCCAATCTCCTCAAGCCCCAGGCCCGCAGCCCCAAAACTGCCCATCAACCCGGCCTTGCCCAGGCGAATCACCAATTCCCGCGAGGCGATCCCCCGATACATCGACCCCGCCAAATAGGCGTAGCGCAGCCCGTAATCCCTCCGAAAATCCGCGCTGCCCAGCGATTCGGCGCTGATCTCAAACCCCCGGGCCCCTTCCGAAGCGCCCCCGGCGGCAGACGGCATGAAATCACGGCCCACAGGTCAATCCTCCCAGGGAAAGCGCCCGCTTTCAACGTAGCGAACGATCTTCTCAATGTTCCCGGCATCCGAAAAAACCTCCTGATTCGCCCGAAGGGCCCGCGGCCCCGCCTCGCGAAGACCTCCCCCCAGAGCGCCGGCATAGCGCTTATAGCGGGACACGCCCAGCGGCGAAAGCCGCCGCAGCCGCAGCAGATGCCGCCGCAGCAGATCGGCGCTCCTAGGCCCGCAGACGTCCGCCAAACCCCAGGCTTGCGCTTGGAGCCCGTCGATGCTTTGGGTCATGAGGGTGAGATAATGCGCCTTTTGAAACCCCACGCGCCGAACCAGAAAGGGAAGGACGCAGGCGGGAAACAGACCAAACAAAAGCTCGGATAGACCAAAACGGGCGGCCTCCTCCGCTATGACTATATCACAGGCGGCGACAAAACCGACGCCCCCGGCGTTGGCCCGGCCCCGAACGTGGGCGATCGTGACGCGCGGCCCCAGGGCCAGCTCCTCCCAAAGCCCGTAAAGCGCCCCCGGCTCCGGCAAAACCGGCTCCCGCCCTACTCCCTCAAAATCGGCCCCCAGACAGAAAACCTCCGGCGACCCCTCCAAAACGATGATGAAAACCCCCGCCGGACACCCGGCCAAGGCCTCCCGCGCCTCCTCAATGAGCGCCTCGTTGATCTTGTTGCCGGCCCCCGGACGGTTGAGCCTCAGAAACCCAACGGGCTCCTCAACCCGCCACTGTATGGTTTGATAACTCAAGACTGCCAGATGTATTTGCGGTGAAACTCTTCGATCTCATCCAAAACCAGCCGCCCAAAAGGCGCCCGCGAAGCCGAAACCGCCGGAACCAGTCCGTGCTCCAACCGCACATTGCGCACCCCAAACTTGACCGCCCCGCTCCGGGCGAGAACTTGCTCATACTCCTCCACGCTCAACCGATGCCGCCCCTCAAGCTGCGCCTCAATCCCAAAGCGCCGCTGCCGCCGCTGCCCCTCCGATGTCGCCACCCCGCTGTAAAACTCGGCGCAGCAGCCCGAGCCATAGGAAAAACATCCGATGCGCTGGGGCGCCTCCAGATCCGCCCGATCTATGGTGCTCGCCAGCGCCAACGCCGCCGTCGCCCCCATGATGTTGCCCACCCGCTGGCAATAGTGCAGACCAGGGGCCACGCGCCGGACAAAATCCTCCTCGATCTCCTCCGGCCCAGCCTTGGCCAGCTTGCGCATCATGTTGCGGTGCGCCCCTTTCACCATCCCCCCAAAGGGCGTGTGATAGGCCAGATAACCGAAGGTCTCCCGATAATCCGCCCCCTCAACACGCTTCTGATACTCCAAAAACGTGTGCTCGCAACAATCCAGGTAAGACAAAAGCGATAGGTCCGCATCCCCGGCACCCCCCTCGGGAAGGGGACGGCAGGTGTCCATCACCTCGTAACCGTAGTAGCCGCTGGCCCCGGCGTCGATCTGAAACACTTCCGGCGATTCGCCCACCAGCATGGCAACCGCCCCCGCCCCGCTGCTCGGCTCCACAAAGGCCC
>JAMASS010000066.1 GCA_024761205.1 Limisphaerales bacterium
TCCCAAGCGTTGGGCGGTGCTCGAGGGTCAGCAACGCCTGGCGACGATCACCCTGAGCATCATCGCCGCGCTCCATCATCTCAAAGCCCTGAGTGCCGCTCCCGACGATGTTGAGGCCTGGCATCCGTATCCCGGACGCGTTGGCGAAGGTGGTGGCTTTCTTCCTTGGGAAATTCAACGAGTTCTGGGGCAGAAGGACCGCGTGGTTTGTCAACGTCATGGCCCCCCACCTGATCTTCACGACCAGCTGCGTGAGGGATGGAATCGACGGCTGCCGGGTTTGGGAGGCGCTCCACAGCATCCGGCCTTCGTCGGCGGATCCTCTCAAAGGTGTTCTCTTCTCCGCGATCGGTTTGGGAATCGCCGAGGCGGGAAAGCGAGGAGACCTGGAAAGGATTGGCCGCTAGGATGGGTCCGAATGATTTGATCCGTCTCCACCTCACCCAATGGAATCGCCGCTCCCCTTTCGTGGTTGAGGATGGTCTGGTCCAAGGTCTCAGGCAAAGGAGCTCGACGCCAGAACAGGCCTTCGACCACCTTCGCCAGCTGAACCGGAGCGTTGAGTTCTGGCCCGCCCTGCAGGATCCCGAGGATGCCTTCTGGGAAAGCCACGGGCTGAAGGAGGTTCGGTCTAATATCACGACCCTGAACCGCTTCCGCCTCATACAGCCCCAAGGCGCCCCTTTGACCGCATGGGAACTGTGGGATAAGAGCGACTTCCTCGAACTCCTCCGCTGGTTGGAAACCATCGAGATGCGTCGCCATGTTGTCAGGAAAGGACACGCGCAGGAATCCAAGGACGGCTACAATCCCATTGCCCGGCTGATCCACGAGGGGAGCCACCTTGAAGACATTCTCGAACGGCTTCGTAAGGTCTGCCCGAGGGGCGGCGAGTTCATCTATTCCTTCGCCGGCCTGAGCTTCAGTCCCAAGATTCCATTGTCCCACTGGCAGGCACGACATCTGCTAATGCGAATCGAGCGGCATCTCACCCGAAAATCTCCTGCAACGAAGACTCCATGACCCTCGAACACATCCTGCCCCAAACGCCCGACGATTGGTGGTGCCATCGTTTCGGAGAAGAAAGCACCGGGAAATATGTCGGATGTTTAGACAATCTGGCCTTTGTGCCCCTGTCCCTGAACTTGGAATCAAGGAAGGAGCGCATTCGCAGAAAAAAACGCTTCCGCGCCGAGGATCCACTGGGGATCAACCGGGAGATCACCGAACACCGGGAGTGGAGTCCCATTACGATCAAGGTCCGGCAGCAATGGCTCGCCCGGCACGCAGCAAAGGTCTGGCGGCTGCCCCAGGCCTAACTGATCCCGGCGGAAATGCGCGCCGAGACACGCTTGCCGGAAGCTGCTGGCCGGGGCGAAATAAGAACGCTTCCTGCTGAAATTCTTCCATGAAACCTTCCCCATTCTCGTCGGGGGCTGCCGCCGTGTGCTAGCGGTCCTCGGCTCGCTCCCGTTCCTTTCACCACTCGGTGCCCAAGACTTGCTCAAGCTGCAGTCTTCGTTTCCGAGGTAGAAGGGCCCGAGGGACTTCCCCGCCAAGTGATTGAACACGCCCTGAGGGAGCATCCCATGCCCCGGATCAAACCGTCCTTTGCCCCCCCGGTCGGCGACGACCTGCGCCAGCTCAGAGACAACGCTCTGGCGGCGGCAGAAGCGCCAGTTCATGCCTTCCTGCCGGCCGGGAATCCCGGTGAAGCCGCGATTCGGGAAATCGCAACGGTTTCCAGTTCCAAGGGAATCCTGCTGCTCTCTCCGACGGCCCAGGCTGCGGCCTTTCACGACAAGGCCCAGTTCCTTATTTCGTGAGTCTCGAGCGACGAGAACTCCAGGCGCAAGCCATGACCAGCCTCTTGGCCGCCTCGAACACTTGGTCCCAGTGAGCCTCGAGAGCACTTCGGACGGAAGTGGGCGTGTGGCAGTCCTTGCCGCTGCGATGCGATATCCCAGGACCGAGCAGCTCAATTCACGGCCGCCGGAGAGGAAACCTTCCCCCTCCGACATCTCCGGAGACATCGACACGCTGGATCAAGCAGGGCCTTGTCTGCTGGACCGCTTTGCCGAAGACAGGATGAACGGCCTTGGACCATTTGGATCGCGAGGGCTTACTCTGGGTTACTCGATCAGCGAATGAAAGGGCGAGGCTTTTTTGAGAATCTCCCCGCAAACACGGCGGCTTGCGTGGTGGCGGTCAAGCCGGGATTCGGAGGCGTGATCAGTAGAGTGAGTGTCAGTCCGAGCCGGTTGTACAAAGACCTGCTCGCCTATGATTGATCTGCCGTCTCCGAGATTCCCAATTTCCATGAGCTCAAGGGGTTGGAGGATGAATATCGGCTAACCCTCCTTTGCGATATCGTCCTCGTCCTTGGCGACTTAGCTCAAAAGGCATTTCCCGAGCTTCACTTTGCTCCGGTCGGATGGCCTCCCCTCCCATTGGGCGTGGTCCAAGACCGGAAGCCGGGAGTTGTTCGCCGTGTCCCGCCATTTTCACTTGAACCATTGGATAACAAGGTATGGGACGACCGGCCATGCGCTGACCGGGGAAATCAGGTTCGATGGTCAATCCGAGCGAGAGCCTTACCCTTGCCATTCCTTGTTGGGGGCAGGCGATGGCACATGGGCCTCCCGGGCCAAGTGGACGATGGCTTTCGGAATCGAGTTCTCCCCGCCCGGCAAACCGCATCCGTCGGTCAAGCTTAGATGGGATTTTGAACCGGACGGTCACAGGCCGCTGACGCTCGTGGGGCGCTTCGCCCCTCTTTAGATACGAGTTCGGATATACGCTTCAGGATGCGGACTCGGCGACGGATCGCCGTTGGCGAGACCTCGAGACCCTTCGTCCCTACCACGTCCCGGAACACACATCTCTCCCGACTAGTCCGAAGACTAGCTGGAATCATGATTCTTCACGGCCTTTGAAGTTTTCTGAGCGCAAATAGACCGCTGTCTGAGCCGATTCTACCGTGTCATTCCCGTTCCAGGGGCTGAATCCAACGCGAGCGATTAGATCAGATTGGGCCCAGCGGGGATGTCCGCGACTGCATGGGGCATATCCCATCGGCCTTGGTAGGTGAATTGATGGACGGTTTCTGCCTTCAAAGGAAAAGAGGCACCGGACGCGATCACCTTGTAAATCGTGTTGGGGCCGACGATAATCCCTGGATGGGCCGCCTGACCCTCCCCGGGCGACGGCACGAAGAGGTCGATGTCGCTCGTTGCGGGCCGGTCTTGGGTCACGATCGCGTAAGGTTGAAAACCGCTGAGCAAGTTTCCCTGTATATTCAGTCCATAGCCGCTGGCGACGATGCCGTAGAGCGGGGCGAACGGTTCATTGGCGATGCCTCCATTGCCGGTGCCCCAGAGGTTGTTCCCGATAATCGAAGTGAAGTGGTTGTTCCTGGCCCAGATGGGGCATTGGGCATAGATGAACTTGTTGCCCCGGATCTCGGAGTCAATGGCGGCCACCAAGCGCACTCCGATGCTGGCCCCTTCGATCTGATTGTCCGCGACCGTGACCTCCTTTAATTGCTGGCCGCCGGAACCGTAGATGAGAAACCCGTGATAGGTGACGTTGCTGTCCTGCGGATTGTTCGTCAGATTCAGAAAATGATCGATCGC
This sequence comes from Limisphaerales bacterium, assembly GCA_024761205.1. Classification (GTDB taxonomy): domain Bacteria; phylum Verrucomicrobiota; class Verrucomicrobiia; order Limisphaerales; family AAA164-E04; genus UBA2970. Next base: position 3,636 of record JAMASS010000066.1, read on the forward strand.
CACCGTCGGGCCCGCCGTTTGTCCGCCGCCCGGCGCGGGAATCGTTCGGTTGCTCAGTGAGATGATGTGGTTCTTCTCGAACCGGTAGTTTGAGAGGTCCCCAAGGAAGATGACGGTCGGAGCGCCAGTGTCGTGAGGCACAAGCTTGACGCCGTGCACCCCACCCCGAAGCTGATGAAAGGGAGCACAGCCTAGCCGAGTCGCGAAGAGATTGCCTTCGAGGTAAAGAGTCGATCCCGCCCCGTGAAAGCGCAGTTGAGATTGCGTGAATGCCTCCCCGCCTCCAACGCCCAGGAGCGGAACGTTCGGCGGCAGGAAAATCGGCTGGCCGATCTGCATCGTCCATGGCGGGAGCATCACAGGCAGCGTCATGGATTCACTGCTCTTCCCCCAAGACTCGGTGTTACCGCTGCCCTCGGGAAATTCCGGAGACGTCCACCAGAACACCGCATTCTGATATTGGTAGAGCGTATAATCCCAGGAAAGATCGATAGCCTTTTGGAGAGCCGAAGCGGCGGCAGTGTTGTTTTGCGCCACGGAGTCCTCACGGGTGATGAAGTCGGAGACGGGGATAAACCCTTTCGTCACATAACCTTTCTCCACGATGGTGGCGAGATTCTCCCTCATGCTAGGGCGAACGGGCGGAGAAGGAAGGCCGAGCTCGCTCATCAACGCCCGGACCTTGTCCGCCGTGCGTTCTTCAGGTCTCACGGCTCCCGAACCTTTTGCGTTGGTCGTGGAGGTGGATGAAGGGCTTGGCGAGGGTGAGGGGCAGTGATCCGGTTGATTTTCTCCAGCACTCATATACGACGCACTCTAATTGACCGGCCCGGTTCCGTCCAAGGTATTGCGGCCATGGCTAAATACAATCATCATGGAGCACCCCTGCGCCCGGTTTCTCCCCCGAAAGCCCAAGCCCGCGATGCGTGGACCCGGCGGCAGGTCTCTCTCGAAGACGCCGACCCGCAACAATCGGCAACGTTCCTGGCCGAGAACGTCTGTACCGTTCCTCTGCTGGAGCGGCACTCGGAGGCGCGCTACGTGGTCGTCGACACACCGGGGAGACTGGATCCGGGCAAAAAGACCGGGCCAGACGCTGGTGCATGTGATCCTGGTGCACCGGAGAAGACCCTGTTTCCTTCAACGCCACTCGAGCACTGACCCGGGGCCATGCGGCAATTCAAGTCGCCGGAGGCGAAGGCTTACGCGCTCCTCATGGTGCGCCGCGCCACCATCGTCGCTCAGCAGTACCCCGTTGTGCTGACCCGGCAACTCCGCCCTAGTCCCTCAAACAGGAAATCCTCTTTGGCACCGCCTACGAAAACGCCGGAGCCCAGAGACTCAAAGCCGTTGCTGACCCCCACCGCAAAGCTCTACTCAACGTCAACGTTTCCCGAGAGAATTTTTAACGAGTAAGAACACCGACCTAGAGGCTCAATTGCGAAAGCTGAGCCGAACTCAGACACCGCGGAAAAAGGCGACGAGCCCCAAGACGGGCAGGGAAAAGCCCGCCATCAAAAAAGCGAGACCGCCGAAGCACGCACCGGTTAAAATGCCTGCGATCTCGCCAAAGACCTCCATGACGCTACGGGAGGCGGATCATCAGGCCATCCGAACGCTCGCCCGGTTCTTCGAGAATCACGAGGCCTTGCGCCCTCCACCTCTCACCTCGACCATTCGGACCCTTCTGCGCCTAGGTCCGACCTAAACGATGGCTCAGCCCGAAGAACCCCTCGCCACGCTGGAAACCGTGAAAGGCGAGGACAAAAGAAGAGCGACTAGCGAAACCTGAAGCAGCCACTAGGCTGTCTTCCGTCCGGAGGAAGACGGCTTCCACCGTTGCACCGTGTAAAGGCCATCCCCGGACCGCCGTCACAGTTTTCACGCGTTCCAAAGGCTCTCTACCCACAGCGGCTGCGAGTCCGGTCCAACATATCTTCTCAGTGCCTTGAGAACGTCACGCCACAGCAGCGGCTTCCCGCACCGAATACAGCTCTCCCCCTCCTCAATGCCGCCAATCAGCTCGTAAAGCGAGCGGTCCTGTTCCAGGTCGAAGCCTCGAAAGCGTTCCAGCGTTTTCGGGTTTGGCGCGTACAAGGTTTCGGGGTGCTCTTCGGGGCCTTCCAGCGGCAGGAGCGTACAATCTTCCGCCAAGAGTTGCCTTAACGCAAGCCTTTGATGTGACACTCCTTGACCGGATTTTTTCGAGTCGCCCGACCACCCGGCGCGGGGTTTGGCTTGTGCCCGGAGGCGTACTCCGAACCCGGGTTCGGAGTACGGATGCCCAGCGCCTCGAAGCCGATCTTTCCTTCGATGCTTTGCCTAAGCGCCACCTTCCGCGCCAGCCGAGGCGGAGTGGAAGCGCTAATCCGAGTCTTGCCGCCCTGCCACCTCTGTCGAAGGATCGGAGGCTTCCGCCGCATCCCGATTCCAGTCAGGCATTCGAGCGGCTCTTTGGCGATCGGTTTCCGTTCCGCAAGTTGACTGGCAACCTGCCCGCCCGGTTGCTAGCGTGAATGTATGTTTAAGAAGAAGGCCAAGCTATCCCCTCCTGCCCTAGGAACCGGACCGGGCCTTGGGCGATGATCTGAGATGAAACACCGCCAGACTCCCGAGTGAAAACCGGAAACCATGAAAGGAGAAGTCGACTTCGTCGAACAGCCCGACAGCACTACCGAAATCTGCTTCCGGGGCTTGCCCGTCGGGCGCCTTCATCAATGCCCGAACAACGGGCAATATCCCTACTGGCGGTCTCCATGGATTTCAAGGCCGTCTCCGGTGCCGAAGACGCCTGGAGCGAGAACGAACCGAGGTCGGGGTTACGCCGCCGGGTTTATGGAAGTCTCCCGCCAATGCTTCAAGGGCGAGCATCCCTCGGCGCTCCGCTGTCCTATGCCCGTCGACCGGGAGAAAGCGGACCAGTTGGCCCTCGAGAGCTCGTTCCCCCAGCACGTCCGGATCTATCGCCGCTGCCGAAAACTGTGGGAAGCCTACCTCGGCGAGTCCGCATCTGCTGACGGAGCAGATCGATTTGGCAGTGGGCGGTCCGATCCGGATAACGGGAATCGGGCAAGACCCGAGCCATTGCAGCGCAAAGTCCAAGGGCTCAATCCGCTTCCCGGGGAAGCAACGCACCACCGTCGCTGGAGACGTTGCCATCTACGAAGGCGGCCTGATTTTGCGACGATCAAAGCTTTGAAACGGATGCCACTTTTGATCATGCTCGATATTGGCGAAGATATTTTTGTTTCTGTTTTTAACTTCCTGAACATTAACGGGTTACGCTGGAATTTTTGCTATTTTTTCATTCCTTGATGAAATATCCGGGGTGTGTTGAAAAACCGCCTTGCTTCGGGCCAGAGCTCCAGGGCGCTGCTCTTCGAGAATTTCGCCGACATTGACATCATCTATTCACTCCATCTCCCACACCACGCCCGGGACAACAACGTTGCCAGCCGGGCGGTTCCTTCCTCCCCCCACCGAGATCGAACGCTTCGCAGAGCACTTTGGTACTGGTAAGCTTCTGCTTCGTCCGCTTGTCCTCCTAGGATTCGGTGCGCAACCAGCTCTCAGGAGAATCGAGCGAGCAGGTCGTGCTTGCGGTATTGGGAGAGGATATTAACTTGAACCGTGCCCGAAATCCATCGTTTGCCGTGAATGCTGAGGAAGGGAAACGGCTAGCTGGGGAACTAGCCCGGCTCCGTGGGATGGCAGCGTGGCACGCCGGATGGGCGCAAAGGGAGGGTTCAGACGGCCCAAGCATCCAACGGCTGCTCGTTCCGGGCCATCCGCCAAGGAACGGCAGGACATTATCAGCCCCCAGGTTTTAGGACTTGATCCGTTCTTTATCGGGCCAGCCCGATCAGGAGGATCGGTTCTCTGAAATTATCGAAAATCCCTTTGAAACATCTGGTTTTCCACAGCGGCCCCGGAGATGGCGAGCGTCTTTTCGGCTACTAATAAAACAAGGAGTCGAATTTCCGGCGACGATCGAATGGCCTTCATTGATTTCACCCCAAGGTCGATACTTCCGACGTCTCGGGTTCGATATCAAGGTTCAGTGATCGGGTTTATGGGTGAGGCAATGATTAGTTCCGGTGAAGGCTCCGCTTTGGTGATCCGTTCGTTGCCGCAGGGTGTATTGATCGGTGACGCGGCTCGGGGAGAGCAGTGAAAATCCGATTCTCCGGGAAGTTCCTGAGTTGGGCGTGGCCTACAGTATCTCGAATTGGATGGCTTAGATGGGAGACGAGAATTGATCAAAGATCACGGCGTGGCGCCCGGTTTGAAAGCTGCTCTGGACAGCGTCTATGGTGAAGACCACGGCTACGGGTTGGAATCTGCAGTCGAATTTGTTGCTGCCTTGCCAACACATGGCCCTCGGTGTTCCACTGGCTTGGATTGCGTCTCACCGGCTGGTGCTTTGTGACCGGTCCGATGCGGACGGTGATAGCATGCCGGACCGGCGTGAGTTTTTAGCCGGAACGAATCCGAATGATCCGGACTCTAGTTTGCGGATTTTGTAAATCGAGTTCCGGGATGGAAATGCGTCGATCCATTGGGCCTCTCAGTCTGGTCTCCAGTATCGGATTTGATGGAGTCGCTTCGCAGATTTCCGTGAATCGGGCGGGGTTGTCTTTGCGGAGGGACCAGCGGAAGGTAATCCGTCTCGAATGGAGGTTCCGATCGAAGGTTTGGAAGAGCAGCGGTTTTTCCGAATAGAGTTTTAGCTAGACGATGGCTTGGAGGTTCGTAAGTCTCTGTGGATTGACGCAACATGAAAGTCATGATTCAGAGACGATTAGGCAGTTGTTTGAGCGGGTTGATTCTATTGGGGACCATTTTAATGATGCCGTTGGCTCTTGGGGTGGCGTTGGCTCCGTTGCATTTGGTTCGCAGTGAATTCCCTTCCGATGCGGGGACGACCGCGTTCAACTATTCACCCTCGCTCGCTCAGACGGCTGGCGGATTAATTTTGGTTTGGGTTGGGGGAAGCGGCGTTGATAGCCCGGATGCCAGCGTTTACCTAACACGGTTGGGGGGTGATACCTGGAGCCAGCCCACCAAGGTTGCCTCCGTCGTTCATCCTCGGACCTTGGTGCAGACGCCCTGTCAACGCCCGGTCTTGTTTAAACCGACAAACGGACCCTTACTGCTTTTTTATAAGACGGTGAAAGCGCGGCATCAGACGGTCAGCTATGTGACCACTTCTCGAGACAACGGAATCACTTGGTTTAAGCCCAAGACGCTGCCGCGTTCGATTTTTGGCCCGGCTCGGACAAAACCCATCGAGTTACCCACAGGTGTGCTCTTATGCGGCAGTGACACCCACAAGGCGGGGTGGCGATTCCACATCGAAAGAGCGACTGCATTCCGTGATACATTGAGTTGGACCCGAACGCGCGACCTCAGCCTGGCCATGCTGCACAACGCGAGCGAACCTGTCCTGTTGGATTATGGTGGTGGAAACATCCAAGCGCTTTGCCGGACAAAACGGGGATACGTTGTGGAAACGTGGTCCGACAATCATGGCGAAACCTGGAGTGCCGTTGAGCGGACAATGCTGCCGAATCCAGACAGTGGGTTGGATGCCATCCGGCTGGACGAGCAGCAACACGCGGTGGTCTATCAGCATTCCAATCGAGAGCGGGGCGTGCTGAACCTCGCCGTAACGGAAGATGGCAAGCAATGGGCTGCGGCTGCTGTGCTCGAGCACCAACCGGACAGCCATTTCTCGGATCCGTCGATAGTGCTGGGTGCTGACGGGAACCTGCATTTGGTCTATTCCGTGAATCATCAACGAGTGAAATACATCGTCACTGACCCTGACCAACTCTCACCAGTTTCGATGGTCGGCGGAAATTGGCCGTATTGAGTTGAGGCGTCCGTTTGCGTTTTTTGTCCGAGTTGGCCTCGGACCCAATGAGCAGTGACCTTGAATTAGCGAAGACATCGTGGTCTTACCTCAATGTCGGCGTCCCCGTGGAGCATTCGGATATTATTCTAGGATTGGGGAGCTATGACTTTCGCCTAGCCGGCTGATGGACGGTGAGTTGCAGCGGACCTTAGTGTGTCCGACGCTGGAGTTCTTTATTCCTCAGCCTGTTCTCAAAGAGGTTCTCGACGCGTCTTATCCTTTGGTTGGCCGAGGGTATGTTGATCACTTGATGCCCAGATCAACCCCATCCGTTTTGCCCCGAGCCAACGGCTTAGGATGGCAGACTCTGATGTCATCACTCCGAGCGAACTTCTGATCACTGATGCCAACTCTTCGGATGATTGGGGCCGTCGTCTGTCGCTCTGCCCTTCGGATTTCTCGCCAATAGAAATGCCCGTCATGATGCGGCCGAGATTTTGAGGGTTTCTCGAAGATGGGGCGGACGTGCCGGCGCAAGCTGATGCGGTTGGCCAGCAAGTCCGGAGGCTGTTCCTTGAGGCGGTTTCCCCGCTTCTCCCCGGGTGCCCCCGCCGGGATCAGGGGTGGGGTGCGGAAGGGTGGCGGTGGCGGATTGAAGCTGATGGTCTGCACGATAAGATTGCTAGGACTAGGTAAAAAAGCGTCAACGGTAATCGCGATGTTCGGCTAAGGCCGTCCAGCGATCCTCTTCTTTTTTGCGCGAACTCTGAGAATGCCGTGGGAGGGCACATCGGTATTCGCAATGGCTGCTCTTTGCCTGGCTTGGTGAGTGTCTTAGAGAGCAATTGAATCGTGTTTCCGAATCGGATTTGTCGCGTTGCTGAATGGCAACGTCTAACTTGTTGTGGTCTGATCGAAGCAATCCGTTGGCCGGTATCTCGACTTCAATCGCGCGTTTGATTTCCCTCTTGGCTTTCGCATGCTCCATCGGCATGGGATCACCGTTGATTTCTGAGGATCAGTAAATTTCGGTTCCATTGAGAAAGATTAGAACAGCGTCACTCGAGTCGAGCCAAAGCCGCAGATTCCTGGACGGTGCGGGATAGAGCGTGCCGAAGCGTTTTCTCAAATGGAATACTTGCGGTGGTGTTTTCGCTTCCTTTTTGTTGTCGATAGCCATCGTTGTTTTGAGGTTCTTCGATCCGATGCCCAAGGGAGAGGCAGACTAGCCTCCCGAGGATTGGCATGGGTTGGGGCGTCACTTTGCCAAGTGTTTGAAAGCCCACTCGCATGGGTTGAATAATGCCAAACACTTCCGATGAGGGTGGTTTCGTTGGGAAGATCGATGACTCTCAGAGCAGATACTGACTTGGCTTCCGAATGAATTCCATCTCCGGGAACTCGAGAATCGGGTCCATTGAAGGTATAGTGGAACTCAGGCTCGGTGCTGATCAGCCTGAATTTTTGTCCGGTTTGTGGGCGATCATGGCAAGGAAGGATCTCAGGCGCCCGGGTGAGCTGAAACAATCCTGCTTTTTGCAGCTGAGATAGAGCGATAGGGCCGTGCTGGGGGATGTTAGGTCCTAAGTATCCAATGCCTCTCCTTCACCCAATCGGCATGAGTTCTCGGTGTGTTAAACTGATCGCCACCCCAGCGAGCGGATTCTGCGAGGAATCGCAAGAGGGGATCCGATCGCCCACTGACGGTAGCGCTTTTGAAGGTTGGCGGTGGTTAGGGTGCTGTTATTGAAGAAGTGTTTTTGGACGCGATTGGCAAACGTCAGCTGATCCTCCGGATGGTGTTGGAGCCAAAAGTGAGGCTCGGTGGCAGCGGAACGGAGGACGTCTTGGTGGTTTAGCGGTGAGCGTTCACGGCTATTGCCCATCGTGTTTTCCATATCCCACTGGCAGAAGCGAAAACCTCGCGAAGGCATGCTGTGGTAGCACCCAATCCAAAAGTTCTTATCGAGCCAGTCGTAGTTGCCGTCCCACATGTTTATTAGGAGATAGTCAATGTAGTGGTCGATTTCCAAGATGGGCACTTGGTTGGGGTGCGGTCGGCCGGATTTATCAAATCCTCGAATGGAGAAGTAATCCTGCAGCCGTTGTAGCCGACTGGCCTGAATGATGAGGTTATTCCGGACATCTGTGTTTCCGCTTTTGGCTGCGCCGGTATTGATGGCATCTTGTTGGTCTGGATCGTCGCCCATATAAGTGGCCCAGTAAGTGATGGGGAAAGTGGAAACCATGCCGAACGTTCGGTCGGTTCGCGTGTTGGGCTGGGATGCGGATATTTCCGGGGAATGAGGTGCTAGTTGCAATGAACCAAATCTACCGGGAACAGGAAAATACGTTATTCTCGAAGTGGAGACCCCGGCGACTTCCAAGGACCAAAAACGGAGGTGGCCACAGTCGAGGTGGTTTATATGAACATGACCACCGTGGTTCAGGGAATGAACACAGTAAAAGTGTCACCTTTCAGGAAGGCTGGCATACGTGGTTTTGGGGCCCCGGAATCCAATTCATGGTGACACATCCAAAAAGACAGTGCTGTGGTCTGCGTCAAACTGGATCGAATGGCGATTTCCTCTGAGCTGATTACGTTTGCCAACGGCAGCATCTAAAACCAAGGTGACGGTTCCCGAATTCGTCGGGCTGTTGAATGGAGCAGCAACAAGATATCTATCGATGAGAAGGTCGTCTTGAGATTGAGGAGGCCTCCCTCTTTGTTTCTCAACGGCCCTCCGCCTCCCTTGATCTAGTCGATGGTGTTCTACTTGGTTGATGCCACCGAGGCCATCCTATTTGGATACAGCGTTCGTTTCAATCCCTACGCCGGGTTTGGACTGCTAGCGGTCATTACCTTGATCGTTGCCGACGACGACGACCGGGTATCAAACCGCATCCATGCGGCCCTGGCCGGAAGGAGCATGGAGCACAAGGGAGGGTGCGATCATGCCCACAGTTAACCTTACCACGCGCCTGTAGCCCGCGAGAGCAGGCCCGGTGCCAAGGATACGATCCTGTTCGACAAGGCCACGCCCGGAGAACGGAATCCGGATGCACTACTGTTCCTTCGGTATGCAGACGGTAAGGGCTACTACCCCCTATGTGCCGGCAGGCCGCCTGTGCCGACGCTCAGCTCGGCAGGCTGCGCCTGCATGACCTTCACCATACCCCGCCACAGCCAGGCCATCATATCCGGCGAGAACCTGCCCCTAGTCGGCAAGCTGCTCGGGCACCGGCAGCACCGGATCACGGCGAGCTATGCCCACCTTGCCGATGACAAGCGCTTCGCCACGGCCGATGCGCGCTCGCAAAATCGCGAGGCCTTGAACGCGCTGCTCAATAAGATCACGCCCGCGCACCCACTGGATTGAGGAAATGAACCGCGCCGGCGTGCCCTGCGGGCCGATCTACCGGGTGGACGAAACCTTCGCCGACCCCCAGGTTCGGCATCTCGGCATTGCTCGGCCGATGAACCATCCGCGGCGTGCCGCCTAAGGATGCCAGATGGCCGTTGAGTCAACCAAGCGGCTTCGGTAGCATCTCCGGAATGACTACGGTCTGCTCTTCTGCGATTGGTTGCCAAGTTCAACTGGCCTTGGAGTTCTCGGCGCCGGAGCGGTTGTCTTCCTTCACCGACGGCTTGCGGGCGTTCCATTATCGGAATCGCCAAACCGAGGTGGCAGACCGAAACGGCGTCCCCTATTTCATCAATGAGTTCTGGACCTCCGGCCAGCGAAAGGCGAATCGGCTGCACGAGATCAGCTACCGCGCCTGCTTTAAGCCGCAATTGCCGGCTTTCTTCATTGAGCGTCTGACTCGGCCGGGGGACGCTGTTTACGACCCCTTCATGGGGCGCGGGACTACGCCGCTTCAGGCCGCCTTGATGGGCCGGCTGCCGGTTGGCAACGACATCAATCCGCTCTCCGCTATGCTGTTGCGCCCGCGCCTTTCACCGCCACCCATGGAGGCAATCGCCGCGCGGTTGGCGGATATCCCACCGTCCGGCGCCCTGCCGGATAATCCACTGCTGAGCGACCTACGCGCCTTCTTCCACAAGACTGTGCTCGCCCGCCTCATTTCCTTGCGCACCCGGTTCATCGAACGCGAGTCGGGCGGGGCGCTCGACGAGGTAGATGACTGGCTGCGCATGGTCTGTCTCAACAGGCTGACCGGCCATTCGCCGGGGTTCTTCTCCGTCTATACGATGCCCCCCAATCAAGCGGTCAGCGCGGACCGGCAGCGCCAGATCAATATGAAGCGCGGGCAGTCGCCGCCGCCGCGCGATGTGGACGCGCTCATCCTGCGCAAGAGCCGGGCACTCCTCTCGATGGGGCAGCCGAAACATCCGTCGGCGTTGCTTGGCACGGCCCCGGCGGAACACGCCGAATTTGTGCCCGACGGCTCGGTCAATCTCGTTGTGACCTCTCCGCCGTTTCTTGATGTCGTGAACTACTGGGCGGACAACTGGCTACGTTGCTGGTTCGGGGGGATCGACTTGGGAACGGTTCCTATCACAGCCCACAAGACTCCCGAAGCATGGGAAAAATTCGTGCGTGCGAGCCTGAAGGATATTACGCGAACGCTCCGTCCGGGTGGGTTCCTCGCTTTCGAGGTAGGTGAGGTGCGAGACGGCAAGGTGCTGCTCGAAGATCATGTGATCGCAGCTGCGCGCGGCTTGCCGCTCACAGTAGTTGGCGTGATGGTGAACGACCAGAATTTCACCAAGACAGCGAATTGTTGGGGTGTAAGGAACAACCACAAAGGCACCAACACCAACAGAATCGTTCTGATATGGAGAAATGAATGATCAGTGATCGAGAGCGGGAATTGGAGAGTTTACCGGCTCAATTTTTGGGTCCGGTACGTGGTATATTCTTTGAAATTGTCATAAGGAACTTATACAATTGTGAGGTCTTCAAATTTGACTTGGAAGTTGAAAAGAATACTCAATTGTTGAATTTATTCTCTGACGCTATGCGAGATGCCTCTGAAGCGGTGCGAAGGCAACCCATTGTTCGGCCACGCCCAAATGAAGTCGGTAACGATATGGAGCCATTCGTGATTAAAGCATTAAGAGCAAGAGGCTTGTCTGCTCATGCTCCAAAAACCAAATCCGGGAGGGGAAAATCTACGGGATATCCCGATATAATTATGCAAGTAGAAATAGGGTCAATTTTTCTGGAGATCAAGACTTACAACAAGAATACTGTGAGCACTGCTCAGAGGTCGTTTTACCTTTCTCCTTCGGACGATCCAAAAATGCATACAAATGGATATCATTTGGCGACAGGGTTTGAAATGGAGAAAAGCGGTAATAATTATTGGCCTGTAGCGTTCAAAATTGTTGATCTATACGGTCTTGAGTGTGGCCTTAAATCTGAATTTAACTCCGATAATCGAAGGCTATATGAAGATCATCGCATCTTGGCCCAAGAAAGATCTAATGAAGACTCTAATTGAATCTTCACTACAAGCTATATGCACCAATGTTACATATATCGAAGCCAAGCCAGCTCGCCTTCACTGGACGTTTTCCGTTATATAACAGTGTGTTAGCCCCTATAGTCGCAATCCCCCCGCGTGGCCGCGTTGTCTCCCCAAAACCACCGCCTTGTTACCTGCGAACGGACGGCGGCCGAGGGAGCAGACAACGGAGACATGCCCATGCGCATCCATGCGACTATCAACGAGCGGACAGTCCGTCGCGCCTTCCGCGAGAAAAACCCGGATGATCCGGCCTGCCCATCATCGACAGGGACCTGCCCGCCTTCGCCTCGAGGTTGCGAAGAACGGCACCAGAACCTTTTTCGTTCGTGTCGCACGCAAGCCTGGCACGGGCAGCGTTGTCCTCGGCAAGGCGGGCGAGATCACCGCCTAGAAAGCCCGTGAGAAGGCTGTTGCTACCATCGAGTCCTCGAAGGTCGAGTGCGAGACCGGACCTCTGTTCGCCGACTTCGCCGGCGATTCATGCGCCGTCAGGGGCGACGCTGGAGCCGTCCTTGCTGGAAAGCCCGTTACCTCGACCACAAGGAACTGGAACGCCTCGGCGTCGTGCTGGAACGGCGCCGGGAGCAGCACCCCTGGCCAGTCGAGGCCATCCGCTTGCTGACGCTCACCGGGGCACGGCTCTCCGAAGTCATCAACCTGAAGTGAGACGAGCTTGACGACGATGGCACGAGCACACGTCTCGAAGACTCCAAGACAGGTCCTCGCACCGTGTAGCTAGGGCTGGAGGCGGTATGGCCGGTCGAGGGCGCTGCGGCGGACCGAAGACAGTGAACGGCTGTTCCCCCGAGTATCTCACCTCGGATCGGCTCTATACCTTCTGGTGCGATATTCGTGAGGAAGCCGGGCTACAGGGCCTCCGCATCCACGACTGCCGCCACACCTGGGCGTCGGGCTGAAATCACCGTCGGGCGGCTGCTCGGACACCGCTAGCGCGAGACCACCGCAATCTACGCACACTTGGACGATGATACGTTTCGCACGGCTGCGACCCAGGCAGCAAGAAGCATCATCGCCCATGCAATGGGATACAGGATCGAACCGCCGCCGCTGCCGAACGAAGCGGATGATGGCGATACTTTGGCTACTATGCCTGGGTTCTCAAGACCCACACGGCCAGCCGCGCCGAGCAGGGCGCGAACTCCCCTGAGGGCTCAGGTTGAGGGACACTAAGCAATCGGACGGGGGCGGAGAGTCGAAAATCAGTGCGGGGGGAGCATCCCCAACGCTGGGACATCGACTGGTTGGTCGACGGTCCCTTTGAGGTGAATTCGGCTTCGGAGGCTGAGGACAGCAGCGAGCGTCCCATGCCGCAAGACCCGCACTGGTATTGAGCAATCTGGTCCGGCCTAGTCTCTACCGGGCCGAATTGTCCATGAGCGTCGCCACCATTCAGGCATGTACGGGCCGTCGTCCTTGGAAGCGGTACTATCCAAGCTAGCGCGGTTTATTCGAAAGTAACGGCTCGTGGTGGGTGAACCGCTTATCGTCCAGCCAAAAGAGCTATAGCTGTGTCTTGGGGCCGGATAGATGTGAAGGTGGCATATCCTGACGATTGTCGTGGTTGCCGGATTCAACGGAGGAAGGGAACATCATTGGACGCCGACCGATAGGCTTTTATTAGCCGAAGATGGCGTCCTTCAGACTCTCGTATTCCAGCGTGCCTGCCGTCACTAGAGGTGCGAGTACATCGCGCATGAACGCTTGTTTCGTTTCGCCGGAGCGCAACAGATTCAATTGGGTTCTTGCCGCCAGATGCACTGCCTGGGCGGCATCCTTGTAGTCGTCTCCCATGCGGGCTATAGCGTCGTCTCTGGCGGTTTGAATCGCTTTGAAGCAGTCAGACTTGTTGTGACTTTCGCAGAGTCTCAATAGCACACCATCGGAGAGCAGCATCGATTCAATGTTCCTATATTCAGACAGGACGCGAACACCCTCGGTGCGCTTCCGCTGTATCTCATCTGGCGTCAAGTCGTCTCGGTCCCGAAACCGCACAATTGAAGTACCGCTGACAATCTGCTCCAAGACAGGAAGAAGGTCGCTCATGCGCCTTTCCACATTAGTCGCTGAACCGACTGATATGAAGCGGGTCTGCGGAAACTCCCGTGCGAAGATCTTGTTGTAACAGGACTCGTCGAATGCTGAGTCATCA
>JAMASS010000067.1 GCA_024761205.1 Limisphaerales bacterium
AACGACTCCACCCCGAACCAAAACCCAAATCAACCCGCCCCCCGGAAAGCACATCGTTCATCGCCCACCACTCCACCACCTCAGCCGGATGATGCAGCGGCAGCGACACCCCGGCCGTGCGAAATCGAACCCGCTCCGTCTGAGGAATCAGATAAGCCGCCAGCACCGCAGAATTAGCATAGATCGAACCAAACTCCGAAAAATGCCGCTCCGGGATATAGACCGCCTCAAATCCCTCCCGATCGGCAAACAGCGTCACCTCCCGCATCAAGGCATACTTCTCGGCCTCGGAAACACCCCCGCCCCCCTCCGAGAAAAAGAGAAAACTAAACGACACACCCCCCCTCGCTCCGCCCCGCTGCCCCCTGATAAGTTGTTCCAGAGCCGCCTCCACCCCAACCTCTCATGCCGGCAGCAACGAGCGCCGCCCCGCCAGATGCCCCGCCAAGGAGGGCACATCGGGATAATCAAGAAACCACTTCGGACGCACCTCGATCCCCAAGGCCTTCTCCAGCTTGAGCGAGAAGCGCATGGCCGAAACCGAGTTGAGCCCCTGCTCCTGAAAAGAATCCTCATCCGAGACGGCCCCGCGCTCCAAGACCGCCCGGAGCGCCGAGCGGACGACTTGAGCCACATCCGCCCCCCCGCCTTCCCCGCCCCCGCCTTCCCCACGCCCGTCCTCCCCGCCCTCGTCCTCCCCGCCCCCGCCAGGACAGAGCAAGCGATGAAGCCGATCCACCCCAGACGCGCTCAACCGATCGATTTCCGCCGCAGAAACAACGCCCGCAAACTCCGCCAGCGCCTCCCGAGGGCCCCCAGAACGCTCCCACTCTTCAATCCGGGCATCCAGAGCCCCGCCAACGGGCGCGCTTGCCCCCTCAACCGCAACCAGACACCGGCGCCCCCCGCGATAACGCACCTCAACGCACGGCGCGAAGGGGCCCCCCCGCCGATCACTCCAAAGCCACTCCTTGAGCAGGCGGTCCTCCCCCTCCGGCCCGCCCTCCGAGGCAGAATGAACCACCAGCCGCCACCCCGCACGCCACCCACACCCCAAAATCGCCTCCCGCAGCGGGGCCAGCAAGGCCTCGCCGGCCCCCTCCCCGCCCCCAGGGACCGACACCAAATAGAAAACCCGCCTCATCACCCCGTTGGCCGTCCGCGACAGACTCTCCGCCAGCGCCTGAACCACGGCCGCATCCCGCGCGCCCGAGGACGCCGAGGCCTCCCCGCCAAAGTCCGAACCCAGCACCAGAACCGCCGAGGCCCGAAGGGGCCGCAGCAAGGCCTCCCGCAGCGAACCCCCCGCCAAACGGATATCCGGCGCCCCCCCAGGCGGCAGACCCCCAATCTCCCGCAACCGCTCCAGCCGGGACTGCAGCCGCTCCGCCCTGGCCCGATCATGCGACACCAGCGCCAAACCCCGCGCCCCCTGCCGGGAAAGACTCCCGATCCAGTCAAAATCAGCGGGAAAATCCTCCACCCCATCCTCCACCCCATCCTCCACCCCATCCTCCACCCCATCCTCCACCCCATCCTCCACCCCATCCTCCACCCCATCCTCCACCCCATCCTCCACCCCATCCTCCGGCCAAGCCTCACGCCCCGGCGCCGGCTCAGACCTCCCCGCCCAATGCCGCGCAGACTCAAAAGGATAGCCCGGCAACGCCACTTTCCGCGGCCGACGCGCGCCGTAAAGCGCCCCCCAATCCACCTCAACGCCCCCAACCCAAAGCTCGCCCAAGCGCCGGCCCCCGCCGCCCCCGCACGCCCCCCGAACGCCCTCCCCGCCGGAAGAGCGCCGACCCCGAACTTCCCCGCGCAAAATCCCCTCCTCCGGCCCGCCCTCCCCCGAAACGAAGGACGCCATCCGCTCCGTCAACGAGGACAAGGACCCCGCCAGAAACACCGCCCGGTGCGAAAACGCCTCGCGCCCAACCTGCAGACTATAGGCCACCTCCGCCAAGGAATGCCCGCCCCCGCCCGCCCTCAGAAATTCCAGCAGATTCGCAACATGCGCCCGCAATCGCTCCGCCGAGCGGGCCGACACCGGAAAAAGCCCGCACCCCCCGGCCGACTCGAACGAACACCCCGCCGCAACCGCCCCCCCAGGCCGATACTCCTCCAGAATGACATGCGCATTGGTGCCCCCGGCGCCAAACGAACTCACCCCAGCCACCAGCGGCCGCCCCCCTCCGCCCCCCTCCCAACCCCGCCCCCGCCGCAAAACCGCAAAGGGCGAGCCCGCCATGTCGATCAACGGATTCAACTCCCCGCAATGGAGATTGCCCGGCAGAAAACGATGCCGCATCGACAACAACACCTTGAGCACCCCGGCAATGCCCGCCGCCGCCTCGGCATGCCCCAGGTGCGACTTCACCGTCCCCAGATGACAGCGCCAGGCCCCATCAGAGAGCCGGCCAGCCCCCGGCCCGCTCTTCTCAAAGGCCGCCCTAAGGGCGCCGACCTCAAGGGAATCCCCCAAAGTCGTGCACGGCCCATGACACTCAACATGGCTCACCTCCCCCGGATCAACCCCCGAACGCCCCAGCGCCTCGGCTATGCAATCCGTCTGCGCCCCAGGGTTCAACGCCGTCATCGAGGCCCCCCCCCCGCTATGATTCTCCGCACTGCCCCGAATCACCCCCAAGATGGCGTCGCCCGCCGCCTCCGCATCGCGCAAACGCCTCAGCAAGACCGCCCCCACCCCCTCGCTGCGGGCGTAGCCCGCCGCATCCTTCGAGAACGCTCGGCTGCGCCCGTCCAGGCTCAGCAAACCCACCTTCGAATAAAAAAGATGCCGCTCCTCCGTCATCAAAAGATTGACCCCCCCCGCAATCGCCACCTCACACCCGCCCCCCTGCAGCGCCAAGGCCGCCCGGTGAACCGCAACCAAGGAACTCGAGCACGCCGTGTCTATCGCCTCGCTAGGCCCCTTGGAGCGCAGATAAAAAGACACCCTCCCCGGACAAAACATCGGCAGGGTCGCATTCAAAAGCAACGGATCAACATCCTCCGCTCCCCGCTCGATGATCCGGGCGTAGTCCGGCAGATTCAATCCCACAAAGACTCCCACCTTGCGCCCAAAAAGCCCGGAGGGACGATAGCACGCCTTCTCCAGAAGATGCCAGACCGCCTCCATGAAAAGACGATGCTGCGGATCCATCAACGCCGCCTCCCCGGGGGCTATAGCGAAAAAATCCGCGTCAAACCGATCTATCCCCTCCAGGAAACCCCCCCACTTCACCCTCGTGTAAGGCCCCTGCCCGGGATCCCCGTAAATCGATTCCCAACGCCAGCGCGAAGCGGGCACCTCCCCAACACAGTCCACCCCCTCCACCAGATTCTCCCAAAACGCCTCCAACGTCGGCCCCTTGGGAAAACGACCCTCCATCCCCACAACGGCAATCGGCTCATACCCCGAGACAGACCGAGACCCCCCCCCAACCCCCCACCGCCCCGCCGACACCGCCCGGCTCCGCCGTATCCATCCCCAAACCTCCGAATCCCGCCCCCCCGCCGGCACCCCCTCGCCCCCCTCTTCCCGGCCAGCCGCTCCGCCCCCGCTCAACGGCTCCGAATCCCGCCCCCCCATCGGCGCCCCCACGCCCCCTTCCGCCCCATATCTTGCCGCCACCGATTCCCCGAACCGATCGCACAGCAGGGACGCCAGCTCCGCCAGGTTGGCCGCCTCAAAAAAGAGCGTCGGCACGATCCTGACCCCCAGCCTCCCCGACACCCCCTGCATCAGTTCGGTAACCAGCATCGAATCAACCCCATAGCGCGCCACATTCTCCAACGGATCGATCCGATCCGGCGCAATCTTGAGCGTTCGAGACACCACCTCAATCAGCTCCGCCACCAACCGACGCTCAAGGCCTTCAGGCCCCCCCCGACCCCCCGCCAAAGGCCCCGACAAAAAGGACGCCCCAACCCCGCACACACCGCCCGAAGCGCCCCCGCCCCGGCCAAGCACCGCCCCAACCCGGCCCCGCAGCTCGGATTCAAGGCGTCCTCGCATCCGCGCCTCCAAACCCGCCCCGCCCCCCTCCAAAGGGCCTCCACCCTGCGCCTCACTGCTCATTGATCAATCCCCGGTAGCGATTCACAACCTTCAAAAACTTCCACAGATCCACCTCCCAACGATGCCGAAGCGAATTCACAAAGTAACCCCGCCCCAAGTCCGGATCCTCCTTGCGCTTGGCCTCCAGAAAGTTGCGATACCCCCGAGCCCCCCTTTGCCGGGCCCGAATGTAATCAACCGCAAAAAGAGAAACCATCCTCACCACATTGCCCAACCCACCAACCAGATTGTAATACCCGTAGAAAAAAAGATCGTCATGATTGCGCGGCATCATGTGAAGAAAGAGATCCGGAAGGCCCCCCCTCCACTCCAACTGCCGCGGATCCAAAAAATCCAACTGCCGCCGATAGCCCGTCGCATAAAGCACCAAATCCACCTCAACCCGATCCCCCCCGCAAAACACCACCTCCCGCCCATCAAAGCGCTCCACATCCCCCTTGACCCCCACATCCCCGTGCCCCACATGATAGAGCAGCTGGGAGTTCATGACCGGATGACACGCGTCAAGCGGATAATCCGGAGCCCGCAACCCATAGTCCGCTCCCTCAAAACCCGCCAACTTGAAGACCTCCCGAATATAGGCCAAGGTCTCCTCCCGTGTCTCAAACTTGCTCCCCAACTCCATCATCCACTCGGGAGTCGGCTTGCCGGAAATATACTTGGGCTGAAAATAATACCCGCGCCGAGCACTCAAATACACCGCCTCGGCATGGTGCACGGCGTCAATCACAATATCACAGCCCGAATTCCCCGCGCCCATCACCAAAACCCGCTTCCCCCGAAGCTGCGAGGGCGAACGATACTCCAGCGAATGCATCTCCTCAAAAGAACGCGGCCCCCTTATCGGAGGATCCGGATACTGCGCCACACGCTGGGCCCCGTTGCAGACGTAAACCATCCCGTAATCCCTCTCCTCCCCAGAGGCCAAACCCACCCGCCACCCCCCCGCAGCCTTGCTCAAACGCACCACCGACGCATTAAAAACCGCCCCCTCGTAAACCCCAAATCGCCGCGCATAGGAACGGATATACGCCAGCATCTGACGGTGGCTCGGATAATCCGGATAATCCGCCGGCATCGGAAAGTCCGAAAACTGCGTATTGCTCTTGGGCGAAATCAGATGGGCCGAGTCGTAAACCCGCCCGCAGCGGGCCGAACGATTCCACACACCCCCAAAATCCGCCTCCGCCTCCAGCAAATCAAAGGGAATCCCCGCCTCCCCAAACTCCTTCGCCAACCCAATCCCCGTGGGACCCCCCCCCACAATGCACACCCGCACCTCCCCAGCCCCCCTCACAACCGCACCTCCCGCAAGCGGGAAAAAGGGCTCCCCGCCAGCCCCCCCAAGGCCATGAACCCCCGCCCCTCCCCATCGCAGAAAACAAGGTCATACTTGACCCCGGGCCCCGCACGCCCAGCCCAACTCACATGAATATACACCCCCCCAACCGGCCCCGGCCCCAAAAGCCGCGCCGACTTCAACGAAAAGGGCATCAGCGGATCCCCCTCCCCAGCCCCCCCCAACCAGGAAATCACCCGCCAAGCGCAAGCCATCAACCCCGCATCAAAGACCTCCCCGCCCGCCCCCTCCGAATCCACCCCCGCCAACACCTCCCCCTCCCCCCGCCGCAACGACTGAAATCCGCCGCCGCCCCCCGAAACCCGCCACTCAGAACTCCGCAAACGAACCGCCGCCAAGTCCAACCGCTCCACCCCCACGCCACCCCCCGCCGGACTCAACTCCCCAAAACCATGCACCTCCTCCCCGCCCCCAGAGGCCGTCAGCACTTGAAAAACCACCCCTTCCCCCTCCGAAATAATCACCGTCCGTATCTCAGGCGCGCCCGGCGCCGCCGAAATCAAAGGCCCCCACACCACATTGCGCAACCCCCCCACACCCCCGGCCAGCGAACGCGCCCCCCAAAAGCGCGCCAACTCCAAAAAAGACAGCCCCCCCACCCAGCGCCCCCCGCCCGCCTCGCACACAGAGAAAAGACGCCCATCCCCCTTGAGCCGACTGCAGTAAACCGCCGCCGCCGCACCGCAATCGCCCCGATCCACCAGGGCGCGCATAGACCCCCCCACACCCCCCGCAACCCCCCCAAGCCCAGCCAGCCAATAGGACTCCCGGGCAAAGGGACAGGTCGGCAGACCATTCCACCGCCGCAAACCCCCAGGCCCTTGCAGGGACTCCCAATCAACGCGCCCCCCACGAACCCAGCGCCCCGCCGCCGCCAGACACCCCGCCCGCCCCCCAACCGACTCCTCCGCCTCCCCCGCCGAACCCCCCTCCCCCCCGCTGCCAGCCTCTCCACTCAAACATTCCGGCCCCGGCTCCCCCCGCAAAAAACCCGCCAACGAACGCGCCAGCGACTCCCGCCCCGAACCCACCACCGCCAGCCGGTGCGGCAAGACTTCCCGCCCCCTCTGAAGCGTGTAGGCCAACCCCCCCAGCGGCACCTCCCGCCGCCCCAGCAGAAACCGCCGCACCCCCGCCGCATACTCCCGCAGCTGCTCCCCCCGCCGCGCCGACAACGCCAACACCACCGGCCCCGCGCCCCCCGCCGCCTCAGACCCAACCCCAGGCGCCTCTTCCAAAACAACATGCGCATTGGTGCCGCTGAATCCAAAGGCGCTCACCGCCCCCCGCCGCAACCCCACGCCCCCCTCCCACTCCCGCAGCTCGGTATTGATGAAAAACGGCGTGCCCGCCGCACAAATGTGCTCATTGGCCCGCTCAAACTGAATGGTCGGCGGCAGCTGACGCCGCTTGAGGGAAAGCAGCACCTTGATCAGCCCGGCAACCCCGGCCGCCGCCAACAAATGCCCGACATTGCTCTTCACCGAGCCCAGGGCGCAATACCCTTCCTTCCGCGTATATTTGCCAAAAGCCTCCGCCAGGGCGTTAAACTCAATGGGATCCCCCAACTCAGTGCCCGTCCCATGCGCCTCCACCAGCCCTATCGTCTCAGGGTGAAGGTCAAACTGATCGTAAACCCCACGAACCAGCCGCGCCTGAGACTCGCCGCTTGGCGCCGTGATCCCGTTGCTCCGTCCATCCTGGTTCACCCCCCAGCCTCGAATCACCCCATGTATCGGATCCCCCTCCCGCTGCGCGTCAGCCAGCCGCTTCAACATCACAACCCCCACCCCTTCCCCCGGAACAAACCCATTCGCACGCCGGTCAAAGACAAAACAACGGCCCTGCGGCGACAGCATCCCCGCCTTGCTCGTCATCACATGCATCGAGGGCCCCGCCAGCACGCAGACCCCCCCGGCCAAGGCCCATTCACACTGCCCCAAGACCAGACTGTCGCAGGCCTTCGCCACGGCCACCAGCGAGGCCGAACAGGCCGTGTCAATCGCCAAGGCCGGCCCCCGCAAATCCAGCAGATAGGAAATCCGCGACGCCAAAATCGAGGACGCCCCCCCCATGAATCCCTGGGCGTTGAGCTCTATACCCCCAGCCATCTGCGCGTAATCCCCGGGAGCACAGCCCGCAAACACGCCCCCGCAAGCCCCCGCAAGCCCAGAGGGCGCATACCCCGCATCCTCTATGCACTGCCAACAACTCTCCAAAAATAACCGCTGCTGCGGATCCATCCATTCCGCCTCCCGCGGCGAGAGATTGAAAAAGAGCGGATCAAACTTGTCCGCATCCTCCAACACCCCCATCCACTTGGAGGCGGACTTCCCTGCCGCCCGCCCCGAGGCATCATAGTGATCCTCCAACGACCAACGCGCGGGCGGAACCTCCCGAATGCAATCCCGCCCCCCCGCAATGTTGCCCCAATACTCCGCGATCGAACGGGCCCCGGGAAACTGACCCGCCATGCCCACCACCGCCACCGGAACCTCCCCAACACCCCCGCCCCTGACCCCAGAACCCCGCCCAGGCAAAGCAGCAGCCCCAGAACCCCCATCAAGGCCCTCCCCCCCGCCCCCAGCCCCAAGGACGCCGGCGATGAAGACCGCAAACCGATTCAAGGTCGGATGATCGTAAAGCGCCGAGGCCGCAACACTCAAACCATAGCGCCGGTTAATACTGCGAAGCCAAGTCACCCCTGTCACCGAATCCAATCCCAAATCAACAAAGACCGCCTCGTCATCAATGGCCGCCGCCCCCAGCCGCAACTCCTCCGCCAGCAACCCCCGGAGGGCCTCCCGAACCCCCTCAACCCCCTCAACACAACCCCCCCCGCCCCCAGCCTCAAGCCCGCCGCAAATTCGCTCCCTCACCTCCGCATTGCCCACAAACGTCGCCCGGTGCATGGCCAGCTCCCCCTCCAGAGCCCCCGGCAAGCGCCGGCGCAGCCCCGCCGTGGCCGCCGCCTTCTCCTCTATCAACGCCGAACGCGGCGCCGCCGCCAAAACCCGCGCAAGTCGTATCGCCCGCTCACAGACCGCCTCCCGAGGAAACACCGGCCAAACCATCCCCCGCTCCCCCAACTCCGCCCCCTTGAACCCCCGCCCCACCAACAGCGTGCCGCGCGCAAGCTCCCAACCCAAGCGCTCGGCCAACACCAAGGTCGAACCCGCCCCCGGCGTAAACCCATACCGCAGATAGGGACTGTCATAAACGCTCTCCTCCGCAAAGAGGACCAAATCACAAAACATCCCCAGCGCCCAACCAGCCCCAAGGGCATGACCCTGCATCGCCCCAATCACCGGCAGCTCGCAGCGCAGCCCAATCGTGAAAACCTCCGCATCATCCGTAAACTGCTTGCGCCCCTCCTGTATCAACAACAAATCCTCCCGCGTGCCCCCGCTCGAAAAGTAGCGGCCATGCCCCCTCAACACCACCACCTTGTAGCCATCCTCCCGCCCCACCCGCTCAAACACCCCCAAGAGATCGCGCCTCAAGGCGGGGGTAAAGGCGTTCTTGCCCACTTCATCATGCAGCCTCACCACCGCCACCCCACCCCCCGCATCAGCCAGGGTCGCCGCCTCCCCCCGCAGGACCACCTCCTGGCCGGAAACCGCAGCCGGCCCCCGCAAAAACGTCTCCAAGGCCCGCCGATAACGGGCCGTCAGCCCCCCCTCCCCCCCCAAAGGCGCGCCCGCCTCCGAATCCCCCGCGCCCCCCTCCCCAGCCGACCCCTCGATGAGCAAATCCAGCTTGGCAAAAACAGCCCGGCTCAAACACCGCTTGACCGCCACCAAGGCCCGGCGGGGCCGCTCCGCCAAACACCCCGCCAGCCTCTCAGCGCAAGACGCCGCCGCCGACCCCGCAACCACCGCCGCCCTCAGCCCCATCCCCCGCAACGCCGACCCAGACACCTCCCCCCCAAGACCAAGGAGCCCCGCCGCAAAAACACCGCCAAAACGCTCCGCCAACAAGGCCCGCTCCGCCTCCGAAACCTCCGAAACCCCCGGAGACCCATAGACCCCCTCCGAAGAGCAAACCAAAAGATCGCAAACGCACGCCAACCACCACCCCGCCCCAGCGCACCCCTCATCCAGCACCCCAACCAAAGGAACCTCGCAGGACTGCAAACTGCGCAGCCATCCCTTCCCGCCTCCCCCCGCCCCGCCAGCACCACGGCAGGCCCCAGCACCCCCCTTGACCAACACCGCCAAAATATCCTCCCGCCCCCTCAACCCCCGAAATATCTTATCCAGCGAGGCCGAAACCCCCGGGGAATCCCAGGCCAACCCCGGATCCCCGGCAAGCTCAATCCGCAAGACCCCAGCGCCCAACTCCCCAAGCTCCACCCCAAATAACGATTCCCCTCCCGCAACCCCAGACAAAGACCGCTTCCGCCGCAAGGAGCGGCCAGCCGGCCGGCGCCAGCGCCCAGGCGGCCGAAGCCCGATCCGCAACCCCCTCTCATCCGAAGCCCGATCCGCACCCCCAGACCCCCCGGAACTCGCATCCCCAGACCCCCCAGGCAAAGGCTCCGAGGACGCAGACTCCCCCCCGCCACCGACACCCTCATCGGAAAACCAATAACGCTCCCGCGCAAAGGGATACGCCGGCAAAGACAACCGCTTGGGAAAAGACCCCCCAGGCAGAAGCGGACCCTTCAATTCCATCCCCCCCGCCCAGGCCGCCGCCGCTCGATCCAGGTCCCCCCCAAAATCCCCTCCCCCCAGCTCCCCCGCCCCCCGGACCCCCTTGCCCGCCTTCCCGCGATGCCACAGAGCCGGCGGCGGCCCCCCCTCCACAAAATGGCGAAGCACGCGGACCACCTCCTCCCCATCGGACGCCGCAAAGGCCAGGCGCTCGGCCATCGGCGCCCGGCACATCTGAAGCGTATACGCCAAATCCACCCCCCCAGGCCGCTCTTCCCCCAGCCAATCAACCAACCCCCGGGCCAGGGCGCGCAAACGATCCTCGTCCCGGGCCGAGAGCAGGATCAAGGAGCGCTCCCCCGAACCCCGAACCCCCCCAGCCGCCCGCGAAACCCGCCGGGCGGCCGGAGGACGCTCTTCCAAGATGACATGGGCGTTCGCACCCCCAAAACCAAAGGAACTCACCCCCGCACGCCGCGGCGCCAACCGCCCCCCGGCATCCCGCAACCCGCCCCAGGGCGCCGTCCGCTCCACAATGTAAAACGGACTCCCTGCCAGCCGAATCTTCGGGTTCAGACGCCGGAAACCCGCAGTCGGCACCAATTGACGATGCCTCAGGCAAAGCAGGGCCTTGATCACACCCGCTATCCCAGCCGCACTCTCAAGATGCCCTATGTTGCTCTTGACGGCCCCCAGCCCGCACCAGCCCGCACCCGCACCCCGCCCGCACCCCAACCTCAATAATCGACCGAAAGCCCGCTTGAGCCCGTTGACCTCAATGGGATCCCCCAGCAGGGTCCCCGTCCCGTGGGCCTCCAGATAACCTATCGTCTCCGGCCCCACTCCCGCCCGCGAGTAAAGGTCCACCAACAGACCCGACTGGGCATACACATTGGGCGAGGTCAGCGTTCGCGACCGACCGCCATGATTCACACCGCTCTCCTTGATGACCCCTATGATATCATCCCCATCGGCCTGCGCCTCCGCAAGCGCCTTCAGCAAAATGAGCCCCGCTCCCTCGCCCCGAACATATCCGTCCGCCCCCGCATCAAACGACCGGCACCGACCAGTGGGCGAAAGCATCCCCAACCGACTCAACGGAACATACCGCTGCGGACAACACAACAAGTTGACCCCCCCGGCCAACGCCACCCCGCAATCACCCCCGCGAATCGCCTTGACCGCGTAATCCAACGCCACCAGCGAACTCGAACACGCCGTGTCCACCGAAATGCTCGGCCCGTGAAAATCAAAAAATTGTGAAATCCGGTTGGGAATGATCGCATTGGCCGTCCCCGTCAAAAAATAACCCTCAAGCTCGCGCCCAGAACGATCCAACAACTCCTTATAGTCGTAGTTGCAAATCCCAATAAACACCCCCGCCCCGCTCCCCGCCAACCGCCCAGGCACATACCCCGCATCCTCCAAACAGGCCCAAGCCAATTCAAGCAAAACCCGCTGCTGCGGATCCATCAGCACCGCCTCCCGCGGCGGCACAGAGAAAAAACCCGCGTCAAACTTATCAACGTCCTCCAGGAAACCTCCCCACCGCCCGGCAAACCGCCCCTCCTCAACCCCCTCAGCAGCACCATAACCCCGCCAATCCCAACGATCCTTCGGAACTTCCCCAAGGCTCGAAATCCCCGCCGCCAAGTTCCGCCAAAACGCCCGATAATCCGAAGCCCCAGGAAACCGGCAGGCCATGCCGATCACGGCGATCTCCCCACCATCGGCAACTACTTGGCGAACCGACTTCATTTCTTTAACCGCAAACTTCCGCGCCGACAGACCATCGAAAAAACGCCTCCCGCCAACAGCAACCCCGCCCCATACCGCCCTTCCCAAGGGAAGGCCCACCCCCCCACTGCCCCGATTACACCACCATGCCCAAAAAATATCAAACCCGTTCTAACCCCGCCCCCCCCAACGGCCGCCGCCGGAGAGAACCAGAAAATCCCCCCCCGGAAAAAAAGCGCGCCCGCCGCAACTCCCCCCGCCCAAGCCGCTTCCAAAACCCCCCGGACCGCCCCAAAAAAGAGGTTGCTTTACCAACCCCCAGCCCTGTGTCATAAGCGACGCCAAGCGGCAGCGCCGCGAAATCAAAGACCGCCAACAGCAACTCCCCTCCCCCAGCAGAATCATGAAAACACACCCAAACACACCCGCCCCCGCCCCGCCCCATACCGCCGCCAACGACCCCTCAGAACCCCAGGTCCACCCCATCAAGGTCGCCAGGGGCCCCTTCAAAAACTATTGCTACCTCCTCACCGCCCCCCCCGCAAAAGAGTCGGTCCTGATCGACCCAGCCTGGGAACCCCACCGCATCGAGACCGCCCTGGCAAAGACCCAAACCCAACCGACCGCCATCCTCCTCACCCACGCCCATCAGGACCACGCCAACCTCGCAGCACTATTCAGCTCTAATTTCAGCGCCCCAGTCTACATGTCCAGACAAGAAATCGAAACCTCCCCCTTCCGCTGCCCCAACCTCGCCCCCCTAGCCGACGCCACCCCCATCCACGCCGGCCCCATCCTCCTCACCCCCATCCTCACCCCAGGCCACACCGCCGGCAGCATGTGCTTCAAGACCGCCAACTCCCTCTTCACCGGCGACACCCTATTCGCCGAAGGCTGCGGCATGTGCCTAGGCAACGGCGCCAACCCCAAAGACATGTACCGCAGCCTCCAAAAACTCAAACATACCATCCCCCCACACACCAAAATCTTCCCCGGCCACTCCTATGGCCAATCCCCAGGACAACCCTTCTCACGCCTCCTGAAAAATAACGTCTACCTCTTGCTCGATAACCCCGCCGTGTTCGTCAAATACCGCATGCGAAAGGGCCAGAAAGGATGGCTTGATTTTGTGTAGCGGTTAGCGGTTAGCGGGCCGCCAACCGCGCTATTGGCTTGCATCACCGCCAATACCGTGATAACGACCACCCCAACCGCCAGAAATTAAACATGAAAAGAATCTTTGTATTCCCGGGCCAAGGCTCGCAAAAAAAAGGCATGGGCCAAGGCCTCTTCCAACAATTCCCCGAATTCACCGCCCTCGCCGACGCAACCCTAGGCTACTCCATCGAACAACTCTGCCTCGAAGACCCCCTAAATCAACTCAACAACACCGCCTTCACCCAACCGGCCCTCTACACCGTCAATTGCCTCTCCCACCTAAAAGAGGTCGCCCAGTCCGGCCTCAAACCAGACTTCGCCGCCGGCCACAGCCTAGGCGAATATAGCGCCCTCTTCGCCGCCGAAGCCTTCGACTTCACCGTCGGCCTCAACCTCGTCAAAAAACGCGGCGAACTCATGAGCCAAGCCACCGAGGGCGCCATGGCCGCCATCCTCGGCCTCCAACCCGACAAGGTCCGCCAACTGCTCAAATCACCCGCCCTCGCCGACGCCCACATCGCCAATCTCAACTCACCCCAACAGACCGTCATCTCCGGCAAACCTGAAGCCCTCTCCCAGGCAAAGACCATCTTCGAGTCCGCCGGCGCCCAGCTCTTCACCCCCCTCAAGGTCAGCGGAGCCTTCCACTCCCCCCTGATGCAGAAAGCCGCCGAGGCATTCGCAAAATACCTGGAGCCCTTTGAATTCTCCCCCCCCAAAATCCCCGTCATCGCCAACACCACCGCCCAACCCCACCGCCACGAAGATATCCGCAAAAATCTCGCCCGCCAAATCACCCTCCCCGTCCGCTGGTCCGAAGGCATCCAACTGCTCCTCCAACAACCAGACCCCCAATTCTCCGAAATCGGCCCCGGCAAGGTGCTCACCGGCCTGATCCGCCAAATCCAAAGCGCCGCCTAAACCCGCCAAATCACACCCCCACACACACATGAAAAGGCGAAAACAGGTCGTTTGGATGTGCTCAGGCCAGGGCTCCCAATACTACCAAATGGGCCGCGCCTTATATCAATCTCACGCCCCTTTTCAAAACCATATCCAAACCTGCGACCCCATACTGAAAAAACTCCTCAACGCTACCTTCTCCCAAATCGTCTTCGACCCCGCCTCAAACCCCTCCCGCCCCTTCGACAACCTCCAGCAAAGCCACCTCGCCCTCGCCGTCATCCAATACTCCCTCGCCCTCTCCCTCCTCGAACAAGACCTCCGGCCCGACCGCCTCCTAGGCTACAGCCTCGGAGAAATCATCGCCCACATGATCGCCCAATCCATCTCCCTCGAAACCGGTTTGTCCCTCATCTCCTCCCACGCCTCCGCCATCCAACTCCATTGCCAACCGGGAGCTATGCTCGCAATCCTCGCCCCACAGGAAACCATCAACCGCCTCCAATCACCTAACCGCTTCCACCTCGCCGCTAAAAACTTCCCCTCCCACCACGTAATCAGTTGCCACAGACAAAACGCAGACACCCTCGAACCCGCCTTGCGCCAACGCCAAATCTCCTTCCAACGCCTCCCCGTAAATTACGGATTCCATTCCCCCCTCATCGACCCGGCCGAAAACGCCTTCCGCTCCGCCCTCGCAGCCATCCAACCCCAATCCCCCGCCTTTGAGGTGCTCTCCGCCTCCACCACGCCCCCCTCAACTTCCCCGCTCCAAGCCTGGGAAGCCACCCGCAACCCCCTCGACTTCGAGAAAACCCTCCGCAGCATCGAAAAATATCACGAACACGGCACCCTCTACATAGACCTAGGCCCCTCTGGAACTCTGGCCGCATTCGTCAAACACTCCCCCAAAACCCCCAAAGAATCCCAACCGCTCCCCACCATCACCCCGCTGGACACCACCCAAAACTCCCTTAAGGCCGCCCAGCAGGCCATGAGGGCCAACCAAGCCGGATCATAGCCGAATCCCGGACTTCCTCAGCTTCTTCGGGTCGATGCTCGCACCGAATATCTTCATCTTCTTACTCCTCCTCGAAGACCGCCTCCGCCGAAACACCACCACCACCGGCTGATAAGCCTTCCCCGCCCCGGGATCCGGCAGCTTGGATAATTCACTCGAGACGCTTTGCCGAATCTCTCCAAGCAGCTTGCCGTGACCATTCTTGAGCTTCTTCACTTGGCTCTTCTTCACCTTGCCAAACTTGACAATCCGCGGCGCCATGCTAACTGTCCGCGACGCCTTCATTACTTGGGCTCCGCGCCCTGCGCTCGAACCGGACTTCTCTTCTGCTGTGGGTGACATAATTTCTTACCCTGCTCTCAATCTAACTTCTAATACTCCATCCGGGGAATCCTCCCCCCTCAATCGCTCCCTCTAGGAAAGCGGAAAACGACTCTTGTTGAGCTGACGCTTCACCTCACTCTTGATGTCATTCTTCAGATCATAGTAAATGACTATCGGCACCGGAACCGCCGCGTCCTCGCCCATGACCTTCTGAACCTTCTCAACTTGCCGCTCCACCTGATCCACCAGCTTGCCCCGCCCCTTCTTCAAACGACGTATCTGCCGCCGGTTGCGCTTGCCCTTGTGGATGACGATCGGATCTCTCGTTAGGTTTGCCATAATTTTATAGATTCGCCCCACAAATTACCGACCCGCCCGCCCCATGTCAAGCCTCCATCCTCTTCTGACAAACCCCGCCCCCGCCAAACCCAACAGCCCCATGAATCAACCGCCACCCACCCACCCTCACCGCTCAACCCCCATCACCAGACTGCTGTTGATCCCGCCAAACCCAAAACTGTTCGACATACCCAAACACCCCGAATAACCAACCGCCTCAGACCCCACAAAACGAACCTCCTCATCTATCGGATCCTCCAAATTCAAATTCGGATGCAAAAAACCCCCGCGAAGCTGCACCAAAACCCCAACGCCTTCAACCACCCCAGCAGCACTCATGCAGTGCCCCAACAACGACTTGCTCGCATTCACCCACATCCCCCCCAACAAACCCCCAAAAACCGCCTTGATCGCCTCACACTCCACCGCATCCCCTAGGGGCGAAGATGTCCCATGCGCATTAATATACCCCACC
This sequence comes from Limisphaerales bacterium, assembly GCA_024761205.1. Lineage (GTDB taxonomy): Bacteria > Verrucomicrobiota > Verrucomicrobiia > Limisphaerales > AAA164-E04 > UBA2970. Next base: position 16,057 of record JAMASS010000067.1, read on the forward strand.
TCCCCCGCCCCAACCCCCGCATCCATCAACGCCTCCCGCATCGCTCGACTCTCCCCCCTCACCGAGGGGTCCGATAGATGATTGCCATCCAATACAACCGCACCCCCCAATATCTCCCCCAACACCTCCGCCCCGCGAGCCATCGCCAAATCCCGAGCTTCAACCACCATGCCCCCGCATCCCCGACCCAGCACAAAACCCGCATGCCCTCGATCAAACGGCCGCGACGCTCCCCCAGGACACCCTCCATACCCCTCCCCCAAACACGCCGCCCCAAGCACCGAAAACCCCTCCCGCTCCAATACCGAATAGTCCGGCGACGCCCCAACCACCAAACACGACCCCATCACCCCGCTGCGCACCCATTGCAAGGCCTGATACAAGGCCACCCCGCCGCTCGCCGACGCACCCCCAACGGTATAACCCATCCCCAAAATCGAAAATAACTCGCTCAAACACCCCACCTGATGCGTGTCCAAAAAGGAAAGCGCATAGCGCGGATCTATAGACCCCCCTCCCTCAACCTTCCGCGCATTCTCCACCAAAAACTCCTGATGCAGATTGCTCCCAGCCACTATAATCCCCATCCCCTCTCCACCCCCGCTACCAAGAAACCCGGCCTGCCTCATCGCCTCCATCCCTACACAGGCACTCAAACGAACCGACGCCGGCACCTTGCGCAACACCCGCCTCACCCCGCGAACCGAAATCAACCCCGCCTCTCCCATGGCCTCAACCTCCGCCTCCCAATCAAAACCACTTAGCGACGCCTCCAACCC
>JAMASS010000068.1 GCA_024761205.1 Limisphaerales bacterium
TCCGTAAAGAAACTGATCTCCACATTCAATTCTCCAATCAAGCTCAAGCCCCTCTCCATCTCAGAGGCGAAAAACGCTGGCTTCACGGTTCTAAAAAAAACAAGCAAAGGCGAATACGAGAAACAATGAGCGCCAGCACCTGAAAATCCAACCCCTCCGCCCGCCGCATCAGGAATGGAAAACTCAGGGCGCGGAAGCGGAAGACGAGCTCGGCCTTCGCCATGCCGAGTCGCGCCCCGAAACCGCAACTTGCTCCCAAACCACTCACCCCTGCTGTACAGCCGGCTTTCACACCCTTACGGAATTGCCGGCACCTTTTACGTTACGATTTCTACTTTGCCCTCCAAAAAATCTTTCGCTGTCAAGGCGGCTTTCCCAACCATCTCTTCACACCCCAAATCGCCGGTTGGACTCCTTCAGAATACCCCCAAAAGAATCTTCAAGGGAATTATACACTAGCTTGATCCTAAATCCTGCCGTGGCCGGCGAATCTAGAGAACTCGCCTTGATCAAAGACGTGCTTCAAACGGTTCTTACCGTCATGTCATTCCTATAGAGGCTATTTTCAGTTTATTCCGGTACTCAAGGCGCGGGCCATTGTTAACATTTAGCAAGTAAATGCGAGAAGTCCTGTTTATTCGCCTGGGTGCCGGGAACACCCCCGGCGCATTTACCAAGCTATTGTATTCAGCAGGCGGCCCGACAATGGAGCCATTCACTAGAATGGTTGCAGTCTGTGACTTAGCCGAAGTCCCCTGCCGGCGACAGGTCTTTTCGTGCTCATTTTTCCTTGGCTTTCTCCCTAGCTTGGGCGTGGCTCCTTGCCAAGCGATGAGTCAACAGCCTTCCCCATGCGTAACGCACTGACGAGCAAGGATTCGTGTGTGTCTCGCTTCGATTTGGGCCGAGGGCGAAGTGGCGAGTGTCTACGGTGGAACGGAAGTATTTCATTCAGGAAGGAGAGCTGGCGAGGGGGCGGAAGGGCGCTCGCCCCGAGGAAGGAAAACCTTCCGCCGGAGAAGAGGATCCTTCCCCGGAGGGAAAAATTATTTGAGAAGGCGGACGGACGCGCTCTGAGCGGAGTGCTGCAGACATGCGTAAGCGACTTGACTTAGGAAAAGGAATTCCACTATTGAAGATGCCATGAGCGACACGGAAAAACATGCCTTTCAAGCGGAGGTCCAACAACTGTTGGACATCGTCATTCACTCCCTTTACACGGACAAAGAAATTTTCATTCGCGAATTGATCTCCAACGCGGCGGATGCTTGCGAGAAACTGCGCTTCACCCGCAGCGCGGGCGCTGAAGTTCACGAACCGGATATTGAGCCTAAAATCAGCATCGCGACCGATGACACCGCCAAAACGATCGCAATCACCGACACCGGCATCGGGATGACTCGTGATGAGTTGGTGGAAAACCTCGGCACCATTGCCCACTCCGGTTCCAAGGCCTTCCTCAAGCAACTTTCGGAGCAAAAGGAAAAACCGGACGCCAACCTCATCGGCCAATTCGGTGTCGGCTTTTACAGCGCCTTCATGGTCGCCAAGGAAGTCAAGGTTCTCACTCGATCCTTCAAGCCGGATGCCCCCGGACACTTGTGGACCTCCACCGGACAAGGTTCCTACGAAATCGAAAGCGCGCCCGACTGGAACCGCGGAACGCGCATCCTCGTGGAACTTAAGGAAGACGACAAAGCCTTCGCCCAGGCCTCCCACGTCGAATCCATCATCAAACGCTACTCCAACTTCGTCTCCTTCCCCATCGAACTCAACGGCGAAAAGGTCAACACCATTTCGGCCATCTGGGCTCGCAGCAAGAGCGACATCAAGGATGAAGAATACAAGGAATTCTACCAGTTCATTGGCCACGATCACGAAGAACCGCTGGGACGGCTGCATTTCTCAGCCGACGCGCCGCTGGCCATTCAAGCGCTGCTCTTCGTTCCGTCCAAGAATATCGAAAACATGGAACTCGGCCGAAGTGATTCCGAAGTGAACCTCTATTGCCGAAAGATTCTCATTGAGCCGAAAGCCAAAAAACTCTTTCCCGATTGGTTGCGCTTCCTCAAGGGCGTTGTCGATAGCGAGGATCTCCCATTGAACATCTCGAGAGAGTCGATGCAAGACAGCTCGCTCATGCAAAAGCTCAACAAGATCATCACCACCCGGTTCATCAAGTTCCTCCATGAGTTGAGTAAGAAAGATGCCGAACAGTTCAACAAAATTTATGACGAATACCAACGATTCCTAAAGGAAGGCGTCATCTCCGATTTCACCCATCGGGAAGCTCTCGGGAAACTCTTGCGCTACGAAACGTCAGCCCTGGCCAAAGGAGAAAAAACATCCCTCTCCGAATATGTCCAACGAATGGGCGGAGACCAAAAGGAAATCTACTTCATTTTCGCACCCTCCCGCGAAACCGCAGAGAGCAGTCCTTACTACGAGCCTTTCCAATCAAAGGGCCAAGAAGTTCTTTTCGTCTACGATCCCTGGGACGAGATGGTGATGGAGAACTTGGGGCGCTTCGAGGAAAAGAGCATTTGTGCAGCCGAACGCGCCGAGATCAAGATCGACTCGCCGGAGGGTGAAGCCCTCACCGACGAGCAAGTCGAGGAACTCGGCAAATGGTTGAAAGAGAACCTGGGCGAGCAGGTCGATCAGGTCAAGGCATCCAAGCGCTTAGTCGGCAGCCCGGCTGTGGTGGTCGACGCCGATAAAACCATGACCGCGAACATGCGGCGCCTTATGAAAGCGCTCAACCAGGACTCAGGCACCACGAAGTACAACCTCGAGATCAATCCGCGACATGAGGTGATCAAGCGCCTGCACGCGATGAAATCCGCCGACGAGGAGTTGGCCAAATCAGCCGCTGCTCAACTCTTCGACAATGCTCGTATGGCTGCCGGTGTGGTCGATGACCCACGCGAACTAGTCAACCGGCTCAACTCCCTCTTGGAGAAAGTTCTCGCCGCCAAGTAATCAGCAAAGAAAATGCCGCTCTCCCGAACTTGGAAGAGCGGCATTTTTGTATGTAATGGGGGCGGGCGGGCGACTAAAGGAGCGGCTTCAATCTCGCCATCAGCGCCTGCTTCGAAATCATCCCACTCTGACTCAGTTGAATGATCCCCTCTTCATCAATCACATAAGTATGAGGAATGCCCGCGAAATTGCCATAAGCCTTCACGACATCCGTATCTCCCACCATGACGATCGGATAGTTGACTTTGGTTCGCTTGACATACCGTTTGACCGGTGTGGCTGAGGTGTCCAATGAAACACCCACAAAAGTGACATTCTTATCCTTTAATTCCTTTTGGATCTCAATGAAATCCGGAATCTCTTTCACACAAGGCGGACACCAGGTCGCCCAAAAATTGAGCACCACAATCTTTCCGTCATAAGTGGTAGACTTCACATCTTTTCCATCCAGATCCTTGAGGGTCCACGCCGGCGCCTTGGTTCCCTTCTTGAGTTCACCCGCCGGCGCCGGTAGCACGAACGTCGCGGCCGCTAAAACCACCCATGCGGCCCATCCAAACCGTTTCATTTGCTGCTTCATAACAATCTCTTTCTATTCAATAGACTTTCTAATCCGATGGACGTTACTCGGAAACTGTTTATTCCAAAAAAATGAATCCCACTCATGCTAGCACACCGGCACAACTACTGCCCGCCCCCGCAGTACAGGCCAGACAATGCTCCCCGGTCAGAATCTTTCGCCCCTCCAACATCTCCGGTGTGACATCCCAAAGCGAAAGCGGTTTTCCGTTGCGCAGCCGCATCCCTAACATCTGATTGAAGTCGCAATCGAACACCTCACCGCCGTATCCAACACTTAAGGTATTCCGACACATGAGTCCTGGGAGGGTGTCCAGATTGAAACTACTTGCCAGGAGTTCCATATAGTCATCCCAAGCTCCCTGTTTCCTTAAGTCATCTGCAAACCGGGCGATCGGTTGGTTGGTAATCGTTAACAAATGGTTAAACTCAATCCCGAACTCCCGCTGCAAAACTTCTTTGTAATCGGCCTCCAGCTCCCTTTGCGGTCCCGGAAGTTTTGGGCCCAACGGGTTGTAGACTAGATTCAGGGTCCACTGCGATCCATATCCCACGGCATTAAGCTTCCTGAGCGCTCGAATGCTCTTGTCAAAGACACCATTCCCACGCTGTTGATTCACGTTTTTCGCGGAGTAACAGGGCAACGATGCAAAAACCTCAACCTCATGGGTGGCCAAAAAGGAAGGCAAATGTTCAAATCCTGGTTCCTCGATGATGGTCAGATTATTTCGGTCGATGACATGAGCGCCGACGTCTCGGGCGAGTTCCACAAAATACCGGAAGAACTCGCTGAGCTCAGGCGCGCCTCCAGTGATATCCACCACCCTCGGACGGTGTTTTTGGATCCAACCGCCGAGCCGCCGAGCCGTGTCGACATCCATCATTTCCGTCCGCCAAGGAGCTGCATCCACGTGGCAGTGTCGGCAAGCTTGATTACACTTTCGCCCAACGTTCAGCTGCAAAACCTCCAAGGAACCTCGCAACAAAGTTGTCGAATGCTGTTGTAACTGTTGATCGAACCGGTTCATCCCTCTCCAATGATTGATTGGGCGCAACCCGATTTATTCCATGGAAAACCCCGAAAGCCAATCCTCGTTTCTTCAAAGGAGATTTAAACAGCGTCGCCAAACAGGTTGAAAAGATCGTCCACCTAACCAGGATTCCCCAAAATCAAACTGAACCGCTCACTCACAATTTGTCGTCGTTATAGTAAAGGGATCATTCAACAAATGGTTCGAGAACACCTCGGTTGGTTGGTCCTCTGGTACGGCGCCTTCGTCGGGTTGATCGGATTGCTCGCCACCGCCCTGCGCTCTTCCCTCCGCCAACGCTGCCCCTAAGCTTCTCAATGAGCGCTTGTCAAGAGATCGGCGACGACATATTTTGGCCAGCTTGAACGCTTTCTCCGGGGCCTGCGCGATATGTGAACGACCCTTCAACCGGGGGCGCTGCTTTTCCTAGCCAACTATTCGGACGGCAAGATGATGAATAACAAAGACCAAAAATTCTTAAGAATCGCCGTCTTTTATGACGGCAATTTCTTCTTTCACGTCAGCAATTACTACCGCTATTCGCACCCACGAAAACAGCGCATCTCGATTCCGGGCTTGCACAAATTCATCCGGCACCACGTCGCCGAGGTTGAAAGAGCCGACGCCAATTACTGTCATATCGTGGATGCTCATTTCTTCCGCGGACGCATTTCTGCGCGCAAAGCGGACGAACGCCAGAAGCTCTATGCCGAAAGAGTTTTCGACGACATCCTCATGGGCGAAGGCGTGGTGACGCACTACCTCCCCGTCCGCCGGGGGGCGGAAAAGGGCATCGACGTTTGGCTGGCGTTGGAAGCGTTGGAATTAGCCATTTACAAGCGCTTCGACGTGCTGGTCATCATCTGTGGAGACAGCGATCTGATCCCGCTGGCCCGCAAGGTGAACTCGCTGGGTACGCGAATCATGCTTCTGGGGTGGGACTTCAAATACACGGACGAGTCTCACCGAGAGCACGAAACCGTCACCTCCATCCATCTGTTGAATGAGGTCACCTATCCGACCCTCATGCACCAGATCATCGACGATAAAACCAATCGCAAAGACCCATTGATTGCCAATCTCTTCGTGCCGGACAAAGACCCGGGAAAAGCAACGTCGGAGCCGGCTGCACCCGCCACTCCGGACGAAATGGAACCGCAGGACCCGGCGGTGGAGGCAACGGACATCATTGGCGAAATCCTGAGCGTTTATGAAGGCTACGGATTCATCAAGTGCGACGCTTATCCGAGTAACGTCTTCTACCATCACTCGGCGGTTGACGAGGGAGACTTCGACGATTTCCGCAAAGGAGACCACGTTGTTTTCGACATTTACAAAGGAGAAAAGGGACCGCAAGCGGCACGCCTCCGAAAAGACCCGTTAGTCTGAAGCTCGCCTTCGGAGTTGGCAACCGCATTCGCCCGTGCTCGGCAATGAATCACCGAAAGCGATCAGCCGATAAAAACAACGACTTATGTTTCTCTGGGACTAGGGGTGGCGTTCTCATTGTCCTTCTCTCCCTTTTCACCGGACGGGAGTCGGCAGAGAAGCAACCGAAACCTCCACAAAAGCAGCAGCCGAGGAAATCGCGCCAATATCCGAAACGAGCGCCTTCCAGCAAATGAGCGCACCAGATACGGGCGGGCGGCAAACCGCCAATCGAAACCGAGGCCGTCGGAAACGCTAAATGGCTGGCTATATTGAAGCGGGATAACGCAGCGCAAGCCGAACGAGAACGACGCCAAGCCGAAGAAAAACCTATTGGAAGAGTCGGCGGGAGTGGATCAACTTCCCCTTTGAGCCGACCTACCACCCCGAAATCATTTATGGTTCTTCTTACGACGATCAGATGACGGAATTGGTGCAGAACCACGGCTTTCGCAAAGGCTTTTACGAGGACCCTCACCGCTATTCGTCAGAGTTCGAGCAGATGCAACGGCATCTTTGAAGTAGATAGGGATTAATCATAATCCCATCATCTGGGGGAAAACCTTTAGCCAATAAGTGAAATACCATCATGCAATGACACATGACCCCGAAGAGCAGTTTCCGATTGCTCAGGCAAATCAAACTTGGGGAGAACGACAAAGGACTGCTCCAAAAACATCTTAGGAGCCATTATGGGAAGCATTATTTGGAAAGCCTACCCTGGGCAAATCTCGCCGACCGAAGAGCAGGCTCAAGCCTTGCGGAAGCGGCTGGTCAATGAGATTCCACCTGAGGGTTTTCTTAAAATCGGAGGCTACGATCTCTTCGCCTATCACCCCGGGCATGAGAAAGCCTTGGAATCCGGCGATCCTCTGCTGATTCACTAATAGCCGTGCGACCATCGTGTAGCTCCGTGTCTTTCCGTGAAAAGGCGCGGGGTTTTTCTGTCTTGCAGGTGGCGGTTCTTCAACGTCCCGGCCCGCATTCTCCGACGACGTTGCCCCTTAATTACGCTGGGAAAATGGAACCGAATCAGCATCCGAGCATCCGGCAAATAATTCTGATTTATTTCCGCCGGCTGTCTTTGCTAGCGTGGCGCCATGATGATTTGGCTAGTGATCGAAAGACTTAAGCTTTTTGGCGCTGGACTCGCCCTTTTATCCGTGGCGGTCCTTTTGCCCATTCATCTTCGGGCAATCGATAGCCAAGTGGTGCAATTTGCCGGTTTGGGGACGATTTCCCTAAAGGAGGAAGCGAACAACCAGCTCTTACTGGAAAAACCGGGAATTGCCGAGCTGCTTTTGGATGGCGCTCAACAGTGTGGCGCAGCCGATCTTGAAGCCGCCTTGACCACTTACAACGAGTTCCGCCTGACCAATCCCGATCTCATCTACTGGGGCGGCGTATTCCCAGACCTCGAAACCATCCCTCTGGCTGACCTAACCCAAAAAACAACCGTAATTCAAGCATTCGTAGTCAAGCAAACCCGGGAGACTATCCTGCAACGTCTGAAAAACTCCCGACGACCCGGCGTCCAAACCATCCTCAAAAACCGCTATCTGACACATACTGCAATTTTCCCTCCAGTCACCTCTCCCGGTGGCGCCATGCTTGATATGATCATCACCATCGCCGCGCTACTTTCCCAAGGCGACTATTTGAATACCGAGTTCCGCCTCGAATTGGAGCGCCTGGCAGCCGATGCCAATCGAGGCCACAGCACCCAAACAATCGAATCCACCTACCTTGACCTCCTAGCCTTTGCCAAGCGGATGAACTGGGCACAGTTCTCCGGATTCATGACTCGGATCGACAGCCGTCTAACACTTCGCCGCATGGCCCACGCACTGTCTGCCGAACCTGAAAAACTGCCCGTGCTATTCTCTGCCGTCTGGATGAGCCCGTCTGCAGCCGCCATCGGAAACTATCTCCAACACTATCCCGAGTCAGGACTCAACGATTTATCCTTCGGGTTAGCAGCCCACCAAGGCGGCCTCAAGAGCATCCTCAACCGACAGGAACGCATACACCACCCAGGGCAACGCACTCGAATTCTGCGGAGTCTGCCCATTCCCGCTCTGTGGGCATCCGTGGCCGAGATGACCTTGCGGCTGCCATGGCTCTCTCTCTTAACCAAATATCTGGCAGTCCTCCTCGGCTTGTTTTGTTGGATTCGCCTGGCATTTATTTTGGTTCCCCGCAAAGCCCTTACCCCAATGATTTTTCGAGTCGAAGGCATTGCGACATTGCGGCAACAGGTTCTCGCGCTCATCACTCTGGCCCTGACCATCCTGCTCGGCGAACCTTTTCTTGCCCAGAGTCGACAAAGCGATGAAATTCCGCTCAATTGGAGATTCCCGACAGCCCCGGCGGCTGTTATCGAAAACGTAGATTCTATGATTGGAACAAGAGTTGATGAAATCACGCTTTTGGCCCTGGCCCTGTTCTTTCTAATCCAGATGGGTCTATATGCCTTGTGCCTAGTCAAGCTCAAGGAAATCAAAAAACAAAAAGGCTCTTCCCGATTAAAACTTAAGCTGCTCGACAACGAGGACAACATGTTCGATGTCGGCCTTTACGTAGGGCTGGGGGGCACAGTTCTGTCCCTCCTTTTTCTGACTCTCAAACTCGTCCAAGTCGGGCTGATGGCTGCCTATGCCTCAACTCTATTCGGGATCATTTTCGTCTCGCTCCTCAAAATTTTTCACGTCCGGCCTTATCGACGGAAACTCCTAATTGAAGCAGAAGCCGGTATTCTATGAACAAGTCATTGCTGATTATTATCTGCGACTTCCTGCTGATCAGCCTTCTGGCAAGTTTCGACCTGGATTCGCCAAACTCAGGAAACTCGGCGATCACCTCAGGTGAGGAAGCTCAGAGCGCCAAAGACATGCTGGATGCACTGAATCTGGCGCTTGAGGAAGAACAAAAAAACCAAGCCTCTCTAACGGCCAAGCTCACCGATCTCAAAGAGGACCTCTCAGCCACTCGAACCATTCTCAAAGATCGGGAGGACAAGCTCGAAACGGTTCAGGACAGCTTGGCCGAAACCGAGCGGCGGGCAAAGGAACTCGAAACACAACGTTCTCGCCTCGAGCAGGAATTCGAGTCTACTCAAAAGAACTTCGAATTTCTCCAACAACAATATCTTTCTACCAAGGCTGAGGCCGGCAAACTCAAATCCTCCCTCGCGTCGACCTCCAAAACCGCAGCCGTTTCCAAGGCCAAACTAGAAACAATTCAAGCAGAGCTCACGGTCCGACATCAGGAGGCCGTCCAGATGCAGGCAAAAATTGAAGATCTCGAAAAGGAACGACGAGCAAACGAAGCAGAAAAATTCAACCTCGCCCTGGACCTCAAACAATCCCAAACCGAAGTAATCGTGACGAAAGAACATCTTGCCGCCTCCCGAGATGACATCAAGGCCGCCCGTGCAGACAGCGCTTTCGCCCGACAAGTAGCCACCAACGCCCTTTCTGAGATTAAGATTGCCCGCACAGAAGCGGCCAGCCTCCGCGACGAGAAAAACGCCCTCCAACAGCACGCCTACACACTGGCCACCGGAATCAGCAACCTCGCTGAGAAATCGGAACAGATCAAAGATGAGATACGCAGTAATCGTCCCCTCACAGCCAATGCGATCTTCGACCAATTTCGCAACAACCAGATCGACACCAGATTCTTTGCCGCCAAGAGCGGATTATTCGGCCAACGGACCACTCGCGAACGAAACGCAAAGAGCATCCTAGTGAACGACGGTAAACGTTACTATCTCCTTTACCACATTGACGACACGCCCCTTTCCCTAGTGACTACGGACGCGAACTGGGAACAGCTAACCGGTGTCGTCAGCCGTGGCAGTGTTTCTTACTCCATTCCCATGCTGGACGGATTGGCCATGGACCCCCGAATACTGGTTGTTCTTGTCGGACGCACTCAAGCAGAACGTTTGGGAAGCAAGATCTACCAGCTCGCCACCGACCCCTATAAGTTTCAAGATGCCGTCTTGGTTGGCTCCCGAGAGAGCTATTTCGGAGAGGTCGGCTTCCAGGCGGATCCCAATCACATGGACTATGTTATGATGAAACGCCGAACCCTCGGCAAGTTATTCGGTAAGTTCAGCCCATCACGAGGTGATCTGGTCTTCAGCAAAATAGGAGAGCTTCTTGGGATCATGGTTAACAATAAGTATTGCGCCGTTTTCCGAAACATCCACCTCAGCGGCCAAATCAAGTTCGGCACCGACATCTCCGAGACGGAAACGGCCAAGGTATTGGGTCAGATGCATAACCAATTCCAAGTCCTCCCCTTCCATCTGCAATAGAAGCTGATAGGACAGAACTCTCCATCCAAATCGCTGCTAAGTGATCGGATGCCATGCTAGCGGCCATTACCATACCCGAAGAATTCGCAGCGCATTGGCAATTTCTTACTGGCTTTAAGCCGCCCCATCGCCATTACAGCCTCCAGCCATGCTCTCTCTACAAGCGAGACTCCCGCTCCGCAGTTCTTTGGCTTTCCTTTATCTAGTTCCTCCGCTTGATCAGGTCCATGCTTTACTTCGTCCTGGGAATCAACCGTATCTGGCAACGCGCCGACCATCTCCGCCCCCTCTCGCCCCCGGCAGCACACCCCGACACGCCGATGGCGACCCGACACGAGGAAATGTCATTGCCCAAGGCATCACCGATGGCCCCGATGAAGACTGGACAAACTCATGCGGGCAATCCTTGCCGGTGTCAACGCTGCACCCATTCAGTGTCGCTTATGATCCTACTTTCTTCCGCACACACAGATCATCGCGACCCTGAACTCGGCGGGCCCTTCAAGAGGGCGACATTCGCATCATCCTGCCCCAAAAGAACAAGCTCCCATTCATGAATTGGGTGATATCGGCAATGCTTTGGCAATTACCACATCAAGGATGCCAAGTCTTGCCACACCATCTCCCTTTTGATCATACCCAAGCTGATGATGGGTGACGAATGTTGGACCATGACCGGTTCGGCTGATTGGGATGCTCGCAGCCTCCGGCTCAATTTCGAGTTCAATGTCGAATACTATTCTCAAGAGCTCGCCCAAACCTGCCTAGAATATATCGAGCGGAAACTAGAGCAAACGCAGCCCGTCACGCTCAAGCACCTCGAACGGCGACCACTACCGATCAAAATCTGATACGGTGTCACTCGCTTGTTTTCACCATTTCTGTAAGGCCGGACAAGACAGGCAGCAACGAAGGCAAAGACATTACCCCCCCCAATCAACTCCGCTTAAATGCCGCCCATGGTTTCACACGTTGTCATCTTTTGGACCGATTCCCGAGCAACCGAACGCCACGCAGGAATTGCTCATCAGCAACGTAAAGCCCACAACCGCCGAGAGGACAACCCCACCAAACCAATTACCGGGACTCCCCGCCAAGTCGGCGGAATCTTTGCATAGATGATGAGCGACGCCAAATATTCCATGATCTCCAAATCTACCTGCCCCATCTCCTCAATCCCCGAACGCTGGACTTTGACCACTACCACTCGACCATTCTTCAGTCGAGCCTTGTGCACCTCTGAGCAATTAACGCCGCGCCGAGCAGACGCCGATGGATCGAACGAAAGAAAGTCTTCACCAGCGCGCGAAGCCCGATTTCACGACGCCAATGACGTCTTCATAGGGCAACTAGGAGGCGCCGTATTGCAACTTTGTGAGCTCTTTAATGAAGGCTGCCGGCACGAAATCCAGTCAAGTTGACAATCTCTGCCCTAGCTTGACAAACATCGGCCCCAGTTCTTCAGAAGCGCGCTGCAATCATTCCGAAGCACTCAGATCACGAAACCGCTCCTGTTCCTCCCGCAAACGTTTGATCGTCAGCTCCAAATGATTGGACAGGCGCAACGCCTCGGCGATATCGGAGTATCCACAACGCAAACACACGGGAACGATGTCCCGAAATCGTTGCAGATACTTGATGCCTCGTCCGATGCTCTCGATTCGGCTGAGCAACATAACCGCTTACCACTCCTCACTAAATTGGTCGAAAACCCGTCGATCGCGCTTCGTCGGCCGCCCCCGCCCCTTACTATGGTTGAAGATGGGCATGGGTTCTGACGACTTAAGTTTCTCGTATTCCGAGGCTGGCGTCAGATCTTCTATGTATTGGTCCAATACCTTCGCCCCGACCCGTCGTTCGATCAGCACAACGGCCTTCACGGTTCGCGTGATACGCCCCACCGTTGCCACCACAGCTTCACCTGGGGCAACAAAACGCGCCGGCTTTACCGCGGTCCCACCAATCTTAACATGCCCCGCCTTGCAAGCCTCTGTCGCCAAGGACCGTGTCTTGTAGATGCGAATCGCCCAAAGCCATTTGTCGATTCTCACTCGAGTCATTGTCGCTATCGCCATTACGTTGATTCGACTTTGATCTGTCCGTCCGGTCCAGCCAAGATTGAAATGCTTCGCTCTCACAAAGGACTTTCGCTATCTGTCGGTATCCTTCGGTCAACGGATGGCTCGGGCTCGCATCACCCACCATAGAGATCGAACGAAAGCGGCGCCAGCGCAATGAGCGGAATCTGGCGTCCTCTCAAACAATCTACGCCGCCAGCCAAACGGGTGTCGAAGATTTGTTGATTTTCCGCCGCCATGATATATCGATTCAAAGGCCTGACCAAAACCATCAACTCGTTCTCACGTCCTTGCAACAGCTCAATCAACCGCTGAAAGGCTCTCCACTGGAGAGAATCGCTCAAATCCACCCACTCAAAATGTTGGCTCCCATCGTCAGAAGCAGACCATGCCTACTGCTGTGGATTCCCTAGTCGGGATATTGATCGGGTTTGCCCGGCACCTCGAAGATGATCGCGCTTACCGGCAATCGATAAGTATTCGGATAGCCCCCGTCATCCCATTAACGTCCAATCACAGAGAGCCCCCGCTGGCCGAAATAGCTATTCTTGAGGTGACTGGCGAAAGCAAAAAAAGGAACCATTCGTTCGAGTCAGCATACCATCCAGAAAAGCTGACAGCGTTCCGTCGGACGCCACGTAATCGCCCCACATAACCGAATCACCCACCACAACCAATCATCCAACGATCAGCAACACGCAAAACCATTGCCTTCCATTCAAGCGGACTTCGTTCGATCCAAACGAAACCTCTGACATCCTTTTCTGTTCGAGACCACTCTGTGATTTGCTGGACATCGCAGTTTTAGAATCGGAAGTAAATAAACGCGCCGCCAGAGAAGAAGCATAACCACGGCAGCGACATGGCAGGATTGGACCAACTGAGACTAAAGATTTTCGTTACAATCAAAATCGCGCCGGATAACGTCTCCGCGCGAAAAAAGATCCAAACCACATAAACAAAACCAATAGCTGCTTGACCAGCCTTGGCGCCTAGTAATCGCGCCACCAGTCCTTCTCCTCCAAGGACCAAGCCACCAGTATCCCAATCGCATGCAAAGTGCCCCAGCCCAAGAAGGTCAAGCCGCTCCATGCCAAATGCCAGACACCACGAACGTGAGGACGCGATTCACATACGTCCGCCCCACTCCGGCTCCCGCCCAAAGGGATATACACATAATCCCGAAACCAAATGGACAGACTGATGTGTCAACGCCCCAAAAGTCGCTCGGACTCGTCGCCAATTACGGATGATTGAAATTGAGCCTCAGCCGGAACCCATCATGTGAGACTCGCCCCCGAGCCATATCGGTGTAACCGCTGAAATCGAAAAATCTGCCACGCAAACGCAAAGGGGCCCAAAGCCGAGCATCCTTCTTTTCCTCCCCCAGTAGAAAATTATATGCTGGCTTTTACCCCAACGGCCACCGCAACAGCGACCAATTATTACAATTTTTCCCAACCCTATATTGGAAGCTAAGACTATTGGGAAAAGAGCAAACAGACCTTCCCAAACGGCAATAAGATCGTTAGCCGTGTCTACACCAGAGGAAGCCAAGACGACGAGAACGGGAAAAACATAACGGGCTATAAAAGCGTTTATTACTTGGACGCCTCCAAAAGCCCTGTCCCCACCTGAACAACATATCAAGGAGCATCCACTTCGGGACCCCAACACTTTCAACAAAAGAGAAACAACGATATGGGAGAATCAGAGCGGGTTTGTCGCCGGCATTGCTGGATCGCACGGTTCCTTTTATCGGCGGGGCTGTTCGCACTTGGCAATGGACGTTTGGAACAAGTCAACCCGCATCCCTTTTCAGGCGAACTTTATGACTGATATAAGACTGCACAAAGACAGTTGGACGGGCTATTTGGGACGGACTAGGGATCATGCGAAGAAAGTGGTTTATTCGAGCAAGCAAGGGCACCGATGGACCTCCCTACCTGTTGGCAGATGACCGACCCCTCACAACTACCAAATCTGGGAGAGCAAGCAGGGAGACTGAGCCATGAAGCAATCAACCCGATGGATGCCGACCGGCTTGGCACTGTTGGCGGTGGTTTTGGCTTTCCTCCGCCCCGGCTGATGAATCGCCAACGGCAAAGAAAAGCTCAGAGAAACCGATCACCGCATCCGCGACAGCGGCAAGAGCAATGACGCTCGATCCCCGGCAAATCTCGGTGGCGAAAGCGGAGCGAGAACGGTTGGTGCGTGAGCATCCCGAAGACTACTACACCCCGACAACCGCTACCCTGATTATCAGCGAAAGGTGGCGACGCACAAGATGATCAATTCCTTTCTCCTGTCGTCTCGGCGGGACGGTCCGCGCGTGCGGCAGTTCATGACGCTGCTATTGGAAAATGACTGAGGGATCGAAGAGCGGAACCGGGCGATGATGGTTTGCTAAATTACCACGCCCCCCTCTATGTACAGCGGCAGCTCATGGTTTTCGCCGGGTATCCACCACAGGAGATTGAAGATGAGATGCAATCGGAGCGCATCCGGCATTTTCCGTGATCGTCACCGCCCGGCAGCATTGCAGGACATGGCGATGGCCACAGAACTCAACGCCCCGGAGCTATTGAATCAGTTGTTAGCCATCGAGTTTGACGATATTGAGGAGGACGAACGCGTCTTCAGGCAAGCAGAGTTGAAGCTGCTTTACGGCGACCGCCGACTGACGGATGAGGATTGGATGGACGAGGCGTTTCACGCAGTCAGGGACCACTACGAAGGCCCGCCCCACCGAGCTACTACGACAAGGTGAGGTCGGCAATTTTACGCTTGTGGACAAGGAAACCGGCGAGCAATGGGAGGAGCATATTTACTACGACAAATTGGGAAAGATCATTCTTACGGAGCGGGTCGACTTGCCGAGCGTATGCCGAAAGGCTTCCTGCAATACTGAGCCCATCACAGCAAACAGCACACTTCCCTTCCATGCGACTGCGAGGAGCAAGTTTCTCTCCTCCACCATGAGTCGACGATGCAATGCCAGCTTTCAAGGTGGGCTTTGAGGCGTCTCAGCAAACACATTCTTGACTGATCGAGAGGATCGCCCCCGTCGGGCGACCAATGCCTCGGTAGATTTTGTTCGTTTCGTCGACCACGCTGGCGATCTCTTCGCCTGCCTTCAGTTCATCCCACCGAAGTCCAACTTGGCGACGGCGATCTCGTGATCCCCAAAGCGTGTTTAAATCCCATTCCCGAGTGAACAGTCGAGACGATCCGCTTGCCATCAGCCGAAAAACTCGGGTTGTAGAAATGATGCAATTTCCCAGCATTGGATGATCCTAGGTCTTTCCCTTTATATAATAATCGGTCATATTAAAACGCTTGTACTCCTGCGGCAGATAAGCAATAACCTCACCATCGGGCGAAATCTGAGGATATGTGGTTCATGTGTTTGGATCGGGTTGTACAGGTCGCTTCCATCGGCGTTCATCACAAACACCTCCCGGTTGTTGTTCACATACGACTCATAAACGATCCGGTCCCTCGACTGAGACAAGTCAATCGAGATAACTGCAATCGTGATCCGGTTCGAGATTATCTCGATGCCGTTTCAAATCCCACCTATAGTTCATTCTTGCATTCCATCTACACCAATATCTTCTCTCATGGCATTCTCTTGCCGGATTGCCGTTAAGGGCGTGGCAGGCGAGCATGGCCGCTCCGTCGGCGACGCTTCCTGCTGCTAAGGCGGCGGCTTGGCATTGCCAGGCAGGTTTGTCATTGTCATTCATACAATCCGCGAGAGTTGCAACACTAGCAGCGGCGCCAGCCGCTTTGGCTAAACCGGGGGGCAGGGGTCATTCACTCGATCCATGCA
This sequence comes from Limisphaerales bacterium, assembly GCA_024761205.1. GTDB lineage: Bacteria > Verrucomicrobiota > Verrucomicrobiia > Limisphaerales > AAA164-E04 > UBA2970. Next base: position 16,258 of record JAMASS010000068.1, read on the forward strand.
AACGTGGTAGATTAAATTGCAATCCTTCAGCCACTGGTAATAGGCGTCATGAATGCCGCGTTTGCAGCAGCGAATGTATCTAGGTTCGCCAAGGCCATAATTCCACATCTCACAGGAACCGTGGCGGGCTGTACCGGGAGGAGGTGCCTGTCCAGAATGACCAACAGGAGGAACAGCAAGTATAATCGTACTCAAGATCATGGCTATGGACGCGATGAAGGTGATCACTGCCGTTTTTGCCTGTGCCTTGAAAACAGACCCGCCAGAAAGCCTCGGAAGCGGGCTTCGGTTTTGTTTTCAATGAGTCGTCTCATATCTGTTATGTTATCTGTTTCACGTTACTGTCCGTGACCAGTCTGACGCATTTCTGCATCGGGCCGTTGTTCACAACATCGACAAGAAATGAGGCTGTTTCGCCGGTTCACCCTCGACGCCGTTTGCGGGCTATTGTATTGAGCGAGCGACCCGATAAACGAGACTCGTCAATGCTCTGAACGG
>JAMASS010000069.1 GCA_024761205.1 Limisphaerales bacterium
GATGGTCGATCGGCGACGACACTTGGCTGTTCGATAGTGATATTGGGCTATGGCAAGTAATTAGAGCAGATAGCACACGCGTTCCTATGAAATTCGGTGTGGAGGCCACGCCGGTGCCGGAGCCCTCGGAGTATGCGCTCTTCTTGGGATTGGGCTTGGGCGCCTTCGCCCTTTGGCATCGCCGCCGCCAACAAGGACAGCGAGCCGCCGCCTAGCAGTTTCCCCGCACTAAAGCATCCCCACCAATCAACGGGGCGGTCTCAAAAAAGGCCGCCCCTTTTTGCAGTCCTCGCCTCCTTGCCCGGCGGCGGCTCCCGCCGTTCCCAATGATCGAGACCTGAGCCGTTCATCAGCGCGAATAAACCGGCGCCCGGCCATATCGGCAACTCTTTGACTGTGTGCTAATACCAACCGAGATGTCCCGCACCGCAAAGGAAGCCGCGTTCCCGGAGCCGCCTTCCGCAAGCGCTCCGTTTCCTCCTTGTTCAATCCGGCAGAGACCGATGAATGATCCACTTGTCCTTGCACCCTAAAGCGGGGTCACTAGACTGCCCGGCTTCATGGCTCACGCGCTGAATTCAGAGCAGAACATCGCTGTTTGCACGATCGGGGGGCCGGTGTTGATTCTCGCCGGAGCGGGCACGGGAAAAACGCGAGTGATCACGCATCGGATCGCGCGTATGATTTCCAAAGGGATACCGCCCGAAAATATTTTGGCGGTCACTTTTACCAACAAAGCCGCTCGTGAGATGCAAGGTCGAGTCACCAAGATATTGCCGCGACGGCGGCGGCGAGATCAGGAAGACCAAGAAGCGAAACCGAAACGGCCCACCATTTGCACCTTTCATTCGCTCGGCGTGAGGATTCTTCGACAACATATCAATGTCTTGGGGCACAAAAGAAATTTCGTGATCTACAGCGAATCTGATCAATTAGGCGCCATCAAAAAAATCCTCAGCCACATTGCCACCGGTGAGGAGAAGACCGATCCGGCAGCTATCTTAAGTTTGTTGAGCCGCTATCGAAACGGGGGAGAGCAGACGGACGTCACCTTTGCAGATGCCAAGGTGCGGGCCATGACGGAGCGCATTGAAGAGCGCTATGCCGCCACCCTTAAGGCCTGCAATGCGATCGATTTCGACGACTTGATTCTCCTGACCTTGAAGCTGCTTCGCGAGCATCCCAAAGTCCTTGAAGCGTGCCGCCGCCAATATCGTTACGTCATGGTTGATGAATACCAGGACACCAACGCCAAACAATTTGAATTAGTCCGTCTGCTGACAGAGGAGCATCGCAATCTGTGTGTCGTGGGTGACGATGATCAGAGCATCTACAGCTGGCGCGGTGCCGAGATCGCCAATCTTCTCAATTTCGAGAAATATTACCCGGAGGTGAAGCTCGTCAAGCTGGAGCAAAACTATCGCTCCACCAATGCCATTCTCAAAGCGGCAAACGCTCTCATCCGAAACAACGCCCGCAGGAAACCAAAATCACTTTGGTCCGAGAACGGATACGGCAATCGCATTCAGCTCGCCACCTACGCCGATGAGGAGGAAGAAGCGAAGCGTGTGGTGGAGGAAATCGAGTTTAGACGTCTAGCCCAAAAAACTCCTTGGGCCGACCAGGCCATCCTCTTCCGCACCAATCAACAGTCTCGCACCCTGGAAACAGCCCTCCGAGCCGCCAAAGTTCGTTATCGCTTGGTCGGCGGCCAGAGTTTCTTTGATCGGCGAGAGATTCGGGATTTTGTGGCGTACCTCAAAACAGTTCTTAACCCGAACGACGACATCAGTCTCCTCCGAATCGCCAACGTGCCCGCTAGGGGCATTAGCGACAAAACAGCGCAGGTTCTCCTTGCCCTCAGTCAAGAACATCGCTGTTCCGTGTTCCAGGTCATGAGGCAGGCGGGGCATCGATCCGACCTCAGCCGTCCGGCGAAACGGGGCATTGCCGAGCTAGGCCAACTCATTGAGCATGCCAGAGAGGATATCGAGAACAATCCCATTCAATTGTCCGACTGGGCCCAACGGCTCCTGGACCAGACTCAGTAGTCCTAAACGAACTTCACCGTTCGGAGAAAGATCAGGACATCGCCGACACTCGCGTGCAAAACGTTCAAGATATGATCACCAGCATGGACCGCCTCACTAGCTCTAGCAGCGCACTCAACCGGCTCGAGACCTTTCTCAACAACCTCACCCTTGATGCCGAGCGTTATTCGGAATCCGAAGAGAAAGGGGATCAGGTCACACTCATCACCACCCACAGCTGCAAAGGACTCGAGTTCCCGCACGTATTTCTCGTGGGCGTTGAAGACGGTCTCCTCCCTCATTCACATTCACGCGCCGAGGGGACAATGGAGGAGGAGCGCCGTCTCTTCTACGTGGCCATCACCCGAGCCATGAAATCATTGGTGCTCAGCATCTGCAAGGCGCGCAAACGCTACGGCAAAATGGTGCCTTGTCATCCCTCCCCATTTCTGAGTGAGATTCCTAAAGAACTCATCGAGCACTTAGACGAGGCCGCCAGCCAACCCGTGGCGCAAGAGGTTGGCCAAAGCCGGTTCGGCTCGATTAAAGCCGCCATCCAATAACGGGCGCCCTCCAAGCCCCCAAATGCTGGACTCTCAAAATACCCCGCCAATCATCCCCCCGAAGCTACGGCCAAGGCCCCAGTCCTATCCCGCAGCCGTCAAAGGCATCCTCATTTCCGAGGAGGAACTCCTGGCCCGTATTACAGCCCTCGCCTGCGTAATCAGCCAGGACTACGGCAACGATGAAGTCGTGATCGTCGGAATTCTCACTGGAACCATCATGTTTCTCGCGGATTTGACTCGCCGGCTCTCAGTGCCCACTCAGATCGACTTCGTTGGCATCTCCAGCTATCGAGACCAAACTCGTGCCGGGCAGCTAGAGATGATAAAAAAACTCAACCTAGAACTCCAAAATCGCCGAGTGCTGGTCGTCGACGACATTTTGGATGGAGGTCGAACGTTGCAAGCAGTGATCAAAGATGTCCGCTCCCTCAATCCTCAGGACCTCCGCACCTGTGTTTTGTTGGAAAAAACCGTCCGGCGGACGCCGCCGATCAAAGCCGACTATGTTGGTTTTCGGATCCCCGACTATTTCGTGGTAGGTTACGGATTGGACTATGCCGAACGATATCGTAATCTCCGCTCCATTGGGGTCCTCGACGAAACACAAATCGCCTAGCAGCCTCGAACCACAAGCCAATCGGATCATGGACATACCGGTCACATTTTATTCCTACTTCAAAGACCTTGCCGGAACGGAACAGACCCCGATCCATCTCCCCGAAGGCAGCACCATTTCAGATCTACTCGACAGGCTCTACCACAAATATCCAAAACTGGCCTCCATGGAACGATCCACCCTGATCGCCGTGGGTGTTGAGTATCAGGATCGAGATTATATACTGAAGGCTGGTGAGGAAGTCTCGCTGTTCCCTCCCGTGCAAGGAGGCTCATGACGACTAAGGAAGACCATCAGAAGGCGCATGTGAAAGCACTGCTTAAACTCCAGGATTTCCCTGCGGCGGGGCGAGTCTCCGGCGAGCCGGACGTCCTTTTACCTTGCGCTTCCTCCAGACTCGGTTCGAGAGATTCTCGCCCCGCTTTCTGTGACTGACATCCCCATGAAACGACTATTGATCATCACCCGAGACCCTATTGACGAGCCAGCGCTTACCAAGGAGCGCCAGGCATCGAACGAAGCAGGCGTTGCCATCACCTTCTCCGGCATCGTACGCGCCACCGAAGGTCAGGACACCATCGAAGCCATCCATTACGAAGCCTATGAGAAAATGGCGACCCATCAGTTCAACAAGCTGTTCGACACCATCAAGTCCCAATGGCCAATCGAATCGATTCGACTCATCCACCGAATTGGTACCGTCAAAGTCAACGAACCCTCACTCTGGGTCGAAGTCATCTCCGGCCATCGTGGCGAAGCATTCGCTGCATGCCAATGGTTGATCAACGAGACGAAGAAAAAGGTACCGATCTGGAAACAGCCGCAGACAGTGTCAACATAACGATCCGGTGCGTTAGCGCCAGTCGATGAGGATCAGAGACAAAGCAGTCCATTCAGCTCCATCTCAGACTTAACCTTCACACCCCATCCGTCTAAGGAACCAATCCCGCACGGGTTTCTCCATGAAGTGCTACCTCCTCGTCGCCTACTGGCGACCCACAACACTGTTGCCCGATCTCAAAACAGGACCTCAGCATCCGGACCCGGCAAAGCTCCTTAACCCTTGGGAACACAACGGATCTGGCCACCGCCAGATCACGGGCTCATGAGAGCGGCCCGGTTTCGGCTCCGGACTGATGAGAATCACTCCTATGGCTATGTCGCACCGACCATCCCAGAACTAGCCATCAGCGGCGTCCATTTCACCCGCCGAAAAGTCATCGAAAAAAAAACGCCGCAGACTCTGATGAACGAAGCGGCACAACAACGCATCGCCCAAATCAACCTCAAGTCTTACCACCTCACCCCATCACGCGGCCACCTCTCTTGAGAATCAATTTCACCGTGCGTCTGACAAGATCCAAAAACTCCTTCCGATACCCATGAGGATCTTCTCCCAAACCTTGCTGCGCCAGCGCGAGGACGCCGTAGTGATTGATAGTCCCACGAAAGGGCGCATCGGAAAGCAACATTCCGTAGGCGGCTACGGAAGCCGAGAATTTGAAATCATCGGATGCTCGCCCCAGAGTCGCGCCGTCATCCATCAACGGATACTCCTCTCGAACTCGCTGATTCTCAGCTAGCAGTCGGTAGCTCAACTTCACTGTCAACATATTCTGCGTTCGCCTCGGGCGATCATTACTAACCCAACCCTGACTCGGCACATCGGCATAGCTGCTCGCGGTGGGTGCACCGGTCGGGACCACCTCGAAGAGCGCTGTGACAGCTTGATCCGCGTCAATGTCACTCCCAAGAGCGACCACCTGACCCTCGTTGACAGGTGCCCGCTTCATGCCGTCAAAGCCCACCAAGCGATATGCCTGGACTCGAGCCGGATTAAACTCGAGCTGCAGTCGAACATCCTTGGCGACCGTTGATTTCGCCCGATTCAAAATCTCACTCCAAAAATGGTTCGCTTGCGCGACGCTGCTTGCGGACCTCACCAAAAATTGACTTTCCTCAAATGCCTCACTTGTTGACCTGCTCGGCCGATTCCCGCCCCTTAGGTTGAGAACACTGCCTGCGGTTCGCGCCGCCACCGCATCCCGCAGCAGCCCCAGAAGCCGCAATCGCTCCATCGTCCGGGAAGACTCAAAATCACCCACCACCATCACCACTTCATTCCGCCCCTCGGCATCCAGCTCCGGAATGATCTTGGTGAGCAGCCACTGATTGCTTACCCCGATCCCCACCCCCGCTCCCACCTGAAGTCTGGTGATAGATTCCAGCACTTGAGCCGTCGGAGCTGTCGATTCGATCCGAATCACCGGACCACCAAGACGGGATCCATCAATGACCATCAACTGATCTTGACCGCGCAGCCGGTTCCGCAAGGCTGTAATAGCTTGAACCAACACCGTCTGATCAAAATCCATGCCCCGTACCTCCACTCCATCAACGACGAGGAAGACTCTCAAGGGCATTTCACTGACCGCCTGATTCGGCCCCCCCTTGAGACCAATTCTCACCAGCCGATGCTGCGCATTCCACGGACAAGTCGCGGCATCGAGGTGAACGGCAAGCGGTTGGCCATCGTCGGGTGAGGCATAGCCGTAAGCGAAATAATTCACCAGTTCCTCCACTCGAATCTTCCACGCCGCAGGCAACTCGCCTCTTCCAATTGCTTCACTGACTTCTTGATAGTTTCCCGATCCGATCTGTAGCGAGCAGCGGACAATGGGCTGATCAGCCACTGCTACAAAGGGACTGCTAAACACCGATCGAGGCGGACCAGAGGGTGAATGACTCGTCGTATCGTCAAAGGCAATCGGGTTGCGGTCTGCCTCACGACTTAAGCTGTACTCCGGGGCATCTTCAGCTTCGATGACAGCTGGCTGATAGACCAATCCATAAGGAGGGATAACTGCCTCAAGAACAATATCATCAACAGGTACAGCCTCCGATGCCGCGGAATCTGGGGGCAGTTCCTCTGAAACAACACTCGCCACGGCACGGGCCGGATCATTCGGTTCCTCTTGCAAGATGCCCGAAACAATCATGGCAACCAGCGCCCCGACCACGACGATAATCGCCGCAATCCGCTTGAGCCGCTCGAGTGAGATCCAAGCCCCGCTGGTTTCCTGCACCCCAATCAGGGCCTCGGCCTGGGTCTGCAAAGCTTGCTGATCCAAGGCATCTAACTGCGCCTGAGTTAACCGAAACCGAGAGTCGGCCCCGAATTGACTGGCCAAACTCTTGGTCGCCTCTCGAATCTCGGCGACTAGCCGTCTTGCTTCCGGAGATCGCATCAACAATCCCTCCACCGCAAACCGCTCGTCAGGACCCAACTCGTCCATGACGTAAGCCGTCCATTTCGGATCTTGAGAGTCAACAATCATATCAAAATGCTCAAAATCCCTTCGGCTCATCGACAGCGAAACCAATCGCCCTGATACGTTTCCGAACCTTACGTATCGCCGTATGAAGAATGAACCCTACATTACTCTCCGAGAGCTCAAGGGCGTCCCCAATCTCTCGATAGCTCATTCCGCACTCAAATTTTAACCGGACCACCTCCTGCTCCCGAGGTGCCAACTCCCGGATCATCTCTTGAACCTGATCCAAGCTCTCCTGTCGGGCAGCATTCTCGGCGGGGCTCTTCTGACGGCTATCCGGGAACCACAGCTCTTCGCCCCCAACCGGCTGCAAGCGACGCTCTTTCTTGCAGACATCCAGCGCCCGATTGCGGCAGACCGTGAAAAGCCAAGATGACAGATGGCCATTGACGAGCTGTCGGTCTTGACGACAAAGCCGCATGAAAGTGTCCTGTGCCACTTCTCGGGCCACCTCCAAATTTCCCGTCACTCGATAGGCCGTCCGAATCAAAGGACCCTGATACCGAGCTACTACCCAGTGCCACCACTCACCATTGGCTATTGATTGGTCATTCATGGCACGACTCGCAGCGTCCAAACCCTATCCTACACACACTACACGTTTTGAGGTCGGTTTCCTTAGAAGTTTTTACGGAATTTGGTCTTTAGGCGCCATGATCGGCGCCAAGGATTTAAGATGCTCGCCCGCAAGATTCCCAGCCAAGGAGCGTGGCGTGGCCGTGGAGACAGCTGCTTCAGCCGGTCGGGCGCTATCACTCCTCCCGAGACCATTTTTGCTGAGACAGCACCCGATGCCGCTTTTGCTCTCTACCAACACGATTGTTGCCTTCCCGCAAAACAAGCGCCCGATAGAATGTCGCCATGTCCTCTTTGCGAGACTCACTGCCAAGGGATGCCCGAGATCAACCGATCGCAATTCTCCACTGGGCAGCAATGAGCAGGCTGCCGCCAGAGCCAAAAACGGCGACTCATTAAACAGGTCGCAATGGACCTAGGATTCAAAAACTGCGATACCTTCCACCGTGAGTTCAAGGCTTCTTCAACGTCACTTCAATTAAATTCCGCTCTCGAAACAATGACTGAGGCGAATCGCCTAAAAACGGGTGGAGCTCTCACCTTAGGCCAGTTTCGGGGAAGTCGGCTCCGTAGTGCGGCGATCTTCCGTCGCTTCAGATTTCCCGCGCCTCAGGCAGTTTCATGGTCCGCTTGGATTTTTTTGGCTTCTTTCACCCTATCCTGCTGTCTACGATTCCCCTTTGGCTCGCACCCAATGTAACATCTGCGGCACTGAAAATTAGTGGACTATGTCCGGGCACAGTAAATGGTCTAAAGTTAAACACTTCAAAGGAGCGCTGGACCAAAAGCGGGGTCGAATCTTTTCGAAGCTCTCCAGAGAAATCACCATAGCCGCAAAAACGGGAGGCGGAGATCCTGATTTGAACGCCCGTCTCCGGATGGTGCTACTCAAAGCCAAGCAAGCAAATATGCCGGCCGATACTATTGATCGCGCTGTCAAGAAAGGCGTCGGCGGTGGACAAGGCACTGATTTCGAAGATCTCGTTTACGAAATCTATGCCCCGTTCGGAGTTGCTCTGCTGGTGGAAATTAGTACCGACAACAAGAATCGAACTGCATCTGAAATTCGCCATATCTTGAGCAAGAACGGGGGGACGATCGCTACCTCCGGATCCGTCACCCGGCTCTTTCATCGTAAAGGCCAGATGATCATTTCCCGGGAAAACGCCGATGAGGACAAGACCATGGAAGTAGCCCTCGAAGCAGGCGCCGAGGACTTTAAGGTGGAACCTGAAGGTTACGAAATCATTACAGATCCCTCAGAGTTTGAGACAGTGCACAAGGCCATCGAAGACGCCGGGATCAAATGCGACTCTGCCAGCGTCACGTGCCTTCCGGACGTATTGGTGCCAGCGGCTCCGGAGTCGGTTGCGAGTATCAGTAAAATCATCGAACTCATTAACGATCACGATGATGTGAAGGAGGTTTACTCCAACGCTGATTTTCCTGCGAACCCAGCGTGACCGGCCATCCAAGCTAATTTACTCACGTAACCGCCTTGAATTCGCTAGGCAGCAGCCAATTATGTCATCGTCATTCGCCACCCTGATTTTGGGTCGCCTCGCGATTGGCGTCCGCAAATATCCCAAGGCGTTCCTTCTGCCCCAAATCGCTCTCTTCGGCGTCTCTGTCTTCTATACCATCGAAAACCTGGAGTTTCACACCGACCGCAATGCCTTGGTGAGTACGGACAAACAATACCACCGGAATTTTCTCGACTATAAGGAAAACTTCGACAGCGAGGACGATATGGTCACTGTGGTCGAGAGCGAAGATAGCGAAAAGAACCGGCAGTTCGTCGAAAGACTCGGCGCACGCCTTGCCGCCGAGCCCGAGCTATTCACCGGTGTCTTCTACAAAGGCGACTTAAAAATGCTGGGGCCCAAGGCACTCCTTTTTCTTGAGGACGCCTCGGTCATTGAAGCCATGGGCGAACGCATTCTCAATGCGCGTCCCGTGATCGAAGCCTTCCAACACGTCAACAGCCTGGAATCATTTCTCAAAGAACTAAATCGACAATTCCGCACGGCATCGGAAGAGACGGCGTCAGACAACACCGCTCTCGTAGATGCACTCCCCGCCCTCCAACGCATTCTTGAACAGGCGAACGCCAGCCTGACACGGCGCGGCACTCCACCATCACTAGGCGCTGAAACGCTCTTCGGAGCCAATCTCGCCGCCGAGCAGCAAAAATACATTACCTTCGCCGACGGCAAGATCTACTTGGCCACAGCTCGCCCGCTGAAACCGGATCTCAAGCATGAAGCCATCAGACGGCTGAGGGAACTAGTCGCCATCGTCCAGGCCGAAGTGCCGGGGATTAACGTCGGCATCACCGGTGAGACCGTCCTGGCGCTCGACGAAATGCGGCAGTCCCAAATGGACTCCATCAAGGCCTCTTGCGTGTCGCTCGTTCTCGTGATGCTGATCTTCTCGTTTTGCTACCAAGAGACGGGCCGCCCGATCAAGGCGACCGTCTGCCTTCTCATTGGGCTGGGCTACACCATGGGCTACACCACGCTCCTAGTCGGCCACCTCAATATACTCACCATTGCCTTCTTCCCGATGCTCATCGGACTCGCCATCGACTTTGGCGTGCATCTCATTACTCGCTACGAAGAGGAACTGCGTCACGGAGCGTCCGAGGAGAAAGCGATCGGCAAGTCCCTGACACACACCGGGCAGGGCGTCTTCACCGGTTGTCTGACCGCTGCCGGAGCCTTCTACGCCATGGCGTTCACTGAATTCAAAGGCGTCAAAGAGATGGGATTGATCACCGGTGGCGGCATGCTCCTGACGCTGATTCCGATGATGACGATCTTACCGATCCTCCTTCTTCGGGGCCGGCAAAACGTACTCGATCATCAGATCCTTCCACCGCCAAACCCGCGGGAAACCATCGAACAAATATGGCTCCAGCGCCCCAAACGAACCGTCCTGCTCGGACTCATTCTCTGCGGCCTCGCGCTGAAGCAGATACCCAAAGTCCACTTTGACTATAACCTCTTGAACATGCAGACCGAGAACCTGCCCGCTGTTCAATATGAAAAGAAACTGATTCAGGAAGCCGAAAAGTCCGTGATCTTCGCATTGGTGATCGCCAACTCACTCGAAGAGGCAGGCGCCCTGGAAACGGCGATCCGGCAATTGCCATCAGTGGCCAGCATTGATTCCATGACTCGATTCCTCAACACGGATCAGACTCAGATGTTGAAGATCATCAACCGCTTGAAACGGGAGGTCGGCAATATCCAAATCGCGGCGCCCAGTCAAACCCCAGTGAACCTGGACGAACTCTCTCAGACATTAACCTTCTTTCAGAGCTATCTTTCCTTGGCCGCCAAGGCAGTCGAGAAGGACGATCCCACGAACGAATTAATCCCCCAATTCCGAGCGCTCAAAACCGCCGCCGGCCTGCTTCAGCGCAACATGCGGGAACTGCCTCCAGAGCGTGCCATCGACCAACTCACCGCCTTCGAATACGCCTTCTTCAATGATATTCGGCAGACCTTCAGCGCCATCGCAAACCAAGACACCCGGGAACCGCTGACAGTGGAAGATTTACCCGAAGACCTCCGCAAACGTTTCATCGGGAGGTCCGGCCAACACCTCCTCCAAGTTTATCCCAAGGAGAACGCTTGGGAGCGGACACATCAAGAGACCTTCATTCAAGAGCTCCGCGGCCTCACGAATCAGCATAAAAATCCGCCGGTTGTCACGGGCACGCCCGTTCAACTGCTTGAGTACACCACCCTCCTGAAGCAGAGTTACGAGGAAGCCGCACTTTACGCGCTCGGTGTGATCGCGATCATGGTGCTGATCCACTTCCGATCATTGGTGACTGTGATTCTCGCGCTGTTGCCAGTGGGCATCGGATCGCTCTGGCTCATCGGGGTGATGGGCTTCATCGGGCTCCCTTTCAATCCAGCCAACATCATGACGCTCCCGCTCGTGGTCGGTATCGGCGTAACGAATGGCATCCATATCTTGAATCGATACCGCGAAGAACAAAATCCGAGCCTTCTTTCCAAAAGCACCGGCAAAGGCGTCCTCGTCTCCGGACTCACCACCATGGCCGGTTTTGGCAGCCTGACCCTTGCTCATCATCGCGGTATCGAAAGCCTCGGCTATGTTATGACCATCGGTGTCTTCACCTGCATGGTCGCCGGTCTGACCCTCCTCCCGTGCGTGCTTCAGTTGCGCTCCGAAAAGAAGGCTTCCCGATAAGCGAGCGATGGTCGTTCGTAGAGGCGGCTCAACTGATTCGACAGTGCGGAAGCTGACAAGACCTTGCTACGCTGAGCCAGCGCAACACTGCACAAAAGTTTCCGCAACCGCACTCCGAACAATTTCCCGCCAAACCAACCTTGCCTCGCCAAAGGGATTATCGTTCACTCAGAAAATGTTTTCCGAGAGTCCTGAAATCTTCACCGCTGGACACCGGGGTCTGGTGGGGAGTGCGCTGGTTCGGGCGTTTCAAGCCGAGCGCCCCCAGCATCAACTGCTGCTGCGAACACGGCAGGAGCTAGACCTTCTCGACACGCCGAAGGCCCAAACGCTGTTCAACGAAAAAAACCGGATTGCATCACCTTTGCCGCCGCCAAGGTAGGTGGCACCGTCGCTAATGGCACCCGCCCCGCTGACTTCATTGATGATAATCGCCAAATCCAGAGCCATGTCCTTCATGCGGACTACAAAACAGACGTGAAGAAATTACTTTTCCTAGGCAGCTTCTGCACTTACCCAAAACTCGCGCCCCAACCTCTGAAGAAAGAATATTTACTCTCAGCTCCGCTGCAACCTACCAACAAATGGCGCGACGGCGCCAAAATCTCGGGCATCAAGCTCTGCCAAGCCCTTCGCCGGCAACACGGGTGCAATTTCATATCCGCCATGCCCACCACCCTTTGCGGAGCGAATGACAAATTACGATTTGCAGTCTTCTCATGTGCTGCCAGCTCTTCTGCGTAAATTTCACGAAGCCAAAAGAGCAAGACGTTGCAAACATTGCGTGCTGGGGGAAAGGGAAGCCTTTGCGCGAGTTTCTACACGCCAATGACCTTGCGGCAGACTGTCCGTTCCTCCTCAAAAACTACGACGAAGAAACCATCATCAACGTCGGTTCTGTCTCCGAGATCTCAATCAGAAAACTAACTGAACTGATCCGCAATATTGCGTGGCTTCAAAATGGAGATCAAATGGGACACGTCCAAACCTGCAGCACACCCCGGAAACGCCATAACACCTCCCCCGGTCCATCATCCGACCACTTCATCCGGACATAAAACAAATTCACCCGCTCGCCTATGCGCATCATCCAACTATTGCCGGAACTCAACGCCGGCGGCGTCGAAAAAGGAACCCTGGAAATCGCCCAAGGGCTGGTAGCGGACGGGCATGAATCCATCGTCATCTCGGCCGGCGGCCGCCTAGTCAAGTCGTTGGAAAACGAAGGCTCCCGCCACATCACCCTTCCCGTTCACGAAAAACGGCTCCGCACACTCCGGCACATCAAGACACTCCGCGCACTCTTCGAGACCGAAAAACCTGACATCCTTCACTTACGGAGCCGCTTGCCGGCCTGGCTCGCTTGGCTCGCCTGGCGCGGGATGAACACTAGGGGCCATCTGCAAAGACCCCGTCCGCAACTCGTCACCACCGTCCACGGCTTTTACTCCGTCAACCCTTACTCCAAAATCATGACCCGCGGCGAAGCTGTCATCTGCGTCTCTCGCTCCCTCAAAGATTACGTCCTGCAAAACTACCCCGACGTGCCGGAAAAAAAACTCACCGTCATCCATCGCGGCATTGACTTGACAAAACACCCACACGGCTATCGACCATCCGCAGCGTGGCTCGCCCAATGGCGGCAAGACTACCCGAAGCTTGCCGACAAACGGCTCATCACCCTGCCGGGTCGCCTCACCCGCCTGAAAGGACAACTCGACTTCATCAAAGTCATCGCCGCCTTGAAAACCGCCGGCCAACCCGTTCACGGATTGCTCATCGGCGAAGCCCATCCCCGAAAGCTAGCCTATTTGGCGGAAGTCCGCTCCGCCATCAAGACCGCCGGACTCGAAAACCACATCACCCTAGTCGGCCATCGCAACGACCTGCACGACATCATGGCCATATCCGACGCCGTCGTCTCCTGCTCGACCGATCCCGAAGCCTTCGGCCGCGTCATACTCGAAGCCCTCGCCCTCGGCCGCCCCGTCGCCGGCTACGATCACGGCGGCGTCCGCGAGCAACTCGACAACCTGCTGCCGGCCGGCAAAATCCCCGTCGGCGATACCGCGGCAATGGCTCGCCAACTAGCCGCTTGGCAAGAAAACCCGCCCGTACCCCGGAAAAAGAACCCCTTCACCCTAAAGGCCATGCTCGCTAAAACATTGCGCCTTTATGAGGAACTGACCCAATCACCCCACAAAGACAAATGAGCGAGTGAATAATCAAAAATGATTTAACTTGCCAAAACAGTGGAAACCTATCGGATAGACCATTAGTTTAGCTGGAAAAGTAGTAAAATAGTACGTTCATCATCAAAAAAATGACAAAAGAAACCATGCTTGTTCGATCCACGGCACATTATCGGATTATTCCAGCAGTTTCTGGCTCGGACTGTTCGGCGCCCTCGGCGGCGGGGATTTTCAAACGAAATTTGATCCGCCTCGATACCCCCGGGATGCACAACACCAGGAATTAAAGCGCATCAGCCAGGACATGTGCCGAGCGATGGAACGATACAATAGCAAATTCAAAGAGGACAAAGCGAGCCGCAGCGAGTGATTCCAAAAAGGCGGAAGAAAATCTAACCGTAGAAAAAAATGCCTTGCATGCCGCCGCACAAAAATGAACAGCAAACGGCAGTCCAAGCCCAAAGCACAGCCTAGCGTTCTCAAAGCAAGACTGCAAATTCCAGGCAATGGCTATCGAGTCAACACGGTCTTTAATCGCTTTTCGCTGAGCTGGATCGATAGGTTCTTAATCATCGAAGTGGCGTTTGTTGACAATGTACCGGCGGTCAAACGAAATCGTGAGATTTGGGGACAGCACGCATTCGTCATCCAATCCACCGACCTCAATGATGACCTGGATTCACTGGAGCAATATCTTCAATCGTTGGATCCCATTGAAACCAATCCGAACGCCTGTGTTGACGATTTGCCGAGGCCCGAATATAGAAACTTCCCATCGTTCAATCGGATTTTTGCAGGTTTTGAAGGTAGTAGCAGTGAATTGGTTCTCCTGAACATTGTGAAAGCGCAAGCTTCCCAAACGATGCGAGAAAAAGAGAAATCCAGCCCTGTAGTCATCGAACCGGAGGGCGTAGCGGTGTTGCGGTCGGATTCAAACGTCCAGAAGGCGTTGATCTTAGAGATCATCACCAAAGCTCAAGAACTCAACCTATGAATCTCGAATTATCGCAAGACTTTACGGCTTCACGCCGGTTAGAGGTAAAGGACATGACCTCACACGTCATGCAATCTCCTGACTGTTCTCTAGCTGCAGGCCCGAGCAAATCATTATTGGACACCATCGATCTATCCCGGATGTTGGCTCGAACCCAAACCACAGAGCCGCACGAAATCAAGATTCCGAATGTTTTGAAAAAGTGGACACCCGGACTCGAACGCCGGTTTTGTGTGTTAGTCGAAAAGAAAGCCGATGGGAAAGCGACTCCGCAAGAGCGGGAAGAATTGGAGCATCTCAAACAGGATCGGCGGCGGCTAAAGTATCCTCTTCCCACGGCTCATTTGATCCGCGACTATCAACGCCGCAAAGCGTTGCTGAAAATTTTGTCACAGATCAATGAACAAGTGGAAAGAATCCGACCATAGGGTCACGCGAAAAGAATCCCCTTCCAAACCGCTCAAGCGCACCACTTACCGCAATGCCTATCCCTGCCTCTTAAAAGATTTTGAGGAGCGTTGCGCCTATTCAATGATCCATCTATCGAAATGCGGCGAGTTTGAGGTCGATCACTTCGACGCGGCTCGAAAAAAGGACAAAGTTCAAAATTATCAAAACCTGTTTCCGGCGCATCACATCTGCAATCGATCCAAGTCCAACAAGCCAAAGAAACGAGAATTACGGGAAGGCAAGCGTTTCTTAAACCCGTGCCTCGAATGGGACTACAACGAACATATCTGCGAGAACTCCGACACCCACGAATTAATCGGGAAAACCAAGCCAGGGATTTATCATATCGAGCACTTGGACTTAAACCATCCTCTCTTCGTGAAACAGAGAAAGGACCGCACGGATTTACTCAAAATATATCGTGAATTCTCGGTGCGTTTGAAGCCGGGGGACGCTGACTTTGAACAGCTTTTAGAACTGCTCAATTATCTAAAGAGTGAAATCAGCCGCGCCATACCCGAGATTGAGATTGCCTCAAAATAAACGCCGCGAGGTTCCCAAAAATCATCTCAATAAAACGACCTTTCTACTCGGCAGTTTGGGAATGCCGCCGATAGCCGGAAACTAAACCTCGACACGAATCGCCCGGCGTGGCCACACTCGCTGGTGCGCGTGCATCAAGGATGAGCCGTACTTCCAGAAACCATGACCGCCCTGCATAACCAGATGCCGGTCAACATCTTCACAATCAAATGGGGTGATCGTTATGGATCGATCTTCGTCAATCGACTCTATTCCGGCGTACAGGCAAACCTGTCTCGCCCGTTCAGATTTTTCTGTTTGACAGACGACGATTCAGGGCTTTTTCCGGAAATCGAAACCCATCCGCTGCCACATATCGAACTTCCGGAGAGCCATGCGAGGACAACCTGGCTGAAACTTGGGCTTTTCATGGATCATCTGGTAAAGATCGAAGGTGATTGCCTGTTCATGGATATTGATGTCCTGATTACCGGAAATATGGATTGTTTCTTCGATTACGCACCCGGCAAGCGCTGCATCATTCATAACTGGGTTCAACAACATCTGATCTTCAGGAAACGTCCGGATATCGGGAATTCGTCAATCTTCCGCTGGCGCGCGAATACCATGCAATTCGTGGTGGACAAATTCTACTCCGAGAGGGATTGGGCACTGGCCAATTTCAGACCGCCCCAAGTCTATCTGACCTACGCTCTCGGTGAAAAATACTGGTGGCCCGAATCCTGGGTAAGGAGCTTCAAGCGGCACGCGGTGCCCGTTTTTCCTCTCAATCTTTTCATGACGCCGAAGATCCCGAGAGATACGCGGATACTGATCTTTCATGGCCTGCCCGATCCCGA
>JAMASS010000007.1 GCA_024761205.1 Limisphaerales bacterium
CCGAACAGCCCCAAGACCCCCGGCCCGACAAAAATCCGACGCCGCAGAATATCCGCCGGGCTCATCCACTCGACTCTATCCCAAAACAATACAATCTCCTTGGCCCTCTCTATCAGCCATGATTCCCTTAAAATTTAGCACATGGCACTTTGAGCTTGGAACTAATTCCCAGAGATTTGACTTGCCTGCAGTCTTTTCCGACAATGGTGCCTCACAGGTCCCAGAGCTGACATCACTCGCAAAACATGCTGAAACACCAACTGATCCATCCCCAGATCAACGAAATCCTGGGGCGTGCGGGCCACCACTCTATCATCCTGATCGCCGATGGGAACTATCCCGCATCCACCAAGAAGGGCCCCAACGCACAAGTGATTTCGTTGAACTTGTCTCCCGGCATCGTCACTTGTTCTCAAGTCTTCGAGGTGATTCTCTCGGCGATTCCCATCGACGCCGTCAACACAATGGGCATCCCGGCCGATGATCCTTACACTCAGGAAGGCGTCCCTCCCGTATGGGAGGACTACCGCCGGATTCTCAAGGATGCCAGCGCTTCGCTCAAACTGGGCTGCCACTTGAATCAGGGACCATACCAGAGAGGGTCTCAGGATGGTTTCTTGTTGGCAGTGACTGGATGGTATGATGGCGAGTTTCGTGATTTGACTAGGGTAGTTTGCGGCGAAAAAACCTTGAGATGGGATTTGGATCATGATCTTGTTGCCCACGAGGCCGTCTTACGTGCGAGTGGCATGCTCGTTGATTAGTCGCTTCGATCGAAGGTTGTGTGTGAAGGATGGTTTAGCGGCTCGAAACTTCGGTTTTTTGGGATGGGGATTGTTGAATCTTGCGATTCCTCGTGGGCAATTCGTAGGATTGTCGGGAGTGTCCGGGAGCGGAAAGTCGCTGTTGCTTCGGGCTCTGGCGGATCTTGTGGAGTCCAGCGGTGAGCTGTGTTTTGATGGGATGGCTTGTCATGCGATGTCAGCGCCGCAGTGGCGCCGGCTGGTGGGATTGCTGCCGGCGAGTCCCGTCTGGTGGGAAGACTCTGTGGGGTCCCATTTTCATGGTGACGTTGTGGGATGGCTTGATGCCTTGGGCTTTGGCGTTGAGGTATTGGGTTGGGATGTTGCTCGTTTGTCTTCCGGAGAGAAACAGCGTCTGGCTTTAGTTCGTTTGTTAGCTCGACGCCCTCAGGCTCTGTTGTTGGATGAGCCGACCGCAAGTTTGGATTCGGAGGCGTCTCGGCGAATGGAAGGGGTCGTAAGGGATTACGTCGAGCGTGAGAACTCAGCAGTGCTCTGGGTGAGTCATGACCCGGAGCAATTGGAACGGCTCTGTTCATGTCGCCTTGTGCTGTCGAATCGAACCTTAAGGGAGGAGGCTAGGGCTCTGTGAGCACTCTGAGCCTTTTTGACTTAGCTGCGGCGGGCGGTTTGGTTGTTGTGTTGGGCTTGGTGGCGCTGTGGTGGCGATTGGGGATTGTGAGCGATCTGTTGGTTGCCTCGTTGAGGATGGTCGTTCAATTGTCGCTCATTGCCGTGGTGTTAAAGGTGTTGTTTGCCCGGCGTGATGCGGTGTGGGTTGGGCTGATGGCTTTCGTCATGGTTGGGGTTGCGGGGCGTGAAATTGTGGCGCGACAGAAGCGCGGTTTGTCGGGATGGTTTGCGTGGAGTATCGGGACAGGAAGCTTGTTTCTTTCTTCTTTTGCGGTCGGTGTTTTCGCATTGATGGCGTTGGTGCAGGCAGACCCTTGGTACCATCCTCAGTATGCGATTCCTTTGTTGGGTATGTTACTGGGGAACACGATGAATGGCATTGCCCTGAGTATGGATCGGCTCACGAATGCGGTGTGGGTCCAGCGCGACGCCATCGAGCAGCAATTGATGTTGGGGGAAGACTACCGGGCGGCGACGTCCGCCATCGTTCGCGATAGTCTTCGCGGCGGGTTGATTCCGATTATCAACGCCATGGCGGTCGCTGGAATCGTGAGTTTGCCGGGAATGATGACGGGGCAAATTCTTTCGGGAGTGTCGCCTACGGTTGCAGTCCGCTATCAGATTTTGATCTGGTTCTTGATCGCAGCCGGCAGTGGTTTTGGCATGGTACTGGCGTTGGCGTTGGCTTGTCGGCGTTTGTTTGATAAGCGGCAGCGACTGAGACTGGATCGTCTGCGTCGTGGGTGATTTGGGGCTATTCTCAAGCGTGGGGGGAGAGTGGTTGAAGTCGAATCTTTTTCTCTTGGGCTTGGTGGGAATGATCGCTTTGGCCGGGGGGCTAGCTTGGATTTCTCGCTAATAAAGGTTGTCCGAGGGCAGGGAGATGAGCGAAGCAATGGGGATTGTGCCCACGGCCATGCCCGTTGTGCCTCCTGCCGGCAAGCCTCTGCCGCGATCGAGAGGCGTTATTCCTCAGGGAGCCTAGCGCCCCAGCGAGGGAAGCTCGCCGCTAGCGGGGGCAATCGCCACCCGGGGCATTTTTTTCTTGGGCCCGGCTAGGCCACAATTCGGCGCCGTCGCAGCGACTGTGCCCAAGCCCTGAGCCCGGCGGAGGCGCTCGGGGCGAAATCGCCTCAAGGAACAACCTCCGGACTTGCTGGCCAACCGTACTAACCCACCGTGCCTCTTCCGCGGCTAGCGATGGCGGTCTTCGGTCTTGGCCGCCCGCTGGGTTCAGCGGCTCCTAAAAGATCGGTCGCCAAGGAACCCAACGGGCGCGGGCGAACCGGGATTCAAGCCGCCCGCCGTCGTCTCATCCTCGAGAAGCCCTTAAAATCTTGGTCGCCTCATGGCAGCCATCTCTATTGGCGCGAAATTCGGGTTAATCCCGGAGTGGGTTTCACGGTTTTGTATAAGAGTGGAATTACCTCGGCTTTCCTCTGCTCTTCTTCTTCGTGATCGAGACCTTGGGTTCGCTGTTGTGGTCGGAGATCCCTTCGGGTTTCTTTATCTCGCCGTCTTGCTCACCATTATTATATCAGCGGTGTTTTTTACTGCTGTGGTGAACGAAAATATTGGAGGATCGGTCGTCAACACTTCGGTTTCGATTTTTTTCATTATGTACCGCATCTTTTGCGACGGGGGCATCAACGTGTTAGCGGCGGGCTTGCTTGCGCTCGGATCCGGATTGGGCTGGTGGTCTAGTCGATGGTTGGGATTTGACGAGCCGCCGTGGATTGCCGCCTTCTTCTGCGGCTCACAGAAGAATCTGGCGACCGGAGTGCCGATGGTTAGTTCGATTTTCCAGTAGCGGAGTCGATGACAGGGGTTCCGGATATCAATATCATTGTTTTGCCCTTGATGTGCTATCACTTTCTCCGCTGGTGTTGGCGGCTATTTGCTTGATTGGTTTGTCGGTCTTAGGTGAGGGGCTGCGTTTTGTTTTTGGAGTTCCTTTTCGAGTAGTTAGGCGGAACGTGGTTTGTTGAGGCGTTCCATGGCGGTTTCTAGTTGATTCTGAAACTCATAGCGGTAGGCAGGTGTAATAATGAAATGTTTGAAAAAGCCTGTTTTGCGGCGAATCACGAGAATTCGATGGCGAGGCCGCCAGGTGTTGGCCCAGTTTTCTGCCGAGCGTTTTCGTCGTTTCGAAATGGATTCGATGTCTGCGAGGCGGATTCGACGGATAGGAATCTCGAGCCAGGTCACGGTTAAATGGTTCCGGGTGATCTGGTAGTCGTAGAAGTGCCGGTGCCAAATGAAGAGGATGACGGCGATGACAAGGCCTATCCCGGTTGTTATTGCATGGCCCATTAGAATTGGGATTCGGCGGATTGTCCCAGCCAGAGGAGGATGACTGGCACGATAACCCCTAGGATGAGTGCGATCCAAATCGACCATTTCCGCTTGCTGGTTTTAAAGGCCAGGAAGATTCCCAGGAGAAGGGTCAGGATGAGGGCTGCCGACATGATGGCGACCAAGTATTGAAATAGTTGAGGAGAGTAGGATTCGGCGGATTCTGAGGGGAACACTTGGTTGACGTGAATGGAAGTGAGCTTCTCGCGCCAGCCGCCTCCTTCGCCCAGATTTTTGTTTCGTTTGACGCTCATGGTTGTTTGGTACCATCCGGTACTGATAAACAAGAGAAGGAGCGGCGCAAAGAAGCAGCCTAGATAAAGGTGGAGCTTTCGAATTAATTTCATGAACATGGTGAAAGATTAGGCACTGGCGACTTTTGAGGTTGCGAAGCTGCGTGAAGTGGGATCTGGCGATACCGGAGGAATCACTCCCGGGCCGGGATTTTGATGATTTGGCCTACTTTTAACTTTCGAGGATCCAGGCCGGGATTGGCTCGGAGGATGTCGTTGACGTAGATTTCGTGGCCCTCGTCTCGATATTTTTGAGCGATGGCAGAGATGGTGTAGCCGGGCTGCACTTCGATTTCATAGACGGGGCCTGTGAAAGGCTCAATCTCGGGTTTCCGTTTTTGGGGCGCTGGCGGCTGAGGGATGGGGCGGGTCGCTAGCTTTCTAAGCTCTTCGAGTATCCGCTTGTTGTCCGCAGTTCTTCGATCTTCGAGTTTTTGAAGCTCCTCGGTAAATTTTCTGCTGAGGGCTTCAAGTTGTGATTCCGTGGCGGTGTCTGCTTGTTTGTCGTTTAGTTGCTTAACAGCCGCGTTGATTTGTGATTCGAGTCTTTCGATCCGTTGTTGGAGGACTACATTGCTGGCTTGAAGATCCTCGACAATCGAATAGAGACGACGGTACCGTTCTTCCGCTTGCTGCTGGGCGACGAATGCTGCGGCCTTCCCTGAGCGGCTTTGAACCGCAAAAGCCGGTAATTGTGAGATAAGAACCACGCCGATGGCCACGGTTTTCAGCCAGTTTAGGTTCATGGTGTTACTATAGGCTTGGAGGTGTAGAGCATCAAGGTGAAATCGTCCTGCGGGATGGAATGTCCCGGAGACAGGAGCCTGTTTATGGGAGGCGGATTTCGGTCAGGTACCAGTTTTGGCAAAAGCTCATCCTAATGTATTGATAGCGAAATATTGCGGAAATAGGACATGGGATGTTTTTTGGCATGAGATCGCTTTCTATTTCCAGATGCGGCCTTTGCGGCTGTTGCGGTGATGTTTAGGTAGGGGGTTTAGATAGGCGGCGCCGGTCGCCCCCCAAAGGCAACAGTGATTTCCTTAAAACCATAAAACCAGAATTATTTGTCCGGTATTTGAATCGTGATCGCGTATTCGCTCTGGAGAAATGGTTTGAGGGCTGCCGTTCCGCTTCCGTACTCGGTTTTCAGTTGCGGCAAAAGAGTGGGGATGGATTTGATGGCGATGGATTCGGATTCACATGCCTGTTTGATGCCTTCGGCAGTGGTGATTGGTTGGCTTAGTCCGTAAATCCTTGAAACGGACTTGAAGGAGCGGGATTCCCTTCTGAGGTCGGGCAAATCTCTGGCTTCGAGAATAAGAAAGTCAGGGCGTAAATGTCTTGAGTATATTATAGTGAACTGGGCCTGGTTGCCCCGGGGCAAGAATTCGGAAGGCTTCATCTCGCCACGTTGCCAAGGCGTGTTTGATGGTGTGCTCTTCTATGGGGAGATGAAGGGCCAATTGATCTGTAATCAGGGTAGGGAAACTCCCGCTGTCGTTGTCTCGAA
Organism: Limisphaerales bacterium; assembly: GCA_024761205.1. Classification (GTDB taxonomy): domain Bacteria; phylum Verrucomicrobiota; class Verrucomicrobiia; order Limisphaerales; family AAA164-E04; genus UBA2970. Next base: position 5,598 of record JAMASS010000007.1, read on the forward strand.
GCTGGTTCGCGTTTGATGCAATAATCGGTCGTTTCACCCCATCCATAGTGTTTGAGCGATTGGGTGTCGATGCTGTCGGCGCCAGAGAGATTGGATCTGTACGCAATATCTGTCGCCGTCCAGGGAATGATGGTCTCGTCGTTCTGAGCCAACCGTTGCAACAACTCCTAGCACTTTCAATCTCGTGGTTGAGGCAAAATAGGATTCGGTTGTCGCGCTTCGTTAAGACCAAATTGTCAGATTGCCGCCGTTGGTTGGTTGCGCAAAGGCATGCCAAATGAGTTTGCTCCAGAATACGGACAATTACTTGATTTCGAGCCTAAGAGATTGCGGCGAGTAGCCGCTGATAACTCTCTTTGCGAGCGCAACTCAAAGGGGGTGAGGCTATACAAGAGTCTCTTGTGCTAAAGCCGGGATTCCGTCCCGAGGTTGTGGGATGGCGGCTCGACAGGGCCTCGCCCCACCGTTGTGCAACATGGGCTTTCCCCATGTTGTTGTATTCGTTAGCCAATGTGCCAGCTGTAGCGTCGGCTGTCTCAGCCGATCAGTGTCACTGGCAAATCACGTGAGACAGCGCATACTATAGCGTCACTTGACTTCCCATTGCCTCGCTCTCCGATGCCCTCTACACTCACCGAGATGTCGGGGAAAACCGGTGTAGTTTATTTGGTGGGAGCGGGTCCTGGGGATTCCGGCTTGCTGACTATGCGCGGTGGCGAGTTGTTGGGACGGGCGGAAGTAGTGGTTTATGACGCCCTGGTCAATCCTGATCTGTTGCGCTTGGCGCCCAAGGATGCGGAGTTCATCTATGCCGGGAAACGAGCCAATACGCGCGCGATTCCTCAGGGTGAACTGAATCAGCTGTTGGTCGCCAAAGCGCAGGAGGGACGCACCGTTGTTCGGTTGAAGGGAGGCGATCCCTATGTCTTTGGGCGAGGCGGTGAGGAGGCGGAGGAGCTGCGTCTAGCGGATGTTTGCTTTGAGGTTGTACCGGGGATTACCTCGATTGTTGCTGCTACGAACTATGCGGGGATCCCAATCACTCACCGGGATTTTTGTTCGGGATTCACGGTGGTTACCGGTCATGAAGATCCAACGAAGGACACTTCAAGCATCGATTGGGAGCATTTGGCGAAAATCTCCGGAACCAAAGTCGTTTTAATGGGTGTGGAACGCATCGGTGTCATCAGCGAACAATTGATCACCCACGGGATGGATCCGGCAACGCCGGTCGGGATGGTTCGTTGGGGGACCACGGGGCGCCAGGAATCACTTACGGGCACACTGGAGACGATTGCTGAGCAAGTCGCGCAGAAGGGATTTAAGGCGCCGGCCGTGACGGTGATCGGCGGGGTGGTGGGCTTGCGTGAGAAATTAAACTGGTTTGAGGAACGTCCACTCTTCGCCCAGCGTGTGGTGGCGACTCGAACCCGGACTCAGGCCAGCCAATTGTCCCGGCGGTTGTTGGAGCTTGGCGCGGATGTGTTGGAAATTCCCACGATCAAGATCGGTCCGCCGAAGCGAAAGGAGGTTTTGGTGGAAGCGATTGCCGCACTGGGAGAATACGATTGGATGGTGTTCACTAGTCCCAATGGCGTGACGTCGTTCTTCGACTACTTTTTTCGGGCTTTCGACGACATACGAGCGTTGGGTAATCTGCGTATTGCTGCCGTGGGACCGGCCACAGCCGCCAAGCTTTCAGAGTTGCGTTTACGTGTGGACGCTATGCCCAGGAAGTATTTGACGGATGAAATAGCCGGCGCCATTCAAGAGTTTGAAAGCGTTGAGAATCTCAAAATTATGCTGGCGCGGGCTGAGGTCGCGAATCCGGAATTACCTAAGGAGTTGATATCTCTCGGAGCTATTGTTGATGACGTGCCGGTTTATGAGACGTTGATTGAAACGGAAGATCATAATGGCGCCGCAGCCAGGCTGCTGGAGGAGGGGGCTGACTGGATTACGTTTACGAGCAGCTCGACTGTGCAGCACTTTCACGAGCGCTTTGATTTGCCAGCGCTTAAAGAGAAATATCCGAAACTCAGACTTGCTTCCATCGGGCCGGAGACAAGCAAGGCCCTAGCAGCGCTCCGGGAACCGCCGACGGTCGAGGCGACCGAGCACACCATCGACGGACTCGTCGAGGCGCTGCTTGGCCGTTAAGTGAGAATGTGGTTCAGCAGCGACTGGAATTCGAGTTGCTGAATTTGTTGCAAAGCCGGGTAGTTTGGTGATTCCGGTCCGTCTCTTAGAGCGCGACTGCATGCGTCCACAAACGCGAAGGCGTCCCACTGACCGTTTTTGATCAGCGGATCCACCAGGCTCGTTTGATGGTTGCTCTCAGCATATTCGTTTACAGATTTGGCAAGCGCCGGGAAGCTCGGATGATTGCCGACCAAGGTGAACCAATATTTGGCGTTGCTGCTATCGGGTTCCCGTCGATGCATGATCCCGTGGAGAAAGCTCCCGTCGGCGGTTTTGATATCCTGTGAAATTTCATGAGAGCCCTCGAGGTTGTCGTGCCAGAGCAGGGCGGCGGACTGAAGAAGCGCGTGGGTTGATTCTGCGAGACGATGAGTTTCGGCGAAGGCCTCTACGATTGGAAGGAGTTCGTCGGACCTCTTCGTGCCTGGTCGGGCGTCTGGTTCTAGCCCTAACCCGGGAAGCGTATCGGTTTTGAGGGTATCAAGAAATGATTTGGTTATGGGAGACAGCATCGGTTGGTTTTGGTTGAGATGAGATCGTGTTCCGGAGCAGTAGGGTTTATGTGAGGGCAATTAGGTTTGATGATTCGCTTCCTCGTCATCGTTGGTCTCTTCCACGGTTGCGTTGCGTCTGAGTTCGGTGATGTAGGCCTTGATATCTTGGTTCTGCTGTCCATGCTGGAGATCTTCCAGTACCTTGTCTTTCATCTCTTCGAATGGTTGAGGTGTCGCCGGTTCTTTGTTGGTGACTTTAGCGATGTGAAATCCGTGATACGAGGCGAATACCGGGCTGATCTCACCGACCTTCATTGAAAAGGTGACAAATTCAAATTCATCCATGAGTTCGCCGCGTTTGAACCAGTCCAGGTCCACTTCCTCCTCCGGTTTGTCGGAGAAGCGTTTGGCGACTGCGGCAAAATCGGCTCCGTCAACCAATTCTTGACGCACCTTACAGCATTCAGTGAAGAGGGCTTCCTTGTCTTCGGTCTGGCGAAGCGACTTATAAATATGCATCGCTTTGACCCGTGCTTCGGTGGTATAGAGTTCGATGTTTTCATCGTAATGTTTGCGGATAGCATTGTCGGACGGCGGAGTTTTGGTTTCACAGATCTGCCGAACGAGTTTGTCTACCTTGCTATTGGCGGCCACTTGTTGTCGGACGAGATCCATCTGAGCAGGGCCCACGCCAGCTTGGGCAAAGAGTTGGGCCTCACCGCCGTAGTCCTTCTTGAGCTGCTCGACGGCCTGACTAATCTCTGCTTCACTGAGGTCAGGAATGCTGCTCTGGGCTTTTTGATTCAACAAGACGCGGCCAATGATGTTTTCCTTCGCCTGTGCGAGGAATTCATCGTCGCGTTCGCAGCAGCTGACCTGGCTGCGTTGCTCGTGCCAGGACTTGATTTGGGAGAATTCTTGGTTGATCAACTCAGGATCGACCGGTTCTCCGTTCACGGTAAGGGTCATGAATGAGAGCGTAGGGGCTCATTCCGCATCGTCAAGCGAGAGAAAACCCATCCGCCCCGCCGATACAACACCGCAACCCATAGGCAACCCCACCGATACCCATACGGTGAACGGCCTTTTTTGCTCCCCTCGCCGCCTGCTTTCCGACTCTGAAAAAATCGAACAAAATCGCAATTCGCCATTGACGCCGCCCCGTTTTCTGGCGGAGTTGCCCCGCTAATCAATATGCGATTCGTCCAAAGTCGGGTCGCTCGTTCCATACAACAGCCTGAATCCAGGTGTCGGGGAAGTTGCGCAACCTCCCCGACGCTCAGGCAAAACGGCGGGAACTCTTCGTGATTCTATCGCGTATTGGTTAGCAATGGCCCGGCGTCGTTGCGTTCGGGTCATTGTCCGAAGTGAAAAACTGATACGACTCGAAAGTTATGAAGACAGTTGATTCTCTTCTGCTGGCGTTGCTGAATGCCGGCCAACGAACCGCCCGGGCAATTCCCGCTCTGGGCAAATTCACCACCACCGGCCTCCTTGTCGGCGGGTAGACACTGAAAACCTACTCCCCGATTCGTTTTACACGGTTGATGCCCCGGTCCATTCTACCGGTCTTTGGGAAAGCCTTGACCATTGGAATTATGACCGCCGGTTTGCTGACGCTTCAGGTGTTTGCTCAAAACTCCGGGACTGATCCTTTTTGTGCCGCAGCAAATCCTGAGAACTTCTGGCCTAATTACGGAGAGGTTGGCGATATTTTTGTCCCGCCTTGCGAAGATGGTGAAGATAGTGTTTTCGCTTGGAAAATCGTCGACAAATCGCCGAACCCATGGAACAGAACTGTATATTGCTTGGAGTGGTACTGGGCTGGGCTTATCCCATGTAATGAAGCCCCCATTTGGAGGACATACTACAACAAACTGGAACGCATTGACCTTCAGTTTCAGCAGTGCGTCGCACAGGGCGAAGGGCGTCACGCCGATGCGATGATTACGGCGGATGCCAATCGCAGGCTTTGTCTCTTGGCAGTCGTTGGCATTCCAGCCGGTTTTTACACAATCGATCTAATCTCTGATTGGGCCAGGGGTATCCTTGAGGGCACGATTCCCGTCGTACCGGTGGATCCATGCGAGCCCTATCATAATCCCGGAGAGGCGCACACGCCCACCTGTCCCCGAGAAGCGGATTATCACACGTTGGGTGTTGGCGGGCCATTGATAAAACCCCTACTTACAGCACTAACCGGAGCTGTTCTCTGTCACATTGCCTACGCTCGTGATAAAGCCTCGGCAGACAATACTCTGGCAAATGATCAATGGATATGCGAGAGCAACCGCCGAAAAGCTGGAAATGATGCGGAGCGAGAGCGTGATAAAGATATTGCTGCCATTTTACCAGAGGGCCGTTAGAGAGTAACCCGGTGTTAGAAACCATTCGGATGTCGTTTATGTAGATTAAGGCCATGAAACTATTAAACAAAGCGTTCTGGAAGGAGGACTGGCGAAAAGCCAAAGAGCGATTTAAGGAAGGTTTTTGGAACAGCAAAAAAGAAAAGCGGATTTTGTCGATTGTGTGGCTCGTGATGGCGGTTTCTTTTGCATACTATTTTTATACTGGCGAAAAGCGCCGAGAGGAAGCTAGACGAGAGAGTGAGGAACGGGCGAGGGCAAGCGAGGAGCGGAGGGAGAAGCAGGAAGCCGAGCGTAAGAGGCGAAAGAAGGATTCGGGGTTGATCGTTCCTGAGCATTTCCCTGAACCTTCCTCTAAAGCGGCAACGGCTATTGCGGAATCGGCGGCCACCGAGCCGGCGGAGAACGCCGTTGCCGAAGCAATGGCCGCCGCAGCGTCGGCGTCTCCGGTGGATGTGACCGCCTGGCGGGAGCAGATTTACAATACTGTTTTGTCGCAAACTACCGAGACGGAGCGCGCGGCGTGGCGAGACATGGAAGCCGAGGCCGCCGCTTATCGGGAAAGTCTGGACGAGGAAGGTTTAACGGCGTTGGAGGGTTTTGAGGAGGAATTGACCCAACACTTTCTGGCGGCCGCAATGCAGGGCAAAAGCGAGGAGGAGCAGGAAGCCATTCAGCGGGCGTGGGAAGGCGAGTCGGTGGTCAACGCTGTCTGGAAGCATTTTCTTGAAGTGCAGGCGGCAAGCCAAATGCGGGGCTACAACGAGGCGATGAGCAATAAAGCCCAGGCGGAAGCCAAGATTCAAGCCATTCAAGCCCAACTGGAGGCGATGGAACAGGAGCGGCGGGATGAGGCGGATTTGGAGGCGTTGCTCGGGGAAGCCTTTGCGGAGTAAGCGAAAATCGAAATTGACAGGGGGATTTGGGTCCGCATATAAGTGGTCTTCGTCCTAGAACTCCAATCATTGACAAACGAATAGATATGGCAATTGCAGTAGGAACCAGAGCACCCCAGTTTTCGCTGAAATCGAAGCGAGGGGATGACGTGAAGGATGTATCACTGAGTGACAATATCGGTCAAAAGAACACCGTTCTGCTGTTCTTTCCTCTCGCCTTCACCGGTGTTTGCACTTCGGAATTGTGCGATGTGACCGCCGGGTTGAAGCAATATGAAGCTCTCAATGCCACGGTGATTGGGATCAGCGTGGATAGCCCGTTCGCACAGGAATCGTGGGCGGAGAAAGAGAACATCGGCATCACCTTGGCAAGCGATCTCAACAAAAAGACGGCGCAGGATTATGGCGTGTTGTTGGATGATCTGATGGGTTTCGGTGCTGTCAGTGCGCGGGCGGCCTTTGTGGTTGATAAGGAAGGGATTGTTCAGTACTCCGAGCAGACTCCGACACCGAAGGATTTACCAAATTTTAATGCCATCAAGTCGACCCTGCAGAGGTTGCAGTAGGCGCGATTCGTTTGGCAGTTTGCTTTAACTTGAAAGCGTATCTGTGAAGCGGGTTCGCTTTTTTTACGAATCGCTGCTAGGGGGCGGCTGGAAAAGGCGTGAAATGGGGCTCTCAACCATTTATTAGCAATGCGAGATCGGCGTACTGCAGCTTTCAGAACCGCGTTGCCGCTGAATCCCGAACAAGGCAGCAGTCTGCCTTTTACAAAGCGGGACGGGTCTCCAAGCATTACCCCGGGAGCGCCGGAGACCCATCTCAATGGGCTCCTTTAGACTTGTGGGTAATGCTTAGTTGGGATGCCGAGGTCCATGAATCCCCACCACTTGAATCGACTTGATTAAACCCAACCCCCACGCGGATCATGGGCGGTTCTATGGCAGATTTTGACGAAGCAATCGCATGAGTGAAAAACCCATAATCGGATTCATTGGTATTGGTATAATGGGGCGGAGCATGGCAGGGCATCTTCTTGCTGCCGGGCATCCCGTTCATGTCTATAATCGGACCAAGGAGAAGGCGCAGGATCTTTTGAACAAGGGGGCCACTTGGCAGGACACGGTTGGGGATGTGGCTGCCAATGCCGATGTGGTAATCACGATTGTAGGTTTCCCGCAAGATGTGGAGTCCGTGTATTTGAGCGACGATGGCATCCTGGCTCGGGCGAAATCTGGAGCCACGGTGATCGATATGACGACGTCGAGCCCGGATTTGGCCGTAAAGATCTACGAAGAAGCAAAAGCGAAAGGCATTGCGGCTATGGATGCGCCGGTTTCCGGGGGAGACATCGGTGCTTGCGAGGCACGTCTTTCGATTATGGTTGGCGGTGATGCCGATGCTTTTGAGAAGGTGAAGCCCATCTTCGAAATCATGGGCAAGAACATTGTGCTGCAAGGGGGTGCGGGAGACGGTCAACACACGAAAATGTGCAATCAGGTGGCGATTGCTTCGGGTACGATGGTGATTTGTGAAGCTATGGCCTACGCCAAGAAATCGGGCTTGGATCCCGAAACTGTCTTGAAGAGTATCGAAAGTGGCGCAGCCGGGAGCTGGTTGCTCTCTAATCTCGCGCCGCGAATTCTGAAGGGAGATTTTGCGCCGGGCTTTTTTGTAAAATATCTTCTTAAAGACATACGCATTGCGATCGAGTCGGCCGAGAAGATGGGCTTGGATTTACCAGGGCTGGCGTTGGCGAAGCAGCTTTACGACAAGTTGGCGGCGGCGGGTGGCGAGAACGAAGGGACTCAAGCCCTATTCAAATTGTACCAGGAGCAACTTTAGACGCCATTCCACCGATAATTTCCCGCTATCGGCAAAAACGATTTGCTGGCAAACACAAGGTGGACTATTTTTTACTTTAGTCGTGGTTTAGGCTCTAAATTGGGTCTTTTTGCCGTATGGAGCTCAATCGTCGTCAATTTGGTAGGATCCTCGGGCCGGCCGTGGGTGGTCTTGCCATGGACGGTTGGTCGGATGCCGTCATCATTGCCACTGAGGGCAGCTATCTCGTGAAGAAGGGCGATACGCTTTCCCAGATCGCCAGAAAGTTTGGTTCTTCGGTTAAAGAGCTTCAACAACTGAACGGGCTTTCGTCGCCGCACATGATTCGTGCGGGACAGCATCTTAAAGTTGCCAAGACCGCCGGCAGCGCTTCCAGCATTGCCCGAAAATTGCGCTGGCAGATCGGGCACAAGCATGTGGACCGGAAGCGGTGGAAGAAGATCATTGTGCATCACTCGGCGACCCGCAACGGCAATGCCGAAATCTTTCACCAAGCTCACTTGCGCCGAAGGATGGAGAATGGTTTGGCCTATCATTTTGTGATTGGGAATGGCGCCAATGAGACTCGTAATGGTGAAATTGAGATTGGGGGACGTTGGAAAAAACAAATTCACGGCGGCCACATGCGAAGCCAACGCTTGAATGAGACTTCCATTGGGATCTGCCTGGTTGGGAATTTTCAAGTGACCAAACCAACGGCGAAGCAGCTGGATTCGCTGTACAACCTCACCCAGTTTCTGCAAAGCGAGCTCATTTTGGGGCATCCCAGGGTCTACGGACACAAAGACTTGGAGCACAATCTTTGTCCCGGTCGGAATTTTCCGCTGAAGCAGTACCGAACTCGCTTCGCTTAAGGTTGCCAAGTGGGAAAGTGGTGAAGGGTCACCGCTTGGGTTTGAGCGTGGCTTTTGAATTCCTTGGCTTGAGACATGCTTCATCCCAAGCTCCTCTCTCCTGCTTTATAATCGGCCTAACTGATTATAGGTGAACTTTACCCTCTGTAGAGGTAATGTTTCGACCACCAAGTTGCGACACCGCTGGGCTTGAGAGGCAGCCGTCCCGACCTTACTTACTTGAACTCAGGGGTGGATATCATATAGCTTGAATGCTTTCGTTTTGGAGAGGTGCGAAGAATAGAATGCAAGAGTTTATTGCGGAAGCGCTGACATTGATCAACCTGCCGTTTACGGTGCTCTTCGGCTTTGTGTTCCTCTATTGGGGGCTGGTCGTTATTGGCGCGCTAGATATGGACGCCTTTGACTTTGACCTGAACTTTGATGCCGACGCGGATGCCGGAGGTGGGGGCCGATTTGCACAGGCGTTGGCGCACTTCTTTCATGTGGATGAAGGGCCCTTTATGGCGATCTTCAGCTTGCTCATCGTCTTCATGTGGATGGCCGCCATGCTTTTGAACTACTATTTCAATCCGAGTCATTCTTGGTTGATGGCCGGACTGCTGGCGATTCCCAATTTTGTGGTGAGTGTCACGGCCACAAAAGCCATTGTTTTGCCCGTGCATCGTTTGCTCCGACGATTCCATCGCCAGGAGGAATCCGCCGAAGTCCCTTTGTTGGGAATGATTTGCCGGGTCATCACTTCGCGGGTCGATCATGTATCCGGACAAGCTGAGATTGAGCGCGAAGGGATGCCCATCAAGATCAACGCACGGACGCTAGAGGAAGCTGATGTGTTGGAGAAGGGCAACTCCGCTGTGATTTTTTCAGAAGACAAAGAGAAAAACATATACTTCATCAAGAAACTAGAGGACTGATATGGATTCAATATTAGGATTCCCGCAGCTCGTGGGGGCGATAGGGTTAATCGCGCTTATGGTCATTGCCATAGGGTTCGTGATTCTGGTGGTCAAGTGCTACCGAAAGATTGAACAGGGCAAGGCCATCGTCCGCAACGGCATCGGCGGGACCAGGGTCTCGTTCAGCGGGATTGTTGTCGTGCCGGTGATCCATCGCTTTGAGGAAATGGATATCTCCCTCAAACGAATTGAGATTTATCGCCACGGGGAAGATGGCTTGGTATGTATGGATAACATCCGCGCCGACATCAAAGTGGCGTTCTTCGTTCGGGTCAACAAGACCTCGGACGATGTGCTGCGAGTGGCGCAGTCCATTGGTTGTTCACGCGCTTCGGACCAGCAAGCCTTGGTGGAGCTTTTTGATGCGAAGTTTTCCGAAGCCTTGAAGACGGCAGGCAAACAGTTTGATTTTACCGATCTGTATAGTGAACGAGAGCGGTTCAAGGAGGAGATTCTTAAGGTGGTGGGAACGGATCTAAACGGGTTCGTGCTCGATGATGCGGCGATTGATTATCTGGAGCAAACGCCACTCTTGAAGCTCGATGAAAATAATATCCTCGATGCTGAAGGCATCAAGAAAATCACCAAACTAACGGCTGAACAGAAGATTCTGGCCAACGAAATTCAGCAGAACAAAGAGAAGACGATCACCAAAGAAAACGTCGAAGCCCGGGAAGCCATTTTAGAGATGGAACGGCAGCTGGCGGAAACCGAGGAACGCCAAAAGCGTGAGATCGCCAACATCAAGGCCCGCGAAGAAGCGGAGGCCAAGAAAGTCTCAGAGGAAGAACGATTGAAGGCCGAACAAGCCCGTATCGCTTCCGACCAAGAAATCGGGATCTCTGAGGAGAACAAGGACCGACAGATCATCGTGGCGCAGAAGAACAAAGAGCGCACCAAGGCGATTGAGACGGAACGGTTAGAGAAGGATCGTCTGTTGGAGGCTACCGAACGGGAACGGATCGTGACTTTGACTCAGATCGAGAAGGAGAAAACCATCGAATCCGAGAAGAAGAATATCCAGGAAGTGATTCGCGAACGGGTTGAGTTGGAAAAGACTGTTGTGGCAGAGCGAGAGCGAACCAAAGACGTCGAAGCCTTTGCGTCCGCAGACCGCGAAAAGAAAGTCGTGGTGACCCGGGCTGAGATGACGGCAGAAGAAGCCCTGGTGCGCGATATCAAAGCTGCCGAAGCCGCTAAGAAAGCAGCTGAGCTCAAAGCGGAAGAAGAGAAATATCAACAATTGGTGGCCGCACAGGCGGCGCGGGAAGTCAGTGATCTGAAAGCCGAGGAGATATTGGTCTTGGCCGATGCCGAAGAGAAAGCGGCCGAAAAGGAAGCCAACGCCGTGAAACTTCGTGCCGAGGCTAAGACGGCCGACATCGCCGCGCTGGGAATGGCCGAAGTGTCTGTCACACAGGCCCGCGCCGAGGCCATCCGACAGCAAGGCGAGGCGGAGGCCAATGTGATGCAACTGAAGTTCAGTGCCGAAGCTAAGGGGATCACCGAAAAGGCGGACGCCATGAAAGAGTTCGACAGTGTCGGACGCGAGCACGAAGAGTTCAAGTTGTGCTTGAATAAGGACAAGGAAATCGAGCTGGCCGAGATCAATGTTCAGAAGGGGATTGCCGAGGAACAGGCGAAGATCGTGGGCGAGGCATTGAAGAGCGCCCGCATCGATATCGTGGGTGGTGATGCCGCCTTCTTCGATAAGATTGTTTCATCAGTCGCCCAAGGCAAGGCGATCGACCGTGCTATGGAGAACAGCCGAGTCTTGACCGATGTCAAAGAGACTTTTTTCAACGGTGACTCGGAATACTTCAAATCGCAGTTCAAGGACTGGATTCAGCAATTTGGTCTCTCCAGCGACGATCTAAAGAACATGTCCATTTCCGCGATCCTGCTGCGAATGATGTCGGAGACGACGGATGGATCCGTGAAGGCCACTATGCAGCGGGCCTTGCAGTTGGCCGCTGACAAAGGGCTAGCCGAGAAAACAGCGGTCGAGGTCTTGGGCAAATTGTCTGCCAAGAAGAAGGCGTAGTCCGACAGCCGGGAATCTAGGAGAGACCTGTCATGGCGGATCAGGATCCGGACACACCCAAGGAGATGGCCGAGGCCTCGAGCGAGATCGCGCTGGAAGGCGGGAGTTACGAGATCATTCGTTCCCGACTCAATGGCCAAGGCGAAGAATTATCGGCACGTTTGACGCGCCTGAACGAGCTGCGCCGTGAGGTCTTCGGTTCCGTTCCCACGGTCTTGCTGCGGGCCGAGCGCATCACCACCGACCACAATTGCGTGCCTCGGGATATGGTGACGGTGGGGGAGAACCGATTCCTTTTCGGTTACAACGTTCACTTTGGCCTCAAGTCCGAGATCCAACTCTCGGATGTGTTTGCTGTCTATGAATACCGAGAAGACGGTTTCCACGCAGTGGAGACGGACTTCCTGGCAGGGGATCAGTTCGCGGACGATTTCAAGAGTCTCTACAAGTATTACAAGAACACGAAGTTCGTAAAATTCTCTTTCATCGGTCCCTATTTGTTCATGGTTTTTCGCGTCGGGCAACAAGTGTCCGACGTCAAGACCTTCAAGTGGTTGCTTAAAGATAGCGGAATCAGCTACATCGGCAATCGGAGCGATCACGAATTTTCCTTCCCCAAACAATACGAATGCGACTGGGTGCGCACGCATCGCGATTTGCACCGGGACGGAGCTCATCCCCACATTTCGATTGAAGATCGCCTTTTTGTGTCGTGCGCTGACGGGATGTTCACGGCCAAAGTGGAGGACAATACCGAGAGCGGCAGAGGCATCTACTCCGAACCCGTCGATCATGAAGATCAGACGCTAGACGATGCGGAGATTTTCTATGCGAACATTGGGACATTGATTCTGCTGAAGATCCGACCGTTTCAGGAGAAACGGTTTCGGTTCTTCGTCTTCAACGACAAATTGAAGACCTTGGAAAAGATTGACGCCTTGGAACATTCCTGCGTTCGGTTACCGGAGGATCAGGGGATCATATTCTCCGACGGCTATTATCTTCAGCCGGGGATACTCAAGCGTTTCGACACGAACAAGACCGACATGCTGTTCGAGCGATTGGTGTCGTCGAACAATGGGGAAGATTACTTGTACGTCTTTTACAATCGGATGTCGGGCGACTATGTGATGATGTCGTACAACTTGATTTCCAAGACAGTGGACAACCCGATTCTCTGCAACGGGTTCTCTCTGTTCGAAAATGGGGAGCTTGCGTACTTCAAATGTGAAGAGGAAGCACAGAAGCACCACCTCATCCAGATTTGGCAGACGCCGTACGTGGCTCCGGAGTACGAAAAACAGGCCAACAAGGAATCCTTCCTCTACAAAATCGGCAATCGGGATGTCGTGCGATGCATGGCGGAGTGTCAGGACATTCTTAACCTCATTCGCAAGGACGAGACTTATGGGGGTTTATATGTGGATATCGTGCGGGCGACCAGTGATATCGTGGATTCGTATTTTTGGATCGACAAAGAGGAGGCCTTCAATCTCCGCGAGTCGTTGGAACAAATCAAGGAAACCGCCATCCGGGCCATTGACGAATTTGACAAGGTTCGGCGCATTCGGAGGGAGACTGAGAGCACTCTGGCGCAGGTGAGCGAGGCAACATCGGCATTGCTGCGAGGCATCGCCAAGAGTGACGTGGCGAGTATCGATGAGTTTGTGAACCACTTGGCAGCTTTGCGCAAAGCACGGGGCGAAGTAATCTCGTTGAAACAATTGCGGTACATCGATTTGCCGGCGGTTGAGGCCTTGGAAGAACGAGTGGCCAGCAAAAACGATGCGCTCTCGCAGCGTTGTGTGGAGTTCCTGCTAGAACCGAAGTCTCTCGATCCCTACCGCCAGCGAATTGAAACACATATGGCCATGATACCGGAACTGATGAAGGTGGCCGAGGGAGGGGAACTGCAGGAGGCGGTTAAGCAGTCAGGTGAGGAGTTGGAGATGCTCATCGAGATCGTCAGCAATCTCAAGATTGAGGACGCGACGGAGACCACTCGGTTGATCGACCAGATCACCAACATCTATTCGACCCTGAACCAGGTCAAAACCGCACTAAAGAACCGGATCAGCAGTCTGGCCTCCGTGGAAGGCGCAGCTCAGTTCCATGCCCAGTTGAAACTCCTGTCGCAGTCGGTAATCAATTACCTGGACATCTGTGACACCCCCGATCGCTGCGATGAGTATCTCAATAAGTTGACCGTCCAGATTGAGGAACTGGAGGGCCGATTCTCAGACTTCGACGATTTTATCCTGCAGCTCTCAAACAAGCGGACTGAGGTCTACGAGGCCTTCGAGTCCAAGAAACTTCAACTGGTCGAAGCGCGAAACAAGAAAGCCAACGCGATGATGACTTCCGCCGAGCGGATCTTGAAAGTCATTCAGCATCGTTTGGAGAGCATGGCTGAGCTGGACGAGATCAACGGTTACATGGCGGCCGACATGATGATCGAGAAGATCCGCGATTTCATTCGGCAGCTCCACGAGCTGGATGACTCCGTCAAGGCGGAGGAATTGACTGGTCGATTGAAGGCGATCCAAGAAGATGCCGTCCGTCAGCTGCGGGACAAGAACGAGTTGTTCGTCGAAGGACAGAATCTGATTCGCTTCGGTGAGCACCAGTTCCCCGTCAATATTCAGCCTTTGGATCTGACGATGATTCACCGTGATGGGCACATGCAGCTGCATCTCACCGGGACGCGGTTTTTCCAACCAATTGACGATCCGGAATTTCTGGCCACGGAAGCGGTTTGGAATCAAGAGAGCCCGTCCGAAAATGAGTCCGTTTATCGGGCGGAGTATTTGGCGCATCGGATGTTAATGGACCTAGTGGAACGCAGAGCCGTGGTCAGCTATCTCGAAGCTGATGAGGATCAACGCCTCAGTGAGGTTCAAGCGTTTATGGGGCCACGCCATACCGAAGCCTATCAGAGGGGCGTTCACGATGTGGATGGAGAACGAATTTTGACCGCATTGGCGCATCGTTGGCGGAATCTCGGCTTGGCCCGTTTCCAACCAACGGCTCGAGCATGTGCCTGGCTCTACTGGCATCTCTTGGAAAACGAGGAGCAAAAGGGACTTTGGGAAGCTCAACTTCGGGGCTTTGGTGAGAGAAATCAGGCCTTCCCCGGGGATGAAATGCGCGCGGAATACGTGACCGCTCTGCGCAGCGGCATTGAGTCCTTCTACGAGGGCAAGACTCTCTTCCCGAGCGAATCCCTTCCAGAAGCTGCGCTCTATCTCTTTCATCAACTGTGCTCCAACGATCCCTTTGTCATAAGTCAGGAGGCAGCCGGACTGAGCAAAGCCTTCGAACAACACCTGGAAAGCCATCGACTCCGGGACGCCTTCCGCGGCATTCGTGAAGCCATGAAACCTGAGCCCGTGCGCGAATTTCAGCTCGTGCGGGATTGGGTGCGCGGGTTTGTCTTGCACAGCGGCCAACCGGAACAACGCCGATTCATCAACGAAGTGGTTATGGTTCAGTTCGTCGGGCAGTTTAACCCTCGCCAGGTCAGCTCCGAACAAGTGAGCGGCTCCCTTGAAGGACTACGAGGCTCTCACCGAAATATCGACGACGGACGATACGAATTGGACTATCTAGCATTTACAGAACGCTTGAACCAATTCGATTCCATCGAAGTCTCACTCTATCACCGCTACCATGAGCGCAAACAGGCATTGATCAAAGATGCTCGAGAAACCATGCGCTTGGACGAATATAAGCCGAAGGTCCTTACGTCTTTTGTACGCAATCAACTGATCGACCAAGTGTTTCTGCCGTTGATCGGGGACAACTTAGCCAAACAGATCGGCGTCGCTGGCGACAGCAAACGAACCGATCTGATGGGGCTGCTGTTACTGATCAGCCCACCGGGCTACGGCAAGACCACTCTGATGGAGTACATTGCCAATCGACTCGGCATCACCTTCGTCAAGATCAACGGCCCCGCCTTGGGCCACCAGGTCACCTCCTTGGACCCGGCCGACGCCGTAAACGCAGCCGCCCGTGAGGAAGTCCAGCGGCTGAACTTCTCCCTGGAGCTGGGTGACAACATAATGATCTACGTCGACGACATTCAACATTGCCATCCGGAGTTTCTCCAAAAATTCATCTCCCTTTGTGATGGCCAGCGTCATATCGAAGGCGTGTGGGAGGGTAAGTCCCGCACTTACGACCTGCGCGGCCGCAAGGTGGCGGTGGTGATGGCCGGCAATCCCTACACCGAGAGCGGCGAGAAATTCAAGATCCCGGACATGCTGGCCAACCGGGCGGACACTTACAACCTGGGCGACATCATCGGTTCGCACGAAGCCGCCTTCAAAGCCTCGTACCTCGAAAACGCCCTGACCTCGAATCCTGTCTTGGCCCAGCTGAACAACAAGAGCCGCCGAGACATCCAAATTTTCATCAAGATTGCCGAAACCGGTTCTCGAGAAGGCATGGGATTCGAAGCCGACTACTCCGTCGAAGACATCAATGAAATCCTGAACGTGCTCACCAAACTCGTTCGGATCCGCGATACCGTCCTTGCAGTGAATCAAGAATACATCCGATCTGCCGGGCAACAAGATGCCTACCGGACTGAACCACCCTTCAAGCTCCAAGGTTCGTATCGCAACATGAATCGCCTGGCCGAAAAGACCCTACCAATCATGAACGACCAAGAGGTCCAGGATCTCATCATCGACCACTACGAGAACGAATCCCAAACCCTAACCTCTGGAGCCGAAGCCAACCTCCTAAAATTTCGCGAAATCAACGGCTGGTTATCCGAGGCCGACCAAGCCCGTTGGGAAGAGATCAAAAAAGTCTTCTGCCGCAACCAAATCATGGGCCAAGGCGATCCATCGGATCCAGTCGGCCGAGTTGTGTCCCAACTCACGGTTTTCGGGGAAGGCCTCCAAGATATCCGCAAAACCTTAGAAGAACGCTTTAAGTCGCTGAACACCAAGCCGCTGCTAGACCTAAAGCCTCTGGCAGAAAGCCTGAAAACGATCTCTCAAGCCATCGGTGAGCGAGGGACACCGGGCGAAGCATCGACACCAGTCCAACAGGGAGAGGCCAGTGACGTGTCACCTGTAATCACTGAATTTGGTCGCACGCTAGAAGGCATCCGAAACGCCTTGGCAAAAGATTTACCCCAAGCAGTCGCCTCCGTGGCCTCTGAGGTGTCAGTCGGTCAACTGCAAACAGAACTGACCAACCTGAAGGAAGACCTTTCAATCGTCCGTGAGATCCTAAAACGATACGAAGCTGAAAAGAGTCAAAAACCCGGCAAACCCGAGCCCGGCAACGTCAAAGAAGACGTCGACCTGAGCGGCGTTACTATCACGCGACGCACGTTGAACCAAATCTACAAACTCATCGAAAAAGACGAGAAACACCTCGAGTTCATCAAAGCCAACAAGAGGGCGACTGGAAAAGAGTAACGTAGAATCCTGGATTTGGTTTGAACAGGAGGCAACGGAGGGAAAGGAGATCGGATTGAAACGCTCCGTTTCTTCCTGTGCGGAATTCTTGTCCCCAAGTCAGATTTGGTATGACAGGAGTTGTCACGGACACTACGAGCATGGTCCGCATTTTCAAAACTTGGCACCTGACACCTCCAACTTAAAAACTTCTAGGACCGGTGCTCAAAACAAATGTCAAACGGATAAAAACCAGCAAAGCGTCGGTCGGATTGCTTGACAAGCGATATCCACTCGTGACCTCCAGGCGATGGAAAAAGGGCCGAAGTGCTGGACCGAAACGGTCCGCCACCTCCCGCAAGGGATCGGGCGATGTCGTCCAGGAACCCGGTGGCGGCATTTTCGGCCCTGGGTTGAATTTCGAAGCACCACCGCCACAGAGAGGCAACCCAAAGCAAAAAACAGAATCTAGCACAGCTTAAGTTTCCGGAAAATTATCTGGGCAGATGCTCTAGGTAAGTAGAAGCTCTTTTAAACAGTCCGGGTTGCGGATCAATTTCTTAAAAGTTTTCGCCCTCAAGTAGCGCTATCCATCCACCATGCACATGTCCAACCAGATCCGCGCAATTGACGCTGATCAACTCGCGAGGTGCTTTGTCTTTGCGTTCGGACAGTAACCTGCGGAATGCCTTGGCAATACAACCTTTCAGCTTCCTGGAGGGCCTAACAATGAAGCTTTTGAAAGTGGCCAATCGTCAATTTGTTGCCGCCCTCCATTGGTATTACATTCAGTTCTCCTCGTAATGCTTCATTAGTGTGGCAACATAGCATAGTGATGGGGGTAAGACAGAATTCACAGGATTGTTCTCATCCTGTCTTAATTCATTCAGAGATTTCAGATACTTTACCTGGCAACCTCTTGCGGGATTCGATTAGGTTTTTTGGGTGCAGCGATGGTGCCAATGGCAGTTGGAACCCCTTTTTCGTTTTGCCATGGGGGCGTTCCTTATTTATGGGGCGAGTGGTTTGGCCGGCTTGTTGATTCTCAGGCTTTTCGGACCCGACGGGACAGATTTTCTGGTGATGATCGTCTACACCGTCGTTTTCCATGGTGGTGTTGCCTTTTTGGTGTTTTTGTTTCTTCGAGAGCAGGGATTGAGTTGGCGCGAAGGGTTTGGGATTCAATTCGGTCAATTTCGATCGTTGGTGGTACCGGTGATTGTGATCACTCTCGCCTGCTTATTGTGCGCTAAAGTTTTGGGAGAAGTGTCGGCTTTTGTCATCAAGGCTTGGACCGGCGAGGAGCCGGCGATTCAGGTGACTGTGCGGCTTCTGCTGGAGTCGAAATCGGCTTTTCGATTGCTGTATTTGGCCTTGGTCGCGGTCATCTTGGCCCCGATTGTGGAAGAGCTTCTTTTTCGCGGAATTCTTTATACGGCTTTGCATCAGTATCGGGGGCGAATCGTCGGGGTGTGGGGGAGTTCGATCTTGTTTGGAGTGAGTCATTTGAATTGGTTGACCCTGTTTCCATTGATTGTGATGGCGGTTCTTTTGACGCTTCTGTACGAGCGAACACGAAATCTTTTAGCGCCCATGATGGCACATTCTCTGTTTAACTTGGCGAACTTTGTTCTGCTGATGAATCAGGAAGTGGATGGCTGGTAACTAACTGATAGACTTCGCGGTTGGGACGCCAGCCGAAACTGACAAACGACAACGCCGGACAGTAGAAAGGAAAACGAGATAAAATGAAAGTAACAAAATGGCCACAGGAGAGACAGAGCCTGTATTTTAACCAGAAGGGGAGATGCTCACATTGCAGGAACCCATTCGAGCCCGATCAACTTCAAATTGACCACATCTTTCCGAAATCAAAGGGCGGTGGATATTATATTACAAACCTCCAACTTTTATGCGCCGGATGTAACCTCGAGAAAGCCGGTAAGCTGGACGCCGTGGCACGGGCAAAGCATAGAAAAGACTTCAGCATCGACGAACAAAGAGAGCTAATCAAACAATGGGACGACAAGAAAAAAGAAGAGGAATGGGAGGGCAAGAGCTACAATGGAGTGAAAATCTGTCCACAACTTGTGGAGGTTGTTGAATCGATGTTTGACTATTTGGTCACAAGAAAAGGGGGGCGACCCGATATGATTTCTGCTATTCTGACTGATTGGATACGGGTAATCGAGAGACGAAGCGAGTAACGACTGCTAACCGCCCCAACGCGAAAGAAAGGGATGGGTGAGCGGGAAATTGTGGAAGCCTTGGCGCGGACTTTGCCCTCCAATGAAAACACTGTTATTGGAGCGGGCGATGATTGCGCCTCTGTGAGATTGCCTAAGGAGGGGCGGACTTTGTTGCTGAAGACGGACGCCGTGGTCGAAGGCGTGCACTTTAGCAGCGAGGATCCGCCGCAGTTGGTCGGGAGGAAAGCTCTGGCGCGCTGTTTGAGCGATATTGCGGCTATGGGTGGCGCACCGGACAGCGCGCTCATTACGCTTGGGGTGCCGGCGGATAGGGACCATTCGTTTCTGATGAAGCTCTATGAGGGATTGAATGCCTTGGCAGTAAAGTATGATGTGGCGATTGTGGGGGGAGAAACCACTCGGTGTCCCGGTGGGTTATTCATCTCGGTTGCGTTGACCGGTTATGCTGGTCCCGAGGGCGGCATCCAACGTGCGGGGTCTTTAGTTGGGGATGCGATCTTTGTCTCGGGCCAGCTCGGTGGTTCTTTAAGCGGACAGCACCTCGAGTTTGAACCGCGGGTCAATGAATCGCGTTGGTTGGTGGAGCATTTCATGCCTCATGCCATGATTGATGTGAGCGATGGTTTGGGCATGGACTTGGGACACTTGTTGCGGGCCGGCGGCGTCGGCGCTTTGGTTGACGAGTCTTTCATTCCGGTGAGCCGGGCGGCGAAGATCCGGGCTCGCGACAAGGTTTCAGATAAAAGTCCTCTGCTGGCAGCTCTAACTGATGGGGAGGATTTTGAGTTGCTTTTTACAGTGGCATCAAGCGATGCGGTGGCTGTGAAGGATGGTTGGCAGGCAGAGTTTCCCGACCTTCCATTGAGTTTGATCGGCCAGATCGAATCCGATTCCGGGCTTCGATTGAAGGGGAGGAACGGGATTCGTTCGATTGATGGAATCTATGGTTACGATCACTTCGAATAGTGCTGCAGACACGGCTCGAGTGGGTGAGTGCTGGGGGCAATCGGCCACAGCGGGATGGTTGATCGGTTTCTCCGGGGATTTGGGCGCAGGAAAGACTCAGCTCGTAAAGGGGTTCGCTAGGGGGTTGGGGGTTACGACGACCGTTTCATCGCCGACGTTCGTGTTAATTCACGAGCACGAGGGCGGCCGCCTTCCATTGTGGCACATCGATCTATATCGACTGAGGGATCGGGATGAGATTATCGATGCTGGTATTGGTGATTATTTCGAGGAGCAAGGGGGGGTTGTGGTTGTCGAGTGGATTGACCGATGGTTTGGTGAGATGGATCGCTTGAGTTTTTCGAGAAAGGTCGCTGGCAAACTTCGGCTCGTGCGCATTGGAGTGATTGCTGAGAATGAGCGCCGTATTTCTTATGAAGATATTGGCGATTGATAGTTCGTCTCGAGTTCGGTCGGTGGCGTTCTGTTGTTGGGATGTGGGGCGACCTTTCGAAGTGGTTGTTCAGGCGAGCAGCGCTTCGCAGCGAGGCGGACGGTTGGCCTCCTTGATTGAGGAGGTGCTCGAGGTAGCGGGACAGGAGCGATCTGTGGTCGAGAGGATTGTTGTGGGCGTGGGTCCCGGCTCAGCTGCGGGAATCCGTTCCACACTGGCTTTTGCCCTCGGTTGGAGTGCCGCCCGGGGGACTGAAGTGACGGGGATTTCAAGTATTTGGGCCTTAGCGGCTCGGGTGAGAAAGGAGCGATTGGCGGGGCGGGTGATGACGCTAGTTCAAGGGCCTAGCGGAAGAGTCTACACAGCTGCCTTTCAGGTTGCCGCTGAGGGGGTTTCTGAAGTCAATTCACTGAAACTAGTCTCGCAGGGGCAGCTAAGGGATGCTGTTGGTGGTTGGGATTACCTTGTCGGTCCAGAGGTTTTGGACATTTTGGATACTGCGAGTGGGGATCCGCAGCCGAGCTTTCTAGGGGCACTTCCCCCACAATTGGCTCTCACTCCGACAGCGGGTGCCCTTGGGTGGTTGGTGAGTGAAGGTTACGATCATCTTGACCAGCCGTTGGAGCCGTTGAGTTTGGCCTCGCCTGGTTTCGTCAAAGCGTCGCCACCGAGGTCGGTCCCGGAACGGTGAGCGAGAAGCGGTGGCTTGTTCCTAGGAAATGAAGGTTGGTTCGAAGCATCGGGTCTGGGCGGAGATTGATCTGGAGGCGCTCGCTAACAATCTGCGATGGATTCGGTACGGAATGGGTGATGCCTTTGACGTGATAACCGTGGTCAAGGCCGATGCCTATGGGCATGGATTGCCTCAGATTGCCGGCTGTTTGATGCAGAGTGGGACTCATGCTTTGGGGGTTGCTAATTTAGATGAGGCTTCGGCCGTTCGTTCAGTCGGCAGCGGCTGGCCTATCCTGATGCTAGGTGCGTGCTTCGGAAAGGCAGAGTTCGAGGAATTGTGTCATGACGATGTGATCGCGACGATCTCAAGCTCCAGCGAGGCAGACGAGCTTTCTGCTGTTGCCTGTAAGCGGGAAAAGGACGTCTTGGTTCATCTCAAGGTGGATACCGGAATGAGCCGATTAGGGGTGGCGCCTGAACGAAGCCTCTCATTGGCGCGGCAGATCGTGGAGTTACCGAGGCTGGAGCTCGAGGGGGTTTTCACCCATCTTTCTGTGAGTGAAGACGAAGATGAATTTACCCATGAACAGCTCGGGCGATTTCGGCGTTGTATTTCACACTTGCGGGAGAATGGGCTGACCTTAAGAAAGGTCCATGTTATGAATAGTGGCGGGATCGCTTATGGGCCGGCACCCGTTGGAAACATGGTTCGACCGGGGCTGTTGGTTTATGGCATCGTGCCGCCTGGCCGGCGAAAGCCGGTGATTGATTGGCTAGGGCGCCTAAAGCCGGCGCTAAGTCTGAAGACGAGGGTGGGACTGGTGAAGAAAATCGGAACGGGAACTTCTGTCAGCTATGGCCGAGTTTTTGTGAGTCCTGAGACTCGCAAAGTGGCGACGATTTGCGCTGGCTATGGAGATGGTATTTTACGATCAGGGAGCGGTTGCCTCGAGGTATTGATCAGGGGGCAGAGGTGTCGTGTTTTAGGAAATATCACTATGGATCAAACTATAGTTGATGTAAGCCGAGTTACTGACGCGCAGCGTGGCGATGAGGTTGTGATTATCGGTGAACAAGGTGGATCATTGATTACTGCATTAGAAGCCGCTGCCGCGTGTGAAACGATTCCGTGGGAGATATTAACATCGATTACCCAGAGAGTTCCCCGGATTTACCAAGGGATGGCGGTTGCCTAAACATCGGGTTATTGGCTGTCCGCTATGAGGATCGCTAGCCGGCAAACCGAAAGTGCGAACGAGTGTGAAAATACTTCCGCTGAGGTGCTGGGATCCGATCTGTATCTCGCAAAAAACCACTCCTTACCGGCGCGCTGTTGTATGATTCAAGGCAAATCGTGACACGCTTGTCGCTTGTAATTTTGTCCCGCCTTTACGAGGCGTCTGCTCAATGAGCAAGTCGGCGTTTCGCTATCGGGTGAAACAAGATATCAATACCATCGGAGTCTGATTCAACGGGGGCGCCTGCGAGGCCTGGGAGAAGCTACTCAGTCCGCATTCCTCTTGCGAGAGAACGCCACGAATCAGTTTCCAACGCAAGCGGATTGCGTGCGCCCCTCGGGAGCAGCCCGGTGGGGGAGGGGCTTTCATCACAGTCAATCCGCCGTTGCATCAGTGGTTTTTGGCCGTCTCGCTCATCTTGAGCGGCAAGAAGGGCTTGCAGTTAGCCCGATTTGAAGGTGAATAAAAACGCCGCCGGGCGTCTCTCGATGCAGATACACCAAGCGATGCACCCCAAACGGATCATCGGCGGTTGCGTTCCGGGACCGTGGAGATGGATGAGACCTATCTCGG
Organism: Limisphaerales bacterium; assembly: GCA_024761205.1. Classification (GTDB taxonomy): domain Bacteria; phylum Verrucomicrobiota; class Verrucomicrobiia; order Limisphaerales; family AAA164-E04; genus UBA2970. Next base: position 28,770 of record JAMASS010000007.1, read on the forward strand.
CGACAAGCCCAAGGAAAGGCCACCACCACCGGGGCGGCCGAACGAACGGGGAGAGGGTGCCGCTGATAAAACACCGGTGATCGGCCGGCGGCCGAGGACAAGCTCAAGGGAAGGCTTCTCCGTGCTGTTGGGCGTGAATGAGTGGACAAGGCCCATTTGATGACCGATGAATACAAGGTGGTAAAGCGGCCTGCGCCGTGATGGGAGGTTACACCAACGGCATCGTTTGTGAACGCCTTGCGCCCGGCGTGCGGAAGGAATTGCGAGAGAAGAATCTGAGTTCAAGTAAGCGGCCGGCGCAGGCACAAACATCATCCATGCTTCACACCGGAGACGTGGAGCATCTCAAGCTCAAGGAAGGGTTTATCGGCGTCATTGCCCGGATGAGAGCCGCTGGCTAACTGAGAACAGTTTCCGCCACCCTCTTGGGCGGCCCTATCCTAAACCAACGGAAACACCCCGTCCGTCTTTCCCTGACCTTGAAGATTGTTCTCGTCCGCTGACGCTTATGAACAACCAAAATAGCCAACACCTTAACCTATAAAATCCCGTTATGATAAAGATTTTCGTCCAGATGAACCGCCACATCCGACGTGTTATAAAGCGTCTTCTCGCTTTCGTATTGGGCGGTGTTTCCTCGGAGAGGGATGTCCCTTGAGGATTGGCATAAACGCCACTAAAGTGTCCCTCAGTTCTCTGATTTCCTCAAAGGCATAGGAATTATTCGGCTAGAAATCAAAGATGTATAAACTGGCATCGCTGTTTGGAGCGGTCAGCCGTGGCAAATGAGCCAACGCTTTGGCACCGTCGATATTCGATCAATTCCGACCATGCCCATGTACGGCGGGTGAGCCCGATAGTTCTCTGTGTTCATGAAATAGACTTGGGCATCCCTCGTCCCCAACTTTTCGATGATGAATTTAACGAACTCAAGATTAGCGAGATAGGCATCCCGCATGGCATCGAGCCCCTGATAGGAAAGCCTTTCGAAAGTCTCTCGATCGGGAATCCTCGCCACTCCCAGACTGAACTTGAGATCTTCTGGTTCAATGTGCTCTCCCGTTGCCTCCCCTCAAAAGCCACCGTGTCCTCCTTCGCATTGGCCTAGCAAAGAATCATCGAGAATCAAAAAAAGCAGACAGCGGCTCATCAAATTCGACCTTTATCTGCCGCTCGGCGGTAACATTGAGTCAATTGTTCGGGCACCAACGTCCAGATAGGTCTGCCATGCGCAAATCAAAGCTCTTGGCCCAAAAACTAATGCTGAGTGGCCGAGCGACCACCCAAAGGCTTCAACACAGATGAAAGAAACTCTTTCACATATTTCCTTTCAGCGGAACGGATATCCTCCCGTCCCGATGTAAGTAACCAAACCACTCACCATATTCTAATCGACAAGAGTGACCGAACCCTCCATACACAAACCAAGTTGAACCTCCGTGCGGCCCGCTTCTTGCCCGTCAATCAGCAGGCTATTGAGTTGCGATCATGGCCTCGTTATGAGGCCATCAAAACTTCATATCATGCCAGTAATCCTCACCGGTTTTCCATCGACATCACGGAAGTAGAACAGACCGCCTTATTCCGCATCCTAACCACAGTCCCATATCCGATCCGACATGCGCACGCCTAGCTGAATCATCTCGGCGTCCTCCGAAGGCGACCTTCCTTTATATAAATCACGAGGCTTCAATAGCGTGGCTGAGATTTAGTAACCGCCCATCAAAGTGATCGATGATTTCGCCATCACTGCCTACCGACTTCATTACAACCTGCCAACCCTCCTTCACAAAGAGCAAGCGAATCTCATTGATACAGCGGCCGACCCAATTCTCAAACACCACATCCTCGCCCAGATTCTTCCGAAGCTCCTGAGCGGATACCAAGGCGATCAGGTAGGTCCCAGCCCAATCATCGGTCGGGTATCTATATATTTTGGGGACATCAAACTTAGGGTCCAATGCCACCGAGTAAACGATTTAAAAAGAAGGGAATTATATACATAGTTTGGCGTGCCGTCTTGAATTTACTGCTACTTCGGACATGGCATGAGCAGAGTCCACCGGCGTAAAGCACCGGGAAAAGGGATGCCGCCGACAGTGTCACAGTCATCGAGCTGATGAATATGTCCACCCACTTGAGACAGCGGCCGCCAAGTGTGTTTGAAGCACAAGTATAGGCCAAAAGACCGCCTGTTTCATGCTCCATCGCCTGCGTCAAGCTTAGGCCGTGCGAAGGCAAGGACGCCCCGTTCTCCGACCCGGGCTGAGGCGGATGAAACTTACTTCAGCGGGAAACATGCCAACATGAGCAACGCTCGCCGAAGGCTGCTTAAGGGCGCCGGATGCGGGCACCGTGAGTAAAAGCGGGAGGGGGGCGGCATGAAAGTTTTGCACTCGGTTAGGAACCCGGAACCGCCAAGGGCGGGCGCCGTGGGCAAGAGGGCGGCGGGGTGCACGGACGAGGCAGCGGCTTATGCAGGATTCGCCCATGAGGAGATCAATCACTCTGAATACGTGTGCGGCACGGTGCACCCGAACGGCGTGGAATTCTTCTGGCTCATGCTGAAACGGGCGGGTCGAGACGTTCATCTGCGGGCCTTGCCGAGGTTGGCGTCATCGTCTTCGTTGATGAGGCGAGGGATCACCAACGCATCCTCAGAGGAATGCGCCGAGAGCGGTTATCCTTGAGAAATTCCTCGCCGCCGGGCTTCAGCCTTGGACGTTGTCCTTCGGGTTTCATCGGCTGCCGGCTCGGGGCTTGGTCTGGAGTGCATGAGACAAAGCGGCCATCCTTGATGGGACCTTGCATCAATCATGCTGTGTGCGCACTTAAACCCGGGCGTGCCGGAAGAACTGCGCTGCCGCAATCCTAGTGATGCCGGACACTGTGAATCAGCCCGTGGATCCGCTCGCAGTCCTCCACGGAAGAATTGCGCTGCCGCAATCTAGTGATGCCGGAGATTGGTCGCCCGAGATTGAAGGGGCATTTTGACCTTCCGCCGGCGGCATTGATGCGAGCAGCCATCCGATTTTGGGGACCTTTCTTTCCGGCGTCGGCTTGATCGGGCCTTGCCAGAGCTCTAATGGAACGATCCCGCTTGCTGTTGGACGATTACCCCGCCCCCCGAGGCGCCAGCGAGAGACCGAGTGGACAATGCCCTCTATCCTGCAAAGATTTTTGCCGCTAAATCAAGTGTATAATCCGCAAAAAGTTAAGCGCGCCATCTGGTCCCATGACCACCATCTTTGCTCAGGACTCTGCCAATCAACGAATGGAGGGACCGGAGGACTCCTTGGGGCTTTGGCCTGGTTTTGATGAGAACCTAACCCAGTGGAAGTATCGGTTGGTTGGATTCTATCCTGGGTGGCGGATGGATATGGAATGGTTTCGCCACAACTGTGCGTTCAACACGCTCTGGGTGCCGGGCCCTGTGTTTTCTATTCGTGAGACGAGAGTGTGGATTTGAGCTGGTACCGGGGAGGTGCCTGTCAACTCACCAGATTTTTAGCCAGATCGAATGGCTGAACCATCCGAAAACTGGCTCGATACTCTATGAAGAGACTCAGAATTTACCGAACCTTTGTCGTAGTGATGTCGCTTTGCTCGCCTGGCGGTGTGAATACAGACGTGGCAATCACCGATAATCTGGTGGGCCCCTGAGGTTTGATCAAACATTGGAGGACGCTTCCGGCCGGGGCAATCACGGGAGTGCTATGGGAGATGTTGCTTTTGTCGGTGGCGTTGTGGGCTCTCACGGTGTTTTGGTTTCGTCGAACAAGGATAGCTCTTCATTTGACTTTGTGACTTTGGGTGCGCTTCAACGATTGGGAAGGCGATCCGCCATTGATTTCCGACAAGGATTGTCAGTGAACCTGCGGAATTCAAGTCGACGCCTCATTACCGCCGGTGATTCAGTCTTGACTGTTGGCGCAGACGAGAGTGGTCGGTGGCGAGGTCCGTCTGACGGGCGATGCGATCGGTGTGGCTCCCCCGCTAATAACGTTTCAGTGGTTGAAGGATGAGAGCCTCATCAGTGGCGCGCCCGAAGGTGAATTTGAAATTGGTTTGGCTCGGGAGTCGGACACTGGCAGCTATTCAGTCCGAGTGACCGCCGGTAAGGGGTTGTCGATAACCAGCGAAATCGCTTTGGTTGAGATTGCGGGTAACATTCAACAAGATTTGGTGGTTCACCTGACTTTGGATGAGAGTGTCATCGACAGTGGGGCCTTGCGGTTTTCATAGACGGCTTCCGAGTCCAACTATATCACCCTAGGTCGCCCCGGCGATTTGAATCTCTCTGTTGACGCCGATTTTTCTCTTTCGTTCTAGGTGAAGTTTAGCGAATGGGCCTTGGATCCGGTCTTGATTGCCAACAAGAAAGCCCGTATAGGTCCCGTGACGGGTTGATCTTTAGGTTGTTGGGTGGTTTTTTTTGATGTTTGGTGTTGCTGGGTTTGTTTTGGGAGCAGTCAACTGAAGGCCGATTGGTTAATGTGTTATCGGGTGTAATTCTCTTGGCTGTCGGCGGTGCTGGTTTGGTTTTAGGGTGATGGCAGGGGACGGAATCAAAAGGTTAGTCGGTGGAGATCCGATAGCTCGCATCGACCCTTTCGCGGTCTCAAGCAGAGAAAGCGCTGAATCGTTTAGCTTGTGGTGCGCGGTATTCTTGGCGGCGTTGAAACTCTCGAAATGGAGGTGCCGCTGGATGGAGAGCGTTTACCTTCCTTGCCGTCAGGCATTGTTGGGTAGGGAGAATAGCGGAAGGGGTGGTTTCATCTTGGGTTATTCGAAGCAGGTGCAACGCGTGGTCGAGCCGATGACTGAGGCATCACCACCTTTGGAGAAGCTGTGGTTCAGCTACGATCTGAGCGATGATGAAACGTTGGAGATCGCTAGAAGGGCGTTGGTGGAGTAGCTGGCTCAATCAAATGATTTCATGGCAGGGTGATTCTTCCGAGCTCGTGGTGGAAGAGCTGTTCATGTATCCCTATTGGCCCAATACACCAGGGGGAAGCGAAAGAAGATCTCGCTGGAAATGATCGATGGTTTGACGGGGGGGTTGGCGAAAATTCTGGTTCGGCATGGATTCCTTGAGCCGTTAAAAGCGGGCTTTGATTCGTGACGATCCCTACCGTTTTTGTTCTTTGCCCTATGATTTTCATGCCGCTCCCTGCTAGCGTTGAACGCCCCGATTAGCCGAGCCGTCCCACGCTAGCCGCGGACAGAGGAAACTAGGACTTCATTGGGCGTGCTATGGCTCAAGGGGGGGGGTGCCGCGAATTGTTGAGCTCCACCCCTGCGGGCTCAATTCGCATCTTGAGCGATCCAGTCGCGCAGCTATGGAAACTCCCTACGGGTAATTATTCCGCTTAACCAATGGTGGCATCTCCATATTTTTGATTCGCCCCGAAGGGTAGAGCAATAGCGGGCTCTCGTTCAGTTGTCCGGCGACAATTGCTGGTGATCCACTTTTCACCCCTTTGCATGAGCGTGGCCCGGCTGGTCGAGTGAAATCTCGCTTTAGGCCTTTTCCTTCTGCGGCACCGAACACAGGACTGCTTGAGAAGCGGTTTGATGTTGCGGTCGCTTCGATTCGTTGCCTTCACAAGGCTTGTCTGCGGAGCCGAATCGGAGATCGCTTGAGGGGTGGCGAGGAGCATGTCCATCGTCGCCCGCGACGCCCCTGCAATCGATATCCACTGATTGCGTCCGTGAGGGAATCGACTATCGAAAAGCGGGTTCATCGGCCCGGCCCGACGCTGAACAAACCAAGAGCCGTCGTCAAATTCGGTCTATAGCAAGTATTGGAGACCTTGTTGGCAGGCCCGGTGAGCGGTCGAAATCTCTCCATCTAGTCGGAGGCCACCAAGCGTCTGACCCGTTGCTCAAGCGTTGCTGGGTAGGCCGGGGAGCTGTGGCTAGCCACCGGTTTTGTTCTGTAGGCCAAGATCGTTGCGGTGATGGCTTGCTGTTCAATTTGAGGTTTCCCCGGTCCACTTGAGGTTGAGGAGGCGGGAAACGTGTGCTCCTGAAGCGTCACCGTCTTGGCGTCCCGAAGCCACTGCCCAACCGAACAGCCGTTCCGTGAAGATAAACCGATTCTCCATCTGATGCGACGGTAGTCCGAGTAGCTCACCAAGTGAATCAGGGCATTGGTTCCCAGCCCGGTTGGGAACAAGGGATCGATACCTTGTTCGAGGAGTAGTGAGGCAACGTCGAGCTGGTCGGCAAGTGAAGTTCGATGGAGCGCATGGCCAGAAAAGGCATCCTTAAGATTGGGACCCGCTCCGTATTCCAATAAAAGCGCCACCATGTCTCGCCTGCTCTGTTCGGAGCGATGGAGAGGAATTGGCGAAGGTAGCAGCCGAGGGAGGACTCGCTTGCGGAATTTCTTGCCAATGGAACCAGGATTGGTTGAGGCTGGTCGGCGAACCATCAACCCGCCGAGGAAAATACCATTGAGCAGCCAGTGAAGTTGTTGGTGGGTCAAGCGAATCTGAGTGAGGATGATAAACCAACCCAAACCGGCACTCCAGCGGAGACACCGAAAGACAGCGGTCTGAAGGTAGTCTGCCAAGAGAACCGTAAGCCCGGACCAGAGCATGGACCACACCGGGAGCACAAGTCGTAGGGTTATCAGATCTGCGTGATTGGGCCCAAAGCCGAATCAGCAGGCTATCCGTAATGATGAGAGCGCCACTTTGAATGGCGGTCGGTTTAACCAGTTCGCTAAAATCATAAAGCGCGGGGGCACTGGCGAACGGAATGATGACTGCTATCGCAGTCATCATTCCACGAAACGGCTTCGGCCGTGATTTTGGCGACTAACGATGCAAGGATGTCGGTCGCAGATGATTCCCTGGTTGTAGCCGCTGATGTAAGTCGTGGCAGATTTCATGTCGTTGCGTTATTGTAAAAGTGAGCGGTTATCCTTGCTGCTACCGATCAGTTTTGACCCGGCGGTTTAGAACTGGACCGCGCGATGTCGCTTCCCGAAAATGGTGGTGTACGGACCGCTTTCGCTATACATATCCGCTCGCGTGTTTGCGGGGCTAAGACAGTTGTTTTTGCGGTGTCTGCCTCGGCAAGTACGAGAGACTGGTGGAAGGATGTTGTTAGAGCGGGGCGCTAGTTGGTCCCTTGGCATCTCTTCTTCTGCTTCGCTGCGGGCCTCGTTGCCCAGCAATCCGACCTCGCATTCACCAAATATCAGCGGTGGTCAACGAACGACGGTCTGCCCCAAAGCAGCATTCAGACGCTTCACCAGTCCCAGGATGGGTATCTTTGGATTGGAACCGAGGATGGGGCGGTTCGGTATGATGGATTTCAGTTTGTCAATCTGAGCGATCATGCCGATGCCGCATTGCTGCATGAGAAGGAGATCATTGGCATGGAAGAATCGGCGGAGGGTTGCTTTTTCACCCTTGCCTAGAGCGCAGTGGTCATTTTCAAAAATGGACATTTCTCCAAGCTTGATTTGCTGAGCGAGTTGGAGGGGGGGAGGACTTAAGGGCATTTTGTCCAGCCAGCAAAAGGTGGCTTCTACATCGCTGATGATTGGCGGCTGTACCATGTAAAAAAGGCTTCGTTGCCTCTCGAATGATCCGTCAAGACGGAGTTCCGTCAGCGCGGCGATCTTTTGGAGAAGGCAGAGGGCTTGATGCTTTATGCGACGCGACATACACCGGTCTTTATTGGGTTGATCCGGAGAAGCGAAGCTTGAACTTGCTTTACTCGGTTGAGAACGGGCCTAGATCAAACTTTGCCTCCAATCTTTTCGAAACCAGAACGGTCGGTTGTAAATTTCCGAGGTCAAGAATAAGTAGTGGGGGACATAACAATATTCAGAGGGGTGAGGATGTGCTTCATATGTTGACAGCAAGATCTCCGGAATCGATTTGCTGCCTTTGGTGGAGTCTGGCCAGTTGAGTTGCTTTCTGATTGATCGTGAGGGCTATCGCTGGATTGGGACACGTTGCAATGGATTTTTCCGGTTTGGTCCGCGGTTGAAGCACATCTATACCGCGGCGGATGGCTTGGGGAGCGGCTTTGTTCGATCGGTTTGTGTCGGAAAAGGGGGGCGTTTGTGATGGAGTTTGACGGCCCATTTTGAGGAGTATGCGTATCTATGGAACGGGTACAACGCGACGATTAACTCGGTGTTAGAATTGAGGAGAGGTGAATTCTGGCTCGGAATGGAAAAGGGTGTGTTCAAACAGTGTGAGTCGGGTTTTCAACGAATCGATCTTCTCCGGACAACGGGGGATTGGCTTGCTCGACTTCACCGTCAATTTCCGGTGGGGAACGGAAGCAGGAATCACAACGGTGATGGTGTAGTTGATGAACGCGATGTGACGGCGCTCTTGAAATTTATCTTCGATCCGAATGCGCAGCCGAATCCCGCTGATGGCGCATTAGTGCGGCAGAATGGCAGCAGCGTCTTTATTTCGACTGCGGAATCGACTGGCGGTCCCTTGACAGATGGAGAGCTGGGCGATGGTGATGGCGATATCGAGGTGCAATCAAGATTCAGAATGTGCTGGAAGGCTTCGTGGAATTACCGGTGCCATCGCAAGTCGACGGAAGTCTCACTGTCATTATGCTGCGCGAGTCGCGATTGGAGCCGTGCCCCTCGAGAATGGACCTCAATTCGTGCCGGTAGGCACGGCTCGAGGGCAGGAGGATAAACCGGTTGACGTTTCAATGTCAGCGGCTGTCATGAATCCGCCAGCGGAAGCAGGCAAGCATGAGATTCCGCTGGTAATTGTTAATCCACTTTTCAGTCCCTTTAAGAACCGTACGGGGAGTGCTCAAGTGGATATCATCGTTAGCGGTTCGGATCAGCCGGCTGCAAAGAAAACGATACAACTTGATGTGCCCCTGTCCTCCTACTGCCAATGACGACGATGGCATGGTATCAGCCAACGCGACGGACAATATCTTGGACGTCTTAGTGACGACTTCATTGAACCGGACCAGAATGAGACCCTCTCAATTAGCGAGATCAAAACGCCAACGGCAAACGGCAGTCTGCTGTTTCGCCAGAGGGTATTTCGCCAGGCGGTGAACTGGCTTTATACGCCAAATCCAGGGTTCGAATGCACGGATCGTTTGGAATACTTCATCAAGGACTCCGGTGGGTTGACCGATGTCGTGGCCATCGATGTCCGGGTGTCCAGCATTGTTGAGGTGCCGGATGGAATCTGTGTGTGGGGCAGCCTTGCGAGTACTTCTGAGAATTCCTCCGGGCATACCGTTCAACGCAGCTGATTTCTTGCGGCTCGGTGAGAACTTAGTTCTGAGCAACAAGGGCATTGGGAATCTGGAAAGCATTGGGAATACGACTCCAGTCAAGAATCTCAATCTCAGCGGAAACAATATCCGCAACTTTTTTCAATTGGAACCGTTGCCTGTCCTCACCGATTTCAACGCGGCGAATAATCTTGCGGCCATCAAATCCGGCACTGCGAATGATCGCGTTCTCAACACATTGGCTGACTGGGGCGTAAATGTTGTTCGCGGGAAACAGTGCTAAGTGATCCCGTTTGATCCGATCACGGATTCATTCACTTACGATGCAAAGCCTCGGTTTCACGTGATAGGCGGGCCGCCGGACAATCCGATTGTCCTTACGTCCCCAGATGACATTGGAATGTCACCGCCCAGTGCCGGGTTTTTTTGATGGAGGCGGAGGGAAACTTTACTGTCATTGCGAATCAAGCAGGTAATGATAGCGACTTTGCCGCAGAGCCTGTTGTTCGATTTGCGTTAGTCAAGTGAATGGGTGTAGGTCGTTTTGTTTGATGCTTTGCCGAAAAATCGGGTTTGCGGCGATTGCCGATCGGAATTTGGATAATCCACCGTTTGACGTCTTGGTCGAGGGTGGTGATTCGGGTGAACCGGTGGCCGTGGCTAGACATCATTTCTATTGACGGTCGTACCATGACGTGCTCCGGCATGGTCTGGCGGGTGTTCAGGCATCGCAGGCGGGTAATGCGAACTTTGATCCGGCTGAGACGGTGCTTCGCGAATTCTTTGTCAATAGCTTGTCCACAATCTCAGGATTGACGGATCAAATGATGGATGAAGGCGGCTCGATCGGTCCGCTGTTGCTGCGGATTGAGGATCTCGAAAGTCCATAACACGCTAACAATTGCTACCTCCATTGTCAGGGAGGCGCTAGCTGATTCGGGGGTGAGGCTCGAAGGGACCGGAGGTGATCTAATCTTGCCAATAGTCCCGCCTAAGAATGCTTTCGGCGCCGCTGGGGTGAGGGTGTCCGTTTATAGATGAAAACAGAGGGCCGGTTTCGGAAGCGTTTCAAGTCAATGTGAATTCAATCAACGATCCGCCAATGGTCGAAGTTGTTTTGGATAATTTATCTCTGTTTACATTCCTATTCCGTAACGCTGACGGTCAATGACGGCGATAGCGGAAGTGCGGCGGCAACAATTGAAAACAAGACGGTGGTGGATGGTTATGTCGCCCCGGAAGTGTTGTATTTAGCGGCTTGGGCGACAAAGGGACACAGGGGAGACTGTGTGCACAACAGACGCTTCGGGGGGCAACCTTGCTGCTCCCGCCGACGGATTCAGCGGCATAATCATTGCCTTGGGAGGAATCCGACATTGCCACCGGCATTCCACTGAAGGGCCGCTCGAAGGTTCCCGTCAGCGCAGTGAGCACCGTGATGGCAGAATTGGTTGAGTGCGGGCAAACGGTGTCACAAGCAGAGATTGCGGTTAAAGCTGCGTTTGGTGTTCCGGGGCCGGTGGATTTATTAAACACCAATCCAATCTCGGGAACGCAGGGTGGGGATGCGACGGTTGGCGGAGTGCTTGAAGCTGTGGTCCAGGTTCAAAACTTGATTGTTCAGGCTAGCTCGGTGGTGATGGGCGCTTCGGCCCTTCATAAACATAAACGCCTCCCAACAAACCGTCTCCATCTGCGCTTTCCAAAAATGATTTTTCGGCAAACAAAGCGGCGAGGGCACTGTAGATACTGATCAGTCAACGGTGGTGGAGGCAATCATCAAGGAATCAGGAGCCATTGTGAATTCTAGTGTCCCACGGAGCGGCCGGGGTTATTGCGGAGGCAAACCTGGGTGCCGCCAAAACAATTGCTTCGGAGGCTGATCAAGGCTTTGAGATCTCTGGTGGAGGTGGCGCAGATTCAGAAGGTGGCGTTTGTGGAAACCGCCACAGGGCTGGAAAATGCCAGTGCGGAACTAGAGGTGATCGAGGGAATCGTGTTGAACGTTGCCGGTGAAAACTTGCAGAGCCAGATTGGCGCCCCGTGGAGGTCAACTTACCCGCGGGGAACGATTCGCCAACCATCTTCGCGATCTCTGATCGAGTGATTGTGGGAGATTCTTTGTTGGCTGGAGTGACTTTTGAAATCGGCGATACGGAGTCGGATGTCGGCCGGTTGACGAAGTCGGTGACATCGTCGAATCCGGGCGCTGGTAAGGGACGAAGATGCCGTCTTGCAAGGCGAGGGAGCGAGTCGATTTCTGGAGTTTATGCTGCTTGTGGATGCCGTTAGCAAGACGGAGATCAAGGTGGGGGTGGATGGCGGGATGCTGGGGAGTTCGTGTCGTTTTTGTGTGGTGGTGCAGCCGGTCAATGATGCACCACGATTGTCGGGGATCACGGATATCGTGGTCGATGGAGGAGAGATCTCGATGACTAGCTTCAATGTAACTGTGCGGTCGGAGCTGCCGTCCGGTGGTGTTGGTGCTTGAGCGTGAAGAGAGTGGGCTGATGATCCGATGGGATACGAACGGGGAGTTGCAATCGGCTTCGAGTGTGGTGGCTCTTTGTTCTAGTGGTGGGCACGGTGAGTTTGTTTCGGATGGAATTTTCGGCTGAGGAGATGCGCTATTTCCGGGTGGTGAATGAAATCTCACGCGGAGATGCGGAGTTTTTCTTGAGGTGAGGGGAGAGTCCTCGCGAGTCGGGTGCTCGCTGACTTTTGGTTTCACGCTAGGTTCTGACGAGTGAATGGAGAGGCACACGAAGGCATGAGGAGAAGAATGGGGGAGAAGAGATTTAATTAAACTACAGAATACTCGAAATGCCAGAACATTGAGGCTGGCAACTTCCTTTATTCTGTGACGCTGATGTTGGTAGGAATGAACAATGGCTTAGTCCGGCTTAGGAGTCGGTTCAGTGGATTGAGAGATTTAGTGGAGGGTTTGTTGGAGTTGGGTTCTGAAGGCGCGTTCTGCGTTTTCTTGTTTTTTGTATGATTGGTCTGTGGCGATGGCTTTGATGAATTGGGCGCAGGCTGTGCGCTGTTCCTTGGACCAGTGCTTGGTAAATCCTTGTTCGGTGTCTTCGAGTTTGATGGGTGAGGATCCCTCAACGACGGGGACAGGGCGAGCATGTGCCCAGTTGGAGACATGCTGGAAGTAGAGCAGGGCGCGGTCTAGCAGGATGAAAGGAAACTGTGGGTTGGTGTTTGGGCCAACTGTGATTCTGGTGCCGCCAAGTTTCTGTTTTTTAATCCGAGTCCGAGCGAGGTCTTCACCCTTGAGCCAGGCGGCGGTCGCTCCCGCAAGTGCTCCGGAGAGAGTGAAGATGCCAAAGGAGAGTCCAGCGGCCATCAAGTCTAATTTGACCCCGAGCCCACCACCCAAGAGCACTGCGGTGGAAATAATTTGTTTCTTGGACAATCCGAGCACTTGCCAAGTGCGGGACGTGAACAGATCGTCATGGAGGATGGATTGTGGAGGAATGTCGAGGTTGAAAATGCTGTGTTTGAAGAGATGTCGGATCTGTTGGTGGGCGTTGCGTTCCATTTCATGCAAGGCTTTTCGGTATTTTTTTTGAAGAGCGTCGCGAGTGACGGCCTCTTCGTCCGGCTTAAAGACAGACTTCGATTCGGTATGAGTGATCGCCTGGCGAACGATGTGACAAAAAATGCCGGAGACTTGCCGGATACGATTAGCCCAGTCCTCTTCAAAAGCACTAATGGCTGTGGCGAGTGCGGCTTCCCAGTCTTGGTTCATGCTCTTGAGACTTTCCAATAGGGCGATGCGTTCGGAGTAGGTCGCTTGATGGGCGTTGAAGAGTCGGATGGAGTTGAATGATTTTGAGCAGGCGCTCTTCCATTGGGCAATGTAGGCTTCCCCGGTATCTTTGGGGTTGATTACTGCCATGCGCGGATTTCCGGTGAGGCGCAGGATTTCCATTTCCATGCGGTCGGTGCTGCTGATGGGGCGGCTCCCGTCAATGACGTAAATCACCCCGCACTCTTGCGCCAGCGGTGTCAGGAGTTCGCGGTCATGGGCTAGACCGGGTTCGTTGTGATGGGCTTCGAGAAATTTTGCTGCCAGGCCGGTGGTGGTGGCTTCCCGCGCGCGAAACCACTCAAGGATCTGTCGGGGATGCTGAAATCCGGGCGTGTCGATGAATTGAATGATGGCGCGGTCGTCAATGCGGACGGAGTATTCCCGGTTGACGGTGGTTTCCCCCGGAGTGGGGCTAATCCGAACCGAATCGTCCTCTGTCAAAGTAGCGACTACGGAGGATTTCCCTTCGTTCGGGTGTCCGACGACAGCGTAGATGGGCAATGGATTACTCGTTGTCATCGGTGAGGGAAAGAGGGGCGACCGCTATGTTTCCGTCGCTCAGGGCAGCGAGGGATTGCTCCCAGATGCGGTGGTTGGTTTGACTGGCGACTCCCACTTGTCCGGCATCTTCCGGACGGCCTACTAGCAATATCATCAGTTTTCCACTCGCGCCCTGTGAAGCTCTCAATTGTTTCAGCCAGTTGAGAGATTCCCGGATAGGGGGTTGAAAAGCCTCTTGGAGGACAACCAGACGAGCATAGGTTTCCTCTGTTTGCAGGGCTTTGAGGGCGTTCCGGAAATCTGACCACGATTCCGTTTCGTCGGGGAGTTTGAGCCATTTGCTGATCGTCCAATTGATTTGGCGATGGATCGATCCGGCGACGACCCGATGGTTGATTCGTTTCGACAATTCCGGCTCGATGATCAGGTAGGCGGTTTGGTGATCTGAGGAGGGCGCCATTGGAGCGGGCGCTCCAGACGGCCGCTCGCTAACGGGCGACGGGTTGGTGTCGGCGTGCGTTTCCGGAGTGAGAGTGGTGTCGAGTTGCCTTCGGTTCATGTTTTCCCATAGACGATCGCAGGTGAGGGAGTTGAAGCGGAGTTTTTTCAGTTGCCAGCGAACGATTATCCAAGTGGCTAGCCAAAGCAAGAGTCTCGGCAGTAACCCATAGGTGAGGAGTGAGCAGACGAGGAAGGGCCACCAGGAGACAAGGTTGGTGGTGACCAAGGTGCGAATGCCATCCTTGAGATAGATTCGGCTTCCTTCAATTTGCGAGACTGTTGGTGCTCCTTCCGGGTAAAACCAAGCCCAGGGGCGGGCAATGATGCCTGTTACTTGATGGACTCTGGCCGGCGAAAGGTTCAGGGAGGATTGCCAACCAAAGGCGCGGTCGCTCACGGTCACTAGGAGGAGCGTGGTCGAGATGGCAGCAATATTGAACCATACGCTAAAAGTTTGGGCGAGTCCGGTAATGATGCCGACGATCATCGGTTGATAACGCGACTGCTTTTTGCCGAGGGATCCAAGAAATGCAGCGAGCTGCAGCCGGGTTTCACCGGTGCAATGGCTGAGCGCTCCCTTTTGAATCCAGGCGGATGTCCGGTTTAAAGTGAATTGAATCAGTGGTGTGACGATCCCTGTTTCCAAACTGAGGAATCCGAATCGGCGCAGGAGTAGCGCTTCTGTGGCGATGAGCAACAACAACAGTTGGCCGCCGAGAAGAAAGAAGAGAAAGGTGGCCACGTTGATCGGCTGTGTGCCGTCATAGTGAAGAAGGCTCGCGCTAGCCAGCACGCCGCTCAGGAGGCCGGCGACGATGAGGGCACCGGCGAGGACTCGCTTGCTGTGGCAGAAGATCGTTCCAGGCCAGAGTGTGGATGCAGGTGCGTGGCGGCGTTGCGCTTCCAGCCAATACCGAAAAGCGGTTTCTCGATGAGACGAATCCAGATATTGTCCTTCAAGACCACTCTCTACCAGGAAGGTTAGAAAGATCTGTCGGTGATCTGCAGGAGAGGTGCCGTCAGCCTTAAAGGCCGTCTCAACTGCATAGTCGAAGTCGATGGCATCTTCCAGCCGCCACGATTCCGAAACATTGAGGGGCTTTGCGTAAGCCATTGTGATGGCACTGGACGTTGAACAAATAAAAACGCGAAGGCGATTAATTGCCTTCGCGTTGGATCAATGCGTTCGTTAAAGCTGTCTCAAGACCGGAAATTGACGGACTGTTCTTCATGTACTTCGTCGGGGCAAGGCGCATTGGTGGGGGCGTCAGCTTCCTTGCCGGAAGGCGTAACCAGCTTGTTGGCGAGGAGGTAAGCCTCGACCTCTTCACCGCTCACGTCCGCCAGCATCACACCATTGACTTGTACACAGGGACTAAGCATCTGACCGCTCTTTTCGATCATTTCCTGACGTTGGGCGGGGTCATTGATGATGTCGCGATCTTCGAATTCAAGGGAATATTTCCGCATTATGGCGCGCACTCCTTCACTCCACCCGCAGTAAGGCTTTAAGTAAGCAACAACTTCTAAAGGTTGATTTGTATCACTCATACTGAAAATCTCCATGCCGCCGACGGGCGGTCACACAACGATTATTAAATTCTGCCGCATTTCTCGGAGAAATCAATGGTGAAATTTGGAGAAATGAAATAGGGTTAACGGGACTTAAGTCCCCTTTCACTTCCAACAAAAGTGGTGGCGAGCTCAACGAGGAGAGCAAAATTGAGGAAGGTTGCCGCAAGTTCACTTATGTTTAGAGCCGAGGCATCTCAGTCTGTCCTTCATCCTCCGAGAGTTCATACAAGTAAATATAATCCTTCCGTGGACTCCAATCGACATGCCCATGGCAATGCCCCGAGTTGAGGCCGTTCGCGCCGTGATTGTCCGCCTTGCCTAGGTAGCAGAGTCTGCTGATAATTCCTTGATCCAGCATCAGCCGCACTCGGGATAGCCCGCAATTTATCCCTTAATCCAAAGCTATCATGCTGCTGCTGATTAGGTGTGGATGTTGTGCAAATCCTTGCGAGCGCCATTGATGCGCTTCATTCGCCCATAAAAGGGGATCTCCGTCCACATATCGACATCCGCGCCGAAAAAACCGAAGTTTTGGTAACTCGACCCGTGTGCTCGCTCCCTTTCGTGCAACAAATCGCGCAAATTCGCATACCCTTCCACATCTGAAAACGGGTGCCGATCACACGCTTCGCTCACGACATTCTTCGTGCTGGGAGACAAACATATAGACAGCGTTCCTCCACATATCCGCTCGCCAGTCAGCTCAGGTTCTGATATTCAAAATCCGATTTGCCCGATAAACTGTTTTGCGAGTCACCATGCGCATAAGCCAAAGCTGCCATCGTCAGTTGCCGCATATTGGTCATGCATGAGAGCCGCCGGCCCCGTTCCTTTGCCAACGACAAGGCCGGTGGCAGAAGCCCCGTCAAAACACCGATGATGCCAATCACCACCACTAGCTCGATCAGAGTGAATCCAGGGACTCCATCTCGCGCCAGACGGTATTGATTCCGGGAGCTATTCATCTCAATCTTTCTCATCGGACAGAACCGCTGCTTTTTTCCATTTACCTAAATGCTTCCTCCCCCATGTATCGCAATGGCGTTCCAAACAATGCCCCTCCAGGTCGTCGCACAACATTTGGCACCGTATCTCATGGCCTCCTCTTCAGTCAGCACTACCCCCTGCTTCTCCGTCAGAACGATCCCGTGTGTTGCCAACTTGCACACATGGTCTGTCGCCTATCTCTTAAAAATCCAAAATCCACCCTCTGCCAACTAATGTGGATTGGCACGCCGCCAGTTCGATAAATCGAATACAGACGGCTATCCGCGGGTTCGTCCTGCGTTCTCGCAGCAGCCGCACAAATGGCATATGCAAAAGAGCTCCTTCAAACGTCCGCAGCAGATTTCCCGGAACCCTCCGAAACGCGGCTGCGCATCCAGCCAAATCACGCAATCAAACTCAAACGCTTTCACTCCGGCAGACAGGTGAACCAAGAATCGTCAATCTTCCGTCGCCTCCACAGCAGGCGCTGCAAAACATACCGCCTCTGCCACGGGGTGCTCACTGAACACTCGAAACTGTCTAAACACTCCAACCGCTCTGGCCGATGCGATACAACGCTCCATACCCGCCGCTTGCTCATTTCCCAAACAAACGCTCCAATAGCAACAGTTCACCGCCTCGCTTACTCTACACGCTCACCCCTTCTTATCCAAAGCTTGCGGTGCACCTCGCGATTGCACAAGTGATCCCTTGCGTAAGAGGTGCACTGCGCACTCATCCACCGCCGCAAATCATAGTCCCAATACAACCCTTGAGCCGTTTCTTGATACTCGCCAAACAAACCGCACAAATAGCCACATTTCTTGTCCGGTACCAGATTCCCAAAATGACATCCCCTGGAGCCAGCGGAACCGCCCCGGTCAACATTGCTTCCACAACCACTCCTCCCCACGATTCGCAAAAAATGGTCCAAAGCCCTACACAAACAAATCCAACGATTGCAAAAACCAAAATGCCGGCATCGCTTCCGTCGCCAGCAACCGCCACTCCGGACCAAATCGATGCCATGAGCACTTCTTTTTAGTTTATCGCTCCAAGCCATCACTTGATATCACGTCTACGGAACGCCCAACGCCTCATAAAAAACTGGAAAATCCGCTAGAAATTTTATGGGATCCGAGCACGACAAGCGAACTAACGCGATCTCTTCATTCCACCGTTCCCCGCAAGAAAACTAATCCGACTGCGCATAGTTTTCTATGATGGCTTCCGTCACTCCCTAATAGTATAGTGGACAAAACGCCAGGGCTTAATACTCCGACAGGAACACCAACCTTTGCGCTACGGCTTCCTCCGCTCTTTTAAAAGTCCACATCGTTCGAGAAAAAACTTCAGCCCTCGCTCGTTGATTTGTTGCGCGCAGCCACTGGCAAAGATATCTAGCTCGCAAAT
This sequence comes from Limisphaerales bacterium, assembly GCA_024761205.1. Lineage (GTDB taxonomy): Bacteria > Verrucomicrobiota > Verrucomicrobiia > Limisphaerales > AAA164-E04 > UBA2970. Next base: position 46,825 of record JAMASS010000007.1, read on the forward strand.
CATCAGCGCGATGCCGTTTATCCGATTAAACAGCTTTGACTCTAGTTCGATGCCAATTCCAGTTTCTTTGATCGCTTCCCAAATGTTTCGATCTTTCAAATGCGGCTTATGCCGCAACACTAAGCAAATCTCGAAGTCATCCGCCGCCGCCGCAAATCCCAGATTTTCGTTGCTCCTCCTCTCACCTTTCCCCAGCGGACCGAAAAGGAACAACTTTTTCACCCCTCAGCTCCTTTGAGTTCCGAAATCACTACCCGCACATGCACACCCAAGCCGCCGATCAACAGCCCATTTCGTATCAGCGAGAACCAGGACTTTCCCCCCTCTGCTGGTCGCAACCCATTGCTCGCCGCCACCGCAATTTCCTTCTACAAACATATAAATATAGCCTAAGTAAAATGTGAACACTGCCAATACCCTCATCATCGCCACACACAGCAGGTCCTTGCTGTGCGAGAAAATCAAAAACAAATCTAGCAGCGGTTCACCCGTTAGCGTCAACACACCAAGATAACTCATCATTTCCGCATCTCCCCGAATGAAAAAGGGCACCAATCTCACCGATTCCTCAAGCCGGATCATTTAACCCTTAAGACTCCTTCAGAACCATTGTCTAAAATCAATTTCCCTAGTCGGTCAATTTTGGATTGAGTGGCCGCCCATCCGCGTTCTTTGTCACTCAGTTGCCGGGTGATATTGTCATGGCCTTCCTTATCAATCTATTAGCTCACTGCCGAATAAAAATTTGATTTTGCTGAGCATTCCTGCATTCAGACGAAAGGTTTTCATTTATCATATCCATAATCATGGTGCAATCTATTGAGAAATTGCAATAGGGAAGAGATATTTAAAGATGATTCTGCTATGAATCTCACGGAACTTGAGAGTCGTTACTGGCCGACTTTGATTTTTCTCTCTGCAGGATTTATCTGGAGGGCTTCTTGGTTCAAAAAAATCATTGACTCATCGTCTCGATCCTTTGCTAGATCGCACAAAACACCGTGTTTTAGTTTTTGGCGCAAGCGTCTAGCTAGTTTGTAAAGGCTATTAACGGATTGTCCCGTCTGTTTACTTAAATTGATGACATCGCCCAGTCGACCCCAAGACGAGATTGTGATGACCAGAAGGAAGCTTCTGCAGCAGCGTTCCAAGAGTTCGAGTTTTCGGTTTTTTTGAGAGAATCTACATCTTTCTTTGAAAAATCCGCTGTTTGATCCAACAACCGGAACAGATACGGTTCGGTCAGTAGTGCTTCTGATATTTCCCTTCCAAAGATGGTTTTTATGGGTTTGCGGCGAAGTTGCACCTTTTAATCCAGAGCCTGCATCACTTGTTGACGCCCCCCTTCGCTCAGGGGCAGGAATCCTTTTCCCAGCATCCTCAAGTTTACCAAAGTTTTCGCACGGCGATATAAACTCACTGCATAATGTCATTCGCGTCCGTCAGTCATACGCCACCTGAAGATTAGAGATAGCGCATACGATCGGAGGGTAGGGTAATAACGTCAAAGAAGCTTCTCACAAATTCAGACTCTTGAGAGCTCTTTGCGGCATCATTCGGATTATTCATTTAGTGTCTTTCCTACCCAAGAAGGATCATTCCGTTCTCTGATATATGGATAATTCCCAATAACGCGACTGTTCATCAGATTAGAGGAGAGATCTGGTGGGGGAAATCAAGACTATTGTGACATGAATTAGGGTTAGAAAATTGGATTTTATCATTTAGATAGGACCTTTATTCCGTGTAAATAGTTTTCTGATGTGAATTGTCTTCTCTGTTAGAAGTAGTTTTTCTAAATCTTAATTCTTTTAGCTTATAGTTTCAGTGGAAAGGCATTGGTTTGATCTTCTGGAGACCTCTTCTCTTGCTGATTATGTAGCCGCGACATAATTTGAGCCAGCAGCTGGTCTTCGGCTTTTGTCCAGAGTGCTCACTCACTATTATAGCAAGTCATCTGTTCGTGCGGGGCGTGTGGTGCGGATCGGGGAAAGAACATGTTTTGAAAGAGGGACGGATGGCAGGGATGATTGACTTATGTTAAACAGCACTGCAGGATGCAAATCTGCCTTGAAGTTCAGTAGTTGGGCTCGAAAAGCGGGAGAACCTCATTCGAGTATGCATAGATTTTTTTGGATGTCTGCGTCAAAGGAAACGTCTGGGATTGCATAGAAATACCGGACTCAATCGATGCCGTCCATCACGTTCTCCAACTGACTGGGTATTGTAATGCGGTCAACGATAGAGAGTGAATAAGTGCAATTTTTTCGCAATTAGGATTTAGAGGCTTTAATGAGTTGGAATGAAATTGCTGTTGTGGGGATGAATTTGATTAAGGCCATGGAAAAATTTTCCCGATCAAGCGCTCCGCATTAGCCACTTGGAGTGCACTTGGTGGGGCGATGCCTCCCCAATGTCCGCTTTGTCAAAGCAAACAGGGGGCTTGCAAGTGGGCGTTGCAAAAGATTGGGCGGTGAAATTGCCATGCCGGCCGCAGCAACTTCAACGTGTTTTCGAGGAGGATCTTTCAAAAGACAAAACCCCATTGCCAAAATGGTTTGCCGCCATCGCCCTGCTGCTCAACGCCAAGAAAAGCCGGTCAAATTTCTTAAGTCTCTAAATCCTAATTGCGAAATGATTTTTGGCAAATGGTATAAAGCCCGGGGAAAGCGGGTCTGGAGTGGCAAGGGGCGCGTCGGGGGCTAGGGCGCCGCTTCAAGCCATGAACCAGTGAGCAGAGGGGGGGCTCATCCGCCGCCAGAAGGCAGCGGCCGGGTCAATCGCCCCAAATTCGGAGCCAAAGAGCCCTCAACTCACTCCGTTGCCTGATTGCCGACCAGACCCAAGGCTTCGGCAAACGCCGATCGGCTCTCTTGCCACCCTGTTAACCTAGGTCGGCGACCAACTTTTTGAAAAACCCTGCTTGAGTTGTTGTCTGATTCAGATATTTGGGGGATAAGCCATCCGTGCTCTCGCAAAATTCTTTGATCCTCGCATCCCGACCGTCTTGATAGGCTTAAACCCCAAACTAAAGACTGCCGAGCAGCAAAATGTCTTTGGCACCCTCACAAACCGCACTGCTTACGCCTAGATGCTACTGTCTGCCATCGCTGAGGAAAAAGTTCCCGCCTGCGACCTCAACGCTCTGCTTGTCCGCCAACTCCGGAATCTCAACGACCCGCAAGCCAATCGCCATATGGAACAAGTTCGGGGCATTTTTCAGGAACCCGGGCGAGACAACCTGGCGAAGATGGCGAAGTAGCACGACATTGCTCAAGCGACAAATGCCTCACCCTTAAACGCCTCTCGTGGCCGAGTAATCTATTCCCTTACCGGCCAACAATGCCACCGATTGTTCGACGCCGGCGGCAGTGTCGGTCCCGATAAAGAGTTCGGCCCGTGGAAATCTCGATTACCTGCTCCAAATATCATCACCCCCAACGCAGTGTGGTCTCGAATGACTATCGAACTTCGACCATGTACACGACCGATGACTGGGCAATCACTGAAATCATTCATTCTCCCGAAGAGCGACATCCAAAACGTCCAGACAAGCCCGATGCTGAAAGGCCTTCTGTTCAACCTTACCAATCAAAAAATCCGCGATCTTTTCCACTATCTAAAACCAGACGCTCAAGTCCCTATTGAAGCCAATCAAAACTAGCTATCATCCGGGTGAAAACCACAGGTCGTAGCCGGTGAATTCTGTCAAAAACTACGGTTTCTCATCGAAATTCACACGTTCTTTTCAACTGTTGACTGAATTCCGATCGATCCCGTAATCTCCGCATCGCTGGTGAAGTAAGTGGCTCGAAGTCCGGCTCCAGCAATCATGATGACTGAAGCATATTGCTCTGAATGCTGTGAGCGACGCGAAATGGTCGACGCCGTTGACGATGTAATGAAAAACGGCCGTCGAACCGTTAAAGGGAAGTGCCCGACCTGTGGGGCTCCCGTTTTTAAAGTTGTCCGCTCAGAAACGACCTCCACACGCGAACAGTCGACGAGACTCTTAGCCAATGTAACGACCAATTAATTTCCTGCTGGGATATCAGTTCAAAGGGAATTAGCTGACTTTGCCAACGAGAGGCAGAAAACTCTCAGTCTGGCGTAGAACCCCTAATTTATAGCCTCATCCAGGCTCGAGATCACCCGATGATGCCCCTTTGGATCGCAAAAATGGGAGGACTAGCTATTGGTCTCCCAGAGTTCGGGTTTGGCTTTGAGTTCAGCTAGGAGTCCGGTGTCAGCCGGCGGAAACGAGTAATCACTGAGCGTCATCGCTGTGACCCATTCCAGGGCCTGACACTCGATCGGTGTCGGAACACCGGAACGAAGTGTGCATTGGTAGAAGTGAATGTGAACGGTTTTCTCTGGGTAATTGTGCTCAATCGCAGCCAATAGAGGGCCAATAGCAACCTCAATGCCGAGCTCCTCTTGCAACTCGCGATGGAGGCAGTCCTGAAAACTCTCTTCGGCTTCGAGTTTCCCGCCGGGAAACTCCCAGAGGCCCCCTAGATGTTTATCGGCGGGTCTTTGGGTGATGAGCAAGCGTCCAGCATCAAACACGAGCGCCGCTACGACCTGAATCGGCACAAGCACAGGAACTCCATGCAGTGAACGTTACTATCCCTCCGGCTCGGGTTCAGTCGTCGACTCCACAGCTGGCACCTCCCCCGCAGTGGCGTCCTCCGCAGCAGACTCATCTGGAAGAACCGTGGTTTCCGTGCTCACTCCTTCGCTTGGTGCAGGCTCAAATTCGTCTGAGCCTGTCGTTTCCACTGCTCTAATCCCATCGTCATCAGTCGGCCTAACGGGCTCAGGTTCCGGTTTTGGACGGAGTTCGGGATGTTCTTTGAAGATTTTCTCCCGCCGCAAAAGTGCTCGAGTACTATAGGTGGAAGGAATCCCGGGCCGGTTCAATTCATCGTACAAGGCAACGGCTTCTCTAGGTTCGTCTTGGGCTTCGTGAATCCCGGCAGTCGCCAGCTTCGCTTGCGCCGCCGTTGATGTGTTGGGGAAACGGTTCAGTATCGCTTGATAGGCCACCTTCGCCTCTGAGTAATTTGCAGCAGCGTCATAAGAGGCTGCCACACCATAGAGAGCCGTAGCAATAAACTCGCTGTCACCGTAAAGGGTTCCGAACCGCTCAAATTGCTCCCGAGCTTGATTGAACCGCCCGGCAACAAAATGAGCCTGAGCGGCTAGCAGTAAGGCTCGCTCGCCAGCGGTGGTATTCGGATGCGCCTCCAAGACGCTCAAATATTCCTCAGCGGTTGGCTCCGCCACATCGCCGCCCTGTCCTTCTCGTGCTTGCAGTTCATACAAAGCAGTCCCGGCGGCCTGCTCCGCTTGATCAGCCTTCCAATTCGACACATAGACAACCCCGCCAAAAACGACAGCTGCGACTCCGCCTAAAATCAGTTTCTGCATGTGGGTCTCCAACCACGTCAAAAACTCAATCAAGCTAAGCGATCCCGCACTCTCTTTACTCATAAATAAGAGGGAAATTGTGCCGATTGCCTCAAAAAAGGCAAGCTAGGAATCCAGACCGGTTGGTGAATGGTGCGTGATTGGAAAAGGGGCGCATGAGCAGCTCTGGAAGCTTGGAGCAGGGAAAGCGATGCAGCATGAGAGTACGGTGATTTTTCACCGCTTTGCCCTTTCAGTGCGAATGGATATGCACCGTGATTACACCTCTTCACTCGCACCCTTGAAGAACGCCGCAAAACCTCACTTAGCGGAAGCGACCATTGTTTTAAAGTCACTTTCCGCCGCAGAAACCACCGCCTTGGGTCCCGTAAACTTAATAAACACAAAACCCTGCTCTGCCTCAACAATCGCTCCTAACAAAGCAAAGTTGCGTTTCGGAATCTTCCGCCCCACTGGAGGACCGCTTAGGTAGGTGCCCTCCGCATGCACGAAAGAGATAGGGGTGTCGCCCACCTTGGAGGTTTCCGTTCGTGCGTTTAGCTGCGCTTTTGGCTCTTGGAACTGTCGGAACCATCGATCGATATTGGCCTGCGTCCCCCCGGCATTTCCCGGCCCAAAGTGAAAAAAGACCACCTCTCCCTTTTCTCCGCCTTCCTTGCCGGGAACGCTGAGCTGCGCCTTTCTCATCAATGACCGCGGCTGAACCCAGCCCCAAGCATCCGGTCGGACAAAGGTAAATTCACTGACTTTAAACGTTTTCTTTCCGCCACCCTGAGCGGTGGCTCTCTCGACTGTGCCGACCGATGCCAAGATACCCAAAACAACGATCCCGTTCCGCAAACATGATTTCATGCCTGGCAGCATAAGAAAACTCCCGCTACGGATTCAAGGCATTCCCAACACATCCATTTCCCGCAGTTGAAATTTGCTTTTTCAAAATGCGGTGAAATAAGCTTGCCGACAGATGAAGGTCTATTCTTACAAAGATAAGGCTTACAAAACGAAAGTGGCCGAGATGCTGCGCTCGTCAAGCTTGTTTGATCAAACCATTCTCGACCGGACGACGGCGATTGTCGACAGCGTCAGAAACCAAGGGGACCGCGCCCTGATCCGGCTGACAAAGAAATTCGACGGTGCTTCCCTCACACCCGAGACGCTTCGTGTCTCGGACACAGAGATCGTCGCCGCTCAAAGAATCCCGTTGAAGATCAAAAAAGCAGTCAGAGCGGCAGCCAATAACATTCGTGCCTTCAGCAAGGTCTCCAAAAGAAAGAATTGGCAAATGAGGAATTCCCACCACGCCATCGTTGGGGAGAAGTTTGATCCATTCCAACGAGTCGGCCTTTACATCCCCGGGGGCACCGCGCCTCTCATTTCTACCGCCCTCATGACAATCACTCTCGCCAAAGTCGCCGGTTGTCCGGAGATAGCTGTCTGCACCCCGTGCGATGCAGAGGGAGCGGTCAACCAAGACCTGCTCTTTACCCTGAAACAAGCCGGCGCGACCGAAATCTACCGCCTCGGCGGTGCACAAGCCATTGCAGCGTTGGCACTGGGTACACAATCAATCCCCTCGGTCAACAAGATATTTGGCCCGGGAAACGCCTATGTGGTCGCCGCCAAATGCGCGCTCTTCGGTCGTGTTGCCATTGATCTCCTCCCGGGTCCCAGCGAGGCTTTGATCATCGCCGATGACTCTGCCAATCCCGATTGGATCGCCGCCGATCTCATGGCGCAAGCAGAACACGGCTCCGGACACGAGCGCGTGGTTTTGCTCACTCCCTCAAACCGGCTCCTCAAGCGCACATTGAAATCGATCGATCGACAACTCCCGGAGCGAGCGCGTGCTCAGTACATTAAAAAAGCCCTTTCCCGAGGCGGTTGGTGTTTGCACGTAAAGGACCTTGCCGCCGCCATCGAAATCACCAACCGATTTGCCCCCGAACATTGCGAAATCATGACCCAGTGCAATCGCAACCTCGAACGTCAGATCACGACCGCTGGCGCCCTCTTCCTAGGTGGCTACTCACCAACAGTCCTGGGAGACTACGTCGCCGGCCCAAGCCATGTGCTCCCGACCGGCGGCGCCGGGCGGAGTTTTGCCGGATTGACAGTCGACCAATTCCAACGACGAACTAGTATCGTCCAATACAAGCCGGCATCGTTGAAAAAGGCCCTAGCCGATGTTGAAACCTTTGCCGCCATGGAAGGATTGGACGCTCACGGCCGCTCCGCCTCAATACGGATCGGCTAACCCGTGTTGCTGTACCAATCAATCCCTCAACGAATTGCAGAGACACCGCATATACCCCAGCACCTCGGTGATCCGACCTCACCTTCACTCCATGGAGGCCTACACACCGGGAGAGCAGCCCGATGATCCCAACCTCATCAAGCTGAACACCAATGAGAATCCCTACGAGCCGGCTCCCCGTGTCCTCAAGGCGGTCCGAGAAGCCGTCGGCGAACGATTGCGGCTCTACCCACACCCGACTGCTGATCCCCTCCGACGGAAACTGGCCGCCTTGCACGGCTGCTCGCTGGACCAGATCATTGTCGGGAATGGAATGGACGAGCTCCTTGCCCTGGCCACCCGCGCGTTTGTCGAGCCCGAGATTCACAGCACAACCAGGCGGTCTGGCCGTCAGATCATCCAATACTTCACGCCCAGCTACTCACTCTATCCCGTTCTTGCCGCCATTCACGGAGCGCGCGTGAACGAGGTCCCGCTCAACACAGACTTTAGCATCCCCCGCCAGGCTCTGATCAAAACGGCTGGTTGGAAATCCGAAGTCGCATTGACCTATATCACCACCCCAAATGCACCCGGGGGACAAATCTACCGCAATGAAGACCTGCGCCGTCTGTGCAAGAACACCAAAGGCGTCATCATTCTGGACGAAGCCTATGCGGATTTTGCGCCCTGGAACACCATGCCCCTAGTCAAAGAGTTCCACCATGTTATTGTTGCCCGCACCTTCTCGAAGGCCTATTCGCTGTGCTGCCAGCGAATCGGCTACTTTGTGGGTCCGGAGCCGTTGATCACCGCACTTCACAAAATCTGCGATAGCTACAACGTCAACGGACTAGGCCAAGTGGCCGCCGCCGCAACCCTCGATGAACTGCCATACTACCGCGAAAATATCCAAAGAATCATTCAGGAGCGGGACAGACTTACTGCCTGCCTCAGACAGTACAAATTTAATGTGCTTCCGAGTGCCACCAATTTCATTCTCGCTGCGCCTCCCGTGGGTTCAGGCATCACAGAGTCCTGGTTTGAGCATCTCCATGAGCGGGGCATTCTCGTGCGTTGGTTCCCGCACTCTGCGATCCGACGCTTTCTCCGAATTACCATCGGCAGACCCAAGCAAAATCGAATCCTGGGCACCACCGTTGGCGAACTCCTGAAATCCGGCCCCTTGCCCTGAGGCGGAAAGCATTGATCTTCTCCGAATCTTCGCTAGCGTCCGCCTGATGGTTCCCGACTCACACTCATCGACCGATCACTTATGGACGGAGTACAGCGAGGTGTTTAAAGACCTGGACGATCTCACCCTAGGACGCTGGATGGCACAGACGCTGGGTCAATTGCGCGGCCGGGTGTGGCGTCTCTCGCACCCGCTCCTGGGCACCTATTGGCTCGCATCGCAGACGGCCAACAAACGCGAGATCTGGCAGAAGAGATTCATTGCCATGCCCCACGGATATCATGCGGCAGACTGCTGTTCGGCCCCCATTTTTCCTCTCTTTAGCCGAGACGTCGCGGACTCAGGATTGATCTGTGAGCACTGCGGCGAATCAGCGGTGGCCTTTGCCGATTTGCCTGAGGAATCGAAAAATGCTTTCGAGGGTTGGTCCAAACAATATCACGAAGTCCACCAAGTGGCACACTGGAGCGAGAAGCAAAAGGAACAAGCCCAGGATTACCAACAAAAGTTCGAAACCGCCGCCAAGACCGCCGAACAGCTCCTCAACACCGCCGCCACTGAGCTTCTCCCCCCGCTGCTCGATCATTTCCCGACCATCCTTTGGGAAGACCAAGACGAATGTCTCGATGTTCAACCAGAAGATATTGGTCCCAACTAAATCTACCACCTCACCGAACCGTCTAGTGTCATAATCAAGCCGAAGGAAGGCAACGGCTCCCCAGCGAGACCCCACCGCAGACAATGGCCAGATACCTTCACATTGTCGCTCCCGCTGAGCCTTCAGACCTTTAGACTTCTAATCGTTCTGATTGTCATCCACCCAAGCTCTTACTGGCGAACGAAATCCCTCCCCATATCGTCTTCATTATGGCCGACGACATGAGCCTACGGTGACGCTGGCTGCTACGAACAACAGAAAGAGATTCAAACTCCGAATATCGACCGGCTCGCCAGTGAGGGCATGCGGTTCACACAATGCTATGCCGAGTCAACCACATGCGCCCCCTCCCGCAGCGTTCTCATGACCGGCCTCCATGTGGGACACACACGCATCCGCGGGAATTTCAGCGTTGGCGGCATTCGCGGACTCGGCGGAGGTAATGAATGCATCCCGCCCGCTTGAGACTGAAGACCTGACGGTTACTCCACAGGGATCTTCCTTCGGCAAATGAGGACTCAGCAAACCCAACACAACCGGCACACCAAACCGACAAGGATTTGACACCTAGTTCGGCTACCTGAACAGGGGGGCACCGAAGAGTACACCACCGGCTACATCCACAGTGCGGCCAGTACTTCGGACAAAGGCACTGGCATGTGCTCGCCTTGAGCTTATGCGATCTCCGTCGGCGAGGATGAATCCATCGCCTCCACCGGACCAACACGAACGGTAGGAAGGCTCCCGGCATCCGCGCACATCTGCATAATATCATTGAACAACCTTATCGCGGGTTGAACGTGGACGTCTCAACTCATCCTGGCGATGTCATCATCGTGTTCACACCTGACGACACTCACCTCAAAATCACCATGGCAGCTATCCGGCACGATTGCCACACCCCTAGTTGCGAAACCGTTGGTAAAGACCGTTGAAGAGCACCGCCAACTCATCGCCGCAGCGAAAGAATACAATATCCCCGTGGACATGGAGATTCACAAACGTTGAGGTCCGATCTACACCACAACGCGCGAGATCAAATCTGAAACCCAGGCGCCTTTAGTTACTTACTCCAGCTACATGAGCCAGCCCAAGACACAACCCAAGATCTTTCGCCACTGGGCCGGTAAAGTGACACTAGCTACTATCTCAACACCCACCCCATCGACTTCAATATCTGGTCCGTTTCGATTCAGGCACGCCCGGTCAGCGTTTCCTCGACCTTCTCTCAGGGAGTGGCCAAATCTATGGGGATCGACACCGAAGACATAGCACCGTTTCAACCCAATGGGAGCATCAATTGACTGGAAATTTTGCCTTCACCCACTACACAGCGCCTTAGATCACTCTCCAAAACGACATTCATTCTCAGCAACGTTTCCACCACGTGAATACTGGGGGCAAAATCCAAATCAATCAGGGACACCGGGGCTAATGGTCTGCCCAAAACTCGACCGGACTCCGATTGGTCAATCCCCTCTTCATAAAATGTGGCCCGGCGCCGACAGCCATTTCTCGGGTCAATCCGGCTACAGTTACTGAAACATTCAGCAATCCATCGAGGCTACAATCTCCGTTCGACAGAACGATTCCAATCCATCCGACTGGCACAATCGGCTCGCATCCGCTCAAGAGACGCCATGAATCACCGCCATTCATTAAAGCAGGCCGACGCAGCCCTGCTCAACAGAATCGCCAAGTCAAGATTGTCTATAACGATCAAGGGCAACTCACCGGATTTTTCCTAGGGCCAGTGGCTATCCAAACCGATTCGATTGAATCATCCATCCACCTTTCCCCTTCTCTGATCGAGTCGTTTCCACAACACACCGAAGCCACCGAGTATGATTAAATGCGGTAAGTCCCGATCACCGAGAGGAAGACGAATGGAGGTTCAAGGCACAGGGGACACTTTCAGGAGCTAGGAACCAGACAATGGCTCCAACCATGCCTTGAAAAGTAAGCCCGCCCAAATGGGCCAAAGAACCGGATTTGCAGCGCGCGCGGGAGCGCTGGGAACTTCGGTCCGCGATGCCAGAGACATGGCGTCGGCCGCAAAACGGGCGGCCCAGGGAAAACCCGCTTTGCGAAGCGGAGCATGAAAAATTGAGCCCGACAGGGCCGTCCTGCCACACGCTGCACCCCGCAACTAGAGAACCCCGAACTCCAGCGTCGGCCGGCGCGAGGATATCCCCCTCACCCCGATGAGCTGGAACATAAAGGGTGGGGAGCCCCGCCAAGCCCCTGTAATCAGCAATATCCGAGTGAAAACCGTGCCATCCATCGCGCGCGCCACAAGACTGGCAAGCCCCGTGCTCAAACATCTGGAAAGGGGCGGCCGAGGCAGTCTATTTCGCCACCTTGCCGCTGGGGACACCAAGAAAGAACGAACTATTAACCCCAATGCAGATCAAAGACGAGCAACACGGCGATATTTTGCTTTTACGCCTTAATGGACGACTCGACGCCGCAACTTCCGAAGCCATTCAAACAACCACCTTAGATTGGATCGAAAAGGGGAGTATTCGACTCGTTTTTTAATCTCAGCCACTTGTGAGTATATCAGTAGTGCGGAGCCTCGGGTGCTTTTATTGACTCACAAAAAGCTTGGGCAAACAGATGGCCGAATGACACTTTTGGGTTTGAAAGAATATACTCGAAATTTTCGAGATCGCCATCCACAGGCCTATCCTACCATCACAGACACCCAAGAAAGAGGCCTCCCTAGCTGAACTCGGCGGCTCATGAGACCCTCCCCACTTAGGCGTCAGGCCGATTGTCAATGACCAGCATAAGGCAGTTGCGGTCATGAAACTACTCATGACAAACGTGCTTAACAAGATGCCGCAGAATCCACAATCCAACATCTTCGCTCCCGGTCGATTTTGAAAGGCTTAGAAGGTCGCTAACCTACTGTTCGATATTCTCAGCGCCCATCCCGGTTGCAAACTCCAGTTCAATCACACCTTTGGACTCCTACGCCACTGCAAAAATCAGGAGAACCTTCGGTCAAGTGGCTTCCTTCTCAACCAAGTAAATCAATGCCTCTTCTCCCACTAGCGACAAACGATCCCGGGCCGATCGTTCACAGCCGGATACCCTGGCCAATTGATCCAAGAATCGCTGAAGATACAGAAGGGATTCAGTGGTCGGTGAAAGCTCAACTCGCCTCCGTGAACGGCTCTTTAGGGCGACCACGCCGGTTAAAGCTAGGGCGATCAAACGCCCAGTCCGGTCTCGGCCACAAGGCCAAGGGCAGATCAATCCAAGCCCACTCCTGCACTCGCCTCAGATCCACAATGCCACAAACATCACACCAACCAGCAGCACCCACAAATGAAGGCTCCCCATACTGCGCAAGAAGTCATCGCCACCGACTCCCCACTCGCTTTCAGGACAATGCTCGCCAAAATCAAAATCACCACCTGAAATCCCAACACTGCCGATACCAGATGCGGCGGCGACTTATCCACACCCGCAGTGCAAATCATTCGACTCACTCGGCAGCGTTCTTTTTGGAGTCCGCCACAACGTCGCAGGATCGTCCACGAATTCACCCGCAAGCACAAACGTGGAAACAAACAAAGCGAACCGACTTTCTTGCTTGACCAATCAGCCATGGAAGAGCCCCACCCTGAAAGACTGTGGGGCCAATTTAGTCAACCGAACACCGCTCACACGCTGCTTTACGGAGGAGGAGCGATTCCCCGCACCGAGCCAAACATTGCAGAGACAATGTTACGGTGAATACAGCAAGAAACAGCTCCTACATTAAACCGGCACTGCCGGTTTATCAGCGCCGGATAAACGTCTACTACGGGACATCTACGAACGACCGTGGGGTCAAATCGATAGCCGAATCAGCCGCTAAATCACCTATTTCTGATCATTTCATTCGGCTTGGCTTGGCCTGACCACGAATTCGGCAAATCGGCTGGGGTGTATGGCAACCGTTACCTTAAGATATCGCGCCAATCGGAACACTCAACGCGAACACATGGTCGTCTTCGCGCTAGGGACAGGGCTCACGAAATTGAATTTAACGTCCTGGCATCCACCACGTTAGCCGACGTCAGTCGCTCAGCAGTTTTCGCTGTCTGCGCATTAATTGCCGCATTGGCGGCGCCTCCAAAACAAAGCAATGTATAAAGTTTTGGCAACGCCGCATCTAGGCCGACCGATTGCTACAACTTCCACTCTCACATCGTTGACGCTGCTACTAGTCCCCAGCTCGATGACCTCTCCCTTGCTGGGGATAACAATGTCTCCAAACGTCCAAAGATCACTCAACTCAAAGTTGTTCGGGACAGCTCGACTCGTAGCTTTCCCGCCGGTTCGCTCGGCCAGAGGGCGCCTATCCATTCCGCGATCATTTGCCGGATTGCAGCTCCTTCGAAAATCGACCCTCCAAATTCGGTTTCCAGTAGTTGCCGTGACATCGCTCACAGCAAGGTTTTGCACCTTCCACGATGCTGCTGGTTCGGCTGCTTCATAAATTTCAAATTCCGCTTGGGTTGAACGAAGATATTTCCAATAGCTCCTCGATTCTGGATGCAAAAATCCAGCGACAAAATCAGTGAACCTCACACCTCCAGATTTCCGGATTCCACTGTTACTAGAATAGCTTGGGGACTCCACACCGAGTAGCTGCTGCCCACCGGATTCGGAATCATAAACGCAGCATACTGAACGTAGCTCGACGCCTTATAAAATGAATCCACAACGAATTGATGGCTCTCGTCTCGGAACATCTTTAGCTTCCAGTCCTTTTCCAAGAAGACCACGTTCACTTTTAAATTCTTCGTTCACCCCTAGAGCCTATCACGTCTCGCGGCCTGCCGGACCTTGCGGTCACTAGGAACCGATGAGACCAACTCCCCGCGAGGCCCGTGGTCCCTTGTCTCCTTTGGGACCAAATTTTTTGATTTGATGATTAGGGAGTCTTTCAGTCCCTCTGGCCCGGGTGGGCTTTGGACCGCGGTAACCTTGAGGCCAATCTTCTCGCGGGTATGATAATAGAACCATCCACTCCTTTCGGTCCCCAAGGCAGTGGGCGTTTGGACCTTCGCGGAACAGAGTGATGAGAAGAAAGAGAAAGCCCAGCCAAAGGGTGACAAAGTCTCCCGCAAGATCCGAGCGCACCTTTGTTGTAATGCGGTCAGTCCAACATGCTGGGGTTCGCTTTTATCGGAGTCTTGCACAGCAATTCTGGCTTTGTGCATTCTGCCGCATAAAAGCCAAGACTTTACGAAAAAAGTTTCAAGCTGCCTCGACCCGGAAGTTGTTATCAATGCATTATGCACAGGACTGAATTAAGCTATATCTACATCAAGGAACCTTTTCAATGACAGTCTTTCACAGTACAGGCAAATCAGCCAAGTTGGTCTAGAACCGGACGCATGAAGCGGCTGACCGCCCGCCAGAAATCATCCTTAACCAGGAGCAAGCACTGAATAGACCGACCGTCACATTACCTCAGGGATTGAACCAATGGCATCGTTTCGAAATTCGTCGTGGCGTGCAACCGCTTTCAAACTGATCCAAAACAATAAGTGTCTTTTCCCCTGTCTGCACCGAATTCATCGCGCCGAAGGCTGCCCAAGTAACTCCGGAAGGTTGGATGAGTTTGGTGTGTCCAGATAGCGTTTACGAAGCCGACTCGCCAACTGGACATTTACGTCGTTTTGTGAAACCTCAAGATAGATTGAGAGGATCGATGAGTTGAGGTAGAGAAGCAGGCCCGCTTTGACTAGTAACGATTTTTCGCAACCTAGCGGTCCAATAGATCATTCCCACGCGCAGGGCATCCCGATTCTGACTTTCCAAAAACGGACGCTTTCAGAAAGCCGATGCCAGTCTCTTGGGGTCTGGCAAAAGTTGAAGAAAAAACTCCGCTTCTTCCTCATCAAAAGATTGCAGCCCTCTAGAAACCGCGATGACGCGAGAATTCTTGGCCTGCTCGGTTTAGTGAAGAAAATGCTGAAGATCATCGGTGGACACCTTGGCGCTTTCATACTTATCCTCAAGCAAGCGAGCTATATCCCTGAGACAGATCCGTTCGGGCTCCCCCGAACGGCAGGAAGGTTTCCAGGGATAACACGGTTAAGAATCTTGCATCGGGCACCATGAAAATGGCCGCTGCCGAGTCAGGAGTTCATATAGAACAGCTCCTAGGCTAAAAATGTCAGAACGTGATTCCACCAAATAATCTTCACCCCTTACTTGTTCCAGACTCATGTACGCGGGCGTTCCGACAACAGTGAAGTTTTTGACAAAATATCCCTCCAGCGTGCAATGCTAAAATTGATGATTTGTGGATACTCCTTTTTTGTCGATGAGGGTGTTTGTCGGCTTGATCCAGCAATCTAGTTGGAGACCACGTAGCACCCTTCATTGGCTCTACCCCAATCGTACACAGATAACATACCGGGGTGATCATCCAGCGCCACCGGCATACGGGCTTCTTTCTCGAATGAAGCGCCCGGAGTAATAATTACCCAAGCGAGACACTTTGACGGCGACAGCTTGCGCGAGTCGTTCATCGTAACCTAATAGCCCTCAGCTACCCCTGTGCCCCAGGTCTTGTCGATTCGGCATCTGCCACCTATTCGTTTGGGAGGGGGTTCCGCATCGGAATCAAAAGCATCGCCATTGGGATCGTGTTCCAATTTTTCGGTGTCTTCACTGCCTGAAGGGCTCAACACACTACTCTTATTGATTGACGGGAGCGAGGTTGGATCCTTGCAGACTGATTCCTGAAACATCCCGCACATTCGTTTCCTATTTCTAGTTTGTGACGCCGGGAGACACTTCCCGTTACCATGCGCAGGGTGCCGACATAGGATTGCGGCTTGAAAAATCTGGATTCTCCGAACAATAACAAAGCAAGTAACTGCCAGACCGAACCCTGGAATTCCAACGTCTGTCTTCTCTTCGCCTAGAACGAATGAGTGCAAGGTCAGGGAGCGCAGGGCAGGCTCTGAAGGGCGTTAGCGAAAACTCGGTTTCATTTATTTTTGGACTAAAATGCTACGTTCTATAGGCAGCGGATTGGAAACCAGCATCTGCGGAAATCACCGGTAAAAGACCTAGTATAGACCGAACGTCAGCGGTCTGTCATTGCAGGAAATCCCTCAGTCGCGGGAAGCATTTGATCACAAACTGCCCTGTAGTGTAGCTGAATCAAATATGAGTGGACCATTTTGCTCTTAAGTGCCGATACGGAAAACGTGCTCGCTCCTAGCGCTCCTCCTATCTCAACTTGTTCAGAAACACCCATGATTTTGCAGACGATTGATTTTCTACGCCCAGTTGCGGAAGAATATTGCTCACTTACTTTGATCGTTTTTCTGTGACATTCAGTTCCTTCGTGATATGCTTACTTATTCTCCCTCTCCCCAAAACGACCTCACGCATAACTTATATTCTCTGCATGACAATTCAAACAGACTTCATGCGCCACACAGAAAACAATGGCTTTATTTTCGACAAAAGCACCAAGTCCTTTCTTTTGGAGGGCGTGTTGCGGTTGCAACCACAGAGTCAACCTTCGTTCCTCCCGATTTTGATCGTCGAGGATTAAAATTCCGTAACCCTTAACAAAATATAAAGATGATCCCAAGATGCCGCTTTCTCGGTGCCTTCTCTGATTGTCGTATCAAAATCTTCGGATCAACTATCAGTAGTCGGACTGATAGAACGAAACGTAAAGGTGTTGAGTGTGATTTCGATGGAATCGCCGTCCACCAGTCTCGTGATTTCCGAATTAAAACTCCGTTGACTTGGCTTCCATTGGCTTCCCCGCAATCAATCAGCTAAACTCCGTTCGGCTCAAATTCTTGGATCACCGCATGCCATCGCGACACTTTCTTGTCATTCAGTACGATGTTATTGGCCAGCAATTTCTCGATAAAAGGCATCAATTTCCCAACGTGAGCCGTTATTCGATTCGACCCAAGCGGTTATAGCTCGCTGCTGTTATCGCTTATCAAATCACAGCTCTCGCATCGAGCCTTATGCAAATCTTTCTTTTACTCACAGGTGCGCTGTTTCTCATTGAGATCGTGAGTATTTCTTCAGCGTGAGGCGAGACGGGAAGTTTAGGAGGACTGTTTTTGAACCGTCCGACGGAACACCTAGGCCTGTAACATTGGATTTGCTGATTTGCGACTCTTGCGACGATCGTTGGTGTCTACTGTGGCTGTGTCCACTCTCAATTGAAAGGCCGTTCCCGAAAGATATATGTATCTTTTTAAAGAGCTTAAGAAAACTGGGCATCACCCCGATTTCTGGAGAGCACTATTCGCCTCCTCGATCTTGTTCATGGTAGTCTACTCCTCCCGCGATAAACAACCGGATCCGTCCTTGGGCTGTTGTTTACGTTTGAGAGTATTTCTTTTGCAACAAAGTCCTGGAAGCAAAGAGAGAAGCAGGGGGGATAAGATTGGCCTTCTGATCATTGCAGTGCTGCACGCGCTAGTTTTATAATTCACCCACTAACGATACCCAAGCAAAGCTACCAGATAGCCACCGAACTCAGCAAAAACACTGAGTATCTGGTCGAGGATACGAAGGGGACTGTATCTCAAGGCATCAGGTGACTTCTACGCAGAGCAGAATCCCGGCTAAATTGGCAAGTAAACGGATTACCCGCGTTGAACAGCGTCAATCTTTACCTCGTTAGAGGAAGCAGAGCTAGGTTCGCAGAAAGTCGTCTGGTGAGAAAAACTGCGGGTGTGAGGCACACCTTGGGAATCAGGGAATAATCGTCATCGCCACCGACGCTCTCAAATCATCCTTTGTAAATCACCAGCTTATTCCGCTCGAGAGATGCGGAACAGGGCGAATGGAACAAATGCGAGAATCTCTGTTTCGCTAGGTCCTCGGCCATGAAGTTGCGCACGTAATTTTGGGCCACGATGCAACATGCTTCGAAAGCGGCTCGTTGTTGGAGTCAATACCAGTGGACGCTTGGATATGCTCAGACCTTCTAGATTCGTCTTACACGTGTGCTCCGAAGTCATTGTTGCCGTTTTGCCAAAGCAGATGAAAATATACGCTTAGGATTTAGAGGCTTTAATGAGTTGGAATGAAATTGCTGTTGTGGGGATGAATTTGATTAAGGCCATGGAAAAATTTTCCCGATCAAGCGCTCCGCATTAGCCACTTGGAGTGCACTTGGTGGGGCGATGCCTCCCCAATGTCCGCTTTGTCAAAGCAAACAGGGGGCTTGCAAGTGGGCGTTGCAAAAGATTGGGCGGTGAAATTGCCATGCCGGCCGCAGCAACTTCAACGTGTTTTCGAGGAGGATCTTTCAAAAGACAAAACCCCATTGCCAAAATGGTTTGCCGCCATCGCCCTGCTGCTCAACGCCAAGAAAAGCCGGTCAAACTTCTTAAGCCTCTAAATCCTAATTGCGTTTTGTTTTGCGCGATCTATCTTCCTGCCTAAGGTTTGGTCAGCGCATATGCCTGACAAACTCAACTGGAATAGTCGACGGCTCACGACTTCATCAAACGCGGCTATCACCGCCTTCTTACACGGCCTTAAGTGGAGCGACGCAGAATTCGATCGCCCGATCATTGCCGTCGGCGCGCCGGAACTAGACCTCAATCTTTGCAACCGTGGCAGCCATGAATCGGCCCAAGCCGTCATCGATGGTTGCGAAGAGGAAGCAATTCACGCCTATAAGTGCGGTCTCCCCGGCATCAGCGACAATCTTACGCAAGGAATCGAAGGTGGTCGTTACTCCCTCCCCTCACGCGACGCCATTGCCGACAACTTTGCCGCTATGGCCTCGGCGCATTGCTTCGACGGCATGATTGGCATTCACTTCTGCGACAAGAACTTTCCCGGCTTAGCCATTGCTTTGGCACGCAACAATTTCCCCGGCCTAATCTTTAGCGGCGGGAGTATCTACCCTGGGCAACATAACGGTCAGCCGACAACGATTCTGTCCGCTTACGATGCTCAGGCGGCGGCCCAACAAGGTGCGTTATCTCAGGAAGAATCCAACAAGATTATTCGAACCGCTTGTCCCGGGCGAGGTGGATGCGGACTGATGGCAACTTTCAACACGATGGCCATGGCCGGCGAAGCAATCGGCCTTATCCCTCCCTCCAGCGCGTCCATTCACGCGGAAGATCCGGAGAAACCGAATGATCTCAAACGCGCCGGCCAACTGATCAAGAGGCTCATTCAAAAAGATATTCGTCCACGAAACATCCTGACCAAACAGGCATTCGAGAACGCCATGAAGACCGTGGTCACCATTGGCGGTTCCACCAACGCCACGCTGCACCTCCTCGCCCTGGCTCATGAGGCTGGTGTCACTTTCACCATGAAGGATATTCAACGGATCGCTCGCGAGACGCCCGTTTTGTGCAACTTTGCACCGCGAGGCTCCTTTAACATGATTGATTTACATCGCATCGGCGGTACTCCGGTTCTGTTCCGTCACTTGATCCGATCCGGCATCCTCAACGGTGATTGCCTCACCGTCACCGGCGATAACTTGGCCGCCAATTACGCCGATGCGCCTGCCTTGCCACCGGACCAAGAATTGGTCGCGCCGGCGGAGGCGCCGTTCAAAGAATATGCCGATATGCAAGTCTGCTTCGGGAATCTAGCCCCTGAGGGAATCGTCTTTAAGGTCTCCAGTTTACAAACACCGGAGTTCGCTGGAGAAGCCATCTGCTTTGAAAAGGGTGATCAAGTCGTTGACGCTGCAACCGCCGGAAAGATCCAACCCGGACACGTCGTCGTGATGCGCTATCAGGGTCCTGTCGGTTCCCCTGGCATGCCCGAACTCCTGATCGCTTCCTCCGCCCTTTCAACGCCTCAGCTCAACGGCAAAGTGGCCCTGGTCTGTGACGGTCGCGTCTCGGGCGTCGCACACGGAGCCATCGGCGTCCATTGCTCACCAGAAGCCGTCGTCGGCGGCCCGATCGCCGCCGTCCAAGACGGCGACCGCATCAGCTTTAACCTCCTCAAAGGCCAAATCTATCTCCACATCAGTGACCAAGAGATTGCAGATCGACTGCAGCAATGGGAGAAGCGTCCCCTGCCCGCTGAAACTGACCCCTACCTCAAACGCTACGCAGCATTGGTTTCACAAGCCAGTCAGGGCTGCATTTTACAGGCCTAGGCAAAACTGCATTCTCCATGGTAGCGATGAATGATTCACACCGACAACCAAGGCCGTTAATTGCCCTTCTTAAGTTCGCATTCACCGCCACAGCCATGCCGAATCTGCAAGCGGCGATCGCCAATCAATATGGACACGAAGGAATTTCGATTCCCGTTGCAGCGGACGACGAACCGAACTTGGGTACTTATGTGTTGGCTCAAGGTTTTGGCTAGTTTGGCGTAGCTCCGGCGAATAAGCTAGTGGAGGACCTTTTGCTCCTTGGCGTCCGGCACCAGCTCGTAGACTTGCACGCCTTGATGGGTTGGTCCTGTCCGTTGGAGTTTTTTGCCAGCCGTAGGGGATAGTTCCTCTTACTGGCCCATGCTGTCTGGGAGTGTGCAGGTGTTACGCATGGCCGAGCGTGTTGAGGATGCGTTGGCGAATCGCGCCTCGCTCAAATTCCGCGAATACCGCCAAGGAGGCCAACAAACAACTTCCCCAAGGCTGGGGCCTTTGTCAATAATGTTGCCCTCCAAGTTCACCAAGTGGACGGACACACCTAGATCATGGGCACCCAGGATGATGTTTAGCATGTCCCCCTCTAACCTCTCCTTACCTTGTCAACCGATGGAAACACGAGGTTCGTGATCTCGCCCTGCTTCATTGCTTTTCAGCAACTCGGATCTGTTGTCTCTTTTTTCTCACAAGCGGTGTCGCCAGACTTGCCCGGGTCCGTGTATCTGCCTGGGTTCTTGGATTCAGGGCGTCCCGCTCGCACCATGTGCTGGTGGGAATAGTCAGCACATGGGGCGATTTGTAATTGAACCTCTTGTCGGGTGGTGGAGCCCCGGATGTAGATGGCGACTTTTCTCGTTTTTGTTTTGCTCCTGTTTTCTTCCTTGTTGGGTGGTGTCGTTCATTGGTGGCGAGCAATCTCGTCGATGACTCACTAGGCGGCAGTCTCCTCGGTGTCACGGCCCGCCGCACTAGTTCCTCGATGTTGTGTTCAAGCGATGACGATTGAACGGCCCACTGCTCAATGTCTGCTATGCCGGGTTTCCCCATGTAATTATCATCCGCCAGGTTGTTCTTCGAGGTTTGAAAAGCAGCGAGCGTGTTCTCAAGTTGGGCCACCGCACGGGGTCTAGTCAACCCGTGAATCAATTTCGAAACAGACCGGAAGAAACAGAATATGAGGTTCTCCACTGTGCTTTCAGAAATGAGGCCGACTGCTACTCGAATCAGCACCCTGGTATTCCACAGATCTTCTAAAGGTTCGGTGAAACTGATTGGAAGGAACCCTCAAAAACGTGCTGGCGCGTTCAAGTGCAGAGCTATTGACCGAGACGACAATCTGGCTTAACCTCGCGCCTAGAATTCAGTTTAGTTGATCATGAGAACCTCCTCCATCTCAGAATCATTCGCAGCGGTGAAAACAAAACTATCTCGCGGTTTTACCCTAATCGAATTGCTGGTTGTCATCGCCGTTATCGCGATTCTCGCCGGCATGCTGCTCCCTGCACTCAGCAAAGCCAAGGCCAAGGCCACTCAGGTCCTCTGCATGAGCAATGAAAAACAATGGGGCATCGCTCTCGAAATGTACGCCGGAGACAATGACAACTCGTTCCCGGACAACACAGACGGCCGACACCTAAGTTGGATGGGACGCACCATGAGAAACTTCTGGAAAAACTACCTCATCGAATCGAAGGAGACGAAAAACGAGAAAGGCAAATTTCACGTTATATTCTGTCCCACTGACAAATGGCACCGCGTGGCTGATCTTTGGAGAAACGACGACCCAGACCCTGAGCAAATCTTAACCGGCTTCTTTTATCTCCCCGGACGCACCCTCAACACCGCCAACTACGATGTTACCGGAGTCAAGGAATGGGTGACTCGAAAGAAAATGGGTGGTCCCTTCAAGAACGCACCCGTCCTGATCGACCGGCTCCAAGGGCTCGGCAACTGGAACCCTCGGAACAACAGCGGCAAAGTCAATTGGTTTGTGGACAGTAACGGCAAGAAAGTTCCTACCGCGACCCATCGGAACAAAGATGCTTCACCAAGGGGGGGAAACTTTCTCTTTGAAGACGGCCATGTTGAGTGGCACAACTTCAACATCACTGACGCCCGCAACTCGATTGATCTGGGAGCCACCGTGGGTCAATGGTTGTGCTTCTACAAACTTCCTGGCCTTACCGAAGAGTAACACCAGACTATCAAAAGTGGGGTGAGACTCCGTCGAGTCGGCCTCCTTCGCCGGGCTGCGGGAGCAGGATGCCCGTCTACCAAATGCCTCGTGAAAAAGGATGTATCCCCTTGCCACAACTCGGTGCCCCCCACGTTAGCTTTGAGATGGACTTTGAGACAGAGCCCTGCCGACGATAACCCAACCCGTTCAGTCACGACCAACCGTCAGCACCGAGAACCGGCGTCTGGCAATCAATCGGTCAATCGCATCACGCTCGAGAACGATCACGCGCCCCGCTTCAATCCCCAACACCTCGACGCTGGAGTCCAAACAAGCTTCGATTGTTGACACTCCGATACATGGGATATCGAAGCGCATATCATGATCCTCCTTGGCCACCTTAACAGCCACCGCCCCTCCCTTCTTGCCCGCCAACTCTCCACCGCGGCGCAGGCATCGATCCGTTCCCTCAAAGCCCTCCACAGCGAGAACCACCCCCCTCTTCACCACGACGCTTTGCCCAATCTCAAGACGAGAGACCGCCTTCGCCAGCCTCAATCCAAATGCTAAATCTTCCTGTTGATCCGTCAATAGACGGGGGCCGATCAAGAACCCAGCACCCGGCATCAGTGAACTCAACCAAGGAGTCGCCCTTATCAACTCGATTCCGTCCTTCTTCAATTCATCGGCGATCCCGCCAAAGATCGTATGTGCGTTCTTCTCCTTCAACCGAAGCAGCAAAGCCGCAGCCCGCAGGTCAGGACGCACATTGAACAGATTCTTCGGCGCGATCTGCCCCCCCATGACACACTGCGTGATACCGAAACGCTTAAACGCACGAATCATCTTGGAGAGCTGGCCGACACGGACATAGGTGATTTCATCCACAAGATCCTCCAATGCTGAGTCCGTCTCCCCCTCAAACCCCACCGCCACCAGTCGGCCGACGCCTCCAGCACGCGCCAAACGCGCAATCTCCAGTGGCAATGACCGACTCCCCGCAATGATCCCCAGTGATTCCAACGCCAAACCCATGCCCTAACCCTACTGAATCATCCCATAACAAGAAATCCCCAAAACCTCTGCGTCTGTGCGTGAGATTTCCTTACCCACCGTTTCTGTCATTGCCAACACCATCGAAACTGGCACCATTGCTGCCGATGCGCCGCTACGCCATCCACACGCTCAACATCAGCCTCCTCATTATCATTGTCATCGGCGTTCCGGCTGCCACAAGTATTCGTCTCGGTTCTATCCAAATCAGTTCCCGGCCAGCCAACGAGACGGTCACTCTCGCCGCTCTCCTCATCACCGCAATTTTCAATGGATTCGCGAGCATCGCTCTCGCCCCAAAATCAGGAGAAAAGATTCTCTGGCGCAACTGGGCAATCACCGCTGCGGGTCTGCTTGGGTTTTACCTGGCACTCTACGCAAAGTTCGTCCATTTCCAATGGCTGAAACAAGGGCTTCTGTGGTTGAAATCACTCCTCTAAGACCTGAGCTCAAGCGCATCAGCCACAAATAGCTACCATGGCCTTTGCACCACCAACCAGCGCAATCCATAACGCCGCCGCTAAGGCATTTTTTTGAAACCGCCCTAGGCCTTGAAGCCCCTCCACCGCCCTAGCAACATCGACGTCCAAGCCGCCTGACTCTGCACCGCCCTGATCAGGAACTGCACATCGTGGAATGCCAGAAATTCGAATCCTCACCCTACAAGCGAGAATTCCGTCGCCACATGATATCAACACCCCCCCCTCGCCGAATTCTCCTCCCTCAAAGAACGGCTCACCCAAAAAACGGTGCTGAAATCATTCCGCCCCAACGTGAGGCCCCCTTCGAGCGCTTTTTCTTCCGCAATCCCAACGGCTGCATCTTCAAAGTCATTCCCACTGAACGCCAATCCAAAAGCAATCCCTAAAAATCCTCCGTTCTCTCCGCTTCCTCCTTGTTCAAACAAAAAAAGTATTTTTCCATATTTAGTCTTTTAGGAGCCCCTTCACTTCTTGTATCACACCCTGAATGCTCGCAAAGGTGTACTCAGCCGCCATCAACGGTATTCATGCTTACCCCATAGAAGTGGAAGTCAATACCGGCTGGGGCGACACCAAGATTCTCATTGTCGGCCTTCCTGACGCCGCCGTCCGAGAATCCCGAGACCGCGTCACCACGGCTCTCACCAACAGCGGTTATAGCTTTCCAATGGGAAAAACCATAATCAACCTAGCCCCTGCCAACATCAAAAAGGAAGGCCCCAGCTTCGACTTGCCCATCGCCATCGGCATGCTGGCCGCCAGCGACCAATGCCATGCCAGCGACCTCTCAGACTACACCATGGTCGGTGAGCTCGCCCTGACGGGCGCCGTCCGCCCGGTGAAAGGCACGCTCCCGATCGCCATCCGAGCCAAAACCGAAAACAAAAAAGGTCTTTTAGTCCCGCACGCCAACGCTGCTGAAGCTGCCGTTGTGGACGGCCTTAAAGTATATCCCCTCCGAAATCTCCGCCAGACCGTCGAGTTTCTGGATCAAATCCAGACCATCAACCCGATTCAAATAAACGTCGACGAACTCTTCAAAGCGCCCCAGGAAGAGGAGGTCGACTTTGCCGAAGTCCGGGGACAAGAACTCGTCAAACGCGCCCTCGAAATCGCCGCTGCCGGCGGGCATAATGTCCTACTGATCGGCCCACCCGGCACTGGAAAATCCATGCTCGCCAAACGGCTTCCCACGATCCTGCCTCCCCTAACCCTAGACGAGGCCCTGGAAACCACCAAGATCCATAGCATCGCCGGCCTCCTTCCCGCCAACCAAGCGCTCATCACTCAGCGCCCCTTTCGCACTCCACATCACACTGCCAGCGACGCCGGCCTCCTAGGCGGTAGCGCCAACCCCACCCCCGGTGAAATCTCCATTGCCCACAACGGCGTCCTCTTCCTCGACGAACTTCCGGAATTCAAACGAAGCGTCCTTGAGACCATGCGCCAACCACTCGAAGAAGGGCGCGTCACCATTTCCCGCGCCGTCGGCACCATGACCTTCCCGGCCAACTTCATGCTCGTGGCCGCGATGAACCCAAGCCCTGACGGGAAGATGCCGGGTGAATCCCAATGCTCTCCCCGAGAGATCCAAAGCTACCTCGGCAAAGTCTCCGGTCCGCTCCTCGATCGCATCGACATGCACATCGAAGTGCCTCTCGTTCCCTTCAAAAAAATAACCAGCCAACAACCCGGCGAAGATTCCGCCACCATCCGGGAACGCGTCGCTGCCGCTAGAACCATTCAGCTCCAACGCTTCAAACAACACCCCACCGTGAACCACAACGCCGACATGGGAAGTCGGCTCCTCAAAAAGCACTGCCCTCTCCCCGGCCCCACCCTCGACCTGCTACGTCAAGCTATAGAAGACCTCCACCTCAGCGTCCGCGCCTACGACCGCATCCTCAAAGTGGCTCGCACCATTGCCGACCTTGCCAACGACGGTCCGCTCAATACGCCTCACATCGCCGAAGCCATCCATTACCGCAGTCTCGACCGACAAATCTGGGCTTGAACAGAAGAAAACGGAGGCAACAGAGAAGCCTCCTTCAATCCACGCTCTCATAAGCCTTTTCGCTCTAAGAGAAATCGAGATCACCTTGAGTGAAACATCGCAGAGGCTTTACCGGAAGGGAACATGATCAAAGCATCAGCGGATCGAGATACTAGCTTGGAAAGTGTCTCCTTAGTCTGCGTCATCACACCACGCGGAGGGCATGTGACCGGCGAACATCTCAAAAAACCCAGCCGACAGTTGATGCAACTTCTTGCTGACAACATCCTTACCTATAGAAAGTCGAACCATATCTCGCAGGAAAAACTCACTGGCATGTGCGATCTCCACCGAACAGACGTCTGTTCGGTGGAGAGAGGCGAACGTAACGCTCAAGACATTGGAGATTTTGGCTGCTGCATTTGGTGTCAGTGTCTCAGAACTCCTGACCAAGGGAGTCTTTGAGGATGACATCTAGCGGTAGCAGCCCGGAGCGATACATTGAGGCAATCCGTCGGAGCGGATTGTCGATCTACGATCGTATTGAGGTTGGTGATCCTGATCTTTGGATTCCGACGCTAGCGCGCTGGAGCAGCTACTAGATGCGGACATGTCCGGCATTTCACTTGCGGGGCTGCCGATAAGAATCCGTTCGAAGGTGGTGAAGGAGCATGTTTGCCGGTCTCTTGGCTACCCGGTTCTGCCAAAATTTCGAAAAACGCAGCCACGTTTTCCGGGTCAACATTTCGACATCTATGTGCAGAAGTCGAATAACCTTCAGATCTGGAATGAAGAATTGGCGTCCAATCGACGCTACGTGATAGTCCGAGTTGGACGGAAAAACGTGATTACCAAGATTAAGGTGGTCACAGGCGATACACTGGCATTGTTGGATACAACAGGTACTCTAACCCAGAAGTATCAAGCACGACTGATTCCCGGTAGAGTAAAGACCGAATTGGTTACCGATGAGGATACGGAAACACTTCGTGCTCTTGTACGGGCGGATGCCGATCTGGAAGTCGGGGCGAGCCCGGTGGCCAATCTGCAAGCTATGCAATTACTCCCTATCAGGAAAATTTTTGATCGACTTCAACCTCTTGTCGGAAAATCATTCACAGATGTCGGGCACGATCAAGAACGTAATCGAGGCGCATTGTTGCACCGGCTTGTGTGTGAGCACTTAGGATATTCAGACTACCGTGATGATGGTCAATTCCCGGATATTCGGCATCAATTGTTGGAGGTAAAGCTTCAAACTTCGCCGACTGTTGATCTAGGTTTAGTGAGCCCAAATAGTGAGGAACTTTTGGGTGTGCCAAAGATCCAGGGCGTCCGGATTCGGCATTGTGACGTCCGCTATTCGTTGTTTTACGCTAAGACGGATGGGAATAGTGTAACCTTGACTCATCTGTTCCTGAGCACCGGCGAGGGATTCTTTAAACGGTTTCCGCAATTTCACGGTAATGTAGTGAACAGGAAACTTCAGATACCATTGTCGCCAGACTTCTTCGACTGAAGATGAGAGTGAACTAGCTTGAGGGGGAAGTGCAGCCAGTAAGAGCTTCCCAGACCATAGCGTTCAGCTCCTGCTGAAGCATCTCAGAAAATGAGGAAGGCGTATGCACATGTACTTGTTTCGCCTTGGCAATGATGGATTTGCTAAGGGAAGTGCGTGGGTCGGGAAGGGGAAAATTCTCAACGTACTGCGTGATGAATCTCCGACGGCCCGCATAAAGCTTGTTGTGGAAACAGAGGTCGTAAAAGCGCTCGATGAATGTAGAGTTGGCGATAGCAGACGCAAGCCATAGGAGGTCTATATCGGTAGGGTTTTGGGCGACAAGCCAATAGCAATCTCCGTTCACGACGGAACCATTCGAATCGATCCAGAAAGTCGGTTCTTCCGCAATATCCCGGAACACGAGCTTGGATTGATTCCAAGCATTCGGGTCTTGCGGAACCCAGATTTCATACCACTGGCGGCCTGCTTCGATAATGTATTTTCGACCTTCCAAGGCTAGTCGGTGTGTTGTGAGATAGGCTTGACTGCGAGGGTGTTGGGTCAGGTCGATGGCGCGGCGACGCCCCTCCACGACCTCGTGTGGGTAGAGTATGTGACTTGGCCGGTTGGAAGAGAGAGCCTTAAAGCGTCGAGCGACGTGGTGAGTGGTGAGCGGCCTGAGAAGCTCGGGCCGCTCAAGCTCGGCCATATCCTGCCAGTCGTCACGAATGAATATCTTGTCTGCGCAAGTTTTTACGCCGACGCGTATCTTTCCGATGTCGCGAAAGGTTCCCCAACTATGCGCCTCCACAGTCCTCAACCAAGTGTCGCCGGCTGCCGTGGCAATGCGCCACACACCGTCAGGTCTACCGTTCGTGTCTAGCGTTCCGTGCTGGACGTGGAAGTGCCGTCCGTCGTCGACTTCAATGACGCCTTCTTCGTTGAGGGCGGTGATTGGGTCGGTGACCAATGCGGTTGCAGGTTCGGAGGTTTGGTAGATGGACGTGAACGCCGGAGTTTCTCTTTTATGACCGTCCTTCCCCTGAACGAGCAAGACGGCCGGTAGAACAGCCGCGCCGAAGAGCTTGGTATCACCCAAATCCCAGACGTGTCGGATATTGAACTGGTCAACGAGAGATTGCCGGATGGACGCACCGGACTTGATGGTCATAAAACGGTTAGAAATGATAATCCCGGCGATGCCCTGCGGCTTGAGTACTTGGGAGATGCCAAGAACGAAGGCGTAATAGAGGTCGATACGACCGGAGAGGCCAAACTGCTCTGAGAGCAGCTGCGTCTGCTTCGCACCCATAATCTGTGTGCGCACATAGGGAGGATTCGCGATGATGAAATCATAAGCCTGGTGAATGGTAGAGCTAAAAAGGTTGCGATGACCATTTGGTCCGAAGTGTTCGAGAACAAATTCAAGAAAGTTGCCCCGTTCGAAACGGATGGAGATGCCAGGGAAATGTTGAGCGAGCCTGTCCTTGGCGATATCGAGAGCTTGGGGGTCGGTCTCGAAGCCATAGACTTCGATCTTGCCTTTCTGTTGGTAAGGGAGGTGTTCAAGAAGGCTAACAAGCAGCTCTCCGTGGCCGATGGCGGGGTCGAGGATACGAAGCGAATGTTCGGTGGTTTGCTCCCTAACAACTTCTGCGATCTTCTGTGATACAAAGTCGGCCAGCGCTTTTGGTGTATAAACTGCGCCATCGGCCTTTTCTGCGGTGATGAAATCGTAGCGTTTCGTAGAGCGCGTCTCGCAGAGGGCTTCCATGATTTGACAACTGGACGTCGGTCCGCTGCTTACAGTCATCCCTTTGGATTAGGATGTCAATACCGGGATGGTCGGGGAAAAGTGAACAGGAAAGGACATCCGGCTAAGAGAATAAGCCCACCCGACCCTGCGCTGCGCGAACCCGGTCGGAAGTAAACGTGATGCCAATGAGACTATGCTTCAAGCTGTCATCGATGTCGATGCTTAACAGTGGAGTGTTGAGAAGGCGATCCCTCTCGAGCACAAGGATTTTTCCGATCTAGTCGAGAACGAAGACTCGCCCGTCGGACGTGAGAGCCATGGCAGTCACAGCATTGAGTTCTGCTTGGATTGCCTCTGCCGCAAAATCCGTGGGGTAATTTCTGCCGAATCAAGCTGAAGAGTGGACAGGGGCCATAGGATCGCTTGCGCAACAGGTGTTCACGGCGTTTGATAACCGTGAAAATCTCGGTGGACGCTCCCATTGGGCAACGGCGTTGTCTTAACTCGACTGGTCTGGCTTGCGGATGGCGACTTGCCCTAGGCGTCGATCATCCTGTGAGGCGGCCAAGAGCTGATCGAACCGACGCTGGCGTGTCTCCGGTAGTTTTGCGCTCATGATCCATAGGGTAGTTTGTTTGCGATAGCCTGGCGGTTGCTGTTCAAAGTGCGCTCTGGCTTTTGGATTTGCCCGAAGCGTCTTTTCAAACTCGGGTGCCAACTTGGTGGGAGGACGAGTGGCGAAGCGGGGCATGATTTTGTCGGGATTCCGCTCTCGCCAGGGCTTTAAACCTTGTTTGGTCATCTTCTTCTTTCGGC
The DNA here is from genome assembly GCA_024761205.1 of Limisphaerales bacterium. Classification (GTDB taxonomy): domain Bacteria; phylum Verrucomicrobiota; class Verrucomicrobiia; order Limisphaerales; family AAA164-E04; genus UBA2970. The sequence continues at coordinate 77,267 of JAMASS010000007.1, forward strand.
GAAGGACTTCGACCCGGGCCAAATTGACTTCACTCCATACGCTATTCGGCTTTCGTGGCGTGAAGCGATTGGTGTAGCTGAGGTCGTCGACTTTGCGGCGTACGCCGTCGATCCAGCCGAAACACAGTGCTTCGTCGAGTGCCTCCGAGTAGGTAATGCCGCCTTTCCCCGTGTCTTTGCGATAGAATCCGACCCAGAGCTCCTGTTCTTTGCGGCCGTTTTTACGCAGCCACTGGCGGAAGTCTTTGGCGGTTTTGAAGTAGGTGACAGTCATGTCCTGAGAGTAACACGGAAGACAAGTGAGGACAGTGACAATTGGTGCGTTGGCTGAATGATAATGTCACAGAGTTGCGTCGATGAATTGCGTCGGGATTCACACTTTAGTGTGCTCGGCCTCCGTCTGGGAATGAACGGAAACACACTGAAGTGCGAAGCCCAATATGCACAATTCGGACCTTCCCAAACGTATGGGGTGTTGCCCTCTGAAGACCATAAAATAAACGGCGGAGCGCAGTGGCATCGCCGTTCCTCGATTGTGAATAGAATAAAAACTTACTGGGCTCGATAAAACTTCGATCTGCTCGTGCTGCTCAAGTCGACCGTTAGCGATGACTGTGCGCCGGCTACCGGAGAGTAGGTCCCGTCCACCGTGTTTGCGGAGAAGAGCATGCCCGTAAAACGGATTGCCAATATGTTACCCTCGCGGCTGAATTCCAGCGTCGCTAGTCCGCCCATGGGGAGTGAAGGCAAACCTGACATCGGAGATGTCGATGGCATAGGGGGATGTTTGGGAACGACATCAGGTAAGGGTGAGGCACCACCGGTCAGTAGGGTATGTCATCCGCACTGAGAGAGACCGACTAGGCAGCGGCTTTGTCGATGATTCTGGGAAGGGGATCGGCAAAGAATCCGATCACTCCGTCACCAATGCGGAAGCCGGTATTGACGAATCCGCCTTCGAACTCTTCGTCTTCCAGAAATTTGGCGACGTTGAATTCGATGCCTTCGGCGGGCTCGCCGTCGAGAGTCGTGATCGGCTCACCGTCTTAAGATAGAGCATCTTAGAGCCGTGATTGTGACCCCGGCTCCGCTGGTGCCGGGCGAAGATTCCTGCGCCAGCTTCTTCGCCAAAGGCTGCCAGTCTAAATATCTTGAACATGGCGGACTAAGTGAAACTTTCGTTGGAGTCATACGATTCCGGATCCATCGCTAATATGTGAGTATTTTCTTGCGCTGACGTGTCGAGAGCCTCGCCGAAACTGCCAAAGCCTTGATTGCCCGACGTGATAACCTCGCCGTTCAAGAGAACGCCGTCGTGTTGTGGTGCGTTGGGTGATAGGTCTTTTACCGTATCGTTTGGAGCTGCGTCGAAGTTCCAGTAACTTTCCAGGAACGGCGCCACATGGGGAGTTCCCCGCCGGCAAAGTTGGGGGGTGGCTTCGATCGTCAGTATGGCTCTGATCCGATATCACGGTGTCGGGTGAGAAATTGCTGCTGACCACAACCCGGTACTCACCGGCATCGGAAGTATTAGAGATAGCAAGTTTCGCGGCGTTGGCACCTGGAATATCGCCCCGTCCCTTCTGCCATCGATATCGTACGGTGGTACCGGCCGCTTCCACTCGGAGCCGGGCCGTGCGCCCGGTTGTGGCCGTGGTGTCTTCAGGTTGGGCTGTGATGCTCACCGGGATCACTGAGCCGCCTGCGTTCAACATGAGGCTCTGAGTATAGACACGCATTTCGTCGGTCAAGCCGGCATAGTTTGGTGTGTCCTGATCGCCGAGGTTGCCGATTTCAGGGAAGTTGTCGCTGCCATAGCCAATGGAGAACAGACCTAAATCGAGTTGGTCACCAAATGGTAACCCACTGATGGCGACAGGGTTGCCGTCCACGTAAAAGGTCTGCTCGGTTTCACCATCGACCACTTGATTGACGATGGCAACATGGTGCCATTCGTTGTCGATCAGACCCGGGCCGCTGCCAGCGTCGCCGATCCAGCTAGTGTCAAAGCCGAGCGCACCGTCGCGCACAAATAGGTTTTTGTTTCCCGGCGCCCATTCTTTATCCGGGTTGCTAATGATATTGCCCTGATCCTCTGATTGGATCATTGCAGTCCAGGTGAAGTCTCCGTGGGTGTTGTCCAATTTCTCGTCCGGATCCCGAAGGAACGAGTCAAATCCAGTTTCGATTCCCTTGCCTTTGGATCCGTCAGCCGCGAAAATACCAAAATCTTCGAGATCCGCACCATTGCTACTAGCGTCCTCCCCGGGGTTACCCGAGGTTTCGAACTCCCAGTAACCCGCCAAACCAACGGCTGGATTCCAAGATTCGAGGAGGGTCAACGTTGCCGTGTCGCTGGTGATGGTTCCGGCCTTCGATGGCAGCGTCACCTTTCATCCATTGGTATTCCAGGACCAAGCCTGAGGCGTTTGCCGAAAGCGTGGCGCTCCGGCCAAGAATGCCGTCAGTATTCTTGGGTTGTCCGTTGATTTCCGGTGCGGGCAATTCACCGAGTCCATTGATCAACAACTCAACGATCTCGCTGACCTCCAGAGCACGGTTATAGATTCTGACCTCGTCGAGATTGCCAAAAAAGGTGTTGGATTCGGGAAACTCCTCGCCGTCTTCTTCGGGGTCCTCTCCTCCCTGGCTACCTCCCCTGACGCGGAAAATGGAACCGTCGGGTGGTCCGCTGACCTCTTCCAGATCAACTACTACCTCGTAGACCCAACTGCCGTCAACATAAAGCTCGGACAAGCCGATCTGATCGTCTTCCGGGAAGGTGCCCACTCACCACGGCGGCATCATGGTGCCATTCCCCGTCTTGGATCTCGCCCTCAAACTCAGCTGCACCCACGAAGCCGACATCGAAACTCAAAAGGGATTCCTCATTCTTGAAGAGCGCTTTGGAACCTGGAAGCTACCCTTCGGGGGATTTTGAGATCAGCGTGCCGGCAAGGTTATCGTTGACTTGAAACCAAACGGACCATGTAAAAATGCTGGTCGTGGAAAAACCGCCGTGCTGGTTTCAACTTTCGAGAAACCATCAAGGATCAGGGCTTTGCCCTTGATCCTGTCGCCGGAAGCACCGCCACTCGAGAGATTGTGTCCGTTGCCGCTCGAATCCGAGCCGAGACTATTGGCGTTTTCGAAGGCATAGTGGGCGACGAGACCGTCATCAATGGCGGCTTGAAGTCCAAGGCAAGTTGTGAGGAGCGTAGCCGTCATCGCGCTCCGAATGAGGAGGGTTGGTCGATTTCTGTTCATAAGACCCTAATCTTCGATTCGAAATGATTACCAGTAATTAGGTGTCGCCGCCCGCAGAAACGTGGCTGCCGGGATAGCGGGAGGGGATTCGCATTTTGTCGAGGTGAATGAATTCGGCTTTCTTCTTCCAATCGACGTGTCCGTCCCCGAAGAGTTGATTGGCGCCGGAAATGTTGGGCATTTACCCACCGTTGCGAGGCATGTATTCAACTTGGTTGTAGGCTCAGCCATTCGGACTGTGGTTATAGTGTCACTCTCGGTCCGAGGCGTCATAGTAGAGAATATCCGTCATTAGGATTCGGCTGGATTCCAATTGATTATCGACGATCTCCTCATTGGCGATGTCGTTCTTATCGAAGTCCGACACGAGCCCGATTCGAGCGAAGAAGGTGTATTGATATTCGAGAAAGTTGTGATTCCGAAAATTGACCTCTTTGATCCAACGGTTCATCAGGTGAGCATTGACTTCGGGACACATGGCCACACTTTCGATGTTCTCGTTCTGCATGTCATAGACCGACACATAGGGCTGAGTTAAATCGATTGACCACTCAATCGGATTTTGCTGGTGTTCAAAGCGAATGAAGTTGGGGCGGGTGCCCCATTGCTGGACTATCTGCATGATTTGTTCTTTGTTGTCGATTGTGTGGGTCGTGATGGCGATCCCGTATTGCTGGAAATTGCTGAGGCGCTTGATTTGTTTCGCCTTCTTTTTGGCCTTCGAGAGCGAGGGTAGGGAAAACCGCTAATGACTTGATGAAACCGATACGTGACCTAGTCAAAAATGCTGTGGATCAGTGGCAACGTGAGTTCTGCCGTGATCGCCGACGGGGCCGAACTCGCTGAGTTGTGCGTGGAGTGACGCTAGCCTTTGTATTTGGACTGCTAGTCGCTTCGTGGGTTGTGGACATAGGTTGGTCGGGATGTTCGGCCCGATACGATCGAACTTCGGCGGCACGATCGAGCGAAATGGGCGTTGTGGCGACTGGTGCGCTTCTCTTGTTGTGGCCAAGAGTCGAGTTTTGTGGGTGATGAACGGACGCCGATTGATGAGTCGGGAAGGGATTCTTCGCGCCTGTGCCAGTGTCACCGGTCTGCAGTGTCGATTGGATCGAACCATCTCGGAGTGTTGAAGTAGGCTGGATGCATGTTGCAAACAAATGGGCGTCACGACGTATTTCTATTCGAGTCACTGTTTTCTTGACGAGTTTTGTGCTTAGCTGTGTCGCAGTCGGATGGGGTGTTTGAACAAGGCCTGCAAGGAGGTGAGGTTCGAGCCTTGTCCTTGGTGGAAAAAGGAAATGCCAAAGTTTTATGCGGAGCTCGTCGTGGTTCTACAGCAGGCTCCCGAAATGCGAGGGAAGGTTCTGGAAACCGTGGTCGATATTCATCAGCGGCATCTCCGTTATTTGGAGATGAAACCCGAGTTGGCGACGATCCATTTGATGATCAAGCGACGTGAGTTCGAGAACTAGGTTTTAGCGGAGCGCCTTCATCGCCTTTCCGATCCTAAGAAACGATCGCGGGTTTTTAAGCAGTTGGTCGATCATATGGATGTGACCTTCGACTTGAATCTCAAACTGGTGCGAGGTGAGCTCGCTTGGTTGGAAGATCAGGTGAAAACGATCTGCGGTGTGGTCGCTGAAGAGAAATCTAACAAAAAACTCTATATCAAAGGAGTTTTGGGTTCCCTGCTGTTGGCGAATGAGCTGTTGATTCAGGCGTCGATCCTTGATTTGGGGGCGTTGGGGAGTCATTTTAGGTGGGACAAATTGATGCAACTGATCGATCAATTGCCGCCCAAGTCTGAGGCGGCTGGAAAAATCTTGGAGCGGAATGAACTTGAGGCAGAGTGAACGTTTAGTGACTCGGACGGGTATAACGACAGAATAATGATGTTAGGAAGATTGAGAATTCTCGGGAGGGCCGCTCTTGGTCTGCTTGGGTTGTTTTCGGTGAATCGGGCGTGGGCAGCAGAACGGCCCCATGTTGTGATCATTCATGGGGAGCCGGAGTATGGTTCGGTGCGGACCATGCCGGTCTTCGCCAAGGAGTTGGAGCAGCGACTGAATTTTAGAACGACGGTGCTCCAGTCCAATCACCCAGAACGCGGTGACTTGCCGGATTTAAAGGTTCTTGATGATGCCGATCTGTTGGTCTTGTTTATTCGATTTCGGCTGGCGACGGAGACGCAGTTTAGCCGCCTGAAAGAGTGGTTTGACGCTGGTAAACCGGCGCTGGCGTTTCGTACGACGAGCCACGGATTCTGGGAGAAGAAGGGATGGTTCGTTCCGTTCTTTGGTGGCCACTACAAGTCCCACGCATCGAACCGGGCAGGAACGACGGTCATCGTTCCTGCCGAACAGCGATGCCATCCGGTGTTGCGAGGCGTCAATGGGCGTTTCCATGTGGGGCATGGTGGGACGTACAATGCGCAGCCGCTTTCCGATTTCGTAACCCCGTTGTTGCTGGGGAAAACCTTGGATATCCCGGCGGAACCGGTCGCCTGGACTGCTGAGTATCGTCCGGGGCAGCGATTGTTCTATACTTCATTGGGGGCTGAGGATAATTTTGAGAATGCCTCGTTTCGTAATTTGGTATTGAACGCCGCTGCGTGGACTCTCAAAAGAGATGTTCCTCATGGAGGTGTTCTGGGGCGAGAAGTCGTTGACGATCAGGCGGTCCCGTCGGTTGCTGAAACGGCCCCTCTCAAGAGTGCCCCCGAAGGGGCGGTCGCGTTGCTGGCTAGCGGCGATCTTTCACTGTGGCGGCACTGGGATCCGAGCGTCGAGCCGCTCGCCATCGGCATCGATGAGCGGGCTGACACGACGAGCGGTGGGCCGGTGTTTAGCGAGGCCCGTTGGTTATCGGATCAAGGCAGTGTCGTGGCTCGGCCAGGTTTTGGTGATATCCTCACTAAGGAATCGTTTGAAGATGGGGTTTATCAAATCGACTTTTTGATTCCCGAGGAACCGAGCTATGTGACCGGGAAGTTTCGAGGCAATAGCGGGGTCTTTGTTGATGGCAAATGGGAGGTGCAGATCATTGATTCGCATGGTTCTGAGATGGTCGATGACAAAGATACTTGTGGCGCCATTTTTGGGGTTGCGGCACCCCGGGTGAATGCTTGCGGCAAACCGGGAACCTGGCAGTCGATGGAGATTGCCGTGCAGCATACAACTGGAGGGGCGGAGTTATCGGTCTGGCTTAATGGTCAGCAGATCCATGATCGCGTTCAAGTCTCGGAGCCAACGCTCTATGGATTTGCTGCTGAGGAAGAGGAGGAATATCCGGTTTCGGTTGTCGTATTCAATGAAACGGCGTCGGAACAGGCGAATTTTGGGAGAGATTTTACTTGTGTCATTCGGTTTCGAACGGAGGAAGACGGTCCGCTTTTCGGAAAGTGTCATCCGCTGGATGAATTCCGCAAGAATGATAAGGCACTGTATGTCGCCGAGGACCGATTGCACTTTGAGGTTAGATCGGTCGGCAGGCTCAGCGGCAAGCAGGAGGTGGCAGACGGCGAGTGGCACACAGTGGTGCTTCGCAACCAGAAGGGGCGCTGGAGTTTGACGATTGATGGACGGGAGGAAGCGGTGCTGGAGGAAATTAGATCGTCAGATAATGATCCGAGTCGTCTAGTGCTGGGTTATGCGTCGAAAGATTTTCCCAACGATGATGGTGAAGTGACGCGATGGACCGGAGAGATTGGAGAATTCCAGTTTTTCAAAGGAGTATTGACCGAGCAAGCGCTGAAGCGATCTGATGGAATTAAACCCGCTGTGCGTTGGGCAGCCGGGGGAGGGACAGATGTCATTACCGGCCGCGCGGCTCGAAAGTTGAATATGGGTGGCGCTTTTACGACGGTGGTTCGATTCCGTGGCGAGGGGGATGGTCCGCTCTTTGCCAAAGCGCCGGCTGAAGGCGCGTGGGTTCCGGACGGCAAGACCCTGTTTGTAACTCGCGGGCGATTGGTCTACGACATTGGCTGGCTAGGCGCGCTGGTGGCCGAGGACGCTGCGGTTGATGATGGTGAGTGGCATGTGGCGGCAGTCACCCATGACAGAGGAAACACGAGCCTTTATCTTGATGGTAAGTTGGTGGCTCAGTCGGAGGACTTTGGACGGCCGGATGTGCGTAACCATGTGTTTAAGGTGGGGGCTTGTTCCGAGGACTTTCCAGAAACGTCTTCGCGAGAATATACGGGTGATATTTCTCATGTGGGCTTTGTTGCCAAGGCAATGTCGGCGAAGCGTCTGAAGGCGTTTGATCCGGCGAAGAATGATGGGGAGGGGTTTGTGTTGTGGCGTTCATATGAGGTTGCGGATTCGCGTGATTATCGCGTTGTGATGCTTGGCGCCGGGGGTGACGAGGATGAGGAGGCGCAGGGAGCCGAGGCTGTGGGCGGACCATTACGATTACAAGCGGATTCCTCTCAAGTCCGTTTTGCCAATATTTCCGTCGCGCCGTTATGTGATATCGATCATGCCACGATCATCAAGAGCTGGGACGACGAAACCCTGGTTCGTGGCAAGCGGGTCTATAATGCAATTTGTATCACCTGCCACGGCAATTTGGAAAAGGAGGGTTCGTTGCCGACGTCTCGAAAGTTTTGGGAAGCTGAATTCAAGAACGGCAAGGATCCTTACCGTTTGTTCAAGACGTTGGGAACAGGTTTTGGCCAAATGCCCGCTTTTCCGTTCCTGACCGTTCAGCAACGCTACGACGTCATTCACTACATTCGTGAAGCGTTAGTCAAACCGACGAATCAAGGGGAGCACTTTGAAGTCACTGAGAGCTACTTGGCAAGTTTGCCGAAAGGTGCGAGCACGACCGGGACGATGACCGAGGAAATGCTTGAGTATGCCAAAGGGTCCAAATATATGCGAATGAACTTCGGTCCGATGTTGGATTGGACCTATCAAGTGGCGCCGGGCAATATTGCCTACAAGGCGATCGCGGTACGGTTGGATGAAGGGATTGGTGGGGTGAGTAAGGGGAATGCTTGGTTGGTCTACGATCACGATACCATGCGGATTGCTGCTGGTTGGTCAGGGAACGAGTTCATTGATTGGAAGGGTATTGCACTGGATCAATCGCACGGAACCCATGCCAGCATCGTGGGCGATGTCGCGTTTGTGAATCCCGTGGGACCAGGCTGGGCGCATCCGGAGACCGGTTCCTGGGAAGACCCTCGATTTCTTGGCCGTGATGGGAAACCTTACGGACCCTTGCCGCGGGAGTGGACACAATTTCGTGGGCAGTATCTTCACGGCCAAAAGGTGATCATTCGCTACACGGTGGGCGATGCCGAGGTGTTGGAATTACCCGGAATGGAAAAGAGCGATGCGAAGGTGGTTTACACGAGAACCTTGAATATCGGCAAGTCACGGCGGGATCTCCGGTTGCGTGTTGCTCCGAAGTCGACTGGCGTTGTGCTTGGCGGCGTGAGCGAAGCTACGGTGGAAACGGTCGATGGATTCAAAGTATTGAAGATCCCGGCGACCGCAACCCCGCTGCGAGCTAAGTTGCTCATTGGTAATGTGGCCGATGATAAGTTGGGCTTCCAAGCAATAGTTTCCGCTCCGGCCGAGGATTTGAGTGTTTACCTGAAGGGCGGACCGGTACGGTTTCCCGACATTGTGATGACTCAGGGTAGAAATGGCGGCGACGGGGCACCGTTTGAAGTCGATGAGATCACTTATCCCACGGACAATCCTTGGAACAGCTGGATGCGGTTGGGTGGCTTTGACTTTTTGCCGGGAGGCAAGCGAGCTGCGGTGGCGACTTGGTTAGGGGATGTTTGGTTAGTGGATGGCATCGATGGGAAGCTCGGAAAGCACAATTGGAAACGCATCTGTACCGGGCTGTTTCAGCCGCTCGGCGTCAAGGTTGTTGACGGGGTTATTTACATCACCTGCCGCGATCAAATCGCTCGATTATATGACTACAACGGCGACGAAGAAATCGACTACATCGAGGCCTTTAATTCGGATCATCAAGTGACCGAACATTTCCATGAATTTGCCATGGGGTTGCAAACGGATACCGAAGGAAATTTCTACTATGCAAAGTCGGCCCGACACGCCAAGACGGCCTTAGTGCCGCATCACGGTACTTTGCTGAAGGTCACTCCAGATGGAAAACACACAGAGATATTGGCCGTTGGTTTTCGAGCCGCCAATGGCGTGTGCCTCAATCCTGACGGGAGTTTCATCGTCACCGATCAGGAAGGGCACTGGACCCCGAAGAACCGGATCAACTATGTGCGTAAAGGTGGTTTTTACGGGAACATGATGGGCTACCACAACGTTGTTGATGAGAGCGACGAAGCCATGGAGCAACCCCTTTGTTGGATTACAAATGCCTTTGATCGAAGTCCGGGTGAGCTCTTGTGGGTTCCGGAATCCGCGAAATGGGGGCCGCTGAACGGCCAACTCTTGAACATGAGTTACGGCACGGGGAGGGTGTTCTTAGTGCCGCATGAAATCGTTAACGGTCAGGCCCAAGGGGGCATGGTCAGTTTGGGGCTGGAATTCCCCACCGGAACGATGAGGGGGCGGTTCCACGAATCCAATGGTCAGCTCTACACCACCGGGATGTTTGCCTGGGCGGGTAACAAGCATCAGGACGGTGGCTTCTATCGAATCCGTTACACGGGTAAGCCAGCCTACCAGATCACGGGGTTGCGAGCGCGAAGGGAGGGAATGGAACTGAAATTTAGCGATCCGCTGGACAGCCACACTGCTGGAGACGCTTCGAACTATGCCATCAAGATCTGGGATCTCAAACGAACGAAGAATTACGGTTCCCAACACTACAATGAGCGCCCGCTGGAAGTGAAGTCGGTCGAAGTTTCAAACGATCGACGATCAATCTTTCTGAGAATTCCGGAAATCATCCCGACATGGAGCATGGAGATCAAGATCAACATCCAGGGCGAAAATGGAGAGTCCGTCGAGCACGTCATTCACAACACCATCCACAATCTCCAAAACACGGCGATTTTCTAAAAGGGGATTTGACAGGAGATAATAGGAAACAGAAAAGGAAAAATAGAAAGAAATCTCCATTATCGATGCTAGGTCGCAGTTCAAAAAAAAAGAAAGGCGACATGGCGCCCGGCTGAGCAATCAATGCGATACTTGGTGGAAGATACATGCGATTGATTTCGGGAACATCACGAGACCGCCAAGGTCTCAGACAACGGCTTCCCCTCCGAGAGAAGGCCCAATTCTGGGGGGTATCCCGCTCGCTGAAACAGGGCTTAACGGCCCCCAAGGAGAGGGTCCCTTGTGGCAGGCATGAAAGACGAATGGCCGAAAGGACGGGCAAGCATTTCGGCGGCAACGCCTTTGGACGCCGGGTGCGACTGAAAGCTGCCGAGGCGCCGCCTATCGGTCCCGAACGGGGCACCCCGCCGAAAAAGCGCGAACCACCCGGGCGGTCCCTCCAAGCGGGCGCCGAGCGCGCCCTCCTGGTGGTGCGGAGAGCGCTTCTTGGCACTCCACTGGCAAGCCGCCCCCTTGCCGCAGGAGCGCTGGCGCTGAAAAAAGCCGCTGGGATAGGCTGTGGCGAAAGCAGGGTCCAATGGCTCGCCAAGCGTCCGCTCTATGAAGAGCGCGCGCCAGACGGCAAAAGCGGGACTAACGGCACAAGGCGACGCTCCCTCTCGAAAAGGCTCGGGGGCCTGCCAGGGCAAACGCTGGGAAGAGGATCACCAAGCAGGGAAAACCCCCCGGAAACGGATTCGTGGAGAACAACGGCGACGCCCGCGCCCGCGAGGAGCAGGCAATTGTCTGTTTGGCCGGACGCCAAGGCAGCCCCTCGGGCTGGACACGGCCATGCTGATTCAAAAGCCCGGGGCAATCCTGGAGACTCCCCTTGGGGGAGGCGAGGGCATTCCTTGGCTGAATGCCGGTGGGCGCAATGACCGCTGGGATCCCCTTTTCTCGCCCCGCTCCAAATCATCGCGCTTTCCAAAAATTGAGCTGCTCCCTATCCGTTACCTCTTGTTCAAAAATTCATACCACCGATTCCCAACCCGGTCGATATTCCCTAGCCCATAGGCCTCTGCTTTGGGATTGTCGATAATCTGTTTCTTTTCCGAGTCGAAGTAGACTCTGCTTGCCCGTGCGGGTAGACGATGTTACCCAAGTGACACATCAAGGTGTTTTTCTGGTCGATCTCAATCTCTGAGTTGAGGGTTTCACTTGACCGGATGCAGTCGAAGAAGTTTTGCATGTGGCTCCGATTGCTGTCTTCCCCGGATTGGCTGGCGATTTTGTTTCCTTGAATATCCATGACGCGGTGCTGCCCCCCGAGATGGCAAGTATGCTTTTGGTGCCATAGAATCGCACGAAGTCTTGTTTCTCGTCGCGTTGAGGAATAGCTACTGCATTTCCAGAAAGTGCCTTTGTTGCCAAAATCATAGGCAAGTGTTCCTGGTCATCGTCGAAGTGAAAGCGCTATCCGTTGTAGGTCACTCGCAAGGGGTGTTTGATGTCGAGCCTCCACAGCGACAGATATCCAGGGACGTGGATGCTATTGTTTCTTGGGGAAAATCTGCTTAATAATCGGAAACTCGGTTTTTCTCTAAAAAAATCACCGAAAACAGCAAAGTTCAGGGATTAAATCAGAGTTTCCTTCGTTCATCATTGCCCAGTGCCAGTTGTTAATGAACAAGATTATCTTTTGAAAGATCGTCCTCGAAAGCACGTTGAAGCTGCTGCGGCAGACATGGCAATTCCACCGCTCAATCTTTTGCAACTCCCGCTTGCGGGACACCTCTTTGCTTTGGCAAAGCGGACATTTCATTCCAACCCGTTAGCCTCTAAATCCTAATTGCGTATTTTTATTCTTACTTAGCCGATTCTTGAGAGGGCAATATGTTGTAAGTTGCTGATGCTGTTAGGGCTGGAGCGGGTGAAGGGAATCGAACCCTCGTAGCCAGCTTGGAAGGCTGGAGCTTTACCATTAAGCTACACCCGCATCGGAATGATGCCAAGGACAGCTACCAAACGAGGCTTGCGTTGTCAATTCTGACGTCGCTATGTTCTTGCCGAGCATGAGCACGCTGCTGCTTTTGAACGGACGTCTGATCGATCCGGCGAACGACCTAGACGATCAGAAGGACCTCCTCCTTCTCGGAGGAAAGGTCGCCGCGATTGGTGATTCCGCGCAAGCCGCTGCACCGGAAAATGCCCAAGTCATTGATGTTTCGGGCCTCGTCGTCTGCCCGGGACTGATCGACGTCCACGTTCATTTCCGTGAGCCTGGCCAGAGCGCCAAAGAAAACATCGGTACGGGTAGCAAGGCAGCGGCCAAAGGTGGGTTCACCACGGTGGTGTGCATGCCCAATACGACGCCTGCGATCGACACTGCTGGGACCGTGGCTTTGATCCAGAACAAAATCGAACGCCAATCCGATATTAACGTCTTGATTGCTGGCGCGATTACCAAAGGTCTGGCGGGCGAAGAATTGGCGCCCATCGGTTCACTCAAGGGCGCCGGTGTGGTGGCGATCACTGACGATGGACGGTGTATTCAAAACAACGAGCTCATGCGTCGAGCTCTCGAGTACGCCAACATGTTTGAGATCCCGATCTTGGATCATTGTCAGGATGACCAACTCACCGGTGATGGCGTCATGAACGAAGGGTATTGGAGCATGGTTCTTGGGCTGGCCGGTTGTCCCGCCTCCGGTGAAGAGATCATGATCGCCCGGAACATTCATCTGGCCGATTTGACGAAAACGCATATCCACTGCCAAAGCGTCAGCACCGCCGGCAGTGTCCGGCTCATCAAAGAAGCCCAGCACCGAGGCATTCCCATCAGCGGCGAAACTAGCCCGCACTACTTCACTTTGACCGATGCCACCATCGGTGGCAGCGACGCCTTTTGGGAAAAAGATGGACAGGAATTGCTCCATCTAGTGAAGTCCGATCAGGAAATTCCCCAGTGGCCATCCTACGACACTTGTTTCAAAATGACGCCCCCTCTTAGATCGGCAGCAGACCGGCAAGCCATTATCAACGGCGTCGCCGACGGCACTTTGGAGATCATTTGTAGCGACCACGCGCCTCACTGCAACTATGAAAAGGAAGTCGAATTTGACGTCGCTCCCTTTGGTATCACTGGACTCGAAACAGAGTTAGCACTGAGCCTAAGCCTGCTTCACCACACCGGCTATCTCTCACTCTCCAAACTGATCGAACGATTTACGATCGGGCCCAACAAACTACTGAACCTGGACAAAGGGGATCTTGCCGCCGGCAAAGTTGCGGATATGACGGTTTTTGATCCCGATCAAGAATGGAAATTTGACCGAAACGATAGCCTCAGCAAAGGCGAGAATACGCCGTTTCACGGGTGGCCGATGCGAGGACGCAATTTAATGACGATCGTGGGAGGGGACGTGGTTTGGAAGGACAAGAGTCGATTTGGGGACTAGAATACCACCAAGGGGGACTTGAGATTTGATGGATTGGGAAGACTGCTATCAGAAGAATGAGTGCCCGTGGGATAAGGGTTCCCCGTCACCCGGGCTGGTGGATTTTCTTGAAGCAGAGTGTGGTTTAGTTCCAGGTACGGTATGCGTTCCGGGCTGCGGATCAGGCCACGATGTTCGTGAATGGGTCAGACACAAATTTCACGCGACTGGCTTTGACATCTCGCCAACCGCCGTTGAGTTGGCGAAGACCAAGATGGCTGAAGCCAACGTCGAAGCGGATTTTCAAGTTGCCGATTTTCTGGCGGAGACTCCCTCAGCTCGTTTTGATTGGGTATTCGAACATACCTTCTTCTGTGCGATTCAGCCGGAGCAACGCGATCGGTACGTAGAATCCGTCCTTCGGTGGTTGAAGCCCGGCGGTGACTATTTGGCCGTCTACTATCTCCTCCAAGAGGACGGCGGACCACCCTTCCCAAGTGATCAAGACGAAATCATGGAGCGTTTCACACCCAAGTTTAATCTGAAGCGCGAATGGGTGCCCCGCTCCTACCCCAATCGGACCAATCTCGAACTCATGGCCTGGTGGACGCCGAAACCGTAGCGAACCTGGACATCAATATTGTTCGAAAAAGGTGTGGCGAGACTTCGTCAAACCACCGCTCTCCGAAGCGTAACGAAGGAGGACGGAATCACTCGAAACTGAAACTCAAAATTTTGAACCCACACTGAGGATAGCTCGGCTAAATCACGCCCCATCTGACTAGTCCTCCACCATGACCTCCAGACTAGGCGGCTCTGAACCTTCATCCCATGGTCTCCAAAACACCGTAAAGATTCGCCAACTCTTCAACGGTTCCACGCATGAGTCCCGAAGTACTGTTAGAGCACCTGTCCGGATAAGTTTCCGGAAACTTAGGCTGTGCTAGGTTCTGTTTTTCTGCTTTGAGTTGCCTCTGCAGCGGTGGCGCTTCGAACGAAATTCAACTCAGGGCCGAAAACGCCACCACCGAGGAATAGGCGGCAACCATGCCGAGCGACGGGAGGCTTACTCCCGGCAACTCCAGCACTCTGGTGCGCCCGCCGGTTTCCTCACGCGGGACAACACTTCCCGACCCAAGGACGGGCGCCGCTTCAGGCCCCTGTGCCGCCTCTCCGCCAGAGGGCAACCTGATCAAAAGGGCGCTCGCGGCGGCTCAAAGTCGCCGGGTTTCAGGACGACATCGCCCGCTCCCCATGGGAGGTGGCGGACAGTTTCAGCTCAGCGCTTCCATCCACACTTTCCGAAAATGATTTTCGGCAGACAAGATAGTATCGTTTGTGATCGCTGTCACGAGCGCTGGCTTCTAGTGCCAGAACCAAAAGCCTAGCGACACATTTCTGCCACATGATTCCTCTAAGCCTCATTGGAATTGTTCCGGTCATGGCTTATCTCGAGCGTCATTGTGTTCGTTTGGATGATCGAAGTGCACCCGCCCCAAGACCGGCCAATCAAGATATCCAAAGGCAAATATGTCACTTCGGACACCTGCCAATTCTGTCATCCAAACCAATATTATTCTTGGCACGTGTCTTACCATCGCACAATGACTCAAGTGGCCTCACCTTTATCTGTATAGGCAATTTCGATGATGCCGAAATAGTGATCCAAGGTCAGAAGTATTATTTTAGCTATAATGGCGAGAATTATTGAGTAGAGATGCCTGATCCTGAATGGACGGGACTCATTGAAGACGGACCCCGAACCTGCAAACGAATCGTCATGACAATCGGATCTCATCACCTGCAGGTGTATTGGTATCCAACAGGGGAGGCACGCGAACTCAGTCGGATCCCGGTGGTGTAACCGAAAGAGGAACACCGTTGGATACCAAGGGACGCAGACTTTCTTCGACCACCATCGGCTAAGGAACCTCTGAATCAGTATCCGTGTTCAAGCTCAAGGCGCAAAATTGCCGGCATGCTGGCCACGCCTCAAAAGTCTGGCTTGCAAGCCCGGGCGCCTGCAAACCCTGCCACTGTGCGTTGTGCTTGTTCAGAGGTTCCCTAAGTTTGCCCAAGAAACCGCCAGCAATATCACCTACCTTCGTTGTCACACGACCAATGGTCGAGGACGGATCTCTCCACCCCCATCAGATTGAAACGGACATCTCTGAATTCGGTATCGCCTGCGAGTCCTGTCACGGTCCGGCCGAGGATCACGTGGACTAACATCGCAACCCCCTCGCCCGTTACCAACAGCACTTTATTGACGATCACGATTCCCAGCATCATCAATCCAAGTCGTTTGCTAGGCGATCGAGCCTTATACGAAACTGCAGCCAATGCCATGGCATCTTCGAATTTCACACACCTCAGGACGCACTGGCCTGATTAGAGAACGGTTACCGTTATCGGCTTAGCGATGATCTGAACGACACCCGCATCATGGTCCAACACGGAGAGACTCCCACGGAACCCAAGTGCAGCATTTCCTTAAGATCGACCCCGACTACATGGATGGACAATTTTAGTCCGGCGGTATGGTGTGGATTCCGGGTTGTGAATACACCGCCAAGTTAGTTTGCATTGTGTGAAAGAAAACCAGTTTTCCTGTCTGTCTAGTCATGCAATGCGCCAATATCTCGACGATTCACAACCAATAGCCGATTAGACTAACGACCATCTGACGGATCAAAATCATCCGAACCAATCGTGTCTCCAATACCATCTGCAGATTGGCATAAACATCACCGTCCGGCTTCGGACAGAAGAGAGTGTTACAACTGCCACATACCCCTTCTCATTATGCCAGAATTCAATATGACTATCACCGAAGCCCATATATGATACGGGCGTTATAAATAACGAATTCACTCCGCCGTCCATACCCCCCGGACTGAAACTGGCATTATACATGATTTTGGGATCCTCGTTGAACAAAAGAAGCTTCTCGCTCAGGGAAGCCACAGCGCTCATCTTCACACCTTTTGAGCCTGTCGATCTCCCTTAAGCCAAGTCCTCCACGGCATCGAGTCTTGAATTCATGCTAAAGTTAGCTCGCTAGGACTGTTGATATCACCGGTATCTTGACCACCAAAGACCCAAATCGATTCTAAATTGCGATCGCGAACGCGCCGGGCCAGGGAATGTATTTATCATTGTCGTCAGCGTAGAAAATCATTCCCAGTGTGATCTGGTGCAGGTTGCTTTTGCAGACCGTGGAGCGTGCCCGCTCTTTAGCTTTTCCCAATGCGGGTAGCAATAACATGTCTGCCAGGATGATAATTATCGCGATAACGACAAGGAGTTCGATTAAGGTAAAGACTCGGCGAATGCCAAGTTGCGAAGGACGATTTGTTTTCGTTGTCATGCCAGTGCGACAAATTAAACAGACACTAAGCGAAACTCTTCCGGGATTCGGTGACACAACAGTAACAAATCGTGGAGGATGTAGGACAATCTCCGGATAAGCACTACATCAGCGAGAGACCGGGAGCTCTGACCAAAGCGTAGCCTCGCACTGGCACTCTTAGCCTTCGCCAAGGCTTCAGCTTGGTAAGCAAAACCTACCGGGAAGGAAATCGATTATCGGGTTCACTCGCGAACCTAGCTTTGATATTCCCGCCGGACTTCCTCTCGGGAGCACCGAGATCGAAGCACAGCCCGCACTCTAGTCGATACCACTGAGCCACTTCGAATTCAGGAATGATCAATTGAAAATCCCAGACTGAATTCGTAGTTTGGCGTTCCAGGTTTAAGCCTCACCGGATGGGGAATGAGAGAAGCGAACCAGCGATGGCGAAATCAAACATGACGATCCAAATCATCTCACCGTAGTTTCCATAATAGAACGGATAGCAAAATCGCAGATGCGAATGATTTCGAAACAGGTATAACAGGGTATCAAGATAGTCGGCCGTCACCTGAAGTTTGAAGTCATCATCGGCTGATCGCATCGTGCTTTGGTCGTTGTGAAACTGGGTGCAACCCTGCAACCAAAGAGACTGATCCAGATCATTCCCGCCCAAGAAGTAAATGCTCTTATCAAACGGCGCATTTGATATAGCTCGCCCCCAAAAAAGTCCAATGTGGAACCGGGTCTAACTCTCTAATTCAGAGGTCGGTGTGGCGCTTGATGCAGTTCGATGGTGTTGGCTGCTGGACGGCTAAAGTCATGGGGGCAAAACGAGGCCCGAAGAATACCTCGAGATCGAACGGTGGCGCACCGTCAAAATATGCTTCAGGTTCAAACCCGCTTACGCAGGCATAAGAGATTCCGATCCAATGAGCGATGATTGAGGCTCTGCAGGCCATTGTAGCCGGCACGATGCGGCGGCTCCCGTTCGCCGTTGTCACCAAGTCACCGCCATCAGGTCGCTAATGGGAGCGTTTAGAAAGCTATGTTCATGCTTTAAAGAAGCGTAGCCGTGAAATTCCGGCAAGTCTCATCATGTGGCCATAGGTTGACCCAACGTGTTTCATAGCTGGCGGACGATGCTCACGAAGCTGTCTGTTGAGCGAAATCCAAAGCGGCGAAGAATCGCCACACTTGCCAACCTGTGGCGGCATTCACATCGCCCCCCACACTCTAGCTTCTTGGAGCGCGATGATTCTTCGCTACTTTCATCTCAGCTCCTCCAAAGTTTAGGCTAAACAGAAACTGCTTGAGAAGCCGGTTGCAACGCCGCAAAGTAAAGTTGCTCAAAATCTGTTGCTTCGATGGCGCGTGGATTAAAACCTGCTGTCCATTGCTTGGCCGCTTCGTCCGCCAAGGTGGCGATTTTAGACGCGTTGACGTCGAGGGTCTCTAAATCAAGAAGCATTTCTGCATCATTCAAGATTCGTTGCAAACAATCGACGAGAGACTCCACCGCGGTTTCCTTATCGGAATAAGGTTCTGTCAGATTTCCAATCGCAGCCAACTCTGCATAGATGGCTTGCACTTCCGGTTCGGCTGCATTAAAGGCAATCACGTGCGGTAGCATCATACCAACTGCTTGGCCATGGATCATGTCAAAGTGCGCCGTGAGTGGATTGGCAGCGGAATGAGCCGCGCCCAACATGCTGTTTTCGATGGCGACCCCGGCCATCGCCGCCCCAAGCAACATCGCGCCGCGGGATTCCAAATCATCCTCGTTTGCCAAGACCTTGGGAAAGGCGTCCACCAGGAGTCGAAAGGCCTCCCGCGAATAGATTTTCGAGATCGGCGTTCGCTTTTTCGTGACCGCTGACTCGATGGCGTGGGTGATGGCATCCACACCGGTGCAAGCTGTCACGCGACGCGGTTGGGACAAGGTGAGCTCTGGATCCAAGATCGCTACCTTGGCCGCCACTTTTACATCGCCACAGGCCATTTTCTGATGAGTCGCCTCATCCGCAATTAAAGCGAAGGACTGACATTCACTCCCGGTTCCCGCAGTCGTTGGGATGGCAATCAGCGGAAGCATGGGTTGGGTCGCTTTACCCCCCCCCCAGTAGTCTTTCATTGCACCCCCGTTGGTCAGGATGAAGTTGCATCCTTTTGCGGTATCCATGCTGCTGCCACCGCCCAAACCGATCAGAAAGTCAACCTGTTCACGCTGCGCCACGGCTACACAATCGTTGACGTCGCGGGTGGTGGGATTCTCGCGAACCTGATCAAACAGCGAAAACGCAATTCCCTCGCCTTCAAGCGCCTGCGCCACCCGACTCGCATGGCCTGCGGCCACAATGCCAAGATCGGTCACGAGCAGCGCCTTGGTTCCACCTAGCTCCCTGATCAGTTGCCCCGCTCTATCGACAGTGCCATTCCCAAACACCAGCCGGAGCGACGCAGGGGATTCAAAGCCCGCAAGACTTGCCGCTACCGATTTGTTTGGATCACTGAAACTCATTTATTCCGAAATCCCCTTCCAGTGCATTGGCGGCTTTCCCGAAACCACTGCCTAGAGTCCACTCACCAATCTAAAAGACTGAGAGAAACCATCGCGAGTTACGTCGCAATGCTTCAGGCTCTTTCGATCGACCGTCGCTTGTAGAGAAATTCAAACATATTGCCTTCGTGCGGCTGATCCCACGAAATCTTCGTCGTCGTTATCGGCCCAAGATTCAGGCGTTCAATGAACGGTGAGTTCAACAAATCCTCGGTAAAACCCTTGTCCTTGGTAATGGCGCTAACTACTAACGAGGGACCTATGCGATCCAGTATCTCGGCCTGAGGCACTTCAACGACGCTGGCGTAGGGACAGAGGAACTCTCGGTTGTAAAGCGGGTGATCGGTCCTCTCACAATAAACCACAGTAGGTCGGAGATAAGTGCCACCATCAAACTCGATCTTCCGATCTCCATCACGGTACCGCATGGCTACGTCTTCAGCACCCGGAGATTTCAGACCTTCCTCAATCGCCCCGTCAATATACTCGGCCATCTTGGGATCGGCAAAACCGGAGAGGCGCGCACCTTCATCGTCGACCGCCGTAGGCCGGAGGGTGCCCAGCTTCTTACCCAAAGCTTCAGCGATATCCCTTCCGTGTCGCGGCACCACAATCGCTGATGCGTTGATACAACTCCGGCCGCCATTCTCAGCAATACTGGAAGCCATTAAATCAATATGCTCCTCCCAATTTTCGATTTCATCCTCACCCATCAGGATCTTACTGAAGCCCGGGCCATGGATCTGAATGGCGGGATTGTTGGCATACTGATCCGTGGTACTCTTGTCCCCAAAGATCAACGCGCGACCACACTGCTGCAAGATCGCTCCGGCCCCCTCGTGATCCGTGGGGTAGAATCCAAACGCCTCTTGAGAACAACCGGCAGCGATGAAGGCCTGAATCAATCGATAGGGAGTCCACGGCTCCTCATGCCCCGGCTTGATGATGACGGGAATCTTCAGCGCAATCGAAGGCAACCACAGAGAATTCACCGCCGGTGAATTGCTAGGCATCACCAAACCAAGGGCCTCCGTCGTGGGAGAGAAACTGATTCGTGTCCCAAATTGCTCGCCGAAACCCCGATCAATGATTTCGAGATCCAAGCCCCGCGTCAGCCCCGTGAGAATCGTCCGCATAGTGGTCAACGCATAGTGGATCTTCTGCATGTTGCGGCGCACCATCACGTAAGGAAGACCGCTCGTAGATGAAAGCGTCGCGACGTATTCATCGGCAGTCTGCTCGTGTCCTCGATCCCCAAGGGGCAAGGTGTCATTGAGAAAATGTTCCCCCGCCTTCGCCGAAATCTCGATCAACTCATCCACTGTGTGACGCCGCAACGCCGCCCGCGCTTCCCCCGCTTTCCGGAGATCGCGCCGGACCGTGCCGGCGTTGACTTGACTTACTGTGGCCAGCGGCTGGTGATTGCGATAGTCGGTGACGTCGTTCTGGGTCAGGCTGACATAGTGAACGCCCTGACGCAGGCAAGGGATATGCGGCAAATCCATCACTAGTACACTCCTTCTAAGATCGTCTTTTCCATGTCTCCAAAGGGCCGAACCTCAGCCACACCATCCCACGCATACGGTGCACGCGGCGCGCGACGGATCGCTTCATCACGCTCCAGGAAACGCGGCATGAAAAACTCCTTTGTCAGGGTCGTGAGCTCGACTCGGCCCCACTCCTCGTAGCCCTTCACCTGCGCGGTTTGCTCCGGATCCACCACCCGAAGCACGGCCCGCGGCTGTGGTGCATAGTAGGTGATTGAAAAGTGATCCTCAGTCTGTAGCGGCACGCTCGCCGCCAAGCCCATCAAGGTATTCCCGTAGGTCGGATAGAAACCAATCTTTCCTTCCAACACCTCCTCGGTCAGAAAGCGAACATACTGCGGATCCATGGTGGTTCCCCCACAGAAGACACCCCGGAGGCCGGCCTTCCAAAGATCGATGCGCTCGGAGAGGGCTTCCAGAAGCTTCGGCGTCGTGAATAACGCGCTGACCTGTCGATGCTTAAAAATGGTCACGGCCTGATTCACCACATGATCCATGTAAAATCGCGCGACATCAGACTTCCGTTCAGCGATCACCTTCTTCACAAAGCGTGGATCCAAATCAATGAAATAACACGAACAGCCGCGAACATTGGCGAGATGTTCAATCGCCAATCGTAAGCGCCGCGGTCCCGTCGGCCCCATCATGAGCCAGTAGTGATTTCGCGGAAAGTGCTCATCGGAAATCTTGTCGGAGAACTCGCTGTAATCGACCTTATAGTCGTTCCAATCAATACGCTGCTTCGGCATTCCGGTGGTTCCACCCGTTTCGAAGACGTTGAACGGTTTGCCTTCAAACGCCTTCGGCACCCAGACATCGGGTTGCAAGTCCCGCAACCATTCATCTTGGAAATGAGGGAATCGTTCGATGATATCGGCGAACGACTTAATCTCATTCGCCGGATTCCAGCCGGCCTTCTCCGCCCATTCGAGCCAAAACGGACAGCCCGTTTCCGGAGAGAAATGCCACTGCACAATCTCTTGCACATGGGCATTTAGTTGCTCCTCCGCTTTCTGGATGGCGTCTTGTGTTACGGATTGATCACTCATTTTACTCAGCAAGTCTGCCTCAAACGCAGACGCTTGGATCAATGTACGGATTTATTATTGAGGAAAAAACTTCGCCAATGTTTTGTCGCCAGGCGGATGAGTCATCAAGGAAACCGTCACTAGCGCCACGGTAGATGCGAGCACACAAACCGCGGCCGGCACGATACCCGGACCGATGGCATACTCGCCACCGTAACCGGAGGCGCGAAAATAGTAGAACCAAGCAAGTGCCGCTACGGCAATCGAAGCATAGGCGCCAGCCAGAGTCGTTCGCCGCCAATAAATACTCGCCACCACCAGCGGCGCCAGAGCGGAAAAACCAGTGAAACACCAAACCGCTAAATTGAAAACATTCTGTGGTGCAACCAGAGACAAAAGGTAGGCCACTGCCACCGTCCCAATCACAAAGCCGCGGGCGATCATAATGATTTGCCGATCTGAAAACCGTTTCGAATCCACCCCCTGCAACACAATGTCATTCGTAAACATGGTGCCGAGACTGAGAAACTGAGAATCCAACGAAGACATGATCGCAGCCAAAACACCGGCAGTAAGCAATCCAGAAAATATCGGACTCTCTACCAACATCCGCACCATCATGCCTAGAACAGCACTCACCTGACTCGATTCCAGCGGGGGCAAAACCCCCGTCGCCCAGGTCCCGATGAGAACACACGGCACCCAGACGACTAAAATACAAAGTGGATGCGCCACAAGAGTGAGCCGGAATGCCTTCGCACTTCGCGCCGTCAGCCAGTGCTGAAACAAATGAGGGAACATACCCGTGCTGAAAGGAATGAACAAATAAGAAAAGAACATCCAGGTCTCAATCCCATACTGCCGGGAGAAAGTGATCTCCTCACCGGTGGCGACATTTTTAGTGTAGAGCTCAACGCGAGTCGGTGTCCGAGCCAACAGCGGTTGTTTTCCGGCAACTGCTTTCGGTTCGCCCACATACTTTCCAATCACTTTCGGCGGATTATTTTCCAACAGAATCCCCGTCTCAGGGTTGTAACGATGGCTTTGCACCAAGAACCCTTGGTTGTCAAATTTGGCGGACAAGGCCGTCGCCTGCTGGAAGCCGCCCAAACTCCTGGCAATAAAGAAAAACGCCAGAACACCCATCGCCATGAAGACCAATGTTTGAAAGGTATTCGCCCAAGCCGCTCCCCGAGAACCACCCATGAAAACGTACGTTAGCACCACCCCGCAAACAACCAAGCCTGTGAGCCAAACAGGGATGCCACCCGCCCACTGAGGCGTCTCCGGATTCGGGAACAAGTTTGGCAACGCCCCGGACGTTACCGGGAGCAAGGTCTTGCCGGCACCAATAATCCCAATCAACAAGTAGGGAATGACCAGTAACACCAAGAGAGGGAACATCACGTAGCCAATGGCAACCGAATCGAACCGAGCGCGAAAAAACTGCACTTGGGTCACAAACCCGTTTTTCTTCCCGATCGCCCACAATCGAAGTCCGACAAAGAAAAAGACCGCAACGTGAATCAATCCACTCATCGACGCCATGAGACCATAAACACCGATGCCTCGCTCAAAGGCTTTCCCCGTCGAGCCCACCAAGGCAAAAGCCGTCATGGTGGTTCCGAAGACACTCATCAACAGCAAGAAGGGACCGATCGAATGGCTCGCCACAAAGAAATCCCGACTCGTTCCCCGAAACCAGCGGCTGCTCCAGACACCCAGCCCGAGTAACAGCCCAAGATAAAGGATGACGATGAGTAGCGGTGTCATCAAGCTCCTCCGTTACTTTGTCGGTCCGCCCTTGTTCGGTTCCGGAGCCTCCTCTTAGGAAAGGGAAAGACTTCTGCAAGCGACGGCCAGAAATTCAAACAGGATTTTTTAACTTTTTTCATTATGTAATTATAAATGTATCTTAGCGGAACTGTAATAGCAATAAAATAATACCATAAATTTTCGTTATTATGTCGTATAGGTTCATTCCATTCTTTAATGCTGCTTTATTCTGATAGGCCCAAATAACAACCAACAAAACAAATAAAATCCTCAGCAATGACTAGGCCATTCCTTCAATCGTGTTTAGCATACGTAGACAAAGCCTAAATAACAAGTTAATGAGTTTTGCCATCCGCCACACTTCAATACCCAATCGAGAAGAATAAGCTAAGCAACGCTGTCACTCCGGTTATGATTAACCAGTATTCCGCCGCTATCCGAGTGATTCCCTCAAGGACGTGATGAATCTCACCATTCATTACTGTCTTTATCCTGCCTTTTTGGAGATTCTTTAGCGACCTCTATATCGTGCGTCTCGTCGGAAGCGTCCAATTCCTTCGGCCAAGCAAAGTTCACCGCCCACCACCAGAAACCTGCGACGCCAATGGTATACACCGCATGATACGCCAGCCCGACGGGAAGAAATCCTAGTAAGAGCGTCTCTCCTTCCGCCCAGAACCAAACATCCTGATGCAAGCCGAGGAATACCAGACAGGCGACAATGACAATGGCGTTTCGTGACATGTTGATTTGTTGCGAGACTTCGGCAAGATTTAGGGGACCACCAACCAAGGTTTCCCGAGCTCAATAAATAATTTCAGGAGGATCTCCTCATTCCATCTATTTAGCGATCGCGTACAAGTGAGTCTGAGTGCCAACATAAAGCACCCCATTCGCCACAATCGGTGAAGAGTAGATCGGCGCACCAAAGTTGACTTCGTTCAAAACTTTCTTTCCCTTCGAAGCCTCCAAAATGACAAAGTCGCCATCCTCATCGCCGAGGAATACCTTTCCGTCAGCCACCAAGGTGGAACTCCACATATGGGCCTTCATATCGTAGATCCAGTGCTCCTTGCCGGTCTCGGCATCCAAACAATAAAGAAAACCCGAGTAATCGCAGACAAAGAGGAGCTCGGTCTCCGGATCGATCGAAACCGTCGAGATCGTTCGATTAATCTTATCATAGGTCCAAACGGCGCCATTGGTTGAGATATCACCTTCCTTCGTAGCATCGATACAAGAGAGCATCCCCACGCCTTCGCCGTGCTCGGGATCCTGACCAATCGCAACGTAAACGCGGTTCTTGTAAAATACCGGCGTGCTGATGATTTCACTAGGGCCGTCGGCCAGGGGATATTTGATGGGCTTGCCATCCTTTTGCTTATACTTCTCCGGCACACCATCGTACTTCCAAATCTCTTTGAGCTTCATGATATCATCCTCACCGGCTACCGGTTTCGGATCGAAGGCATAGGTGAATCCATCGCCTGCACCGAAGAACACCATCTCCCGACCATTGACTTTGCCAAACGCCGGTGACGACCAGTTACAGTGCATAAGGTTCTTGCTGATGCCAGAAACTTCCTCGCCCAGCAGCTTGCCCGTATTCTTATTCAACGCCACCAAGCACGGAGCGAACGGGGACGGGATATTGAGGTGAGACCAATCTTGTCCATTGGAGGTTGTGGCGAAAACGGTATCGCCGGCGATTACCACGGAACTACTCGCAATATTGTGCGGAAATACACCGAGTTCTCGCATGTCGAAGACCCAAATGATATCGGCATCGGTCGGACCGACTTCTATCGGCGGATTACCCGCCCCGGCCATGTATTCGGCCTCGTCTTTGAAGGGACCGTCGTTGCCGTTACTAAATCCCTCAGCATCCAAGCAAAGGACCTCGCATCTGTTGGAAACCACATAAATCCGATTGCCTTCCACAGACGGCGATGAGCAAATCCCCAAATACTCCCAATCACTCACCTTCCCGGCACCCAGCTTGGGCACGACCAATTGCCAGAGGAATTCGCCGGTCTTTTCGTCAAAGCAGTAGACGACGCCACGATCACCTTTGTGCTTCGGATCCCGTGGGGACTCATTGTTGGTACCGATGTAGACCTTGCCATTAGAGACCGTGGTATTGCCATAGGCTTGGGATCCCAGCTTGGCCACCCACTTTACGTTCTCAGTCGTCGCCATGTCGACCTCTTCCGTGCCGCGTTTGAAATCACCCGGTTTAAACTCATGGGGAATTCCCTTTTCGGGCGAGTAGAGATTCTTGCTTTGGTTACGCCCCCATTGCGGCCAATCTTCGGCTAGGGCAAAAGACGATGCCATTGCCGAAGCGGCAATGGTCGTGAGAAGCAAGCGCTGCGTTTTCATAGCTGTTTATACTTCAGATGAGATTCTTTAGTTTGAACCCTTGGGATTGGAGTAAACGGAAATATTATCCACGTAGACACTATAGCGGCTCTGCGGCGAAAAACCACGAATACCCGGCGCACCCTTGTCATGAGCAACTTTGTGAGGCACTTCGATCGTCCAATCATCGGGTTCCGGCTCGTCGCGCTTCCACGCTTTGGCCCGTACCACACCCGATCCGTCATTAGCCAGATCCACACGTGACTTCAACCGATGCCAAGTCTTGGTACTCCACTTGAACGGAACGGACACCTTGATTCTATCGTGGTTGGAGCTGACCTCCAACCGCTGCCAATTGCCAATCAATTCAATGACGTATCGCTGATTGATCAAGCCGACATTGGACTTCATACGGCGATTCCCATCGGTCATCACATCGGCTTCAATCGTGTATTCGGACATCTCCGGATCACCAAAAAAGGTCGTGGCTCGCTGAAACAACACGCGATCCAGAGTTTTGACCAAGACGTTATTCCCGTTGCGGTTTTGGATATCCCATTTGAACCGAGCACCAATCCACGGGAGGGGCGGATAGGCAAATTCGACGCCCCCGTGAACGTGCCCTTCCGGATATTTCTCCGTGATCTTGAAGCCTTCGAAATCCTCCGTGAATCGCTCACCGGACAACACGCGTCCTTTGCCCAGGCCGACCAAGGAGTAAGCATTCGCTCGAAAAGCCCCCGCAGACGCTTTGGTGCTGCCGCTGGCTATGATCGTCTTGCCGTTAAATGTGGCATCGATTTCGGTCTTCACTCGTGCCGTTGGCGTAGTGAATTTTTCAAAACTCGCCGCAATGTTTTCACCAACGACCCGGCCGTTGGCATCCAGCGCCCGAACCTCAAAACTGGCCTCCTCGTTCGGATCCAACAAGACATCGGAAGGGATGATCTGCAGCCGTGTCGCTACTCCGTTGGTTCTCCCCTTGGACAGATGACTCGCCCAAGCCTCGCCTTTCAAGGAGCCTCCCGCCTTGCCGAAGCAGTAGAGTTTCTTCTTGCTGTGCAAATAGATCTTGCCGTTCCAAACCGTTGGTGCCCCGAGCAATCCACCGTCAACCCTCACCATATCCAACTGCTCCACCCCTCCATCCTTCAATTTCAAGATGTAAAAATTACCGCTCACCATCGGCACGTAGAGCTTGCCATCGGCATAGAGCGGAGAGGCATGGAGTTGCCCGTTCTCGAGCTTGTGATGCCACAAGATGCTGCCGCTGTTCGCATCGAGGCATTCCAGCTCGCCAGTATGGGATACTTGGTAGATGCGGTCTCCAACCAAGACCGGAGAACTGGTAAACATCACCAAAGATTGCCGCCAAAGTTCCGCGGACTTGTCCAGCACAACCGGCCCCTTCTGACCGGTAACCGGCTCCGCGCCGATCTTGATCGCTGCCATACGGCCGACCTCCGTGGTATCAATGTTCTCTTTCCCATGGATAGCAATCAGTTTGTTATTGCTATGCAGAAGGACTGATGAATTCACACCGCCATGGGAGAAATGGTAGCGCCAGAGTGGGTCGCCCGTCAGCACGTTAATCGCAACCAGGTTCCCACAACCGGTGCCACAATAAAGCACCCGCTTGTCATTGACGGAGGCGATGACCGGAGACGAAAACGAGCTGTCCTTCGGCGGCGTCCCCGGAGTTGAGCTCCAGACAAGCTCGCCGGTCTTTTTCCTAAAGGCAAAGAAACGGTCGCGAGCCGGTCCATCAACGCCCCAGTAGGAGGTTATGCAGTGATGAATCACTAGTTCGCCCTCTATCACAGCGGCACCACGTCGACCATTCGGAAACGTCAACAACCCGAACCGTTCCATCATGGAATATCGCCAGAGGATGTCCCCAGCCGGGTTGAAGCAGACCATTTCACCAGCGGTGGTCATCAGATAGATATTGCCAGTCTCACTATCGACCGTTGGTGCGCCGATCGCATAGCGCTCATAAACGATATCGCTCAAGAAATCGTTGAAACCGTGCTGCCAAATCACCTTCCCGGTACCGGCTTCCAAACAGGTCAGGTATTCCCGCAAATCCGGTCCCTCACCCGCATAACCAAAGGCATAAACGCGATCCCCCGCAATCACGGCCTCGCCCCGTCCCGCCATCTCAAAGGTCCATAAATGGTTCTTGCCACCGATCTCGATGTTATCGGGCAATCCGGTTTCATCCGAAGTGCCGTTCTGGTGCGGGCCGCGCCAATGGAGCCAACCTGTCACGGGAGCCGCGTAAAGCGACGACACTGGCAAGCTACAGAGCAGGGAAAATAGTACGAACTTGGATTTCATCGTCTGAAGTATATGCGTGTCTACAACTACCAGGTTTGCCGTCCGGAGATGGAATACGATCTGGTTTTCCTTCTCAAAGTGGGGTGAGTATTCTACGCTAAGACTCCCGTTGCAACAAAATAATACCTACACGTAACAATTGGCTCCGTACGGTGGTTAGACGGCATGACGGACGACTCGTATCCAATCTTAGATGAACGCCTGGAAGAACCCATTGACGCTCCTACGCGCCGCCGTTTACCCCCCTTGCTCCGCCGCAGCTGGTATGGCCTGAACCAGGCATTTCGCCGTCGAATCACCCACCTGGAACTCACGCCGGATCAGTTCACGGTGATGCGGTCTCTCCTTGAGGGCGATCCTGAGGGTATGACCCAACGCCAACTCACGGAGACAATAAGCAGTGACCCCAACACCATCGCCTCCCTCTTGGAACGAATGGAAAGAGCGGGCTTCCTGGAACGAAAACCACATGAAAAGGACCGGCGCGCCCACCGGATCCTCCCACTGGAAAAGGGTCGAACCACCTACGAACAAGCCAGAGATATCGCCGTGCAATTGCAATCGGAAGTCCTCGGCGCCCTCCCCGAAGAAAAGCGGGAAGCGTTTCTCGAATCGCTCACTCTGATCGCCGATGCGTGTCGTCAGGCAGTCGAGTCCTCACCCCGAAAAGCTAGAGCGCCAAGCGAATGATTCGCCAAAATCGCGCCATCGGAGATCAGTTCCAGTTTGTCTTTCAGTAAATTCACCCTATGGTCGGGCAGTAATGTCCGACCAGGCATTTCTAAATTTCGACCCCAAGGGACTCACACATCTCGGCCAAGGCAAGGTCCGAGAGCTCTTTGACCTCGGCAACCAGCTTCTGATTGTGGCGACCGACCGTATCTCAGCCTTTGATATCATCCTTCCCAATGGCATCCCTCAAAAGGGCGAAGTATTGACCCAGATTTCAGATTTTTGGTTTGAGCGAACCCGGTCAATCGTCCCAAACCACCGTCAAGACATCACCGCCGCCGCTTGGCCAGAGCAGCTCGCACCCTACGGAGACGCTCTGAAAAAAAGAGCGGTTGTGGTTCAGAAGGCAACGCCACTCCCGATCGAATGCGTTGTACGCGGATACCTGGCCGGATCAGGGTGGAAGGAGTATCGACAAAACGGCACGGTTTGCCAAATTCCGCTGCCGCCTGATCTTGCAGAGTCCGCAGAGCTCCCGGAGTTGATCTTTACACCCGCAATCAAGGCAATGTCCGGTCATGACGAAAATATCTCGTTCGAGCATGCCGCCACTCTGGTAGGCAAGGAAATAGCGGATCAAGTGCGCAAGTTCAGCCTGGCACTCTACCATCATGCCCGCGAGTTCGCTCTCAAGAAAGGGATTATCATTGCGGACACCAAGTTCGAATTCGGCCTCTGGAACGGCGAGCTAGTGTTGATCGACGAGGTTCTCACTCCAGATTCCTCACGCTTTTGGCTTGCTGCGAACTACCAACCCGGACGCCCACAAGAGAGTTTCGACAAACAATTTGTCCGAGACTATCTCGAATCGCTCGATTGGGATAAAACCGAGCCCGGACCCGAGCTCCCCGACGAAATCGTTGACAAGACCCGATCCAAATACATCGAAGCCTATGAAACCCTCACCGGCGAGAGCCTCTAAGAAGCCACTTCAGATTGGGGCGAGAGATTTCATCGAGCCGCCGCCGCCCACAGCGACAGCGGAGGAGGGCGGAACCCCAGCAAACGTCGTAGCAGAAGTCAATCAGCTTAAGTATACCGCCTCATTTACTTCTGCAAATGAGCGAGCTCACGCCCCGCTGCGATTCAATCTCACGATCCCTTACCCGCGCGGATGAAAACGCTGGTGTATCCCCTGCAGCCGAGACGATTCCACATGCGTATAAATCTCAGTGGTCGCAATACTGGCATGCCCCAACATCTCCTGAACCGCCCGCAAATCCGCCCCGTTTTCCAAAAGATGGGTTGCGAAGCTATGGCGTAACATGTGCGGCGTCACGGTCCGTTCGATGCCCGCCCG
Organism: Limisphaerales bacterium; assembly: GCA_024761205.1. Lineage (GTDB taxonomy): Bacteria > Verrucomicrobiota > Verrucomicrobiia > Limisphaerales > AAA164-E04 > UBA2970. The sequence goes on from JAMASS010000007.1 coordinate 107,962, forward strand.
CTTCGCTCGTCCCTTGATCCGCAGCCAGAGCGTCACCCCTGCGAACGCTCGTCCCCGCAGGTTCAAAAACACATTGGCCGGTGATCTCCGGGTCACTAACGAAGGACGTCCGACTTCAAGATACCGATCAATCGCCCTTCGCGCCAGCTTCCCCACGGGAACCACCCGCTCTTTATCCCCTTTACCGATCACCGCGACGAAACCAGCATCCAAATGAAGCTGTTCGAGGCGAAGATTTCGGAGCTCCGCCAGTCGGAGTCCCGACGCATAAGCCAACTCCAGAACCGCTTGATCACAAAGGGACTTGGGTGTCTCCGGCAATTCCGGAGCGAGCAAATGTTGGATCTCATCCGCGTTCAAGCACTTCGGCAAACGCTTCCAACGGCGGGGCAAAGAAAGGAACTCCGCGACGTTACGAGGCAAAAGATCCTCGCTTTCGCAAAACTTGTAAAACGACTTTAGCGCCGCAATCTCCAAATACAAGCTTTCAGAGCTCAGCCGCCGCTTGGACTCCTTGGGTTCGTTCGCTAAGGGACGCTGGCGCTCGTATTGAAGGAATCCCAGCAAGTGGTCCAAGGTGACGGTTTCCCACTCATCGATGCCCCTTCCCTTGGCCCAATCGACAAACTTCCCCAACAAAGCGGCATAAGTGCGCTGCGTTTTCTCTGACTGCCCCCGTTCCAGACGCAAGAAAGCCACAAAATCCTCGACCATCGCTTCCATGATCAACGGAAACCATGACACGTTTATGGCCATCGCGCGAAGAGAAAAACAGCGCGTGGCACCCAGGGCTTGAAACTCATCTGGAATTGACTAAACCTACCCCCCGGTAAATGGAAGAAACTGAAGCTTCGAGTAGCCTGACTGGCGAACACCTCTGGTGCGTCGCCCATACTCGGCCCCGTTGCGAAAAGAAACTGGTCCAATATGCTCAGCGGGAAGGATTCCACACCACGCTCCCTTGCATCGACTCCGTCCACAAATATCGCGGCAAGTTGGTGACATTCCAAAAACCACTCTTTCCCAATTACGTTTTTCTCCAGCTCCTCAAGCATCAGCGACAAAAAATCTGTCAAAGCAACTACGTTGCCAACTTGCTCGATGTGCCCGATCAAGGGGAGTTTCAAGACCAGCTCAAAGATATCCTGGCTGCCGTTGAAGCGGAGGTTGACATTCGCCTTGCGCCTCAAATCACCATCGGCACCAAAGTGATCATCAAAGGCGGTCCCCTCAGTGGACTGGAAGGCTGGGTTGAGAAGCGTGAAGGCATATGCACGGTGCTGCTCCGCTTAGACTTCATTGGCCAAGCCGCAGCCGTCAAAGTCAACGCCAACGATCTCGAATTGATCTAGTCAAATAAATCATGGAATTCCCCTATCGCGTAGCCACGCTGATCTATTGCTTCAATACGGGGGGCGATGCACTGTTGATGCAGCGAAAGAAGCAACCCAATCAAGGACTCTGGAGCCCTTGCGGGGGCAAGCTCAATACGGCTCACGGAGAGTCCCCCCACATGTGCGCACTTCGAGAGACTCGTGAAGAATTGGGAATCTCTGCCACACCAGCGGATTTTCATCTGATCGGGATCATCAGTGAACACGGATATGCTAACGAGGCGAACTGGCTGATCTTCCTCTTCAAATATCTCCCTTGGCTCACAGAGATTCCATCGCCCATTGAAGAAGGCACGTTCGGCTTTTTCTCTCGGAGCGAGATCAAATATCTTGCGCTTCCTGAGTCCGATCGCAACCAAATTTGGCCCCTCTTCTGGAAGTATCGGAACGGCTTTTTTATCGCTCATTGTGAATGTTCACCCACCGGCGATCAGTGGACTCTCGAACAAACAAGTGGTGATAGCTGATCCTGCCGCTGCTACTGCGCCCCATGAGAGACGACCTGATCCTCAACCTCTCCGGAGACAGCTATTTCATGAGGGAGGCATTGCGCCAAGCTATCCGAGCCTTTCATGCGGATGAGGTTCCCGTAGGCGCGATCATCGTGCGGGAAAACAAGATCATCTCCCGTGCCTACAACCAAGTGGAATTACTCAAGGACGCCACAGCTCACGCTGAAATCCTGGCGATCACCCAAGCAGAAACGGCGGTTAGAGACTGGCGCCTCAACGACTGCACCCTCTATGTGACCAAGGAACCGTGCTCCATGTGCGCCGGAGCGATGGTGCAGTCACGAATTCAGCGGGTGGTTTTCGGCGTATCAGATTCGAAGGCCGGTGCGGCCGGCGGCACCTTGAACTTGCTGCAATATCCGACCTTCAATCACCGTTGTGAGATTAAATCCGGAGTCCTCGAGGGCGAATGCTTGCAGCTGCTCAAGCAGTTCTTCTCAGAGAAGCGAACGGAAGCGGAATCATCTGAATGAGCACTCAGACCCGACTGACCTCCTCACAGCCAGCGCCCCTCCTAGCTAACTGACAACAGCGACGCCTTCGCCTCGTCGTCAAGCTTGACGACACCCTGAGCTTGCGGATCCAAATGGGGCACACCATCAATGAGAAACTGATAACGGTGGTGTCCGCTGTGCACCGGGAAACTAGACTGCCAAGAACCGTCCGGGTGGCGCTTCATCTGATTAGCAGTCGGATTCCATCCGTTAAAATCGCCAATGACCGAAACACTCTGCGCCTCCGGTGCAGCACACATAAAGCTGACTGGGACAACGGTGTTTTTCGCCGAGTACCGCTGCCCCTGCCCTACGCCATTTCTCTGTCCTATCTGCATTTTGAATGATCCTAAAAACTCTCTTCACACATTCACCCCGTTCCACCGACAAACGTGTACGTTCGCGACAGATGCCATCAATTGGAAGCGGCCAAATTACAGGCTGAGCCTCTCCATTCAAGAATGTTTTCAGCAAATCTCAGACCAAAAAACTCAACCTCATCACAACTATAAAAACTCGTTACAATAAACGCCCGCCCCGGAACATCCGAAGGCGGGCGTGGGAAGCGTTCAAATGGGCAAAGAGTCACTCGGTCGGTTTCGCCCCTTGCCCGCCGTCGTGCTGAGCTTGAGCCTCCGCCTCCGCCATGCCGAGCTTCCGCATCTCCTCAATCTCCGTCGGCGTGGGGATGGTGAGATAACCCTCCTCATCCATGGTCAAAGGAAACTTCTCTCCCGCCGATGTCCGCAGATGCAAATCCATGCCCTCATACGGCTTGATCGGGTCGCCGTCCTTATCCACCAGGCGGTTGCCTTCAACAACGTCCACCGGAGGAAACAACTCAGGCGCAACAGCCTTCAGGGAAGGATCGCCCTGCGCGTAACTGATGTTGAATTGCCGCGTTTGCTTATCCCAATACTCCCTCGCCTCCTCATACCAGCCGACATAGGGCACCAACATCTCCTCTTCCCCGCTCATCAAAGGATCAACGAAAGTAGCCTCATACGTTCCTAAACCCATGCTTGCTCCTTCAATCTCGAATAATGACACATCGCGGGGCAACTCTTCCATGCCCCGCATTTCCTTGACGAGCCGGCCGATGAGACCGATGGCCTCGGCTTCCCCGGCGTCGGTTTCAAAGCGCGGCCGCAACCACTCCCAACTCCCCAGATAGCCTTGCAGACTTTCATAGTCTTCTTCCGCCTCGTCGCCCCAGGTCTTGTAGCTGATGAGGTTCTTGCGCACTTTCTCGCCGTTGCCCCACGTGAAGTGCTCGTCCGGCTCATGCTCAAACGCGGAGTGATAGTATTTGCGAAAGGCCCAGAAAGCGCTGGCAATCTGCGCCGGATTATGCCCCCTGTCGTGCTCCTTCAAAATGCGGTAGAACTGTTCGAACTGCGGACTGAACCGCAACTCGCTCTGAAAAAATGCCTTGAGATCCGTATGATTTTCCCACGCGAAAAAGTCCTCGCTGGGTCGTTTTACGCCGCTGGTGGGAAGCTTGTCCGGGGTGAACTTCAGGGCCGGATCATGCGTGGGCTGCCACGGAAAGTTGGCCTTCCAGTTCGCCAGCCGCGCCGCCTCCGCCTTGGCCGCCTTCTCTCGCGCAAGAGCGGGACTCATCAGCCGATCATAGGCCGACGACGTCTCGCGCTTGAGAGCCTCCGCTTTGTGTTTGGGATGCACGCCGGGATTCAGGAAAAACTTGGCCCGCACCTGAGTGCCGGGGTTGCGGGCAAACGCCCACCACACCACGGCGGCGGCGACCAGCAATCCGAACCCGATCCACCAATGTTTCTTTTTCATCGCAATTTCCTTTGTTCCGGGCACTATTAGTTGGGCTGTCTGCTGTAGTCGACCACCCAGTAGACATTCTTTTGCAGTTTTCTATCGTGGCGTGTGACGTCGCCGGTGAGATTGCCCTGATCGTCGAGAGGCTGGGTTTCCAATACGGCGCGGATATGTTCGACATTCTTGTGCCACCAGATGTCCATCCCTCCCTTGACATGGACGCTGCGGATTTTGTGATTGGGCGGGCAAATGTCAATGCCGCTTTTGGAGGCGTCTTCATAGCCCGGAAAAGTGATGGTGAATTTAGGTTTTTTAAGATCATTTTTTACCCACGTGCCTCCTTTCCAAGAGCCGTTGCCGTTGGGCCGGTTGACCCAGGTCAGTTTTTGTGTTTGAAAATGCAGTCTGGCCTTGTAGGTCAGGTCCAGCTTTCTGGCCGCGCCAACGAGTTCGCCGTCCAATACGGTTCCGAACCAGGCCGGATTCCAGACATCGGACTCCACCTTCACGGGTGGGTATTCGTATTGGTAGGAGCCTCCAGAAGTAAGCCAGTATCCGCCCTTGCTCCATGCACGATCCCAAAACTCATACCAGGCATGATTAGGCACAGCGGAGTCGGGATTTGCGTAAACGTCGTCCCACTGCTTTTTAGACATCCAGTGGGGAGCGTTTATTGTAAGCGTCCACTTCCCTCTGCGATAGTCTTCAAGTTCCTCGTCCCATACGATAGCAATGTATTCCGCATCCATTACTGCGTAGTTTCCCCCCATCTTCCCCAACTGCAAATCACGACGTGTTTCCCAAGTGATCCCACGATAGGCGCCACTAGCTCTTCGGGTTGGGTTGTCATACACGCTGGGCCGGGCTCGGAGTCCGGCTTCGGTGTCATTGGGTTTGTTGATTTCGTTGAGGAGTTGCCCAAAGGTGACCATGGTTCCCGCGCCGCTGATAATGCGCCAAGCCCATTGCCCGGTGCGCGCCCAACCGACGGTGGCGCCAATAGCGGGTATTGCGGCGCTTGCTATCAAACAGGCGACCAGAAATAGGATGAAGCCCGCAAAGAGGGCTTTGTTTCTTGTGATAATATTTGTGTTCATAATCTCTAACTTCTAACTCTGACTGTTTTCTCTTCCGATGGTCGAGTTCCCGGTCACACGACCGCAAACGCACCGAGCCGTTGCCATCAAAATCAGCGAGAAACTGAAGAATCTTCACTTATTTTGCCCCCCAATAGCACCGGGGGGTTGGAATCCTCGCCGCTGCTTGTGGGCTGTTACATTGAGTGAGTAACCCGACAAGCGAGCCTCTTTAATTTTAAGGATGAAAGAGAACATAGGCGGAACCCGTCGACGATTACAACAGGTTTTTCACTCTTTTCACAGCGTCTGATTTCAAGACTTTTCCGAGGCTTTCTTGTCCGCCTCGGCTTGTTCTTTGGCTTCCTCTTCCTGAAGGATTTGGTCGCGCTGTTTTTCCAGGTTTCTTCTTCGGGAGAAAGGTAACGGCCCGCGCCGGTGAGGATGAAGGGGACGATGAATTGCGGGCCTTTGACGCCGTCGATTCGCCGGGTAATGTGCAGGAAGAGTTGATAGCCCGGCATGAGGACGCCGAGCGTGGAGTGGTCAAAAATAGCCATTCACCGGTGTTGTGTCGGTGTTGTTGCCTTTCAGTGGGTGGCGGAGGATTCGTGGGAGCTTTCGAGAACGAGCATTTCCGGCGAGGTGATGAGGGATTCGGCGGCGGCGCTGAGGGCGGCTTCGGTGGTGGAAGTGTCGCTGACGGTGACTTGCAAGCCTTCGGTGAAGCTGACTGAGCAGGGCGGGCGGCGAGGTGAGGAGCGGTTCGCCGACTTTGCCCTGGGCGGCGTTGACGGAGACGAAGGCCATGTGGCCGGTCATGGTGTATTCCTGACCGAGCGGGCCCGAGGCGTTTCTGGGTCTGGCCGAACTTTTTCCAGGCTAGTTTCTGGCCTATTTGTTGCGGTGCGGTGGGGCCCGTCCGCTTCAATGTCGGTCTTGGGTCGTTTTGATCCAAAGATCCCGGTACTGCACCACCATTCCGGGGTTATGCAGTTGTAGCTGAATCATCCCCCGATGCAGTCGCTTCTCAGGCGGCAAATGCTCCACAAATTCCGCCGATGGTTTTCCATTGATCGAGAACTTGAAATGGTTGCCTTTCACGACCACATGGACATCGTTCCACCCCCCTTTGTTGATGTCCGCCAACGTCACGGATCCCTCGATCGGCGTCACGGTCGGTTCATCATTTTCGTCGATCACAAGGCTTTCTCCGCGAAAACAGGCATGCTCTCTCCGTCCGGGTGTATGAAAGTCCCACGCGCCGAGCACCTGTTTACCGATCCCGACATGCCCAATGTCAACATGGTAGCCTTGAAAGTCACGTTTCTCGGTCGGATCCGGCCGAGCACGAATATTGACCCCGCTATTCCCCGCACCAGGGAACCGATAAGTAAATTTCATCTCAAAATCCGCGATGCCATGCCGGTCGTAAACCAAGTAGCCAATTCCCTTGTCGCCATCACCCACAATCATTCCATCCTTGGCTACCCACGCATCCGCCGTGCCGCCATCGCGCAACATCGGTGTCCATCCTTTTAAGGTCTTTCCATCAAACATGGAAACGAACCCCTCGCCATCAGAGTTCTGGCCATTTTCACGATCCGCATCCGACCGCGAGTGATGACACCAAACACAACCCACGTTAAACGAAATAAGTACAGCTAAGAGACTATTCTTCATGACAAAGCTCCAAGTATAAAATGGACGAGGGCAACCTAGTAAAACGCCCGACTCTCTCAAACACCAAAAACCGAAGGCGCCCCTCTCCCTGTCTCACCAGCGGTGCGATTGTGGAAGAGTGCAAGAACTTTGCGACACTCCGCCTATCCCATCAACGGATCATGAGACGAATGCTCAATACTCGATTCAACATGACCTATCGACTCTCTTCTCCATTCGTCATTCCTCCACGCTCTGATTCAATCAACCTTTGGCCGGGAAGCCGTCAAGTCCTGCATGCAAGCCGCCGGCGTCGGCCCGGAGGCGTCCCCAAAAGTGAATCTTCCTCAGCAGTAGACCGACTCCAAGTGAAAAGATCGGCACCGGGTTTCCCTCAACTCTGGCTGGATGAATTGTTGACTTACTTGCACACCGCCTGCTAACGATCCGTAACGAGTAATTATCAAAAAACCTAACCAACCAGAGAGATGACCGACAACACAACCCTCCCAACCCGCAGGCACTTCGTCAAGATGTTGGCTCTTGGAAGCGCATCGTCCATCTTAGGCGGCACACTTACCCGACAGCTACTTCTGGCAGACATCGGCGTCGACCTCACAAGCACCGTGGGTTCACTTCGCGTCCGCCTCAGCGACTTTCCAGCTCTGGCCCAAGTCAATGGTTCCGTCCGCCTCGGCGTCAACCCCCTCCGCTCCAACCACCAACCCGACGGCACCTTTCATCCCATTCTCATTAATCGGCTCCCTAACCATGAGATCATCGCCCTGAGTGCCGAATGCACACACGCCTCGTGCGCCGTTCGAACCTACGATGCCAGCGCCAATGCTCACATCTGCCCCTGCCATAGGTCGCGTTTTCGCATCGACGGACGACGCATCAGTGGTCCCGCCCCCTTTAGCTTGGGCGCCTACGAAACATCCTTCGACGGCAACGACACACTGGAAATCAAAATTCCCCAATTGGGATTTACCGTCAACGGCTGCCTCCAATCCGCAAATGACGGCCCGCTCTTGAAATTGGAATTCCTAGCCCGACGCTCCATCACTTATCAAGTCGTCCAAAAGACCGAAATCGACGCCGAGTGGACCCCAATTCCCTTTGCCACCCGGCCCGAAGAACCACCGGACCGTCTTGAATTCCAAGGGAACGATGCTTTCTCCGAATTATACATCCGGCAAACCGATGCAATCGGATTTTATGCAGTACAGGCGATGATCGAGGAACTCTGAACCACCCAAACGCTCTCAACTTGCTGTGATCAAATTATGCTGAGCCCGTACTGCGAAGAGGTGGAGCGAGAGACTCTCGAGCCGCCAGCCCGCAAAGCGGACCGGATTGCATTACCTGATAAGCGAATACATCCGCTTATTCCATGGCTCCAATCTAGACTAGACGAAAACGGCTCGACAAAACTCCGCCCCATCTCAACTCTCTACGAACGAGTATTCCCCGCACGGTCGAGATCAAAGTAATAAAGCGCCACAATCACAAGAGCATGGGAGACCCTGCCTTCGGCAACTGCTGCCCGCACCCTGCCCAACGGAACTAACTCGGTCACGATGTCCTCGCCCGGGTCCAACGCACGGGGATGCTTCGATTCGCAGCCCTCAATCAGCACCGTTCGACAAGTATTACTCATGATCGCCGGATTGGGATAGACATCGCCGATCAATCGAGCGGTCTGCCCCTCATAACCGGTCTCCTCTCGAAGCTCCCGAATCGCCGCATCCACTGGTGAGACGTCCTCTGGCTCCATCACTCCTCCTGGAATCTCGAGTTCCACGGACCCGGACCCGTGCCGATATTGTTTGATCATCACCAAATGGTCATCGGGAGTCACAGCGATGACATTAACCCAATCCGAACACTCGATCACATAAAAGCCATGATCGCTTCCGGTCCGGGGCGAGGTCTTAATATCCGTACGAATGGAAAAAATCGGATAGCAACCCACTGATCGCGTAGTTTTGATCGGCCAAGGAGCCAACTCGTCATCAGCAGTATGACTCATGAGCTCACTACGGTTAAGATTCGTTCGAAAATCCCCGAGCCTTCGCTGCCCATCCCTGGCGCATCAACCCAAGGAGGTGCTGCATGGCTTCAGTTTCGCTGCGTCCTGTGGTCTCCGCCAATTGACCCGCGCGACGAATTAGCTGGCCAGCCATTTCGTCGGCCTTTTCGGCCGAACACCCCATCTGGACCAGCACCGTGGTCAGTTGATCAACAGGAACTCTCTGCGCCTGACTATCCCGCTCATCCGCCATAACCTGCATCCGTAGCTCCTCCTTTTAGGCATCCGACAGACAGCGGAGGCAACTTGGGCTCAGTAGACAGCACTAGGCTACTGCCGTCTCAATGATATCGATACTCGAGACACCCACACGCTCCAGCGGTTTGCTATTTTCGCCGCCCGCACTCGGCCCAGTCGGGGTGTCGCCAAGTATTCCCAACACATCATCACCAGCAATCAGTTCGCCAAAGGCGGTATATTGTCCGTTCAAAAAACTCGCGTCTGCCAAGCAGATGAAAAACTGGCTCCCCGCCGAATCGGGATGATTCGAGCGCGCCATGGAAATCACGCCACGCACATGAGGCCGATCATTGAACTCCGCCTTGATCGTGTGCCCGGGTCCGCCAGTGCCCACGTTGGGATCATCGGTCTTACTCAGCGGATCGCCTCCTTGAATCATGAAGCCCTTCACGATTCGGTGAAAAGCCGTCCCATTATAGAACTTTTGCTTCGCCAAGGTTTTAAAATTCTTCACCGTTTTCGGAGCCACCTCGGGCCAGAATCGAATGGACATATCTCCGCACACCGTCTTAATTACTGCAATCTTTTCGGGGTCACCCATCCCGTGAACCTACGGAAAGCTCACAGCCCGTCAAGCACCGCCTAGAAAAACCCCTGTCCCCGAAACTTGGAACTTGAAACTTTCATCCCCAACCACCCTGACCGCCTTAACTTCCACCCGCTTGGTGGGGAGGCTTCGCTCACCCGTGGCAATGGCCTTGACCGCAACGTTTCCAATCTTCTTGAGCACCTCCACTCCCTAAACCAGTTTATCGCGCATAAACTCTGCCAAATACGCATCTGTTGGGTTGTTATCCAGTTCCAACCAATGATGTTGTCCTGTGTTTCCTTTCCCACCATATCTGCACTGACCTCTATTTTGTAACTTGGTTTTATAGGCAGAGAGGTGTTTGAAAATAGCAGGATATTGCTGTTGCAGATATTCGTGTGATCCATACTTTGCCAGTATCACCCACAACCCCTTCCACTGTGCTTGATACCGCTTGATGTCCCGCCCGCGCAGGATCGGTTTCAGCAATTCTTCAGACTTGGGGTCCTCGGCAACTAATGCGTCTTTATCCGCTTTATCGACGATAAAGGCGGCGTTCAGCCCGGTGAGTATTCCTCGATAAATGGAATATCCCACTCTTTCAGCGGTGTGCCGAGGGCCTGCATCTTGTCCATAATGCTCCGCTCAACGGCAGAGAGGGCCATCCAAGGCTGGCTCTCTTCGATGCGTAGTTCACCCCACAGATTTTCATCCGGTGGGAACGGCTGGCCGGGCAGACGGTCAAGGTCCACGGTCTTGCCAACGGTATCGCTTTTGCCGGTTTTCGCCAGCAGGATGCTGGAGTCTACAATTGTGTTTTTGAAGATGTCTTTACCCATGTCCAGCAGCTTCAGAGGAGCGTGGTTTTCTGAGAAATAATGGCGTAGCTTCCCGCCGTATTTGGCTTTCAACCAACTGTTGGAAGTGATGAAACACAGGTGGCCACCGTCCTTCTTCAACAGTTCCATACCGCACTCATAAAAGAGCACGTAGATGTCACCGGATTTGATAAATGTGTTGTATCCGGCGGGTTGGTAGAGCGCACCTAGTTTGCCGCCGCTTTTTTGTAATTGAATGTAGGGCGGGTTGCCCATTACCATATCAAAGCCGTCTTTGACACCGAACATGTATTCTGCGTCAAACCAATCGGCCTTGGCGTTTTGGTCGTAAGGGTCCCATTGGGCGATCTTGTTGGCGTCTTCTTCGGGGAGTTTGGCATTCTGTAATGCTTCCGATAATTCTGTACGAATTTCCTTGTCTCTGTCCTTGCAATCACGTTTTTCCTCGCGTGTGGTCGCATGAAAATACTGCTCACGGTTTTCCACCAGTTTCGTTTCCGCAGCTTCAATGTCTTGACGGAATAATTCCAGTTGAGGCGGAGCTTCGAGACTCAGCAGTGTATCGGCGGCGACGAACTTGGTTTCGAGGTTGGGTAGGGGGCGAATGCCCAAGTTCTTGTCCTTTGCTTCGGGTTTTTGTTCGATTGCCAGGGAGATGAAGAAGCGCAGTTTAGCGATCTGGCAGGCGATGGGTTGAATGTCCACGCCGTGGATGCTGTTTTGGATCAGGTAGAGCTTGCGCCCGAAATCGGAGTTGCGGTATTGCTCGAAGGTCTTGCTGATCTCTTGTAGTTCGGCGTCTCGTTCTTTTTGGTCCCGGGTCTCAAAGGCTGCGTCCGCCTTTTCTTTGGCGCGGTCTTTTTGCAGTCTTTCCCAGTATTTGTTATCCGGATCGAGTCGCTTGAGTGCAAGGGTCAGTTTGTGCAGGACACTCATCGGAAAAGCACCGGAACCGACGGCCGGGTCCAGTATCTTGAGACGGGCAATGGCTCCGACCAGCCTTTTGGTTTCGTCCAGGTCGAACAACTCCGCTGCATCGTCGAAGACATTCTCGTAATCCAGCAGATAGCGCAGCCGTTTGCGCCAGGAGTTTGTGTCGTCATTGGTGGGCTCAGCTTGCTCGGACAGGGATGCGATCAGTGCTTCGTCCACCATATAGTCCACGATGGGGCGGGGGGTGTAGTAGGAGCCGGTCTGTTTGCGGGCCGTTTCTCTGGTTTCCGGGTTGTAAGTGGCCAGCAGGTTTTCAAACACTTTGCCCAGAAGCTCCGGATCCAGGGCAACCTCCTGTTCTATCGGCGTGTTTTCCTCGACGGTGAACTTGTAGCGGTTGAGCAAGGGGAGCAAGCCGTGGTGGTCGAAGAAGAGGCGGTTGGGGACGGATAACTTCCCGTATTCGGTGCGTCTGGGGTCAATCACATTGTCGGTGAAACAATCAATTCGGTCACCACCCTCTCGACTGCCCTCGAAACTGTCTAGGCAGTCGAACAGGCCACCATTGATGAAAGGGGTCTTCTTGAACAGGTCACGCAGCTTCTCGGGTTCTGTCATCTCCTTCTTGAAACGATAGCGTGAAAAATCACGGTGTGTCTTGTTAGTTACCTCGCTAAAGTCCCGCTTGTCCATCTCGGTGTTCAGAGTGGCGAAGAAGAGGTTTTGCAGCACGGCCCGGTAGTAGGAGCCGCCCTCGTTGCGGTCGTAGTTTTTCAGCAGCTTCGATATCTCCTCTTCATTGAATAGCTCTTCCGCAACCAAACCCTTTTCTTTGAGAAACCAGATGAACAACAAGCGCGTGATCAGGCGGATCACTTGCCGTTTCTCGCTGCCCTCGCCTTTGCGGTCATCCGGAAATGTAGACTCTTTCCCCGCCCGTTCGAACCACTGGTAAAGCTCCTGATAGAAATGCTTGTTGAGCGGCTCCACGTTGAAAACGCTTTCCCAGGCTTGGTGCAGGGCGTCAAAGTTCTTAACGGGTGCGCCGTCTTTGTCTGTGAGTTCGGGCAGGTAAAGCTGAGAAAGGATGTCCAGATGCGCCCGATGCGGCGCCTCAAGCCGGATATCTTTGATGAGCGTCACCTTTTCCAGCACGTCTCGGTCTCTGTCCCGCTTGTGGGGGCGGCGGTTGATGACGGCTATGGATAGCAGGCCGCCGTAAGTGTAGAGAACCATGACCGGCATGGGAAACAAGCGGTTTATCTGGCGGGTGATGGTGGCCAGATCGGTGCGGCTGTAGCTGTTTATCTTCAGTCCCAATGCGAAAAAGACGTAGGATTGCATCAGCCCGGGCTCTACTTCTTGTCCGCTTGCCCCTTGGAGTTCTTCGCCGGTCAGCTGAAAGAGTAAATCCGCGTGGTGCCAATCGCTGAATTTGGCTTTGTTCTCGTCCAGTTTCTGCTGTGCCTTTTCTTCTACCCATTCCTTGAATCTTTTCGGATCGGCGTTCGGGATAGGCAGGGTTCTAGTGCTCTGGTAGCCCAGGGTTTTCAGCAGGGCGAGATGTCCGTCGCGGAAGTCGCTGTGACGGAGCTTTTGCAAGGCTGTGCGGAGTTGATTCAAGTCGTTGTTCATGGGTCAGTCGTTTGTCGCAGCGTTCCCTCAACGCCTCTTTTTGTCCGGCGACGAGGTCGCGAAACAGCCCTAGGGTCTGCTTGGGCCAAAGGTCAGGCGGACTGTACCGTCGTCATGGACATAAACAAGATAAGAATGGCCGATCCGTTCGCACTGTTGGATTTCACAAGACGGGGGTATTGCTCGCAATTACAGGTAGCATCAGGCAGGGCCGCTTTGGATCCTCTCCGAGGCGGGATCGTCTCAATCGAAGAACCAGTTGAGAAAGCTTCCCGGGTCTTTGAATCCGATCCAGAGTACGAGCGAGAGGCAGGCGATGAACACGGCGAAACGAATTCCGTAGTCGGCGAGGCTTCGATAGCGATGGGCCTCACTGAGGAGGGCGATCCAGGCAATGGGGGAGAGACTCATCATGACGATACCGATGAAGGTGATGACGGCGTGGAACCCGAAGGGGATTGAAATTTCCGCCAGGTCGCGGACGTCGGCACTATCGCGTCCTGGCCATTCGCCGAGCAAGAGCCCGGCGTGACAGATCAGGATATAGAAGATCACGAGCGTGAACAACGGGGTGATGGCGACCATCCAGTGCAGCTGGTCCACCAGCGGGCGTTCGGAGAAGCGAGATGGTTTCATGAGGGATCGCTAGGCGCGGCGCTTGGAAAAACAAGCGAGAACCACGGCGCCTAAACAGAGGAGGAGCCAGGTTTGCGGTTCGGGAATCACCGGAACGGTCACCGGATCCACAGGGTTAAGGCCGGCTCGTTCAAACTGTTCTTTGGTTTCCAGGACAACGGCCCCAGAGACCGAGGTCACGAGCTGGTGTTGGCCTGCCAGTTTGGCTGCTGGGGCGTGCTTTTTTTGGGCGGCCAGGGTCTCAACTTGCGCGGCCGCCCAGAGGCGACGGACATGATCCGTGACTTTCGGAATTTGAGATAGGTCGGGGACCGAAGTCAGGGGAACGGCCTTACGGTCGAATTGCCATGCCTGAGCTTCGGGCTCTAGCCGAATAAACCATTCACTGAGATCGTCTTCGAGCGAACTGAAGCGTGGGATAGGCTGAATCCAACTCGGGCCAAGTGGCTCCAGCAGTCGATTTGGCCCGACGACGGTTTGGATTTCAAAGAGTTTCGGATGGGACGGGCTCCGTTCAAGACGCTGTTGGAGTGCCTGCTGCGAACTGAGCGTGATAGGCTGCGGTCCGTGGATCCAAAGGACTGCGCCGTTTGTTTTGCCGGATGCGATGTCCCAGGCACGAATGAGCCACCTGAGATTGTCTTGCCCTCCGGTTGCTTCCAGCGCAGGGATTCGTGTCGCCGCGAGTTCGGCTGTCAACGGGGTATCGCCTTGTGAGCGAATGTGCTCATTGGTCCAAATATCCGAGGCATGTACGATGAAGAGTTCGACCGAGAGTGGCAGATGTTCGAGGCTGCGGGCGATCTCCGGATAGAATGACTCCATGCCCGCTGATCCGTCGATGACGATCGCCAACCGATCGATGTTGAGTGTTGGCGCACTGACGAGATTTTGTAGGATGATGGCGCTTTCTTCTTTTGAGGTGGACCAGACCCGTTCGGTGGGTTTCGGACGAATGATGTGGATTGTGGATTGTGGCGAGATTAAGTCGGCGTCCGGTACTTGGCCGTAGAGGGTGGATTCGTCTTTTTCTTTGATGCCGCGGGTCAGGTATTTCAGCGAACTGGATAGTTCAGAGCGTGATTCGATCCAGAGCGCATGCTCAAGGTCGGGGGCGAGGTTGAAGTTGCGTTCCACCATTTTGGGGAGCTGGAGTTTGGCGTTCAAAAGGTCGCCCATCGCTAGCGGTGCGGTAATCCCGAGTCTCACTTTCATCATCCCGCCGTTTGGCGGTATGGGGAAACATTGCATGAGGATACGATCTGTTCCGGACGTCGTTACTAAAACGGGGTCTCGGCGTTGACGGATGGCGACCTCCTGGTAGGCCGCACGAGTTTCCGCGCGTCCGGCAAAGGCGGCTTCGCGCTCTTCGCCGTTGACCCACAATGTCAGGCGAGAAACAACACCGTCTGCGGGGAGCAGAATTTGGGTGCGGGCTTCTCGTTGTCGTGGTGTCTGATTGGTGAACTCAAATGTCCATTCCAGATAGGCGAGTCCTGCTTGGCTGTGCACATGGCTATCCAATCGAGAGCCCGTGAGCGAGAGCCCGCGGACTCGTCCGGCGACAGCGGTGCCGCCGAGTCCGTCATCGAAGTCCCAGGTCATTTCGTCGAAAATATCCCAGCGACCGTTTCGAGTGTATAATCGTGGCGGACGAACGGAGTTGAACGGTTTGCCGGTTACTCGAAAGAAGATCATTCGCGCATCTTCCTGATGGACATCGTTATCTGGTGAAATGAAAAGGCCAGCTAGGTTGGTAAAATTTCGGGGTCGTTCATAGCATGCGCGCAACATGGTCGTCTCATTGCCGAGGCTGCGCAGAAGGCGAATGCCTCGCCGTTGCGTCGCAGGGAGCTCTGAATCGGCCAGTTCCAGTCCCACACGGGTGACGAGATTGGTGAACTCGAGTCCCCCAAGAAACAATGTTGCGATGACGATTCCTAGTGAAAACTCCTTGGCCGTCGTCCGGAAGGACTCCCCGGACAACGTGGTCACATAGTAGCGACATCGCAAGGCTGCAATGAACGCAAACAAGGGCCCCATGGGGAGGAGTCCAAACCCGAAGTAGAACACGGCGACAAGACCTGGAATGAGAAGCGGAATGAACGCAATCGCGTAGAAGAATGAGACTGCAATTGCTGCTGCATTTGCGGTGGTCAAGAACACGGGGTGTCGAAGCGATCCCCGACGGAGTCGGGAGATCGTCAATGCGTTGATGATCGGGACCAATGCAACTGCGAGGATGTGCCACCATGTGGGTATAGGGTCGAAGAAGGTGCGGGCGCATACATGGGAGACCAGTTCAAAGAGAATCGAGATGGCCGGCAGCATGACCCCGAAGACAATCAAGGCCACACCAGGTTTTGGCTTCGGCTTGTCTTCGGCCACGTTTGGCCGGCTTGGGAGGATAATCTCTCGGTCTTCCGAAGCGGCTGAGGGACCGACGCGCTGGAGGATCCGGGATATATCCTCGCGGGTGACGACCTGAAAGCCGGCGGCTTTGACCTCCTCGTCGATGTGGGAACGGAGGTCGTTAATGACCTCGTCGACATTGACGTCGGAACCGCTGAGGGCGTTGCGCTGGTGTGTCAAATAGGCTTCGAGTTCAACTTTGGCTTCTGCTGACCATTCCGTCATCTCAGGCTCCTTTTTCTCCTATGGTGTTCAGCGTTTGCGACAGTGTTGCAAAGTAAGTGTTCATCAGCTTGAGCTGGCGGCGACCGTGAGTGGTGAGGGAATAGTATTTGCGGGCGGGTCCCTCAGACGATTCGACGAGGCGCGCTTCAATGAGGCCGCCGGAGCGCAGCCTTGAGAGCAAGGGATAGACCGTTCCCTCCGTTGTATTCAGCCCGGGAAGCGTCACTAGGGACTTCACCAGATCGTATCCGTAGCGCTCGCTGCGAGCTAGCGAGCGAAGGATACAAAGCTCCACCAACCCCTTGCGCATTTGAGTCACCCAGTTGTCAAAGAAGCTCGGCATGGAAACGGTATTGCTTTACATCCGTATTACAAGATACTTTGTAATGTATACTAGTGATGTGAGAGATGTGCAAGGCTTTTGTTTGAAGAAAAGCTTGGCAACTGAGGAGTGAGTTATGGGGGAGGGGAAGTGATGAAGGATCACCGCTTGGGATCGTTGTGTTTATTCCTGCGTGCGCCGCCCTTGTTCGATTTGATCGGCCGGTTCGCGACTTGCTTTCTGAGCCTAGTATCCTTGAAGAGAGCGGCCTTGGCGGGAGGGGCTCGCCTCAGAGCATGATAAGTCTACTGTTGTTTGATGCCTACTTGATCAGGCGCATATCGCCGAGGAATCAGTGATGCGGCGAATGTGTTTGTATATGAGCAGTTTGTCAGGGGAATCACCAACTCCGGAATCCTGTTTGTGATGGTTGGATTAAACTTCGGCAGCATGATCGCTACTTTCCATCGGATGGCGAACGCCGGGGCATCGGGGGGAGTGCTGAAAGTACGCCGTTTTTTGTCCTGAGTCGTCCAATCGTATCACGAGAGTTTCGAAGGCGCTGTAGGTCTGTTCACAAGTCTTCGGATATTGCAATTTTCGAATACGCGATTGAGCAATTACTGTAGCATACGGCCTCAGTTCAGACATCAGGGGCCGAAGATACACCGTGGCGATCATCTGAATATAGGCGAAGGAAAAGGTTCTCGAAACCTTGTTTGGAGCCAGGCAGAAAGAGTGGGATAAAGGCGGCAATAGAAGCGGTTCCAAGGGGGTTTGTCGATTTTGAGTTTTTTTGATTAGAAAGCACCGCGTTGGTGCCCATTGGTCCTGTGGAACCACTGTTCTAGGGTTTTGTTGGTCTGTTTTGGATGGACCGAAGATGTTGTAGACGCCGAGGCCTAAGACCACGGGACCGACCAAGAGGCTGCCAACCGGTCATCTTAATCTTCTGGCTCTCAGGTCATCCATCTGGATTCGAAGAACAGGCTAAGGCCCGAGCTTTCTCTTGAGATGATCGCTGGTGAGATGTTTGAGAATGTCTAATGGCTTGCAGCGGGTGTCACCTGCGTCGTACTCGATTGGTCCGAGACGTTTGGCAACCTTGATCGCCGCTTTGTTCAACGTGCTGTTGCGTTTGCCAATGCCCATAAGCGCCCCGCCCATGGCGACGCGAACCCAGTTCTCTTCTTCGCCAATCGTACCATCAATGCGCTGGATGCAATCAAGGAAGAAGGCGTCGGTGAGTGCTTTGTTTCGTTGATTTTTTGACAGCTCGTAGACGAGACCATGGCCACAGCGGCGTCGGATGGGATCGCTGCTGTCGATCCAGGCTTTGGCTAGATCGAACGCAAAGGCTGCTTTGGTTAGGGGCGCGTTGCAGGAGCTAAAGACATGGGAGAGCATTCCGGCATCGACTTCTTCGACCTGTGCCTCGGCCTGTTTGCGGCTCATGGCTTTGGGATCGTCGATGAGGAGTCCGACAATTTTCGCGTCGTGGTTCTTCGTCTTCCAAAGCTGGAGTGCGAGTTTGTGGTCGCGGCCGATCTGCTTGGCAATTTTGCGAAGTTGAGTGAGACCGATGCCGAAGCTCTTGAGCCCGCCGGTATCGGCGCCCATTTTGTTCCAATTCGCGAGACCCTGTTCGTTGGTGTTTTCTTTCAGAAGGGCAAGGACTTCGGTCTTTGTCATGAATCGCAGCATAGGTTGGTGGCTTCGATTCGACAAAGCTCGAAATGTTAGGGTTATTGCTAAAAATGGGAAAGCGGTGAAGAACGCCTTACTCCATGACGTTATCGCGCTAAGGTGAATGGTCATGATGTGCCGGCAGGTTCTGGAGTGGGCCGATCTTTCGCGAAGAGGAGATACTCTATGATGCGTTCGGCAGGGGAAAACGGAGTGTACAAAAATATCCGGCTAGTCACTCGACTGCACAACTCAGGCAGTTTCGATTGCGATGCATGGCTTGCTCCCGAGGCTGGATTTCATAGAAAATCAAATCCAGTTGTGAATCGTGAGCTTAAGGATGCCGCTGGGCACATAATCAATATTCACGTCATCGGAGAAGCCGATTGCCGAGGGTTGTTGGATTAAATGAGGTCTCGCTGGAGGCTCGTTTTTGAAAAGACCAACACTTGGGATTCTGGTAAAATCTTAGACTTATTCCTTGAGAGGTATCGAGCTGTTCGAGCTTGGTTTGAGAGGACCGGAGTGAGAGCTCAGCATTGGCTTGGATTTCGTGGAGCGTATCGCCTGGAGGAGGAGGGTGTCTTTTGTCACTTTGGTTCTCGGTGTGAGATTGGTTTGGGTGGTGCTCCCTCGACCTCAGTTTGGATGATCTCTTCCGTATTCGGGATGGTGGTTCCGTGACTCTGGCCAGTCACGAGGATCAAATCTTTACGTGTGACTTCTCGAATCCAGTCCTTTAGTAAGTGACTTGCTTGGTGGGTTTGGGAATTGGATTGGGCAAATTGTGGAGCAAGCAGTTTTTCACGAATTTCTGCGTCTTCATTTGCAGTCTCCTTTTTCGTGATCGGGCGTTTGGGAGCAGGGGAAGCGCTCTCTGTATCTAGGAAAATTCTGATACATGTTTCCGTGTTTCACATGGAGCAGCTCATGGGCGAGGATGGTTTTGATTCCGGCGGGCTCGGAAGGATGATTACTGGTGAAATGAGGACGGCGACAGCCGGGCCGATATTTTTCTCGGCGGCAATGATCCTGATCTTCTGACGAATGGGAAGTTCGTTTTTGGGTCTCGGAGCAAGGGCAATATGGCTGTGTCGGTAATGGGAGATGTGTTCGCAATGGTTGTTTTGAAGGATTGTTGCCGTCGCCAAAATGCATAGATCGCAAGGGCGACTTTGATGAACCAATCTGCAAGGGCTAGACCCCGGAGCGTGATTGTTGGTGGCGTGTCCGAGGTCGCATGGCGGCCGTGTTGCTGTCGGCAAACTCAGATTCGATTCGGCTTCTACACCTTCTGTGGCGGGTTTTGGTATGGTGGGAATTTCCGAACCCATATGGGCTTACGGGAGCGGCGGCTGATCGGAAGCATCGGAAAGTGCAACAGTTTTCCGTTCAGGGCCGGGTGAGGTCGGCGATGTTTGAGGAGTCGCTTGAGCGGGTAGATGATCATGCCGATCTGCCAGGTTTAGGTCCAAAGCAAGTGGCGAGGGGGTGAAAGCCGTGTTCATCGGGCTTTCGTTTTGGTTTGGTCGAGCATGGTCTGCAAGTGCCGGATTTTCTCCTCGGAGAGGCGTTCGCCTTGGACGAGACTTTGAAGGTCGGAGATAAGTCTGGAGGCTCCAAAAGTCGAGGTTGCGATTTTTGGGAAGGGCGTCGTGTACTTGACGCACGGTGATCCGCCCCCCGAGGCGACGGCGAGAAAGCAAGTGGACAATGCCCTCTATTCCGCAAAGACTTTTGTCGCCATATCAAGGTATAATTCCCAATCACAAACTCTACCTCAGCCGCAGCGTCGAACTCGCCAAATGACACCGCAATGTCTCCAGCTACTTCACCTTCGGCGACCACGAATTGGTGAATGACATCTGGGGCGCCGGTACCTTTGCACCGTCTTTCGCGATATTGGCACTTGTGTGTGGGACAACTACTTGGGCTGGGCAAACCCCACCAAACATTAACAAGACGTTCACTACGGTTGCACTCGGATGACCGCCGGTTCCAAACTTCTTGTGGATACATCCCGCCAATTATCAATCAATTGCTCCTCGGCCAAATACTGAATCTCCATGTCCACTGGGGCACCAAGGAAGCCAGAGTCAACGGCATGCAACACGACCACGACGACGGCCACCCTAATTCCTACGCCTATGAAAGCCGTCAACGCCCATACACTGACAATTGCACATGCCCGCCAAGGTAAGCGATGTCTCATATTCCATCGGACGCCGCAGCTACGGCAGTTTCGCGTCAGCAATTGTGACTTCTACCTGATCGACATCCGTGGTGATCGTCACATGCGTAACATCACCCAACGCGACAAACCCGGGATATCGCTCCTCGGATCCGCGTAACGAGCCTAGTTGACGAAAGGCATGCGCGAAAGTGGTGCCGATTTCTTTTTCATCATCTCTACCGCCCCTCTCATGATTCCCACAACGGGGCCGGTGGATCCTCGCTAACAAAGAAGAAGCCTGAACCGGTTTCCCCGACGAACGAGAAACTCTAATGTCGTTTTGGGAAATACTCGAACGCTTCGTCTTTGTCATGGACCGGCGACCTCCACAATAGCTTCGCCATCAAGATCACAGATCGTATCTGGGAGTTTTGTTGCGGCTCCCACAACAGCGTCAATCACGTCCCCAAACTGGATGAGAGCGATCGACCCGCGACGGGTAAGTTCAAGCCCAGACCTCGCGAATGTGATGTCCCTGGAGTAGCTATATACTGCCTGATCTCCCTCGATTGGAACGGCTTTATCCCCATTTTGCGGTTGTCCAAGTTAACAACGTGTCCTACATGCTCAAGAAATTGAGCAGCAGTCCACGACGTTGGGCCTATCTGTAACCTCAAGTCGTATTTCAATACTATGGCGGACGAACCGGAGAACTTGATTACACCAAGTCCGTGACGACTCGCTAGTCTTGATTCAAACGGACCAAATACCGGAATCCCGGCGTCTGCCAGTGGCACGGTCAGAGAAGCGAGCCCCCCGTTAGCGCGAAATCCAAAGGACTGGCAATCTCCACAACGCACGCCATCCGTCTGCCCTAACCGGCTCCGGCACATTGCCGGGCGGGCAGACGGGGGAGAGCTCTTTGCTCGTGCGGGTGATTGAGAGAAAGGCGGGATTATTGGCTCAGGCCGAAACGCCGTCTGTGGCATTCAACCGGCGGATCGAGAGTTCGCGAGGGAGTAGAGATGGAGCCGTAGTTTCTTCGGCCATGTCCGGACGAATGAAACTGGAGCTTTTCCGGATCAATGAAAGTCAATTCATCCAGTAGAGAGAAGGAAAATTTATTCCAACCGGAGTGATCGGATCTGAATCAAATTGGGTGCCGGATCGAGACAGAGACTCCAATGCGGGAAATCCAAAGCGGCGAAGGATCGCCGCACATACTCATCCTTCGCCGAGGCTACGGATCATGCCATCACTGTATGCTGGCTGGGGCTCCGTTAGGCTCCTCGTCCAGTTGCTTTGCCTCGTCTGGAGTACGAGTGATTGCGAAGCAGATCGCGTAAAACCACGAAAAGAATCCGGCGAGAATCACTCACAGGATGGACCCATTGCGCTCCTACGAGCAGACCACGGCTATCGCGGATCCTAACCGATCCCAGTGTTCGAGTCGCCTCAGCCGCAATTTCGGCGAACCTGGCCTTTCTTTGCCCATCATCTCGGGCTGTCACCGCCGTTTCCATGATCTTTTACTCCAGGCTACTCGTGCTGTGTATTGCTCTGTGCTTTTGGCGATGAACTCGAATCCGATTGTCCTCCTAGAAAATGATTTGCCAGTAGCCAACATCGATCCACCGCTCAAACTTCCACCCAACTTCCTTGAATAAGGCAACCTGCCGGAAGCCGCATTTCTCGTGCAAAGCCACACTAGCCGGGTTGAGAATGGCGATGCCGCCGATCACCGAGTGAAAGGATCTCGACTCGAGCTCTGACAACAGATGCCGGTAGAGTTGAGTCCCGATCCCTTTTCCAGCTTCGTCTGAATCTAAGTAGACCGTGCTTTCGGCTGAGTAACGATAGGCGCAGCGGCCGTTCCATTCGCTGGCGTAGGCATAGCCTGCGAGGCGGCCATCAATTTCAAAGACATGCCAAGGAAGCCTTTCGGTGATGGTTTCGATTCGAGAACGCATCGCTTCGGCAAAGATAGGCATCTCCTCAAAGGTGATGATGGTCTTTTCGATGTAGTGATTATAGATCCGAGCGATTGGCTCGGCATCATTTGGGTTGGCGTCCCGAATCATGTCTCGTTGCTCCATGGAACACGCCGCAGGCGTGCGGTGTTTTGCCGAACGCCTAGACAGTTTATGTAGGAGGCATTCTTTTGAACAGGAGGAAACGGAGAGAGGAGTAATTCCTAGCATTCTGCACCATCCGTCGTGAGACGGATCTAAGCATTTCTGACATCGTTGGTCTCCTGCTGAATTTACCCTGTGCCGCAGACTTGGATGAAGGAGAGCTTTGGCGGCAACTTATGAGTTGCGGATGCAACCACTCTTGGACTGCTACTAGTTTTAATTGTCATGGAGGAGAGGATGCCGAAGCGGAGATTTATCTTAGCGCGTTCGAAACGTTCGCCGCAACCCGACGCGAAGCCGATGTTTGGTTGAAAGTGGATGAGATGTTGGATTCGAGCCAGATGCCACCGATGAAGGCGCTCAATCGACCAATGAGAAATGAAATCCGCTGGGTGCGGCAGTATCTGACGGCGGGGAGGCGGCTTCGCGAGCCGGTGCCCTCGTCCGCGTGGCTTTGCGGCGGCTCAACAACGCGGAGTGTATCTATACCATTCGTGATTTGACCAAGGTGGATTCGCTTGACCCACAGTGCGAGAGTTTCCAGTAGATGGCGCTGGCCGGGGAGGGGTTTATCAATATGGTGGCGCGCTGAGCGTTTCGCCCGTTGGTCCAGAATTATTCGGATGCTGCGAAAGAAGTCGCCACGCGTGCGATGTTGCTGCTCGATGGCATTCGTTTTTCGTCCAAGGCGACTCGGCGTGATTGGACGGATCAGATACTTCATCCGATTCGAGTGTTTTACGGGCGGTATACCAGTGAAGGTGGAGGGATGGCGAGTCTGCAAGGGATTCAGTTCGACACCAATCAGGGCGGCGTGTTGCTGATGGAGGAGTAACTTCGGGCGACTCTTGACGAGCGCTAGGCAGTTGCCTCGGCTGCCAAGTTAATTGCGCAGGTCGCAAAGAGGATATGAGCTGAACGCAAAGTATTTGGAGATTCTCTGGGAGGCTTTGACTGCTGCTGAGGGTGGATCACGGTCATCACAATTGCTGGATTTGCTCAGGGATTGATGACGCCCCGGCACCCCGGCGAGGCTGGCAATATCGTTGAAGAAATCGGTCTTTAGCAAAAGGCGTTATGGCAGCTGACCTCGACCGGTCCATGTAAGTCGCGAATGGGTCTCAAGGGCTGGCTCGTGGAGAGAGACCCGTTTTTCGAGCAGCAGACGTTTGAGTTTGAGCTTCCCGATCTGGAGCAAGGGGGACGTGATGGGTTTGAAGGATCAATTGGACACGCTGTAGGCCGAGGTTATGGGTTAGACGGAGGACTGCTTGGCAGCGGTAGCCGAGGCGGAGCTGCCGGGTCATATCCGGTGGCATTAGCAAACCGCCACGGCGTGAATGCCGACGTGTTGAAAATCTGGCTCGGCTATTTGGATATCGGCCTTTCCATCCCGATTGAAGTGGCAGGACATTTCCGGACCAAGGTCAACCGGGCGGTGAATTACGATTCTGTCACTGGCCGGGGCAGTTATGACACGCCTCCTGTAATGGCTAATTCATTTGATTCCACAGTTTGGACTCCCGGTCGAGCGCGGGCGCATTCTGTGGCGGTGCACCCGGCACCGACATTATTCGCGGCGGTGAGTTGGCAGAGTCCCGTTGACGGCGTGGTGTGCGTGATTGGCAAGGTCAAGGATGCGCATACGGAATGCAGCAAAGAGTGGTTGGCCCTCCATGGAGGTCCTCGCGCAGATGAACTGGGAGGCAAAGAATCGATTCGGCTCCTGCTGAGGCGAGTGGTGGCGAGACGACTCGGGCGATCGGCACGGATGCGGCGGGATATTGGCAATGGCCTTGATGCTGGCCAAGCAGTCTGGAGCGTCGCGCACTAGCCCCAACTTGCGGGGAAACTGGGTCTCCGAAACGCTGCTTGGCGGACGCTTGCCTCGGCCGCCATTGGATGTCCTTAGTGTTGCCAGAGGCCGTTCCCGCCGGGTTGACGGCACGCGAATTGATCGAGAAGCACGGATCGGAACTCGCCTGTGCAAAATGTCATGCCCGAATCGATCCCTATGGCTTCGCGCTCGAACAATATGGCGATATTGGTCGTCTTCGGTCGGTCACGGTCGTTACGACCACCCGCTTGATTGATGGAACGGGCGATTGAGGGGATTTCTGGATTGCGCGACTATTTGGCCACCGAGCGGCAAAAGGAAATTGCCGAACAGTTTTGCCGTAAGCTGTTGGTCTATGCCTTAGGCCGATCGTGCAGCTTTCCGATCATCTATTACTAACCAATCGGGGCTCGTACGAAGAATACCTCTGCAGAATGATCAGTGCCTAGATAGGGGCAATGGGTTTCACCATTTTGAGCAATGTGAGACCGATGGCTGTGCCAACGCCAGCAATGGCGATGCACCCAGGCGGCTCAATGAGGAAAGTGGTGCTCTCTGTCATGTCGAGTATGGGATTGAAAGGATTAAGGCTTTGGGGCCGTACTCCGCAAGCGACACTCCGCGTACGTTTAAGATGAGTTTTTAGCCCTCGCGAGCATGGCGGGCGGGAATGCGGCCGGTTCCGATTTAGTTTTCCAAGGCGCTGGCAGTTGATGATTGGAGCGAGGTTCAGTGCTGAGGGCGAAGGCCCGCTAAATGGGCGCAGAGGGGTTGAGACTCAAGCGAAGGCGCCTGGGATACTTAACTGGTCCAAGCGCGGGGCGAGACTATATCTTTACTGTTTGGTCGGCAGGGGAATTGGTGCCAGAGGCAAAGGCCTCTTCTGGTTTGAGTGAGGACGAGATTGCCGAAGTGGACCGATTTGTGCGAAAGAATGCGATAGAGCGTCTGAGGCTTGAAACTAGAGTTTGTCTTTGAATTGGCATTTGAGGGCGTTCAGGAATCCACTCGGCGTTGATCGGGATTGGTGCTTCGATTTCCCAGGATCGCTCAGCGGAGGCGGGATAAGAAGATTGAGGATGTGGATCGGATTGAATGAAGCGTTGCGGGGGCTCCCGAGGCGGTTCTCCGGGGCAGGGAGCGGGTTTTCCCTTTTGGACGCTTGGATGGGCTTGAGTTTTGCGTTTGATTTAGGAGGGGATCGTTTATGGTCCGGGGATGCGAATGGTTTGGGCATTGACTTTTCTTTTGGGCGGCTCTCTTGCAGCGGCGGAGCGGCCGAATATTATTTTCATCATGGCGGATGATTTAGGTTACGGAGATTTGGGGTGTTTTGGGCAGCAGGTGATTCAAACGCCGAATATTGATTGCTTGGCGGCGGAAGGGATGCGGCTGACGAGTTTTTATGCGGGGTGCACCGTGTGTCGGCCGTCGCGATTGGCGTTGTGGACCGGGCGGCATACCGAGCACACGCCTATCTCCTCGAATGCGCAGTATGTGTTTCAGCCGTCTGATGTCACCGTAGCAGAGCTCCTCTCGGAGGTCGGGTATGCGACGGGTGGAATTGGAAAATGGGCGATGGGTCGCCCCGGAACATCCGGGCATCCGAACTTGAATGGGTTCAAGTTTTGGATGGGGTATCTCGATCAAAGCGAGGCGCACAATTACTACCCGACTCATCTTTGGCGCAATTTCGAGAAAGTCCTGCTGGCTGGGAATGAATTGAGCTTGGATCCAGCGGCGCGGGGGCGAGTTTCGGTGAAGCGGGTGACTTACTCCCATGATCGGATGACTGAGGAGGCACTGGATTTCATCCGGAGAGAGGCGGCTGGGCAGTTCCTTTTGCACGTTCATTGGACGATCCCGCATGCCAACAATGAAGGTGGGCGGGTGACGGGTGACGGAATGGAGGTGCCCAATTATAGCCAATATGCGGATCGGGATTGGCCTACGCTGGAGAAAGGTCAGGCGGCG
The DNA here is from genome assembly GCA_024761205.1 of Limisphaerales bacterium. GTDB lineage: Bacteria > Verrucomicrobiota > Verrucomicrobiia > Limisphaerales > AAA164-E04 > UBA2970. The sequence continues at coordinate 134,559 of JAMASS010000007.1, forward strand.
ATGATCGACCGAATGGATAAGGACGTCGGGCGGCTAACAGCGTTGTTGGGCGAGCTGAAGATAGATCGGAACACGCTAGTGATCTTTACTTCCGATAATGGGCCTCATTCCGAGGGCAATCATCGACACGAGTTTTTTGATTCGAACGGACCGTTGCGTGGTTTTAAGCGAGACCTGTATGAGGGTGGCATTCGAGTGCCTGCGATTGCTTGGTGGCCCGGAGTCATCCAAGCCGGCACTGTTAGCGATGAGCCTTTGGCCTTTTGGGATTTTTTACCCACCGCCTGTGAGTTGGCCGGACGAGAGTCGCAGGCGCCGACCGATGGCATCTCGTTTGTCCCATTGCTTCGGGGTGAAGCGCAGCGGAGTCACGACTACCTGTTTTGGAAGTTCAATGACAAATTGGCGGTGCGGCAGCGGGAATGGAAGGCCGTGAAACCCGGTCGGAATCAAGGTTGGGAACTTTACAATTTGCGTGAAGACTTGGGGGAAACGACGAGTCTTGCGGATCGACAGCAAAAAAAGTTGCAGGAACTCAAGCAATTGGTCCGTCTGGCGACTGAGTAATGTTGGTTCGTCATCATTTAAGGAGTTTGCAGGGCGTCGAGCCGTGTGAGGCGCTGCTGATGCTTGTCATGGATTTCCGTTCGCGATTTTATCAGAATGAACGGGTATAGTTCGCCGGGGTTCTGCTTGATTTCTGCCAGCAGGCGGCGGTTGCATTGACGAAACAATGCGGCTTGGTGTTGGTGGGGCTGCCGAGGGCTAACGAGGTAAATATCCTATTTAACATCACAGCTCAAAGAGTGAATGCTTTAACCCGAATTTTTCACCGTTGCTGTAAAATAGATCCCCATTTAGCGTATAAATCGAATTATAAATTATATTAAGTAATTACGCGTAGCCAAAGGAAGAGGCCTATGAAGACAGTGCGTCATTCTATACCGCTTGAGTTTCACGTTGTGGAGCCGGCGGGAAGTGGTTGGTCGTTTTGACGGTGGTCAGGCCGCTTCTGAGGCGAGGGAGGGGGGCTGTTTCGAGAAGTGGGTCTTTGCATCAGTCTGTTCGACCTCCCGGCTGATTGTTCTACTGAGGACCGCAGCACGAGCCGCATTGATCACAGCGTGCATGAGTTCGCGCAAGAGGGTGCATGGTTTGGCGCTGTGGACTATGAAGATCTCAATGGCCATGATGCCTGACGCGCTGGTAGTTTAATGGCGCTGCTGGTCGGCAAACGGGACCTGAGGGGTGGGGTGAGTAGCGCCAGACTTACTCACGGCAAGGGGAATCCGTTAGCTGGCTCAAGCACGCTCAACTGATTGGAGTTAGGGGACGAAGGCGACGGCAGACCGCTGCAAAAAGACGCCAAAGGGACACGGAGCGACGGGACCGGTTCCTTAAGTCTTGCGAGAAACCACCCGCAGAGATTTATCTGGATTTGGATGTTACCGATGATCCGTTGCATGACCATCAAGGAAGGGCGGTTTTTCACGCTTGTTACAGGCACTACTGTTATCTGCCGTTATACATCTTCTGTGGCGAGCATCTGCTTTGCGCCCGGCTGCGGCCTGTCGAATCAAAACGCTGCGACCAACAGTGTGGAGGAAATCGAACGACTTGTTGGTCAAGTATCACTGGGGCGAGCGATGCCGCCTTGGGGGGCTGCCAAAACTCAGTCCACGCCTTGCGGACAATCGGAGCCGCCTGAGTTCTGGCAGATTGATCCCGGCGCCGATCAACGGGCCATTTAACGGCCGCTCGCGGCATCTGGTGAACACCAAGCGTCTCGCCCGAAATTGAGAGAAGACAGCCTCGCAGTCTCCTTGATGAATGGGAACGGTGAATGCTTCAGAACGCATCCCTTAGCTCCTTCGTTCCAAACACCCCTCCACGCTCACTCAGGCCCTCGGAGACCTCGGCCACCGTTTCGAGCCCCTTCTTTCCGCTGGCCTACATCGACGATGCGTCCCACCGCCCTCGGCCCCAACTCAACCGGCACGAAGACCCTCACAGCCTCGCGCGGGCAGGAAAGCGCGCTGAGGCTCGTCGTCAACGCTGCCATCCTTGGGCGCCTCTCTGAGCTCCCCCTTGCCGCGCTCGCTCAGCTGCGATCTTCAAGGGAGTTGAGATTCGCCGCGGCAGAACCGGTTTCCAGGAGCCAACGCCGACCGCTGCGCAATCCCAAAAAATATCTCCATCTGGCCAGGCAGACGGGCTTATCCTGAAATCCCGTTCCAATGATCCTCAGACTCCAATCCGGTTTCGCTAACCCATGCAATGCAAAGAGCCGACAAGTTATGAAACCTCATGCCTCCCTAAAAATTCGAATTACCGAAACCCGCACTAGGGGAATCCAATGCTCGGCTGCGATAGACGCTTGTGACATGCCCGCCTCCCAGTCTGCAAGAATCCCCGGCGTTTGATCGCTAAGCCCCGCCTCAATGCCCCCGCAGCATGTTCTCCACCCGCGCCCGTGCAGCACGGGGCATCGGTCTTGCCTGTTGAACAGAATCCACCAACCGCAGCACCCACAAGGCGTCCCAGCACCTTCGGGTCCGCCTCCAACCGCTCAAAGAACCATTTGCAATATGAACATTATCCTCCACAACATCGCTCGGCTCATGATCGAGAACGGGAACACGTTGGAGGAGCCGCACGTTTTTTAATCGCGTGCTAGCCAATCTGCCGTTTTCGCAGAACTGTAGTCGGGCCTACATGCGGTTCCTCAGCCTGCCAAATATACACGAGTTGGCTCGAAATGGGTGAGATTGAGTTTTTCACCGGTAAAAATTGATTTTAACAATTAAATTGGCTAAGCAGACAGGTTGTATGATTCGTTTTATCCACACAGCTGACTGGCAGATCGGGATGAAGGCTGCCGGCCTCGGTTCTGTCTCGCAGGACGTCCGCGACGCTCGCCTCGAATCCGTTCAGGGCATTGTAGACTTGGGACATGAGCGTGGCGTCAAGCTCTTGCTGGTCGCCGGGGACGTTTTTGAAGACAACGCCGTGGATCGCTCTCTGGTCCGCGAGATCGGTGAGAAGTTGCGGAAGTTTCGAGGCGAGGTTTTCATTATCCCGGGCAATCACGATCCTTTGAAACCGGGCAGCGTGTGGGACCATGAGGTTTGGGGCGGAAGTGGGAATGTGACTGTCATTCAGGAAGCCAAACCAATCGAGTTGGACAACTGCACGCTTTTCCCCAGCCCTGTGAAAAAGAAGTATTCCACCCAAAATCCGGTATCATGGATACAAGCGAAGAATTGCGATAAGATCGCCATTGGATTGGCCCACGGAAGTGTGAATCTGCCGGATTCTGACTACTACCCCATACCTGCGAACGCTGCGGAACAGGCAGGCCTTGATTATCTTGGAATCGGCCACTTGCATTCCTACAAACCTTACAAGGATTCAAAAGGCGCCATCCGCATGGCTTACTCGGGAACGCACGAAACCACAAAATTCGGAGAGAGCGACAGCGGCAAGGTGCTTCTTGTCGAAATCGCTGATCGTGGTGCGGCGCCAAAGCTGGAACCAATAGCAATCGGGAAATTGAAATGGATTACGCTTAATCGAGACATCAAAGATCCGGATGAGCTCAAACGCATTATCAAGGACCTCGACTCTATCGAGAGCCCGGACGATACGCTCGTCCGGCTCCGCTTAGAGGGTTTCCTTTCCTTTTCTTCTCAATCCGACCTTATTAAATCGCTTGAGGAAATCCTCTCCACTCATTTTCTGTATGGAGAGTTATCCAATGAGCTTTCGCCAGCCCCTAAGGATAATCGCTGGATCGACGAACTTCCTAGGGGCCCAGTACAAAAAGCTGCCAGAACTATCCGCAAGCAAGCGCTATCTGGTGCGGATGAACGTGAAAAGAAGGTGGCTACTCGCGCATTGCTCGAACTTTTCGAACTCAACAACAAGGAGAAAGCGAATTCATGATTCTTAGGCAAATAAGCGTTTCCAATTGGCGCAGCCTGTTAAAATCGGTCGAGTTAGGACCGTTTTCTGAGGGCTTGAACGTCATCCATGCGCCCAACGGAACCGGAAAGTCATCGCTTTTCGAAGCCATGCAGCGGGGCTTGTTCGATGCCCACCACACCTCCGGTGCCGACATCAAAGCCGTTCTTCCGTGGGGTCGAAAGCTTACCCCTTCGGTGATTATTGAGTTCATCGAGGGCGGTGAAACTTGGCGGGTCGAAAAAAAATTTCTCAGCGAAGCCTCGGCCAAACTCCAGCGTTTTGAAGATGGAGAGTTCAAGCCCTTCGCCAATGGTCGCGGCGCGGATTCGGAAATCCGTAAGATCCTTTCGGCCGAAGGCCCGAGGCATGGCCCTTCAAAGCCGGAGCATTGGGGCTTGGCGCAAATACTCTGGGCGCCACAGGGCGAACTCAACTTGAAGAAAATATCCGGCAGCACCGCCGAAGTAATCAAGGGGGCCCTTGGAGTTCAATTATCGGGAGGCAGTGGCGGTCTGCAAGAGCGGATCAAGAAGCGCCTCCTGGAATACTTCACGGAGAAAGGCAAAGAGAAGACAGGCAAGAACGCGCCGCCGATTGTCGACCGCCGGGACCGACAGAGTGCCCTAAAAAAGGAACTGGAAGAGCGCCAAGAAAGATATCAGGCGTTTGAAGAGCAAAGCAAGGCGGTCGAAGATGCCGCCCGTGAGCATCATCAAAAAGCCGAAGAAGCCGCTGAGATGCGCAAAAAAGTGAAAACTGCCCGGACTGAAGAGGAGAAATTCAACGACCTAAAGACCGAGCAAAAAATCAAACGGCAGGAGGAGAAGCTCGCCAAAAATAATTATGAACGCCTTACCCAGATTAAAAAAACCCGGGAAGCAATCGCTGCCCTGAAAAAGACGATTACATCGAAGGAAGGCAAGCTGGCGGAACTCGAGGAGAAAGCTGATCAAGCCAAAGACGATTTGGACAGATGCAGCGAAGCGCGTGATTCAGCTTGTGAAAAACGCTCACAGATCGACGAACGCCAAAAAGTCATTGATGCTGCACGCGAATACCTGCGACAGACCGAGGATTTGAAGAAACTGAAAAAGCGACTTAGCGACCTTGTCAAGTTTGAGAATCAACTCACCGCAGACCAGCGCAGCCGAAACGAGATAGTGGCACCGACCTCTGATGAGCTCCGGGATTTGCGAGAATCGACTAGCAAACTCAAAGAGGCCAGAGCTGCGCTTGAGGCTTCGCAGATTCATCTGGCCATTACTCCAGAGCGCGAGATCGTTATCGAAAACACCATTGATGATTCGGAAACTCCGGTAAAGGCAGGCAAGACTTCGTCGTTTTCTGGCGATGGGCAGGTGAATCTCAAGGTTGCCGGGTTTGGCTTGATTCACGCATCGGGACCGAAAGATGGTGCGGATAGGCATCGCGCCGATTTGAAAGAAGCGCAAGAGAGAATATCCGAGCTTAGCCAACCCTACGGCACCGAAAAACCAGATGAGCTTCAGGAGTTGAAGGAGAAAGCCGACAAGCTCGATGGATCTATTCGGACATTGGATGGCAAAATCGAAACGCTACTTGGCGAAGACAGCTCAGATTCGCTCAAGCAGTATTTAGACAAACTCAGAACAGCCATCGGGGAAACGGAAAATGTTCATCCTGAGTGGAAGAAAGAGCCGCCGGTTTTGGATGAACTGGAAAGCGACTTCGAAACTTTCCGCCAAGACACCGAAGGCGCAATCGCTGCTGCTGAGGATGCCTTCAATCAAGCACATTCCGAATCCTCAGAAGCTACGAATGCCGCTAACAACGCAGCCGTAGAGCTAGAACATAAGCAAGAGAAACTCAAAGAACAGCAGGATCAGCTTGAGAAATTTCAATCCGACGGCCTGTCCGACGAAGATCGTGACAAGGCTATCTCGGAAGCGTCCATGTCCTGGCAGGCTGCAAAGGAGACTGCCGACCAAGCGGAGAAAGCCCTGAAACAATTCCCGGGTGATCCCACCACAAAACTCAAAGAACTTGAAAAACAGCGGGATAAACTTGATGACGCCGAACAGGATGCCCGTGATAAAGAGAAGACCGCCGAAGGCGAGCTTCGGAACCTTGAATCCGAGGGTGCCTACTCCAAGCTCGTTGATGTCGAGGAAGAACTGGAGGCTCTTGAATCCCAAATCGAGTGGGAGTCGATCCAAATGGATGCAATCAAGCTCCTGCATGAGACGGTCAATGATTGCGAGAAAAGCATGATAGAAAGCGTATTGGAGCCTGTGGAACTCAGGGCATCTGAGCTGTGGGCTCGTGTGGCCGGCTCTCATCTGGGAGATGTGAAGCTGAAAGGAGATTTCGCACCTAAGGCTGTGACTCCGGAAAGAGCCGATGGTCCAGTCGGTCTGGGCAATCTCTCCGGTGGCGAGGAAGAGCAGCTTTATTTCATCGTCCGTCTGGCATTGGCCAAGGTCCTCGCAGAGAATGAACGCCAGCTGGTTGTCCTCGATGATGTGCTTAACGCAACCGACGCTGAACGCCTTGGCTGTCTTTTGAACCTGCTGAAGGAAGTTTCCGACCGCCTGCTGCAGGTCATCATATTCACCTGCCATCCTGAACGCTACCGGGCTTTGGATTTAGCTGAATCAAACTTTTTTGAATTGAAATCAAGGGATGATTAAGCTCCCCTTGGAGGCGTTAGCAACTTCCTCCGGGCGAACGAAGAAATCGAGAAACTCAACCCTCAGTTGACGCTGCACTTCACATTCAACCGCTTCGAGTGCTCACTCAGTTCCCATTTTCCTTATTGATAAACAGTTTGAGTTGGGTTATTATTTCCGGTTATACTGATGGAGATGGCACCGTGCGAGTGCCTTTGAGCAAATCACCCCCCCCAAATGACGATGAATCTTGAAAAACTGAATGAATCCTTGAAGACAGCCGCTGGATTGCGGCTGAGGTTGAAGCTCCAGCCCTTGTACGGAATCGGCGAGATCGTGTTTCCTCCTACCGTGGCCGATGAGAAAGGGCCGAAATATTTGGATTCAGAGCGACGTATTCCCGGCTACGAGGAGAAAATGCCCTGCACCACCATCGACAGCGTGCAAAGCCAGGCGAACCGAATGGAAAAAGCACTGCTCGCCGACATTAGAGAGGGGAATATCAAATTGCCTCATATCGAAACGGATTTTTCGGGAATTTCCGGTTTGGTGAAACCGGTAGGAAAGATTACTTGCTTCGAAGCGCCCCATCGAGTTTTCGACGCCATCATTCGGGATTCTGTCGACGAGGACGAGGATCGCAAACATTTTCCCCTTACGAAAGCAGGGGCGGCAGCGATCCGGGCGACTGCCCGAGACGCAAAGGCGATTTTCCAAATCTCGCCGGCCAGCCTTTTGTTCGGATGCTGGGATTCCACGGGGATAAGCGGCGGTCTTGGAGAAAAATACACCCGGTGCGTGGTGAGCGAGTTGGTGGCCGTGAATTCCATTACCGCGCGGCGCGCGGGAGTGAGGGCGGATCCTCTTAGTGTAGCGAAGGAACAACCACTCGAAAAGATTCTCGCAGAGACGAAAGATGAAGTTTGGCAGAACCTCAAAGAAAAAAGAAAGAAGCTTAAGAAGCCCTCAGATATAAACCACGGCAATGTTCCCTGGGGTGATACCCTTGATGGCGTTACGTGCGACTACATCCAGCAGTCCACGACGATTTCCTTTCCCGCCCTGCGGCAGTTGCACTTTCCGGTCGAAGGGATTCAAGGGGGTGATTCTTCCGCCAAAGCCCAGGCAGTGCTCGCAGCCATCGCGCTGCATGCCGCCACTCTCAACGCCGAGCGTGGCTGGCACTTGCGGTCGCGATGCGATTTGGTGCCGGAAGATGGCCAAAAACTGGAATGGGAGGTAATGGGGGCGTCGCTCGAGAAGATAGCGGTTGCGACCTCGGTTACGAGAAACCTGCTCAAGGAGGCTATCAGCAAGGCGAAGGAGGCCGGCTTGCCCTGGAACGAAAAACCGGTTCAATTGACTCCGTCAGAAGCCTTGGAGCGTCTCGTTGTCGGCTCGCAGCAAGCTCACCACACAACCACCACTGAAACATAGCCAATGCCGCTGACTGTTTCGCTGCAATTCCCGACAGGGCGATACGCCGCGGCATCCTGGAGCGATAAGGACACGGTGGAGTGGCCGCCCCATCCTGTCCGTCTTTGCCTAGGGCTCCTCGATGCTCTGCATAACGCCGGCAATCCGCCGGATGAACGCAAGGCTTTAGGCTGGCTTTGCGAACAAAAAGCGCCGGAAATCGTCATTCCTGCCGATCGTTGGACCGATGAACGTGTGATCGATGGGGTGTATGTTCCGCAAAATCCCATCTACTCCGGCATGAAGAAACTGAAAGGGGTGAACCCCCCACTCAAGCCCCGTTCATTTCCTGTCGTGTTTCTGGATGCGGATCGTCCCACCGTCTTCTTTCGTTGGGCGGATGCGAATGTCCCGGAAGAAATCGATGGCGCATTCAAACGTTTGGTCGTCCGTCTTCCCCGTCTTGGCCATTCCAGTTCCCTGGTATTCGCATCTTTGAGTGCCTCGCCGGACATCGATTCCGACTGGCGTATCTTCAGCGAGGCAGACCCTTCCGAGGCATCCGATCATTTCCGTGTTCCCTGGAGCGGATTGGTCAAATCCGCCGAAGACGCCTACGCTGCGGGAGACCGCGAGAACGAGATGAAAAAACTAATGGAAAAGGCGGCAAGCGAGGCGAGAAAAGACAAACTACTCAAACCTTCTATGTCGTCGCGCGGGCGGCATGATCCTCGCCATCGCTGGGTTCGTTACATGGAAATGAATCCCGGTTCCAGAGTTTGCGAAACACCGTGGGATCGCAACGTGATCTTGTTGGAACAGACAAGAGGCAGTCGTCTGGGGTTGCAGAGCACTTGGCAAGTCACCGAAGTTCTCCACAAGACTCTGATCGACCGGTGGAGCCGGTCGCCTTCTCGGGAAAGCATGCCTCCCTGGATCAGCGGCCACGCATCCACCGGTCCGGTCCGTCACTGTCACTTGGCGCTATTTCCCCTGCCATTTGTCGGATACAAGCACGCGGACGGTCATCTGCTCGGTCTTGGTCTGGCCCTTCCGAAATTTGCGAAGATCGGTCTAACTCGGGAGCAATGGCGGTCGGATTGGCAAAAAGCCCGTGACGCATTACTCGGAGAGGAGGGTTCCCTGAAACTGGTGGCAGATAATCAAAGCTGGACAATGAGTCTTAAGCCAGTTTCCTCTCCCACACGGCAGCAGGCATTGAAGCCGCAACGATGGACGGAACCGGCTTGTGTCTGGCGGAGCATCACACCAGTGATTCTTCACCGGCATCCGAAACCGCATTTCAAAAAAGACCCGGCAGCTTGGAAAGAAAGCTGCAGGGCAATTTTGCGCGAAGCTTGCGAACAACTCTCTTTGCCCGCGCCATTGGAGATAGAACCGCAGTTCGCTTCATCCGTGGCAGGAGCACCCTCTTCAGCCGCTTTTGCTCCACCGCCACCCCGGGTGGAGCGACCGCCACGGTTCCACATCCATGCCAGCCTGAAGTTTGCCGATCCCGTCGCAGGACCAATGCTTTTGGGGGCTGGGCGATACCGCGGCTATGGTCTTTTCGTTCCCTGCTAGTCATGCCTGAACTCCCCGAATTCGCAAAGTTCTTCTCTTCACTGTGGGAATGCGATGGTCCTTTTCCCTGGCAGAAACGCCTGGCCAGGAGGTTGTGTGAAACCGGCAGGTGGCCCAAATGGATCACGCTGCCCACCGGCACGGGAAAGACGGCCTGCCTGGACATCGCCATCTACCATCTCGCCACTCAAGCTCACCTCTCTCTGCGCGAGCGCTCTGCACCCGCTCGCATCGTGTTTGCGGTGAATCGTCGCATCGTGGTCGACGGAGCGTTTGAGCGCATGCATAAAATTGCCGATAAATTGCAGAAGGCCTGCAAAGACCAAACAGACACGCTGCATCCGATTGCCAAGGCTCTCCAAAACATGGCCAAAGACGAGCGTGCGGTGCCTCTCGATGTCTATCCGCTGCGAGGCGGAATGTTTACCGACCGCGCCTGGGCGCGTACACCCACACAGCCCCTAGTTCTCACCACCACGCTCGATCAGCTCGGTTCCCGGTTGCTTTTTCGCGGCTACGGCGTGTCGAAATACGCCCGCCCGCTGCATGCCGCCCTCCTGGCGAACGACGCGCTGCTGATGCTGGATGAAGCCCACACATCCAAAGCTTTTTCGCAGACACTGGCTGCCATTGACAAATTTCGATCTAGGGGAAGCGAACCACTGCACACCCCATTTCACTCGGTTCAATTAACCGCGACACCGCCGAAAGACGCAGTCGATCCTTTCGAACTCGATGAGGAAGATGGCCAGAATTCGATTCTCAAGGCCCGAATCGTCGCCTCCAAGCCTACAAAACTGATTCGCGTTGCTGGCGCGACAGGAAAAAAGCGCCACACGAAGCTGGCAACCGAAATGGTAAGCAAAACCAACGAGCAACTAGCAAAAGGCATCCGCCACATCCTCATCGTTGCCAATCGCGTCGCGACCGCCGAAAAAATCTTCGACAAACTCAAATCCAGCCAAAACGACCAGGGGCGACACACGGCAATTCAATTGCTCACCGGACGCCAGCGCCCACTCGATCACGAACAATGGATAGACGACATCAAGCACCGGATGAAACCCGATGCCCCCCCCAAACCAAGCGAACCGCTCGTGGTGGTCGCCACCCAATGCATCGAAGTGGGAGCCGATTACGATTTCGATGCACTCCTCACCGAACTCGCGCCTCTCGACTGTTTGCGCCAGCGCATGGGCAGACTAAACCGAACGGGACGATCGATCAGCGCCGCCGCGTTTATTTTTGCACCGGAAGAAGCCTTGGAACCGAAATCCGATGATCCGCTCTACGGCAGCTCGCTGGTTGAAACATGGAAATTCCTCGAAAAAGCCCGTGAAGATGAAAAGAGCAACTCCATCGATTTCGGGGTCGAGGCGTTCCAAGCGCATCTAACCGGCCAAGACATTCAGCCCCTGCTCGCCCCGGTGGCGGACGCGCCGATCTTGATGCCGGCGCATCTCGACCTCCTCTGCCAGACCTCGCCCGCGCCCCACGCCGAGCCGTCCCCCTCTCTCTACATCCACGGTCCGGACCGCGACTGTCCCGAGGTGCACATTGTCTTTCGCGCCGATATCGATAATAGTGACGACTCGGTGGCCAACTTAATCGAAGCCCTTCCCCCGCTTTCCACTGAGGCCGCCACGGTGCCGCTGTATCTTATGCAGCAACTGTGGGAGAATCACGACAACCTCGACGAAATCACCGATGACACGGGTGACATTCCGAGCAAGAACATTTCGAGCGAGAAAGACAAGTCACCGACAACACCAATTCGAGCGTGGCGATACTGGGAAAAAGAGGCCGAGAAAAAAGAGGCCAAGAAAATCAAGAACTTCGATGAAATCCGCCCGGGTGACTTCGTGATCTTGCCCACAGGATCCAAGCTACTGGCAAAATTCATTTCCTCCCCCTCGGAGGATGCGAGTCCCTGGTCTGTTGACCAATACGAACGCGCCCATCTCGCAGCGAGAGACAAACTGCGAATTCGTTTTCACAAAGGCATCATTGAAGCGATCAAAAATGAGCTCAACGGCGCTGGCGACGGCGAAGAAGCGTTTCGCGGTCTTGTCGACCCGCTCCTCGAACCCGACGACGACGAAACAAGGGACGTCATGCGGGACAAGTGGAAGAACGCCATCCCTGAAATCGCGCGGCTATTGGCGAACAAACTTCCGAACAACCATCCGTGGAAAAAGATATGGAAACATGCCGCCGAGAAAGCCAATCAAACCAATCTCGAAAAATGGGAAGTCGTTCCCATGCCCGATGAGGGACCGGACGGCGTCATCCTCGAATACCGTAAGCGCGTTGGAAGCACAAAATGGCCGATTGATCCGGATGACTTGGAGATTCGCTCGACCACAGCCGATAGGGAGGTTCTGCTTGAAGATCACAGCCAAGGCGTTGCCCGGCGCGCCAAGGAAAACGGAGCTGGCTTAACGGACACCATCGTTTCCACCTTATCCGATGCCGGACTTTGGCACGATCTGGGAAAACGCGATCCGCGGTTTCAGGCTCTGCTCCAAGGCGTTAGCCGCTTCGCCGTGAACAACCGGCGCCTGTTGGCCAAGAGCGATGGCGGGTTTCGCCCCAACCATTTCGAGGCCTTTTACGATAAACAATCCGGTCTGCCCGAAGGCTTTCGCCACGAGTTGCTGTCAACCCTCATCCTGAGCCAATCCGAATCGATAAAAAACCATCCTGAACGAGACTTGCTTTTGCATCTGACAGCAAGCCACCACGGTCGCTGCCGAGCTTTGGCTCCGATCATCGCAGATCCGGAACCCGAGCCTTTTCGGGCCGAAGTAGACTCCGAAACCGTCAACTACGCGGGAACCGACTATCCCCTTGCCCACTTCGAAGCGGGCGTCACCCGGCGGTTTTGGACACTCACACGCCGCTTTGGCTGGTGGGGTCTTCCCTACCTCGAAACATTGCTGCGCCTCGCCGACCAGCGCGAGAGTGCTTCTCCATCTCCCAACCCTTGAGCACGACCATGCCTAACGCCGAACACTCGATTGAACTGAAGGGGCTTCATGAAGACAACCCACGGGATTTCCTTGCTGCGTTAGGATTGCTGCGGCTAGTTGCTCTTCTTTGGCCGCAACTCCACGCACGAATGGGATGGTGCGGCGACCCAATGACCGCAAAGGTTGTGACGGCTAGCCCCCTGCCCGGCGATTGGAACGAGAGAGCGGTAACTTCGCTGCAAGACTTGTTGGAACACGATCCCGACCCGATCCGGCACGGCAACGTCATTAAGACAACAGTGAACTGCTATCGTGAAGCAGCCAAGCGTGCATTGCGATTTCGAGAGAACCAATGCGAACTGGCGGATCTCCCTTCCCTCCTCTACGCTGCCTATTCCTCGCAGATAGAACCAAAGGGCGCAAAAAAGATAAAGGAGGGAAAGGAGATCGAGCCGAGCTGGTTTTCATTCGCGAACGGCCAAAGTGGTAAGAATCTGTTAAAAGATGTTGGCGAATTAATCCAATCGATCGATGGCTCCGAACTGCTGAACACGCTGAAAGGCGAGGCGTCACCAAAGGAAGCAAAGGCACTCCGCTGGAATCCAATGGAGTTCCGTGCAGCGGCCTACCGAGGCCCCGATCCTGGAGACAATGCGAAAGGCGATACGACTCTCGATTTTCCGGCATTCAATGTCCTTGCCTTCATCGGACTGACATTCTTTCCATCCGTGCCAACGCGCGATGGAGGGAAGACGCTGGGGTGTGTGGAAAAGCCCAACCAAAAGTACTTTCAGTGGCCCATCTGGGAAGTTCCGCTGGGGTGTGACGAACTTGCCACGCTCCTACAGACATCGCTGCAGGACATCAAAAGCAATCGCCATCAAGGCGTCGTTTGCATGTGGAGAAGCCGGAAGTTCTATCCTGATCAGTATGGGGTTTATTTCTCGCCGGCTAAAGTGGCAAGTTGACGATGGTTTCCATGTCCGAATCACCATCCCATGATCATCCGCCGAGGCCGAAGATTTAATTGGACGCCTCCACTGGAGTCGCATTTATCTCAACCTCTTTCGGCATGGGCAATCAACTTTCCGCCACGCTACCCGAGGATTGGGCGACGGTCGACATGGTGGCGCAATTCGCCTATTGCCCCCGCCGGTTTCATCTCATGTATATCGAGGGACGTTGGGAAGACAACACCCACACGCTCGAAGGCAAGATCACACATCGCCGGGTAGACCGCGTGGACCACCTGCTGCCGGAAGCCGGCAAGAAGACCAACGACAATTCCGAAACCTTGCCAGACTCCGACGGAGTGGAAGACGATGACCCGCCCCCGGAAATCGCTCGCAGCGTTTCATTGGGCAGCGCAGAGATCGGGCTCCTAGGCAAACTCGATCTCGTCTCCGCCGATCCCGAAGGAGGCGAGGCGATCCCCGTTGAGACCAAGAAAGGCAGAGTGCCGCCAACCCCAGAACGAAGCTACCCCCCCGAGCGCGCCCAGTTGATGGCGCAGGGGTTGCTCCTTCGAGCGCATGACTATCAGAGCAACCACGGATACATCTACTACGCCGCCAGCCGATCTCGGGTGAGGATCGAGTTTACCGCCGAACTCGAAGCGGAAACCCGTGAGATTATCGCCACCGTGCGGACCGAACGTTCGGCAAGTCGAATGCCTCCGCCACTCGAAGACAGCCCGAAATGCTGGAATTGCTCACTATGCGGCATCTGTCTGCCAGATGAGACCAACGCCTTGAGATCTTCAGGCGAAAACGAAAAGCCCAGCCCTTCCGCTGACTCCAAACCCGATCAATCCGCCGGGCCGGATATCCGCCGCTTATTCGCTGCACGTGATCGGGCCATTCCGTTCTACATCCAAGAACAAGGAGCGAAAGTCGGTAAACAAGGCCAGCGGCTCACCGTCACCAAATCGAGCAAACTCATCGGCAGCGCTCGGCTGATCGAAATCAGCCAGCTCATCCTCATAGGCAATATCCAAATATCCGCTCAGGCACTTCACCTCATGATGGAAAAAGGTCTTCCCGTTGTCCACTTCTCCACCGGGGGATGGTTCCACGGCATCAGCCATGGCATAACCATTGAAAACGCCTACTCCCGGTCCGCCCAATTTGCAGCGGCTGCCAAACCGGACCGCTGCGCAACCTTTGCGCGGAAACTAGTCGAAACCAAAACCCTCAATCAGCGAGCCCTGCTGATGCGAAACGGCAACGGAAGGAAAAAAAAACAAGTTGTGAACGAACTTGCCCGTCAACTCAAACTTTGGCACCGCAAATCAGCAAATCAGGCAACATCTCTCGCAGAAATCCGGGGGCTAGAAGGGCAGGCGGCGGCACTTTATTTTTCAGCGTTCGCCTCGATGCTCAAAACCACCGAACTGGAACCTTTTCATTTCAACTCCCGCAACCGGCGCCCTCCCCTCGATCCAGTGAACGCACTCCTTTCCTTTACCTATGCAGTACTGGCGAAAGAATGCGTTGTCGCCCTTTGGGCCGAGGGCCTCGATCCATGGTGGGGGCTCTACCACCAGCCCCGTCACGGGCGCCCCTCGCTGGCACTAGACCTCATGGAACCATTCCGGCCGATCATCGCAGACAGCGTCGTGATCACCGCCATCAACACCGGCATGGTCGGAGCGAAAGACTTTGTAACAAATTCCAACGGCTGCGCCCTCCGTCCGACAGGCCGGAAAAGCCTTCTTCGAGCCTGGGAACACAGGCTCGACCAACTCTACACACACCCGCTATTCAACTATCGCTGCTCCTGGCGCACCATCCTGCGCATTCAGGCAAGACTACTCACTCGCTGGCTGCGTGGCGACATCCCCGAAATCCCATGGCCCACCGTTCGTTGACCAACAACCGCCGGCTTTGCCTTTGCACTTACGACATCGCCTCAACCGGTGACGGAGACAAGCGCAGAGCCAAACTCTTCGAATTACTTTGCGACTACGGCGAACACATCCAATACAGCGTGTTCCTCTGCGAACTGACGGCTGGCGAACATATCCGAATACTCGCAGCCGCCCAAGCCATCCTCCATGAAAGCAAAGACCAACTACTCATTCTCGACATCGGCCATGACCGCTTCGATTGGACCACACGTCTCCACTGCGTGGGAAAAACATGGACACCACAAGTGCGATCATTCATCATCTAAAACCAACACCAAAATACCGGCAGAGCACCCCTGCGAGCACCCCAGTGGTGCGACATCATCCAGACCCTCTCGCGCACCTTGATAATCAACCACATCCGCTCCCGCACAAAGAATATGAGTTGATTCCTGACCGCGCTTGATTAAGATCGCTCGCAAACATCCCGCCCGAAACCGGTATTTCGAGGCTTTTGTGACACACTATTTCCGCGCCATCAAACGCGCGGTCACATTGAAGGAATCGTTGCCGCCGACATATGCAGCCAAATTCGAGTATTTCCGCGCCATCAAACGCGCGGTCACATTGAAGGTGGCTTGTTCGCGGCGATTTGTCCGAGGGCCTCCTATTTCCGCGCCATCAAACGCGCGGTCACATTGAAGGCGTCTCTCTCGGTTGCCAGTCACCGAGAGGATCAACATTTCCGCGCCATCAAACGCGCGGTCACATTGAAGGGAGTCCACCGAGTGCATTGGCCCTTGTCGTGTGTCTCATTTCCGCGCCATCAAACGCGCGGTCACATTGAAGGCGGGTTCGCGACCATCAACCCTCAACACTACCGGAAGATTTCCGCGCCATCAAACGCGCGGTCACATTGAAGGACATCATAGGCGACGACGACAGAGCCAGCCTGGAAAATTTCCGCGCCATCAAACGCGCGGTCACATTGAAGGATAAGCGACGGCAGACCTGTTGCCCTGGACCGGCGCGCATTTCCGCGCCATCAAACGCGCGGTCACATTGAAGGACCCTCGATGGACAAGCAATGACCTGGCCGTCATACGATTTCCGCGCCATCAAACGCGCGGTCACATTGAAGGATGGCCACCGAGTGACAAGCGCTCGGTGATCCACCCATTTCCGCGCCATCAAACGCGCGGTCACATTGAAGGGAGTCACCGAGCGCTGCACACGAGCGCTTGCCGCTCGGATTTCCGCGCCATCAAACGCGCGGTCACATTGAAGGGCAACCCTAGCAGCAAAGCGGCAAAAGCTTGGGGCGATTTCCGCGCCATCAAACGCGCGGTCACATTGAAGGGAGTGCGTGCGGGTGACATGGCAAACCGCATCACCCGATTTCCGCGCCATCAAACGCGCGGTCACATTGAAGGGTGTCCGTGTCCGGGCGTGGACGTCCGGGCGTGGCATTTCCGCGCCATCAAACGCGCGGTCACATTGAAGGAACCGGAGCCATGCGATCGATAAGGGGGAGAACAGCATTTCCGCGCCATCAAACGCGCGGTCACATTGAAGGTTGCTTGAGTTGCAAGATCTGTGGCCGCATGGTTTCATTTCCGCGCCATCAAACGCGCGGTCACATTGAAGGCTACCTCCCGGCGATGCCGCGAATTGCAGGAGAAACATTTCCGCGCCATCAAACGCGCGGTCACATTGAAGGTTGATCCAGGCCCAGCCCCCCATCGCACTCCAGGCCATTTCCGCGCCATCAAACGCGCGGTCACATTGAAGGGCGGGAGAGGGTTGGGTCCCCGGGGTGGCAGTGAAGAGATTTCCGCGCCATCAAACGCGCGGTCACATTGAAGGATTGGCTTGCTGATATTCAGCATGACCGCGATCAGGATTTCCGCGCCATCAAACGCGCGGTCACATTGAAGGCACTTCACCCAGGGCAAGCGCTGCACACACCGAGGATTTCCGCGCCATCAAACGCGCGGTCACATTGAAGGACGCGATTCGTGACGGAGGATGGCGTTGAGCATCCGAATTTCCGCGCCATCAAACGCGCGGTCACATTGAAGGGAACCTTCGACCGGCCGGCAACCTGGACCAATGGCTATTTCCGCGCCATCAAACGCGCGGTCACATTGAAGGAGGAAGTTGACTTTCCTAGATTGTCGCCCGAGCAGCGAATTTCCGCGCCATCAAACGCGCGGTCACATTGAAGGATACTCGGTCCTTTATCCAGCGACGAATCGGGGACATTTCCGCGCCATCAAACGCGCGGTCACATTGAAGGTGTTTCATGCCGGGAGCCGCGGAAACGCGAGAAGACATTTCCGCGCCATCAAACGCGCGGTCACATTGAAGGCGCGGAGAGGAGCTGGCTAATGGGAAGGCGTAGGAAATTTCCGCGCCATCAAACGCGCGGTCACATTGAAGGAGGGGGGGCTTCATCACCCCAGTTGTCCCTCTTGACATTTCCGCGCCATCAAACGCGCGGTCACATTGAAGGCACTTGGCGGGCGCCCACGCCAAGGGATAGGGCAAATTTCCGCGCCATCAAACGCGCGGTCACATTGAAGGCAACTGTCGGATGCTCGGTCCCGTCCTCGGTCACGAATTTCCGCGCCATCAAACGCGCGGTCACATTGAAGGAAACAACGCCAGCGCGAAGTGCGCCGACCCATGGAAATTTCCGCGCCATCAAACGCGCGGTCACATTGAAGGGTTTGGCAATATCGGTTCGGATGAACTGATCGAAAGATTTCCGCGCCATCAAACGCGCGGTCACATTGAAGGCTCGTAGAGGACGTTTTCTAGGTTGGCTCTGTCGTATTTCCGCGCCATCAAACGCGCGGTCACATTGAAGGAGGCAATGCGCAAGATTCGCGCATGGTTGATTTCGCATTTCCGCGCCATCAAACGCGCGGTCACATTGAAGGAACCAAGCGCTAGCGGCAACCCAACCCGCCAAGCGATTTCCGCGCCATCAAACGCGCGGTCACATTGAAGGAAGTCGGGATCAAATGTCCCCGATTCGCCGCTGAAATTTCCGCGCCATCAAACGCGCGGTCACATTGAAGGTTTGCGAGTCACCCGGCCTTCATTATGAAGGATAAAATTTCCGCGCCATCAAACGCGCGGTCACATTGAAGGATCGCTTGGATGAAGTTCAGCGTGACCTATCTAAGGATTTCCGCGCCATCAAACGCGCGGTCACATTGAAGGGCTTCCTGGTGATTGAGCGGCCCGAGGCCATCGGGTTGAATTTCCGCGCCATCAAACGCGCGGTCACATTGAAGGGCTTGAATCAAGCCTTAGCAGACTGTGATGCTGCGAATTTCCGCGCCATCAAACGCGCGGTCACATTGAAGGTACTCCTCAGCCCCCTCAGCATGCGGTTGTCGGCGCATTTCCGCGCCATCAAACGCGCGGTCACATTGAAGGCATAATCAGCCTCACAGCTAATGCGAGCCCGATGGTCGGATTTCCGCGCCATCAAACGCGCGGTCACATTGAAGGCTGGAATTCGCCTCCACGCGGTGCCCTACTCAGCAAATTTCCGCGCCATCAAACGCGCGGTCACATTGAAGGGAGTCTCCCCTGGGCTCCAATCTCAGGGACCGAGAAATTTCCGCGCCATCAAACGCGCGGTCACATTGAAGGATCTTGAGTAGGGCCTGGCGGCCATCCTCGTTGAGGATTTCCGCGCCATCAAACGCGCGGTCACATTGAAGGAAAACGAGACAGCGGGAATATCGGATGCGTCTGGATTTCCGCGCCATCAAACGCGCGGTCACATTGAAGGAGGCATCGTCTGTCGCGGACCAGAGACAACGTTCTATAATATTTCCGCGCCATCAAACGCGCGGTCACATTGAAGGCGCTATTGGCGGCTAAGCAAAGGCCGAAGACTAAGCCATTTCCGCGCCATCAAACGCGCGGTCACATTGAAGGTCTGCTGTTGCGGGCTTGCCATAAGATTCGATGGCAATTTCCGCGCCATCAAACGCGCGGTCACATTGAAGGCGCAGAGGGGTTAAATGCATAGCCGAAGCATCCGTAGAAATTTCCGCGCCATCAAACGCGCGGTCACATTGAAGGGGACCGTGTTACTCCTGCTCAAATGTTCGCCATTGTATTTCCGCGCCATCAAACGCGCGGTCACATTGAAGGCTGTTGCGATCATTGATTACCATTCGGCCAGATTGAATTTCCGCGCCATCAAACGCGCGGTCACATTGAAGGTCATGGCAAGCCCGCAACGCGAGAAACCCCGCGGGATTTCCGCGCCATCAAACGCGCGGTCACATTGAAGGCCATATAGCCATAAGGCTAGCCTTAGGGATAAAGTGGAATTTCCGCGCCATCAAACGCGCGGTCACATTGAAGGTCAACGCTATAATCCAAAGCCCTTTTATAGATTGGGCATTTCCGCGCCATCAAACGCGCGGTCACATTGAAGGTCTTGCGTTGCGGGCTTACCATGGGATTCTATAGCCATTTCCGCGCCATCAAACGCGCGGTCACATTGAAGGTATATTGGATCAAGTCGAAGGGTTTGCGACCATTGGAATTTCCGCGCCATCAAACGCGCGGTCACATTGAAGGTCCAAATGAAGTCGCCGCTGGGTCGGCGTTGACCTGATTTCCGCGCCATCAAACGCGCGGTCACATTGAAGGATCACATGATTGCGTCGTCTTGGATGGCTGATCGTCCGATTTCCGCGCCATCAAACGCGCGGTCACATTGAAGGAGCCGATCAATTCCCGTTGACCAGCGCTAGCGCGGAATTTCCGCGCCATCAAACGCGCGGTCACATTGAAGGCCCTTGAAGCAGTCGGAAGCTCGTAAATTAATCGGATTTCCGCGCCATCAAACGCGCGGTCACATTGAAGGAAGTGTCCTCTCTCGGTGATCGCAACCGAGAGAGAGAATTTCCGCGCCATCAAACGCGCGGTCACATTGAAGGGGCCAAGTTGTAGCTAATGAATCCGGACGTCTTGGGATTTCCGCGCCATCAAACGCGCGGTCACATTGAAGGTTGCCTTTCCATCTTTCGCTGATCAGGTCGTCATAGTATTTCCGCGCCATCAAACGCGCGGTCACATTGAAGGATCCAAATATCGTAGGACGCAACTGGACAAACGGAGGATTTCCGCGCCATCAAACGCGCGGTCACATTGAAGGACGGGGATCGTGGAGTTGGATCTCTTTCTCCCAGAATTTCCGCGCCATCAAACGCGCGGTCACATTGAAGGTAGATGAAATCATCAACAACGAAGACTAGGGACTAATTTCCGCGCCATCAAACGCGCGGTCACATTGAAGGTCTGCTATAGCGGCGTGACTGCTCCCGGTGTGATCTATTTCCGCGCCATCAAACGCGCGGTCACATTGAAGGATGCGAATGTCTGGGACTGGCCGTATGAAGAGTGGATTTCCGCGCCATCAAACGCGCGGTCACATTGAAGGACGCTCCAGTCTTCCTGTTGATCTCGGTAGTATTTTGCATTTCCGCGCCATCAAACGCGCGGTCACATTGAAGGAAGACGCTGGGTCTGATCACCAAGCGCGGGGATCCGAATTTCCGCGCCATCAAACGCGCGGTCACATTGAAGGGTTGGAAAATGGGCATAAGCCCGCCGCCCATGATCTATTTCCGCGCCATCAAACGCGCGGTCACATTGAAGGAATCTGCCCAGGTCGGGAGCATCGGATGCCGAGCATATTTCCGCGCCATCAAACGCGCGGTCACATTGAAGGGTCTGGCGCTCCGCATCCTCGGCCATAAAAACATAATTTCCGCGCCATCAAACGCGCGGTCACATTGAAGGGAGCATCCGTAAGTGCTGGGATTCCTACCTTTCGGATTTCCGCGCCATCAAACGCGCGGTCACATTGAAGGTATCCCTTGGCGTGAAACCCGCCAAGGGCACGCTTGATTTCCGCGCCATCAAACGCGCGGTCACATTGAAGGGAGACCTTTTGGCTGGGCATTTTTGACACCGAAAAGATTTCCGCGCCATCAAACGCGCGGTCACATTGAAGGGAGCGCTCGCCATTGGCCAAGCGCTCGCCCCCGTCGGATTTCCGCGCCATCAAACGCGCGGTCACATTGAAGGCCTCATCGCCATGTCTATTCGAATTGGGAAAGCTACCTATTTCCGCGCCATCAAACGCGCGGTCACATTGAAGGTCCGCTGGAGGAATAGGCTGGAGGAATAAGCAATGGCATTTCCGCGCCATCAAACGCGCGGTCACATTGAAGGAGACGGAAACGCGTGACATTGCCGAGCGCGGAAGAATATTTCCGCGCCATCAAACGCGCGGTCACATTGAAGGGATGAGACCCTGATCATACGCCGCCTCGCAGCAGCTGATTTCCGCGCCATCAAACGCGCGGTCACATTGAAGGGCATCTTGAGCACTATGATGACTATATGTCTGAGATATTTCCGTGCCATCAAACGCGCGGTCACATTGAAGGAACGCGATTGCGGCTGCTACAAACTCTGCCGGTAGGATTTCCGCGCCATCAAACGCGCGGTCACATTGAAGGTTTGTTACCGCGTAAGACTTACGCGCTTGCAGAACAGATTTCCGCGCCATCAAACGCGCGGTCACATTGAAGGCCTAGCGGCTCGGTGACGGGATCACCAAGGCCAAGGATTTCCGCGCCATCAAACGCACGAAGAGGTGTGTCTGGAGATCGGCCGGACGTTGCTCCGGTGCATTTTCTGCCGCAATCGGTGCCCAGACGTATGCGGTAACGAAGCTGGTGCGGATGTTCAAGAGTCTGGCGGCACGGGAGATCGTGGAGTTTGAGAGTGATGGGTGTTTTGCCTCGACAGTTGGCCGTCATCACGGCGAGAAGTGGACTATAGCCAAGTATATGAGAGGACAAGGAAGAGACTACAAGAAGCCGCAT
Source organism: Limisphaerales bacterium (assembly GCA_024761205.1). Classification (GTDB taxonomy): domain Bacteria; phylum Verrucomicrobiota; class Verrucomicrobiia; order Limisphaerales; family AAA164-E04; genus UBA2970. The sequence goes on from JAMASS010000007.1 coordinate 156,928, forward strand.
GAGGACAAGCAGATAGTGTTCTTCTAGAGTTATATGCCAAAAGTAAAGTTATTGGGTTTAGGGCGCTTTGGTTTGCCTTCTCGGAAATTACTTTTGGCAATCAGTATAAATATACCGCAGCTTGCCGCGGGGATTTTTTATTGTGACTGCGCTTGTGATGGCTTGGAAATAGGAAGGCCTTTCCTGCGCAAACGCCTTTGAAGTGTAGATGGCACACTGGTTTCTCTTCGGTGACGGACGAGATGCCCTCTCCGTGCGTTGCTTACACCAAGGGCAAACTCTGCCTCCACATGATGATCTCGATCAGACTCTGTAGGTTCGTTTATTCGGAAATCGTCTGTTTCGGTCTTAGGGGTTTGGGCGTCTGTCGGGCTTGGAATCGGCTGGGAGGTGGGTTTTGGGGATTGGTGTCGGGGTTGCTTCGTTGGGGTCTGTCGGAGTTGGTTGTTCGGGTTTTTCGAAATCTGAGCCTCTGGATGGCCCCGGGGCTTAAGCATCTGCTTGGTGGGATTGAGATGCTCCTGGGGGGCGAAAGGCATCCCGGGGCAGTTGTTTGGCCGTCTCAATGGCGCAATGAACGAAGCCTCTCCCTTGGCCCCATCCTGTGCGGGCCGGGAGGCAGCAACATCGGCGGGTCGCGGTTTTGTGAAATCGAGCCTCAGGTGCCACGGGATGCCGACGGCTCAGCCGTTTTTCAAGAGCCGCTTCGGCGGTTTGCCAGAAAAAAGACCGGCAGGTGCCCTAGGGTCGAAGGCTGAAGAGTTAACCGACATTATTCATTTGGAAGGAGGACTCTCTCGGTGCGCCTGCTTTCTCGCTTGTACATATGCTGCGAAACGAGAAACGACGCCGTAGAACGAAAGCTGGTTTCTCGAGATGATACGACTCGAAGGGGGTGGCGAAGTTTAGAGGGAGAGGCTTGTGTCGAGGGTGAAGGGAGTATGAGAGCGGCTCAATGAAGCTGATCGGATGGTTACTTTAATAAGATGTGATAAGAGACTGAATCATCGTGAGATCGGCGGGGCACTAGGGATCACTGAAGACGCAGCGCAGAAGCGGGTTACTTGCGCCGTTGGGAAAGTTGAGCGAATTTTCAATTCGCAAGGTGCGGTTGTGGGTTTCAGAGCGTTTCATGCCGGAGAGGCAGACGTGGAAGCTGAGTTTGACCATTTTGTTGGGGCGGTGGATAGGGTGTCAAAAACAAGTAGTATGCCGATGAAATCGTTTCTGAAGATGTAGGCTGTTAATCTTCAACGGAAGTGGCTAAAGCCCGGCTTATTTGGTTGCGTGAGGATTCTTCGCCGCAATGATAAGTTATAGGCTTGGAGAGCCTTCGGTGGGGAGGGGGATGTGACGTTGGTTGTTTTTAGCTTATGAGAATTAGTTGTCGCTTGGAGATGCTTCCGGGAGAGTCTGTGGCTCAGCAGGTAGCGAATGCGCAGCGCTATGGTTTTGATGGGATCGGTTTGCCCGGGCGTCATCTGGAACACTATTTGGCTGAATTGGAAGCAGTGTTGCCGGATCTCCCCGTTCCGCCTATGAGTCTTTCGTTGGGGTTTACCGGTTCCCTGCTGCATCCTGAGGAGGGGGAGCGGCGGCGGTGCCGAGATTCGTTGCGATCTCTGATGGATGTTTGCGCTCGTTTGAAGGTTTCGTTGCTAAATGTGCCGCCTGTATTGATTCAGGATAATCCGGTGCGAATAACCGAGGCTGGCGACTACAGGTCTGTTGCGGCGCGGCAGGATGCTTTGTTGCTCGACCAATTGGGTGAGTTGGGGGATGAGGCGCAGGCGAGAGGAGTGTCGTTGCTTTTGGAGCCGGTGAATCGATTTGAATCTGACTATCTCAATTTCATTGAACACGGTGCTCGATTGTGTGAATTGGTTGGGCATGAGGCGGTGGGCATGACGATCGATGCTTATCACATGCAGTTGGAGGAGTTGTCTTTTGAACGTCCGATACAAAATGCCGGAAGATATGTGCGGCACGTGCATGTGGCCGAGAATACCCGGGCCGAACCGGGGACGGGGTCGCTTCATCTGGCATCGATGTTTCGCGGTTTGCAGCGGATTGGATACGACGATTGGATCGAGGTCGAATGCCGAAGTCTTTCGGGTCCCGGCGATGAGGTGCTGCCACGCTCGGTTCGGTATCTTCGTGAGACTTGGGCTAGCTCGGATATTTTCGCTAATAGAGATGGTGCCATGAGTCGGCCGAGATTTTAAGGGCTTCTCGAAGATGAGTCGGCGGGAGAGGGTTTGGGGCAGCCATGGGGGCAATCCGCACACTTCCTCAACTTCCTTGCCGTCGGACAACTTTTATTGGCGAGAGAACCGGGGTTAAGCTTTGGCGGAGGCGCAGCCGAGAGGATCTCGCACGGAGAGATGGCGACACAAAGAATGCGAAGTTCTAAGTTTTTGAGGCTTCGTGCTCTGCGTTTTTCACGGTTAAAAACCCTGTTACGAGAACAGGAATTGATTGCGCGGTAGGCGTTGCGGGATTCGCGAGGCTATTCTGTCTTTTTGGTTGGGGACGCTTCGGGGGAGGCTTGAATGGTGGCCCAATCAAATGTTTCGCCGGTTTCGTAGACGCCGAGGTTTTGTTCGATGGCGAGGCGCTCTGCTTGAGCGAGCCGATATTTCTCTTTAACTTTCAAACCAAGAATCTCTTGACGATTCAATCGTGCCATCCCTTGCGACACCATGAATTGGGCGATGTTGGTTGTGTTTAGGTAGACAAATCCTTGGCCGTAGCGAGTATCGTTCATTTCTAGGATGTTGATTTTAACCGTTTTATCAAGGAGTAGCTCGGTGAGGTTGGTTCGGCTCAGATTTCCGAGTGGTGGGTTTAACGGGTCTGGGACGCGACCCAGAGCGGGGGCTTCCATTCCCGTGATGCGGACGGCGTAGACGAATCCCTCAGGGATTTTGATGTGGAACCAGTTGCCGTCGAGCACCTTAATCACTTCGCCAGTAATATTAGCTTGGAAGCGAAGCGGTTGCTCGGGTTTGTTGGTGAACGCCCAGTAGGCATCGATGATGGGGTTAAAGATTTCGCGGTTTTGGTAGGCCACGACACTGGCTGCCATTAAGATCAGAACAAAGAGCAGGCCGAGAAGTTTACGAACCTTCTTGAAGAGACTCATGTTAGTAATGGGGTTGCAGAAACGTCGCTCTACCTAGCGAGTGGGTGAAGGGCATCGGAAAGTCCGGATTGTTGAGGCCTTCAAGGATAGAACAGAACAAGGTCAAGCGGCGATAGCGGTGCGTCTTGGCCCAACGGATAAGCCGGGGAAGCCATCTCCGGTGGTTGGCGAAGGAACCGGAGATGAGTTCACCGGTCAAGGGATCGGCGATCTTCTCACCGAGGAAGGGCACCCAGACGACGGCCAGGAGGATTGCTAGTACGAGCACGATGCTCATGAAGAAGGCTTGGGTGAGATCGCCAGAGATATTGGCGATGGCGCCGTGAGCGTGCATTTCGCGAAACACGTAAATCAGAGTTCCGGTGATGACGATACGCAGGATGATTAGCATGGTTCAGTCATGGTCTAATGTTGAGTCATCGGTCTTTGGTGGAAAGGATCGGCATGTTGATTTTGATGCCGCGGAGAGTGAGATCAAGTCGATGACGATTGACAGCGTGGCCTCTGGCGGTGTCTTCGGTGATCACGTCGGCGACTGGAGTTCCTGAAGATATTGGTCGAAGCTATGCATTCCTTGGCCGATTGCCGCTTCTATGATTCCGGTCAGCAGTGTGAGGTTTTTGGCCCGAATGGCCTGCGCAATGCTGTGATCGTGGCGCATCAGTTCAAGGCAAGGGATGAAGTTTGCCCTCGGTGTCGGGAATGAGACGTTGGCAGATCACTGATTTGAGATTTCTTGCCAGGAGTCCGGTGATGTTTGACTGCTCGTCGGTGGGGTAGAGTTCGCAGATTCTGGCAATCGCTTGTGCGGTAGAGTCGGCGTGTAGGGTGGTCAGAATCAAAGGGCCTGTCTCGGATGCTTGCATGGCGGCGTGAATGCTTTGTCTATCTCGAATCTCGCCGACAAAGATCACATCGGGGTCCTGGCGCATAGCGTTTCGGATACCGGACGCGAAGTTATCGGTGTCCACCCCGACTTCGCGTTGTTTGATTTGGCATTCTTGGGCGGTGAAAATATATTCGATGGGATCTTCGATCGAAATGATGCGCAGTGATCGGGTTTCGTTGAGCGTCTGGATCAGCGCACGCATTGTCGTGGATTTTCCTTGCCCGGTGGGGCCAGCAGCCAGAACCAAGCCGCGGAGTTCTTTGACGAAGCCGGTGAGGGTCGAAGGTAGTCGAAGATCGCTGAGATTGTATTGCCGGGCAGGGATCCGGCGGAAGGAACACGATTGACTGCTTTGCTGCTTGCTGAAGTTGGCCCGATAACGAGTATTGCGGTGTTGGAAACTCAGATCGACTTCTTTCTCACGAGTGACTTTTTGAAAGATTGCCTTCGGGAAACCATCGCGCAGCAGTTGATGTAGGCGCTTGGTGTCTAGCTCGGGGCAGATGTGGGGATTGATTTTGATGAGTTGGCCCTCGCGCCGAATGCGTGGTGCGGCATTGGTTTGGATGTGCAAATCGGACGCTTCTTGCTCTTCACACCAGCAGAGCAGTTGACTCAGCGACGATTTTGTCGGAACGATTTCCACTCTATTTCGATCACAAACGGGCAAGGATGGCCGCTGCAAGAACTTATCTACTTCTGAATTTTAAGCAAGATCTGTGCTCTGGTGAGTCGGTTTGAGACCGTGATTGGGCAAATGGTCACCGGGCTTCTCAATGGGATGAATTGTCGTTATTCATGTAAACGGCTTGTTTTCCTTTCGACTTGGCCTTTAGACAAGGCAGGCAGCAGCATGTGCCTGCTAGGACGGTGATAATCGCGATTACTACCAAAATCTCAAAGAGTGTGAAGTGAAGTTGAAACGGCGATGATTGTTAAGAGTGAATTTCATGGATGAATCGGTTTGTTTGGTGCCAAAGGTCTTAAGTGCTTCGATAGTACGAAAATTACATGAGGTCAAGGGGCAAACATAATGTGTTTGTTGCTTTGCGTAGTTGTGGCAGCCAAACCATCGGGGACATGAATTTTCAGATAGCCTGTAGAATGCGTGTCTTGTGAAGGCACCTGAAGCGCGAGCGCTAACCGCGCCAAAATATTTTGAACTGTTTTGGCATTTCTGGGAACCTTGGGAGGTAGCAGTGGAGCGGACCTATCAGGAGGTTCTGGATGAAGTCCAGATGTTTCAGTGGCAAGCAGGGGGCCTGGTTGCCGAGAGGGAGCTCATCACTCGTTGGAGTGAACGATTCCCGGGGACGTGATGCAGGGGGCGTGGCTGGCCATTTAGAAAGGTATTCGACGGGGTGGACGATCCTTTTGCGGTTTCGACCTTGGCGTATTGGGTTATCATGCATAAGGCTGTGGACTGGATTGATCGGCGGCGGTGTGTTGAGTCGCCGCCAGTGCCGGTTGAAGAACGAGATCGGCCTCTGTCGAGGGGGATTTTTCGTCCGACCTCAACCTTAGTCAGAGATGCCTTGAGCCGGGTATCGAGGGATCAGGGACCTTTTGGTCTTGCACTGTGTGGAAGGATTGGGGTAAGGGAGATTTCGGAAGGGGTTGGTATCGCTCTCGGAACTGTGAAGGCACGTTTATTCCATGCTCTGGAGATATTGCGAAAGGTAAATGAGGTGGAGAAAAATTATGCAAGACATTGATCAACTTATTAAACAGGTGCTGACGGAAGAAGAAGCGCAGGATTTGGAGCAATTCGACGAACAATCGATTCTAGAACAAGTTGCCGAGAGTTTCAAAGGACGCTCACGGACGTTGGTGTTTTTTGCCATCGGCGACATGCTCCTGCTGTTGGTCTTGGGGATTGTGGCGGTCGTCAAGATCTTTCATGCGGAAGCCCAGCGGGAGATGATCTTTTGGGCGAGTTTCCTTGTTTTCGCACTACTTGGGATTGGATTAATAAAGATATGGTATTGGATGGAACTGAATAAGAACGCCATCCTGAGGAAGGTCAAACGCCTGGAGTACCTGGTGGCGATTCTGGCTAGGCGAATGACGGCGAAAGATAGTGGGAAGAAGGCATAGTTGGTGGAGAGCTGTCAATAGTTAACCAGATGGTTTGGGCACGATGATGGCCACTCTCAGTTTCCCTGCCTTGGCGATACTGGCGTCGTATCATCGACTTCGATGAAGAGTTGGACCAATCCCCCATTGCTCCGGGCGGTGCCGGCCAAACGTCACCGGCCATAGGAGAGGTCGGTTGTAAGCCGGTCAACATTTCGCAATAACTTAACGAATTGGCCTAGGAGACTCCCCAGTCAAAGAGTTGGCGACAAAAGTCAGTGGTTTTGTCCGGCTCCAGAGAGACGATCTGCCAACGAACTAGGGGATTAGGCATAGCGTTTTCTTTTTAGTTAACATCCATTGCTGGGTGGATTTCATCGTTAGCCCGCCTTTCTGCAGCAGTCGCTGTAGGGCAATGTTAACGGTAAGCGATCGCTGATCTGGTGCGTGTGGCAATCCAGCGGGTTTCCGGGTGGAACTCCAGATGGTTGAACACTACACAGCACGGTTTCGGCCCTGCTGTCGAAGGAGGCTTGGTTGATGTGATCCTCGGCAATATTCAGGGCTCTGCCCAGTCGGCGAATCGTCCGCGAAATTAGAGGATGGCGCCGGCGGAGAATTTGAGATAGCGCGGAATGATCGGTCTTGAGGTCACGCGCAAAGGCTCGCAAGGAGTAGTGTTTCGGTTCCGGCGATTGGAGAATTCGGGCCTTCAATGCGGCCACGGAGTTCACGTGATATCATTTGTCGTTGGCTTTTGGTTATCAATGAGGTCGTCCGTGATAGCGGGGTAGCCCATTTCACTTTGAACAAGGTGTGGCAAAGCTGGACGGCTGTTGCCAGCGCTTGAAATGCTTTTGGGATTGGTTGAAAAAGAGGCCTTGGATGACGAATCTCAGCCGAGAACCCAACGGCTTCCTTCGATTTGTTTCATTTTTGTAAAGCGTGAGCGAAGCCGCGCGGAGCGTGTTGTGGGTGAGTTAGTTAGGGCGCGTTCCACACCAGCTGGCTTGACGATTCTGGTCATCAGGATCGGCGCGAGGGAAACGTTCGAAGAAGCCGCTTCCCAGTTCGTGGTAGCTGCGATCGATTCGTTTTTTGACGGTGAATGCCTGGTATTTGTCCGCTTCTTTGATGCGGCTTTTCTTTATGACCCAATCCAGTTGCCCGTTGAGTTGTTCCGGGTCCCGAGCCGGGGGTTCAGCACGGAATGCCAGCGGTGGGTCACATCCCAGGACTTGGTGTTTCCCTGGATGGTATAGTTGCCGCCCGAGGGTGCGTTATTGCTAGCGCCGCATTGCGTTTGACCATCTTTAATGATGCTTTCTTCTTTTGTTGAGCGTCCCCGTTTGGTGGTGGTGATACGCCACTTCCGTGGAGTGACTTCGTGGTTTTCGGTGGATTACCAGTATTTTCCCGAATGGTCCCGTTCCTTAGTGAACAAATTGGCATTGTGACGACGCGGCTGGGTTCTTTTTTGATGCACCAGGATATTCGCATACCAATGGCGGTGACAATAGCGGTAGGTGTCGATGTCGAGGCCGTATGCTTCAGCTGTGGCGCCTCCGATAGGGGCATTTGATATGATGTATTTCCTGATCTCTTTGACGATGCCGATGAGTTCATCTGCCTATCCTGGAGGCTGCTGTCCTGTGAATGCCCCGTGAAGGGCAGGGGCGCCAAGGCGGGCGGAGGTTGAGCTGTCGCGAAACGGATTGAATGGGCGTTTTCGCGGTTCAGGGACTTTGCGGGAATCTCGGAGAATGGAGTTGGCGTCCGTCTTTCGTGATGACCATTGCGTCCACTCGCGGGAATTGCGAAAGAAACCGGAAACCCTTTTCAATGCCCATAACGACCAGGGTTGTCGACAGCGCATCTGCCAGGGTGGCGTTTGGCGCCGCGACGGTTGCACTGGCGATTTCGGTTGGCGAGATGCCAGTGCGTGGATCGAAAATATGATGCTGTTTCAAATCGTCAGAGAAATACGTTTCGTAATCCCCGGAGGTCGCCAAACTGCGGTTGGTCAGTGGAACCATCGCCGCGAAGGACTGGGGTTTTCTCGGATGTTGGATGCCGATCTTCCATGCCTTCCCGTCCTCATTTTGTCCCAGAGATCCGATCTCGCCGCAATCGATCAATGCGTGCTGCATTCCTGATTCTTTGAGGATGGTTCGCGCACGGTCGGCGGCATATCCTTGGGCGATGCCGTTGAGGGTGATTTGGGCATCTGGTCGTTTTAGCTGAATTCGATCCGGCGAGATTGCTACGTTGCGCCAGTTGACTCGTTTTTTGGCGGCAGCAATGGCCGCGGCGTCGGGAAGCGACTGCGGACCGGGCATTGACCGGAACAATCTCCAAAGCGGTTGTACCGTGACGTCAAAGGCGCCCTTTGAGTGACGGGAGATGGCGGCAGCCTGCTCAAGCAATTTGACCAAGTCGGACGCTGGATTCGCCAGACTGCCTTCGCGATTTAGGGTCGAGAGTTGGCTTGTCGGGCGATAGATGCTCATGAGGGATTCCACTCGCTCGATTTCCGCGAAGGCACTTTGGATGGATTCCTTTGCTTGGCGATGGTTTGGGTGGAGCACTTTGATTGCGATTTTGGAACCCAGAGCATGTCTCGTTTCCTGCACTTCACGGAGGCCGGTTGCGGCGAGGGAAGTGGCAGTGGACGCGAGGAGCACGCCGAGGCTGTCCGCGATGAACCGCCTGCGGGGTAGCTGTGTGACCTTTGGGGAGGTGTTTCGTGTCATCTTGGTATTCTTTTCAAGTAACTCAAACGAAGGCACGCATCAAGGGCCCAACCATCGCGATATTCGCATCCCAGGAATTGTTCCGCTTCAGGGTTGTTGGGTATCTTCATTGCTGTGGGATACCATTCGATTCGGCCGCCGGCTCGATAGGCTATATTTGGGGACTACTTACTTTACTAGACAGGGAGTGTCAAGTATATTCTAGGAGAACTAGCCTATGGTGATCCAATCATCTGTGTAGCCGGTGAGGTCGAGGATAGCTTGATCAACTCTGCTGGGGATT
>JAMASS010000070.1 GCA_024761205.1 Limisphaerales bacterium
ACTCACCCAGACACCCCCCCCCCCCCCCCCCCCCCCGAGCCTGCTGCTCAGGGATGGACAGGCCAAAGGATCAAAACCCACCTCTTGAGCAAATCGCATATGAAAACACTCACGATTATGCCCCTTAAAATCACCCTCGCCGCCCTCCTGACCGCCCTCGCCCTCCAACCCGCCGCCACCGCCGCCCTCGTCGTCGGCAACTTGGGACAGGATGGGAATGTTAGCTTGTATCTTAAGCTCCCGGTAGCGACACAGTTCACCGTCGGCCCCGGAGGCTCCGGCTGGACGCTGGACAAGATTACCGCGCGTTTTCGGGGCACCGAAGGCAATCCCAGCGGTTTTCAGGCCATGATTCTAAACGATGACTCCGGCAAACCGGGCCTCCTCGATAGCCCGCTGGCGACCTTGACCGGGCCGGACCCACGGGGTAGGCAAGACTATGACTTCCTGCCGCCCGCCGGCACTACGATTTCCCTGGAACCGGGGACGTCCTATTGGCTGGCGTATACGAGCGCAGGGCTGCCATCAAACTATGTTTATTACAAGGCGACCGTAACAGACACTGTGAGTGAGGACGCCGGGGCTCTGCCGGGATGGTCGATCGGCGACGACACTTGGCTGTTCGATAGTGATATTGGGCTATGGCAAGTAATTAGAGCAGATAGCACACGCGTTCCTATGAAATTCGGTGTGGAGGCCACGCCGGTGCCGGAGCCCTCAGAGTATGCGCTCTTCTTGGGATTGGGATTGGGCGCCTTCGCCCTTTGGCATCGCCGCCGCCAACAAGGACAGCGAGCCGCCGCCTAGCGGTCCCCCCCCCGCACTAAAGCATCCCCGCCAATCAACGGGGCGGTCAAAAAAAGGCCGCCCCTTTTTGCAGTCCTCGTCCAACCTAAAGGTCAGGCTCCCCCCGAGCTTGTTCCCTGAGCCTTGCTTTCTTCGGTGATCATCGTGCTGAGAGTTGGCTGTCCTCAGCCTCGACGCCATCGCGCGGCAGGAAGAGCTCTTCCTGCCGCCGGAGATCGATCGGGCGGACCGCAACAACCTTTCCCGAGGACGGAAGCTTCGGTACCCCCGCAAGGCACATTCTCTCCCCAAGCCGTTGAAGCAGCTGCAACCGTTCCCGCAACCAAGCCGAAGTCTCCTCTTTCTCGTCAACCCCATCTCCGCCCTTGCCCTCTGGGCAAGGCGACTCCGATTTTCCAACGCCTTTATTTCAAGGCGGGCGCCGCAGGACCCTTGGAGAGGATTTTGAAGGACTTCAATCAGGTGCGCTCAGAGGAAAGCCAGCTCAACTTATTTCATCTGTCTAGCCGGATTTTTGTAATTTCCTCAATAAAAAACCCGAACTGACCAAACGACCTGCCACGATGTTCAATGCCTGGGCTGAGAGGGTCGGCGCCGTCGTCAGAGCCAAGGCGAGGAAGAGAAGGGAATCCGTCCGATCAAAGTGATGCCGTAATCGCCACGGCCCAATTCGTTTAGACTCGACGAACAAATTCAATCGGTGAAAACTGAGACTCACATGATGAATCTCTCAGATAGAACGCGCTCAACCCTGACGCTTCATTCGATCCTCTCTCTCACCCTCACCACCCTTTGTGTTGCTGACTCGTGGCCTCAATGGCGGGGTCCGAATCGTGACGGTAAGTCAGCAGAAACCGAACTCCTAAAGGAATGGCCGGCTGAGGGGCCGCCCCTTGCTTGGCGAGTCGACGGCCTCGAAGAAGGTTACTCAACGCCATCCGTGGCTCACGGAAAAATCTTTGGTGTCAGTTATCGGGGCGCTGACGAAGTCGCTTGGGCCCTCAAAGAAACCGACGGCTCACCAATTTGGGAAAGCAAGACATCTCCCGCTGAACGTGACATCGGCTATTCTCACGGTCCGAGATCGACGCCTACGGTCGACGGCAACGATGTCTTCACCCTCGGTGCAGGAGGCCACCTCACACGACTCAACGCTGTGACCGGAGCGATTCACTGGCAGACACATTTGCAGAAAGATTTTGGAGGCAAAATGATGTCCGAGTGGGGTTACTCGGAATCCGTTCTTGTGGACGGCAATCGAATCATCTGCTCGCCGGGCGGCAAGAAAGGCACCGTCATCTGCCTAAACCGAGCGACCGGCAAACCGATCTGGCGAACCCAACAGCTCACCGACCGTGCGGCCTACACTTCCATCATCAAGGAAAACGTCCAAGGGACTGAACAGTACATCACCCTGACCGGAAAGTCGCTTGCCGGGATCGATCCGTCCAATGGCAAGTTGCTGTGGAAGATCAAACGCGCCGGTAAAACTGCGGTTGTTCCGACTCCCATCTACAAAGACAGCCAGGTCTTTGTGACCTCGGGATACAACATCGGCTGCAACCTTTTCGAAATCACTCGGAAACAAGGCTCCTTTACCGCCAAGCAAACTTACGCCAACAAATCCCTGAAAAATCATCACGGTGGCGCCATTCTCGTCGGTGATCACATCTATGCCTCCAATGGCCCCTCGATTGTTTGCTTGGAAATGGCCACTGGAGAGATTGCCTGGAAGGAACGCAGCGTTGGCAAAGGCTCGCTAACCTATGCAGACGGACACCTTTATCTCCGGAGCGAGAATGGACCGATCTCTCTGATTGAGGCCAATCCGAATAGATACATCGAAAAGGGCCGATTTGAACAGCCGGATCGCAGTGACCGGCGAAGTTGGCCTCATCCCGTGGTCGTCAATGGACATCTGTTGCTAAGAGACCAAGACAAACTGTTTTCCTACGATCTAAAACCCAATCGCTAACCCGTGGCACTTTTCGAACAGAAACTCATCGGTCAAAATGGCTTCCCAAAATCCAATCTCCCGCCGCCGATTCATCACCCAAACCACAGGCGCCTTTGCGTCCGCGAGGATCGCCTCTACTTCCAAGGCTGCCGTCCCCGACATTCCCGTCATCAAACACGGCCGCATCCGCCAGTCCATTATGGGCTGGTGTTTCAATCCCATGCCGGTAATGGAGTTGGCCCGACACTGCAAGGCGATTGGTCTCGTCGCTATGGAAGGGGTCGGCATCAAATTCTACCCGCAGATACGGGAGCTCGGCCTGGATATCTCTCTCGTGGGGAGCCACGGATTTGCTACGGGGCCAGTATCAATCGCCAATCATGATTACTGCCGCCAGATACTCCTAGAACGGATCGACCTGGCCGCCAGTATCGGTGCCAACAATGTCATCACTTTCACCGGAATGAGCGAGCCGGGCATTTCGCCTGAGCAAGGCACGAAGAACTGTGTGTCCCTGTGGAAGAGCGTGATGCGCCATGCCGAATCCAAAAACGTGCACCTCTCCCTGGAACATCTCAACTCACGCGACGACTCTCACCCCATGAAAGGACATCCCGGGTATTTTGGCGATGATGTCGATTTCTGCGTCGACCTCATCAAGCGAGTAGACTCACCCAACATGAAACTGCTATTCGATATCTACCACGTGCAAGTAATGAATGGCGATGTCATCCGGCGCATTCGACAGTATCAGGATGTGATTGGTCATTACCACACGGCTGGAAATCCCGGACGGGGTGAGCTCGACGAAGATCAAGAAATCAATTATCCCGCGATCCTGCGGGCGATCTTGAGAACGGGTTACATGGGATTTGTCGCCCAAGAGTTTATTCCCACCTGGGATGACAAGATCGGGGCGCTTCGACATGCAGCCGCGCTGTGTGACGTGACGATATAGTCAAATAGGATCAATCTCACGCTGAGGCGCAGAGGGAGAACGATAGTTTGGGTGCCGGGCTTCGAGCCAGTCTTTCTGGATGCCGGGATTTATCTCGGCCCAATCTGGCAGGGGAAGCCAACGCAGCGAGTTGTAATGCGGGTAGGCTTCCCAAACAAATCTCGCCACCGTTCGGATCGATCACCCGCCGATCTTCAGTGGATCATAGATAACTCATTAACGACGGTGCAGTCGATCACGTGGACTTTGCCGCACTGAAATGATAGTGAGGCAGCGGGTCTTGCAGTGCGATGACCTGCGCCGCTTGCATGCCAAACGTGCCTTGAATGGGGAGCGCCGTGAAGAGCTTGGTTTCGGCATCATTCAATTCATAGCGCAGATCGAAAATGGCGGACCCGTCGCCGCCAAAGCGATGGCAGTGGGCACAGTTCACATGTAGGTAGGGCCATGCTCGAGCATTAAGATCGGCGGTGGGGTCATGGGGCGAAACAAAAGGTCTGCGTTTTCGAAGCGGACGCTCTCGGAAGAGGCCCTTGGCTTCCAGCTTCGCTAGCTCATCGGGTGAGGCAGCGCTCTTGGGCTACGCGAGTTGGCGTTTATTAACCCCCAGGAGGCCAACGCCTTGGATGGTATGACAGAGGATGTGCTCGGTTCGACTGGGCACATTCCATGTCTGTTGGCGATGCTCTGAGGGATGGTTTGAATCCTGAATGTTGAGCCGGAGTCGAGACCGTTTGCCGGAGCGAGCAGGGGCACTGGTCTGTTCGCCATTCCACACGTAGGTATTGGGCCTGCCATCGGTTTTGGTGGTGATGGAGTATCTGTGTTTTGAGACGTCGAAGGTTCTGAGGATTCCCGAACTCTCGTTCGATGAAGAGTGTTTTGCCCTGCATGGAACCTTCGGGAAATTGCCATTCGTCCTTAAGATGTCCTTGTTGAAATTGGTTGCGGCGATAACGGCCCCAGTTGCTCGTGATCGGGAATCGCTATAAATCATTCCGCGCTTGTGTGGTCTTCCCGGGCTCGGCGTGGATTGCGTAGGAGAGCACACCGGTAGAGAGTTCGTGACGGGAGGTGTTCTCAAACAGATCGGATTGACTCAGATGCAGCGGAAACCTACGAGGTTCGGCGAGTGCTGGGTTGAGGATGAGGTGATGATGGTGCCTTGCACGTAGTTTATAGAGTAAATCTCACCAGTAACGTCCTCCCCGTAAGCGATTATCTGGATCGGAAGTATCGGCGAGTTCCTTGGAAGGAGCCAGTGGTTGATCGTCCACAGGCAGGCCCCACATCTTGCCGGTAACGTAGTCTCCATAGATGTAACTGCCTGTCAGTTCCGGTAGCCGAATGCCGCGATAGACGAATCTACCGGTGATCGAGATGGCTTCAGAATGGGGATGTTCAGCGGTGGGAAGCAAGATTGGTGTCGGTCCGCGGTTGGCGTTTTGATGCACTGACTGACAGCCCTCGACGACGCTCCATCCATAGTTGCCGCCCGGTTCCACGCAGTAGATCATCTCCCAGAATTCCCAGCCCATATCATCGATCCACATATCGCCGCTTTGTCGGTCGAAATTTATGCGCCAAGGATTGCGGCATGCCATAGGCCCAGATTCCCTCACGAGTATCTGTCCGGCCGACGACGAAAGGGTTGTCCGCGAGAATTCGGTAGGGTGCTTGTGGCGACGCTTGACTGACGTCGATCCGCAAAATTCCAGCGAGTAGATCGCTGATATTTTGTCCGGTTTTCAACGGATACGGCGGGCTGGGAACTTCGGCATCGCCCGTTGAGATGTAGAAATATCCGTTGGGTCCAAATTTGAGGCAACCAGCGGATGATCTCCAGCTTCGTGTTCGGATCAATGCCGGGCGAGGCAGTCAACAGCATCCGGAAACGGACGACGACGGTGCCGTCTGGTTGCTTGTTTTGATAGGTGTAACAGAGGCAGAGGAAACAGTTTTGATCAAAATTCGGATTGAAGGCGATTCCTTACTCGAACGGCACTCCAGGGAGGGTTGCCAAGAGGTCGACTACGATTTCTGGCTTGGTGTTATCATGGTTTGGGAAGGAGCAAAGCCTCCCCCGTTTGCTTCGAGAACAAAGAAGCGATTCCAGTCGGCTGAATAAAACCAACGAGACTGGGTGGGTGGGCCGCGCTCGTGTGAAAACGCGTTCGGTTGTGTACGGCGGTGGCGGGTCGGGTATCCCGTGGAATTGTGAGCCGGTTCAAGGGATTCGCCACTTAGCGGTTACGCCACTGTTGCTAGGTAGATAAGGTCCAGTAGCGACGAGATTACAAATTCAACGATGCCAAGATTAGGTCATGGGAATAGCTTACGCCTGGCGGCAGCCCACCGAAAGAAGTATGTTTGCCCACAAAGATTGGTCGGCCGTTTGGACGGTGAGCACGTGATCGTCAGAGGCGACCGCTTCGTAGAAGTCCCATTTCTGAATCGGCTCCAGTTTGAGCGAAGCGCTGGCATCCTTGAGAATCCGGCGGTAGTCCTCCCATACGGGAGGGGCGCCTTCCTGAGCGTAAGGATCATCGGCCGGGATGCCCATTGTGTTGACGGCGTCGATGGGAATCGCTGAGAGAATCACCTCGAGGACTTGAGAACAAGTGACGATGCCGGGAGACAAGTTCAACGAAATCACTTGTGCGTTGGGGCCCTTCTTGGTGGATGCGGGATAGTTCCCATCGGCGATCAGGATGATAGAGTGGTGGCCCGCACGCCCCAGGATTTCGTTGATCTGGGGATGGATCAGTTGGTGTTTCAGCATGTTTTGCGAGTGATGTCAGCTCTGGGACCTGTGAGGCACCATTGTCGGAAAAGACTGCAGGCAAGTCAAATCTCTGGGAATTAGTCCCAAGCTCAAAGTGCCATGTGCTAAATTTTAAGGGAATCATGGCTGATAGTGAGGGCCAAGGAGATTGTATTGTTTTGGGATAGAGTCGAGTGGATGAGCCCGGCGGATATTCTGCGGCGTCGGATTTTTGTCGGGCCGGGAGGTCTTGGGGCTGTTCGGGCTGGGGAGGGGATGCCCTCGGAGGGGGGAGCGGAGCGCGGTTGAACCGCGGCACCCTTGCGGCCCGCGCGCGGGGCATTATCACAGCCCCAGAGCCGATCCAGAATCGGCGAGAGAGAGACGGTGCCGGGAGCGAAACCCGGCGATGAGACAGATATAGAAGGGGCAATCAGCGGCCCTTGAGGATGAAGGCGCGCTATTGGAGTGGATAGACAGACGAATATGCAAGAAGCCCCATCAGCCCGTCTTATTATGTGGACCCAAAAACCTTTCTCCATCAAAGTGTATCAAATGAGTAGGTGAATCAGCTACCCATACCTCTGTTTCCCACGAAATTGCCCCTAGATGCTTACCCATTGTTTGGCGGTCTGGAAATGCCGTCACATAAACGAGCTCAGGATTTGCAAAAGCGAACAATGTCGCCAATTCACCATGACGCTTTGCATCGACTGGGCCGTGACTTGTAACTGACTCGACAAGAAGCAGCCAGTTTTTCGCTGAGTAAAAAAGAACGACGTCTGGCATTTTGCCATGTTTGTCTACTACAACCCCCAACTCCGCCAATTTGTCGCTCTCGAAATGCCCCGCCTTTTCTCCTGTGTCACCAACATATATAATCTCACTTCCAGGTGTAAATCTAGTAGCGAATTCCTCAATTATATCCTTTATCAGTTTGCTGTGAATACCTGGAGTCAACTCAAGTTTTTTTCTCCCAGAAATTTGAACAGGAATCTTCTCCATGTTTCTTTCCTTTGCATACTGTTGGGCAAGAGTTTTTCTTTGTTTTAGAAACGATGACAGCGCTGCATTCCATTCCTCCGCGCCTAGATTTCTGACCACCTCATACACCGCCTCGCTGATTTGGTAGCATGCTTTGGGACTGTTGACTGGTCGGTCGGATTTATCAGGGTTGTAGACTGCAATACCGGCATCAACAAACTGGTGCATTGTTTGGCGACGGAACGTCTCTCGGGTATTCGGCGCGTATGATTTTCCATAAATATCTCGACAAAAGTCCATGATTGGAGTGATGCCCATCAGTGGCCGAGTGCTATCGTTCCAACTATCATCCGGTTTCAGTTCTAGTAGGGCCAACAGTGTCAAAGCTGACCGCTCGTTGTGCTGCTCTCTCGGCATTCCAAGTGCCTTGATGACATCAAGAGCTTCATCGATTCGCCGCTGAATGTGCAATGGATCCGGTGTGTTTGCCTCTGACATTTCAGTAATCTCTTTTTCCAACAACTGGTCTATTTCAACTTGGCTAAGAATATTGCTTCCAGCAGCAACGCCTAATCGTTTTAGCACTGCTGCTTCTGGATAACGAATGTTCCTCAAGTCCGTTGCATTGACTTGGGTATGGCCGTTAAATTGTCTAAAATATCGATCAACCAATGAACTGTTCAGATAGATGGCCAGTCCTGTTCCAAGCTCTTTATCGATACCTTGCTGATTGGAATGAAATACATTTAGGTGATTCTCAAAACCTACAAGCTCACCATGCAATGACCCATCGTATATCGTCGCAGCAATCCTGCGTTTTTCCTCCTTTGCGGTAAATCGGCGTGTGACCACAAAGTATCCCTCATTGACCCAAAGCCATTTCCGAGAAGCTTCCGACACCTTAATGGCGTTCGGTTTCTTAGATGCTTTTGGCCATTCCAATCGACTATTCTGAAAATGGACGGGATATAATAACGGGACTGAATCATTCGTCGGATTCTTTCGAAGGTCAGCCTTCAAACGGAAATCCACCACGGGGCCAGTTGAAACTTCGATTCCCAGTTCTGGCAATCTGATCTGGAATTCAGAAATCCGGTCAACAATTCGTTGTTCCAAACCGCTAGGAGCTATGTGGATAAACTGCTCTTGGTCTTGAGGCTTGACGATGCATTCATATGGTACATCTCGACTCGTGAAATCGCTCCCTATCCATGTGCCAGCTTCTGGCTCGTAGCCAAAGTCTCCAGTAGAGCTAGTAGTTACTGTGATTGCAGTTCTCTCGGCAACTTTTACTCCATGGACAATGATATTCTCTTGAAGCACATCATCATCACCAAAAGCCGTGGAACGAGATTCGAACACATGGATGTGCCGAATCGAAATCTCCTCCAAAAAGAATTCTCTGAAAAGTCGGAAATATGGCCCATTGCAAAACGACCTAGGTACAATTGCGACGAATTCTCCACTAGGCTTTAGAAGCTTAACTACGAGAGCTAAGAAAGCCGTATAAAGGTTGCTCGCTTCTATCCCGATAGCCCGCATCAGCTTTCGATGGAGTGATGCAGTTGCTATCTTTTTGTAGGGTGGATTGAGAATTGCATGGGTAAAGCTCGCCGGTTCTTCTGACCCCGTAAAAAGGTCAGCCTGCAACGCTGCAGCTGCCGACTCGATGAAATCAACGTTCCGAACTTCAGCATCAAAACGTATCCTGGCATTCAAGCACTGCTTCGAACATTCACCCAACGTCGTAGTCAGATAGTCCAACATTATTGGCTCAATCTCATAGGAGACTGACTTGATTCTCCCTGCTTTGATAGCTCTTGACGAGAATTCGTCAACAAACGCAGATGTCAATGACCCTACCCCAGCGCCACAATCTAAAATGCGAATCTCTCTCAGACAGGTGTTCGAAAACAAAGACGCCATGAATCTAGCAATAGGCGCCGGGGTCATGAATTGACCGAGAATGGACCGTCTTTTCGGGTCCAGCTTTCGGTTCGCATCCAGACGGTAAAAGTCAGTCTTCTGAGTTAGAACAGCCTGAATCATGGTCTGTCCCGTGGAACAGGGGTATCTACCACCAAGCATATCACTCCCTCTTTACTCATCTTCCAAATAGATTTTGCACATATCCCACCGTATGCCAAAGCTCAGTCTGTGGCAATCTCCACCACAGATCGCTCTTCTCACAAATTATGCTCGCAGTGAGGGTCAACCCTTAAATAATTAATTTACACTTGTTTCCCAAACTCGCTAAGGATGAAGACATGGTCAGGCCTTTGCGCATCCATTATCCCGGTGCCATTTGCCATATCACCGGCCGGATGTTGGGGGGCTGGCAGAGTCAGCGTGATCGCTTGTTTCGAGACAACAGCGATCGTTGGCGTTTTCTGGCATGCCTGGAACAGGGCGTCGAGGATTTCGGAGTGCGCCTCTACTTATTCTGCCTGATGAACCATTACTTTCATTTGCTTCTGGAAACTCCCCAAGCCAATTTGTCCCGCTTCATGCAATCTCTCAACGCCGCCCATACGGTCTACTTCAACCGACGGCATGGTCGGCCATGGCCATCTCTTGGATAGCCGTTTGAAAACCCGTTTGGCGGCAGGGGGGGACTTTGACCGGGAGGCGGCCGTGATTAGCAGGCATCTGGGTTAATCACGATGTTGTTCCCATTCTTCACGAATCTTTTTGAACCGTTCAATGCGGCTGTTGATCTTAGTGATTTCCTTTGGATAGAATTCGAGCATCGTAGTGCAGAATTCAATCATCCAGGATTTGCGAGAGTACTGCGGATTGATCGTGATTCTGTTCGAGTTTGCAATTTGAATCTGGCCCCAGCCAAGCGCGCCGACAGTGAGACAGTTCCAACCGAGGAATTCAATCGGCACAAATGTCATATTTTTGATTACGGCGCACAGGTCTTCGACATTATAAGCAACCATGAGCACGACAAAATAATTCTTGTCGCCTTCGTAAAATCGCGATAAGCGTTCAACCGACGTCAGGTTTGGCATATTGAATTTCGTGCTCAAACGATGCGTTTTCACGTCCACTACGTAGTAAAACCCATCCGAATCCTCGAACGCCAAGTCCGCCATCGCTCGACGGGCGAACTGGGGGGAATACCTGGCGCACAGATTATCGCCAAGAATTAGTTGGAAGTTGTCGGAGAGAATGTCCTGAATTGCGTCACCAACTGCGCGTGTGCTCTTGGCCGTGCTGCCGGACAGAAACTGGTCCTGTCCGTTCAGAAAATCTTTGATCTGCTTCTGTGCGGTGACGAATAGATCAGTATGGAAGAGGTTGCTTCTGGCCATAGTTAGTTAATCAACCTCAAACAAGCGTTGATGCTGGGCGCTCTGCGTCAATCTTCTCATCGCGGACCTGTGCTGATCGGCCAGGGAGTTCCGTTCCCAGAAAACACCGTCTTGATAGCCCTGGACGCTATCATCGTGATCAGCGCGTCCAAGCCGTTTTTCTGCAAGGCAGCAATACATCTCGTCGACTTCGATACCGACATAGGAGCGTCCCAGTTTTTTGGCAACGACTGAGGTTGTCCCCGATCCCAAAAATGGATCGAGGATCATGTCTCCGGGATTGGAACTTGCGAGAATCAGCTTGGCGACGAATTTTTCCGGTTTTTGTGTTGGATGATCGGTGTTTTCAGGCATTGACCAGAAAGGAACGGAAATATCAGTCCATAGATTTGATGGATGAGTAAGGCGAAAGCCACCACGATTTGTCTCATTCCAGTCTTTCGGCGTGCCGTCTTCTGCGGTGTAAGGGGCTATCACGCGCCGTTTTAGTTTCACGGCATCAACATTGAATGTGTATTCGCGAGATGCTGTGAAGAACCAGATATCTTCTGAGCAGTTCTTCCAATTCTGCAGCGCACCCCGACCTTTTTCACGTTCCCAGGTGATGCGGTTCTGAACTGTGAAATAGCGCTCCCCAACTTGTTGAACCGCGGCTGAACATCGCCAATCGCAGCAGATGTAAATGGATGCCGTCGGTTTCAGGACGCGGCACAGAGGATTGAGCCAGGAATCAACCCACTCCGCATAGTGTTCGGCAGGGCGGCTTTTGAACGCGCTACCATTGAAGGATTTGTTGATATTGTAGGGCGGGTCAACAATAAGCAGATCAATGAAACGGGAAGGCAGGTGCGGAAGCGCCTCGAACAGGTCCTGGCAAATGGTACGCCCAACAATCTCTGCCGGGGTGGTGGGCGTATTCAAGCGCAGGAGGCGCTCGGCCAATGTGGCATATTCCTCCTTGTTGAGGGTAAGTGTGCGGTTTCGAGGGGCTCGAGGTTTTTCATCCATGGAATGGTTATTGTGGCAGTTTCCACCGGGTGTTCAAGATTGTGTCTGCATCTGGAGAGCCTGCAAAACCGCAGGTAGCTGAGGCTCTGGGAATCTTTCGCTGGCATAAGTCGCCTGGTGCAGATAAAGGCCGTTCGCATGCCGAGGGTAGCACTTTATCCACGGTGATCGGGTGTTCATGATTGGCGGCATGGTGCGTATTCAAAAGTGGCGATTCCATCGACAATGAGATTTTGTTGCTGGCAAAGGGTGGCGGGTGTAAGGCACTTGCCGAAGCGGCTCTCGTTCCCGATTGCGGCGATCATTGGTGACAAACTCTTTGTTGCCGGCGGGCCGCCTAATGGCGCCGATCCTCAGCCCGGGGTGTGAGTCACGGTGGTGCCTTGATCAACAATCTTCCTCAATCGTGGTGTAGGAAGGAGTAATGTTCGATCTCGCGATACTCGCGCCTCCTCTGTGGCCTGAGTTGGGCGAGAACGGTGTAGCGACGAACGGCGATGAGTCTCAAGGTTACGGTGAACCGTGTGTTCAAATGCTTCCAGGCTTCGCTCTGCGTTGGGACCGATGGCAACATGCGGGTGGATCAGGCGATAGGTTTCCGCGATTCGATCTCGCAGGGTTCGTTTGTTTCAAACTTTTCCAGGAATTGTTCCATCACGGTCTGGTAGTAATTGTTTGCCGGATTTGGCCTGTACGGGCGCTTGGCCAAAGATGCCGCTTTGCGGACAGAAAATGTTGGCTCCGGTTTCCTCGAACAGTTGGTTGGGGGGTGAACTCGATCTCGTTCAGCCAGCGGCTCACGATAAAGCGTGTTTGGGGAGACGGTGCGAGGCGTTGGATCAAGGCTCGGGATTGATTGGCCGAGGGAGAATGAGGTACGGCTTGAATTGCTACCTGGGCCAGCAAGCGGGCGGCATGCTGGTTTGTGTCAACGAGTGCGGCAGCGCGGTTTGTGATTTGCGCCCCGAGTTGTTCAAGAAGTGGTGGCCCTTGGTCTTCATCGTCACGTTCTCGTGGGGTGGAGCCGGCAGAGCAACCGGTTGGCTAGCCCACTTCCCTACGGATCGATGACACGCAGATAGTGGATGGACTCTTGGGCTTGTTGTTGGGGTCCGGTTTTCAGAATTGTGGGTAGTTTGTTATGCTCTTCCGATGCGATGGGTCGCAAGGTGGTCGAGTGCGCATGTGAAAGTGTTCCAGAAAGCTCATCCCTATACCCTTTAATTTCACCGGTGCTACTATTGATATATTTGCGCAATACTTGAGCGGCTTCCGGGTAAAGTTCCAGTTCTAATAAATTCTGGATGTGCGTGGGGATCATCTTGGAACGGCGTTGGTCTTTTGCAGCTTTTGCAATCTTGGTCGCGATGTTGGTCAGATTGCTTGTGATTACAGCCTCGATGGTGAGTCCCCAATGCTTGAGTAGGCGCCGGGCTTCGTAGCCGGGTTCGGAATCACTGGCTTGGGTAGCGGCGGACAACACCCGGGCGGCCTCGTAGCCCGCCGCCTAGGTCGGCGAGTCGATGGGCGGTTCGGAGCTTTTGTTGTCTTTCGGCTCATTGGCGAAGCATGACGCCGTGATGCCGAAGAAAAGTATAATGAGGCTAAGCAATAGCAATCAGGGGGCGAAGCTGCAACCGCACTGACGACAGTGAGGGGGGTATGCTGTGGTCGAGTAAGGCGAGGTGACGGGGGTGTCGTTGGCTGGCGAGAGTTGAAAAAGTAGCGGTAGAGGGCATGGGGAAAGCAGTGATTCTTCACTGCTTTCCCCATCAATAATTGTTTAGTTCAATAGTTCTATGGCTGTTTCCAGCCCAACCTGTCACTTCAATCCGCGCACTTGCATTTTCCACGAATCGGGTTTTTCCGAAATGTCGCTATCGTCCTCGTAGTATTGCTGGAGGGCGACGAGTTGCTGTTTCAGATTCTCGGTGAGATTGGCGTAGGCGGTTCTTCCGTAGAGATTTGTGAGTTCATCGGGGTCGGTCTCCAAGTCGTAGAGTTCCCACTCGTCACCGAATTGGTAAAAGTGCATCAACTTGTAGCGCTCGGTCCGAATGCCGTAGTGGCGGGGCACCATGTGATAGCTCGGGTATTCGTAGTAGTGGTAGTAGATGCTGCGTCTCCAGTTTGCGGGAGACCTACCTTGCAGCAGCGGCACGAGGGAGAGCCCTTGCCTGTCGCTCGGTATTTGGGCACCGGCCATTTCGATGAACGTTTCGGCGTAGTCGAGGTTTTGAATCAGATGGGTATTGCGTGAGCCGGCCTGGGTGACACCGGGCCATTTGATGATGAACGGCATTTTGAGCGATTCTTCATACATCCAGCGTTTGTCATACCAGCCGTGGTCGCCGATGTAGAATCCTTGATCGGAGCTGTAGATCACGATGGTGTTCTCAGCAAGGCCGAGTTCATTCAGCGTGTCCCGCAGGCGGCCAATGCTTTCGTCGACCCCTTTGATACAGCGTAGATAGTTTTTAGTGTAGCGTTGGAACTTCCAGCGGACGAGCTCTTTACCGGAAAGCTTGGCTTCATGGAAGGCCGCGTCTTTGGGGGCGTAGGCGGCGCGCCAGGCGCTAAGTTGATTCGGCGACATTCGTTTCATATTGCCCCATGCTGATCGGTCTTGGCGTTTTTGGGAGGGTGGCTGATTGAAGTCGGGCGTGAGATCGACGAAGAGATCGTAGTTAAGGTCCATGTGGCGGTCGACTTCGAGTTCTTGATGTCGGGCTGGCGGAGCGTTGTCTTCCCATTTGTCGAAGAGGGTTGGCGGTTCGGGAATCTCGATGTCGTCGTAGAGATGGAGGTGGCGGAGAGCGGGCATCCAATTCCGATGCGGCGCCTTGTGCTGGACCATGAGCATGAACGGTTTGTTGGTGTCCCGTTTCTCCTTGAGCCAATCCACAGCTAGGTCGGTGACAATGTCGGTGCAATAGCCGTCTATGCGGCGGCGGCCGTCAGGGAAGATCATATCAGGGTTGTAGTAGAGACCTTGCCCGGGGAGGACGGCCCAGTCGTCGAAGCCTTGCGGTTGGCCTTTGAGGTGGCTCTTGCCGTAGATGGCGGTTTGATAGCCGACTTTTTGGAGAATCTTCGGAAAGATCTGCTGATTCCAGTCGAAGCTATTGCCGTTATTCATGAAGCCGTTTTTGTGGCTGTGTTTGCCGGAGAGAATGACGGCGCGGCTAGGACCGCAGATGGAGTTGGAGCAGAAGCTGTTTTCGAACAACATACCTTCGCTGGCCAAACGGTCGATGTTGGGCGTGGGGTTGACGGACTTCAACCAGCCGTTGTAAGCGCCGATGGCGTGGGTCGCGTGATCGTCAGTGAAGACGAAGAGGATATTGGGGCGTTTTTCCTGCGCGTAGGCCAGAGAAAGTGTCGTGACGAGGAAGGTGAACAGGATTGTGATACGGTTTTTCATAGTTAATTGGAGGGGCTGAAATTAACAGGTTGGACAGAGACGTCAAGGTTTTAGCTGGAGCGGCGGGAATGGGAAGTGCGCGCAGCATGTGCTTAATTGGAAAGGGATGGACCAATCGGAGCACACTATTCTTGCCGATTCAAAGCAGTCAAAAAAACTGAAGAAAATCACATTTCTTCCTTGACGGATTCCGCCCGTGAGGGTTTGTTGAGAAACGGTCCCCCCGACAAGCAGCCTTGAATAAGCACGGGGGGAGTATGAATGAAACTTTAACCGTTTATGTTATGCGCAGAGATGATGAAATCTGGAACGGAATTAACCTCACCCGGACATTCGCAGAGAGTTGGGGGGGGGGGGGGGGGGGGGGGGGGGGGGGGGGGGGGGGGGGGGGGGGG
>JAMASS010000071.1 GCA_024761205.1 Limisphaerales bacterium
CAAAGCCATGGGGCTTCAAAAGACCGGAGCAATTCTGGAGTCTCTCGGGGAGAGCCGAGGGCATTCCTTGGATGAACGCCTGTGGGCGCAACGGCCGCCGGGATCCCCTTTTCCCGCCCCGCTCCAAATTATCGCTTTCCAAAAATTGAACTGCGCCTACAGGTGTGTTGTCTCCAAAAACAAAGGTTGCCATACGGTTCAAAGAAACTATAGGCGTGAGTTCGTTCGAATGACGATTGCAAAACGGTTCCTGATTACGGTAAAGCCAGATATTGGGGGCCTGGCCGTGCTTTAGGAGTGGTGCAACGGTGATGGAATTTCCGATTTAAGAATCATCTCAACTCCAAAAACGTTCCGGAACCGGAGCGTTTTTTGTGCTTTGTGAAATTCGAAAATCATAGCTGATTGTGGGCCTTCGTCATCGTGGCAGCGTGTTTGGTGTGCTTTTGTTTGAAGGGCGTCTTCATTAAATTGTCGTTTTTGGCAAATGCGGATCCGCTCATTGTGTTGATGCCGCGGATGCTGTTTGTGTTTCCTGCATTCCTGGTCTGCGCTGTGATCCCTCAATTGGCGATCAGCCCAGCCGTTTAATCGGCAGGATTGGATGACGATTCTCGCCTTTGATCAATTTCGCGGAGTTGCAGTATGTCAGTGTCGGACTGGAATGCCTGTTGTTCTATACCTCCCCGACGTTTGCGGTGGTGGGCGGGTTTTTCCTATTTGGTCAGCAAGTCGGTGGCCGAGTGTGGGGCGCTGTGATCCTGACCGAGCTCGGGATTGCCGTTGCTTATTCCGGGCAGTCGATAGTGACGGGAATACCGATCGAGTGCTCTATGCCTCGGGATTGATTTTGTTGAGTGCGATTCGCTATTCGGTTTTTGTTCTGTATTCCCGCCAGTTAATTCTGCGGGTTGCTTTGCGTCGAATGTGCTGAGTGTCTGGTGCGTGTTTACTTTTTGTTTGTAGGACGATTTGATGGATTGGTGCAGCTAGAGCCTCGTACCTATGGCTTACGCAGTGGTCTGGCGGTGTTCGGTAATCATCGTTCCCTCAATTTTTGCTGGGTGTGGGTCTGAAACGTGCTAGTGCCCAGCAATTCGCGATTCTCAGTACCATCGGGCCTGTGCGACGGCGCTCTTGGGTGAGGCAATCAACCGGGCGCAACTCTTGGGCTTGGTGCTTACCTTGAGCGGGGGGTGGGCTAATCAATGGGTTGGAAGGAACAGAAATCGGCTGAGCGGGACCCCAGTCCGGTCACTCCGACTCCGAACGGCACTGGGGCCAAGGCTTAGCTGTCCGATTCGGAAGACGCTGGTTGGTTTGCGGCCTCGGCGAGGAGGGTTATCAACTCTTCTTCGGAGAGAATCTCGATACCCAGGCGCTGCGCTTTATCGAGTTTGGAACCGGCCTCGGCGCCGGCGATGACGCAGGCGGTTTTCTTGCTGACACTACCGGCGACCTTGCCCCCCAGGGCTTCGATCTTTGAGGCGGCCTCAGAGCGGGTCATGTTGGCAAGCGTGCCGGTCAGGACAAATGTCTTACCGGTCAATTGGCCTGTCTTGGCTCCGGTCACATAGAGAGAAGATGAAAAGTTGAGGCCTACCTTTTCCAGTTCGTCGATCAACTTGCGATTCTCCGGATCACCAAACCACGAGGCAATGCTCTTGGCGATAACGTCGCCGATTTCGTTGATGGCGTTGAGTTGCTCCTCAGTGGCATCCATGAGGTGCCGGAGGTCCGGGAAGTGCCTGCCCAAAGTCTTTCCCACGCCCACGCCGACGTGAAGAATCCCGAGTCCGAAAACCAAACGCCACATGTCACGATTCTTACTGGACTCAAGACCGTCGAGAAAGTTTTGTGCGGATTTCTCGGCCATGCGTTCCAGTGCGGCCGTTTCTTCCAATTTCAGCTTGTAGAGTTCCGCGACGTTGCGCGCGAGACCTTGCTCGACAAGTTTTTGAATGAGCACCTCGCCGCCACCTTCGATGTCCATGGCGCCTCGTGAGCACCAGTGTTCCAAGCGTCCGCGAATTTGGGCGGGGCAGTCCGGATTGCTGCAGCGGATGACGACACCGGCGCCCTTGCCGGCGTCTTCACGAGTGACGGGCGTTTGGCATTCCGGGCATTGTTTGGGAAATTTGAAAGTGGTTTCTTCCCCGGAACGTTTCTCGGTGACGACGCACACGACAGCGGGAATGATCTCTCCGGCTTTTTCGACGACTACGGTATCGCCAATCCGAATATCCTTCCGTTTAAGCTCGTCTTCGTTGTGCAGCGTTGCTCGGCTCACGGTGGTGCTCCCGACAAAGACGGGCTCCAATTCCGCGACGGGCGTCAGTGCGCCAGTGCGCCCGACTTGGATCGTGATCGCCTTCAACTGCGTCTCGGCTTGCTCCGCGGCATATTTGTAAGCCATGGCCCAGCGCGGGGCCTTGGAGGTCGCCCCAATTCGTTCTCTGAGATGAAGGGCATTGAGTTTGATGACTGCGCCGTCAATTTCATAGGCAAAGGTGTCCGTGATTTGCCCGAGATCATCGACCACGGTGAGCAGTTCTTCCTCTGTGTGACAGTGCCGAACTTTTTCCGGAGTTCGGAATCCGGCCCGTCGGAGATAGTCCAGGAGTTCCAGCTGGGTTTGGGGTTCCTTACCCTTCTGTTGCTCGAGCGTGGCGATGCCGTAAATGATCACGGATAGCGGCCGGGTGGCGACGAGCTTGGGATCAAGCTGCTTGAGGGATCCTGCGGTGGAGTTCCGTGGATTCACAAAGGCAGGTTCACCAGCAGCTTCGCGCTCGGCATTCATCTTCGCAAAGCCATCCTTTGTCATGAAGACCTCGCCGCGAACTTCGAGGATTTGGGGAATGGGCTTCAGTTCTGGGGACAGGTTGAGCGGTATGCTGCGAATGGTTCGGAGGTTCGTGGTGACGTCATCGCCTTGGGTGCCGTCGCCTCGAGTGGCACCCATCACGAATTTTCCATTTTCGTAGCGGAGGCTCAGCGCGACGCCGTCAACCTTTGGTTCGACGGTCCAGTCCAGTTGTTCTTCCGGCAGGAGCTTGCTTGCTCGTTTGATAAAACCCCTAAGCTCGCCCTGGGAGTAAGTATTGTCGAGGCTCATCATGGGAACCAAGTGACGAACGGAAGCGAAACCGCTGATGGGTTCCCCGCCAACCCGTTGTGTTGGGGACTCTGGAGTGACCAAGTTGGGAAACTCGGCCTCTAGGTCCTGAAGCTCGCGGTAGAATCGGTCATACTCGTGATCGGAAATCGTCGGTTGTGACAAGACGTAGTAGGCGTGCTCATGCTTGCGGACTTGCTCGCAGAGGTCTCGGTGTCGTGCCTTAGCTTCCGCGGCCTTCATGGATCTTCGGGGCGTTTTGCTAATGGTCGGTCGATGGGTTTATCGGAATGGACTACGGAGCTGGGCGGCCTCCTCTCCCTTCTTCCGGACCTTGAGGTTGATCATTTCGACGCTGAAGGAGAAAGCCATAGCAAAGTAGATATAATCCTTGGGAATCTCACGGTGGAATCCTTCCGCGACGAGGACGAAGCCGATGAGGATCAGGAAGCTCAAGGCCAGAATCTTCAGGGTCGGATGCTTTTCAATGAAGTTGCTGACGGTGTTGACAAAGAGGAGCATGACAATCATGGCGATGGTGATCGCGGTCACCATGATGGTGAGCGATTCCACCATGCCGATAGCCGTGATGACGGAGTCCAACGAGAAGACGACATCCAGCAGCATGATCTGAACGATCACGCAGGTGAAGGTGGGGGCGAGTTTCTGGGATTTGCCGCCGTCAACCCCTTCTAGCTTCTCGTGAATTTCGTGAGTTCCTTTCGCCAGGAGAAAGAGGCCCCCGAAGAGCAGAATGAGATCTCGCCCGGAGACGGGATGATCCATCACCTGGAAGAGTGGCTGAGTGAGTTTGACCATCCAGGCTAGTCCGCAGAGCAGGAGCAACCGGGTGATCAGCGCCAAGCAGAGACCGATCTTCCTGGCTTTGGCCTGCTGCGATTCAGGCAGTTTTGCGGCCAGAACCGAGATAAAGACGATGTTGTCGATTCCGAGGACAATTTCCAGAAGCGTCAAGGTCAAAAGGCTGATCCAGGCTTCAGGTTGGGAGAGCAGTTCCAGCATACGAGTCGTGCTAACGAGTTGATTTTTTTAATCGCGAATGAGTGTCTAAAAGAGTCGTCCGACCGCGAGCCCAATGACGCTCAGGGGGCCTTGATCCTCAAGGCTTTCGGTGGCTTTCTCTATCTTCTGCAACGCGGCCTTGGCATTGTCGATCAGCGCCGGATCATTTACGAGGGCGCTGACGCTGCCATCGCCCCGATTGATCTTTTCGAGAATCTCTCTCAGATTGGTCATGGCCACCTTGGTTTCTTCGTAGAGGGCTTCGTCCGTTGCGAGCTTGCCGAGGGTGCCCTTCCCTGCCCGCAGATCTTCTACTGTTGCTTGAGCCTCGGCAATCGTATGGTCGAGTTTCTCTGAGGTTCGGTTGAGATTGGTCACGATCTCGATTGCATTGTCGTAAAGCTCGCCACTGTTGATCAGTTTGCCGAGGGTGCCCTTGCCTTCGGCGATCTGTGCGGTGGAGGTCTGGAGGTTTTCGACGATTTCGG
Organism: Limisphaerales bacterium; assembly: GCA_024761205.1. Lineage (GTDB taxonomy): Bacteria > Verrucomicrobiota > Verrucomicrobiia > Limisphaerales > AAA164-E04 > UBA2970. Next base: position 4,630 of record JAMASS010000071.1, read on the forward strand.
AGACGCGGTCCTTGTTGGCTTTTAGGAAGTCGGCGAGTGGTCCGAGGACGTCCGAGAATTTGTCGCCGCCAAATGTGTTGGTGATTTTTTCAATGCCGGCGGCCACGCCATCGATTTGGGCGATCAGTGTGCTGAGGTCCGGTTGTTCGCGAGTGATCAGTTCCGCGCCGGGTTGGATGGCGACGCCGGTCTCACCGAATTCAATCGCCACGAAGTTTTGCCCCATCAACCCCATGAATTGAATCGATGCCACGCTATCTGTCTTGACAGCGCCGGCTTTGTCGGCATCGAGCCGCAGCGTGATTTTGACTTGATTGTCCGCAAAGCCGATGCCTTCGACGCGACCGACTTGAATGCCGGCCATTTTGACGGGATCGCCTTCCTTGAGGTCTTTGATATTGTTGAAGCGAGCGCCCACTTCGATGCCCTCTTGGAAGAAATTAAGCCCGCCGGCGATTTCGATGAGCATGAAGAGGCCGATCAGCGCAAGGGCGAAGAACAGGCCGAGCCGAGTTTCAAGAGTAATTTTCATAATGAGTGATTGGTTGTCGGTTGCGAGTCGCGACCCGCGAGCAGGAATTCTTGGATGAAGGGTGTCGAATCATTGCTGAGTTCTGAGGGGGTGCCGATGCAAATGATCTCACCTTCGTGAATAACGGCGATTCGATTGGCAATCCGAAATGCTAGTTCGCGTTCGTGGGTGACGATGACGGAGGTGACGCCGGTCCGTTGGTTGAGCTGGACAATTTCGTTGCCTACCATGGCGGCCATTAGGGGATCGAGTTCGCTGGTGGGCTCGTCGTAGAAAATCAATTGGGGATCAATGACCAAGGCCCGCGCGATGGCGACCCGCTTTTTCATGCCGCCGGAGAGTTCGGAAGGGTATTGCGTTTCGACGTCTTTCAGGCCCACGAGAGCGAGACTTTCACGAACGATGGCTTCGATTTCGGCGGCAGGTTTGAGCTGATGTTCTTGCAGATAGAGGCCGACGTTTTGGGCCACGGTCAACGAATTGAGCAAGGCGCCGGATTGAAAGACCATGGCTAGGCGGTACTGATTGCGAACTGCTTGGTCGTCAATACTCTGATTTTCAATCCGGATCTCCCCACGATCGGGAATTTCGAGGCCGATAAGATGTTTGAGCAGAACGCTCTTTCCGCTGCCGCTCGGCCCCATGATCATGAAAATCTCTCCAGGTTCGACGTGGAACTCGATGTCCTTCAGCACCGGCCGGCCGTCAAATGAACGATTCAGATTCGAAACGTCCAGCCGAATACCGTTGATCGATTCAGATGCCGCAGTCATTAACTGATGTAGAGTAGGATTCGAGTGAGGAAGTAGTCGAGAATCAGAATCAGGACGATGGAATTGACGACTGCTTTGGTGACGGATTGGCCAATGCCTCGCGGACCGCCGGTCGTGCTGAGGCCCTGTTGGCAGCTCACCAAACCCGTGACCAACGCAAAGACGAAACTCTTGGAGATGCCATTGAAGATATCTCCGACGTCAACGGCCTCCTTGAGGCTGGAAAAATAAGCGGGAATCGGAACACCGATTTCATGATTGGAGGCCGCAACGAAAGCGCCACCTAGCCAACCGGCCAGGATCGAGAACACGACCAGCATGGGCAAGGCGACACTAATGGCAGTGAGCCGCGGAAGGACTAAGTAGGCAACGGGATCGATGTTCATGGTCCGAAGGGCGTCGATCTCCTGGTATGCCTTCATGGATCCGATTTCAGCCGCCATGGCCGAACCGGCACGACCCGCGATCAGAATCGCCATCATGACGGGGGCGAGCTCTTTGCAAAGCGAGAGTCCGACGAGCTGGCCGATGATTGCGGCAAGTCCTCGCTCGGCCAAGACCGGGCCGGATTGCAGGGCCAAGACACCGCCGATGAAGAGGGACAGAATGCAGGCCATGAGGAGGCTTGCGTTCCCGATTTCGAAGAGTTGGTCGGTAATTTTTCCTCGTTGTCGCCAAACGAGGCGCCAGCGGCGGAGCGCCTGGAAGCCAAGGACAAGGATTTCGCCGATTTGTTGAAACATGCTGTTGTAAAGTGCCTAGTCCGGACGGTTTCGCTTGCGGAAATGGATTCCGAGTATCTTGAGTGTTTTCCGGGATTCCGTTCGTTGCCAACGGACCAAGCCGAACAGGGCGGAGCCGCGGACTCGCTCTTTGGCAATGTCTTGGCGATAGAGATCCCAGAGGAATGATTGCGAACTTTTTCCGTTCTCGGGATCTTTGCTCGATGTCCAAATCGACCATAGGGGCGAATAGTGTCGCCGGATGGTTTCGTTGGTGGGAAAGAATGGCTCCATGATGGCGAGTGCTTGAAATCGTCGCTCGCCTTTGTCGGTATTCGTTTGGGTGCAGAGTGGCCAGAAGTCGCGCCGACGGGAATACGATTGGTCGCGTTTTTGCACTTCACGGTTGTCTGTGAAGAGGAAGAAGGCCCAATGGGTTTGGTGTCTTGTGGTGTAGTCGGTTTCCAATTTGTGGTAGCGATAGAGGGGCCACGCATAAAAGTTGCTAGTCAAGCTCGCATTGGAAGTGCGCCCGAAGAGTGGCCAGACCCGGTTTGCGGTCTTCCCTTTCCCTCGGGCGAAAACGATAAACGGCCAGGGCGCGCTGACTTCGCGGTACTTTTTTTCGCGGTCGTGGGTGATTGTCACCCCGAAGGGCCAGGGGGCCGTGATGGAGTCGCGCAATGGTGATTTCAGAGCGCTGAAAAGCGGGAGCAGCGCCTGCTGGTCCTTGGGATTATCGGTTCCGAGGTCCGTTCGATCGCGAAAATAAAACGGCCAGGCGATATTGAACTTCTTGTGACCGCCGATCAGGGAGGCATCACCGAGGATGTTTGTCTTGGTTGTGGTTCCTTTCTCTTCCCATCCGGCTAGGGGCCAAAGTTGCCATCCTTTGAGGTTGTCTCCGTGCCGCAGATGAAAAAAGGGGGCCAAGTAATTGTCGGTGACGACATCTTTCTTTCGGGATTGAACGTAAAGCGGAAAGGCGACGACTTTGACCTCGTCACGCCACAGGCGGTTCTTCACGGTTCCGTAAAAGGGAAATAGAGCGCGGTAGCTTTTCTCGGGGTCTTCGGACGCTTGTCGAAAGTAGAAGGGAAAGATGGTGGTTCTCTTGGTGGTGCCTGTTTGTCCGGCCCCGCCTGAAAAGCTCAAGAGTTGCAAGAAGTGTAGGCGCCGTTCTTTCCCGTATTGGTCGTAGCTCACTAGGGGATAGAGCATATCCCACTCATTCTGTTCGAGGCGAGAGTCCTTCTCTTGCGAGAAGAGAATCGGGATGGCCATCTTGGAGGTGTGCTCGTCCTTGGCGGCAGCATGGAGAGGGCCGAGGATATAGTCCCATTCTGGTGTTGGATCTGACGCGCACAGGGGAGATGCAAGGCTCGCCAAAGAAAGGAGCCATGCAGTTGCTTGGGCCAGGTGAGAGTGACTTTGGTTCAAAAGGGTCCTTATTGGCCTGCGATGGTAATAGCACGGAGGCAATGGTCAAGCGATGAACGGCCGCATCTTTGGTTCGGTGGGATTGTGAAGACGACTGACAGCCGCGCCGTCGCTTCGGGCACGGCTTACGTACTTTGGAGAGGCGTGTCCTCGTTCCAATCGCCCCCCCCCACTCGCCACCGAAATTCAAGTAATGGCGCGTGTTTGGCCTTGCGTTGTTCAAGTCTCGGTCAGCTTTTGTAGGGTTGCCGGATTTGACACTCATGTATGGGGATTCTAGTGTGAGGCTTTTGCATCGGCCGGATTTTATGTTGATGATTGAGATCCAGCAAAGATACGGCTCTCCGCAACGGTCGAATGGCTGCTATCTTTGAGACCTTGAAATCGATGACGGGCAAAAGCCTTAATGTTTGGCGCTTTGTTGATGGGAAGGCCGGGCACGAACGACAGACAGAGGGCTTGATTCAGGCGCTTTCCGAAAGTGTCGAGCCTGTTGTGACGGTCGTCGATGTCTCCGGAGGCTGCCCTGGCGGATTACGGAAGACGATCAAGTTCTTGAGGAGACGAAAGGATCACCCGAAGCCAGATATTTTGATTGGGGCCGGCCACGGGACCCATTTGCCCATGATCCTCGGGCGGATAATCTCGGGCGCAAAATCCGTAGTCTTGATGAAGCCTAGTTTTCCGCGCTGGTGCTTCGATTTTTGTATTGTGCCGGAATGTGACAGGGTGCCGGAATCCGGCAACACCTGCATTGTGCAGGGGGTGTTGAATACGATGACGCGAGGGCGGCATCAGGATGCGGCGGAGGGCTTGATCTTGATCGGCGGGCCGTGTCGTCATGTGGACTGGTCGGATGCAACCCTCTTGCGGCAAGTTGAAGGGGTGGTGCGGAAATCCGCGGATGTTCGTTGGACGATGACGACTTCACGTCGTACGCCAACCGTATTATGCGGTCGGTTGGCCAAACTGAAGGCGAGAAATCTCCATTATGCTTCTCACCAAGTGACCGGGCCTCATTGGGTGTCCGAAGGTCTTGATCGGTCCGGTCAGGTTTGGGTGAGCCCGGACAGTGTCTCCATGGTATTTGAGGCCCTGACCTCGGGCAGTTGCGTGGGTGTCTTCGACCTTGCTTGGAAACCGGGTTCAAAGCTGAAGATGGCCGTGGACCGCTTAATCGACGAACGGATGGTGACTCCCTATTCTGAGTTTATGGGCAATCAGGCAATCAGGCAATCAGGCAAAATTGAGGGCTCCGGCTCGGCAATTCAATGAGGCGCAGAGAAGCGCCCGCTGGTTGCTTGACCGGCTGGCGGCTGATGCGAGGAAATGAAGCAAAGCCATTTTCAATAGTCATGTTTCCCAAATCGTGCTTTCGAGCGCAAACGGCCGTTTGCGCTTAACCGGTCAGGATAGATTGGTTGACGCGCGTTATTTGAAACGCCTAATCTGCAAGCGTGGCGGGGACGGACAAACAGGAATTTCCAAACCTCTTGGCGCCCGGATTTCACCCGATGCCACTCAATCGCGTCAGAGAGTTGTGTGTCAGCGCATTCCCATCGTCGAAGCGGCGGCCGCTCATTATGGATGGTCTGGAACGGGTAACGGCGGAAATCGTTCGGCATGATATCGTTTCCAAAATCTGGATTGACGGCAGTTTCCTGACTGAAAAGATCGAACCGGATGATGTTGACGTGGTCGTTGAGATTGAACTCACGTTTCGACAGCAAGCGACGCAAAAGCAGAAAGACGTAATTAACTGGATTCTCAGCGATTTGAAACCTTCCCATTACTGCCATAGCTTTTTATTAGAGGTCTATCCAAGCGGACACCCAAAGGCACACTTGAATAAGCAAAATAGAGATGACTGGATGCATGTCTTCGGTTTCTCTCGACAAGGGCAACCGAAAGGCATTGCGGTGGTTCAAACGCCTTGAGTCATGAGTGCTATCACCGACATTCTCGAAATGATTCGCGACACCGATTCGGTGATCCGGCGCTTGGAAGCGGAAATCAAGACACCGCAAGACGCCGAGGACTTGGCCTTGAATTTGGCTTCACTGCAAAAGCGGCGGAACTACTTGAAACGTGACCTTGAACAAGCAACCGCGCGTCAACAAGTGGACATCTGCCGGTTTCGATTGTTTTCGGACAACAACTCTGCGGAATTTCCGGCCAGCGGGTTGACTGCCGCCTTGGGAGGCTTTCAGTCGCTTTTGACCTCAGTCCTTGACGCCATCAAGAATGGCCCCAAGCAACGGCTCCGCCCCGACGCTTCGATTGTCGCTGAGTCAAGGCTCAACTTCGGATATACCTTTGCCGGCTCATTAGGCATCGTCTTGACGATCTCCAATGAGCGCCTGTTGCTAGGATTTAAAAGCCATTTGGACCGCGCCGTTGATTCCGTTTTCGAAATGGCAGAATCGCGCGACTCGGAACACATCGCCGGGTTCTCCAAGCAGCTTGGAGGCGCGTCGGTTCGCTGTTTAAGCAAGTGGGTGGACTCATTGAGCGAATGGGAATTGGGCACTGATATTGAATGGTGCAGAGATCGTGAATCGAGAAGGCGGTTGGTGTTGCAAACCCCTGACGTTGCCGCCCTGAAACAGGCCATCGCCAAAACGAGCGACAAAGAGGAAAAAACCTTGGAGTGCGAAGGAACGCTCGTCGGCTGCGACGTGGACACAAAAAAGTTTCACATGCAGATTCCCGATTCGGATGATTTGTTGGGAGACATTTCCGAAACAATCGGCAAGGAACACACGCTTGAATTGCCGAAGAAATATCGCGCGAAATTCAGGAGGACGATAACGACCCACTTCGCCACGGAAGCCGAACAAATCCGCTACCTGCTGCTGTCGCTTGATCCCTTATGATGCGGGCGGCGAAGTGTCCGTTTGGATGTTTTGGCCCCAGACATCGGCGTGATCGGCCCAGAGCCGGTAGCCTGCCCGCCGGAGACTCTCCGAAATGTTGCGGCGGTCGGATGCGGATAAGTTCGAGTACTCGTATTGCAGCAACTGCGGACGCCATCTGTCGGCTAGCATCATGCGGATGATCTCTGCGTCAAAGCCTTCGGTATCCACCAGAAACACATCGGGTTGGGGGAAGCCGGCTTCCTCCAACGCTTGTGACAAGGGCATCACCGAAACCGTCTCTTCGACAATCAGTGCCTCAAGCTCCTTTTCCGAAAGTGCCAGCCCGGCCTTTCTCTTCGCTTGGTTTAAGTGCCTGAGGATATGAGAGCGATTGAAAGAGCCGAGATCATCGCCTAGCGTTCGTCCGTTTTTCTGGGCTACCGTTTGGTTGAGGGAATAGATGCTCTGCTGGCCGGCCTCCTTGCCGATCGCCACGTTGAGCAGTTTGACATGAGTGGATTTGGCGTAGCGTTGCGAGAGACGGGCGAAGGCGGCGCGTTGCGGTTCGATCAGAAGCGCCCGAATCTTCTCCGGTTCGTTCAAAACCAAATCACCTATCGGATCGCCGGTGATGCCGTCATTGGCGCCGACTTGGAGGATGGTAATGGGGCGCTCCGCCGCCAGACAGCCGACCAACTCGCGGAAACTGTGAAAGCGCCGGGTCAACTGGCGGAGATATACGTTTGGGTTCCTCGCCAACGCTCGGGAAGAAAAGCGAACGCCGAGCGCACGTTTCAATTTTCGGGCTACTTGCATAAAACGTTGTTGATTGTGCTGTCGGATTATTTCTCCCGAAAATGAAACTGCGATAAGAACCAGCGGGCTACAAGGTGCAATCGCATTAGTCTTTTTTTCAATTTCTGGAGAATCCTTTTGTCCACTTGGCGGCGGGGGCTTCGCTGTTCCCAGCCGATGTGTGCAACGGCGGGAATTTCGAGGTGCGCCATGATGAAACCGAGCTTAAGAAATTTGTAAAGAACTTCAGCTTCGCCGCCTTTGAATTTTGAAAACGGAGCAAGTTTTTGGTAATCCGTCAATCGTCGCAATCCGGGATTGAAACTATAGCCATCGAATAGGGATTTGCGCAGGCTAGTCCCTTTTTGACAAAAGCGGACACCATTTATTTCTCTAACCGGAATTTTAGTAAGGGGCCGTGGGTAATCCCGTCCCCGTAGCATAATAACGGAAGTCTTCGGCAGGGCGTTCAGCAGGATAAAGGATTCTCGAATAAAACCGGAGCGAAAGAACTCCCAATCATCCTGGCAGTGGAAGATGTAGGGGAATCGAACTTGAGCGTAACCACGGTCGATGGCGGCGTTCAGCCGGTCAAGGGAGGGTCGTTGCCCGGTGTTCGGTTGGTTGATAAGGATTTCAAAGGGCGCGTCGAAAGGGGCCAGGATTTCCCGCACGCTTTCATCGCCGGAGTCTTCCACGATGATGTATTGGCGGGGTTTGATGTCTGCGAATTTCAAAAAGGATGCGACGGTGCGGCGGAGCAAATCAAAGCGTCCGCAACTGGTAATCACCAGGGAATAGTCCAAGGAAGGAGCTTCCGTTTGGTTCATTTTATTTGAGATGTTGGCAAGCAAGGTTTTGTGAGGCGGAAAGGTGCGATTATCGGGTTGTTCGCCTGCGGCATTGGGCGCTTATGGTTAATTGTATCGGCAAATTATTTCCTCTTGGAACGAAGACGGGATAAGAGCCAGCGGGCTACGATGTGCAAGCGCATTTGTATCTTTTTCAGCTTCAGGAGAATTCTTTTTCTCTCTTGGCGGTTGTGGGTCCGCCGTCCCCGACCGATATGAGCGACGGCGGGGATTTCGAGATGCACGGTGGCGAACTCAAGTAGAAGAAATCTATAAGAAACTTCGGCTTCGCCGCCTTTGATTTTTTCTAGTGGAGCGAGTTTTTGGTAATCCGCCAAACGTCGCAATCCGGGGTTGTAGCTGTAACCGGCATGTATCTTGCGGCAATAGGGGTCCTGTCGGCAGAAACGGATACTGTTGATCATTTCTATGTCCGAGACTTTGCGGAGAAATAGATGCGCGTCTGGTCCGCGCAACATGATGGATGAAGCCTTGGGCAGGGCCTGCATGAGGGTGAAGGATTCCCGGATGAAGCCGGTGCGGAAGAACTCCCAATCGTCCTCGCAGTGGAAGATGTAGGGGAATCGGACTTGGGCGTAAGCGCGGTCAATGGCGGCGTGCAGGCGTTTGCTGGAGGGTGGTTGTCCGGTGTTCGGTTGGTTGATGAGGATTTCAAAGGGCGCGTCGAAAGGGGCCAGGATTTCCCGCACGCTTTCATCGCCGGAGTCTTCCACGATGATGTATTGGCGGGGTTTGATGTCTGCGAATTTCAAAAAGGATGCAACGGTGCGGCGGAGCAAATCAAAGCGTCCGCAACTGGTAATCACCAGGGAATAGTCCAAGGAAGGAGCTTCCGTTTGGTTCATTTTATTTATCGGGTTGTTTATCTGCGGCATTGGCGATATTGGCGCGCCCATTGCCTGATTTGGCGAAGGACTTTATGGGTTGGTTTGGAAGCGTCCCGCCCTTTGGTGCGATGTTCGATGCGATAGAGGTTGCAAACTTCGACGGGTTTTCCTGGTGTGCCCAACAGCCAGCGAAAGACGCGGTCTTCGTGAAGTTTGCGCCAGGTGCGGCGGGCGGGGCGTTGGTAGAGTGCCGTTTGCTTGCAGTAGCCGAGTTTGCGGGCGGCGTCGCCATGAGTGATTTGCAAGGGGCCGATGGCTCGGGTGTGGATGACGGGGATAAAGTGGCCGGGGTTGATATCTTTAAGGGCCGGGGCTCCGGCGGCGATTTGTTGGGAGTTGTCGTTCTCTGCCGGCAAGAAGCCGCAGTTGACGACTCTGGGGTAAAGCAACAGATCATTGCGCCCTTGCAGTTGAGCGGCTAAATCATCCAAACAGCCTTGGCGGAAAACTTGATCGCAGTCCGTGAACCAAACCCAATCCGCCTTGGTGGACAGAGCGGCGGCATTTCTGCCGATGGCGCGCCGGAGCAGTTGCGGCGTCTTGAGGGAGGACCAATTCCAAAGCACGTTGGAGGGGCTGAAGTTGCTGAAGAAGTTTAAGGCTTCAACCGTTTGTTGATCTTCTTTGCTATAAAAGACGGTCATGCGCACTTTGGCGGCTGTGGGCGGATATAATGCAAGAGAGCTGAGTTGGTAGACAAGAAGAGAGGCATATTGCCAGCAATGACTGACGATTTCGAGCATCAAGTCTCCGGTGCGTGCGGGTAGTTCCTGGGGCTTGGGCGCTTCTCGGACGAAAAATTGCCGGGGGAGGCAACCGCTCGCCGCCAAACGATAAAATAGTTCGATGAGATTTTCCGGCATAGTGAAAGAGAATTGATGGATGTAATCCGCAGAGGAATCAGCCATTAAAGGGTGGGACGGCGCGACAGGTCCAATGATCCTTGGGCTCGTGCCTCCGCGAATACGTGGCCGGGACGGGACGGTTCGCGGAAAGTGATCGCTTGATAGTAATCGTCCAATGCGATAAAGAGACCGTTTTCCTCTGCCCATTCGCGCATTTTGCGGTTGCAGGCGTGCCGCCAGGACAGGATTTCGATCCGCCAGCTGCGCTTGTGGATTCGTTCCAGCGTGCGGTGGAAACCACGGCCATCAAAGTAGCCGGCGCCATCGCCGGTCAGCAACGCCACGGTTCCGGTGTCGCCGTTGTAGTCAAAGGCATCTTCCAGCATTCGCAACTGCAACCATTGGTCCGGGGTTTCTTGCTCCCCTCGGTCGCGGGTGCCACGGTTGAACAATCGAACTTCCACGTCCTGATTTTCCAGGCGGTTCCAAAGCTGCCGCAGTTCCGGCGGAACGGAGCCGGCAGCCAGCGCCTTGGTGAGCGGGCGGTCGGCGTGAGCCAGCCGCAGCAGATTTTCAAAATGAATGCGAATCAGGTAACGGGCGCCGGGAGTCTGTTCCCGTTCTTCGGCAAGGCGTTGGGCTTCGTGGTAGATGTTGGAGTTATCCCAGTAAATGAACATTCCGCTCATAATGGCTGTTTCGGTAACAAGGCGGTGTCAGATAGTTAATGCAGCAAGGCTAGGGGATGATCGAAAGGCTTTCAAGTCTGCCAATTTTCAAGGAGTTTTCAAAGGGTTCTGGCGTTGGTGACAAGCGCGTTTGAGTCGCCAGGCATCGGTGATGCGGTAGCGGAGCGCCGCAAGGTGTTCGCGGAGACTTCGCCGCACTCGGCGGGATTCCGTGTTGATGGCCGTCGGCAAGGCTTTTGTGTCTGCGCGGCGAGCGGCTGCCAGCAAGGTTGTCCATTCAATCGTTCCAGTAATTCGCGATCCAGGGCGCCGGCTGTATCCGGCGGTGCAGTTTTTTCGGCTGGTAGCCTTCCATTGCCTGATCGGGATCGGGCAGGCCATGAAAGATCAGTATCCGCGTATCTCTCGGGATCTTCGGCGTCATGAAAAGATTGAGAGGAAAAACGGGCACCGCGTGCCGCTTGAAGCTCCTTACCCAGGATTCGGGCC
>JAMASS010000072.1 GCA_024761205.1 Limisphaerales bacterium
GCCCTTGCCGGGAAGAACCTGACTGGAATGACTTCAAAGTAATTATGCTCATCCAGTATGTCAGCGACAAACATTTCCAGCCGTCCGCCGGAGCGATTCGCTCCTGTGCCTGCCGGGGTAGTCATCAATTAAGAGTATTTATGAGTTATAAATGTGCAAAGGTTGCCGCATTGATCGCTGGGTTGCAGGGACGAGATTGGCCGGCGCGTTATTTGGGATTTTTCGATTGTTTCAATCGCGGGCTGTACTACGATGCGCATGATCTCTTGGAGGGTCTGTGGTTGCCGAGTCGCAGGGAATCGAATGACCTTTTTTACAAAGGCCTGATTCAATTGGCGGGTGCCTTCGTTCATTTTCAAAAGGATCGACTTCGTCCGGCCGGGGCGCTGCTGCGGTTGGCTCGGAATAATTTGGCGGTGTATCCCGCAATTCATGAGGGAATTCAAGTGACAGCGGTCATCCGTTTAGTGGACGATTGGTTGAGTCGATTACAGCAAAGGTGGGGTGAAGAGAATCCGTTTCAATCTTGTGCGCCACCGAAGCTTGAATGGCCTGACTGAAGGAGAGAACAAGAGGGGTTTTTTGAAGTGCGGTAGTCTTGCTCCCGCATGGAAATGCCGCCTGTCTTCCCGAAGGCGGAAACAGGGTTAAGCATTACCGGAACCTGCGGTCGCCGCACTCCCAGAACCGGGTTGCTGTCGATTCAAAAAGTTTGCTTGAAGTTGGTTCGGACTCAAAAATATGATCCTGCATTAATTTCCGTTTAAGCATATGGTTCCCCTTTTGATCGCTCTTATGGCGGGGGTGGGTTTTGTGGTGGCCTACCACACTTATGGGCGTTGGCTGGGGGGCAAGATTTTCGCCTTGTCGGCAAAGGCCGTTTGCCCCTCGTATCGGCTGCAGGATGGCGCCGACTATGTGCCGACGAGCAAGGGCATTGTTTTCGGTCATCACTTCACATCGATCGCCGGGACGGGACCGATTGTGGGTCCTGCGATTGCGATTATGTGGGGTTGGTTACCGGCATTGCTTTGGGTTGTCTTTGGGGCAATTTTCATTGGTGCTGTTCACGACTTTGGTGCGCTGGTGGTGAGTCTTCGCAACAATGGTCAAACGGTTGGCGACATTGCCGGGCGAGTGTTGAATCGCCGGGTTCGATTGCTCTTTTTGTTGGTTTTGGTGATGTCACTAACAATTGTGCTCGCCATTTTTGGCTTGGTGATTGCCAGTGTCTTTCGCCTGTATCCGGCGGCGATTTTCTCGTGTGTCGTTCAGATCCCCTTGGCAATCGGGATCGGGGTTTGGTTGCATCGAAAAGGTGCAAGCATTCTGGTGCCTTCATTGGTGGTTTTGGCCTTGATGTATTTGACGGTGTTTTTTGGAGATCGCGGATTGCTGGGTGCCTTCAATCATGCGCTTGCGGGTTGGTCGTCTTGGACCTGGGTGCTGGTCCTCTTGTTTTACTCCTATGGGGCGTCGGTGTTGCCGGTGTGGACCTTGTTACAACCTCGAGATTACATTAATTCGTTGCAACTGATTTCGGCCTTGGCGCTGATCGTTCTTGGTCTGATGGCTTCAGCATTCTTTGGGGGGGCACCGCTGGCGGATAGCTCGCGTCCTGATCTCAGTATGGCGGCACCGCTGATTAATTTGGACCCCAAGGGTGCGCCGCTTATTTTCCCGTTTTTGTTTATCACTGTCGCCTGTGGAGCGATCAGTGGATTCCATTGCTTGGTGTCCAGTGGGACCAGTAGTAAACAGTTGATGAAGGAACCCGATGCCCGGTTCGTCGGCTACGGCGGCATGCTCACTGAGGGTTTTTTGGCTACTTTGGTCATTCTGGCCTGTGGTGCGGGTTTAGGACTCGGCCTCGCGGTAGAGGGGCAAATGTTGACGGGAGCGGAGGCTTGGAATAATCGCTATGGTTCTTGGGGTGCCGCGGGATCGCTGGGAGCAAAAGTGTCGGCCTTTGTCTTCGGTGCCGCGAATTTTCTTCAAGCACTGGGATTGTCCAGTACAGCGTCGATTGCCCTGATGGGGGTTTTGGTGGCATCGTTCGCTGGAACTACGCTGGATACCGCGTGTCGACTTCAGCGCTATGTGGTGCAGGAACTGGCAGCGACGTTGTCTCCCGGCGCCGGGGGTCTTGAAGGGCAAAAAGCTGGCGGTCTTTTGAGGTGGTTGCAAAATAAGCATGGCGCGACCATTTTCGCGGTGATGATTGCGGCGGGACTGTCGGCGGTTCCACCCGCAGGCAAGGCCTGGTCGGTTGCCAATGCCGGAACTGGAGGATTGCTCTTGTGGCCGTTGTTTGGGGCGACCAATCAACTTTTGGCTGGTCTAGCATTCTTGGTGATTGTGTTTTATCTATGGCGACGGGACCGACCCGTTTGGTTTATTCTATTGCCCATGATCTTCATGATGATCATGCCTTTTTGGGCGATGGTTTGGCAGGTTTTCATCGGTTCAAGCGATAATTCCAGCTGGGTGAGCCAGGGGAAAGTGCTTCTGAGCGCGATTGGCTTGGCAACCATCTTGTTGGAATTGTGGATGATCGTTGAGGCAGTACGAATGTTTCCTAAGGTCAAAGGAGTGATTGAAGAAACTGCCATGGGATTGGACGGCGGGGCAGTTGTGGATACGGCAAAGGCGTGAACCAAATCGGTCTCTACGGTGGATCTTTCGATCCGATCCATCTCGGCCATTTGTTAGTGGCTCAAGCGGCTTACGAAGAACTCCAACTCGACAAACTGGTCTTCATTCCTGCTGCTCGCTCACCGTTCAAGCCGGATTCGGAACCGCTTGAAGCCCATCAACGATTGAGGCTCATTCGCTTGGCTTTGGCGGGGCGAACGGAGTTTGATGTTTATGAGAGTGAGATTCAATCCGGCGGTGTTTCTTTTACGATTGATACGGTAAGGCGGTTCATTACCCGATATCCCTCCGCTCGATTCATCTATCTCATCGGAACAGACCACATCGCGACATTACCTCAATGGAAGGAAGCCGCGGCTTTGTCGGAGCTTGTCGAATTTGCTGTGATTCCTAGGCTCGGTGAACAGATGGTGGATTCTCCCGTAGGGTTTCGGTGTCGGTTCTTGAGGGGCTTCCCTATCGAGCTCTCTTCATCGGCCATTCGAGACCGCATTCGTGCTGGTCGTTCGATTGACCTGATGGTGCCAGCGGCGGTGGCCGAGGTGATTTACCACTATCGACTTTATTCAAGCAATTGAACGTGACAGACTTTCTCCGGATGGATTCGAAACGATTGGTTCAATACTGCTACGCTTATGCGAACAACCGGAAGGGGGAAAGTCCCACGATTCTTGATGTCAGGAAATTATCTTCGGTGACCGATTTTTTTTTCATTGTCACCGGCACGAGCGCACCTCATATCCGGGCGATTAGCGATGAGGTTGTAGATCAATTTAAGAAAGACCATGACGTTCGGCCTCGATCGATCGATGGAAGATTGACGGCCACGTGGGTGGCGATTGACTACAATGATGTGATTGTTCACATCCTGACTCGCGACATGCGAGACCGATATGATCTGGAGTCGTTGTGGGGTGACGCTCCTCGATTAAAACCTCGGCGTCCGCGTGGACTGGGAAAGCATACCGCCACTCTGGTGTCTGTCAGGTGATGGATTAGGGAGTAAACAGACTTTGATTTACTCTTTTTCGTCTTCCGAGAGATTGGGATAGGCTTGCATCATGTCGTCTAGGACTTGTTTGAAATCTGCGATACCGGTAGCAGGAAGAATAATCGTATCGCGATGTACGCCGACATCCTCCGTGATGCGAAGAAACCGACCGCGAGGATTCTCCTTGAGGGTAAAAATAAAGGTTTTTCGCTCGACTTGGATCTTCTCAGTTTTAAGGGTATCTTCGTTGCCTTGAGGTTTGCCGGAATGCCCTGAGTAGTGGTCTCCACCGCAGGAGGAACGTTCTCTTGATATCATATGCAGACTTCCATTGTGCCCGACGGCGTCTATGCCGTTTTTCTTACTAATTTGGTAATTATCCAGTTTTGTCAACTCTTCATTTAACCCCAAATCTCCGCATTTGTCGGAAAAATCACCTGTCTTGCAATGTTTACTCAGGTTTTTTGTCTCCGGAGACAGCCTTTTTACTCAGCCTGTGCGAGGCATCTAATGTCTTCCTTGAGAGTCCGTTGGCGACGTCACAAGGTATCGTCGTTGGCGTTGAGCCTTCTCAACTCGTACCTTGATGGCTGGGAGTAAGCGTCATGAAAGCAGTTGAAGATATCACGATACAATTGAGGCCCGACGACAATGTGGCCGTGCTTAAATCGACTCTAAAGGCGGGCGCTGAGTTGGCGTTTCAGGGCCAGCGGGTTGTCTGTCGGCAAACCATTCCCGCTGGCCACAAGATTGCTCTTTCGTCACTCGATCAAGGGGAGGCGCTAATCAAATATGGGCAGAAAATTGGTTTTGCGAAAACCACCATTCAGAGAGGCGACCATGTGCATACACAGAATGTTGCGATGGAGGATTTCGGGCGAGACTATCAGTTTTGTGTTGACTATGAGCCGGTAAAGTTTGTTCCCGAATCGGATCAACAAACCTTTCAAGGGTTCGAGAGAGCTGATGGTAAGGCGGGGACTCGAAACTACATTACCGTGATTTCGAGTGTAAACTGTTCGGCTTCAGTGTCGAAATATGTGGCCGAGCGGTTTCGAACGCCGGAGTTTCAGCGTGAGTATTCGAATGTTGATGGAGTGATTGCCGTCACTCACAAGAGCGGGTGTAGTCTGCTGCCTTCCGAGCCGCTTGCGATGCTGCAGCGAGTTCTGGCCGGAATGGCAAGGCATCCGAATGTTGGGGGTTACGTCATGATTGGATTAGGGTGTGAGGTCAATCAGATCTCACACCTCATTCGGGATCAAGGATTGGATCAAGCAAGCCCCGGAGGTGTGCCACCCGTTTATTTGAACATTCAAGCCGAGGGCGGGGTGCGGAAGACGACGGAGGCAGGCGTTGAGGCGGTTCAAAAGATCCTCGGCAGGGTGAACGGGCATCAGCGTACCTCGCAGCCGGTCAGCAAGTTGATATTGGCGATGAATTGCGGTGGTTCCGATGGGAACAGCGGCATTACCGCCAACCCTGCTTTAGGTTATGCATCCGATCAGCTCATTCGGCAGGGCGCGACTTCGGTGTTGGCGGAAACGACGGAAATTTACGGTGCGGAACATTTGTTGACGCGCCGCGCCGTTTCGGAAGCGGTGGGCCAAAAACTGATCGACCTGATCCATTGGTGGGAGGATCATGTCAAGTTACACAATGCCTCGATTGATAACAATCCGTCCTACGGGAACAAGGAAGGCGGATTGACGACGATTTGCGAGAAGAGTTTGGGCGCGATTGCCAAGGCAGGGCAGTCGCCATTGTCGGAGGTTTATCGATATGCCGAACCCATCGTCGCGAAGGGACTCTGTTTTATGGACACACCGGGAAATGATCCGGTCAGCATGACCGGATTGGTGAGTGGAGGATGCAATATCGGGACCTTTACGACCGGCAGAGGCAGTGTTTATGGCTGCAAGCCATCGCCGTGTATCAAGATCGCGACTAACACGCCGTTATATAATTGGATGGAAGAGGATATGGATATCAACGCTGGCACGATTTTGGAAAGAGAGGAAACCGTCGAGCAAGTGGGCCAGCGGATTTTCGACAAGATTCTGGCCGTGGCGAGCGGAAAAAGAACCAAAAGCGAGCTTGCGGGAATGGGCGACGAGGAGTTTTCACCCTGGCAGATTGGACCGGTTCTGTAGCGGATAGGGTCTAGAAATGAGCACGAGAGAAGCCAAATCGATGGTGAGACTGGGAAGATAGTGAGCCGTGGCAGGTGTTTTTGACACGTATTAGAGATTGATTTGCAGCACGGCGACTCAGGCAGGGCTTACCGCAGAGGAAGGAGAAGACGTGGTGCAGGAGATGGTCTTGTCTGTCTCGCAGAAACTTCCTGATTTCAAATACGACCAAGGAAGAAGGGTTCTTTTCGAATTGGCTCCTAACGGTGACTCATAGCCGGATCGCTGACTGCTTACGGAAGCGGTGGGGTAAATCGAGAGAGATTTCCTTTGACGCCCTGCAAGATGGCGATGATTTTGCTTCCTTTAGCCTCTCAGAGTTGTTTTCTCGAAGTGAATTGGAGGAAATCTGGGACAGGGAAGGGGATGCTAGCTTACTCGATGCCGCTGTGGACAACGTGAATCGCTTTATATCGCCCAAACCTTGTCAAGTCTTTAATCTCTTACATTTTAAGGAGTGGCCGATGTCAAACGGTGTCGGCTACAATGAATGTCTCACGGGTACACGCCTACGTGATGCGCCATCGTATCAGCAAGGCAATCGTTCGGTAGTTGAAACGAATCAAAAAAGGAGGTAATAACTATGTTTGGGACCTGCAAATTATTAACGGTTCATATGCTGCATGGAACGCAGTCCTATGTATCTGCACAAGGGATTTAGTGTGAGGAATTTTGTATTTATCGCGTTTAGCTCCTGCCTTCAACCCTGCTTCGTAGCCTTTCTCATAGGCGCAGTATGGGCACTTGTGGCGGCTGAGTTCCACTCTGATTATTGGGCAGATTGCGCATCACCTCCTCTAATCTGACTCGGTGTATGTCGTTCATTTGTCCGCTGTGCTTCCTACAATCGTTCATGGTCTAACCCGAGATCAGCAACTCTGCGACCTTACCTCGGCCATTGCCATTGCAGTTTATATTCCTCGGAGCGTGGACTTCATGCAGATTCCACTTACTATAGAGTCTGCGGATAAGAGGCGTGTCATTATTAGAAACGATGACATGCACTCCGGCCTGGCGCCATTTCTCACACGTGGCTTGCAGACGCTTTTGATCAGCCTCACCGAAGCCGGCGCCGGTGTAGCCAGTGAAAGTGCCATCGTAGGGCGGGTCGCAGTAGACCAGATCGCCTTCAGCAGGGGTTATCTTGTCAAACTGACTCATACGGAGTGTCGCCTTATCCAACACGCTGGAGACGGCCATTAGATTCTTCTCATCGCATATTGTCACCTTGTTGTGGCGGCCTATGGGCACGTTGAATTTACCGGCCTTGTTCACTCGGTATAAACCATTGAAGCAGGTTTTATTCAGGTAGATGAACCGTGCAGCCAAGGCTGCGGGGTCCTGTTCGGTGTGATGCTTGTCTCTGACGCGTGAGTAATACTGTCTATTATGCTTGCGTTCGTGGACTTTCAGCAGGCGGATGACTGCTTCAGGCTTTTGGTGGAGCATCTTGTAGGTGAGCATCAGTTCGAGATTCACGTCTGAGAGATGTGCTTGATAAATACGATCTATCGTCAGCACCTGCCTCGGCTGTCGTAACTGCCCGCCCAGCAAAGGCATTCGCGCCCAACGGGCCTTTCTCATGGTCGAACTTCGCTTTGATTTTGACATCTCGGATCGCTTTAAACAAGCTGTCCTCATGGCAAAGTCACCCCTAGGACGGGGTCTCAGCGCATTGCTCAGCGGGGAGCCGCCAACAGCCCTGGAAGTGCCCGACTCCTCGAAAGAATCGTCTTGTCCCCCCTTGGCGTCGGAGGGCCAATCGGCGGAGGCGAAAGCTCCAGCGTGCGAACTCCGCATGGACCAGATACGTCCGTGCCCCTTCCAGCCCAGAAAAGAATTCGACGATGATTCCCTCAAAGAGCTCGCAGCTTCCATCCAATCCCAGGGCGTCGTCCAACCTCTGATTGTCCGCCCCAGCGAAAGTGGATACGAGCTCATAGCCGGTGAGCGCCGATGGCGAGCGGCACAACTCGCCGGTCTGGTGGAAGTTCCCACGATCATCCGAGAAGCTAGCGACAGTGAAGTGATCGAACTCGCACTCGTGGAGAATCTGCAACGTGAAAATCTCAATCCCATTGAAGAGGCCGTCGGCTATCAGCAACTCATTGATCAGTTCAACCTCCGACAGGGCGAAGCCGCTCAGAAAGTCGGCAAAAGCCGCGCCTCAGTCGCCAATGCACTCCGCCTCCTAAAGCTTCCCGCCAAAGTCCAGACCTACCTGAAAGACGGCCTGATCTCTGTCGGCCATGCTAAAGTAATCCTCGGGCTCCCCAATGAGAGACCGCAAGAGGCCATTGCACACCGAGTGGTGAAGGATCGGCTCTCCGTGCGGGATACCGAAGCCCTCGTGGCCAAATCTCAATCCACGGGCGGCGACTCCAAGACTTCGGAAGCGGAACCGAAAGATCCAATCCTCGCGCGTTTAGAGGAGAAAATCTGTCAACGGGTCAGCACGAAAGTCCGACTTCGCTACCATCAGGGAAAAGGCTCTTTAGAGATCAAGTTCTTCTCAGACGAAGATTTGGAAAGAATCCTCCAACTCCTGGGAATTGAACCGGACTGAATACTCGAATATCATTTCAACGGCACTAAGAACGCACTCGATCAGTTACGACTAAAAAGCACTCTATGGCGACCTCACAGGATTCCCGGGCTCGATGTATCCAAGAGCTCAGTCGCCTAGAATCATGCGTTTCGCAACTCACTGCCTTTGTTGGTCTTGACGGCTTTGTAGACGAAATCATTCATGTGGTTGACAAACGTGAAGGCGCTCACTCCTTTGAGCGTATTCCGACAATCACAAGTTTTGCAGAACGCATCGCAGACGCTGCTGGTAAGAGCACCAACATTGAGTTGATGCCACAGCAGGTCAAACTGGGCGGCAACGGGCCTATCATGACTAGTGCCTTAGCGGCCTTCGGAGTCCGCGTCTCCTACGTGGGCGCGCTCGGTTTCCCCAATCTTCATCCGGTTTTTTCACCACTGGCGGACAAAGGCGAAGTCTTCTCCATTGCCGAGGCAGCCCATACCGACGCCCTTGAGTTTGACGATGGGAAACTCATGTTCGGAAAGATGACGCCGCTGAATGACGTCACCTGGCCCAACATTGAGGAGCGAATGGGCCGCGAGAAGTTTGAGAGTAAAATTACGTCATCCGATTTAATTTCCTTCGTCAACTGGACCATGATCCCTCACATGAGCGATATTTGGGAGTCGATCCTCGGTGCAAGTGTTCTTCCCAATCGTAGCTCCAATCAAACTGCATTTTTCGATCTCTGCGATCCGGAGAAGCGGAAGTATGATGACATTATCCATGCCATGAAGCTGCTCGGAAGGTTTCGGGAACATCTCCGCGTGATACTTGGTTTGAACGAGAAGGAGGCCTTGGAGCTCGGCGACGTCTACGGGATCACGGCGGGTAGCGATTCTCCCGATGGTTGCTGCTCCCTGGCGAAGGCGCTTTTTGAAAAACTTGACGTCGATATGCTCGTGGTTCATCCCGTCACCTATGCCCTGGTCGTCACGGAAGAGGCGACCACCTGGGTTCGAGGACCGTTCATTGAGAAGCCTGTCATCACCACCGGAGCAGGGGATCACTTCAATGCTGGGTTCTGCCTGGCACAGCTGTTAGGAATGTCGCCCGAGTCCTGCCTCTATTTGGGCGTTTCTTCGAGCGGGCACTACGTCAAAACCGGAAGGAGCCCGAATGTCAACGACCTGCGCCAAATCCTTACCGATTGGCTCAAATCCTGATCGAACCCTTTCCTCTTGCCCTGGTTGAACCCGGCGTCTCAAGATAACTCCATGGTTCTGCCTATTGCCAAATATGGCCATCCCGTCTTGCGGCAGCGAGGCGAATCCATCGGCTCGGATCGAGAGGGCCTCCAACAGTTGATCAATGATATGTTGGAGACCATGTACCAAGCCCATGGAATCGGCCTCGCCGCGCAACAAATCGGCCAGCCAATCCAACTGACAGTCGTCGACGTCACTGAGGCCAAGGACAGACCTTTGGGATTGTGGATTGATGGCAGCCCTGCCCCCTTGAACAAACACATGCCGATGGTCTTACTCAACCCCAGGATCGAACCTCTGGATGCCCCGGTTCTTGGGCAAGAAGGGTGTCTCAGTTTTCCCGAGATCTACGGTGATGTCAGTCGTCCGGAGACCGTCAATGTCGAGGCGCTGCAATCCGATGGTTCCATTCTAAAGTTTCGTTGCAACGGTCTGCTCGCCCGTGCTGTGCAACACGAGACCGATCATCTCAACGGCATTCTCTTTATCGATCGGATGGATCGGGCGGCCAAAGATGAGATCCGCCACGCATTCGAAGCCCTCCACGCACAAACGAAGAACGAACTGAGCCAAGGCGAACCGACAGCCCCCGGACAGGGATCAAGTCGAAACCAAAGCGGTTTTTGGTCGGTTGGATAACAAGGTCTCAACTGCTGCCAGCCACTCGCCACCCGGCAAGGCGTAAGGCCTAAACGTCTCCAAATACCCCTTACGCTCATTGTAGAACAGGGCTCGGTGAAGTCCCAATTGACTGGCCTTTGTGCTATCGATCAGTGCCGCTGAATCATTCGCACTCATCTGGAATAGCACTCGCATCTCGAACTCGGTCATCGCCTTCCGACTGAGAAATCGCTGGGCACTGCTATAACTGTCCGTCGTGGCAATAACGCAGATGCCCAAACTCCCACCTTCTCGAACCACGCAGTCAAAAACCTCACCGGGCTTGACCTCGCCAGCGTCCTCATTAGCCGTGAAGCTGAACTCATCCTCCGGACGCAGTTTCTTGAACGATTGCAGACCCAGAACGATGATGCAAACTGCGGGTGATGAATCGGCCGTTGCGTTCCGCCGGTTCATTTCTTGATCCACTTCCCCCATTAAGGTTTCCAAGTCCGCCTCCTTCAAAGTTCGGACTTGATGAGGCAACATCGCAATGACTCGATCCAAAATCTCCCGCTGCGGTGAGTGATCGGGAATGGCCTCCAGAATCACGAACTGCGCCTCCTCAACTCGATACTGCGTCGCCAGGGAAATCAAACTGCACAGCACCAATGAGAACGCCATTTCCTCATTCTGGCCAATGACCAAGAGATTTGAACCATTGTGAAGTTCAAAGACGGCTTCAGTGGGGCCCTTAATCGCGTTGGGCGCTCCCAACCAAGCGCGACCAACGCCCTCCGAATCCGGCAACTCGCCCTTTAGTGCGGCGGCTAGCACAGTATTGTCGGCGACATCTGCGGGAGCGTTCCCCTCGAAAACAACCGGAATCTCACCCTCCCAACCCGCCTCAGTCGCAAGCTGTCTCACCTTGTCCAAGTACCGATCACGCTCAGCAGCCGAAAGCCAAACCGCCTGGAAAGGACTATTGCCTTCCAACGCTCCGCCACTGTCGTTATAGATCCCTTCACCGGGTCGTGAAAGTAATCTGGGCGCGGCATTGTTTTCATCCATGATCAGATACGAATCGGCCTCGTCACACTGCAGCGCGATGCGGACCACCATTTGCGCGAAGGTCGTCCGGGTCAAAGTATATGCGCCCCCCAAAGTTTGGGACCCCAAGATCACATGAATCCCAAAAGCACGCCCCTGCCGCACGATCCGATCCAACAACACCGCCGCACTTTGAGAAACATGATCGTCCTCCACGAAATACTCTTGAAACTCGTCAATCATGACGAGCGTTCGCGGCAACGGCTTCTCTGGCGCCACCCGATGGTAGCCCGCCAAATCCTGTACGCCATGCTCCCGGAATAATTCCCCTCGACGCCGGAGTTCCTGATCGACCCGCTCCAGCACACTCAACCCAAATTCGCGATCACTCTCGATCGCCACCACGCGGGCGTGAGCCAAGTCATGCTCGGCATAATACTTGAACTCAACGCCCTTCTTAAAATCCACCAAATAAAACTCCACCTGATCCGGTCGACACCACAAGGCCAGATTTGTCACGATCACATGGAAGAGTGTCGACTTTCCGGAACCGGTTTTCCCGGCAATCAACACATGCTGTTGCGTCCCCTTGCCCAAGGTCAAATACTGTAACTTTGAAGCTCCTGTCCGCCCGATCGGCACACGAAGCTCCGAATGGGTTTTCAGCGACCAAAATTCATTCGCTTTGGGCACAACATGATCAAACGGCACTTCCACCCGATTGCCATCAACACTGGCTTGTCCCACTTTGTGAATGACCTCAGTTGCCAACTTAGCATCCGGAGCCGCATCCCAATTCAGCCGAACTCCGGACCATCGCTTGCCACCAAACTGATAACGGCTGCCGTTGGATTGAATCCAATTGCAGTGGGATCGCAGATCATCCCCCACCGAGGCGTCCGGCAACGGTTGGCGAAGATCACGATGAATGATGAGAAAAACGCCACATCGCGGTCCACTGACCGCGATGCTTTGAAGGCATTGGATCGCTGTCTCGTTGAAACCGGTCGGAAAATCGGCAACCACAAGAAAATGATACTTCTCAGCAATATTCCCCGCCGCCTCGTTATAATCCGCCAGCGTTTCATATTCTTTCCGCAAATACATCTGCATCACCTTTTCCATGTGCTCGGTCAAACCCCGCAAACATCGATCAATCTGGCTAGCCTGCGTCCAAATCCGACGGTTGATCATCTGTTCGTCATAGTCTGCCAAATGCATCAGGCCGGCGAAGTTCTGTCCCAGACAGACGGGATCCAAAATTGTCAACTCCATCTTCCCTACCGGCGAGGTGGTTAGGAGGCGCAGCATAATCGTATTCATTGCGGACACCACCTCGGTCGCACCTCCGCCCTCCGTTTCAAATAACAAAGATTCGCCCAAGGGCATTCGAATCACTAGCGGTATCGTCAGCTGTCGCTTCTGATCCAAATCGAACCGCGAATCCAGAGGTAGCCTGTCCGCCAGTTGCTTCAGGTTCACCTCCAGATTCGCAAAACGGGCCGCCGCCTGAGTATTCTCCGGCGGCGACCAATTCGCCCAGTTCCCTGGAATCCAATCGGCAAAGACATCCTCGGCCACCGCCTGGCTTTCTTCCAATTGGCACAACCATTCCGGTGCCTTCGAGCGCCAATCTTCGATCAAAGCATCCCGCTGCGCCTCAAAACGAGCGGATACTTCCACCTCGAGACTTTGCTCTTCTGCCTGGACGCGAGCTAAGGCCGAACGGCCCGAGTTTGACTCCCCTGCAGAGACCGTTTGCCTCGATCGCTGGTGGCGATCCAAGGCTGCCTCTGACAGCCACGCATGTTTCTTGCGCAAGCGTTGGTGCTGCGCCGCCAATTTGGCAGCCCCGGATTCAAACCGTTGAGCGGCCTCCTGATCCGTTAAGTGCCAAGCCTGCTCCAAACCATCCTCAATCTCCCGAAGCCGCTGTTTAACTTGCTCCACATCACCATGGTGACTAAGCTCGACGCATTCCTGACAGCGCAAGATTAATTGACGCGATAAGCAAAGCTGCTCCGCTATGATGAACGCCCTGCTGCGGCTCAGCCCGAATCCCAAGCCATAAACCACCAAAACCCCGAGACCGACCGAACCGATTCCCATGAGCAGGGTTCTCGACGAGACGCCGACCGACTCCCCAATAGCAGGCATAAAGTAATCACCTCCAACAAGGCCACCCGCAACCAAAAAGAACAGCCAAAGAGGAGCCGCGGAAAACAATCGAGGGATCACTCTGCGGGAGAATTGACTCACGCTCGTCTCCAGCTGATCGACGACTTCCCTTAGCCTCCGCAACACCGCGTATTCGTCCAACTCAGCCTGATCAAGGGCCATCTCACGTTCTCGTCGCAACAATGCGGTCAACGGCGCGTATCCACGAAAAAGACGCCAAGCGCGATTTCGGAGACTCTCAAACCGTTGCTCCTCACACTGCAACTCCTGCAAAAACTCTTGACGCGTTCGCTCCGATGATTGCAGATCGGCATCGTGTTCCCGGTTCGCCTGTAAAAGATCTTTCTGATTTTCGTACTTCTGCTGACTTCTTAATTGCTCAACCGATTCCTTGAGCGCCGCCAAAGCAGCTCCATGAGCCCGATCTATCCATGACTTTCTAAAAGTATTTCGATCCTGGATTCTGACTCCCTCTGCCTCGAAAGCCTCAAGTGCTTGCCGATATTCATCCTCAGACTCCCGACGAAATCGGGCCTTCAAAAGATCGTACTTTCGATGAATCGCCTCCAACTCTCTGTCCCGCGTCTCCAACAAAGCTGACTCTCGATGAGCTACCTCGTTGATGGTCCGCCGTAAAGACTCTACGACAGACAAGCTTTGCCCTACTGTGAGAAGCTTATTCACAACCCTTCCTCACCTTGGTCACGATGAGATCGAGCTTCTCCATCACATGAACCGCCCGATTCACACTCGATTCCAATTCCTTCAAATACTTCCGTTCAAACTCATCTGCCTTTTGATCCCGCCATACCTGCCGCGTTAGCTCCCACTGCCGCAACAAATCCTTGGTCGAGGCCGTTAGTTGATTTCGTCCCGGCAGCCTCACAAGTCGTCTTGCGGTGTTTCGGTCGATCTTGCGGAGCCCTCGCCATCATCAATTTCGACAAGACCCGCCAAACCCCCGTCTTCAGATCGAGCGCCAGGGATTAGTTTCCCTCGTCTCCGATCCAAGTATCCATCCAACGATTGCAGGATTCGATCTAGGTGAGCGACGCCCTTCCTTAAATCCTGAACCAAGATCGTCCTCAGTTTCTCGACCTCCCGGCTCAACGGTTCTACCTCACTCTGATAACGGCGATTCCAGATATTCACGAGTTGAAGCTTCTCTTCGGCTTGACGGAGAGCACGCTTCGCGCGATGCACCGCCATCTGCTGCGCGTTGGTTGATTCCCGAAACTGGGAAAGTCTCGCCCCAAAAGCCTCATGTTGCGCCTCCTCCAACGCTCGAGTTCGCTGTTGCACCTGGTGTTCCCAATATCGCTTTTGACGGTCCTGCAACCACACATGCGTGCCGCGCACCTCGCTACTCACTTCATCGACCACCGCCGTGGTTTTCTCCAAGTAGTGAATCAGGCGATTCCGAAACCGATCCAAAGCGTCGACCGAGGACAGATGTGCTTTATCAGACATTGACCTACCGCTGTTTCAGGTAATCTTCGATTCGTTGTGCCTTACGTAGCAGAAACGGGGTGTGCTGATTGGACACCTCGACAAACTTCTTTAGCACTCGCATCGTCTGCCCAAATTCGTCAGCGAATATTCGGTGCTCCTGATCCTGCCAGCTGTCACCCAACGCCTTGAACCGCGCTTCCAGCAACGACATGCTCTGCTGCAGCCCGGTGTTGAAGGTCCTGAGCTCCTTCGCAAACCGGCGCACTTCCTCCGGATCCATTATCGCTTGCGGCATCGCCAGATCCTCTCCGTTTCAGCAATCAACCACTTCACAATCCAGACTATAGAAGCATTTCCTAGACCCAGTAAGGGAAATATTGACCGGAAAATACCAGATGAGGTGAGAGTCCTTGAACCGCGTCTTTTGTGTGATGTGTTGTGGGTGTGGGATTTGCCGGTTTGAAGGGGGGGGAGTGGTGAGCATCGGGGCAGGGAGGGTTTGGTTTGGCGTGAGTCTTTGCCTGGGCGCGGGGAAGGAGGGAGAGGCCGGGTT
>JAMASS010000073.1 GCA_024761205.1 Limisphaerales bacterium
AATGCACCTTATGATCACGAACAGGCCGCTTACCCTTCGGATCATCCAACCAGATTTTGCGTAGTTGCCGCTCAGCTGCCTGGTAGTTGTCCGGAATACTGTCAACCAACTCGGCAACATCCAGGTTATCCCAATTCAGGGTGTATAGAATGTCCTGCTCGTAGTCCAGCTCGCGCTTGTTGTCGTCGGTGACGCGTAGTACTTTGGGTAGAAAAATCTGCTCCCTGGCAAATTTCGGATCACGCCCGATCTGCCTGCTGCTATGGCCGGTTCCCGATCCCGCCACACTGATGGCCTGTACTAAATCACCCATGCCGTCTTTTTCCAGCCCATCCTTGATGGTGGCTACCACTGCGTTGGTCTCGGCGTGATGGGTGACGATATAGCATTCATCCAGCTCTGCAATGCCGGTTTTTTCTGCCTGTGGCTGGCGCAGGATCCGGCCTATGAGTTGCGTCATAGCCGATCTGCTGGAGCTGGCAGCGAGCGAGCACAGCACGTATGCAAAAGGGCAGTCCCAGCCCTCCTGCAGGGCCTGTTTGGTGATGATGACTCTGACGCGGTTGGCCGAACTGAGCAAGTCCTGATTTTCCGGCTGGCTGAGATCATTCCTGGTAGAAGTCTTTATCGCGACTTCGGCCTCATCCAATCTTCCGGTAGCGGTTAGCCAATCCTTCACGTCTTCAGCATGAATATGTGTGCCGTCACGTTGATCATTGCCGGTGCGCTCCACCTGCACCAGCATGATCGGACGGATATAGCGGTTCTTATTGGCTTGCAAAGTTTTCGCCTGTTTGTCCAATGCGTTCAAACGATCGCGAGCAGATCCCAGCGTACTTTGCCAGTCCGTAGTCTGGCGCGAATCCAGATTGATCGGCATTTTGATCATGCCCTCACGATCGAGCTCCAGGCCGGAAACTTCGGCCAGCAGGTTCTGATAGCGGGCCTGACGCCGGACTTTACCTGTACGTTCTTTGATATCCTTGGGTGTGGCAGTCAGCTCCAAGACAAAGCTCGGGTTAAAACCATAAAGCGTCTTGAATGCGAGATCCGAGACTGCCTTGTGTCCCTCGTCCATCACCACCACCGGACGGATTGTGCGCAGGGCATTGCCGAGGGAATCCTTAATCGGTAACCAGGGATAGGCAGCGTCGGCGAGATCGCAAACATCAAGGTTAGACGTGGTTTCCTTGGCCGTTACGTGTGCCTGCTGATTACCTTCTTCCGGGGTAAAACCGTGCACATCGCCGCGTTCCTGAAAAATCTTCAATGTCTCCTTGTTCTCGCGATTGGACGACTGCAACATCAACAGCATCACACAGAGATTATTTTTTACATCCGCCGCATGGAGTGTGGTGGTCTTCTCCATGATCCTGACCGCATTGCCGGAAAGATTATCCAGCAGTTGGCGGTAGGGATGGCGGCGATCGGTCAACTGCTTTTTGGTTTGAGTATAGATGGCCTCGTTGGGCACGATCCACAGCACAAAACCTGTCCGTTCGCCGATATACTTTTGGAAGATCCGTGAAAGCGAAGATATGGCCAGGAAAGTCTTGCCGCCGGCAGTGGGTACTTTGTAGACAATATTGGGCACCCACCGGGCGAGAGATGCCGTCACAGCGAGGAGAATAAGGCATACAAGAGCGGGAGCATCCCATAAATCGCCATTGCCAGATACACCAACCCGAAAATCATCGGCAACGAGGTCTCCACAACGGTCAGCTTCCAGTAATTCCTGAAGTTTTCACCCTTTTTCAGAATTTTCCACTCGCGCTGGAAGAACGGATATTCAAGCTTATCTTCCAACTCGTCCAGGGCAGCAAACTTGCCGCTATTCAGTTGGCGATACGAGCGAATCACCACGTACCAGGAACTAGAAAGAGCCATGCCTAGCAGACCGGACACAGTAAAAAACCAGGGGTCTGCAAAGATTAACTTGGCCCCTATTCTTGCCGGTACGACGATGGTGACAAAGAAACCGGTCAAGATACTCACGTAAAGCCGGTTTGCGCCTTCCCGTCGTTGACTGACGCGGTCCGCCAATTCGGCGTGCAACTTGTACAGCTCGAGCAGCTGTTGATCCTTGTTTGAGTCATTCATCACGCCAATCCTCTGATAGCCTTGACAATACTGTCGGTGTTCCAACCTACGATCTCATCAGCGTTCTTCTTGACGAAAGCAGAAGTCCTTTCACTTCCCAATACTCCACAGCCAAGACAGGTTTGTAAGCATAAGATTGCGCAATCTCAACTTCAATGTTGATCCATTTGCTGCAGGTAGCATAAACACCGGCCAAAACGATAACGATGCTTGAAGGGTCGATTTGCCGTTTGATGGCTGCTTTCAATTTTCCAACGGTAGGCGCATTGTGGATTGGGTCGTCCTTGGTTACAGAATAGTTCTTATAATCAAAACGCGATGCGCCGTTCAGCAGATTGAGTAGACTATTGTATCGGTTCCCATAGGTCTAGGAATGGCTGATGAACAGATTGTAGGTCTTCATTCCTTTGCTCCTGTGTAAGTGCCTGTAGTGTCAACTCCCCGCCACTCGATAGAGAGACCGGGGAAGGGGTTGGGAGTCCACCGGGATGCCCTTGCCGTTGTTGGCATTGGCGAGAGTTTTTGTGAGACGAAGGTCGCGAGGGGCGAATACTAGATGCCGTTTCCCCCTTTTCTTCTTGGCCCTTTCTTTGGCCTTATCGAGTGTGAGGGCGGAGGCGTCGGACTTGAGGAAGTTCATGTCGGGCTGATAAATGAGCTAGACGTGATATGTTCCGGAAGTGCCGGGATAGCCGGTTTGGGGGTTGATTGCAGCGGGGTGGATGACTTCATTGGTGGCGGTGTGAAACAGCAGTTTTCCGAGTTCTTCAAAGCTCGGCTGGCGTTGCCGCTGAGTAGGTCATCCATGGCGTCATTCAAAATTGATCGAACCCAAGTCGACAACGTGCCCGCTCCATCGACCTCCCGCCAACTTCTCGTCCGGGCGTACGCCCATGTGGATTGAATGCAGATATCTTGTTCGCTTTCGGCTTCGCGGTATTTTTTTTATCGTCCTTTGGCCGCTGGCATCACCTTAATAGTTAAGTTCGTGATCGTAACCAAGAGGAGAATCGATGCGAATCCCTCATCATTATGAAACGATGAAATATGTCCGCTTTTTGCTGGAGGCCGGGGGCAAAAACATGCAATCGGCGTGCGGCACTTGTTACTCATCCCCATCGGCCACTTTCAAACGAAACGGAATCTCCTGGTGAAGATCCACTTCAATCTGGGCTATATTCATATCCCACACACTAGCCTTGGACTTTGTTTTATCAACACGTGAAACCTTCCCGCCAGGCTCTTTTGAAGTGGACTATCCGATTCAGAATAAGGAGGTGAAAGTCCCGCGAGCCTTACCTCCTTTCTCAGACTACAAAGAACGGATTCCATCAACCTGTTGCCTCGCTACTAATCTACGAAGCCAGGCCTTTTTGACCCAACAACTCATCCATTAACTTCTGCATTTGGATCTCAGCAAGATCATGGGTTAATTCGTCCAAGGCCTTGACCTGGTCCTGCAGCTTTTTCCAGTCGCCAACATACTCTCCAGCGGATTCTCCTTCCGGTTTCAGCGTCTGTTGAACGGCGCTTACCGACTCTTCGATTGCACGGCGATAATTGTCATCCAATTCTTCGCCACAGACTTTGAGGCCTTGAATAGTCGCCTTCGCAATTTCCCGGGCCTTCAGCGAGCCTTCGATCCATCGCCGTGCAGCCAGATCATCAAAGGCATGCTCGACGGATTCTTCCACCATCTGTTGTACATCGGCATCGTCAACGTCGACTGCGGATCGAACCTGCTGAACTTTTTCTTTGCCGGTCTTGATGTCCCTCGCGAGGACATGAAGAACGCCATTGATGTCGATTTCGAATTGGACACCTATTCGGGGGACACCACGGGGAGCTTCTTCGAATTCGATGATGAATTTGCCTAAGCTCCAATTGTCCTTGGCCTTCTCGCGCTCACCCTGGAGCAAGTGGACCAGCATTTCCCGCTGTCGATCGACTGCGGTGGTGAAGGTTTCGCCACCCTTGACCGGGATGGTCGAGTTTCGAGGAATGATGACATTCATAAGACCGCCAAAAGTTTCAATGCCCAACGAGAGCGGCGTCACGTCTAGCAGTAAAACATCTTTGAATTCGCCAGTGAGGATTGCGCCTTGGATCGCGGCGCCTAAGGCGACGGCCTCATCGGGATGTTGGGAGATGTTGAGAGCCGGACCGTCTGGATGGTGGTGGTTCTCGCCGATTCTCAGGTTGCCACGCGTCTCTTCAAACTCGGCGCACCCGAACCACTCGCTTACCAATCGGCGCAAAAGCGGCATTCGTGTTTGACCGCCCACCAGAATGACTTGATCCAACTCAGATGGTGACAGCTTCGCATCCTCCATAGCTCGACGACAATGCACTCTGGTTTTTTCGATGATGGGACGGGCAAGCGTCTCTAGGTCTTCGCGGGCTACCGTGTGTTGAAAATTGAACTCGGACGTCAGAAAGGGAAGCAAAACCTCATAAGACTCCGCCTGGCTCAATTGAATCTTTGTCATTTCGGCGGCCTCGCGAATTCGAGCCGCGGCCTCTGGAGTTAATTGTTCGCGAGTGGGGCCTCCGGCCTCGGCAATCTTAATAGCAAAATGGTCGACCAATCGCTGGTCGATGTCATCACCACCAAGCCGGGTGTTGCCGTTGGTTGCCAATACCTGGAAGGTTCCCTCGGTAAGTTCCAAGATGGACAAATCAAAGGTGCCGCCGCCGACATCATAGACTGCTACCTTGGATTGATCCCCCAGCTTGTCGAGTCCGTAGGCTAGTGCCGCCGCCGTCGGTTCGTTGATGATCCGCTCAATGATCAGACCGGCGAGTTTGCCGGCTTTAATGGTTGCTTGGCGTTGAGCATCGTTAAAGTAAGCTGGAACCGTGATCACGGCTCGCGTTACTTCTTCTTCAAGGGCGGCTTCGGCGATTTTCTTGAGATGTTTGAGAATCTCGGCGGAGACTTGCTCTGGGGACAAGGCGGCTGTTCCTGTCTCAATAAGGACGCCGCCGTTTTTGCCAGCAGATACGGTGTATTCAACGGAGCGAGAGTCTTTCGTACATTCCTGGTAGCGACGCCCCATGTATTGTTTCACGGAATAGATCGTGGATTTCGGTGCCGCGTTGCGACCTCGCTTCGCGGCCTCGCCAACGACGACACCTTGGCCACTGAAATTCATGACCGATGGGGTGATGCGACAGCCGGCGTTATCTGCGAGAACAATCGGGAAACCGGAATCTACGACAGCAACCGAGGAGTTGGTCGTGCCGAGGTCTATGCCCACTATTTTGCTCATGGGATCGATGCTGCCACAAGGACACGGATGTCGAGAAGAAAATTGGGAAAATCTCACACGGAGATACAGCGCAGCTGGGCCGCAACTAAACTTTCAGGCCCCAAGTTTCAAGTTGAAGGGTGAGGACAAGCTTCCCTGATGCGCACTTCGTGGTTAAATGAAGCCCTCCCAGGGAAACAAGATTCGCAGGGTTTGCACTAAAGAGGTGGGAAGGCAAAACACGGGGACCACGTAGAATTTTCCTAGCGGGTTGCCCCAAACTCTTTCTGCGCATCCTGAGTGTTCCGTAGTTTAGAATCTTTCTACCGATCTTGTTCAGCAAAATAAATCCGGCGTTGCCCCAATCGGCGTAGTCGCCTTTGGTGCCATCGCTAGCGTCGGTAGCTACGAGGCTGATACGACGGCTGCCTTTGGGGATCGCCACGTCGAAACGCCACAGAACTTCGGTCACGCGCATGACCGAGCCTGCGGCTCGCATGGTTGACCGTAGATGAACACGCGGAAGATCACGCTGGAGTGCCGTGCGAGATTGCTGCGTGGCGGATGCCGATCATCTCTCCGTCGATACCCACCAATACCGCAAAGCGCTCGAATCACGGTTCGAGATCGAAACCCCGTTGATCCACTGCATAAACGCCGACAACACGCTCATGCTCCGTTCCCCCAATAAGAGCACCTCCCCTCGATTACTTCGATCCTGGGGTGGATTCACAAACGGTTCCAGTCGAAAGGCAGCGTCTGAATAGGAGTGGCCGAGACCGCGAGCGGTTACAGGCTTGAGATCGGACAAATGGATGTCCGGTGCTGAAGGCGCGTTGGCGTTTTGCCGCACGCAATACCCCGCCCTTTCCAACAGAACCCGTCCCCTGCCCCCATACGTGACCGCTTGAAGGCTGGTTGTTTCGTTCAACGGGATCGGCGATTCAATCGTCATTCCACAGTCCGGCTTTGGCGATCGCGTCCTTCAGATTCACGGAGGGAATCAAATGGGATTCGAAGTGCCGAATCACCCCGGCCCTTGGATCACCGGGGGTGAACCCTTGGTCAGGGAGATATACACCGTGAGCGTCGGTCAAATCATGGGCCAGAAAACATTCTATGACGGCACTGAGCATATTAGGCCAGATGAAGTGATGCCTCGCTGCAGACAAAGGGCGTAGAGCACTTCAGGATCGTCCGGCATCAGGTTGTCTCGGTGTATGGTCAAGCCCGGATGCATCCCCTCCCACCAAAGTTTCCACGGCATCGTTCATTGCCGCATGTGCAAGCCTCCGCCATCTCGGGACGGCGGGCACTGAACGGACGACGCGAATGTCTGCCAATGGTACGCCTTTCGTCGCCACAGCGATTTCACGCTGATGCTTCCGGTGCAGGTTTGATGGCGCCCGTGGGACACCAGAAGACCTGGATGCCCATGCGCGTGGGTCAGCACATGTTCCATTCTTGTTACCAGTGCGGCTACCCGCTGGGCGGAGGTTTTGCACCAGTGTCAGTTCTACATATCGATCGCTACCACGCCAACCTTGTAAGTGGGGAGCCGCTTCGTCGTGATGCGGCAGTATCCTGGAGTGCGGTGGTCATTCGCCGCTTTGGATGCTCCGGATTACAGGTGCTGCTTCCGCAGGGGCTTGCTGTCTAAATCACTTCAACTAGGGAACGAATATATTAGCTGGCTGCCCGCAGTTGATCTGCCAGTTCGGTGGCTAGGGTTTTCGCTTGGCTTGAATCGGTCTTCCCTTCGACGATTTTCACGCCTCCAGCGATCGGTTTGGCGGCAATGAAATTGAAGGTGCCGTTGTCCAATTTAGCGTGAGCGGCAACGGGTGATTGGCATCCGCCACCCATGGCGGATAGGAAAATCCGTTCGGCTTCGACACAAACTCGAGTGTGAGGATCGTTAAACTGATCGCAGATCGCCTGAACCGGCGGGTCTTGAGACCGAGCCTCCAAACCGATCGCTCCCTGAGCGACACACGGAATCATACTTTGGATGGGGAGAATGGTAGAGAACACATCGGGGGGGGTATCGTCACCAGCCAATGGTTTGTGGTTGAGTAAGGTGTAGCCCAGCCGTCTTAATCCGGCAGCGGCAAGAATGATAGCGTCTACCTCCGGGGACTTGGCAAGCTTGCGGATTCTTGTGGGCACGTTTCCTCGAATCAGCACGGTTCTTAGGGATGGATTGCCCGCGGAGACAAACGCTTGCCGGCGGGGGCTTCCAGTGCCGATTGCGGCCCCTTGTGGAAGAGCCTTCAAGGGATTGGCATTGAGATCGGCCAGGTCAAGAGGATGCCGCGTCAAAAGAACTTCACGGGCATCTTCGCGAGGTGAAACCGCTGCGAGTTTGAGCCCTTCCGGAAGACCCGTCGGTAAATCTTTGAGACTATGCACGGCGATATCTGCCTGACCGTTGAGCAAAGCGTTTTCGAGCTCCTTGGTGAATAAGCCTTTTGGGAGATGTTCGGGAATTTCGTGTTGGGGCTTATTTTGCAGTTGGTCCCCCTTGGTTTTGAAGCGCTTGATCTTAATCGGCAACTCTGGAAGGAGTGACTGTAGGCGCCTCTGGACGTAGTTGGCTTGGGTGAGCGCTAGCGCAGAGCCTCGGGTCGCGATGACCAAAGGGCGATTCAAGGTTTCTGAAGGCATTCTGTTTTTGACGGAAACCGGTGAGCGTTATCCAATGTATGGCGTTGGTTTTTTGGCCTCGGGAGGCAACCCCAAGAATTCATCGACAAAATCATCAAGGCGTTCGCGGGTTTTCGGGGAGAGAAGATTCTGAATGGCTGCCAGGGCTTCACCACTGACCAGGCAGGGAATGTAGGTGAAGAGAAGATCGCCACTAGCGCAAAAAGTCATGATTTGATATTCGTTGCACTCGGAAGCCTTTTTCCCGGTGATAAGACAATGCGAGAGCCAGGGGGAGACGGATTGATCATAACCGGCGAGCAACTTTTTTCGTCGCTCAACCAAATTGACGTGCTCGTCAAAGTAATGGCCGATTAGTTTGAGTGATTGTTGGGACAGCTCATTGCGGATTTGATCGTGACAACACACACACATAGCGTACTCGAAGACGACTTCCCCACATCTGTAGGCCTTTTCCACGAGATAGAGGTTTCCAGTACTCAAGAGGTTTTTGTTGCAAATCGTGCAGGTCTTAAAAGGTTGCTCGTCGGCAAACGACCAGAATTCTTCTGGGACGGGAATGTATTCTTCGATTGGCCCTAAATCTGGAACGTCCATGATTTTGTCGGACAGGCGCCGACTCGCGCTCCATTCTTAAACCAAACGAATAATTTGCAAGTTCGTTTGGCGAATGGTCAGGAGTGTGATTAACAGTGTTGAGATGGGGCGAGACTCTGTCGAGCCGTTATCGCTTTACGAGGTCTGAGGGGCCAGAAGGTTTCGTTTCGTCAGCCAAGCACCCTGTTGGCGGTATCCATTCTCCGTGTGCCCAGCAGAGGAGGACGGCTCGAAGGAGCCCCGCCCCCCGCCTTTTTTGCTAACGGGACGCTCCACAATTTAATTGGGCCCAATAGCCGGGTCAACGATACGCATTGTCTCGACGGCGGAAGTCCGCCGTGCTGCCCAGTCGTTGAGACCGCTGCAACGGGTTTGGAAAACTATATCTGATTCACTCAGGATTCTATGGCTCAAGACGAGGCCTCTTCACCCATTGGATACGGGGCCCCCGTAGCTGTCATCTCTTACGCCGGTTTTTTCGTGCAGGCTGGTTGGACTGCGCTTATGTTACTGCGGTTGACCGCAGGAAGAGGCAGGCTAGTGCTCGCCTGCGACCTTGCAACCGGCAAACCGATGATAAGGACAATCAACCACCATGACAGCGTTGCGGGACATTCTGACCACCTTTTGCAACCGCGCCCGGAGCGAGCGCGAAAAAGGCACCTACTTTGAAGAGTTGACCGCATCTATCTGCGGCACGAGCCCAGCTACGCCGATCCCTACGGCGAAATCTGGAACCACGCCGACCGGCCAACCCGCCTGCCTCAGCAAATCCAGTTTCGACCGTAATACAACTCCTTAATCCGATGCCGGAGTTGAATTTCAAGGGTAAGGAGTTTGTCCGCAATCATCATTTGTCGGTGCCGCACCGACTACTGGAGCCGGACGCCAAAAAGTCGGCAGGTAAGCCACAACTGGCCGGCAATCTGATCGTTCATGGCGATAATCTGCACGCGCTCAAGTCGCTTTTACCGATGTACGCCGGCAAGGTAAACTGCATCTACATTGATCCGCCCTACAACACCGGCAACGAGAACTGGTGCTATAACGATAATGTCAACAGCCCGACCATGCAGAGCTGGTTGAATCAGAATCCGGTCGGCATTGAGGACGGCCTGCGCCATGATAAGTGGTGTGCCATGATGTGGCCGAGATTGATGTTACTGCGCGAACTACTGACGGAAGACGGCGTAATCTTTATCTCCATTGACGACAACGAACAGCATCGTCTCAGGATGATGATGGATGAGATTTTTGGAGCGGACAATGTAGTCGCCAACATCATCTGGGAGAAGCGATATGCGCCAACCAATGATGCAAAATATTTTTCAAGCAACCACGATTTCGTGCTCTGCTACGCCAAGAAAAAGAACCAAAGCGGTGCAACGGACGGATGGAAACGACAATTATTGCCCCGTACCGACAAACAAAATAAGTTGTACAAGTACGATGACAACGATGGTAGAGGCCCTTGGAGAAGCGGTGACCTATCAGTCAAAACTTACTCAGAAGAATATGACTACCGAATTGTCAATCCAATAACAAATCAGGAACACTTTCCTCCACAAGGACGATGTTGGATAACAAGCAAAGAAAACATGCACCGGTGGATCGCTGAAAACCGGGTATTCTTTGGCAAAGACGGCAAGGGTGCCCCTCAACTCAAGCGCTACCTCTCCGAAGTTCAACAGGGTATAGTTCCATTAACTATATGGACATATGGTGAAGTTGGCCATACGGACGGTGCCCGCAAGATGTTAAAACAGATATTTAGCGATAGCGATTCACCTTTTGATAACCCCAAAGCACTGGGCTTGCTTGAGCGAGTTATTAGCATCGGGACAGAGAAAGAAGCTCTTATCTTGGACTCCTTTGCCGGCAGTGGCACTACGGCTCATGCCGTTCTGGCCCTAAACAAGGAAGACGGTGGTAACCGCAAGTTCATTTTAGTGGAATGCGAGGATTATGCCGACACTATCACGGCCGAGCGTGTCCGGCGGGTTATCAAGGGCGTGCCTGGTACCAAAGACAAAGCCTTACAGGAAGGACTGGGTGGCGAATTTACTTTTTGTACGCTTGGCAAGGCAATTGCCATGGACGATCTGCTCAGCGGCAAGCACCTGCCAAGCTTTGCAGAGCTTGGAAAACTGCTGTTCCACACCGCCACTAATGAAGTCATCAATCCCGCCGCCATCAACCCTGAAACCGGCTATCTCGGCATGTCCTCAAGCTATCACATCTGGCTCATCTATCAGCCGAATATGGGTTTCCTCAAATCCAACGACGCCGCACTGACACTCGACAAAGCCAAGGAAATTACCAAAGCCAAGCGCGACAACAAACGGCATCTAGTATTCGCCTCCTCGACCTTCGTCTCACAAAAATCCTCGCCAATGCCAACAACGGTAAAGGGATCCCAGTGGACTATCAACCCCTCCCCTAGTCACTGTATCGGGTGGCGGAAAAGTGATGTATCAGGCAAACACTAGGCAAAATAGTCCATCATCAAAAGTCAAGGAATTGTATCGGGTTATACCGAATAATGGTCAACTGTGGGTTACTACTCATTTCTTGGGCATCATGCGCATACCAGGAGCTTTCCGATTCTGGCCCAGGAAGTGTGACTTTTTTAGATTTTGCTGACGTGGATTTTGACAACAAGGCCATTATCACGTCCGCACATATTGGTGGAGTTGCATGGGAAAAGTCCATATCTATAGCATTGGATGATTTTCTAACAGGGCTGAATCCGGAAATGGTGGCTATTTGCAAGGGTGATATTAAGGGAAACAAAAGGAAGAATTTTGATGCATCTATCTATAACAATATATTGGTCATATGTTTCCTCAGACTATATTCGTGTCAGGTGGATTGAGTAGTGAGATTAAAGATGATAATAATCGGGCGCTTAAAGTAATTTCATCACTGCTTGAAGAATCTATGGTATTTCGTCTGATGGATAGGAATGATCAGTCAGATGCTGAAGTCGAGGAACTAAAAAAAGAAAGATATTTACCACGACCAAAAGAAGCATAGAATCATATTTTCTTGACGTGAGTTAATTAAAAAGTTAGCAGAAAGATTATTTCCCAATAAAGCAGATGACGGCAAAAGCACACTAACAATACAGACTCTTACGATAGAGCAAAAGGCTATAAAATATAGCGTCGAGAGAGGCAACCGTACTGACGATATTAAATCTGCTTCGGATTGCATTTACAATGGGCTAAAAAGGCTTTTGACCTTAACTCACTATGATAGCTCAGCCGATGCGTTTATGCGAGATGTTATGGCTGAAATGCTGACGAAAGATATTGACGTGTAAAAGGAGTTGGGAGAGGGGGTGTTGAAGAATTTCTTCAACTGAACGTAAATATGGAACTGCGCGATCTCGCTTATCAGCAATGGGTTTTGAAGTTATTGGATGAGTCGGCGCCCGTTTGAGCGATCTTCCGGGCCCTCCGGGTTCTATCTGCGTCAATCGTTGGGAAACTGTTCTTCGCGCCTCGCTCCGTGGCCGCAACTCCTCCACTCATCGCGCCCTGCCCGCTCATCGGATCGGCCTTTTTCCTCGGCACCGCCACGGTGCAACCCCATGGCGTCGGTCATTTCGGTTGCCCTTGCTAGGTAGAGGTCATCACATCATTCCACGAAAATTGACACTAGCAAATTCGCTGCTACGCTCCCCTCCCTTTATGAATTCGACACCGCACATTGCTGTCGTTGGTGCCACCGGAGCCGTAGGGATTGAAATGCTACGGACTTTGGAAAGGCGCCAATTCCCTGTTGGGGAGATAACCCTGTTAGCTTCTGCCCGATCCGCAGGCAAGACGCTTTCCTTCGCCGGAAAGGAGATCATCATCAAAGAGTTAACGGCGGAGTCATTTGCAGGAATCGATATCGCCCTGTTCAGTGCCGGCGGCGGCATCAGCAAGCAATTCGCGTCCCCTGCGGTCGAGGCGGGTGCTGTGGTGATTGACAACTCGAGCGTCTATCGATTGGACCCGAAAGTGCCGCTCGTCGTTCCGGAAATCAACGGAGCTGACGTCAAGGATCACCAAGGGATCATTGCCAATCCCAATTGCACGACCGCCATCACGCTCATGGCCCTTTATCCGTTGCACCAAACGCTTACCGTTACGCGTGTGTTCGCCTCCAGCTACCAAGCCGTTTCAGGCTCGGGAGCTCGGGCGATCGAAGAACTAAAGAATCAGGTCGAACAAATCAATCGCGGTGAATCGGTCACCAAGGAAGTTTATCCCCATCAGATCGCCTTCAATGTGCTTCCGCAAGTCGATGTGTTTTTGGACTCAGGCTACACCAAAGAAGAAATGAAACTGGAGAATGAAGGACGCCGTATCATGCATCATGAAGCCTTAAAGGCGAGCGTGACCTGTGTGCGCGTTCCCGTCTATCGCGCTCATTCCATCGCTGTTTCAGCAGAATTTGAGAAACCAGTCGATCTCTCAGAAGCCAAGAGGGTGCTTGAGGCAGCGCCAGGGATTGATGTCATTGATGAGCCCGAGACGAATACTTATCCCTTGCCGCTGAATGTGTCCGGGAAAGATAATTGCGAAGTCGGTCGTCTCCGCAAAGACTGTGTTTTGAATAACGGGTTATGTTTTTGGGTTTCTGGGGATCAACTTCTGAGGGGTGCGGCGCTGAATGCCGTTCAAATAGCAGAGGAGTTGTTGGAGTAGATTTCCGGAGAGCGGGCGCTTTTGTTTTGCGGATTCGCCTCAACCCGGTTGGGGGGCGGCGCGGGCAAGGGTGGCCGCGCTCCGGGTCCGGTCAGAGGTGTCTTCAAGTGTTTCACCATTGGATAGCGTTTCCAGGGTTAAGAGGTCAGCCACTGCCGAATGATGCGCTGCCCGTGCGGTGGGCAAGCGGGTCGAAGGCTGCGGGCGATTCCGTTGCGGCGCATCAAAGCGGGCCGGGATTGCGTTTGATAAGGATGCGCAACTGACGTTCAGCACTAGCCGACAGTTTTATCGAGGGGAGGAGCCGGCTCAAGACACTTTCACTCGACTTTGTCTGGTGGTGAAGAAAGTTTTTCGAGGCGGTGCGCGATTTTTCCATCTATCCCTGGGGCGTCGCCATCCGCCTATGCCATGGCGAACTGCGGCATCTCGAATCCAAACGAAAAGTCTTTACGGTCAAACAGGCCATCCCGGGGCTCCCTGCTTAACTCAGGGATCATCAGCGTCATGCCTCACTGCGAAGGGATGGGCAGTTCCGCGAGCTTGCAGAGGCCCCTGCGGACCTGCCGGAAGGTGTGCTGTCAAGACCCCATGGGCTAGAACAGGCAGCGTCTTCTGCGGCCTCCCGTTCAAATACCCCTAACTCGGCAAAACCCACGGCGCGCGGTATGGTCGATTCAGCATCGAATGCGCCACATGGTCGCCCACCACCTGTTCACGATCGGGGTCCCAAGTCAGGTCTCGTCCCAACAACATGGCGATATTCCCGAGATGACAGATCGTGATCGACCGATGCGCCTGCTCCCCCGGGGCGACCGGTTCCTCGCGAGAAATTACGCAGTCGATGAAGTTGCGGAAGTGATTATCGCT
>JAMASS010000074.1 GCA_024761205.1 Limisphaerales bacterium
AACCCGGCCTCTCCCTCCTTCCCCGCGCCCAGGCAAAGACTCACGCCAAACCAAACCCTCCCTGCCCCGATGCTCACCACTCCCCCCCCTTCAAACCGGCAAATCCCACACCCACAACACATCACACCACACAAAGGACGCGGATGGGTCTCATGGCACTCTGGTTAACATAAGGAGGCGGAAATCGATAGCCTTTGAGCCAGGGATTTTGGTGGCTCTCAACCTGAGTTGCCCGAGACCTTTTTTGAGCTCGATGACTCCGAGGCGCATCGGCTTGAAGGCCTTGACGTAGGATTCAATTCTTTTGACCCGATCATGCTCGGCGCCTTGTTCGGGCGGGTCGTGTGCTTCCCAGACGGAACCTTGGATTCGAGATTCGTTTAGACTGAGTTCAAGCGAGGCGCCAATATCCGAGGGACTGCAGGTATAGTGGATATCGGCGGCATATCTGCCCGATTGGAGAACCTTAACGTCCCAAGAGATGTAGTCGTCGGTGTCGATCCAGTTGGAGAAATAAGAACCGTTGGGAAAGCGGTTGGATCTTTGGATGTTGCCGTGGGCGATTCCGTCCCGAGCAGGCATCTGAGTATACCGGTAATCCGGATGCCCGACGGGGAAGGGACGGGGATCTTGCGACTCCGGCGGTATCAGAGCGAGCCGCCAGTTCGTGCGGGCTTCGGTCAATTGGCGATGTTCGTTGGGATGTTGATCTTGGACGTCGTGACGTTGCCCGGGATCCGTGGTGAAATCAAAGAGAGCGCCATTGTTGTCGAGCCGAAATTTTTGTGAGCGAACACTAGTACGATTTCGCCAATGCGAGAATATCAGGCGCTTAGGCCAGGCGGGCTGAAACTCAAGAAGGAGGGGCTTGAGGCTGACACCATCCAATGGCCGGGGCGAGTCGGCTCGAAGGCCGGCCAGGTCGGTAAGGGTAGGCAAGAGATCAATCGCTGCACTGATTTGTGCGATCTCCTTACCAGCGGGTATCTGCGCCGGCCAGCGGATGTGAAGCGGACTTCGCACTCCCCCTTCGTCAGTAGAGCCTTTACGCCCCTTCATGCCGCCGTTCCAGCGAGAGCCGTTGGGACCATTGTCGCAGAAGTAGACGACGATTGTGTTTTGAGCAAGTCTGAGAGATTCCAGCCGCCGGAGGATCCGGCCGACGTTCCAGTCGATGTTTTCGCACATCGCCAAGGCCGCACGGGTATGGTCTAGGTTCTCCCGCTCCGGGTCTCGATGACGCATGGCCAAATCGTTGTTCGCAAATTTTTTCCAGAACCGGTCGGGGACTTGCATGGGGGAATGAGGCGTGTTGTAGGCGAGATAGGCGAAGAATGGTTTTTTCCGATTGGCTTCGATGAATTTGAGGGCGTGATCGGTGAAATCGTCGACGATGAATCCGGACCCCTCGACGATTTTGCCATTGTGCTCCAGCGGGGGACTGAAATAGTTTCCCCAGTGGCCGGAGCAGAAGCCATAAAACTCGTCGAAGCCCCGGCCGTTTGGATGGTAGGGATATTGCGCTCCATTGTGCCATTTCCCGAAAGCAGCGGTGGCGTAGCCGGCGTTGCGAAAGGCTTGGGCAATCGTGGCTTCATCCCAGTCAAGGCGCTCCCCTCCGGCGGAGGTGCTGTAGACCCCGCCTCGGAGATGATACCTTCCGGTCAGGAACTCGGCGCGCGTTGGCGAGCAAACCGGGCAAACGAAGAAACGAGCAAACCGGGCGCCATCTCGGGCGAGTGAATCAATGTGAGGCGTGCTGAGGTTGCGGTTTCCATTGATGCCAAGATCACCCCATCCCTGATCGTCTGACAGAATGACGATGACGTTCGGGCGGTTTGGCGCACCCGCCGAGGGCGCGCTCGCCAGCGCCGCCAACAGGAAGAACGAGATTAATTTCAGGAGCCGAATTGAGGCGTGTTCCATGAGACTGATTTTGCGTTTGCGCGGTGAGGAAGGAATGCCATGTCCTCGGAATTACCGCAATCTCATTTACGAATAGGCAGGCGGCTTCCCGCTTGATCCTCCGCAGGGAAGAGGGAATCCCTGCCCCATTTCGATCCGCCCGGTTCCGCGGCATTCGGGGAAGGATCATCCCCAAAATATGCGCCACTTTTTTCCCTTCACGACGGACGGGGGGGTGTTGCCAGACCCGGGTCTCGATTTGCGATGTATGGCGAGGGGCGGCCAGAAGAGCGATGAACTAGTGATGTCCCAGGGACTTGGCGCGCCGGACCTAAGCCGGAGATCTTCAGGGTTGGCTAAAGGTTGGCGAGGGAGCCCGCGCGATGTGTTCTCCGAATGGAATTTGAGGGGCGGGATTGTAAAGCGGATCATTCGGCTGAGACCGCTCAGGCGTCGTTGACCGACGGCGAGCAGACTGAACGGAACAGCTACGGGCAAGCGGCCGGTTTCTTGGAATCATGAAAAGGAGCGCGCTCGAGTGCTTGTCTCAGCAAGCTTCAGCGGCTGAAGCG
Organism: Limisphaerales bacterium; assembly: GCA_024761205.1. Lineage (GTDB taxonomy): Bacteria > Verrucomicrobiota > Verrucomicrobiia > Limisphaerales > AAA164-E04 > UBA2970. The sequence goes on from JAMASS010000074.1 coordinate 2,478, forward strand.
GCCGAGAACACCTACGCTTCTGTCCGTTGAGCAGGCCGCTCAACCAGATAGTTTCTCTTACGCCGCCTTCTAGCCGGCCCTAAGATCGCGCAGCGCCGCTGCATCCTCGCCAAAATCCGCCCAGAGACTCGCCTCTGCCAACTCCTTGATAGCCAAGTATTTTCCGCCGGCAGCCGCGATTTCTGTATTGTTAACGACGATTCGCGCCCGAGTATGAAAAATCTTGCTGCGTCGATTTTTCTCAATGGCTCCGAAGCCAAGAACCGTGTCACCCGGGCGGAGCGGGCTGGAGTAGCGGATATTCAGATCAACTGAATAGGCGAAGCGCCCCCCGATCACCCCGCAGGTCCAGGCCATGATTTCGTCGAGCACGGTGGCAATGATCCCGCCATGGATCATATCGGTGAAACCGGTGTGTTGCGCTTGGGGAATCCAGGTGGCGAGGACTTGTGAGCCATCGGTCTGGAAGGCGAGGTTGAGACCGTGAGGGTTGTTCTTGCCGCAAGCAAAGCAGGATCGCGTCTGGGGGAGTCTGTCCATGCCGCTAGTTTAGCCTGTCGGCACGCGAGAGGGAAACAGGCAACTTGCAATCGACCTTAGCGCAATCGTGTCGCGCTTAACCCAGTCCGAAAACTCTGGGCAGATTCATTTTAGCAGTATTTACTCCTCGCTGTTGTGAAACAATACCATGACCTCCTTCGATTAGTTCTCGATGAAGGTCAGGTCAAACCGGACCGGACCGGCACAGGCACCCGGTCCGTATTTGGCGCCCAGGCGCGATACCCTTTGAATGAGGGCTTCCCCCTGCTGACCACCAAGCGGCTGCATCTCCCTGCTATCATCCATGAACTGCTATGGTTTCTGAAAGGCGAGACCAACATCGGCTACCTGCACGAGCGGGGCGTGCACATCTGGGACCATTGGGCCGATAGCCGAGGTGATCTGGGCCGCATCTACGGCGCCCAATGGTGTGACTGGCGAGCCAGCGACGGACGCTCCATCCACCAAATCAACAACGTCATTGATGAAATCAAACGGAACCCGACCAGCCGGAGACTCCTCGTTTCCGCCTGGAACGTCGGCGAGATTGAAAACACCGCCTTGCCTCCCTGCCATGTCCTGTTCCAATTCTACGTCAGGGAGGGCGAGCTGAGCTGTCAACTATATCAACGCAGCGCCGACCTGTTTCTGGGCGTGCCTTTTAACATGGCCTCCTACGCCCTGCTCACCTTGATGGTGGCTCAAATCTGCGACCTCACCCCCGGCGCCTTTGTGCATACCTTTGGAGACCTGCACCTCTATGAGAATCATCTGGAACAAGCGAGACTGCAACTCACCCGCCGCCCGCGCCCCTTGCCGCAAATGACCCTCAACCCCTACATCAACGACATCCACGACTTTCGCTTTGAAGACTTCCACCTGCATGACTACCGCCCCCACCCGCACATCAAGGCAGACATCAGCGTGTGAGCAGACCTGCACAGGGAAACGACACACATGACCAGCATTGACAGACTAACACAAGCGGCTCGAATACAGCGGAATAAACAGGACGGAATGCAAACTAACGCCGACGCTCATCCGGCGAAGTCTCCACCGATCAAGACACAGGGCATTAAAACCAAACTGGTGCCGTTCATACGACGGAATATCTCATGGTCAGGGAGAGGTCGGTGGATGGAGCCGTTTTTGGGATCAGGGACGGTGCTCTTCAATATCGAACCTCGCCGGGCACTTGTGTCCGACACGAACAAACACATCATCCTCTTCTACAAACAGATTCAGGACGGCACGATCAACTCCGATACCGTCCGCACGTTCCTGGAGGCGGAAGGGAATGCCCTGTTGAGGGACGGGCAGAACCATTACTACCGGGTCAGGGACCGGTTCAACGAGACGCACGACCCGCTGGATTTCCTATTTCTGAACAGATCATGCTTTAACGGTTTGATGCGTTTTAACGGCAAGGGCCGGTTCAACACGCCGTTCTGCCGCAAGCCACAAAGATTCAGCGCCGCCTATGTGACCAAAATATGCAATCAGGTCGATTGGGCGTCCAGAACGATGGCGGCGAAGGACTGGGAGTTCGTCTGCGCGGATTGGAGAGCGACGCTCTCCGAAACAAAAGAGGACGATTTCCTTTACGCCGATCCACCCTATGCCGGCAGATTCACCGATTATTACAATGGGTGGCATGACAACGATGCGGCCATGCTGGAGGATCGGCTAAAAACCCTGCCCTGTCCATATCTGTACTCCATGTGGGCGGAGAACCAATATCGCCGCAACGATGGGCTGTTCAGGACGTTTTCTGATAAGACTATAAAAATCCACGAGCACTTCTATCATTTGGGTTCGACCGAAAGCCTGAGAAACACAATGAAGGAGGCTCTCGTAATCGGATGAAAAGGTTTATCCTGGACGGATTGAACGCTATCAGCAATGGCTACTCGATCTGCGGGATCGCGGACAGGAGAGGCCGCGTATATCCATTGGGTTCGGACACCAAGGTGATTGGAGCCGTTTTCGAGCTGGTGTCCAGACAGGTTGTCGCCGCGTATGCGAAACACGCCGGTTTGATACTCAAGGAGCCGGACAAACAGAACCACTACCCGGATTTCACCTTGATGAGAGATCGGAATGACCGTGCCAAGATCGCCATAGACGTCAAGACCACATACAGGAGGACCGAGCGGTCGGCATTCTCCTACACGCTTGGCAGCTATACCAGTTACATCAATCCCGCCACGGAATCCAAGAACATTGTGTTCCCCTACAGCGACTACGGCGAGCATTGGGTTATCGGGTTCGTGTACAGGCGAAGATCGGACAAAAGGTCTGGCGACTCGGGTGTGTACACCATTGATCAAATCGATGACGTCCCACTGCCCTTCGACGATGCGGCGGTCTTCATGCAGGAGAAACGGCGTATTGCCGGTGACAAGGCAGGGAGCGGCAACACCGCCAATATCGGCAGCATCACCGGCGATCTTGACGATTTCGTATCAGGGAAAGGCGTTTTCGATTCGGAGGACGAGTTCATCAGGTACTGGCGCGGATATCAACGCACCAAAATCGCGCGTGGTAAGGCGTATGGCACCATCGATGGATTTAGGAGTATGACATGAACAAACCGAAACCACGGCATCGTCAACGCAGCAGGTACGAACAGGACATGCGGATCAAAAATGCGCCGCCGGACGCCCTTGACAGGAACGTGTTCGGCGGGGTGAAACCACGGACGGAAACCAAAAGAAATCTCGGGCAGACAAACCCTTGATAGCAAAGGACCAGGTCACTTAGATATATAATACTTTCACCAAATGCCCAAGCTACCCTCTGGAACGGCTACCGCCCCAGCTAACCCCCAATGGCACACTCATCAAGTATGTTCCCCCTCCACCCCTCGACCATTCCAGGCCCTAGCTGCGATGGCTGCGAATCGGGTGATCGGTGCCGGGAATAAAACACCCTGGCACATGTCCGATGACCTCAAATGGTTCAAATCAAAGACAACGGGGCGCCATGTCTTGATGGGGCGCAAGACATTTGAAAGCCTTGGCCGGCCGCTGCCCGGGAGATACACATTGGTATTGACCCGCCACCTTCAGGAACTGATCGACAAGCATCCCGGCATCTTCACTAAGCTCCGCGAACTACGGAATGCCCATGAATCTCGGCAACATCTAGAGAGAGATAGGCAATTCGACATGCTCTTCCATCTATACATGGCGTCGGAGCATCGCCGGCTGTTCATTCCAGTAAAAAGCCCGAGCGGTGCCGGACTTATACTATTAAGGTCAAGAGACCACCTCATCGACTTTTGCAGGCGGTTCGCTAGAGGGAGACCTGTTTTCGTGTGCGGCGGTGCCAACATCTACGCGCAATTCCTGCCCCACTGCTCAGACCTCTTCCTCACGCAAAGAAAAAAGGAATCGGCCGGTGATTGCTCTTTCCCTCCCTTTGAAGAGCAGTTTGATTCGGCAGGCATCGTCAAGGAACATCCTGACTTTATCATCGAGCACTTCCGTCATCGAAATTAAATCGGGATTCGTTTTCCAAGGTCCAATAAAAGATGTCGAAGATGTTAAAATCAAGCGGGGCGATGGGAGCGGCGACGCTGCTAAGCCGCATCTTGGGGATGGTGCGGATGATTGTCTACGCTCGATTTATGGGAGATTCCAAAGTGGCGAGCGCGTTCTTTTTTGCCTTTCAAGTGCCGAATCTTTTCCGACGTCTGTTAGGCGAGGGGGCCCTTTCTGCCGCATTGGTGCCAATTCTAAAGGAGAGGGAGCTTGAAGCGGGGGAAAAGTCCCTGTGGGAGACCGCCAATGCGGCGATTTCTCTGCTGATCTGCCTCTGTTCCGCGGCCGTGATTTTGATTGCCGGCTTCACCAGCCTGCTGTTGTGGCACGGCGGCTGGCAGCCAAGGACACTGTTGTTCTTCGAATTGCTTCGCTTGATGTCGCTTTACGTATTGATGGTGTGTGTCGCTGCGGTGCTTATGGGGATATGCAATGCCCGCGGGATCTTTTTCATTCCGGCCTTGGGGGCCGCGATGTTGAACATCGTCATGATCCTAGCCGTGCTTTTTCTGGCACCGAGAATGGGAGAGGATCTTCATCAGCAGGTGTTTGGTTTGGCCATCGGGGTTTTGGCGGCGGGGTTTCTCCAAATGGTTTTTCAGCTGCCGGTCTTGATGAAGCAAGGGTTTCGAATGCGTTTTGTCCGGCCATGGAGACACGCGGCCGTCAGGGACATCATTAAGCGGATGCTGCCTGGCTCGGTGGGTATCGCGGCGTTCCAAGTCAATGTTCTGCTAACCAGTTGGATCGCCCATGCGGAGGGGAGCCACATCGTGGCCTCCTTTGAATACGCCGTGAGGCTGATGGAACTTCCCCAGGGGGTGGTCGGTGTTTCTTTGGCGACCTTTTTGCTTCCGGCCTTAAGCGGCTTGGCGGTAAAGAAGAAATACCCGGAATTTCGGGCGACCCTCAAGGAAGGGATGGGGTATCTGATTTATGCGAATCTCCCGGCGGCTGTCTTGATGTTTGTGTTGGCTGAGCCGATTGTGCGCCTGCTCTTTGAAGGAGCGGCGTTTGATTCAAGGGCGACGCTACGGTGCCAGCTTGCCCTCAAATGTCTCATGCCGGGACTCATCGCCTTTTCTTTGGTGAACATCTGCGCCCGGGCCTTCTTTGCACTGGGCGATGTGAAAACGCCAATGCGGATCACTGTTTTTTGTCTCGCGGCCAACTTAGTTCTGGCCTATTTGCTCATTCCGATGTTTCAGCAGGGCGGGATGGGAATCGCAAATTCCGTCACTTCCTTCCTCAATCTGGGGCTCTTGATTTACGCCCTGAGGCGAAAATTTAGGAAACTCACCTTTGAAGATATGTATTGGCCCGTGCGTGGGATGCTGGCGTGTAGTATTTTGGCAGGCTTGTTGGCGTGGGGATCCCATCTTTGGCTCGATAGTGTGGTTGGACATCAATCTTTGGGCGCCCGGCTGTTGGTGGTTTTTGGCCCTCTGTTTCTTGGCGGCGGCGCCTATGCAGCGACGACTTACTGGCTGAAGATCCAGGCGGCAGCAGATATTTGGGCATTAGTAAAGCCCAAGCTGGACAAATCGGCCTAGGGTCGAGTAAAAAACGCCAGATTCTCCGAATTTATACGGCGCTCTCAAAATCGTCTGCCTAAAATGAAAGACCCCTCCGAGGGATTTGGAATTGGGAACCTGTTGACCTGGATGGCCCTAGGGTTGTTTTTGGTCGCCGGCGGTATTGCGGTGTCGTTTTGGTACCTGCCGGTAATCAAGAAAAACGAGGGCATGCGGCGTCAGATTATTGCTCTGGAGGACAAGATTGCCTATGAGCAGGAAGCCGCTCGGCAACTCAAGTCCTTAATCAATGCGTTGCAAACGGACCCGGAAGTCATCGAGCGAATGGCCCGTGAGAAGTTGGGCTACGCCAAACCGGGCGAGACGGTCGTCCGATTCGGAAAGGCCAGCCACCAGGATTAAAGCGCATCTCTAACGCCTGAATTTCGGAGGCTCCGGCCCATTTTCAAGGGGGTGATTGGAAAAGGGGCGAGACTGCGAATTTTTCCACCTTGAAAAATCCAAAGCGGCGAAGGATTGCCGCACCCTCATCCTTGGCTGAGCCTACAAATGACAGACAGAACCTGCCGCATATTCGAAGCATTCTTTCTGACACGGCAGCGTCTCGAAGGGCGGGGATTCTTCACCGCTTCCCCCCTTTCGACGTTTCACCTAAATCGAGCCGCAGCCGGATTTGCGGACTGATTCGATTATCTCCCCAGTGATGGCTCTAGACCGTCATGATCTCTGTTTCCTTCTTTTTCATGTGATCATCGATTTTAGCGACATACTTGTCCGTGAGCTTTTGGACTTCCTTTTCACCGACCGCTTGTTCGTCTTCTGTGATGGTCCCATCCTTGGCTTCTTTCTTGAGGTGATCAATGGCATCCCGGCGGACGTGCCGAACAGCGACGCGGCCTTCCTCCGCCATCTTGCGAACGACTTTGGTGAATTCGATGCGACGCTCCTCGCTGAGTTCGGGGAGAATGATCCGAAGGCATTTGTTATCAACCATCGGATTCAGGCCGAGATTTGCCTTTTGTATGGCCTTATCAATGAGCGAGATCGTGCCGATATCCCAGGGTTGAATGAGCAGGGTCCGCGCTTCCGGGGCGGTGATGCCGGCGAGTTCCTTGATCCTCATTTGGCGTCCGTAAGCCTCGACCAGAACGTTTTCAATGAGGGCGGGGGAAGCTTTTCCCGTACGGATTCCTGAGAACTCGTTGATGACGAGCTCTTCGCTTTTTTGCATTTTGCCTTCGGCTGCGAGTAGGATTTCATCGGCAGGCATAGGGGTGATAGGGTCCGGTTTGAGGTTTTTTTATTCAGGCTAAAAGGTTACCAGGGTGCCCACTTTTTGCCCGCTGATCACTTTCTTCAGATTGTGGGGTTTGAAGATGTCGAAGACGATAATGGGCATTTCGTTGTCCATGCACAAGGAAAATGCCGTTGAATCCATGACTTTAAGCCGTTTTTGCAGGGCTTTGGAATATGAAATCGCCTGATAGCGTTTGGCTTTCTTATTCAATATGGGATCGTTGTCGTAGATACCGTCGACTTTGGTGGCCTTGAGGATGACTTCTGCTCCGATTTCATTGGCGCGAAGAGCGGCGGCGGTATCAGTGGAAAAATAGGGGTTGCCAGTGCCGGCACCGAAGATCACGACCCGCCCCTGCTCGAGATGCCGAACGGCCTTACGACGGATGAAGGGTTCGGCCACCTGCGAAATCGAGATGGCGGTCTGAACGCGGGTATCGACGCCGTTTTTCTCTAACGCGTCTTGGAGGGCAAGCGAGTTGATGACGGTTGCCAGCATCCCCATGTAATCACCGGTCGCGCGTTCGATGCCTTGTTGGCTCCCTTGGTAGCCACGGAAAATGTTCCCACCACCGATCACGATGACGATCTCAACCCCGAGGCCCCGAATCTCAGCGATCTGCCGGGCTAAGCCGTGAACCGCTTGGGGGGAGATGCCCGATCCTTCCGTTCCGCCTAGGCTCTCACCACTTAGTTTGACCAGTACGCGTTGGTATTTGGATTGGCTTTTTTTCGGCGCCTGCTCTTTCATGAGACCCTGATCGTGTGCCCTTGCCCCCGGACAATGCTGCCGAAGCCAGCGATCGGCAACTGTGTCTATCAGTAATCTCTGCAGGCGTCAATTTGAGATGTGGCCCGGAGGCGTCCGCACCGCTCGCAGCGTGAAAACGGGTGATTTTTTGTAGTTGATTATTGGCAAGTTTCTCGAGGTCTTTTATAGAGTCAACCCTTTTCATCCCTATGGATAAAGCACCGGAACACAAGTACGACGAGAGCAAAATCAAAACCCTCTCCTCCCTCGAGCACATCCGACTCCGCACGGGGATGTACATCGGACGAATTGGAGATGGAACCCACTATGACGACGGCTGTTACATCCTGCTAAAGGAAGTCATCGACAACGCCATCGACGAATACATTATGGGTTTTGGCAAGGAGGTCCGCATCACCATTGAGGAGGGAGCCGTCATGGTCAGAGATTTCGGTCGCGGCATTCCCCTGGGAAAAATCGTCGATTGTGTTTCGACGATCAATACGGGAGCAAAATACAATGATGATGTGTTTCAGTTCAGTGTGGGACTCAATGGCGTGGGCGCCAAGGCAGTGAACGCGCTCTCGGAACAGTTCGTCGTGCGGAGTGTTCGCAAGGGCTGCTATGCCCAAGCCTCATTTGAGCGCGGGACTTTGAAGAAGGCGACCAAAGGGAGTTGTAAGAACGAACCCAACGGGACTTTGGTCCGCTTTGTTCCAGACCCCCATATCTTCAAGAATATCGTCTTTCGAGATGATCTGATCGATCGGCGGCTGAAGCACTGCGTCTACCTGAATTCAGGTCTTCGGCTAACGTACAACGGGAAGAAGTACTATTCTCGCAAGGGGCTGCTGGACCTCATCGGCGAAGAGATCGGCGACCAAGCCGCCTATCCGCCGGTTTACTTCGCAACCAAGACCCTCGAGTTTAGTTTCACACACAGCAATAGCCGAAGCGGGGAGATATTCTATTCATTCGTGAATGGGCAATACACGTCCGAGGGGGGCACTCATTTGAGCGCTTTTCGCGAAGGCTTGTTGAAAGCGGTCAACGAGTACACCAAGGGCAAGTATGATGGCGATGATGTCCGGGAATCAATGGTCGGCGCAATTTCGATTCGACTGCAGGAGCCGGTCTTTGAATCGCAGACGAAGAACAAGCTGGGCAATACCGAGATCCGCTCCGACTTGGTGACCCAGGTTCGCGAGGAAGTGCTGCATTATCTGCATCGAAACAAGGAAGCGGCCCAACAGATCGCGGCCAAGGTCGAGGATACCAAGCTCTTGCGCAAAGAACTTCAGGCGGTGAAGCGAATCGCCCGGGAGCGGGCGAAGTCGGTCCGGATTCGCATCCCTCAGCTCAAGGATTGCAAGGTGCACCTCGACAAACGAAAGGGAAAGGGCCTGGGGTCTATGGTGTTCATCACCGAGGGCGTTTCGGCCGCAGGTTCCATCGTGAGCTGTCGAGACGTGAATACCCAAGCCATCTTCACCTTGAAGGGAAAACCACTCAATGTCTGGGACCTTAAGCGGGACGTCATGTACAAGAACGATGAGATGTACAACCTCATGTGCACCCTCGGTGTGGAGGATTCGTTGGATAACTTACGTTACAACAAGGTGATTCTGGCAACCGATGCCGACGTAGATGGACTCCACATTCGCAATCTGATGATTACTTACTTCTTTCGGTTTTTTGATCAACTCGTCTACGAGGGCCATTTGCATGTGCTGGAGACGCCACTCTTCCGCGTGCGCAATAAAAAGAAGACGATCTATTGCTACTCAGAGGCTGAACGCGCGCGCGCCGAAAAGGAAATCTGCAAAGGGCGCGAAATTACCCGCTTCAAAGGCTTGGGCGAGATCTCTCCCAAGGAGTTCCAGAATTTTATCGGCAATGAGATGCGGCTAGGCAAAGTCGAGTATGCCGCCCGCTGTGATGCGGCGGGAATTTTCGATTTTTACATGGGGAGAAATACACTAGATCGCAAGGCTTACATCCTGAAAAATTTGGTGGTCTCCAAGGAGGATTAGTCACATGGGCAAAAAGAGCGCTCCAGAGCAGATCGGGTTGCCATGGGAGGGGGCGGTTAACGATTCAAGCGGCCGGGACGGCTTCAGCGGGTTGCGGGCGCGGATGGACCGCAGTTTCCTCAAATACGCCTCTTATGTGATCCGCGACCGCGCGATCCCCAACCTGGCTGACGGATTGAAGCCGGTTCAACGGCGGATTCTCTGGTCCCTGCATCAGAATGATGACGGCAAGTTTATCAAGGCGGCCAATATCGTCGGCCATTCCATGCAGTATCACCCGCATGGCGACGCTTCGATTGCCGATGCCTTGGTGGTGCTGACTAACAAACGCTACCTCATTGAGGGACAGGGTAATTTCGGCAATGTGTTCACGGGGGACCCCCCGGCCGCGCCTCGCTACATCGAATGCCGCCTGACTCCTTTAGCCCGCAAGGAGCTGTTCAATAGTGAACTGACAGAGTTTGTGCCGAGTTACGACGGCCGAGGGAAAGAGCCGGTGACCTTGCCATCAAAATTACCTCTCTTACTCATGTTAGGCACCGAAGGAATCGCCGTGGGGCTTTCGTCCAAGATCCTTCCGCACAACTTCATCGAATTGTTGGAGGCGCAGATTGCGGTGCTGCGAAACCAGAAGTTCAAGTTGTTCCCGGATTTCATCGCCGGCGGCCTAATGGACGCCTCCGAGTATGATGACGGTCGCGGAACTATTCGAATCCGGGCCCGGATCAAGGTAAAGGACAACTCGACCCTGGCCATCTCTGAGATCCCTCCCGGGATGACCACCGAATCCCTGATCAGTTCAATCGAAGACGCCACCAAGAAAGGGAAACTCAAGGTGCGGAGTATCAATGATTTTACGGCTGGAAAGATCGAGATCGAAATTAAGTCGCCAATCGGGATGGCAGCCGAAAGGCTCATCCCTGCGCTCTACGCCTTTACCGGCTGCGAGACGTCCATCTCAAGCAGGATCACGGTCATCCGGGATAGCCGTCCAGTTGAGATGACGGTTTCCGAAGTGGTTAAGGAAAACACCCGGAGCCTCGCCGACTTATTGCGATGCGAGCTGGAGCTCCGTGAGAAAAAACTGCTTGAGGAGCTATTTTACAAGACATTGATCCGGATTTTTGTCGAGAATCGTATCTATAAAAAGATCGAGGCTTGTAAAACGAACGAGGCGATCTTTCGAGCGATTCTCACAGGCCTCGAGCCGTTCAAAGATCAGTATTATCGAGAGCTGAGGGACGATGATGTGGAGATGCTCCTCGGTGTGAAAATTCGGAGGATCTCGCTATTCGATATCAACAAACATAAAGACGAGATGAAGAAGGTGAAGGCTGAATTGACTGTGACCCGAAAGCATCTGAAGTCTCTAACCCAATACGCCATCGGTCATCTCAAGGCGCTGATCTCCAAATATAAAGATCCCTACCGGCGCCTGACGAAGATCACCAAGTTCGGGGCGGTCGCTCCCAAGGAAGTCGCCTTCAAGTCGTTCAAAGTAAGCTATGACCGCAAGAAGGGGTATGTCGGACATAAAATTTCGGGAGACGAGTTTGAACTAGCTTGTTCCAAGTTTGATAAGCTGTTGTTGGTGTTCCGCGATGGCCGCTATAAGGTCATTGAACTGTCGGACAAGCTCTTTGTCGGCCAGGACTTGCTCTATTGCGCAATGCCAGATCGAGATAAAATCTTCACCCTGGCCTACCAATCCAAAAGAATATCCTATCTGAAACGATTCAAGTTTGGAGGAACAAT
>JAMASS010000075.1 GCA_024761205.1 Limisphaerales bacterium
GATGCGGGATCGTTTCAAAATGCGCTCAAGCCTAAGATCGAGCATTTTTGCAATTTGCCGGAGGTTGTGGACGATTACGCACATCTGAAGGACAAACAGGTCCTGACATACTGCACCGGCAGCAATCTGATTTGGCTTGGTTGGTAAGAGGACAGCTAGTGTCCAACGTCGGCGAAGCCGGGCGGTCTTATCGGAAGGTTTGAGGCCGGTTTTGTTTTCTTGTTTGGTGTGTGATCCTTGGAACTTAGCTGCCCCTATAGTATTAGAGTCGCGTTTGTGCTTCTCTGGTGGCATCGGTGGTTCAAACTGTAGTGATGCTTGAACGCTGGCTAACCGGGATAGTAGTGATATGAATGAATCAGTGATCAGTCAATGGACCCATGTCGTTCTGTACGATGGCGATTGCCCGCTTTGTACCTTTCAAAAGCAACTGCTGACTTGGCTGGACTGGTTCAACGTGGTGTCTTTTGTTCCCATAAGTGACGCCCGTGCGTCTGGTCTGGTCCCGAATATCTCGCGGGCGGATCTTATGGAGGCGGTTCAGTGTTTGGCGAGGGATGGGAAGGTTTACCGAGGCGCCCGGTGTATCCGTTTTGTAGGGATGCGGATGCCGGTGTTAATCCCTCTCTCGTTGATGCTTTGGATTCCTGGTGTCATTTGGGTCGCGGAGATTATTTACCGGTGGATCAGTCGCAACCGATTGGTATTGAGTCGCCTTTTTGGTTGCAAAGGCGCCTGCATTATTTTCCCCGGACGGCAGCGGAACGATGAATTATGAGGGGGAACCAAGTGGTGCTGGCAGGGCTTTTGGGGAGTGATTCAAGGTGATGAAGGTGGACTACGATCGGATTTCAGCTGCGTTTGAAAAGGCGAAGAATGCTCTCTTGGCGGAACGTAAGGAGAGCCATTACTGGGTCGGCGAACTCAGTGCCTCGCCTTTGTCTACGGCGACTGCGGTCACGGCTTTGGCCATTGTCGACCGGGTGCTCTCACCCCATCAGCTCCGTTATCGCGAGCTGGTGTCGAGGGGGTTGGAGTGGATTGTGGGACATGTGAACCCGGATGGTGGCTGGGGGGATACGGATCGGAGCCGGAGCAACGTGAGCACGACGGTTTTGTGTTGGTCTGCGTTGAACTTGATCGGCCAGGATGGCGATCATCCATTCCAGGAAACCGTTAATGGAGCGGAAGCTTGGTTAAGGGAACATGCTGGGGGACTTGAGAGCGAGATCATCGCCGAGGCGGTCACCAAGCGATATGGCAAGGACAGGACCTTTTCCGTCCCGATATTGACCATGGCAGCCCTCACCGGACGTCTTGGTGCCGGGCGACAAGCTTGGGCTCTGGTCAAGCCACTGCCTTTTGAATTGGCGGCGTTTCCACCCTCATGGTATGCGGCGTTGCAACTTCCCGTTGTGAGCTATGCTTTGCCGGCATTGATCGCGATAGGGATTGCGCGGCATAGGCATTTCCCCGAGAGAAGTCCGATTTTGCGGGGGATTCGCGCCTCGTTCATTCCCAAATGCCTTTCGGTGCTGCGAGCCATCCAACCGGCCAATGGAGGCTTTCTTGAGGCGACGCCGCTGACTAGTTTTGTCACCATGAATTTGGCTTCGAGTCGGCTGGCGGGGCATCCGGTGACTCTTAAGTCGACGGAGTTCATCGTGAATTCAGTACGCGAGGATGGGAGTTGGGCCATTGATGCGAATCTGAGCACTTGGGTGACCACGCTCTCCGTCAATGCTTTGGGTGATCGTGGACTTAAAGGGCTTCCTGAGGAAGAATTTAAGGGTTTGTCCATCTGGTTGCAGGAACAGCAGTATCGCAAGCGTCATCCCTATACCCAAGCCGAGCCGGGGGCCTGGTCGTGGACGAATTTACCGGGAGGTGTGCCGGATGCTGATGACACCGCAGGGGCCTTGATCGCCATGCACTATCTTTGGAAGGATACGGATGTCGAACGGCACGTTGCTAAAAATGGAAGTAATTGGTTATGCAGATTGCAGAATCATGATGGCGGTATTCCGACCTTCTGCAAGGGGTGGGGGAATCTACCCTTTGATCGTAGTAGTCCCGATATCTCGGCTCATACCATTCGTGCCTGGACTCTGTGGATTCCAAAACTGATGCCGAATGATCAATTTCGTGCCAAGCGAGCGCTTCGGCGGGCGGTGAATTTCCTTTTGAGACGCCAGCGAGGTGATGGGACGTGGTGCCCTCTGTGGTTCGGCAACCAGGAAGTTGCCGAAGATGAAAATCCGACCTATGGCACTGCTCGGGTCTTGCTGGCCCTCATTGGATTGCCGGAGAAAGAACGCAGGCGTGCCCTATCGGCAATCATTCAGGGGGTTCATTGGCTGATATTAAACCAGAACGATGATGGAGGATGGGGCGGTAGCTATGGCACGGCGTCCTCCGTTGAGGAAACCTCTCTGAGTGCGGAGGCGCTGTTGGCTTGCGTGGCGACGCCAATTGGTGATGAAGGATGGGATTCTCGATGGATCCGAGCGGCGGCTGTAAATGGCCTCGAATGGTTGTTGGAACGGGTCGAAGCGGGTCGAATGGCGGCGGCAAGTCCGATCGGATTTTATTTTGCCAAACTTTGGTACTACGAAAGGTTGTATCCTCTCATATTTACTGTTGGGGCCTTACGACGGGCGATGGAGGTGTTCCAGCCTGAGGCGCTTCCCAATGTTGAGGAAGCCGCTCCTGAATCTTCTTTTGTATGGTATATAGAACGGGCGCAGTTCAATTATTGAGGCACGTTTTATCCCGACCAATCTCCAAATCGTGCTTCATTTGAGTCCGAGTTTCTATTTTTAAACTACGCCCTGTAGAACTTTTCCTGTTTAGGGGTGTTCTAAGCCCACATAAAATTCCTTTCGCTAATTTATGACATTTGTTTGAGCTGAGGGATCCAATCTTTTGCCAAGGCTCGAGCTATTGATCGTCCTAATCGGAACCGGGTTGTTGGTGGGGTTACTCACTCCAGAGGGTATCGTCAGGCGGTGATCATCGCCGAAAAATCAAAGGAGATTTCAGAGCTAGACTCGAATTTTTCGATCAAAATACTGCCCGTGGGAAGCCTGGGAGGGATTGCCTTAGATGGGTAATACCGGATCTCTTCTCTGCGCAAGGTCTCGGACTCGTGGTCGTTCTGCTGTTGTTCGCTTTTAAAATGGGCAGTGACGAGGATGACGACACCAACCTCTCATTTGAGGTGCAGAAAGGGAATCTTCCTATCACCATCGTTGAAGGAGGCAGTATTAAGGCGTTGGAATCTCAGGAAATCCGTTCTGAGATCAAAGACTATAAGGAGCTAAGATTCTCAGCATTGTGATGAGGGTGCTAGGTGACCGGGGAGAATATCAAAGGGCAAAAGGTGTTGGTTGAGTTAGATTCATCGGAGATCCGGCAGAAGATTGTGCCCCAGGAGATTTAGTTTCAATCCACCGTGGCCTCCCTGACCGAAGCAAGAAATGCCCGGGATGTCTAGGTGAATCAGAATCTGAGCGATGTAAAAATCTCGAAACTAGTGATGAAGTTTGCGCGAGTGGATGTGATAAAATTTTGCGGATTATATAACTTGATTTGGCGGCAAAAGTCTTTGCGGGATAGAGAGCATTGTCCACTCGGTTTCTCGCCGTTGCCTCGGAGGGCAGGTTAATCATCCAACGGCAACGGGATCGTTCCACAAAGCTTCGGCAAGGCCCGATCAAGGCGCCGCCGGAAAGATTTCCAATCGGATAACTCCTCGCCTCATCAACAAGCGCGATGACGCCGACCTCGGCAAAGGCCTGCAGATGAGCGTCTCGGCTCGATCCGTAATGTGATGTTGCGATAGAAGCAATTTGCCCGCGTCTTCGGGCTCTCAAGTAGACCTCGCAAACTCGCGGGAGTATGAGTGCAGTATATCCATATCCCCGTCGCCTCTTGTTCGTCTGAAAAGGGATCAGAGCGTCGGCATTGCTAACCCATTGGAAATAAAGAGATAAAATTATACGCAGCCAAAAATGGGGCGGGTTTGTCGATCATCTTCGCCCCTTGCTCGTCAAAGCCTTGAGGCTCGGTCAAACACAGGTAACTTGGCGATCACCCATTTGCGGCGCACCTTGGAATGCTCCAAGGCCGTGCCGGTGCGTACGGTGAAGTCGCTCTGGCAATCTGCGGGCACTAGTAGGGCATCGGCTTGGCGTTGGGAGTCCTGCGGGCGTCCGGCGCGCCCCAAGGAATCTTGATCCATCGCAGACATGATCGGGCTTGATGCCGATGAGAAACTCGGCATAGTAAGCTCATCCAAGCTTATGCTGAAAAAAGAACCGCTTTTACGTTGATCGAATTGTTGGTGGTCATCGCGATCATCGCCATCCTCGCCGGTATGCTGTTGCCTGCCCTCTCTCGGGCTAAAGAAAAGGGGAAACGGATCAAGTGCATCAACAACCTCCGCCAAATCGGGATTGCCATGACGATTTACGCGGACGATAACGAGGACAAACTCCTGCAGGCCCGTTCTCAGCAGGTGCAGATTGCGCTGAACCCTCCGGAGCGCGAGGCGGCCGCCAGCGTAGGATTGACCATCAACACAAACAAAGGAGTCGCCAAGATTTGGACCTGCCCCAATCGTCCGAGTTTCCCCACCTTCGAGGCGCCCTATAATCAGTGGGTTATTGGCTTTCAATACTTTGGCGGCATCGAGGAGTGGAACAATCCAGCCGGCCAATTCAAATCCCGAAGTCCCGTCAAACACTCGATTTCAAGGCCGGGATGGGCCTTAGCAGCCGACGCCGTGCTCAAGATCGATCGTCAATGGGGCGGGGGTCGTGCCGAAGCGTTCAAGAACATGCCGCCTCATCGCGGCCGCAACAGGTTTCCCGAGGGCGGCAATCATCTCTACATGGACGGCTCCGCCAGTTGGGTGCAGTTCCAAAAAATGTATTTCCTCCACAGTTGGAACACCAGCGGCGCGCGGGACGCCTATTTCTTCCAAGAAGACGTCGGTGAAGAGCTGCAAGAGAAGCTCGAACAGTTGCGCGCCAAGTTCTAGCCCACTCGCTCGTCCGCATCTGAGACCGGATTCCTGATCACGCTCCGAGGTGAGGTCCTCCCCCGCCTTCGCCCCAAATCTGATGCGTCGCCCGGTCTTTCCCGCCGCCCTCTTGCCCACGGCGCCCGCCCTTGGCGGTTCCGGGTTCCTAACCGAGCGCAAAACTTTCATGCCGCCCCCCTCCCGCTTTTGCCCACGGTGCCCGCATCCGGCGCCTTTAAGCGGCCTTCGGCGAGCGTTGCTCATGTTGGCCTGTTTCCCGCTAAAGTAAGTTTCATCCGCCTCAGCCCGGGCCGGAGAACGGGGCGTCCTTGCCTTCGCACGGCCCAAGCCTGAAGCAGGCGGTTTTTTGGCTGACGCCGATATTCTCGGTGCGGTTTCATTGCTCGCCCCGCCCTTGAGACTCGATCAAACACAAGTAACGGCGATTGCCCATTTGTGGCGCACTTTGGAACGCTCCAAGCCGTGCCGGTGCGCACGCTGAGGTCGCTCCAGCAATCTGCGGGCATTAGTAGGGCACCGGCTTGGCGGTGGAGTCTTGCGCTTCAAACACACTTGGCGGCCGCTGTCTCAAGTGGGTGGACATATTCATCAGCTCGATGACCGTGACACACTTGGCGGCATCCCTTTTCCCGGTGTTCTACGCCGGTGGACTCACCTCATTCCATGTCCGAAGTAGCAGCAAATCCAAGACGGCACGCCAAGCTATGTATAATGAGTTGCCAAAGATTAAGGAAGATGAGTGAGCCGTCAGGCACTTTTAATCCGAAGATCATGGGAGGGACGCCAGTGACTCGGGGGAGGGGGGGATACACGGGTGCCGGTGTCTACACGCTTCCACTATTTGATGGACGGCTTGGATGTGGACGAGTTCCTCGACCTCTTTCCGACCGTTCGACGAGAAGATGCCTTAGCGATTTTGGAGTGATCCCGAGTAGAACGATGGAGACGTTTGAGGCGTTATAAGGATCTTCCTAGAGGAGTGTGTGCCGCATCCATTGGCCGAGCTGCTTCCGATCCACGAATGCTGCGATCGCTGCAAATGCGTTGGTCGGGACTGGCGAACGGTGTGTTACCGGCCAAATCGAGTCCAACGGTTTTGAGGTGTTCCTGACCAGCGACTGGAACCTGGGCTACCAACAAAACCTCGCCAAACGAACCGTGGACATCGTCGTCTTGCCGACGAATCACTGGCCTCTGTCACGGGATCATTCCGAGGAAATCGACAAAGCACTGGAAACGCTTGAATTTGGATCTTTCATCGAGCTGCAGTTCTAAGCCGCCAACCCCTTCTTTAGCTGCTCAGCGTTAGCCGCTACGGTTGGCGTCGATGGATAGGAGCAGTAAACACCCTTTGAGCTAGTTGCGTCTCTTGGCAGCCTTTGTCTTCGAGCTGCTCTGCGTCTCCGTCCAAGCCGTTCATTGGTCGGCTACAATTGCCTCCGGACCGATTGACTTCCCGGCTTGCGATCTTGCGTCAGCCGAATCACCCATCGACTGCGACAACGGCGTCAGGCCGAAACTGTGATCCGAAGATGGGCGTCGGATATCTCTTTGTTCCTATCCAAAGGTTCGTTTGAGGGACTGCTTGAGAATCCGATGAGCATGCATCCGTAAATGCATGCTCATAAACGGCCCAGACCCGGATAGAATCTGATTGGACATGGTCGAGCATTGGACCGTGAGTGAGTCGGATGGGATCCGCATTCGGCTTGGGGAGTGAGAACGACCTGGGAGAGAAGCCCTGGAGAAATGCGCTGGTACATAGGCGGAGCATATAAGAGATCGTTGCGACAGGGCCAAGAATCAAAGGCTTGGTCGAGGTATGCTTGGAGCCCGCACCTTCAGCGTGATCTCTCGTTAAAAAAGCACGTTGAAGCGTGAACTTTAACAAAGAAAAGGGATTGCCGTTAAGCAGTTCTTTTGATGCATCTTGATGCTAAAGCGTCCTTATTTCGAAGGCACCGGCGGTGTTGCGCTGCGATTGCCCGGCAAGAGTTTCAGGATCTCTTGCTGATCGAGGTGCCATTTCCTCAGCGAACGCGACAACATCGAGTCTTTGAAGGACTTGAAGAGCTTGATGTTGAGGGCGGCTTCCACTTCGCCTCTGAGCTTTTTGTTGATGTCTGATTTGCCCTCCTTCGACCAGCTCTTATAAGAGCCGACGCGATCGGATAACATCTTGGCAGCGGCCAGCCGCGTTTCGAGCGAGTATTTGTAGTCGATCACTTCCACCCGGGCTTTCTCGATCTTGCCTTTGATGATCTTTTTGTCGTCTTTGGCCAGAATAACTTTGCTGGCGAATTCGATGATTCGTTTTTCCAGATTGGCGACGATGTCGTCGTCGTCCAGTGTTTCGTTGGCTTCGAGAGCTAGATCGCGTGAAGCAGCACCAAAGACATTGCACGCCTCTAAGACGACGCGGTCGCTAAGCTTATCAAAGTAGAGTATCGCACGTTCGGTGATGAGCTTCTTTTCATCATCGGTGAATTCATATTCTTGGTCGTCCAAACCAACAAACTTTTGGTATGCAGGCGATTCCAGGAGGGTTTCTAGGCTTTTGGTGAGTTCAGCCTGTTTGACGGGTGGTGCAGCTTTGACGTTTTTCGGTTTCTTCTTCGGATCCAATTTGGGGGGTTCTGGCATGAAGGAAAAGATGGCGCGATCTACGCCACCCAAGGCTTCGATTTGCTCATTGAGACGTTTCCAGTGGGCTTTGAGGACTTCTTGTCTGTTAAGGTCACCGACGAAATCAAATTGGTTTTCGATGGTGAGCGACCGCGCGCTGCTACTGAACCAGCGAAGAAGGTTCCGAAGCTCGAAGCCCAGGGATCGAGCAGTGCCACCCACATTGAGATTCACTTTTTCTAAGGGAACGCGATCGCGTGGGTCACGGGGAGCTTTGGCGCGGATAAACGTTTCAATCAGAAAGTTGGGAAGCTGGCTGATTGTATCAGCGATTTCGGCATAGGCCGCAATGACGGGTTCTGTACCGTAGTCAAAAACGCTGACGTCGTTCCAACGGGACATATCGTCGTCGGAAGCGAAGAGTGTTTTGTCCTCCGCAACTTTGGCGTCGTCGTAGTAGCCCCATTGAATAGCGCCACGATCGTGAGGCAAGACGGTCTCCGTAGTGCGCATCTTTGAGCCGGTCAAGGCCATGGCCGGGAAGATTTGATATTCCATCATGGAGTTCGCGGTGTAGTCGTTCTCAAACTCTGAGAGGTCCTCTTGCTTCAGGTAGGCAGAGAGCCATTTGTTGAGCCGTTGGTGGGAAACCGTTGAGTCGAGGCTGCCGGCAAAGTTATGCCGAAGTCCGAGAACGTGGCCAACCTCGTGCGCGACAATTCCGCGGATGTAGTCCTGAGACATTTGGAGGACCATTTCATCGCTGATCTCCGGATTTGCTAGGACTTTTTCGAGTCCCTCTGCGTATTGCTTGGCAAAGGCTTTGAGCGAAACTTGGCAGACCGCAGAGGTTGGCCAAAAGGGAGCGTGATTGTGTTTCTTCTCGTCCCCATCCTTTTTCTCACCTTCTTCCTCTTCCCTTCTATCGGCGATGGCGCGCATCCGGCGCAGGATCTGTCGAGCGCGGGCCTTGCCGGAAATGGCGAAGGTACTGGTCATGTAGGCTTGGCCGCGCTGGGATTCACCGGTGATGGGATCGACGAGAATGTCGGCGTAGGCAAAGCCGGCGTTATCCCAAGGGACCCACTGAACAATGTTGTGTCCGGCGTCAGGGGCGGTGATGCCCTCCGGGGCTTTAGCGACTTCAACAACCTTGCGGCCAAACGCTCGATTCCAATATTCGATGCCACCCTTGACGGCGTCGACGTAGTCGGCTGGGGTATTGCTGCTATAGTAGAATTTGAGCGGTTTGTTGATGTCAAAGCGTGCAATCTTCGTTGCCGCTCTTCCAGTCGTTCTCTCTAGACGGGCTGCGGTCTCGAAGAATCGAACGTGGCGGTCGTATTGCTTGTTGTATTCCTTGCCTTGGTAGTCACCGGGCTTATAGGGTTTGATGAAATACCGGATCTCGTAGCGGTTTTCCATGTCCGCGCTGAACTGTCGGCTGCGAACCTGGGCGCTTTGCCGGATGACCAGTTGTCCGCTGTTTTCGGAGACCTCGAAAACACGGGAACCAGGAATCTCGTAGGTTTGCTCGCCGGAGAAGGGATTGAAGCTCCTGCTGACGGAATACCAAATATCAGCAAACGCCCTGCGCATACCGGCGTTGAAGTCGATGGTGATCAGTTCCTCATTCTTGCTGATAATTGGAAACGAGGCAACGAGGCGGCGAGCGGGGAGCTCGTCAGTGACGACGAGGCCCTCGGGATCTTCAAAGAGATCCACACCGTCGGCGAACAGTTCGAAGGTGACGATCTTACCAGCGAGACCGGTGCTGGTTGCGGCCAAACTTTGCGGGATGACGGAAATGGATATGAGGAACTTCTGCCCCAAGGCGTCTCGCGGAATTCCGAGGTAATGACCATCAGCGGGTTTCAGCGTGACGGGTTCTTTTTCATTGTGGTGATCAGCCCAGGAGATGACGGGCGTTGAGGCGAGACTAATGGCCAAAGCGAGTTTTGGTACGAATGATCTGAACATATTGTGGGTAGAGTTAAAGGAGTGTTGGGAGGAGGTCAATGGTGAAGTGGTTCGGAATTGAAAAGGGAGACAGGACGGACAAGATTAGTGTCGCTTGTTGATCCTGGGCATCTGGTTTCTGTTTCTTCTTTGCGGGCCTGCTCGCGTGGGACTCGAATCGGAATTCGGTTTGTTTCTTCTTGGAGATACCCGTGTTTTAGGTTCATTCCTCTATGAAGCGCTTTGCATTTGTGGTCTTCGTTTCTGTGTTGGGTTTTGGTGGTTTTGAACTTGCGATGGCGCAATCAGAAGCATCGCCCCGCAATCTAAGCGTCATTCTCGAGCGGACCCAACCGCTCGGCCATCCTCGATTAAGTCATCCGCTGCTTTGGATTCTTCTCATTTCAGGGCAACTGGATTTCTTGGGTAACAGCGAGGCTGCGAGTGTGTTGAACCAGCTCGAAGATCGCGGCATTGGTTCCACGGCCGATTGGCACTCCAGTGATTATGAAAGATCATTGGCCGAGGGATTGCGCATTGGCGAACTTTAGGAGGCGATGGGCTTCGAGTCGGTCTGAATATGAACGCTTGCCCGTACTCCTTCTTTGATGAGAGCAGCAATGAAATGTTGCATATCGATGAGGACGGTTAGCCGCTCGCCGAGACTTCGTTGGGGGGAGAATTGGGTTGCCCGTTGGCGATTCAACCTCGTTATTCCGCAATGAAGGAGCGTATCGGGTCTTTTCTGCGGGCGGACGTATCAGCGGGCCGGAATATCCATTGACTTCATCTTGGCGGATTGGGAGATCGTCAGACCGGTCGAGCGGAACGGCGCCTAGGCGAGATCAAAGAAATGTTAGTGTTGCCATACGGGGATTCGGCATCTGGATGATTTTCGGTTGTTTCAGCGACAGCTATAAACGATTCGAAGTGGGATGCAGCGGATTGTTTTCGGAAGACTTGGGCCGCGCCTATTTTCCAAAGGCGTTGGTGGGGAGCTACGCCGTCTATCCCCACAAAGGACATCGCTACTGGTATGATTACTTCGAGCCGGAATCTGATGCGGCGGCGCATTGACTCGATCAGCGGGCGAAATATCGGGAATGGTATCCGGAGTTTCCCGAAACGAGTTACATCTTCGCGATGCCGGTCGTTTACACGTGGTATCGTGCATATTCAATTGGCATGATTTCGAGGAGCTCGACTATCGATGGTTCTATACGATGGCTACCTTCATGTGGAAGCTGAGGCGCGATTTCCTATTGGGAGCCAGACTTACCGATTGGCTCAACGAATATGGAGTGTCCACCAAGAAAGGGGGTAAGAACTAAACAAAGGGCAGCGTTCAATCCGTACTGAACAATAACTATACACGGATTTATATTAAAAAGGAATTACCCACTTGACGACCTAAATTCTGCCGTGGCTGGCGAAGCGGGAGAACTCGCCTTGGTTAAAGACATGTTTTAAGTGATTCTGGCCGGATTGGTTTATTATCCACTGTTTAGCTCCGTCCG
>JAMASS010000076.1:0-7191 GCA_024761205.1 Limisphaerales bacterium
CGCCAGTGCCAGCGAAAAAGCGATACCGAAGGAGCGCTTCTCAAATCCGCTGAGCGAAGCCAGTAATTTGGGCTCCTGGTTTTCGATCTTGACGGCGGGTTCTCCCGTGAGGCGAATCTTGCCGTCCTTGAAGCGTTCATCGGCAATCTTCCGAAAGTGTTTGGTGACGGACTTTTCAAGACGACGCTTAGTTACGGGTTCGAGCTTCTCGGAAAGTTCCTCCAATACGCGGGAAACCCTATCCGCCACGGCATTGCGCCGTTGTTCGGGCTCCAGGCGCGCGAGTTCTTCGCGGAGGCGGCCCACTTCCGCAGAAATGGTCTGATAATCGGCTCGCCAGGCCTTGAGTTGGTTTCCCAACTCGGCGATGCGGCGGATGAGCTTGTCTATCTCTCCAGTCAAGTCCTCTATCTTGGCGGCCCACTCGCGCGTTTTCTCGGATTGTTCCCCCACCCGATCCCGCTTCGCCTTGGCATCCCGATAATTGTCTCGGGCCTCTCGCAACTGATCGGCGCTGGTTTTGAAGCGATCATAAGCAAACTCGCGAGTCTCGTCTAAACGACGGCGAACCCGCTCCCGCTGTTGACCTTGCACGTGTCCCAACAGGTAACAAGCGGCGGTGTCGGGGTCCGGGGGATCGTAAATGGCCTCCAAAGCTTTGAGGATGCGCTCTTTTACTTTCTCCCGAACCTCGGCGGTGATGTTCCCAAGGAGCGGGTCGCTTTCGGGCGGCTCAGGCATGGCTGAGGCGAGAACCCGCTCTCGCTTGTCCAAGGTGCCCTGCTTCAAGTTTTCGTGATCTTCGCGCAGCTTCTCTTGACGCAATCGCTCCCGAATCCCCCTATCGAGACGAAGAACGGCCAAGGCCAAACCCATCCGGCCGACCAAATCCGTCACGGATTCTTCCGCTTCAGTCTTTCGCCTCTCAGCCCTCTCAAAGTCTTTGTTGACCTTTTCGGCCTCGTCCGCATTGCCGCCTCCCGCCCGCTGAAGCTGATCTCGCAAGGCGTCGCGCTCTCTTTCAATGTTTTCTTTCTCCTTCTGAAGTGTCTCCAGCTTTTCCTTATCCCTCTCTATCTTGGTGTTCAGCTCTTCTTGATCAGCAACTTTCGCGTTGAGTTTTTGCGCCTTCTTGGACAGTCCCTGCTTCCCTCCAAGCTTTTGATGCAATCTGGCTAGATACTGCCTCATTGATTTCTCCAGCTCTTCCAGAATCTTGGAGCCAAACATTACTTCGACGGCCTCGTGAATCCTCACCCCTCCCGCATCCTCGATCAACGCCTGCGCCTGCTCTCCATCGAAGAAAAACGCGGGGGCCACGTGAGCGGGGAACAACCACTTCTCGATCTCGGTGATTTCGCCGTCTTCGTCGTGATGACGCTGCACTTGCTCGCCAATATACATCGTGGACTCTTCGAAATCTTTTCCTGATTTGGGCTCATTTGCCTGCGTGAAGTGCCAGCGTCGAACGATGCGAATTTCTTTTTCAACCTTGTCATACTGCTTTTGCTCATCCTCTGTTAGCGAGAATGTGATATCGATCAACGTGGGATCGTTCGGTTTGGCAGTCAATCGCCGGTATTTCGCAATCGCTTTCCGGTAGGAGTCAGAGCGGTTATTCGCTTTCTTCGTCCGGGTCCGGAGCCCTTCGCAGTAACGGAGACCAAACCGCCCGAACAGGCCCAAATACAACGAGATGAGAAAGCTTGTCTTGCCGTGCCCGTTCATGGCCCCCACGAGCACCACGGGTTTCCCATCCGTTGGTTTTTTGAAGTCGAATTTGGCTTTTTCGTAGCTTCGCCAATTCTGGAGATGGAGCTTTGAAAGATACATCGATCAGGGATTTGGTTTATTACGTCTCATAAATTCGCCCAAGCAATCGGTGATCTCCTCGTTCACACCGGTTTTGCGACCATCGCCTGAGTACTTTTGCATGACATCACACAAGTCCTCAAGGAGCGGCACATCGACATCGTATTTGGATGTCAGTGATTCTATAAGCTTCTTGGTTTCGGGATCCTCGAATACGGGCAGTGGCTTCATTCGAACTCCATCGGCGTGGATGTTTTCAATAGTGCGTCAAACACGTTTACGCAAGGTTGAATTCGCGCATGATTTCGGTGGTCTGATCTTTCTCCCACTGTTCACGGATTAGCATCTCTTCATGGTGGGAAATCAGTGGCATCTTCGTTTCAGTTTGTAAGTCCAGCAGTTCATCCAAGAGCATCCGGCGCGCTTTCATGGTGAGAGGCCCGAGGCCCGGTTGTCCGTTACGGCGAATCTTGCTCCGGTATTCGGGAGTATCCGACACTGTACGGAGCCGGTTACGAAATTTAGAAAGTGGCTCCAAATGCTCGTGGCCGTTGTCAATCATGGCGTCCAGAGATTTATCTTTTTTCACCACCGTGCAGGTCCAGCAGCCGAACCGAGCGGACGAAGAACCGCATGAAGGAGCATCGTCCGGGCTCATCACAAAAGGGCAGCTAGTGTTGCTTTCCCTGTAGAGTTTGAGTAATTCCCGGTAAGACCCGCCCCAAGGCGGTCGGCTTTCAATCAGCTTTACCCAGACGTCTTCGGTTGTCAGTTCCTTGATTGGCGAGAAAACCTGAACCCCCTTGTGTCGGGTGTCCGGCGAGAGCCGTCCGCCGTCCGAGGCTTGATGCCGCTTAACACTGCCCGCTCGAGCCGATGACTCAGCCGACCGTTTGCCCAAAAGTAAAATGGCTTCTCCTTGGTCGGTGACAAGTTCCCGAATAAATCGAGACGTGGGGCGAATCTTCAGACGGTCTGTGCACCAGCGAAAATTCCGAGTCGGTGCTGAGTAGCCCTTTCCGATCAAGTTCACCCAAAAGCTGTCCTTGATCAGCGGGTTAGTGCGCACGACTTTCACGGGAACGTTGAGCCCTCCAAGGCTTTCTTCCAATTTATCCAATACAGAATCCACGAAAGACTGATAAACGGGCGACTCAACCAGAGTGTTGTTGCAGACAATGTAGACTCGCCGGGTGCGCTCATCGGGAGCAATCCTCTGCATACACTCAATGACAAGATGAAGTAAAAGAGTCGAATCTTTGCCACCGGAAAACCCTATTATCCAAGGATGATCGTGCGGAGCGAGATATTCCTCATGCAGTTCGTGAAGGACGGCCTTTATTTTGGCCTCATATATTCCCTGAGCAGAAGTAGGGCCGCCGGGTGAATCCATGCGCCCGGAATCTATACAAAGAAAATGCCGTGAGCAACGCGAAATTTGGTGAGCTTGGCTTTCAGCCAACGATGCGCCAAACGACGATGAAAATAACCGCCAAAATCATAAGCCCTTCAGACAGCTAAAAAGTCATTTTGAGCTTGCGCCAAGCCGGTGTCTCTCGCAGCCGTTAGATTTGGACGGCCTCGGTGGATGTTATCGGTTGCGAGGGGCGGCATTGGTTTCTATGCGGCGGGGTACATCCAAGGCTTGCGGTAATCACGACGCATCAACCCGGCCGCCTCAGGGTCATTCAAAATCTGTTCGCGATCACCGTCCCAGGCAACGCTCCGACCGAGCCGATACGACAGCATCCCCAGCATCGGCAACACTGATGAGCGGTGGGCAATCTCCAAATTTGCGGCCGGTTGTCTCCCGCTATCGATCGCATCGAGAAAATCCCCCCACAACTGCCTTAAATTATTGCCATCGACCGGATCAGAAAAATTCGGATCCTCGTGAACCGTCGGCTGTTTGGTGTCTTTCGGGTAGAAAGTCCAGCCATCGCGCCAGCCCATGTGAAACACACCTTTCGTGCCATAAAAGTAGGCCCCGAGCCGATGCTTCTCAGCGTGATTTCCAGAATACTTTTTATGCTCCCACGTCGCCGTGAACGATTCAAACTCATAGACAGCCACTTGGGAATCCGGGGCATCCGTGGTCGCCTCCTTTTCCGTCGCAACGGCTGAGCCAAGGACATGACGCCCCCCCGTCGAATAAACCGACTTGGGATACTTCTCATCGGTCCACCACAAAACCTGATCGAGCCAATGAACGCCCCAATCTCCCAGCGTCCCGTTAGCATAGTCGAGAAAATTCCGCCAGCCGCCGGGGGTGAGCTTCCGATTGTAAGGGCGCCATGGCGCCGGTCCGCACCACATGTCCCAGTTCATCCCGCTTGGCGCACGAGAATTCGGCGCGGGTTGCTCGATACCGTTCGCCTCGCCGGTCACAAATAGTCGGATCATACCGATATCCCCCGCCTTGCCCGACCGGATAAAGTCCATTCCTGAGCGATGATGCGGCCCGATGCGTCGATGCAAGCCCACCTGCGTGACTCGATCACCGGCCTCGGCTGCACGCAGCATCGCCTGACTCTCAACAATCGTATGGCTCGTTGGCTTCTCCACAAAGAGGTGGGCGCCAGCCTCCAAGGCGGCAATGGACGGCAGAGCGTGCCAATGATCAGGTGTTGCGACAATAACAATCTCCGGCCGCAATTTTTTCAGCATGTCCCGGTAATCATCGAAGAGCCGGGGTTGATCTCCCGTCAATCCCTCCACCTCATCCGCGGTCGCCTGCAGCGGTCGGTGATAGACATCGCAAAGCCCCACGATCTGACAGCGTTTTGAAGCCATCGCTTCGCGCACGATGTTGGCGCCCCACCAACCACAGCCAATGAGCGCAGTCCGATACCTTTTTCCCCCGCTAGCACCCAAAAGCGGCAAAGGGATCACCGAAGCGGCGGCCGCGGCGGACACTTTGAGAAACTGACGTCGATTTGATTTCATGGCATTATCTCTAAAATGATCTGATGACCACAGTCTACTTGGCAGCGCGGATATCTACCGAGACCACACTCCCATGTGAATTCCGGCAAAGTATCCGGCCATTGGCGAGCACGGGCACGGTCCAACAATCCGCTTCCAGCACCGGCAAGCTGCCCATGACCTTGAAACCGCTCGGTGACGCTTTGGCTATGCCCAAGCGGCCCTTGGACGAAATGAGAATCAAGTGATCCCCCACTGCCGAGAGGGCGCCATAACCGAAGGTCTCGTCTTCCCACTGCACTTCGCCTGTCTCCCACGAAAGGCACTTCAATTTCGCGCGCGAGGAGCTGTCGCCATCAAATCCATACAAGTAACTGCCGATCCGAACCGGCGCGTTCTGCTGCGCGCGAAACCGTCTCTGCTTCCATTTGGCCCGCAATTCTCCGCCGCCCAAAGGAAAGAGCCCGCTGCCCTGCTGATAACCGGAAGAGACGAAAACCTCATCCCGCCAAATGATGGGATCCGCTGCATTGACACCATACCGGGTGAACCAAGGAACCGCCCACTCGACCTTGCCCGTCCGAGCATTGACCCCCGAATAGGCTTCTCCGGAACTGACCGCGATCATCTCGCGATTCTTGGCCCGGTAGGGAACGGGCGTAGAATAACCGCATTCATCTCCCTTTGACCGCCAAACGATCTTTCCTGTCTCCCCTTCCAACGCCACTCCCGCCGAGCCCATGTTCAGGATGACCAAACCGCCCCACAACAAAGGAGATCCATTGAACCCCCAATCCGGCACCAAGAAATCCGCATCCCTCGCCAATTGACGACGCCATTTGACGGCGCCATCGTCAATGCTCAAACACAAAACCTCCCCCCACTTCCCCATGACATGAACCAGCCCTGCTTGCGAATCCACCGTTGGGGTCGATCCAGGCCCTCCAATATAGAATTTTGCACCCAACTCACTTGAGTAACGATGAGTCCAAATGACCCTGCCCGAATCCTCGTCCAAACAAGAAACGACATCCTCGCCCGTCACATGGCCGATCGTGAATGCCTTGCCCGCCACAACGGCAAATGCGGAAAACCCGATCCCCACCTCCGCACGCCAAACAATTTCCGGCGCCGCCGCCGCCCAATCAAGACGCCGCCCGGTCTCGTTTGAAACACCGTCGTGTCGCGGCCCGCGGAAATTAGGCCAATCCTCCGCCCCCAGCGAGAGCGAGGCGATTAGCCCAAACAGAATCCCCCCCCACCGCCTGAAATTGCCGCCTAAACGCACCATACGACCCCCAAGCTAGCCAATCCCTTTCGGCATGAACAGATGAAACTAGCGCCCAAGGACGGCATCCAGTGAATACCGAATCAAAACAAACGCATCAAAAAGCCATACGCCATACCGGCCTCCCAAAGGCGTTGCTGCATGATTCAAGGGAAATCGCGATACGCTTGTGCTTTTGTCCCGCCTTTGCGAAGCGTCTACTCAATGAGCAAATCGGCGTGTCGCTATCAAGTGAAGCACGGGGCTCAATACCCTCGGACTCTGATTCAACAGGGCGACACCACCCCTCGGCCCGGGATTGCTTGACCTTGGGCGAGGACTGCAAAAAAGGGGCGGCCTTTTTTGAGGCCGCCCCTTGATTGGCGGGGATGCTTTAGTGCGGGGGGAAACCGCTAGGCGGCGGCTCGCTGCTCTTGTTGGCGGCGGCGATGCCAAAGGGCGAAGGCGCCCAAGCCCAAGGCAATGAAGAGCGCATACTCCGAGGGCTCCGGCACCGGCGTGGCCTCCACACCGAATTTCATAGGAAAACTTGTCCTGCCTACTCTAAAGGTTTCCCATACCCCAGCATTATTAATCCGCCAAACGTCGTTGCCAATCGACCATCCCGACAGAGCCCCGGCGTCCTCAGTCAGCCTTTGTGTTGTGCGCATCCTGTAATAAGCAGAGTCTGATGGCAGCCCTGCGGACGTATACGCCAGCCAATAGGACGTCTCCGGTTCCAGGGAAATCGTAGTGCCGGCGGGCGGCATGAAGTCATAGTCTTGGCTACCCCGTGGGTCCGGCCCGGTCAAGGTCGCCAGCGGGCTATCGAGGGGGCCGGGTGAGCCGGAGTCATCGTTTAGAATCCTGGCCTCAAAACCGCTGGGATTGCCGGTGACGCCATCAAAACGCCCGGTAATCTTGTCCAGCGCCCAGATGTTGTGGTCAGCCGGGCCATCGCTGGGAAGCGGGCCGACGGTGAACTGTGTGGCCAGCGGTGAGCCAATAACGAAGGGAGTCTCTCCACCCTGTTCCAAGTTGCTAACGACGGCGACGGCAGCGGCGGCGGGTTGGAGGGCGAGGGCGGTCAGGAGGGCGGCGAGGGTGAGCTTAAGCCCTTGGCCTGTCCGCCGAGGGCGGTCTGTCTTCAAGCGATAAACTCGGGGGGGGGGGGGGGGTACTCTCCG
>JAMASS010000076.1:7201-11115 GCA_024761205.1 Limisphaerales bacterium
CCCCCCCCCCCCCCCCCCCCCCCCCCCCCCCCCCCCCCCCCCCCCCCCCCCCACTCTCCGCGAATGTCCGGGTGAAGTTAATTCGGTTCCAAGTTTCATCATCTCTGCGCATAACATAAACGGTTAAAGTTTAATTTCATACTCCCCCCGTGCTCATTCAAGGCTGCTTGTCGGGGGACCGTTTCTCAGCAAACCTTCACGGGCGGAATCCGTCAAGGAGAAAATGTGATTTTTTTCGGTTTTTTCTTGGCGGCAGGCGGTGTGGAGTCCGACATTTTTAAGAGTGCCCGGAATCCAGAGTCAGCATTCGTGCCTGAGAAATTCCCCATCCGCCAATGTTGATTGCTTGACTAAGTTTCCGTTCTTTAGCCGTATGAGTGGATTAGTGTCTCGATGGGTGACACTTGGGTGGCGATTCGGATGTTGTTACCTCTATGGTTGAGGTGAGATGAAGCGATTGGGGGGGGCGTTTGTCGGTGTTGGCCAGAGTCGGGTGACATCATCCTGGTCACCGGTGAAAATCTAGTTGCCACTTGGGGCATAGCCAATGGCGGTCACCCGATCATCGTAGCTGATCAGGCGGTTGCGAATCTTACCGGTTGCAATGTCGATTCGGTGAACCGTACCGTCTTGGTTGGCGGAAATGAGCGAGCGATTATCCGGCGAGCATTCCATTTTTGAGGCGCCGGCCCCGCCGATGTTCGTCGTGATGCGTCCCGTGACGCGCGGATCTGTGATTCGTAATACCAGATCCCATCTGCCGCAGTAATGTATCGGTGGTTGCTTGGGTTTTTTGGCATTGCTGATGTTCCCAGGATGGTCGATCGATCTTGGCCAATGTTCAGGAGGCGTTTCCCGTCCGGAGAGTGTTCGATGGAAATCACTCAGAGGGAATGGCTCTCCGATGCTTGGCGGCGGCCATGGCGATCAGTGCGGGTTGGCTGCGCTTGCTCCTTCCTAGTCTTTTGGTTGCAATCGGGCGGGGCAACGATTTGATTTTGATCAACAAGGCACTAGAGAAGCTGAAATAGAATGGCGGAGACCGATCGGCTGAGGAAACGGTAGAGACATGGAATCGGTTCGGTCGGATAAGTTGCCTGGGCTTTTATGGGTTCGTTGGACAGGACCGGTGAAGAGTTTGTGAGGGAGGGGCAGGCCTCACTGCCCGAATGGTCGATGGGTGCGAGGTTGTTTTTCAGAAATTTTTCGAGGCGTATCCTTCTCGGTTGTTTGCTTATTTGCTGGCAGTTTCCCGGAGGGGATCAGGAGAGTTGGCGTTCGAGGTGTTGCAGCGGGTGATGATCAAAGTCGGTAGCCGGATTCGCGTTTTTGACAGCAGTAGGGTCATCCTCGCAATCCTTCGTGGCAACTCCATCTTTGATGGTCGTTTTCTTCGGGTTATTCAAAGCCACTTGAAACTGTTCGGGCGCTTTGAAGAAAGAGGCATTGATCAAATCGATGACAACCGTTTGTTTCAAGGTATTCGCCGCAAACGCCCGGGGGCTGCTCCGTGCCACACAAGGCCGCCCTGCCTCACGCCCATCAGCAGCAGCATTCCCAGTCAACGCGAGGCCTAGCAATCCAACGGTGTTGGGAGTGTGGATGTTAAGGACGAACGCCGCCGCCCCTCAAATGGAACCCTCCGAGCAACCAACCACCCGCAAACTTTAACCTAATGCCCCCTGTTCCGAACCCAAGGTCTTGCCATGGCCTTGACCTCACCGAGGCACTTTGAACCTGAAACATGGCGCGCGCGGTGGCTCGAATCGGCCTGTTCCGCCTTGATACTAAACACAATTACCCGCTTCGGTAGATTTTATGCGGTGAGAACGCACGAATTCTGCCACTAACTCCTCCCCGTTGAGCGCAGAAAGGCGCTTGCTGTTCGTTCTCTGGAGGCATCGACACCGTATTCCACGTGACCAAAATGGGAAAGAAGGAATGGACGGTTGGCGCACGCTCTTTTGCCTGGCGTTGACATGCGTCGGTTTCAATCACCAAACAAAAGCTCAATTACTCTTTCCGACCGAAGTCATTTATGACAATTCCACCGGAAATCCCGTGGGCATTCTTTCGTTCATTGATGAATACGGCCGACGAGATAGTTCTCGGAGGCACATTCCGGAACGTGATCATTTTCCAATTCAAGTATCTTGGTGACTTTACGCCTCAAGGTGATGAAACGTGCACCCTTCGCTTTTATGCCAATGATGGCGAGAGTGAGCTTGGCCCGGATTTGAGCCCCCCAACACCTTATTCTACGAGAGTGAAACGTTCTCAGGCCGGTTTGGTCTTTCGAGGCCCACCAACCGTTGGCATCAAACCGGATGACATATGGAGAGAGCGTCGGGACAGCAAGCTGTTTTTTGCCGCTCGCTTTAACGGTTCACCCGCCGCGAAGTTTTTCGCGCGGATCATCTGTCGTCACTCGATCACTTTCATCGACAGCGCCATTTTGCCCGAGGGCGAGACCAAGTATTACCGTTCACTTTCAAGGACCTTCGGAGACAACGAATTCTGATTGAATTGTCTCATGGCCTCCGTATTTGACCCTCCGTGTTTATTACCAAACTCAAGTCTCGACGGCTCCAGTTGATCGACACCCGGGCGAAACTCTCCTCCCCACATTTTTTAGGGCAAGCATCATGCAAAAGGCCGATATCAAACTTTCCAGTCCCGTCTTTCGCAAGGATGGCAATGTTAAATTCAGTGCGGCGGAACCGAGTGGCCTCCGATTCAAACTGCAATTCACTACTGACTTAGTCGGCCGGAAGGACATTGCTGAATTTACCTCCATCACACGAGAAATTCGGATCGTCAACAATCGGATTGCAGAGACAAGTCCCAAGGTCTACCGGCTCATTCTCATAGGAAAACCAGACTGACCAGCGTCCTTCGACCGGATTACTCTACTACTTGCACCCACCCGTCCTGCAATTGGATGATGCGATTGCCGCATTGAGCCAGGCCTCATTATATGGATGACTTGAATAATCATCGTCCCTTGTTCGTTGAGCCGCTTGAAGAGTCTATGCTCTCTCGACCTTGATCCGTGTGCAGATTGCCCGTGGGCTCATCGGCCAAAAACACAATCGGATACGAAATCACGGCCACGAGTTGCTGCTGCCCGCCGGATAACTGGCTGGGATAGAGATCTTCCTTCGCCACAATCCCAAACTGATCCAACATATCCGCTACCTGTGGCTGGCGTTCTCCTCGCCGAACGTTCTGATACGAGAGCGGCATATCCGGATTCCCCGCCCCGGTCAGATCATTCAACAGATAGAACTGCTGAAAGACAAAGCTGGCATTCTCCTTATTCAAAGTCGCGCGTTCCTTCGGTTTCAACTCATGCACCTCGGGTGCCGCGCGAAATATATATTCCCCTTTAAGCTCACTATTGAAGAGGCTGATGATATTTCACCAGCGTCGACTTCCCCGCCCCGCTCGGCCCCCCCCATGATTGTCACAAAATCGCCTATGGGATGTCGAGCGTCACTTGCCGCAAGACTATAAGTAAACCCAGCTTGAGTCTTGTGACTCTTCTCGATATTCTTAAGTTGAATCATAATTACTCCGCCACCTCAGTCCACACTCACCGCCCGGTCCGCCTTGATATGCCCATCCACAATGCGCCCATCGTAATAGGTGAATCTGCCGATCCGCATGTTTCGAATAACGGGGATCGTGAATCACCATACAGATTGCAAGAGGTTAACCAAGTGATGGGGGTGGGTTAGGGAGGAGTGCTGGTGATAGGGGGCTACCGGTGGTATGTGTTTCAACAATAGATTATGAGCGAGGCGAGGTGGGTGATGGATTTAACCGATTGGATCAATGATTGGGGGGCGCTCTAGGGGAAGGGGATTTGGTTTGGCTGGCGGTATCTCCTAGTTGGTCTCCTGCTGGAGCAT
>JAMASS010000077.1 GCA_024761205.1 Limisphaerales bacterium
ATCACTTCCGGGTTGTCCTCCCGGTCGATCTCCCCCAGCAGATGATATATCTGCTCGAACTCCGCGCTGAACCGCTGCGGATTGTTGAAGAAGCAGACCATGTAGCTGTGCCGCTTCACGGCCATCTCCATCTCCGGGTCCCCGCTGAAGGTGGCCGGATTGTTCGCGTCGTAGCGCTCGGGATCATGCACCAGCGTGGGATGATACGTCGGTTTGAAAGGGAAGTTCTTCTCCCAGTTTTCCCGGCGCTTGCGCCCCGCCTCCTCCATCCCGCGATGCATGGCCTGGAGTTTGTCCGCAAGCGGATTGGCGGCCGGAGCCGTGGGCGGGGTTTTCGCCGCCTCGGGCGCTTCCTTCGCCTCTTCCTCTGGCAATGACGGAGCCGTCAGCCGCAGAAAGAAAATGAGACCCAGAATCGCCGCCGCCAGCACTGCCAACCCGACCGGAATTTTGGATGATTTTGATTTCATTACCTTTGCCGGATGATCCGCTTCATCTTCTCATTCACTACAGCCCGTAGTCAATGGATTCATCAATTTCCCAGGTGTGCTCGTTGACCAGTTTGTCCACTAAGTCCTGAGCCTTGCGATAGCTCAAGAGTCCCAGCGGAATATCAGAAGCCGAAACTTTCGGCCAGACCAGCTTCCAGGTGCGTGTGCAGACGCCGTAAGCGACCGGCCCCTCGACAATCTCCGTGTCGTCGTCCAGCAAGTCCACGTTCGTCGCCTTGTCCTGCTGAACCTTGCTCATCTTCTCGCGGTGGATTTTGTAGGCTTTCCGTTCCTTTTTGACGATGTTGTTGGTGTCGATGCTACCCTGTATTACTGTGCCTCCTTTGGTTCCGTCGTAGGTGAGGTCGGCCAGCTTGTACTGGATAATGACATTAAACTTCCCTGCGGGGCGCCGCAGTCTTTCATCGTCGCAACGGTAAGTCGAATGAACCACGTATTTGGCGTCCCAATAAGCCGTGCCGCCGTCAATGAAGATGTCCTCGGTGTTCTTCGGAACGCTGATTCCATGACCATACACTCGGCTCGTTGAGTCAGCCTCCCGAATTTCGTAATCGTGAAAGGCAAACCGCCGGTCTTTCAGGGGGTAGCCGCCGGCACTTCCGATGTGTTCCTCGCCCTGAAGATGATTCCTCTGTTTGGTGTAGGCGAGACCCCAATTTATATCGGCGTAGAAGAACAAAAACAGAGCCTGGGCGAAGTCCATTTCCACATGGCCCGCCTTGGCGACGGATTTTCCGTTCCGGGTGAAGTGTCCGCCAGCCGCGTCTGCCACGGCGCCTTCGATCAACGCGATTGCCTTATCCTTGATGTATCCGGGAATCTTCGCCGCTTTCACGTGGGTTTTCATCGGCAGCAGGGCCGATGCCGTCATCAGGGCCGCCACGAGCAGCAGCGGCTTGTTCCGGGCGGAGAGCGCCCGGGCGGTTCGGGAGGTGAGGTCGGCGAGGGCCGACAGAGTCGCATGGATTTTCTGCATTTTGTATCCTTTTAATCGGTTAATGGTTTGCCCTTGCGCAACGAGCCGACATCCACACACGCCGGGCCGTTGCTATCAATCAGCAAGTTAAATGCAGAAAAAATCCTGCTTATTTGCCTCATCGCGGGGGAAGTTGCGCAACTTCCCCCGCGATGGAATCAGACTGTTGTATTCAGCAGGCAACCCGACTTGGGCACTTACTGACTGATAGCGCGGACGATTTCGCCGGAAAAAGGAGGCGGCGTCAAGGGTGAATTGCGATTTTATTCGATTTTTTTGTCGGGGCGGAAATGCGGGCGGAAAAAGCCGTTTCACCCTTGTTGTATCGGTGGGGTTGCCTATGGGTTACGGTGTTGTATCGGGGGGAGGGTGGCTGTGGGGGCGTTTGTTGGAGGGTCGGCGGGGCGACAATTGCGCTTGCTCTGGAGAGATTGCATCGCTATCAGTTTTCGGCTCTTTTGACTATGGAACATCACATATCGAATCGTGTGGCTGCTCTTACGCCATCGCTGACTTTGGCCATCTCAGCCAAGGCCAAACAGATGAAGGCGGAGGGAAAAGGTGTGGTCGGTTTTGGCGCGGGCGAGCCGGATTTTGACACGCCGCAGCACATCAAAGATGCGGCCGCAAAGGCGTTGAGCGACGGCTTTACGAAATACACGCCGAGCAGCGGTGTGTTGGAATTGCGGGAGGCGATCGCCGAGAAGTTTCAGAATGAAAACGGGCTGACGTATTCACCAAGTCAAATCATCGTCAACTGCGGCGGCAAGCATTCGTGCTACAATGTCATCATGGCGGTGTGCGACCCCGGGGATGAGGTGATCATTCCGGCTCCCTATTGGGTAAGCTATCCTGAGATGGTGAAATTGGCGGAGGCCATACCTGTTATTCTGCCGGCCACCGATGAGACCGCTTTCAAAGTCGCTCCGGAACAGTTGGAGGCGGCGATCACCGACAGGACACGATTGTTTATTTTGAATTCGCCGAGCAATCCGACCGGCGCCGTATACACGCCGGAGGAGATCAAAGCGTTGGGTGACATTTGCGTCGCAAAGGGAGTCTATATCATGAGCGACGAAATCTACGAGCGGCTCATCTACGGCGACACGATTCATCGGTGTGTGGCGACCTTTTCGGACGAGCATTATGAGCATACGATCATTGTTCATGGATTTGCCAAGGCGTGGTCGATGACGGGGTGGCGATTGGGATTTCTAGCGGCACCGGAGCCGATCGCCAAAGCGATCAACGCTATGCAAAGCCACAGCACGAGTAATCCGACGTCCTTTGCCCAGATGGGCGGTGTGGCAGCCTTGCGGGGTCCGCAAGCGCATCTCGCCGGGTGGTTGGTGCAGTTTGATCAGCGCCGTCGTTTTGCTTTGGAACGGTTACGGGCAATGAAGGAGATTCGTTGTGTCGAGCCGCTAGGTGCGTTTTACCTGTTTCCCAATGTCTCCGGGACTGGTCTGAATTCAATAGAGTTCTGCGAGCGACTGTTGGAGGAGAAACAGGTGGCGATGGTGCCTGGAGTCGCGTTTGGATCCAATGAATGTCTCCGCCTCAGCTACGCCACCAGCATGGAGAACATCAAGGAGGGCTTGGATCGGATGGCGGCGTTTGTGGAGATGCTTGGATAGATGATCACTCGGCGCCAATTTCTCTCTCTCGCCGCAGGGCGTTGGCGGGGTGGTCCATCTTTGGGCCTATTGTCGAATCGTCGCAGTGAGTGAATTTGTTGAGGGCAGGCTTGCTCTTCCAGGTTTGTTTACGTCGGTTGTACGCTTAGTGTTCGTGACTCAGCGATGCGTCTCTGGGAGTGAATTACCGTGATAGGTGCCCGCCTTGAAGATGATGGATTTCCAGAGCCGATACATGGTCTCTAGATGTTTGTCCTAGCGATTACCAATGCTTTGTTGGTAGATGGGATTCTAGCAAGGAGTCTTGGCGGACGCGATCGTAGAACGCGTCGATGAGGGCCACGACATTGCTGCGGTCTTCATTATATCCCCTATCAAGGTGTATGATGTTCAAATTTTTGAACATGTAAATAAAGTATAAGTTAAGTCATAGATGACACCGAGACCTTTATGGATGTGTTTCGGGGGTATTCGATTGCTGATTTGGTGAGGCGGTCAAATCAAACGCGGCCGTTGCTGGGGATTGCCGGCAAATAGATTCTTGGCCAAGACTCATGATCCAAGGTTCGTCAGGTTTTTGAAACCGGGTCAATGGACTTTGTGTTTGGTTGGAGAGTGTTATGAGAAACGTGAATTATGATAGGCGACTTATTGGACGTCGTTGTTTTTTCCAAGGATTTCGGTGGGCGGCGAGGCAGCGCTGACTAGCCCTTGAACGATTGGTGGTGGCGCGCAGTTGCCCGAACCGCAGGATTGTTCAGGCTTCGATGTCATCATCATTCGGTTTAGAGGTGGGATTCGGCGGCGGGAGACTGTTGAATCGGGGTACCCACAGTCCCTTCGTTTGCCACGACCTCGTCAAACGCGGCACGCTCTTTCGCAAGATGGAGATCGACGATTTCGAGGGTGTCGAGATGAGCCGAGGGTAGGGGACTCTGTAATTTTGCTTATAGGAAAGTATGATCGATACAGGGACATTGAGGACGAGTTTCTCGGGGAGCGTTTTGAGGCGAAGGTGCCTACCGTGTTTAAATACTTTTGGAGTCGATATAATATTCCAGAGTACCAAACGCTAATCGTCAACGGGGAAGATCGAAAAGATGAGGAATTTTATGCGTTCAGCAACCACACGCTTTATGGTGTGCGCTTTCGATCTAATGTCTTGAGTTTGTATCGATCTTAAGACCTACTTGCTGCGGCGACAGCTCGAAAGCGGTTGTTTTGCCGGCAATGCACTGGAGAAGAAGCCCGAGGAATTGGCAGAGATGGAAGCCCTGAACTATCGCATGGGCGGGTAAGGACGAACAGGGCGAAGGACTCGTAAGGTTCTGGGATCGGTGGCGGGCGTTTTACGGGGAATCTGGGTCAGCCATTTGCCCTGTTTTTTCCGCAGATGTAACTAGAGTGGGAAATGCTGAGCATTGAGGGAGCGGTCGGTATTTTGAGTGCCTACTTTTTCTGGTGCATGTGCTTGACGTCTATCCGGCGTTTGTCTTCCTGCGTGTCGTAGCTGCGAGACTCTATGTCACAGGGATTGTTCGAGCGGTGCGAGGGGGGATCGTGAGTGAGGAGGAGGGGTGTGGTTTCGCTATCTGCCCGTATTTTGGTGAGTCGAAGGTAAGATAACATATCCCTTACCACCATAAGCTGTGCCAGCAATGGAGTGACAATGAGGCTGAGCAGGTAGTCCTCCCCAACTTGATTTGCCGGACGCCAAAGACGATCAGAATGACGGCAAAGATCAGGCAGCCCGAGGTCACTGTGACGGCTTCGGTGGTGGAGGGATTAGAAAAGGTCTGGGCAAGGAACTTGGTGAGCAGTGTGAGGGCGCCTTGGAGGGCCAAGACGGGGACGGCTGTTAACATGGCTCCGGCACCGAATGTCCAAGCGAAAGATATAGTGGACTACCCGTCCATTATGCCCTTGATCATGGAATGGGGGGCAGGTGCCATTCATGCCTTCGGTGATGACGCCAATGAACGCCAAAGGCGTGATGCAGTAGGGTCCCTGAGCGACTAAGAATCCGGAGCTCTTGGCCTTGGTGTTTGGCGAGGCAAGCAGATGATCCTTGGCGCAGCGAGTGATTCAATTCATCCCGACTTAAGATGCACATCAGCATGCCGAAGAGGCATTCCGAGGTTCATGCTGACGAAGATCAGAACGAGTTGGCCAAAGCTGTATTTTTATTGTCCCAAGCCTCGGGTTTTGTTATCGTTTGGGTCTTGTTTTTAGGGGCCTTGAAGGGCTTCCGGTGGTTTATGGATCTGGATCAAGAGACACCCAACGACAGTCCCAATGTGGATGTGGCGGCCGATGGCGCTGACAAGTACGACGCTTCCAAGATTGACAAATTGGAGGGTTTGGAGGCCGTTCGAAAGCGGCCGGGCATGTATATTGGCGATCCCGATGAGAACGGGTTGCACCACTGTGTTTATGAGGTCCTCGATAACTCGATTGATGAGCGCCTGGCTGGTTTTTGTTCCCGGATCGAGGTGGCTATTCATGTCGATGGTTCAGTGTCGATTAGGGACAACGGCCGTGGCATTCCCGTTGATATCCATCCTAAGTTTAAGATGCCGGCGGTCGAGTTGGTGCTGACGAATCTGCACGCTGGTGGCAAGTTTGGCCAAGGTGCCTATAAATACTCCGGTGGCTTGCATGGCGTGGGGGCCAAGTGCGTCAACGCATTGTCGGACTGGTTCAAGGTGGAGGTTTCCCGGGATGGCGAAGTTCATTTCATGGAGTTTGCCCGAGGCAAGACCGTGCAGGCGTTGAAGGTGATCGGAAAGACTCCTCATACCGGGACTTTGGTCACTTTTAAACCGGATGCGGCTATTTTCACGATCAGCACGGAGTTCAAATTTGAAACCTTGGCGCATCGCTTGCGGGAGCTTGCCTTTTTGAATCCTAGATTGGAGATCATCCTGACGGATGAACGGGAGGACGATAAGTCAGAACGATTTTTCTACGAACATGGGATTGCGGAGTTTGTCGCTCAGTTGGGGCGTGGGAAGACCTTGATTCATCCGGATCCTGTCATCCTGGGCGGGAAACGGGAAGTGCAAATCGAGGGGAAGCCGGACGATGTCTATGTCGACTGCGTATTGCAGTATAACGATAGCTACAATGATCAGATTCTTTGCTTTGCCAACTCCATCCGAAACAGCGATGGCGGCACACACCTCACCGGATTTCGTACTGCATTGACGCGGGCGATCAATCAATACGCCCGGTCCAACAGCTTGATCAAAGAGAAGGATCCGGCGATTTCGGGGGATGATGTTCGTGAAGGCTTGGTCTGTGTGATCAGCGTCAAACTGCCAAATCCACGATTTGAGTCGCAGACCAAGGTAAAACTGGTCAACACCGAGATCGAAGGGGTGGTGTCGTCGATCGTGTATGAGGGGTTGATGTCGGCGTTTGATCGTTCGCCAAACTTGGCCAAACGAATCATCGACAAGTCATTGATGGCAGCCCGCGCGCGCGAGGCGGCGCGCAAGGCGAGGGAAACGGTCCGCAAGAGCGCTCTTTCGGGGGGCGGTTTGCCCGGGAAGTTGGCGGATTGCTCGGAGCGGGATCCGGAGAAGACGGAACTCTATATTGTCGAGGGTGACTCCGCCGGTGGTTCCGCTAAACAAGGGCGAGATCGAAAGTATCAGGCAATCTTACCGATCCGGGGCAAGCTCATAAATGTTGAAAAAGCCCGCCTCGATAAGGTGCTCCAGAACAATGAGATTCGCACCATGATTACCGCGGTGGGGACCGGGATTGGCGACGGCGAGGGGGAAGGCGCGTTTAACATTGAAAAGCTTCGGTATCACAAGGTGATCATCATGACCGATGCAGATGTCGACGGTTCCCACATTCGGACCTTGCTCTTGACGTTTTTCTTTCGGCATATGCCCGGGTTGGTGAAGCAGGGTTACATCTATATCGCTCAACCCCCGCTATATCTCATCAGTCGGCGGAAGCGGGTGGAATACGTTGATGATGATGCGGCGCTGAATCGGATTCTGATCCAGCTAGGCACCGATGACGTGCGGCTGAAGAATCTCGCAGATGACAATGTGCTCAGTGAGAACCAGCTTGGTGAGATTTTGAAGCTCTTGGAATCACTCGATAAGTATGCGAACGCCATTCGCCGACATGTCGGTGATTTTAGCGAGTACATTGAACAACGTCGTAAAGGAACCTTTGAGATGCCCAGGCACTTGGTGATTGTGCGCGAGGGTAACGAGGAATCGGTTCACTATTTTCATTCGGAGGAAGACTTTGCGCGGTTTGGTCGAGAGAATCCGGACCTTGGCCTTTTTGGAGAAGACGAGACGGCGGGCGGAACAGCGATGCGCGTCAAAGGTGTTCCGATTCGGCGGGCGCGTCATGTTGAGTTGCACGAGAGCAAGGCCGTCTCGCAGTTGCTGGAGCAACTCGCTGAAAAAGGGCTCAATGTCGAACACTATTCGGCCCAGGATTATCCGCTGTTCGAACTGATCGAGGGCGAAGGTGAAAAGCAAAAAGCGAAGCCGCTTTTTTCGATCGGTGAAATCTTGGAGAGCATCATGGAAGTCGGTCGCAAGGGACTGGAGATCAAGCGGTTCAAAGGTTTGGGCGAGATGAATCCCAAGCAGCTTTTTGGGACGACGATGAATCCCGAGCATCGGAAGCTGCTGCGAATCGATGTGGCTGATGCGATCGAAGCCGAGGAGATGTTTACCAAATTGATGGGCGATGAAGTAGAGCCGCGCCGCCAATTCATCGAAGACAATGCGCTCAACGTCAGGAACCTGGATGTTTAAACAGGTGCGCCGACAACCGGTTGATGGCCTCCTTTCGCCTTCCATCGTCCCCAATGTTCGTTCTGCCTGCTAGGCTCAGACCTTTGAATTGCTGATTGGTCCGATAACAAGAACCCATGGCTGATACAGAACCGCCCAACAAATCCCCTCAAGGTCCTGCTGATTCGCCGTTCGCGTCCGAATCGATTCAGAAAATCAACGTTGCCGACGAGATCAAGAACTCGTTCTTGGATTACTCCATGAGCGTGATCGTCTCACGCGCGCTTCCGGATGCGCGGGACGGTCTTAAGCCGTCGCAGCGCCGCATTCTTTTCGCCATGAATGATCTCAACGTGGGGCCTACGAAGAAGCACCTGAAGTGTGCGAAGATTGTGGGCGAGACGATGGGCAACTACCATCCACACGGCGATCAGGCGATCTATCCCACCCTGGTGCACATGGCTCAGCCTTGGGCGATGCGGGATATTCTGGTGGAGGGGCAGGGCAATTTTGGCTCTGTCGAAGGCGATCCTCCGGCCTCCATGCGGTATACCGAGGCCCGGATGACCCACTTGGGCTCCATCTTGATGGAGGACATGGACAAGGACACGGTGGACTTTGTTCCGAATTACGATGAGACTCGGGAGGAGCCAACGGTTTTCCCGGCATCATTCCCAAACCTGCTCGTCAATGGAGGCACGGGCATCGCCGTGGGCATGGCTACCAATATAGTGCCGCACAATTTGGGCGAGGTGATCGATGGAGTTTGCGCGCAGATTGACAATCCCTCGCTTGAAATCGAGGAACTCATGCGGCACATCAAAGGCCCCGACCTTCCCACGGGCTGTCAGGTGTGTGGGATTGAGCCTATTCGGCAGTACTTCTCCACGGGGCGTGGCAGTCTCAAGATCCGGGGTAAAATCGATGTCGAGGAGACAAAAACCGGCAAGGAACAGCTGGTGATTACCGAGATTCCTTACAATGTCAACCGGGCAGTGTTGGAGAGGCGAATCGCGGATCTGGTGAATGAGAAAGTCATCACCGAGATCGCCTCAATGCGGAATGAATCGGATGAGCACACGCGCTTGGTGATCGAGCTGAAGCGAGATGCGATTCCCAAGGTGGTGATCAACAACCTCTTCAAGCACACGCAGTTGGAAACCACCTTCAGCGTGAATATGTTGGCGATCGACCATGGACGGCCGAAGACGCTGAACCTGAAGGAGGTCATCAATTGTTACATCGAGCACCGACGGGAAGTGATCATCCGCCGGACTCGGTTTGATCTGAGAAAAGCTGAGGCGCGCGCCGAAGTCTTGGAAGGCTATTTGGTCGCTCTGGCCAATCTTGATGATTTTATTCGGATCATCCGAACGTCTGCAAATCGGGATGAGGCCAAGCAGCGATTGTTGGCCTACGATTTTTCGCGGGAGCAGGTCGAGCAGTTCGGCATTTTGATTCGTAGCGAAGGGCGATTGATGGAGGGACGCTACCGATTGAGCGAGGCGCAAGTAAATGCGATTCTTGAGCTGCGCCTCTACCAGCTCACCGGATTGGAAATCCACAAGGTCAAGGGCGAGTACAACGAACTGCTGGAGAAGATCAAAGATCTGCTGGATATCCTCGCTCGGGAAGAGCGCGTGCTCACCATCATCAAGGAGGAACTCCAGTTAGTGAAGGAGAAGTATGCAACGCCGCGATTAACGTCGTTGGTCGCCGATGAGGGAGAGATGGCGCTGGAAGATCTCATCGCGAATGAAGAGGTCATCATCACCTTAACGCACAACGGATGGATCAAGCGCACCAACGTGAGCAAATATCGGGCGCAGCGGCGGGGCGGCAAGGGCGTGATCGGGATGTCCACCCAAGTGCGCCATGAGATCGCCGGCGAAGCCCATGATTTCATTGAACATCTTTTTTCCGCCAGCACGCATGACTATCTGATGTTCTTTACCAACACGGGGCGCGTTTACGTGGAGCGGGTCCACGGCGTTCCGGATCTGCCGAGAACGTCAAAGGGAAGAAGCATCGCCAATGTCTTGGAGTTGCAAGCGGACGAAAAGATCGCCGCGCTCACTCGCATCCCCGCCAAAACATCCGAGGACAACGAGGACCTCACCTGGCAGCAGCCCGGTTACTTATTGTTTGCGACGGAGCGAGGTACCGTGAAAAAGACGGCGTTGGCGAATTATGCCAACCGTCGGAAAGGCGGCATTCGAGCGATTAAAATTGAAGAAAGCGACCGCTTGATTGAGGTGAAGTGGACCTCGGGCGAGGATGAAGTGGTGTTAATCTCCCGGCAAGGTAAGAGCATCCGCTTTTCCGAAAAAAATGCCCGCCCCATGGGGCGCGTCTCCGCTGGAGTTCGAGGCATTAAGTTGGACGCAGACGACATGGTGGTTGGGTTGGTGATTGTGGAGGCGGATGCCACCTTGTTAGTGGCCAGTGAATTTGGTGTCGGCAAGCGCACCGATTTTGCAGACTATCGCCAACAGTCGCGTGGTGGTAAGGGCATTATCACCATGAAGACCACCGGCAAGACCGGCAAAGTCATCAGCGCCCTCACCGTTCATGACGACGATGAAATCATGTTGATCACGGTGAGCGGTCAAATGATCCGGACAAGGGTCAAGGACGTGCGGGAGACCGGGCGCAATACCCAGGGCGTTTGCCTGATGAATCTGGATGAAGAGGATCGGTTGCAGGCCATCGCTCCCGTCATCGGTGACGAGACAGGTCCCGACGATGACGACGAGAGCGCCGACCTTTCCGAGGCAGGCGCAGGTTCGGCGGCAGCAGAGAGCGAATCGGCCGAATAGAGGCCCTAAGCGAGCACGTGAGGCTGCGAGCTGGCGCAGCGAGAGACCGCCTCTTTTGAAAAGACTGGTTATGAACGGAAGTCGAGATACTCCGAAGGCGTCACAGGATATTCCCCAACGGATGTGGCAACCTTCCGTTTCGTTCTGCGGGATGTGGACGAATACGTCGGTGCAACCGGCCGTCGCCCTCACTATGCGAAAAAAAAACTGAAAAAAAATCACATTTCCTCCTTGACGGATTCCGTCCGTGAAGGTTTGCTGAGAAACGGTCCCTCGACAAATAGCCTTGAATGAGCACGGGGGGGAATGAATGAAACTTTAACCGTTTATGTTATGCGCAGAGATGATGAAACTTGGAGCCGAATTAACTTCACCCGGACATTCGCGGAG
>JAMASS010000078.1 GCA_024761205.1 Limisphaerales bacterium
TGGCAGGAAACGGAGAATGCCCTTA
The DNA here is from genome assembly GCA_024761205.1 of Limisphaerales bacterium. Lineage (GTDB taxonomy): Bacteria > Verrucomicrobiota > Verrucomicrobiia > Limisphaerales > AAA164-E04 > UBA2970. The sequence continues at coordinate 26 of JAMASS010000078.1, forward strand.
CCGGACAAAGACTCGGCAACTCGGGCGACAACCCCTTCCGCCCCGTTCTACAGCGCCAGTAACCGGAGTTGGAATATGGTCAACAGATTCACAAGCGCGCCCTCATCCGCGCGCCCGAGGTGAAGCATCGCCCACTGCCGGTCGGGCCCATAACTTATCATTCCGTTTCCTCATACTGTTTACGGGTTTCCGAGCTCATCCCACCGAACATAGCGTTGCTTTTCCAGTATTCGAATTTATTCCCGCCGTTTGCAGCCTTGAGCTCTTTCTAAAGTTGCTCATAGAAAGAGTGGCGGAGTGAGAAGGTGGAGAGCCCTTTCTATTGTACCCCACGGGGGGCGACCATGAGCAACGGGGTGAGTTTTCCATCGGTTGGGATTCGGAAGAAGGGGAAGATTGGTTTGTTAGATGACGAATGTCCGGCATTGAAGATTGAGTTCCATCACACCGACCCCGAGGTACGGGTGGCGGGAATAACTCAACTCACCCTGAACAACAATAAGAGGATGAGTCGTTAGTGAATCAATATCTCGCCTATCGTCTCTTCAATTGGGCCGGCTCAACCCGCGCGCCTAGGGTGAGCTATGCGAAGGTGCCTGTTAATGGGCATTCGCTGAGGGTTTACTTGCATGTGGAGCCGGTTCGCAAACTGCTGATTGAACGAGAATTCGACAACGAACTGAGCCGCTGCACGAAGGGACGATTGCGGACTTCTACGCGAGTTGGGCAAGCGGTTTTGAACAAGGTTAGGCCGGAGGAGTCGGGACGCGAGGAGTTCCAGCAACTGATTGAAGCCTGGATGGTTTCGATGACATGTTGGTCGAAGAGGTGAGTGAAGCGGTTGATTTGGAGACCTTCCTGAAATTTTGGGCAATCGAAAGTTTAATTGGTTTTGGGACGGATACTCCGGCAATCAGAATAATTTTTTTGTTTACCATGATGTGACGAGTGGCAGGTTCCGGTCGCCCTGGGAAGCGGATTCGGTCTTTACCAGTATGGAGTGTTTTAGCGGGGCGGACCGCAGTTCGTGAAGTCGCGAGGTCTCTTGGCGAGCTGTCTGTATCCCATACCCGCGATTCGGGAACGGTATCGCGACACGCTGTTGAAGCTTCTGGGATATGCATGGAACGAGGAGAGATTTTTGGCCGAATCGGAGCGTGTGGAACGGGTGAGATGGGCAATTCATCCGCAGCAGGAGGGATTTACCCGGGCGTTGGCCTGGCCGAGGCAATTTATCTTCGAACTCCGAGAGCAGATATTGGAGGAACTCGAGAACGGTATGCCAGAAGTTGAAAGTGGTTCTTCGGAATCGATGTATTTTGCTAAAATGAGCCGAGCAGAGGGCGAGATCTCCACTCAGTGGTACACGGACAGGCCCAATGATCCAACGACCGTTGGTGAAGCGAAAGTGACGTCTGATGGGAAGCCGGTTGAATTCAAGGAACTGGGTGGGTTTGCGACGATGGGGGCGCTTTGGTTTTCACGGACTGGGCCAGCCGAATATCAATATCGTTGGCATATGGGCTATTAACAGGGAGGAGTTGGTCTTCATGCTTGCAGTTCTCGAAAAACAATTTCACCTCTCTGTGGCGGAGATGATTCCGCTGGGCGGAATGATGCGCCAAGGCCGGGGTTTTCGGATTTGGTCCAAGTAGTATGCGACCCATTGAGGACACGATTTGGTTGAAAGTGGCTGAGCGGGAAGAGTGTAATCCGATTCAAGGGATGATTTCTGCGGATATTATAAAGATGGTGGGGGATTCTTCGGTCGAGGTGGGGGCAAGAAAACGGCTGCGTAGTCACGTCTGTCGTCCTCGTTGATGCGAGATATCGAGGGATACCGGACTGGGTGTGCACTCCACCGGTATTCAACGAGGTATGCATGATCCCCGGGTTCGGCAGCGTTTTTGTTGGACTGACCGATTACTTGATCCATTTTTGAGACTGTCGCCAGTGAGCATCAGCAGGGCTAGGTCACCCCAATGGTCGAGGCTGCTATTCTTGTTGATTCATGGTATGCGCCCCATTTTACCACAACAAAACGAGCAAGATTTTCTCGCTTAGGCCGCGTTCTTCAACATCATCGAGAAAGACGGCAATGACATAGTCTAATGGTTGGTCAAAGTAATACATGCCCTTCTCTACGGTGGCATTGTTGATGTTGGCGTGCATGTCCCACATAAATTGGTGATCACAGTAGCGGAGCCACAGACTGCTTCACAGAGTCGGCGAGCCATAAGCATGAGATGTCCTTGAGGTTGGATGTGGTCTCGGTAGTTGTCGTGATTGTTCCACCGGCGTCGATGCTGGCAATGGATACCAAGCCCCGAGAGTCATAGCGTTCAAGCGTTTTTGGTGATTCTCGACTGAGATCAAAGGCCTTGGCCGAGCCACCAAGGATCGTGTCAAAGGTTTGTTCTTGGAAACGATTGAGCCCCTGAGCGGTTGGCGAGTGTTCGAATTGTCAGCAGGGAGCTGATCCCCCAGGCTTCCCAGTAGCTGTCACCGCTTATGAAGTCGCTGCTGCGCAATCTCCAACTGCATGTCCTGTTGGATGGGACTGCCGGTGCCGGCGATGAAGGGGTATAGGCACGACCGAGATTTCCGGACAAATCAAAGTCTCCAAAGGCGGTGACAACAGGTTGTGCGGTCGGGTCTATGGCCTGAGGGAACAAGGCTACGTAGTATACCAGTGTCAAGGCGATTCGTTCCGGCAATGCGGGCGTAAAGCGATACGAGGTTGGCCTGCAAAGATTCTTTGCCGACGATTGGTTTGATGTCATGGACTTGATCGCCGGTTTGAAAGGAACAAATCACGGTCATTTTGTGGGCTTGCTGCGCGAGTTTGGGAAAGGCGGGGCCGAAAGTAATACAGGGAATCGTCGTTCTGATTTCCCCGATTGTGCTTCGAATGCCGCTGGGATCGGTCATTTTGGGATCAAACGTCTCCGGCTGTGGCGGTCTCCCCCTGCATAAAGGCAAAGACCACGGATTTCACGCCCGATGGGACGACCGGGTTAATTTGCGATGGTGAGCCAAATCGAACCTCGGTACGATCAGGTCCGTCCTTAGATGTTGTCTTGCGGCCCTCCTCGGGTCAGCTCTCGCTTGGTTCCCGTTTTCCGACCTGTGCCGAGGTAATAATAATGATTCACTCCCCTAGCCCGGATTCCTCGCCAATAAAGACTGGCCAACGGCAGAGAGGTTGGCGAAGCATGGGATTGCCCCCCATGGCACCCCAACCCCTTCACCGCCGTGCCTCCCCCATCCTTGAGAAGCCCTCAAAATCTTGGCTGCCTCATGACGGCCAACTCCATTGGCCAAAAATCCGGGCTGGATCTGTTCCAGGAGCACAATTCCGGCAATTCGAGGACAGATTCGCATCAGTTACCACCGCAAAAATGACAACATGTTTTCGTTATGCGGCAATACCGCCCCAGTGCTCGGAAAACTCGTTTCAACCGGAACGTTTAACATCAAATCGTCGCCTTAATACCGCTGAAGCCATTCGACAAAGTGGTTGTCAAAAATGTCCTGCTTCCGACCTCAAATGTCGATCGAAGGTCGTGATAAAAGGGATGCCTTGGAAGCATCAGGAGTCTTAAGTGTGGGGAAAGCGGTGAAAGATACTAAGCGTTACCCACAACTCGGCGGGCCCGTCCCTGGGAGCGCGGATACTCTTGTCCACGTCGGCAGCCGTTGTTTCGGGCTCAAATCACGCACAGGAGTGTCCGCGCTCCTTCCGGATCCCCACGTGTTCCTCTAGAATTGTGGGTAACACCTGGGATTCTTCACCGCCTTGGCCTGTCCGTTGTGACGGAACGGCGCAGAGCTGTCACTCTTTTCCAATCATAGCCCAGCTCGGAAGCACCGCGATAAATGAGTTGATCCAGCCCTGTGTTAAGGATATGATGCGAGCTACTCTGCGGCATTAACCACCAAATATCGAGAATGCGTAACCTGTTGAGATTTAGATCGCTGGTTCCTCCCGCTGTCTTAGTGGCCCTGGTTCTTTATCCGGCCATTGGCTGGGCGGCAAAAATAGAGCCTGAAGCCACGGACGCTCGAACCTTAAATATCGTCGATGGATTCAAAGCTGAATTGCTCTATGCAGTTCCCAAAGACACTCAAGGCTCCTGGGTCGCCATGACCGTTGATGACCGCGGCCGACTCATTGTTTCGGACCAATACGGCGGCCTCTACCGCGTGACGCCACCCCCCATCGGCGGCGCTCCCAACGCCACCTTTGTCGAACCCTTGAAGATCAACTTGGGTCAGGCTCAAGGCCTTCTCTACGCCTTCGATAGCCTCTATGTCATGGTGGCCAACAAAAACGCCTACAAGGGGGCTGGTCTTTATCGCGTTTTCGATACGAACGACGACGACCAATTCGATGACATCAAATTTCTCCGCCAACTCGAAGGTGGCGGCGAACACGGCCCTCATGCGATCGTCCCCGCACCAGACGGCAATTCCCTCTACATCGTCATTGGCAATCAGACCAAAGTCACGGAAACCGTCGGATCCAAAGTTCCGATGGTGTGGGACGAAGATTTGCTTCTGCCACGCGCCTACGGCAATGGGTTTATGAAAGGAGTACCCGCCCCCGGAGGTTGCATTTATCAAATTGATCCGGAAGGCAAGCGCTGGGAGATCATTGCCGTCGGTTTTCGCAATGAGTATGACGCCGCCGTGAATCGGCACGGGGAACTCTTCACCTTCGACGCTGATATGGAATGGGATATGAACACTCCCTGGTACCGCCCCACTCGAGTTTGTCACGTTGTCAGTGGTGCGGAATTTGGCTGGCGCAACGGTTCCGGCAAATGGCCCGCCTACTATCCGGACAGTGTTCCGGCTACAGTCAATATCGGTCCCGGTTCCCCCACCGGCATCGCCTTTGGCTACGGAGCCAAATTCCCGACTAAGTATCAAGAAGCCTTATTCATCAGTGACTGGAGTTATGGCAAGCTCTACGCCGTTCACTTGACTCCGGAAGGTGCCTCGTACATAGCAACCTTTGAAGAATTCATCAGTGGTTCACCACTGCCCCTGACCGATCTCATCATCAGTCCAACCGATGGAGCCATGTATTTCGCTATTGGAGGTCGACGCACCAAATCCGGCCTATATCGTGTCACGTATACAGGAACGGAGTCCATCGCTTCGGCAAAGCCAGACAGCCGCGGTGCCGCCGCAAGGAATATTCGCAAGATGCTTGAGAGCTACCACGGAAGAAAGGTTCCCAAGGCAGTCGCTGCTGTCTGGCCCTACCTCGGGCATGCAGACCGATTCATCCGCTATGCCGCCCGCGTAGCCCTGGAACACCAAGCCCCAAGCACTTGGGGATCCAGGGTTTTCACCGAAGGGAACCACGAAGCTCGAATCAACGGCGCCATCGCTCTCGCCAGAGTGGGGCCTCAATCCAATCGAATGCCTCTGCTGGAAGCCCTTAATCAAATCCCCCTTTCCGCACTGAACACGGAACAACACATTCGGCTCCTCCGCGCCTATGGACTGGTCATGATGAGGTTGGGAAGACCTGATGAAGGCACAACCAAGGCGCTGGCAGCACGGCTTGACCCCCTATTTCCCAGCAATGATCGCCACCTCAATGCCGAGCTGTGCAAGCTCCTCGTTTACCTCGAGTCCCCCCAAGTCGCCACCAAGGCAATCACCCTGCTTTGGCAGGCCCCCTCCCAGGAAGAACAAATCCAATACGCCATGTCTCTCCGTCACCTCAAGACGGGTTGGAACGATGATCTTCGACGGACATACTTTGAGTGGTTTAACCGGGCCAGCAACTATCGTGGTGGTGCAGCCTTCAAGAAATTTGTGACGTATATCCGAAACGAAGCCGTCGCCAACGTTCCCGCGAACGCCAAAGCTGCGGTGGAAGCCATTCTGGAAAACGCACCGTCACCGGTATCTCCCCTGAAAGCGATTGGTGGGCGCGAATTCGTAAAAGAGTGGACGCTGGATGAACTTGCGCCCCTCCTCGACAAAGGCCTCAGACAGAGGAATTATGCAAAGGGCCGCAAGCTCTTCGGTGAGGTTGCTTGCTTCTCCTGTCATCGTTTCGCCAACGAGGGGGGGGCATTGGGACCGGATCTCACCGGCGTCGCCGGTCGGTTCAGTCCGTCCGATCTCCTAGAATCAATCCTGGACCCCAGTAAGGAAGTCAGCGATCAGTACGCCCCCGTCGTGATCATGACAACCGACGGAGAACGCGTGACTGGCCGCATCATGAATCTGTCCGGCAATCATCTGATGCTCAATGTCAACATGTTTGATCCCCATGAAATTGAGCGGGTGGATCGAACTAAGGTCGAGTCCATCGAATCATCAAAAATCTCGATGATGCCAGAGGGCTTACTGAGTCTGCTCAACAAAGACGAAGTCCTGGATCTCATGGCCTTCCTCCTGTCCCGCGGCGACTCAAACCACGCCATGTTCCAGTAACACGTAAGCTCTTGCGGCAGAAACACACTTCCGGGAGGGCCGAGATTTCGCCGTAGCGAAGCGTAGGAGACCGGAATCTTCAGTGTTGGCGCTTGGCGAAATAGCCCCTCCCGAGAACATCGAATCCAACCGGCGATAGCGGCTCAACGGAGCCCCGCCCCACCAAGACGGGATCATTATCAAATGAAACTTGGCACCGTCCCACTTTTCGTTACGGTTTTCTTACATGAGATTTGTCTGGTGGTTATCCGTCGCATGCCTCATTATCGCCAACGACCTACCGTGCATTTCAGCTCAGGAGAATGCCGAATGGGAAATTGAGTCGCTGTCCGGCGAGGGAGGCTTTTCCTATCATCCCGAGGTGGGAATCGCGATCGCCATCAACGGAGTCATTGTCAAATACAAAGACCTCGAACACGGGGAGGCCGTGCTCTCCGCCGATCGAATCACCCTTGATCAGATTTCGGGCCAAGTCACAGCTGAAGGATCCGTCACCTTACAACGCGACGGCCAAGCCTGGAGCAGCGAACAACTCGAATACAACTTTTTGACCCGAGCCATGGATGCGGTGGACTATCGCACCGGCAAAAGCCCCTTCTTTGCCGCTGGGACTTCAGTGATCGGATCGAGCGACGCCAGCAGTTACACGGCTACAGACGCCTATCTAACGACGGATGACGTCAAGAACCCCAATCACCGAATTCGAGCCAAGCGAATCAAAATCGTTCCCGGCCGATACTTCAGCGCCTGGAACGCCACGGTCTACGCAGGCAAGGTTCCCGTCATGTATCTTCCTTATTTTAAGGCCAGCCTTGACCGAAAAGGGAATCGTTGGTCCATCACGCCTGGTTATCGATCCCGCTATGGGGGATTCCTCCATACCACCTATCATTACCAAGTGTTCACCAACCTCACAGCTAAGCTCAACTTCGACTATCGCACGCGGCGTGGGCTCGGGGGAGGCCCTGATTTCCAATATGATTTAGGCCCTTACGGAGCCGGTGAAACCAAGACCTACTACTTGCACGACGACATTCCCGGAATCAATCCCGCCGGCAATCGGACCTCCGCCGAGCGTTTCCGCTTCCGGCTGAGTCACCGTGTAAATATCCGCACGAATATCACAGCAAAAGCGGTTTTCAACAAGCTAAGCGACTCACAAATCAACCGTGATTTCTTCGAGTCCGAACATCGGCGAAACACCCAACCACGCTCATTCCTCGAAATCGAGCAACTCGGGCAAAACTTCTCCCTATCATTGCTGGCCCAGCCGCGAATCAACGATTTCTACGAACGTATCGAGCGGCTCCCTGAAGTCAAACTCAGCGCCTTTCGGCAGCAGATTGGCCGATTTCCCGTATACTACGAAAGCGAGTCCACCGCCGGATACCTCGGACACCAATTCATCAATAATGTGTCCAATGATTTCCATGCCACCCGCCTAGACACCTGGCATCAACTCATCGTGCCACACACCTTCTTTGGCTGGCTCAACATCGGCCCTCGAGTCGGTGGACGCTATACCTACTACACGGCGACTGATGGCCAAGGAACCACAATGGCGGAAGGACGGCGCGGCGTTTTCAATACAGGTGTGAAAGCCAACTTTCGAGCCTCGCGAAGCTACCCAACCGTAACAAACCGTTTTTGGGCACTCCAAGGACTGCGTCACATCGTGCAACCCTCGGTGAACTACGTCTTCGTTCCCGAACCCGCTGTCCTGCCTCCGGCCCTGCCGCAGTTCGATACCGAAATCCCAAGCCTACGACAATTGCCCATTCAGTTCCCCTCCTACAATTCCATCGACAGTGTAGACGCCCAAAACGTCGTTCGCCTAGGGCTGCGGAACAAACTACAAACCAAACGAGGGCCAAACGATGCAATTCAACCCTTCGCCGATTGGAACATTTTCACCGACTGGCGTCTTGATCCTCAAACCACACAGGCTGACTTCAGCGACATCAACACCGAGCTCGACCTCTATCCTCGCGATTGGATGTCCTTTCACTCCTTCGTCCGGTACAGCTTGGACCATAGCCACTTCCGCCTCGCCAACCATCGAGTCACGCTCCTTCCCGATGACATTTGGAGTGTCACCTTGGGACACCTTTACCTCCGAGACGAATTCAACCATTGGGGCGCCGGCAACAACGTTTTCTACAGCAGCCTCTACTATCGCTTTAACGAAAATTGGGGCGCCCGATTAAATCACCAATTCGAAGCTCGGGACGGCACGCTCGAAGAACAGGCCTACACCCTCTACCGGGATTTCCGAAGCTGGACTGGCGCCTTGAGCTTCCGCATTCGCGACGAACGAACCGCCCCTCCAGATTACACCGTTGCCCTCATCCTATCCCTCAAAGCCTTCCCTCGATTCGGCGTCGGAGAAGACGCACTGCAAAACTCGCTCCTCTCCGGCCGCTAATCAACGTTCTCGCATGATTCCGTGCATTCTTGTCTTCTTCTGCTTCGCAAAAAACGTTCAGGGACAATCCCCCGGGATTGCTTGACCTTTGGATTGAGTGAGGACCGCAAAAACGGGGCGGCCTTTTTTGAGGCCGCCCCGTTGATTGGCGGGGATGCTCTAGTGCGGGGGGAAACCGCTAGGCGGCGGCTCGCTGCCTTTGTTGGCGGCGGCGGTGCCAAAGGGCGAAGGCGCCCAAGCCCAAGGCAAAGAAAAGCGCATACTCCGAGGGCTCCGGCACCGGCGTGGCAAACACGCCGAATTTCATAGGAATGCGTGTGCTACCACCGGATCTAAGTGTGCGCCATAGCTCATTCTCATAGACCCATAGGTCGTCGCCAATCGACCAGCCCGACAGAGACTCGGCGTCATCACCCACAACGGTTATTATGTTCGCCCTGTAAGTATCACTGGCTGATGGTAGCCCTGCGCTTGTATACGCCAGCCAATAGGACGTCTCCGGTTCCAGGGAAATCGTAGTGCCGGCGAGCGGCAGGAAGTCATAGTTTACATCCCTACCCCGTGGGTCCGGCCCGGTCAAGGTTGCCAGCGGGCTATCGAGGGGGCCGGGTGAGCCGGAGACATCGTTTAGAATCCTGGCCTCAAAACCGCTGGGATTGCCGGTGACGCCCCGAAAACGCCCGGTAATCTTGTCCAGCGTCCAGCCGGTGAGGCCTTCGGGAGGCGGGCCGACGGTGAACTGCATCGCTGCAGGTGTTCGAATATCGAAGCTATGACCCCCACCACCTCTCGTCAAGTTGCCGACGGCGAAGCTCTGAGCAGAGGCGTCAGGTTGGAGGGCGAGGGCGGTCAGGAGGGCGGCGAGGGTGAGTTTAAGCCCTTGGCCTGTCCGCCGAGGGCGGTCTGTCTTCAAGCGATAAACTCGGGGGGGGGGGGGGGGGTACACTCCC
>JAMASS010000079.1 GCA_024761205.1 Limisphaerales bacterium
GACAACGCACGCTACCACCACGCCAAGCTGCTCAAACCACTGTTGAGAGCCCACCGAGCGCATCTCGACCTGTTGTTTCTGCCGCCTTACAGCCCACAGCTCGCGCCGATCAAGAGAGTTTGGAAACTGACGCGACGACTGGCGACTCACAATCTCTACTTCGGCAGCCTGGAGGAGTTGTCGGCCGCTGTGGAGGCCTGCTTCGACCAATGGCGAAAACCGAACCGTGTTCTGCAACGGTTATGCGGCATTACTTAAGTCGTTATGTTTAGTTCGGTGTCTGAAGCTGTGGCTGACGGTATTTGTTTACGGCGGCAATCATGACATCGCCATACTCTTCGAGCTTTTTGGCACCGATGCCATGGATCGTGAGCAATTCCTTTCGAGATTGGGGGAAGTGTTTCGCGATTTGGCGGAGAGTGACGTCCGAGAAGATGATGTAGTTTGGGACATTTTTTTCGTCAGCCAATTGCTTGCGGATTTCCCGGAGTTTCTGGAAAAGTCCGTCGTCGTAATCATCGTCGGCCGCGGGCTTGATGGTCGTGGAGGCGGGTTTGCTGGGCGGTTTGGTCAATTGAATTTGGGAGCGCGACTTGAGGAAGGAGGATCCCTTGGTCGTCAATTCGACGGTGCTCCGAAGACCGCTGGTTTGGAAGAGCAGACCTTCACGGATGAGTTGCCGAATGATGTGCGCCCATTGGCTGCGGCTGAACTCCTGTCCGATGTCGTAGGTTGAGAGGTTGTCGTGGCCCCAACGTTTAATCTTTTCATTGTTCGCCCCGGTGAGGATGGCGATGATGTGGTTGAGACCGACGGAGAAGCCTGATCTTTCGTAGACCCGGTAGACACACGAAAGCGCTTTCTGAGCGGCGATGGAGCCATCGAATGACTTCTTGGGTTCACGGCAGTTGTCACAGGCATTGCAGTTATCGGTGCCACGGGATTCACCGAAATAGGCGAGTAGGGATGTCCGGCGGCAGGCATCGCTTTCGGCATAGTGAACCATTTGGCGGAGTTGTTGGCGGGCGATTTCCTGTTCATTGGCAGAGGGTTTTTGCTCGATGAAGTGGTTGATTTTGGCGGCGTCCCCTGGGGTGAAAAGGAGCAGGCAGTCGCTGGGAAGCCCGTCGCGTCCCGCGCGGCCGGTCTCTTGGTAGTAGCTTGCGAGATTATTGGGGAGGTCCTGATGGATGACAAAGCGCACGTTGGGTTTGTCGATGCCCATGCCAAAGGCGATGGTGGCGCAGACGATTTGGCACTCGTCCCGGATGAAGGCGTCTTGATTGGCGGTTCGGATTTCTTGGCTAAGGCCAGCGTGATAGGGGAGTGCTTTGATGCCGTGGCCACTGAGTTGAGCTGCGAGATGCTCGGTCCCTTTGCGGCTTTGGCAATAGATGATTCCGGATTGAGATGAGCGGGAACGTAGAAATTCGAGAATCTGGTTGAGTGGCCGATTTTTGGGCAACACCCGATAGAAGAGGTTCTTGCGATCAAAACTGGCGATATAGGGGGACTCAACCCGAAGATTCAGTGCTTCTCGGATGTCTTGTTGCACTCGTTCGGTCGCCGTGGCGGTGAGGGCCATGACCGGGGCGTCTGCGCGATGGGTTCTCAGGTCGGCTAGTTGACGATACTCAGGCCGGAAGTCGTGCCCCCATTCGGAAATGCAATGGGCTTCATCGATGGCGATCAAATCCACTTGAATGTCATCGACTTGCGCGATGAGCGAGTCCGTGGATAGACGTTCAGGGGAGACGTAAAGAATTCGAAATTGTCCGGTGCGCAGGCCATGACGTCGCTCTCGGCTTTCTTTTGTTGAGAGGGATGAGTTAAGGAAAGTGGCTGGAATGCCCAGTGCGCTTAGAGCATCAACTTGGTTTTTCATGAGCGCGATGAGGGGAGAAATCACCAAGGTGATACCCGGTTGAATGAGGGATGGGAGCTGAAAGCAAAGTGACTTGCCGGCGCCAGTGGGAAGCACGGCGAGCACATCCTTTTTGGCAAGCGTGTCGGTGATGATCGCCTCTTGAAGCGGGCGAAATGCGTTGTATCCGTAGTACTGTTTCAGTATGGTGCGAAGTTGAGTTGCTGATGTCATAACGGCAATAAAAATACTACTGCATGGATGGTTCGGCCCGTAAAACTTAAAAACACCGATGGTCTGGTTTTAGAGATCGATCAAACCTGCGGGGAATCAGGGAACAGAGATCGGTTTTCATTTAAGACTAATGGATCCCTCACTAGTCGTGGCACACGTAGTGTCCGGTGGAGGCTAGGACGAAAGGGACTGCCGAAGCGACGGAATAAATCGAAGAACTCACAGTTCTGATTAAGAAGCGTTCTTTCGGCTTAGGGGTCAGAATTTTCTGCTGGAACAGTGGTACAAATAGTGCTGAATATTGGGCGGTCCCGAAATTTTTTCGTGATTCTTGAACCAAAAAACATCACTATCTAAATTACCATGATTTGGTTAATTACAATATTGTTGCTGGCGGTTTTTGCCGGCCTTGGCTACCTGAAAGGGGCGATTCAAATTGGCATTTCCCTGGTTGGGCTCTTTTTGGGCCTGATGTTGGCAACCCCGCTAGCGTCCCTGATGTTGCCCATTTACACGGTTTCCGGAGTCACCAATCTTATCTTGCTCGCGATTTTACCGCCCATTACGGCGGTTGCTCTCGTCGGCTTGATTTTTATGGGCGTGGGCATTTTCGTGCACTTCAAGGTACGAAAACATTTCCACTACAAAACAGATGTAGCGCAGTTGATGTTCAAGCGTCTCAATCAGCGGATTGGAGCGGCTTTTGGCCTAGTGGGGGGTGTCGTCTGTGCCATTGTTATCGGTGTGGGTCTCTATGGCGCTGGTTACCTCACGTATCAGGTGGCCACGGATGATGATCCGGGCTGGTTGAAATTCATTACCGATACCCGAGTGGCCATGGATAGTAGTGGACTCGGGAAAATGGTCGCGAGTCTGAATCCGATGCCGGCCAAATTCTATGAAGTTTCGGATATTCTCGGCTTAGCCCACAAGAATCCTTTGTTGGAGAACCGATTTCGCAATTATCCACCATTTCTGAAGCTCTCCAATCGAGCGGATATCCAAGAAATTGCCGGCGATTCCGAGTTCCATAGCCTGTTGGTTGAGCAATCGAGCATCGCAGACATTATGAAGCATCCATTGGGGCAGAAGGTGTTGAGTAACAGTGAACTAGCCGATATCTTAATCAATCAGACAGACCTCAAAGATCTTCGAACGTATTTGGAAGATGGTGAGTCACCGATCTACGGCGAAGAGAAGATCCTAGGACGTTGGCAGCTCAATGGGAATGCCTTTATCAACCATACGAAACGGACCAAGATTGGAATCAAGTCGAGGAAACTTCGAGAACTCAAGGAGATGGTTGATAATTACCTCGACGGCGCCAGTTTGATGGTCTTTACCGATAACAGTTTGACAATTGATGCCCCGGAACTTCCAGAACCCGAAAGAGAAAAGCCAGAGGATGGATTTGGTGATGAACAGGCGGCGTTCAACAATCCTTATGAGGGGATGAGCACACCGTCAATGAGTCCTGAAATGGCAGCACGCTACGGACTGTGGCCGGGACAGCGTCATGGCGGACCAGTGCCTGCAGTCGCGCCAAAGAAGAAGGAACCGCGTACACCCAGAATTCAGATCGATAGTGATGGCAGCTGGAAACGGACCGCTCCGGAACGGTATGCACTTGAACTGAACAATGCAGAGGGGCACAAGTTGGTTAAGGCGTGGATACGGAAGAATCGGCTTTTTATCGACATCGAGGGGATGGATTTGGTGTTTTCTCGGGTTTATTGATACAGGTGGCGGTCCCTTAGAATTAGAAGGGTCTTTTAAGAAAGCCTGATTATTTTGAAGATTGGGCTTTCGTTATGTCAGCGTTAGGAAAGTAGCGGTGAAGAATCATCGTTTTCCAGGATGCTTCCGCGGTTCTGGAAAACAGCGGAAGTGGCGTCAGGTCTGAATTACACGAAGGCGATCTCCCTTGAGATCAGTTATGGCAACTGGCTGGCTGAATAAAAGGCTGAATCCTGCGATTCTCCAGGAATTGAGCCCTGAGAGACGGGGTAAAAGCTGAGGCCGGTAACGACGACCGCACGACTGGCTGCATCCGAGGCGTCATGGAATCCGTGCTGAATGACTCGAGCCGAGTTTCCATAATTTCTTCTGATTGCGGTAGGCTAAAACTTGCCGAGCACACGTCTCCATCGGTGGGGCATGTCGCCAGCGAAAGGCCATCGGAACTCGGCGGCTGGAAAGTTTGCATCAAGTCCGCTTTCTTCTCGTTCATGCCAAGGCCAATCACCAGAAGGCTCATCGCCGTGGCGCTGTAGGCACAAGCGAAAACGGGCTTGAAATCCAGAAAGCTGGCCACCCGAGACCACCAGGTGGTGTTTGAGTTAACTCGTTCCACCTTGATTTGTGCGATAATTCGGGAGGACAACCGGTCCAGATGTTCCTCAGACGGTGCTTCCCAGCGCTTCAATCTCAGTAATTTTTGGAGAGAATCGAATGATTTCGGGTCGGTTAGCATCAATTCTTGAGATAATCCGATAGATGGGCTTGCAACTGTTGTCGAGCATAAAAGAGTCTTGATCGAACCGTTCCAGTATTACAGTCCATAATTTTCCCAATTTCGTCGTGTGGCATCCCTTGGATATCGTGCAAGGTCACGACTAACCTATGGACGTAGGACAGCTTCTGCATGGCCTCGTTCAATTTCTCCTGGAGTTCGCTCAAGCGAATGTCGCGCCGAGGGGTGTGTTCCGAGATGAACTCTAGAATATGACCTCGGCCTTCGCCCGAAAGCTCGATCTCGTTCAGGCTCAGCTGCGCCGATTTTCGACGGCGCTGTTTGAGGAAGTTAATCGTCTTGTTGATGGCGATGCGGTAGACCCAGGTGTAGAAAGTGGAATCCCCTTTGAAGGATTTTAGCGCTTTGTGGGCCTTGAGAAACGTTTCCTGCGTGAGATCATCGGCGTCCTCACGGTTTGAAGTCATGTGGTAGACCGTTGCGTAGACCCGGGATTGATGGCGGCGCACTAACTCATCAAAGGCAGCAAGGTTGCCTTCACAGGATTCGCTGATGAGATCTTTCTCCGGACATTCAGCGTATTCACTGAAAACATCCGTATCGACGGGGTGAGCTAGAGAAGCAGTTGGCATCAATCCGAGGTTTCTCTTGGAGCCATCTCGGTAATCTTCAATTCTAAGAAATCGGACAGCTTGTAGAGAGCTGCCACCGGGTGGGATCGTTCCACGAGGCTCAGACAAGCCCGTGAATCCCCCAAAATCATTCGTACGACATCGGCAGATTTCACCAATACCTGATGGCGATTCATAAACGTCATTAACCAGTTGGTATGACACCGGTCCCACTGGTTTAGTTTTGAAACAATCTCACTTTTTTCGTTTTCGGGTGCCTCCTCGAGTAAAATCAGGATCGGAAGGGTATATTTTCCCTTGATTAAGTCAGTTCCCAGTGATTTACCCGTGGCCTTCTCTGAGCTAAAAACGTCTAGGCAATCGTCGTAAATTTGGTACGCAGTCCCGAGGGCGAGGCCGAAATTCCGGACCTGTTCTGCGGCCTCGGGACAGGCTGAACCGTATCGGGCGCCTAGATCGCACGAGAGGCCGAAAAGCTCGGCTGTCTTCATCTCAATGACCCGCAAATACTCGGTGCGAGAGGGCTTATGGGTACCATTCAGCGTCTGGAGAATTTCGCCGGAACAGACCCGTTTGGTTGCTTGCGCGACGGCCGCACAAACCAAGGTAGTAGGGAAGGTGGTCGCCAATTTCAAGGCGTGAGCGAAGAGGCAATCCCCGAGCAGCACAGTCACATCGTTGTTCAACATTGCCGAGAGGGTTGGTCGATTGTGGCGGATTTCCGCGGCATCAAGAATGTCATCGTGCACCAAGGTCGCTAGATGAATCATTTCGATGATCGCACCGATCTCAACCAGCGATGAATCATAGCACCGGTCAGCGCCGCCAGCGAGACCCACGAGGAGTGGGCGAAGACGCTTTCCAGGATTGGAAATCACATACTGCGCATGGTTCGCGATTTCCGGTTCAAAGGTCTCAACTTGGCGTTGCAGGGTAGCACTGACATCGTCGAGAAATCCTTGGCAGGGCTTCACCAATTGATGCCACATCTCTGTCGGAGTAATCGGTTCTCGATTTTGAAAGGGGGGCTGGGCTAGGTTGGCCTTGCTAGCTAACATCTGGCCGAAATTTAAGGTTCCCGCATTTTCAAGTCAAACGGTTACGGAATTTTCGATCAATGCTTCGCATTTGTGTCCGGTTTTGAGGCTGACTCTTCAGTTTGCCCACCCAACTAACTCGGCATTTTGGTGGCGATGTTGCCAAAGATATTTGTCAGTCGGTAGTCGCGACCGGTGTGGGCATAGGTTGGTTAGGTGTGGTCCAAGCCGAGAATATGGAGGATGGTCGCGTGCAGACCGTGGATGGTGCACCGATCTTCCACGGCGTGATAGCCAAATTCGTCAGTTCGGCCGTAGCAATAGCTCTCTTTGACGCCACCCTCGGCCGGCATCCATGTCATGAATCCGTCTGAATGGTGATCGCGGACCTTGGGCGCGTCACCTGTTTCTCATCTCACTGGACAGTGAGTGCGCGACCAAATTCACCACCCCACAAGACCAAGGTGTCGTCTAGGAGACTGCGGAGATTGAGGTCGCGGACCAGTCCGGTGATGGGCTTGTCGATCTGCTTGACGTTGGTTGGAGTACCCGGCTTCCAGATGGGCGTGCTGGTCCCATTGCTCGTTGTTGAAAGAGAACGTGTGAGCGTAACTCTCCTGGATGAAGCAAACGTCGCGTCCCACAAAACGACAGGCCAGTAGACACAGTGTGCCAAAGTTTTCGGTTTCCGGTTCCGAGAGGCCATAGAGATCACGAATGGATTGGCTTTCGCCTTTCAGGTCGGTGACCTCAGGTGCTTCAGCCTGCATGCGAAAGGCGAGCTCATAGGATTGGATCCTCGCTTCTAGTATGGGATCAAAGGCTCCGTTCTGTTCGTAGAGACATCGGAGCAGTTGGAGTTGGAGGCGCTGTTGTTCCGGCGTTTGGTAATTGTTAGCCATATAATGAAACGAGGCATCCTTGGCCAAAGTATTAGGATAGCCGGGAGTGCCGAGCGGAACGCCTTGATGAACGGCCGGGAGAAACGCGACACCGAAATTGTTGACGCCGCCATGAAACAAGGTCGGGCAAGGAGTGATGAAGCTAAAAAGATTCTGACTCTCCGTGCCGAGGCCCATAGCTGATCCAGGAACCCATACTGAGACGAAGAAAGGCCTCGTCCCCGGTAGGCATTTTCGAGTTGAGCGCAAGACCCTCCGAATCCAGTGCAGAGGCGGTTCAGCAGGGTGCGTCTCGAAATGGACTTCCAAGGGCGTTCATGGCAATCACTTCCTTTATTGAACGGGGGGAGAATTCGTTGGTCATGAGAAAACGTGTGAGATAGGCCAAGAGCACGGGATGGGAGGGCGGCTGCCGAGGAAGCTGAAATTGTCGGACGTGGCGACGATCTCCTTGCCGAAATGCCAACGCAAAATCCGGATCGCCATCGCGCGAGACGTAAGCGGATGGTCGTCCGCTGTCATCCATTCGGCAAGCTGACGACGACCGCTCTGATCGACTAGGATCGGGTGCTCAATCGCTTTGACAATTTCTGAGAGAACGCCCCTGGGGACTTCGTCACCAAGGTCGTTGGAGCTCCCGAGAATATGTGCCTTGTTTTCTTTGACCGCCATGTTGACATCGGGTTTCGACGCCTTTGCCTGAAATTCTTTCCATTCGTTCCGAAGCTTAGTGAACCTCTGAACTGCCCTCCTTGAGGGGGGCATTGCGCGCTAAAACTCGCCCTTCCGAGGGTTCGCCGCCAGACTTGAACGCCGCCGGTCCTCACCCCGTTCCACCGCTGAGGGCCGCCCGCGAGGCCTTGCGGAAAAGGTCCCCGGTAAGCAGCATCGAGCGAGCCCAGAGGAATGGATGGAATTCTAAAAGCTTATGCAATGATAAGTTATAAGCCCGATCGGTAGCGGACGATGCTTCACCTCGGGCGCGCGGATGAGGGCGCGCGGATGAATCTGTTGTCCATATTCCAACTCCGGTTACTGGCGCTGTAGAACGGGGCGGAAGGGGTTGTCGCCCGCGTTGCCGAGTCCTTGTCCGGCAAGGGCATTCTCCGTTTCCTGCCAGGGGCTGTTGAAAAGCAGGGCACCCTTCCGATTACCAATGAATACCGCGCCTATCGCGTCGCTCCGGTTTTCGGAGCGCCGTCATCAATCACGCCCTCGCTTATGCGGAAGGGCTCGTCAACACGATTGAAGGCCAAGCCCTGATAAAACGGGCTTGGGTCGCTCCGCCACTACAGCAAACGTTGGATGCTGCTTTTCATCGCTGAGGCGATCTGGAGATATAACAAGGGGTTTGCTTGCTTGATGCGGAGGTCCCTCGCGTGAGCCGGATCAATCAGCTTTATTACGGCGATTGCCTGACTGTTATGCAGGATAAATTGGGTCCGGGCAGCACGGACCTGATTTACCTCGACCCGCCCTTCAACTCGAATAGGGCTTACAACGCTATCTATAAAGACGAGACCGGGCGTCCTTTGCCGGAACAGGTCGAGGCCTTTTGCAATCAATGGACGTTGGACGGTGAGCGGATTCGCGCCATTGAGCAGTTGCCGGTGCTCATGCGGAAATCCGGCATTGATGATGACACCGCAGAGTTTTGGCGGCTTTGGATGAAGTCCCTG
>JAMASS010000008.1 GCA_024761205.1 Limisphaerales bacterium
CCCCTTGATCGCCAAATCGCCCGTAACAATTTCAAAATTATTGAGCGCCCCATGAGATGTCGCGAGGTTTTGGAGCGCGGCTGCGCCACTTTAGCTTCCCCTAGGCGAGTGAGAACCACCCCAGGGCCATCGGGATAAGGGTGATGGTCCGGAGAAACGAGTGAGGGAGCGTCTCAACATCAAATGATAGATTGAATAGGAGGTGCGTGCCGCTCGGAATGGCCTGTTACTAGCTGTGATGCCGTCAGCGGCGGTCAGCGGGACGGCGCCTCCGTCTCTGGTGATTCCGGTGGCGAAGATGAGGGCGTGATGGATCTCTTGGGCAACGAGTTCTTCGGGCCAGATCAGCTCCGACAACAGGCCGAAGCTGGACGCTCGCGCGCCGAGCCCTTTTTCTTAGATGTCATTGTCAGCAAGGCTCATGGCGTTTCGCCAGCTGGCGATCTAATGATCGCCGATTCGTCGTGCTTGCCAGAGATCAAAATGACATTGGCCCGAAGTGTTGATGATGGACTGTGCTCGTCGTTTTGCGGATCGGACAGGGCGAGCAGGGAATTAGGACGCCTTTCAGGAGGGTGCGGGGCGCCCAGTCCGCCCGCGAGAGGGGATGGTGATCTTTGGCGTGTCAGCGGTCACTTGGTAGACGGGAATGGACCATTGGTTGAGATTCATAATATAAGCCATGATTTTGACCGAGGTGGCTAGGCTCTCGATGATAGCGTCGGAATTGGAGTCGAGAGCGCGGGGTTTTTTGGGATGGGGTTGGTGTCAGATGCTGTCCGGTACGTAGAGAGGGCTCGGGCGTTGGATTTCTTCGGGTTTCTGGGCGTGGGTTTGGTGGACTGCAAGTGAAAGGAAAAAGGCTTACGGTTAGAGAGGCAGTGCTCTCCGTGTATGGAGGTTTGTTGACTCTGTTGGTTTTCATTTTGAGAATTGTCGGATTGGTCGGATATGACTAATTGCTTACAGTGGCTCTGCGACTGGCTCCGCTTGCCAGACGGACGCTCGCCGGATCGACCGCTTTGTCGCAAGGCGAACGCTAATTTAGCACTGCATTGGGGTTGCTAAGGCTCCGGAAACTGCTTAGATTGGAACGGTATGAGTCGCACGAGGAGTCGTAGACATCACGCACGTCAGGGAAGTCTGGTGGTTGCGGTTGGTTTGGTGTTGCTGTGGGGTTGTGTGACGCCTGTGCCAGAGCCGCGGCCGGTGACCACCGTCACCTTACCCCAGTACGTGCAGCCGTTTAATGGGGTTGATCTTGGGGGGTGGCGTCGGCCAGTCGGGAACTGGATGGTTGTGGAGTCTGCGGAAGCGGATGCCTTTGATCAGACGAAACTACTCCTGACAGAAGGTACTGGCGTGCTGGTCAATGGGACAGAGGGGAAAACGTCGAACCTCCTTACAGTAATGGAACACGGGGACGCGGAAATACATCTCGAATTCTTAGTACCCAGGAATTCAAACTCCGGAGTCTACCTGCAAGGACGCTATGAGTTGCAAATCCTCGATAGCTGGGGGAACTATGAGCCGACCTTTGGCGATTGCGGTGGCATCTATGAGCGTTGGGCGAATGGGAAAGGATTTGAAGGACGGAGACCTCGGGTTAATGCTTCACTCCCATCGGGTAATTGGCAGCGATTTGACATCACTTTTCGAGCCCCGCGTTTTGATGTAACGGGCCGAAAGATCGAGAATGCACGATTCATCAAAGTGGTGCACAATGGTGTGACGATCCATGAGAATGTTGAGGTCACCGGTCCGACACGGTCAGCTCCATTCGATGATGAACAACCCTGGGGACCTCTTATGCTGCAAGGAGATCATGGCCCGGTTGCCTACCAGAATATGTTAATCCGGCACTTGTATCTCCCCTAATAGGCGGATTCCGTGGGCGTTGATGTAACAGAACGGTCTGTGTTTGGTCTAACCAGAAGAGAGCAAAGTAATGAGTGATCTAGAAGCCATTCGATCGGTATTGGACAAGGCGGCTCGACGCCGTCGGTGGGTGCGGGCTTGGAACGGTCTGTTCAGCGGTCTTTTTATCGCTGCCCTAGTCTGGTTGCTGGTGATCGTGAAGTTTAAGTTACTTCCGCTTCCCTTTGGAACGTTGGGCGGGGCGGGGATACTCGCGGTGCTCTTGGTGGTTGGCGGTTTTGTCTGGGGGCTGTGGCGCAAAGATTCTTGGTTGGAGACCGCTCGGTGGTTGGATTATAAGCTAGGGTTTAAAGAACGGCTGAGTGCGGCCATTGAGTTTTCGCGGTCGCCGGGTCCCTGGGGAGATGTGCTCCTGCGGGATGGCGCCAAATGTGTGGCCAAGATTCAAGCAAATCAACTCTTGCCATATCATCTGCCGAAAATTGCGCGTTGGACAGTCCTGTTACTTTTCGTGGGTGCCACTCTGGGCTTTGTGCCCGAGTACCGAAGTCAAAAATATCTGGACGCTCAACGAGAGCAGGCAGTCATTAAGGAGACCGGGCAGCAGTTAGAAAGTTTCGCCCAACGATCGCTTCAGCAGAGACCGCCCAAAATGAAGCCGACCGAGAAAGCAATGGTGTCAGTGGAGGAATTGGGTGAGCAGCTGCAGAGCGCCAAGTTGACGCGGGCTGATGCCTTGGAGAAAATCGCCAGCGTGACCCAGAAACTCAAGGCAGAGGCGAAGGATCTGAATGAAAACCCTGCTTTCAAGCGTTTGCGGCAGGCCGCCCGGACGCCGCCAAACGCCTCTTCCAGCAGTGCAGCATCGCTGCAGAAGAAAATCCAGGCACTGCAACAGCAGATGGCCGATAATTCAGGAGATCCTGATACGCTCCAGAAGCTGAAGCATAAGATGAATCAATTGCAAAGTGCGGCGGCCAGTATGAATTCGAGTGAGATCGGAATGTCGCCGGAGATGAAACAGCAAATGGCAAGCAGCATGGCCAGCCTGGCTCAAATGGCGCAGCAGCAAGGCGTTTCGTTGCCGGACTTGGAGGATGCGATTTCGGCCCTGCAGTATGGCGAGGTCGATCAATTTCTCAAAGCGCTCGATTCGGCGCAGATCGACCTGGACAAGATGCTGGAGATGGCCAAGGCGATGAAGAAAATGCAGATGGAAATGGCCGAGTTGGGGCGTGATTTGGGTGAGCAATTGGAAAAGGGGCAGGCACAGGCCGCCCACGAACGATTGCTAGACATGATCCGAAAGTTGCAGTCTGGATCACTGGATTCCGGAGAACTGCAGAAACTAGCGGATGAAGTGAGCAGGGCCCTGGATCCAGCGGGAGATTACGGTGCGGTACGCAAGCATTTGGAGCAGGCGCTACAACAATGCCAGGGTGGGAATCTGAGGAAGGGTGCGCAATCATTACAATCGGCCGCCGACGAACTGAAACGACTCATGGGACAATTTGGTGATGTGCAATCGCTCATGGCTAGCTTGGACGCCTTGCAGAAGGCTCAGATGTGTGTGGGTAATTGCACGGGTTGGGGTATGGCAACCACCATGGCGGGCTTCAAACCCGGCGGGAAACCCGGGAGAGGGGTTGGCACCTGGGCCGATGAAAACAATGGTTGGTTTTATTTTCCAGAGACGGGACGTTGGAACAATTCTGGCATTGTCCAACCGGAGTTGGAGCCACGGGGACATACGGACCGTGGCGAAGGAGACGGCTTGGCAGGGATGATTCCCACCAAGATTCGGGGCCGATTCACACCCGGCGGCCCGATGCCAAGCATCACCTTGCAGGGGGTGAGCATCAAAGGGGAGAGCCGGATGGTCAATATTGAGGAGGCCATTGCGACGGCACAAGACGAAGCCCAGAGCGCACTCAGCCAGCAGAAGATCCCCCGTGCCTACCAGCAAGCGGTTCGAAGCTATTTTGACGACATGAGCCAATAGCAAGGTCGGCTAGGCCAGGTTTTATCAATGTTATGGAGGAAAAGGTCAGCGAATTTCGGGATAGCTTTGCCCGACTCAAAGCAGAAATAGGCAAAGTCATCGTCGGACAGTCAGCGATCGTTGACGGCACCCTCATGGCCATCTGTGCTGGCGGACATGTTCTGCTGGAAGGCGTGCCGGGTTTAGGCAAGACTCTGCTGGTGCGAACCCTAAGCGAGGCGCTTGATCTCTCTTTTAACCGCGTGCAGTTTACGCCCGACTTGATGCCCGCGGATATCTTGGGAACCAATCTGGTTATCGAAAACCCGGATGGCCGACGGGAATTCCAGTTTCAATACGGCCCCATCTTCGCGCACATCGTACTGGCTGATGAGATCAATCGTGCCACGCCGAAGACGCAGTCAGCAATGCTGGAGGCCATGCAAGAAAAGAGTGTGACAGCTGGCGGGGAAATCCGCCACATCACAGCGCCTTTCTTTGTTTTGGCGACGCAGAATCCGATCGATCAAGAAGGGACCTATCCCTTGCCCGAAGCACAGTTGGATCGTTTTTTTTTCAAATTACTCGTGACCTATCCGACTGCCGATGAATTGGCGGCTGTAATTGATCGAACGACAGAAGGCCGTCAGGAAACAGTCGATAAAGTCGTGGATCGCGAAGCGTTACTGAAGATGCAGGAATTGGTGCGTGAAGTACCTGTGCCGACTCATGTGAAGGAGTACGCCGTGAGACTGGTGCTGGCCACTCATCCGGGAACTGAGACGGCGGCGGATGTATCCAATCAGTATCTTCGCTTTGGCAGCAGTCCTCGGGGTGCTCAGACGATGATCTTGGCAGCCAAAGTGAGAGCGATGACCGAGGGGCGATTTAATGTGAGTTTTGATGATATCAAAGCGTTGGCGTCCGCTGCGTTGCGGCATCGGTTGATTCTCAACTTCGAAGCTCAGGCGGAAGCGATCACAACCGATCATATTATCACCAAGGTCCTCGAAAGTGTACCGGTCATGCCCACGGCGGCTCAGTCTGCTTCGTGAGTTGAAGTCTGTCTACTTCAATTGGGAACGTGCTCGAAGTTTATGCAGGTTCGACGCTGCTTTTTCGTCTCCTTGTTTCGCGGCCTGCGCTAAGTGATGTTGGGCTGAAGACAGGTCCTTTGGTACCCCTCGACCTACGGCGAACATCATGCCCAGATTGGCTTGCGCTTTGAGGTGGCCGAGTTCAGCGGCCTTAGCAAACCATTGTGCGGCGGCCTCATAGTCGCACGGAACGCCGCGTCCGTCGTAGCAGCGTTCTCCCATATCGTAGAGTCCTTCCGGGTCGCCAGCCAGAGCGCGTTCCAATGATTCCTTGGTGTGCTTTTGTTGAATGCCTGTGGCCATCGACGAGACCTGTTTCAGTCCGGCCTTTGTCTGTCCGATCGTCGACTTGAGCCGCAGCCAGGAACCAATCAGCGCGATGAGGCGAAGGATCCAGCCCATGTCGTGAGTATTTAACCGTGGCAGTCATTTTTCAATGCAGATTATCATCTCACAGCGATACCTCTACGCTTTGGTCTTTAGTTCATCAATTCCCAGCATCTAAGCCGTAGATTGCGAGGGCCTTATTCGCAGAAATTCCCGCTGACTCGAATTTTGCTAGGGATGGATGAGGCAGCGTTGGCTTTTCTCGGGTTGCTTTTCAAGCGTACTCAATTGCAAACGTAGTTTACGAAAACCCTTTTCAGATGCTTCCCCCCCCCAATACCTCTCCTCCTTTCCTTCCAACGGGAATCGCTGTAACCCCACCATAGGCTAGACTTACCAGGAGATTCTGGATAAAATGAGAATAAAAGCGTCTTAAAGCGATTAGAGGTATCGATTTTCAATAAGTGGAAATCCTGAAACAGGCTAAGCAGCAAAAGAATGGAAGACAATTTAGGTCACATCCAAATCGTAATTTATCTTAATGTTCGATGAGAAGAAATCATGGATCAAAAATCGATATCTCAACAGGTTGAAGAAAAAGTTTCAGATCTCTTTGAAGAACTCCGCTCAGGAATATCCGAAAGAGAAGATTCTCGCGCCTTCGGAGCGATGATAGAAAAGCGGATTACTGACAACTGGAAGCACATTTGCAGTGATTTGGGATATGTTCCACTTGATCGCCCAGGGAGAAGGACCATCTTCGATTTCGCATTTCAGAATGGGAATCAAGTTGTCGGAATTGATGTAAAAACCAAAGACCTAGACTCCACAAGGTATTCTGATGGGGGAATCTGTGCGGTAGGTAATCTTTTGAAATATCTTGCCAACGACAACGGCATTTTTTTGATTGCTGAATTCGGTCATAATAAGGCTTCAGATAGAACTGGACGACGAGATATTGAATATATTCGAGTAGCTCCATTTATAATGTTACCACAAAATGCATACAGAATTGAAAATCTTGGAACAGGCCAGATCAGATTAAATTACACGCTTAACCAAATATGGGATGAAATCGAGTGGGATCGTGAACTTGCCAGATTCTATGATCTTTTCATTAACTTAGCTATCACTCACTATCGACGAGTTAGTGGGGATGCTATTAAACGAGTCAAAGCACTAGAGAGGTTTAAAGCTAATGGTTACCAACACTTTAGTTTTGGGAAAGGTTAAGATTGGGGAGATATTTACACCCATCTCATGGGCTCAATGGCTTCTTGATCGTTGGAATGTGTTCGATCGTTGGACAGAAGGAGAATCGGTTTGCGATCCTACTGCTGGAACAGGGATTTTTGCAAAAGCACTGATTGCTAAGGCAGTGAGATTAAGAATGCACATCTCGGAAGAAATGCTGGGACGCTTGCATATTGTTGAGTTAAAAAACGACCACCTTAGAAACTTCTCGAATAATGTTAGAGAAGAGTTGGGTATATCGTTTCCATCTACATCGCTACATCAAAGGGATATAATTACTCATCCGCTGGATAGAAAGTTCGATATCCTTGTTGGGAATCCGCCTTGGTCAAACTTTACTGATCTGCCCGATATATATAAAGAAATTCTAAAAATGTACTTTATAGAATACGGATTGGTCCCTAATCGTAAAGCAGTTCTGCTAGGCTCGTCACGAACCGATATAGCAGCTTTAGTGCTAAAAGTCGTTCTTCAGAATATGCTAAAGGACAATGGGGACGGTTATTTTTATACACCATTATCGCTTTTTGCAGGCGATGATGCTCACATTGGATTTCGGGATTACCGTTCAAAAACGATTCATTTTTCAGTAAAGGAAGTTTATGAATTTACTGGTGTAAAAATTTTTGGAGCAGTCAGAACCTCATATTGTGCTGTACATTTCAAACGGAACGTCAAACAAACATTTCCTGTATCGTATTACAGGGGCGATGGTAATCAGTCAATCAAATTCAAAGCTTATCCTCTTAAAAAAATATCTGATCCGTGGAGGATTGTTGGATTAGATGAAAATGCTGAAGAATTAGATGCAATTCAGGTAAAGATTGGTTCACATCAAAAGCCGAGGCAGGGGGTGAATACATGTGGAGCGAATTCAGTTTTTATTTTTGATTCGTTTCCAGATTTTATTGATCCTGAATATATATTCCCATTAGCATCTAAGGAGATTTGGCGTGAGAGAATTCTTTCTCCTAAAAAGTGGATTTTCCTCCCTTATGAAATCGGTTCGAGTAGACCATTGTCTGAAAAGAGGATTCAGTCGGCACGGAGTTATGGTTACCTATGCGGCCATAAGCGTAAACTAAAATCCAGGAAAGGCACGTTAATTAGAAGTGCAATAGATAAAGGTCTCTGGTGGTCTTTATTGGGAGTCGGCCCGTATTCTTTTGCGCCATATAAAGTGATGTGGGAAGCCTATGGCAAACATACGTTTTCACCTATGGTGCTTGGAGTTTACGATGGTAAGCCATGGCAAGCAAACCAAGCCATGCACGCATTTATCCCATGTTGGGAGCAAAAAGATGCGGAACGTATTTGCAAAGAGTTGAGTAGCCCTAGCATTTCACGGTTGCTCAGCGAGCTAAATGGTCAGGGAAAGTGCAATTTTGCACAGCCAGGCAAGATCAAGAAAATATTGCATCTCCCATATGGAAGTTCAGAGCAAATGCTTCTTTTGGAATCGAAATCAAGACAGCGAACAAGGCAGGGCAGATGACACGAGATGCTACTGCACGTGTTTGGCCTCACATTCTGTGTGAAATTGGAAAGAAAATTACCCCATGTGTGGGCTCAGCAGAAATTCCTGCTGGCTCGAATTTTGCCGGAGGTAAATGTGGGAACGTTTGCTTTTCTTGAGGCGAGCGAACCTGTGGCGACGTGAATCACGCGTTTAAAATGGGTCTCCGCTTCTCTGAAAATTGCGTTTGAGTGAAACTTTGATTACAGACTACTCAGGAGGTTTTCGGGACTTCCAATTGCACCTCAAACCCTTGGCAATTCCAAAATTCAATCCTAAGGACTTTCCACATGAATCGATTGGTTGAACACTTTTGATGGCTCTATCCGTCGCCTATTGCTGTGTCGTTGAACGTGGAATTCGTCTGCCAATGCTATCGGTTGGCAGAATAGTCTGACAGCGGTTATATATTCGATTGCGTTCATTGTGCTTTCGGGAGCGATCTTTCAAAAGACAAAAAAGCCATTGCCAAAATAGTTCACCGCCATTGCCTGGTTGCCAACTGTGAAGAAAAGCCTATCAAACTTCTTAAGCCTCTAAATCCTAATGGCGAAATTTTTATAGAGGTCTTTTCGTTGTTCTCCAGTTCGCCGTTATTATTGGCGTCGTACGGCGCAAGTGCTTCGTAAAGGCAAGCGAGTTTTGTGGCCACTATTGCAGGTGTGATTTCGATGTCTACGGGTGGATTGGGCAACTGCTCAGGCTTGTTCGTCTAGTTGTTTGTTGGCGCGTCAGCATCTCTAGCATCTGCTACCGCAAGGATGGCGAAGCGCTCTGGCAGCTCCGAGACGAATGGTGGCGACCCAGCGGGAGCTGAACTGAGCCCACCCCCGCGGCGACTTTGGCAAAAGCTATGATGGAGAGTGTGGTGTCGATTGCGACTGTTACGTTGAGTTTGTTGAGTGGATTCATTTTACTTTTTAATCTTTTATTCGGATTGTTTTGTTTCGGTTTCCGCGTCTAATGATGTTCTAAACCTTGATGAAACCTTACTTGGTTTTCTTGAGGTGTGTCTGGTGATATGAGTCGAAGGTGTGCGGAGCTGAGATGAAGGCGGTCAAAACGGGATGGATTGGCCACCAGAGAAGATTTGGGGAAGTCCTTTTTGCTTCGAACGGGAGGAGAGAACAGGGGTGGTTAGTATCGGCTTGAGTGGCGCGAAGTGTTGCCTGGATTTCTGCGATGATTATTGCATGGCTCACGGATAGTGATCTTCTCTCGAACTGGAAATCTCTGGAGGGCTTATTCCCGGAGGATGCTGGTTCGGCGGAATTCGTCGTCGGGGTAAACTCTACCTGCTTCTAAGGTGTTAAAAATATGCTCGAACACCTTGCCTGGTTGACCGGTTTGTCTCCCGGAGCGGAAGTAGAAATGGCCTTTTAAGTCGTCGTAGATGTTGTTCACGTCGTCGCAGTCGACCGCATAGACGTTCTTGGGTGTGGCTTGGATATCCTCAGGACCGGTGTGGCCTAGTCGGCGAGAGGCGATCTTGTTCTTTAGATTGGCGGCCTTGCTGGCCCGAAGTGCTAGGTCATCGGATGCAAAGTAGACCACTACGTTGCGTGATGCGTGGCAGATGATGTGGCCGGAGTTGTCGGGTTCGAGGGATTTATTGACGATATCTGCGGCCACCAGGAAGGTGTTTCGGAAAATGAGAGGCAATCCATTGGCCAGGTCGTATTTATTCCACGCCACGAGTGTTTGTCGGAGGACTCGATTACCCATCGAATGCGCCAGAATATTGATCCGCTTAAGGCAGGGGTCTGACTGTGGATTGTACTTGTCAGAGTTTCTCCACGCGAGGAATTTGCTCAGGATACGAGCGAAAGCAAAGGCACTCTGATCGGCTGCTTTTTGGTCGTCCCAGTAATCTTTGATGATCCCAAGGTCGTTGTCGCACGGCCAGACGAGCGGCATGACTAGCACTTCCTGGGCCTTTTTCTGGTCGGCTAGGTCTTGGAACTCAGAGGCTGCTTTGAACACGGATTCCGGCAGGTTGGAGAACCCGTGGATATAAATAAGGATCTGCCGATAGTTAGCTTCTTTCAGTTGTTTCAGAAAATCGATACTGCCAATTTCTGTATATTTTTCCGCATCGTGCCGTTTGCAGAAGAACACCGAGTTTCCGGCTGAGTTGTCGTTTAGATCGAAGTCGAATGAACGTCCGATCTTGGTTCGAATGCTTTGTTTTGAGGTGCGATTGGTGATGAATAACATGGCGATAGATTTGTTTGATAGGACTCCGATAGTTAAATGATTATGTTTTTAGTGGCGTGTTTTTGGCAATCTATACTTTGCGATTAATTATGGGAAAAACTCCGGAATTAAATATTTGGTAGACTGCCGAAAGCAAGCGGATCTTCGGGTAGGTGGCCTTTGCCGAAACTAAAGCTAAAATGTTTCCTCAAGACTTCGTCTGCCGACTTCCCGTTTTTGATTAAAAGCTATCTGTACGATAGAGTTCAATTGCTCTGTCAGGAAGAGGCGGAGGGATTGAGCGTCGGTAAGGCCAAAGATTATTTGCTGCAATCGATGCCTGTTTAGCCTCCCGCGGACCACACCACCACGTCGGTGCTAGTCGACGTGGTGGTAGCCGAGTTCGTTTGTTGCTTTAGATATTCGGTCGGGGTGTAACCGCAGAAGGCTTTGAGTTCATGAATGAAGTGGGCCTGATCGTAGTAGTTGCCCGTGACGGCGATGTCACACCAATCGGGTTCGGTGGCATTCGTGAGCGATTCAATGACCCGCCGAAAACGCCGCACTCGGTCAAACGTTTCGGTGTCAGGCCCACTGTGCGTGAGAAAAGTATATCCGCGCCGTCTGGCTTGAAGTAAACGTCCAAGGCGACCTCAGATTGTGAGCGATCGGCGATGAAGTGATGGGAATGTGATTCATAGAGTAGGGTGGGCTGGAAACGCAGGAATTTATCCGATTCAACCGAATCGAAAATCCGGACGATGTCATGGTCAGGCTAACCACTAAGTCCAAGGTCTCTGTGGGCAGCATCATCTCTTGCGCTTGGATGCGTCTGTATCCCGTGGCGTGCCACAGGCAGTTGACGTATTGAAGATGGTCCCGATTAGCAGCGCCATCGTCGGTAGGCCATCAAGGGTTTATTGGCGGTGGTTTCTGGAACCGAGCGTATCATTTCCGGCGGCCGAATTTTTTACTATTTACTGTATAGCTGGTATGGAGTGATTCTATGCTGACGTTATGGACCAAGAAAATGCTTCGTTCCAAATATTCCAATTGATCTGGCCCGGCGCGCTGGCGGCACAAGCGATCTCGGCAGTGGCAAGGATTGGTGTTGCCGATGCGATTGGCCGGAGTCCGGAAAGTGTGTCCGAGCTCGCGAAAACGACCGGGACTAAGGTGGAGAGCTTGTACCGCTTGTTGCGAGCGCTTTCGAGCGTCGGCGTTTTTACAGAAACCGAATCCGGGCATTTTGCGCACACCCCCGCGAGTGAAAGTCTACGCCGAGACCATCCGCAGACGACCCATCATTGGGCAGTGTTTCTGGGCGCTCACTGGATTTGGAATTCCATGGGTGAACTAGAAAAGACCGTTGCCTCCGGTCAATCCGGTTTCAAGAGGCTCTTCGGCGAAGATATTGATTTGTTTATGGCGCAGAATCCCGACCAAGTGGAAGTCTACAACAACGCGATGAGCTCCGGCTCACGCATGATGATCCAGGCTTTGCTTGAAGTTTACGATTTTTCTCGGTTTGAATGCGTGGTCGATATCGGCGGCGGACAAGGGGAGTTATTGAAAGGTATCTTGGAGGCGCATTCAGGGCTTCGGGGTAAATTGTTTGATCAGCCGGCGGTGATTGCGAGTGCCAGTGTATTGACTGAAGGAGACGTCGCCGACCGAAGCGAAGCGATCGGTGGCGACTTCTTCGAATCGGTGCCAACCGGTGGCGACGTGTACATTTTGAAAGGCGTCTTGCACGGATTTACTGATGATGACGCCGTGTCCATTTTGAAAAAGATCCGCTCAGCGATCCGAGCGAACGGCCGTCTGCTCATTATTGAGGCAACGCCGGAAACGTCCAACGAAGTCAATCCACGGAAAGCGTTTATGGACCTGTTGATGTTGACACTTACAGCTGGCAAAGAACGATCTGAGGACGAGTTTCGATCGCTCCTTATCAGAGGAGGGTTCGAGTTCATTCAGTCGAGACCGACATCTGCTACCAACGCCGTTGTTGAAGCCAAGCCAATTTAGCCTTGGGCGAGCGAAGCGAAGACGCTATTTGTCGAGTGGTTACTCGACGAATAGTGCTTTGGCGAATTCTTTGGCTTGGAAGGGCTGGAGATCGTCAGCCTGTTCCCCGACGCCGATGAATTTCACGGGGATATCGAGTTCCTGCTGGATTGATACAATCATTCCGCCTCGGCTCGTGCCATCAAGTTTGGTGAGGATAAGACCAGTCAACGGGGCGGTTTTGTTGAACTCGCGGGCTTGGTTGAGTGCGTTCATGCCGGTTGTTGCATCAATCACCAGTAGAACCTCATGGGGCGCACCCGGGAGTTTTTTCGATGTCACCCGATGAAGCTTCTCGAGTTCCTTCATGAGGTTGTGCTTGGTATGGAGTCGGCCCGCCGTGTCGATCAGTAGGTAATCGCAGTTTTTGGCGGCGGCGGCGGAGAGGGCGTCGTGGGCGACGGAGGCGGGATCGGCCCCATAGGCGCCCGCGGTGATTGGGATCTCGAGTCGTTCGCTCCAGAGCTTGAGTTGATCGATCGCCGCGGCCCGGAATGTGTCGCAAGCGGCCATCCAGGGTTTCGAACCACTTTCCTTCAGACGATTCGCTAGTTTGGCGCACGTGGTGGTTTTTCCGGTCCCGTTGACACCGACTAGGGAGATGATGGTGAGACCCTTGGGTTGCTTGGTGAGAGTTGCGCTCTTCTGCCCGAGAGCGGCTTCGACTTCTCGCGTTGCAATGCCGAAGATGTTGACTCCGTCGCGTCCTTGAGTTTCATATGCGCTTTTGGTGGCGGCAAGAATGCGTTGGGTTATCGGAAGGCCTAGGTCGGCGCCGAGGAGCGCGGCTTCAAGGTCTTCCGAACCTTCCTTGGTTAGCTTGGGTGATAGGGTGACGATCCGCCTGATTTCTTGAGACAGGCTGGCTTGGGTTTTCTTAAGACCTTCCTTGAGTTTTTGAAAGAGGCTCATCGAGTGCATGTTGATGGTTGGCTGGGTCTTGGGCGAGGTTGGTGAACGGATGCCGATTTGTCAGGCGCTTTTGGGCACCGGGGTTCGTGCGGGGCGCATGAGATCCTGTTTAACGCGATCAAGAATACCGTTCACAAAGCGTCCGCTATCTTCGGTGGAGAAGCGTTTGGAGATATCAACGGCCTCATTGATGCTCACTACAGGCGGAATATCATCGCGATGGTGCATTTCGTAGATGGCGAGCCGCAGGACGTTTCGGTCGACGACGGCCATGCGGTTGATATCCCAGTTTTTGGCGTGCTGCTTGATGGTCTGATCAATCTCTTTGAGATGCTCGATTACGCCCTTGATGAGCGGATCGCCGAAGAGACGCACCGCGGATTTCTCAGCGGTCGCCCCCTCATCCGTTTGTTCATCCGGGGGCGCCGGTTTGTCTGCCTTTGCGTTCCGCTGCGAGCCCCAGAAGCGATCAAGCGCCTCGTCCAGTTTCGACGTGGGATTCAGGTCGAATTGGAAAAGAAACTGGATCGCTTTTTCTCGAGCTTCCCGGCGCGGGCGCATGCGTTGTTCCTGTGAACTCAGTTGAAGTTATGAATATTCGCGAGATTGTGCCCGAGTGAATCCTTTGGGCTCGATCGATTAGCGGTCTTTGTGGTCTTGAGCCTGAGATTTAGTATTGGGGGATGTCAGGATCGATTTCCTCCGACCAGGCTGTAATGCCGCCTTTGACGCTCTTCACATACTTGAATCCTTGTTCGCGGAGGAAGTTCAAGGCTTTCATCGAACGGATACCGCTCTTGCAGTGGAGATAATAGGTTTGGTTGGGATCCAAATCCGTGAATTGCTGCGGCAGTTTGCTCAAGGGGTAATTCGGTACGCCATTAACGCCCGCGATCTCGAGTTCGTCCGGTTCGCGGACATCAATCACTTTGATCCCTAAGGCCACGCCTTTCAAAGCCTTCTGCATGTCTTGGACCGTGACTTCATCTGGAGTGGTGTCCGAGGTCTCGGGCTCTTGAGGGATGCCGCAAAACTGTTGATAGTCGATCAACTCGGTTACCGTGGAATTCTCGCCGCAAACGGGGCACTTCGGATCGTGGCGGAGTTTTAACTCACGGAACTTCATGTCCAACGCGTTATAGAGAAGCAGTCGACCGATTAACGGACTCCCTTGCCCCAAAGCTAGCTTAATAATCTCGGTGGCTTGGATGCAGCCGATGATGCCCGGTAGGATTCCCAAGACGCCGCCCTCGGCGCAACTCGGTGTCATTCCAGGCGGTGGCGGTTCTGGATAAAGGCAGCGATAGCAGGGGCCGCCCATCTCCGGTGCAAAGACGCTGGACTGTCCTTCAAACCGGAAAATCGAGCCGTAGACATTGGGCTTTCTAAGCAAGACGCAGGCGTCATTGGTCAGGTATCGTGTCGGGAAGTTGTCCGTGCCGTCGACCACGATGTCATACTTCGCGATGATATCCATGGCATTCTCGCTGGTCAGAGCGATGTTGTGGAGCTTGATTTCAACATCCGGATTGATGCTATGGAGGGTATCGCGAGCCGATTCCCCTTTGGGCCGCCCCACGTCATCGGTGCCGTGGAGAATCTGTCGCTGGAGATTCGAGAAGTCGACCGTATCGAAGTCGACCAAGCCGAGTTTGCCGATTCCGGCGGCGGCCAGATACATAGCGATGGGCGAACCCAATCCGCCAGCCCCGATACACAGCACAGACGTCGACCGAATTTTCTTTTGGCCGTCCATTCCAACTTCGGGCAGAATGAGGTGTCTGGAATATCGTCGTATCTCGTCGTTCGTTAGTTCCATGTCACAAAGCCAATTAGGCAGTTGATGCTAGTGCTGCCTTCAAGGAAATCAAGCTAGCAACGAAAGTTTTCCACTATGGCAGTTAATCCCCAAGCGGCGGTGGCGCTTCTTCAGAATGCGATTCCTGAAATGCCCTCGCTCGGCATTGTTCTCGGGTCGGGATTTCAGACAATTTTAGAGGGGCTGGCCGTTGAATCTCGGTTCCCGTTTTCAGGGCTTCCCGGTTTTCACCTGCCTACCGTGCCTGGACACGAGCAAGCGGCGATACTGGTGGCTACGGTTGGCGGACGGCGGGTGGTTTTGATTTCCGGACGGATGCATTATTACGAGGGGCATTCGATGGCCACAGTGACGCTTCCGGTTCGGGTCCTGGCGCGGTGCGGCGTTCGAACGTTGGTGTTAACAAATGCCGCTGGCGGGATCCGAGAGGATTTTCGGGTGGGTGATCTTGTTTGTTTGACCGATCATCTCAATTTCATAGGGGTGAATCCTTTGCGGGATTCTAGCTCGTCCACCGAAGTTGGTTTCGTAGATTTGTGTGACCTTTACAGTGAACGTGTCAATCAGCGGTTGACACACTGTGGCCGGCGACACGGATTCCAGGTGCATCGGGGTGTCTATGTGGCTGTAGCCGGCCCGAGTTTCGAGACTCCGGCCGAGATTCGAATGTTCGAGCGGCTAGGTGGCGATTTGATTGGGATGAGCACCGTGCCGGAGGCGGTCGCGTCGCGGCAGTGTGGGCTGGAGGTCGCAGCACTGGCGTTCATCACTAATCTTGCCGCTGGTAGAAGCCATCGTGAGATTCGGCACGAAGAGGTGCTGGAGGTGTTGAGTGACGCTGGGGACCGGCTCGCAAAATTGATCGCTGATTTTTGCCGAGAGGTTGAATGACGAAGGCCGAACTCCTCTCTCCTAACTCTGAACTTGGGACCTGAAACGACTCCCGATTTGCTTGTCAAGGTTGATTGTGTTTGTCCTCTCCTGGCAAAGTCAAAAAATGGGTGGTCGTGGCGTTGGTTTTGCCTCCCGGTGGGATACGATTGGCGGGAAATCTTTGGGGGAAAGCGGGCCGATCAGGTATGCAGATTGAAAGTTTAAAGTTGTTTTGCGGCTTAAGTGAAACGGAGAGTTTCATGGAGACGGCGCAGATAAATTAAATCACCTAGTCTGAGGCGGGCCAGCAGGTGGGGGCGTTGGAGTCGCCCATTGATACGCTCTTTATTGAGCGGGGCAAGAAATGTTTTTCGTCTTACCCAGGAGGGGCGGCTGCTCTGTGACTATAGTAAACAGATCATTCAGACCTATGATTTGCTGAAACATCGGTTACAGGAGTTAAGGAGATCGTCTTTGGGACGATGCGTTTGTCGAGGATCTACAGTGTTAGATTGCACGAGCTGTCGCCCTATATAAAGTCCTTTTTCAAGCAACGGCCGGCGGTCAATGTCCGCGTTGAATATCGGCGGGCCAATCGGGTTTATGAGGATGTCTTGGGCAATGTTGTGGACCTGGGGCTGGTGGCCTATCTAGCCAAAGAATCATGGTTGGTCGTGGAGTTGGTTTGTAACGATCGGCTGCATTTTTAAGGAACATGGCGCCGAGGTGTCTGTAGGGATGGAGTTCGATAACATTGAAACGGTGAAGGGGCGGTAGAGATCGATGTGGGTGTGCCCATCGTTCTTCAAAGCACGGTGGCGCAGGAGGTGGCGCTGAAATTTTGGCGCAATTGGAGATTGCAGACGGTGCCTTTTGCCGTCCCTTGGCGGTAATCTGCAAAAAGAACAAAGTGTTATCGCCGGCGGTGAAACAATTTGTGAAGATCTTGAAATCGATTTGACGTGAGATTGCCGAGTTTGGCAAACCGGGAATGAGCGACCAAGGTCATGGGTTTAAGTCTCGGTGGAAGTTAGTTTTTTGTTCAGGGCTTAAGTTAATCATTGATGAGTGACGATGGAATGCGGTTTGACCGATCTGAAATGAAGGTAGGTGTTGTTGGGGCATCCGGGTATTCCGGTGGAGAGTTGGTGAGGTTGCTGTTGCGGCACCCTCAGGTCGAGATCGGATGTGTGACTTCGCGCCAATATGCGGGGCAATCGCTTACTTCTGTCTTTCCTCGGTTTGCGCTCTATCCCGGTGCTGACGAGATTGTTTTTAGTCAGCCGGAAATCGATCATTTGGCCAACGCTGCTGAGCTGGTTTTCCTGGCCTTGCCTCACGGTGTCGCTTCAGAATTCGCCGTGCCTCTTTTGGAGAAGGGGACGCGAGTGGTCGATTTGAGCGCGGACTTTCGGTTGGATGATCCGGTGGTCTATAAAGAATTCTACGGGAAGGACCATCCGGCGCCGGACCTCTTGGACCAGGCGGTTTATGGGATGCCGGAGATCTACCGGGAGCAGATCCGCAATGCCCGGCTCGTAGCCAGTCCCGGTTGTTATCCGACCAGCATTATTTTGCC
The DNA here is from genome assembly GCA_024761205.1 of Limisphaerales bacterium. Lineage (GTDB taxonomy): Bacteria > Verrucomicrobiota > Verrucomicrobiia > Limisphaerales > AAA164-E04 > UBA2970. Next base: position 17,503 of record JAMASS010000008.1, read on the forward strand.
TTGCTTACCGTTGCTTCGTGAGGGGTTGATTCAGCCGTCGAGCATTATCGCCGATTCACTCAGCGGCCCGAGCGGTGCCGGACGCAAGGTCTCTCTCCCGTTCCTCTTTGTGGAATGCAACGAGAGCCTTCGACCCTATGGAGTGCCCAAACATCGCCATCTTTCAGAGATCGAACAAGAGCTTTCCAAAGTCGCGGGTCAATCGCTGCGGGTCCAATTTACACCGCATCTCGTGCCGATCAATCGAGGCATCTTGACCACGCTCTACCTGGCGCCCAAGGCGGCGTTCGCTTCGGATACGGCCATGGCAGAGTTGGAGACGAAGGTTTCGGCCGCCTTTGAAGCGTCTTATGCGGATGAACCTTTTGTCCGTCTTTTGGGGAATGCAGCGTTTCCTGATACGAAGAACGTGGCGAATACCAATGTGCTGGAGATTGCCTGGCGCCTAGACGCCCGCACCGGGCGATTGATTGTGATGAGTGCGGAAGACAATCTTGGCAAGGGAGCCAGTAGTCAAGCCTTGCAAAACTTCAACATCATGGCTGAATATCCCGAAACAACAGGCCTGTTGTGGGGGTGATCCGAAAGCCAGACGGAAGCAATTGGAAATGATTGGGAACGAGAGAAAGGTGCGAACCAATACTGAGATGGACATGACGAAACTAGCAGGCGTTTTGGCGCAATGCGTTTTGATCGGTGCTATGAGTAGCTACACAGCTAGCATTGATGCTTCGGAACGAGCGGATGTCGATCAACAGATTGCTATTCTCCAGGCAGTAGGCAACGAGGGGATCGGCAACGAAAGGGCGAGTCTTGCCATGCGTGAACTCGAGAAAGCCGACGGCACCGCGTTGCTCAAGGTCTTGGAGGCGATGGACGAGGCCAACGGGTTGGGGCTTAATTGGTTACGGGCCACTGCGGACAGTCTGGTCGATCGAGAGCTCGCCGCCCGGCGTTCTTTGCCTTTGGGCGAATTGGGCGAGTTCCTCTTGGATATTCGCCATCATCCTCGAGCGCGGCGTTATGCCTTCGAACTGCTTTCTCGCCTGGAGCCAAAAGCAGCCGAACGAATGCTCCCCGGGATGATTAATGATCCGAGTGTTGAACTTCGGCGCGATGCCGTGCAACAGCTTGTGGATAGCGCGGCCGCTTTCGAATCGGCCAAGAGCGCTGAAGCCGCCACGCTTCTATACCGCCAAGCACTCGGTGCGGCTCGTGATGTCGACCAGATCGAAACGGTGACGGCCGGGCTGCGCCGTTTGGATCAGTCGGTGGACCTTCCCCGTCATTTCGGATTTCTGATGCGATGGCAGGTGATTGGCCCCTTCGACAATAGTGGGCGGCTCGGGTTTGAGCAGGTGTTCACTCCCGAGATGGAGGTGAATCTCGAGGCGAGTTATCCGGGCAAGGAGACGACAGCTAAATGGCAAGAGCTGGTCACTACGGATGAATACGGGATGCTGGATATCAATAAGGCTTTTGGTCCTCTCAAAGAGGCCACTGCTTACGCCTACACAGAATTCAAGAGTGCCGAGGCTCGCCCCGTTGAGTTGCGGCTCGGGTGCAAGAACGCGTGGAAGATTTGGTTGAATGGGGAGTTCCTGTTCGGACGGGATGAGTATCATCGTGGCATGCGAATTGATCAGTATCGGATTCAAGGATGGCTCAAGCCCGGAAAGAATACGATTTTGGTTAAAGTCTGCCAAAATGAGGAGGTGAAGGATTGGACGGTGGAATGGCAGTTTCAGTTGCGCGTGTGCGACGCGAGTGGGACTGCCATCCTGAGCGAGGATCGCTTGCCTGCGCCAGTTGCCGCAGCGACGCGCAGACGCTAGCGTCTACGTTACGAGGCTTTTTGAGTTTATTAAGGAGAAAGAAGATATGGGTAGATTATCTTTATGGATCCTGCTCGTTGGATGGGCCGCATACGCGGGCCTTCAGGGGCAGGATTGGCGGCACTTTCGGGGAACGGACATCACGGGAATCTCCCAGGGGCGGCCGGTGCCGGTTGCCCTGGACATCGACAAACACGTGGCATGGAAGGTGCCCTTGCCCGGGCGCGGGTTATCGAGCCCGATCGTGGTCGGTGGCCGGGTTTTTATGAGCTGCGCGAGTGGAGCCAATAAGGATCGATTGCACATTCGCTGCCATTCGGTAACGGACGGTAATCTCCTTTGGGAACGGCAGTTTTGGGCGACGGGGCGGACCATGTGCCACGACAAGACCAGCGTGGCCGCGCCCACGCCCTCTTCGGATGGAGAGCGCATCTACGTCTTGTTTTCGTCCAACGACGTGTTTTGCCTGGACTTAGAGGGGCGGCTTCAGTGGTTGCGGGGCCTGGGCAGCGATTATCCCAACGCCAGCAACAGCTTGGGGATGGCGTCATCCCCCATTGTGGTGGGCAACACGTTGGTGATTCAAAGTGAGAACGACAGCGAATCTTTTGCTGCCGGCCTAGACACCGAGAACGGGAAAAACCGCTGGCAGATCGAGCGTCCCAAACGGGCGAACTGGACGTCGCCCGCGGTGTTGGATGACGAGGGAAGCGGAAGAACAGTGGTCGCGCTGCAATCGAGCGAGGGCGTGACGGCGGTCAATCCTGCGACCGGCGAGATTGCATGGAATTATGCTGACGGCGCGGCCACGATTCCGTCGAGTGTCGTTGTGAGGGACATTCTGCTGGTGCCCTCACACGGGATCACTGCCTTGCGACTGAGTTCGGTTTCGGGCGAGCCGGAACAGCTGTGGCGATCCGGTCGTCTTCAGCCATCGATGCCCAGCCCGGTGGTCTTCGGTAATCGCGTCTTTACCGTTAATCGGGCTGGCGTCGTGACTTGCGGCAATCTGGAGAACGGGGACCGCATGTGGCAACTCCGCCTGCAAGGACCGTTCAGCAGCACGCCGGTGGGGTGGGGGAAGTATCTCTATTTTGCCAACGAAAAAGGTTTGTTGCAGGTGGTGGACACCGGGAGGGAAAGCGAAGGCGCCGTCGTCAGCATAATGGACTTGGGCGAAACCGTGCTCTGCACGCCCGCGCTTCATGACGGCGCGCTTTACCTTCGGAGCGATCAACATCTCTGGAAGCTCGCCGAGCCTTGATCCCGTCCGCCGTCGGGGCGTTCTCCGGGAATCATCTGGAATTACTCGGAGGGCTCTGCAGGGTTTAACGCATCGCTGAAGGCTTCCAATGCAGCTTCAAAATCAGGCGGCTTTACCTCCTCCGGCAAACTCAACTTGGGGAACTCCGCCCGCATCATGTGATACTGCATCCTCTCCCGAGGCGGCCCGGCGTATCGCGCTTGCGCCGCCCGGAATTCGTCCGTCAACCAATCCTCATCGGTCAGCAGCTTATCGCCCCACACCGTCTTGCGCCGCTCGCGGCCGAAGGAGCCGTCGCCCGGCTCGATCAAACCGACGTCCACCTCCCACAAGGCCTTGATCAGTTCGGGGTCCGTGATGTTCGTGGTGAACTTGAACCGGGTCGGTGCCATGCGGAAAATCTTTTCCTGCCTCTCCCTTATCGGCTTCAACTGCTCCTCGATCTCCTCCGGTGAAAACAGGTTGGCCCTCTCAAAGGCGCGCCGATGCCACGCCGCCTCCTGCTGCCAAGAAGCGAGGAGACCGGTCACGATGCGCCACTCCTCAAGGCCGTAGCCGTTTTCCAACAACAGCACCATGATGCGGCGAAACGCCAGATCGTCCTTTCGCTTCGAATACAGATAATCGCCGATTCGGTAATGCGTGTGCACCTTTTTGAGATACGCCTCGTCCCCGCCGGCTTCGAACCCATTTCCGAACGCGCTCTTGATCCGCTCGAAATCGTAGTAGTCGTCGGGAAATTCCCGGAGCAAACGCTCCCGCTCCGCCCGGTTGGCGGCCCGCTGCGCCCGCGCCGCGGCAATCTTCCGAGGGTCGGGAAGCTCCAGCTTCGGCCCCGCAACCGCGCTCGGAGCATCCGGCTGAGCCGGCACCACCGCCGCCGGCCCGCTCTCCTCGGTAACGGCCCGCCGCGGGCTTCGGAAGAAACTTGATATCACGACGACGGCCAGTGCGGCCCCGCCCGCCGCAAACAACAGATCCCGGCGATTCATTCCGCCCCTTCCGTCGCATCCTCTCTCTCGCCCTCTGGCCACTGGGCGCTAGCATTCACCGAGGAAGTGAACGTTTGCGAGGGGCGGCTGCCAAGTGAGCCGGCCGCTGCTTTCATAGCCCATCGGGGCGGTATATTGCCGCGTCTGGTAAGCGCCCGTTCCCTCGCCTTCCGAATCAACGCCCTCATACTCCGCATCGACGACGACCTGAAACGGCCCGTAGCCGCTGTCCGCCTCATAGGTGTTCGTCCAATCCACCGCCAGGCGCGACCAGTGAATCTTTGTCTCGACGCTCGACCACTGAACAAAACCTGTCCGTGTTTTATAGCTGCCGTAGTTGTCGTCCGTCATCTCCAATTCCCACCAATTCGTGTAGGTAAAACGGGAATAAGGGTTGCCAACAGCCCAACGAATCTCCGCGTTCACTTGACTGAGCACCCCAGCTGATGATCATCCTGCTCTGCGTCCAACTCTGTCGTGGCTATTGTCTGGTAATGAGCCGAAGTTTCGACTATCAGCCAAACGGAACTGTAATCATGGGTCACCGAGAAGGCGGACGCCCCCAGTATCCGCCCGCCGCTACGGTCAGAAAGCCCAGGAAGCCGGCTCCGTTTTGTTTGGGAATGTTCGTTCTCATATTTCTTTGTCTTTCTTCTGTGTAAGGGCACCGGGTCCGTTTGCAACCAAATCAGCAAAACACTGAAGAGTTCCTGCTTATTCGTCCCGGAACTGTCGCATTCAGCAGGAACCCCGCCAAGTTTCGAGGTTAATTCTGTTGTGCGCCCCACACCATATTATTTATACAAAAATTTACAGATTGGGAAAGGGCCACGCAAGGAGAAGATGATTGATTGTATGGGACTGAGACGCCCTTGCGGGCGCGAACGAGCCGCACTGCCCGTCCAGGGCTAATCGCCGCCAAGTTCACGGCGCCAAGGCTATGAGCTGGCCATAGGCAGGGCCAAGAAAACAGGTGAAAGCGCGGTCGGTTGATATTCAGCATGTTGGATGATGCGGTTCTGGAATCGCTTCCGGCTCCGGTGGCGCGGCGCGGGATGGCGATGCCGGGTTACAGATCAATTTTATCCGCGATCTGCTGGACGTCTTTATCTCCGCGGCCGGAGAGGTTGGCGATGATGAGCTCGTCCGGGGACATCTTGGGTGCGCGATCGATCACGGCGGCGATGGCATGAGATGATTCCAGCGCGGGGATGATGCCTTCCAGCCGGGACAATTTCAGACAGGCTGCCAGGGTTTGAGCATCGGTGGCGTAATCGTATTCGGCGCGTTGATGGTCCCGCAGCCAGGCGTGTTCCGGACCAACCGCGGCGTAATCGAGTCCAGCGGAGACACTATGGGTGAGTTGAATCTGACCGTGCTCATCCTGGAGAATGTACGACCGTGTGCCTTGCAGGACACCGAGCGAGCCACCCTGAAATCGGGCCGCATGCCGTTCCGGTTGAATGCCTTCGCCGCCCGCTTCGACTCCTAGTAAGCTGACCTCTTTAGCCTCCAAAAAGGGGTAGAAGAGACCGATGGCGTTGGAACCGCCGCCGACACAAGCGATCAAGAGGTTGGGAAGCCGTCCTTCCTGCTCAAGGATCTGCCGCCGGGCTTCATCACCGATCACACGTTGAAAGTTCCGAACCATCACTGGATACGGATGGGCTCCATAGGCCGTTCCCAGAGCATAGTGGGTGTGGCGAACATTGGTTACCCAATCCCGCATCGCTTCATTCACGGCTTCCTTAAGTGTGCGTTGGCCTGCCGTGATGGGGTGAACCTCGGCACCCAGCATCTTCATGCGAAGGACATTCAGCGCCTGGCGTTCGCAATCGAGTTCGCCCATATAGATCGTGCATTCCATGCCGAACATGGCGGCGACCGTGGCCGTGGCCACGCCGTGTTGACCGGCTCCGGTTTCTGCGATGATGCGAGTCTTCCCCATGCGTTTCGCAAGGAGGATCTGCCCCATGCTATTGTTAATCTTGTGAGCGCCCGTGTGCAAGAGATCCTCCCGCTTGAGATAGATCTTCGCGCCTTCGAGATCCTTTGTCAGCCGTTCAGCATAGTAGAGTGGGGTGGGGCGGCCGCAGAATTCCCTGAGATAGTATTGGAGTTCGTTTTGGAACTCAGGATCCTTTTGTGAGCGAAAATACTCGTCTTCCAACTCTTGAAGCGGATGCATCAACGTCTCCGGCACATACCGACCCCCATATGGCCCAAAGTGACCGTTCTGATCTGGAAGCGCCTCAGATGCGGGCGTTGCAGCAGCAGTGTTACTCATATCTCAAACCTACCCGGAATCCCAAGCCCTGCCAACTCTCTGCAACTTAAAACTTGGCGCCTGACATTTGGGACTCACCCCCGAACCCCGGACGCCATCAGGGTCTCAAAATGCGGCGGCTCCGCCTCCTTGGCAACACGACTGATATCAATCGCGCTGAATCCCGCTGCATCTAGCCAGTGGTGGAGATCACTTTCCTGAAAACCCAGCCAGAAATCGCCGTAGAGTGATCGGGCGTCTTCGAACTCATGTTTCAGGAGGTCAAGGATAATGACGTGCCCCCCCTCTCTGAGAATTCGATAACTGGACTGGATCGCTTTCTTGGGGGTTTCCGTATGGTGAAGCGCTTGGCTGAGGATAACTAGGTCGACCGATGCGTCATTGATAGGTGGCTCCGCAAGGTCGCCTTGTCGGAATTCCAGATTCAACAGGCCGTTTTGCTTGGCCTTTTTGGTTCCGAATTCCACCATCTTGGGCGAGTTATCCACGGCGATCACCCGTTTTGCCCTCAGGGCCAATAACTCTGAGAGGAGACCCTCGCCGGAGCCGAGATCGGCAATCTCCAGCGGGGGAACCACCTGCAAGAGCAGATGGCCGAAGGCCTGCCAGGAACGCCCCGGACCGTAGCTACGATCTAATCGGCCGGCAACCTGATCGAAAAAGACCTTAGCTTGATTTTGGCGACGTTCGACAATGCGGCGCAGATTGGTTTCGTCTGCTTTGGTTTCCGGTAGTTCAGGCGCACCACCGATTGCCAGCTGGATCAGCTCCACCGTGCGGTTGGGAAGTTGCTGGTTCAGGCGATAAAAGATTCTTTTCCCTTCCCTCCGGGAGACGAGTAACTCGGATTCCTGCATGAGGCCCAGGTGAGTCGAGATCCGGGATTGTCCCATGTGGGTGATTTCTTGGAGTTCGTTTACGGAAAGTTCTTCTTGCCGCAGCAGAACAATCAGACGCAGGCGAGTGATATCCGCCAGGATTCTAAATGATTTGAGCGTTGAAATCATTGAGATATACGCTTCTGGTTCGGGGAGAAGATTCCGTTAGTTTTCTTTTGACTGCGATGTATTCTCTTATATCATTACATCTTGATGCGTCAATATAAATGCGCTGGGGTGATGCTTTAAGACAACGCTAATGAGTAAGAATTATATATTCTCGTCGGAATCGGTCACTGAAGGGCATCCGGACAAGATTTGCGATACCATTTCGGATGCGATCCTGGATGCTTGCTTAGCGCAGGACAAGACTAGTCGGGTGGCTTGCGAGACGTTTGCCAAAAGCAATGTAGTTGTTGTTGGAGGCGAAATCACGACGCAAGCGAAGTTTGACTATTCTGAAGTGATCCGAGCGGCTATCGGTGAGATCGGGTATGTCCACGACGATGATGTCTTTCATGCGGACAAAGTGTTCATCACAAACTTGTTGACACCGCAGAGCCCGGATATTTCTCAAGGAGTCGATGCCAAAAAGGCTGTGGGCAAGGCGACAGCGGAGCAGGGGGCGGGCGACCAAGGCCTGATGTTTGGCTACGCCTGTAACGAAACGCCTGAACTGATGCCGGCTCCCATTATGTGCGCTCATCAACTCAGTCGTGAACTGACCCGGATTCGCAAAAGCGGCAAGGTGAAGTGGTTGCGACCTGATGCTAAGTCGCAAGTCTCCATCCAGTATGAGAATGGAAAACCAAAGGCCATTACCAGCGTCGTCGTGTCCACTCAACACGCAGCAGGTGTCTCCAACAAAATGATTCGTGATTTTATCACCAATAAGGTGATCCGTAAGGTGCTCCCCAAGAAACTACTGTCAAAGAAAACGCAACTCCTTATCAATCCCACCGGTCGCTTTGTCATTGGCGGCCCACAGGGGGACAGCGGCCTCACCGGGCGAAAGATCATCATGGATACCTATGGCGGCATGGGACGCCACGGTGGCGGGGCCTTCAGCGGTAAGGACCCCTCAAAGGTGGATCGCAGTGCGGCTTATATGGGGCGTTACGTGGCCAAGAACGTGGCCGCTGCCGGGTTGGCCACTCATTGTGAGGTTCAGTTCGCTTATGCCATTGGTTATCCCGATCCCGTCTCTGTGGCAGTGGATACCTTTGGCACTGGGGAGGTGGGTGATGAGGTGATTACCAGGGCGGTGCAGGAAGTGTTCAGCTTTAAGCCGGCGGACATCGTCAAGCAGCTTAAACTCTTGCGCCCTATTTTTTCCGAGACCACCAACTATGGTCACTTTGGGAAAACAAAGGATGTTGAAACCATCACGTGGGAGAAGACCGATAAAGTGAAGGCCTTGCAGAGGGCGGCCGAGTAAGACGTTCGGGATCCTCGATTCTCGCCGATTTAAATCTCGATCGAACATCGTTAAATTATTAGCAGCAATGAGCACCACAGCAGGCGAAACCAAAGAACTGAAGCACGATTACAAAGTCGCCGATCTCGGTCTGGCCGATTGGGGCCGAAAAGAAATTTCCATCGCCGAGCATGAGATGCCCGGGTTGATGGCGATTCGAAAGAAATATGCTGCTGACAAACCCTTGACCGGGGTCCGCGTGACGGGATCGCTCCACATGACGATCCAGACCGCTGTCTTGATAGAAACCTTGGGCGACCTCGGCGCTTCCGTGCGTTGGGCCAGCTGCAATATCTTTTCGACCCAGGACCATGCCGCAGCCGCCATTGCCGAGGCCGGGTATCCTGTGTTTGCTTGGAAGGGTGAGACGCTGGAGGAGTATTGGTGGTGCACTTGCAGAGCGTTAATACATCCCGAAGGACAAGGACCTCAGCTCATTGTTGATGATGGCGGGGATGCGACGCTGCTGATCCACAAAGGTTACGAGCTGGAGGAGGGAAGTGATTGGGTGAATATACTGTCATCGAGCGCCGAAGAACAGGTCATCAAGGATCTGTTGAAAAAAGTCCAGGCGGAAAATCCTTATCAATGGCACGAGGTTGTGAAGGAGTTGAGGGGGGTTTCTGAGGAAACGACGACCGGCGTCCACCGCCTCTACAAGATGCAGCAGGAAGGCACACTTCTCATTCCCGCGATTAACGTCAACGATTCGGTCACCAAGTCGAAGTTTGACAATCTCTATGGCTGTCGTGAATCCCTGGCCGATGGCATCAAGCGCGCCACGGATGTGATGGTGGCCGGTAAGGTGGCCATGATTTGTGGGTATGGCGATGTCGGCAAGGGTTGTGCGCAATCAATGCGGGGATTTGGTGCTCGGGTGCTGGTCTCAGAAATTGATCCGATCAATGCGTTGCAGGCGGTGATGGCAGGTTTCGAGGTCACGACCGTGGAAGATTCCCTCGGTGAGGCGGATATCTACGTAACCACTACCGGGAACAAGGATGTGCTCACGCTCGATCACCTGTTGAAAATGAAAGACCAGGCGATTGTCTGTAACATTGGTCATTTTGACAACGAGATTCAGGTGGGCCGATTGAATGCACACGATGGCGTTAAGAAGGTCAACGTGAAGCCGCAGGTCGATCAATATCAGTTGCCGAACGGCAACGAACTATTCCTCCTGGCTGAAGGCCGGTTGGTGAACCTGGGTTGCGCGACCGGGCATCCGAGTTTTGTCATGTCCAACTCGTTTGCGAATCAGACCTTGGCACAGCTCGATCTCTGGACCAATCGCGAGACTTACAAGCCGGGTGTCTATGTCTTGCCCAAGAAACTTGATGAAGAGGTGGCGCGGCTCCATTTGGAGAAACTTGGTGTGAAGTTGACCACGCTCAGCCGGGAGCAGGCGGATTACCTTGGAGTTCCGGTGGAAGGACCTTACAAACCGGACCACTATCGCTATTGATCTGCGTTGGTGTTTTCTCAGGCGCAAGAGCAGGAGGCTGCTCGCGTTTTTTTATGGAGCAAGACGTTCGATTCGCCAGTCGCTTTTGATTTGGCGGGTGTAGAGGAGTCGATCGTGGAGCCGGTTCTTGCCTCCCTGCCAAAACTCCATGGTTCGGGGAATGACGCGGTAGCCGCCCCAAAACGAAGGGAGTGGAATTTTTCCGGCGGCGAATTTTCGTTTCATCTCATTCCACTTCAATTCGAGCAGTTTGCGTGAGGTGATGACCTGACTTTGCGGCGATGCCCAAGCACCGATTTGGCTGCCCTCAGGTCGTGACTGAAAGTATTTGAGGGATTCTTTCGGCGAGATCTTTTCCGCAGAGCCATTGATGATGACCTGTCGTTCTAGAGCCAACCAGGGAAAAAGGAGGGAGACTCTTTGGTTCTTGGCGATTTGCTGGGCCTTGCGGCTTTCGCAATTGGTGAAAAAGAGAAAACCGGCCTCGCTGAAACTCTTCATGAGTACCGTGCGTGTCCACGGCTGGCCGCTTGCATCAACGGTCGCCAACGTCATAGCGTTCGGTTCGATGATCTCTGCGGAACATGCTTGATCAATCCAGAGCTGAAATTGAACGAAGGGATTGGGATCGATATCCTCCTCGGTCAATATGGCTTTAGTATATTCTTTACGGAGATCGGCAACATTCATGTAAGCGCATTCCTCGTTGCGGTGCGAAAGCGGTGAAGCATCACCGCAGCACATCCTTTTTCCCCCGCACAATCGTTCCACTACTCATAATCAGCCCTAACCATTTCATCCAACGAAATCTTATTTTGGATGCACCTGCGCTGCTTGTAATTATTGGATCGATCATAAAGCTTCTGCCTCCATCGTATTATCTCTTGTTGCTTTGGTTCGTCACCACTCCAGTGATGTTATCTGCTTCCTTTATTTAATCCTCTTTTTAAAGACGCGGATGCGTGAAAACAATGGCATCTTATCAAAAGAATTATCGCGATTTGATCACCCATAAATGGCGCAATTCTTGTCAAGTTATTTTCTCAAAATGAGTGTTGGCATCTCTGGAAGTCGTGATCGAATCGTGAGAACGTTACTTATCGATCATAAACACAAGCGGTTTAACAACTCTAAATGCCTTCTTTTCCTCGGCTATTATTGAGGTGGGCGACATTGGGAGAGACGGACGTTGCCAGCAATTGCGAACGGACGCTCTGCAGCGATGGAAGGGTAGGCTATCGCCGCATTGGATGAATCATTGAAGTGAAACGAACCATAGCTCATAAAATGAATCAAAACTGGAGGATATTGATTGAGATGCTGCTTACGGCCATTGCCCCTTGGCTGTCGGCGCAGCGGCTCAACCGAGAGCTATAATCTGTTGGGGGGGCGACCGGACAGACTGACTCTGAGATCATTCTCAGAGTCGATTGCACCAGCATAACCGGTGCGTTAGAGTTCCCTTTGCTGGTGTATTGCAGGTGACAGTCTCCTTGGGCATACTGTGATTAATCTGCCAATCTCAGCGATTGTGGCTTCAACGGCGGGGCTTTGGGTCGGTGAGGTGTTGGTGAGTCAGGTCTGGCATTAATTGGTTTTGTTTCAGCGTGATGCGCCCGGCGAGTTCGAACAGGATGTAGAAGGGAAATATATCCCGAGCGCTGTCAATACCAGCCTCGGTGGTGTGGCCGAATCTTTTCCGTTACGGTTGAGCATCGGGATGGTAGACAGCGCCCGATTGCTGCAGTGGATCTATATGGGGTTGGACAGTAACGCTGATACGATTTTGTCCCTTCGCGAAAGTAGTTTGGCCGCAGAGCACTTGGGAACGGCTGGGCCTTCGGTGGAGTGGAGGGCTTAGTCTGGGGGCAAGTATGACGGCGCAGGTGCCGTTGGCCTATGACGATCACGGGTCTAACCCGTTTTTCATATCTATCACTCAGATCATGACGATCTCGACGCCGGATTCGAATCCGGACTCCCGGTCGGATTCGAATCGTCCAATGTGATTCGGTCGATTACTTTGGCCGTGGACACACCACTGAACGGTTTCGAGAGCCGGACTCGGAGTGTTCAGTTGTTTTCAGGGGCATACTCGGAGATCATCACTTTTTGCTCTTTTGGCACAGAATGTCGTCGGGGCTGAGGGTGAGTGGGGGCTGCCGATTGCGGTCGCTGGCGGCGGGAATGACTTTTGTGCAGGACAATGATAGTTTTATGAGGGCGGGGTTTCAAAACAGACCACCGGTTTCCGTTTCTCCATTTCGGGCGGCTACGAGAATCAAGCGACGGGTGCGGCTTCTGTAGTTGGTGGTGGACTGAGGACGAAGTGACTGGCTTGCAGGCTTCCGTTTCTGGGGGGAGTGGACATGGCACGACAACGTTGCGGTCAATATCAACTCTTCTTGAGTCGCTGGATCGGGTGCCGGTTGTTTGCTGGCATTACTAAAGAGAGGGGGGATGACCGGGCCAAGAATCTCGGGCCGATGGCATGGGATTTTAAGGGGGTTTTCTATCCCGGCCGGGATGGCAGGTCGAATCACGACTCGGGAGATGGGTGGCGTGCAATTGGCGGCATTAAAGAGACTGCGGCAGCAGACGCTGGAGCAGGAAACGGAGATTGAGCATTTACGGGCAGAACGAAAATCCATGTATGCGCTGGTTCAGAAGTTACTCGAGCACGACGAGCAACGTGAAGGGATCCGTCACAGTTTTTGGTCTTGATGATGAAACTGACGATCGGACGAGAGGAAGTGATGATGAGCGTGATGAAAGCGGCGATTCAGCGTGGGATGATCGCAGCAGGTATGGCATGGGCGTTGATAGGCTGGTCTCAAGGGGTCACGCTCCTGCTCGAAATTAGGCAAGGGTGACGCAGCTAAACATCCTGTCAGTCCGTGGCGTCCCCTTGTCGAGTGTGGTGGGCGATCCATTGGGGTCGGACGGTCGCGCCCTGCCCCAATAGAGCTAGGTGGACGCTGGTTTGACCATCAATCCTCCGACGATGGAGCAGTTTCAAAGTATCGTGGTGCCAGATGCTGTCGGCCACACCGGCGAACTTGGTCAAAGGGCGGGCACTTTGCGAGAATGTCGTTCAAATTGGATTGCTCCGCACGCGGGCGACAGGAACTCTGAGTGCCGTGATGTTGTCGGAAACCGTGGGAGCACCGCTTTTCGGTCCGTCCATCTTCTTCCTGTTTGGTGCCGTGATCTCACCATCTGCCACTGATGAAAATGGGAACCTTTGCCGGAAGGCGCGCTCCCGGAAGTGTATTGGTTAGAAGGACCGCATAGCACGGATGCCCATGAGGATGCGGGCTATTACTGGAGTCTTCATGCGCGGGCAGTGTTTGCCCAGACAGTGCCCATCGATAGGTCTGCGGAAGGCTCAGGCCACGACCATTGAACCGGCTGATTTTGCGACGAATCCTGAAAACTGTTTCGTAGAAGGCGGCAATTACTTTTCACTGCTATCGCAGCGTTATCTGGTCTTGGGTTCCTCGGTCAAGAGCCTGCATCGGATGTTTTGGATTCAGGGCGCCTTTCGTGGCTGCGGGAAACCGGTGATGTTGAGGCGACCGTCAACATTGGGGAAAGGCTGGTGGCGCTGTCCGGTGAGTTGGTCTGCGATATCGGTGACAATACCTTGGGGGGGTGATGGTTTCGAGAGGTGTTGTCGGCCAGCGGCCTTGAGATTAGGCGATCGCTGTGGCCTTCAGTGGTCGGGTGCCACACGCTGCAGTGACTAGCCAATTCGGTGGCGATTGTTCTCGTAAGTTAATGACGGTCTGGATGCCTTGCTGAGTCTAGTGCAGCGGTCTGTATCTAAAATGATCCGACGGCGCCCAATGGTAATCCCAACGAGAAGCATGCTTTTTTTGGGCGATGTTTTAAATATCGCGCCGCCGCCTGGCTATTCCTCTGCCCTATCTGTGCTGATTGAATACTCGGAAGCGGACGCGCGTCCGGCGATGGCGGTATTCAAGGTACTTAGGGAGAAGCCGGAGGCGTCCATACTGTTTGACTTTATCGTGAAGGCGGGATCCGTTGTGTAGACCCTCATGCCTCTGCGCTTTTGCCTCAACCGGTCGTCGGCAATGGAAGCTTTGCGGTGAATTTCAATACGGAGCCGCTCGCGGACGATGGCGACCTTCCGACCAACTGGAATTCAGTGGTCCATGTCCTTGCCGTCAGCCCATTCGGACATTATGAGTGCATTACGTTTGAGGATCGCAAGCATTCGTTTGGGTGTACCGGGGCCCATGCCGGATTGCCCGTGTTGGCCACGGGCACCTGCGTTGCGGCCAGCGATTCGTTCACCGCGCCGGCGCGGCGGTGGCCATTGTCGGGGAAGATCTTGGATACTATCTATATCTCTCTCGCCGCATCGATTTCCTGGTGATGACTGGAGATCCCAACAATCCGTTGCCAGCTTGGTTGCGCATCGAAGGTAAGGTGCTATTGCGCAATCCCGTGGAAGATGATGCTGGAGCGACGACAGTCGGACTAATTTTGACGGATCAGGTATCACCACGAATCAGGAGCACTCGAGGCTCAGAGTGTGAATTCTGAGAGTAACGCGAATGTGACGTTTGGGGGGCGTCAGCCCTGTATCGTCCGGTGTGGTCGGCGCTGCCAATAACAATGTTGCTGGTGATATGTTGCTGATGCCTAAGGATGGGTTTGCCAGCCCGTGCAGAGTCAAACGAGTATGGAGGGGTTGTATCAGCAGTCCATTGCCAATGATATCAGCAAAGCCCCGGTCAATGGCAGTGTGACTTTTTGACCCTATGCGCGAGAAAACGGTGAATATCGAGTTGCGCAACCTTGACGAATTGTCGCCTTCCATTCAAACGGAGAATCTTGAAGGCAATATTTTTCCCGCAACTGCCGCCGCATTTGGTGGAGCGATTTTTTTATGATCTCAATCGAAGTGTCAACGGGGCCTTGGTGTTGAAGGGGGAATTTTGTGATGAGGCGTTTAGGGATTTGGCAACTCGTGTCGTCAAGTTTGTCGAGAGTGCCACAGTGCCGAAGTGTTGGTTAATAACTTTCTGGTCATGCGATATCGGGCTAAGAACCCGAGCTATCCGATTGCGGATCAATGGTCCGATTGGACGGAGCCACAGCTGGCCAAGGGATGGATTAAGCGAGGCTTGGATGGAATCGATCTGTTCAATCAACGGGTTACGGATCTGTTTAACAACGCAGTTAATACCGACGTGGGTCACGTCACTCAGGCGCGGAGGCGATGAATCCGACCATTGGGATTGGGACGATGGACAAGCAATTTGGCGATTTTCGACCTTGCTGTTCGCCTTTTGGGGCTAGGTGCTCTCGGTGCTTAAAGAGGATCTGACGTTGCTCTGCGGGCGCGACGATTTCCTCCTCCCCGGGGTTGGATCAGTCCGGTATGCAATCGCTTGGCATGGAACTACACCCGGGGGAAACACAGGCGAGGCGATCTACGTGATCAACTACAACATTCACCAGGAGTATCCGAACCGAAATCCGGATGGGATCATCAATGCGGAGAATGCGCAGATCGTGTTTCCCTAGGGTTGTGGCGATATTTGTGGCCATTATCTGGCCGCGATCAAAGACTACTCTTTGTTGCTGGACACGGATTTTGATTGGGTGCCTCGAAATGAAGCAGTTTCTGTTTTTGGACAGCCGGTGTTGGTGGACTATTTTGATAAGCGGAAGTTTGCCGCGGCTGTCCGTCGTCAGGGCGGGAGCTTAGATCTTCGTTTTATGATTGCATTTGCAGATCTTTGGATTCCCTTCGGGAGGTTCAAGAGGCGTGGAGTCAAGCGGGAAAAGGATTCATTCCTAAATCCTGGACTGCTGGGGCTTCCGTTGGTGGCGATATATTCGCCAGCAGTGAGGCAATTTTAGATGGCGAGGAAGCCATCGCGCTTTCAATCCCCAAGCGCTGGAGATCTCGAGAGGCATTGCCACTGAAGTTCGGAAGGTCAATTTGTCGGATGAGATCCTCACGGCGGAGCATGACATCGACCTCCTGCGCGCTGATGTTCATGAGCTGGCTATGGCTCTCTGGCGATGCAGGGTGAGTTATTCACCATTAACACCCGCATCCAGGAGCTCGATGATACCGAACGCAATTCGCAGACGGGAATCGCGTGTGCGAAAAAGGAAGGGTGATGCGGCAGCGATTATCGGCGATCGCTCAGGGTTTCCGGACTCGGGACGCCGCTTTTCGCATCTTTCGGAACGAAAAGCTCGAATGCTATGAATGCCTATTCAACTTGGCTGCACAGTATGCCTGCCTGGCCGTCAAGTCCTTCGACTATAAAACGGGCCTCCTAAACACTAGCGAAGGACGGATGTTCTTAAATCAGATTGTCAGCGCGCGCTTTGGGAGTGTTAGACGGGGGCGAGCCATAGTTTGCCGAATGCGAATGCGGACGGCGAGGGGTCGAGCAATTTGGACGAGTATCTTGTAAACGGCCAACTTGCCAAGAGCATGGAGATGGAGACAGCGAACCACACGGTGGAGCCAAGGCTACTATTTGAGCAGCTATCTGAAGGCCGTAGTTGTTATGTGCCGGGGGAATGTGGTGGAGCGCCAAGTTTTGGCAGCCGCTTTGGCCTTTTTTTAACGTACTCGGCCAAGGTGTCGAATTCGAAAACTCTCGGTGTGGCTTCGGGTGTCGTTGATTCCTGAAGTATGGTTTAGCAAATCGCGGACGGTGATTTCTCGCCTTGCTGGTCGCGGGGCGCTGCTTTCAATCCGGACTTTGGGATTTTTGTAATTTGGAAGAAATTTCGAGGTCGGCGTGTCGAGGAGCAAACGCTTTTTTCCCGCTAGCATCATCGTGGCGATCGCAGTTACGGGCTTGATCATGGAGGCGATGTCAAAAAGGCATTCTTGGGCATTGGATCGGCCCCACTGAGTCCTCGAGTTCATATGCCTCGTGATGAATGACGCGGACTCGTCTTGCGATGTATGTCACAAACCCGGCGGCTTCTTTGCGCGCCACCATACCTTTGAGCTACGCCTTGATGTCAATCCAAGCGTTCGGCAGACATGTCGGCCTCACGAATCGCGCTGAGTCTACGTTGGATTTGGACATGCGCCATTGGTGTACCAAACCTGTATCTTGGAGTCGATGGAGACAGGGATCAGGCAGATGACGAGTGGTTTCGCAACATTGAAGTAGACATTGGCGATACGAGTTAGGGTTCACAATGGCGTAGCAGCAAAAGGTTATTCCGCTCGTGTCAACGCTCACGCCCACAAGCAGTCAGAGCCGATATGGTAGACTCTATGGGAACTAATTCCTTGATTGGTTGTTCGTCACAATCAAAGCGATAGCTTCGCTTTTCACTTCTAGCCTTCACCAAGGCTACGGATGGCAGGCAAGACCTAGCGGAATAGCCGGAGCCTTTAGAGACGAGAGCGAAGCTGTTGTCTTTGATTCTTTCGCTAGACGAATGGCGGTTGAGATATTGTAAGAAATCTAATTTTCACACAACCTGTCATATCGGCTGCTATGTGCTTCCTGGTCTTAGATGGGCATCGTTGTCATTCGGCCTCACATTCCTATTGCCAAGAGATTCGGCCTAGAACGTGTAGAGCCGGTTGAAGGTGATCGCTGGTTGTTTTTGCTTCTTGGACTCCTGAAGGTCGATGGCAAATTCGGCGAACCAGTCGTTTTTTTCTTCAGGGTCCACCAGCGTTTGTTGGAGTTTCCAGGTGTTGTGGTCGTCTTGTTTTTGGATGAGACTGTAGCGCTGGTTTCGGGCCTCGGGGTCGAGGCGGATGCGCTCGTGGTCTTGGTGGTAGGTGGTGAGTTGGTCTTGGATTTCGGCCAGATCGAGGGGAGGCTCCGTGTTTGGCTCGAGGTGTAAGGAGTGAAAGGCGGTCTTGAGGTCCCCGAGGGCGAGTCCACGGAGGAAACTTAGGACGCACTGACGAATCATGGCAATGAAGGCCTTTTCGTCACGGGTGATGTCTTCGGGGCTAAGCGACGGCATGGCCTTTGAGGTGCCAGTGGACGGCGGTTGATAGGTTGGGTCCTTCATCTGTTCCCACTCTTCCATGAGGCTGGAGTCGGTTTGTTCGATGAGGGATTTGAGATAAATCTCAATCTCCCGAATCAGGTCGTTTTTTCTGCTATGGGGAACCGTTTGCGTCAGGGTTTTGTAGACGCTGGAAATGTGTCTTAAGAGAAGACCTTCGGCGCGTTGGAGGCCGTAGTCCTTGATGTAGTCGTTGAAGGAACGGAAGGCTTCAAACATTTCGCGGACGATGGATTTAGGCCGGATGTTCTCTTCACCAACCCATGGGTGCCGCCGAGCGAATTCGTTGTAGGTGCTGTAGATGAACTCACGATTGGGCTTTGGGTATTCGAGTTTTTCGAGCCCTTCCATGCGCTGGTCGTAGTCGAGTCCTTCTTCCTTCATGGCGGCGAGGGCTTGTTCTTTGATTTTGTCGAGCTGTTTCATCAGGATGACTTGAGGGTCTTCGAGGATGGACTCGACCAAGCTGATCACCACAAGAGCGTAGTCTTCGGCTTCAGGATCCATGAGTTCGAGGGTTTCGTGGAGATAGAGGGACAGCGCCTGATTCATGGAAAAGTCTTCCTGGAGGTCGACGTTGACTCGGATGTGTCTGCCGGATTCGGATGGTGCAGGCAGCTGGATGATTTTTTGTCCAAGGAGGGCGCGCAATAGCTGCCAGCCGCGACGTGCGTGCGCCTTCTTTTGGTTTGGTGAATCGTGACAATCGCGAATGAGTTGGCGCATCACCCGGCAACCATCCTCGCCTTTGCGACCGAGGACGTTGATGAGCATACCGTGCGACACTTGAAAACGGGAGACGAGTGTTTCCGGAGTCGATTTGATTAGGCGATTAAAGGTTTTTTCATCCCAAGCAACAAAGCCTCGCTCGGGCGGTTTGCGTTTGACGAATTTTTTTCCGGTCTTCGCGGCTTTCTGTTCGAGTTTGAGATTTTCGATCACGTGTTCCGGTGCCTGAGCCACGACCCATCCGCGATCATCATATCCCTTGCGCCCGGCGCGTCCGGCGATTTGATGAAAATCGCGTGAAGTGATGATGCCGGTTTTTTGGCCATCGTACTTGCATAATCGAGTGAAAACGACGGTGCGAATGGGGACATTGATGCCGACCCCTAGGGTATCGGTGCCGCAGATGATCTTGAGGAGGCCTTTTTGTGCCAGTTGCTCGACGAGCATGCGGTATTTGGGAAGCAGACCCGCGTGATGGAGTCCAATGCCGTGTTTTAACCATTTCTTGAGGGAAGGGCCGTAGGGACTGTTGAATTTGAAATCGTGGAGTGCTTCGGTAATCACCTGTTTTTCTTCTTTGTTGCAAACGTTGATGCTGGTGAATCCCTGAGCACTCTCAGCGGCTTCGCGTTGACTGAAGCAGACCACGTAGAGTGGGCATTTGTCTTGCTCGACCAATGCTTCAATGGTTTGCGTCAGGGATGTTTTGCGGTAGTCGAATTCCAGCGGCACTGGCCGTTCTGTGGTCTTGATGGTGACGGTGGGCTTACCGTTGAGTTCGGTTAGCGCTTCTTCAAAGAAATCAGTGTTGCCTAGAGTGGCCGACATCAGAAGGAATCTTGACTGGGGCAATGTCAATAATGGGAGTTGCCACGCAACGCCGCGGTCGCGATCAGAGTAGTAGTGAAACTCGTCCATGATGATGTCTTCGATGGCGGTTTGGCTCCCTTTCTTTAGCGCAATGTTTGCGAGAATTTCGGCGGTGCAGCAAAGGATTGGGGCGTCACGGTTGACGGTTGCGTCTCCGGTGCTGAGGCCAACGTTTTCGGGGCCAAAGTCCTTGCACAAAGCTAGCCACTTCTCATTGACAAGGGCCTTGATGGGGCAGGTGTAGACGGATCGCTTGTTTTGGACGAGGGACTTAAAATGGAGGGCGGTGGCAACCATCGATTTCCCTGAACCTGTCGGAGTGTTTTGGATGACGTTTTTTTCGTCGTAGAGTTCCAGGATGGCGGTTTCCTGGGCTGGGTAAAGAGAAACCCCCTTGCCCTCGATGTGTTCGAGAAACGTCTCGAGAGCGAGGTCATTGGAGAGCGGCGGCCCGGCCGGATCAATGCGACGCAGGATTTCAGACATTAGCGGTGAAGTGTGGCGGATCAAGCCTCCGCTTGTCACGAGCGAAACGAGGCCGCTGCTTCTTTCCGCTCAGCCGGGGTCATTTGAAGCTAATGAAAGATGCAATTCATCCGCTTCGGCACGCTGCTCTTCCCGGGTCTTGTCGTGTTGGTCTTGAGTGGCCGTGATTTTGCTCCAACCCCCGGGTTGATGTTCCGCTCATTTCCTAAAGATCGCCACCGAAAGGCGGTTCAGGAACTTGTCTTTGCCTCTTATCAAACGAAAAGCGCCCAGGTAAGGCGGGATGGAGTCATGTGCCAAGAGTGCCTTTGATTTTGTTTTGGCTCAACCACTTTCCGTGCAGCCGGTTTTTCTCTTAAATCTGCCTGCACAAACAGCGTCCAAACAAAAAGGCCAAGCCCCGGAAAGGCTTGGCCGCAAGGATGAAATGAGGCGGGAGATTACTCGTATGGGCTCCCGCCGTTTGAAAGCGGCGGCGAGGGCAAGGCTTGCCGGGCTTCTTGCTCGCGCTCGAGCAATTGCCGGGCGATGATGGGCGATGCTCTGTCCTGCCACTGCCAATACGCTTCCACCCAGCCTTCCTTGGGAATCAGAAACGCATCGCCCTCCTCCAACTCCTTTGCGTGCTCATGGAAGCGAACGAAACTTTTCGGCCAATAGCCTGAGGTATTGGCTGGAGTAATCTCGGCGAGTATCCGGTCCCGCAAGGCCATTGCCTCCTCCTCCGGCATCCACTCCTTGCTCGGCCACCTTTTCCGGGCGTGCAGCTTGTAGACGATGCTCCTGGCGTGAGAGTCCGCCTTTTCGCCCCAGGTCATCTTGGTTCTTCGCCAAGCCGGAACTTTCATGGTAATCCAGTTTCCCGTGACGGGATCAAACTCGCCGGTGGGCACCTCCCTCATGATCACCTCATCGCGGTCCTCCACGTGCGCCGCCGCCTCGTGGTAGTTTTGTATATCGTTGAATATACCTGCCACCATCGCGGGGTTGTCATGCCGGTCATGCTCCTTGAGGAGGTAATAGAGATCCTCAAAGGTCTTGGTGAAGCGCAACTCATTCTCGAAAAAGCCCCTCATAAAGACGTGTTCATCAATGACCGGTTTCATTCGCTTTTTCCCTTCGCCGTGCCAGGTGGCGGGATTGGTGGAATCGTAGAGGGCAGGGTCGAACTTCAGGGTGGGATGATAGAGGGGCTGATAGGGAAAGTTGGCCTTCCAATTCGCCAGCCGCTCCGCTTCTTCCTGTTCTTCGTCCGATGGCTGTGCCGCCTTGCGGGCGGCCGCCACCCGTTCCCGCATCGCCTGCCAAGCCTCGTTCCCGCTACCGGACTCAACGGCCTCGGGGCGGGGAGCGGGCTTCGCCTTGTTCGCCGGGCGACATTCACGAATCCAGAAAATCACGACCATCGCCCCGATGAAACAGATGAAGAGGCCGGGATAATCAAGATACCAGTATTTTCGATCATTATTTGTCATGCTTCTGCCTCGGTTTGGCTCTGCTCTTGCGGGAGGCGTTTTTCAGGCGCCAGGGGGTCCTTCCCGGAAATCTCTGCAATACTCGCTGCAAGTTTGGCCCTCGCAGTATTCGATTATACAGGGTGTAAAATATCCCTTCACTGTCATGCACTTTCCCCTTTTGCGCTCCACGGAGCCGATGATCTTGCTCGCCAACAAACCTTCGCCGTGATCGAGAATGTCAATGTCTAGATAGTCGTCGCTAGTGCCGGACAGAGAGTATTTCATCTCGGGTTCTCAATCCTCCCGGGCGACTCGGTGAACATCATATGGACTGCCGTCGGGCCCCGGGTAGCTCAAGTCCTCCAGGTGATATCTGAGAGTGACGGTGTAGGTGCCGGGCATTACCGGTGCCCGCAGTTTCCGAGTAAAATGGGATTTGATTCGATAGGTCATGCTGTATGTCCTTGCATTACCTGTGGTAATATACGGTTTATCAGGTGCCGCAAAAGACTCTCCTAGGGACCATTCGTGCTCCCATGCTTCGTCGCCTTGAAGATGCCCGTGATAGGCGAAATCCCAGTCTTTAATTTCTGACCAGCCAAGAGAGCCAATATCGTGAACATGGCCGGATTGATGATCGATGGAAAAACTCTCATAGTATCCTCCGTTACTATCAAGTTCAGTCCAAGTCAGAGAGACTGGCACATTCGCATACCAGTATTGGTGGGCATGAAAATAAGTCTGCTCATGAAGGCCCGATGCCCAGACTTTCGCCGAGCCTTTGTTCAGTGCATACAGAACCATGTTGGGCAGGAACTGCGCTTGCGTGGTGGGCATCGGCATGTAGATGAGGAGCAAGGCTATCGCCAGGATTCCGGTTGTCAATGTCTTTCCTAAGGCGGGGAGGGATTTGGCCGATTGGCTGGAGATACCGGCAAGAGCCGGCCATATCGAATGAAGTTTATTCATGATGTTACGGATCGTCAGGGTTTCCATTTTCGGACGACGACCCGTGCGCAAAGGCGCCGGGCCATTGCAACACACATCAGTGAGAACCTGAAGAAGCCTCACTTGTTCGCCCTAGCGCCGAGGGGATCAATCCTCGACGCCGTTTGCGGGCTATTATATTCAGTGAGTAACCCGACAAGCGAGTCCTACTAATATGTGTTGCGGCAGAGAGATTACTGAAAGGAATGGGGCGTGGTCAAGGGCAAATCGGCATTTTCTGCCTTTTTCTTCTGCTTTGACGAGGTGGGGCGAAGCGAGGCCGGGAAGTGGTCAAAAACGCCATTCATCGGTGTGGTATCGGTGTGGTTGTCTTGTGGCTTCGGTTCAGTTGCCTATCGGCGGCGGTTGGTGCAGGCCAAGGTTGCTTTTTGGGTTGGAATGAGGTTTTCTTTTGCGCTTTCCCGAGGGGACTTGGGCCTGTTGATATGGGGCTGGTGGATGCTGCCTCCTTGGTTCTTTTTTGACGGATGATAAAATTTGTGAATTCGAAACCACTTACTGCTGCGGATGTCAGCAATCTGACTTCGGGCCTCCATCGCGTAGCGAGAAACCTTTGGTGGACTTGGAACCAAGAAGCCCAGGATGTTTTTCAGGAATTGTCTCCCCGGGGCTGGCGCAATCTTTACCACAATGCGGTCGCCATTCTTTATGAGGTCTCGGATTACGAGTTGCGGGTTCATTTGCAGGAGCCGGCTTTTGCGGCGCGGGTTCGGGTGGTGATTGATCGGTTTGATGCTTATATGGGCGAACAAAATACCTGGGGCGCTGAGCACATGGCCCACTTGAGAGCTCGCCCGGCTGCTTATTTTTCAGCTGAGTTCGGCTTTCATGAAACGCTTCCCATTGCTGCGGGGGGGTTGGGGATGCTGGCTGGAGATCATGCAAAGTCGGCCAGTGATCTGGGCCTCGGGTTTGTCGGGGTCAGCCTGTTTTACCGAGAGGGTTATTTCATGCAGGCAATCAATCAAGACAATTGGCAGACGGAGTATTATACCTTGTTGAACCCCAAGAATCTGCCGATTGAGCCTGTGCTTGACGCCAAGGGAGAACCGGTGGTGGGGTCTGTGGAGATTGCCACTAGTCAAGTTTATTTCAAGGCGTGGCGAGTTAATGTGGGGCGGATTCCGGTATACTTGCTTGATGCCAATCTTCCGGAGAACGAAGACCATTACCGGGATCTGACTTTGCGAGTTTATGGGGGGGATTCGTCGACTCGGATCATGCAGGAGATTTTGCTGGGGGTTGGCGGTGTTCGATTGATGCGGCTGCTCGGGATTTCACCGTCGGTCTTTCATATGAACGAAGGGCACGCAGCCTTTCTATCCCTCGAGTTGGCGCGGGAGAAGGTCGCTGCTGGTCAGACGTTGGAGGCGGCGCTGGAGGCCACCAAGAAGGAGTGTGTCTTTACGACTCACACACCGGTCGAAGCCGGGCACGACCGGTTCAGCAGCGACCTAATGGAATTTGCGGCCCACAAATTCAGCAGACAGCTGAACGTCAGCCACGAGCAGTTGATGGATCTGGGACGAGTCACTGCCGGTGAGGAGACGGAAGCGTTTTGCATGACGGTGCTGGCACTGCGCCTATCGCGAGCGGCCAATGGCGTCAGCGAGTTGCACGGTCAGATTAGCCGGCAGATGTGGCAGTGTCTCTATCCTGACAAGTCGGTTGACGAAGTGCCGATCGGCCACGTGACAAACGGGGTCCATATCTTGGGTTGGATGAAGGGATCGGTGCGATCGTTTTGGAAGGGGCGGCTTGGAGATTCTTGGGCGGATGATGTTCATTCGGCTTCATTTTGGGAACAAATGCTTGACCGCGAGTTCATCTCAGATGAGGAACTCTGGGCCTTGCGCTACCGACTTCGTCGGGAACTTATTGAGTTCACCCGCCGTCGTCTTCTCTTGCAGGGGCACAGCTTGACGGTCGGCGATTACATTGCTTTTGATCATTTACTGAATCCCGATGCGCTGACGATTGGCTTTGCCCGGCGGTTTGCGACCTATAAACGCGCGCCGTTGGTCTTCCAACAGTTTGAAAAGGTGGTTAAGTTGGTAGAGGATAAGGAACGACCGGTTCAATTTATCTTTGCCGGAAAGGCGCATCCTCGCGATGACGAGGGCAAGAAGTTTATTCAGCACATTATTCATCTGAGCAAGTTCAGCGAATTGACGGGACATGTGGTTTTTATTGAAAATTACGACGTCCACGTTGCTCGTCAAATGGTTTCGGGTTGCGATGTTTGGTTGAACAATCCTCGGCGACCGCTCGAGGCTTCGGGAACCAGCGGGCAGAAAACTTCACCCCATGGATGTTTAAACTTGAGCATTATGGATGGCTGGTGGCGGGAGGGTTATGATGGTGCCAATGGGTTTGCAATTGGTGAAGATTCACATCCGGATTCTGTTGAAGAACAGGATCGTGGTGATAGTGAGAATCTTTTTCGGGTCCTGACTGAGGAAGTGGTGCCTTGTTTCTTCAATCGTGATGGCGGTGGGATTCCTCGACAATGGCTGCAAAAGATTCGTCGGGCCATGGCGACGCTTTCGGCTGAGTACAGCACATGGCGAATGGTGCAGGATTACGCGAACAAGTACTACAAGGTTGAGGATTGAGCTTGCAGGCGGCGAGCGCGCTGTTGAATGCGGGGGATCATTGGATTCTGGCCGAAGATTTCCGGACGGGGGAGTGCGGTGCAGGATCACCGCACTCCAAGACGCTATCGTGTTATTCAAAGTTGGTTGCGTTGTGCGAGGGGTAAAGGATAAGCGCGCGGTGATTTTTCACGGCTTTGGATAGGAAGGCCTGAGAGCCAACGGTTGCGGTTAGTGATTTGGGCTGGCCATGCGTGAAAATATTCGATCCAAACACCGTTTGGCTATTGATGACTGGCTGCTGCGGAACGGCCATCCCCGGTATCGCTGCGGCCAGATTCTTCATTGGCTCTATTCTCGTCGTGTGACCGACTGGGAGGCGATGGGCAACGTCCCGAAGGCCTTGCGTCAGGCCTTGTCTGAGGAGTTTGAAATTTGTTTGCCGGAATTGGTGCGGCAGCAAGAGGCCGGGGATTCAACGAGGAAGTATCTTTGGCGGTTGAAGGATGGGGCCTTCATTGAGAGTGTTTTGATTCCTGCGAATCCCGCTCAGGCGGGGGTGGCGAGCGACCGGAAGACGCTTTGCGTGTCCACGCAAGTGGGGTGTGCTTACGGTTGCGTGTTTTGCGCCAGTGGTTTGGATGGCTGGAAACGAAATCTGGCACCGGATGAGATTGTCGGCCAGGTTTTGGCAGCGGAAACACAAGCGCGCGAAGAAACGAGTGGAGGTGATGGAGCGGCTTCTCGGTCTGAGATTGAAAGGAAGGGGGGAGAGCGGCAGGTTGACAACCTCGTATTCATGGGGATGGGCGAGCCGCTGGCCAACTACGACAATCTGCTGAAAGCCTTGAGTATCCTCAATGCGGATTGGGGCGTTGGGATCGGTGCGCGTCGGATTACAATTTCGACAAGCGGGCTAGTTCCGCAGATTCGGCAGCTTGCGGAGGAACCGGCGCAGTATCGTTTGGCGATTTCTCTTCACGGACCTACTGATGAAGTTCGGCGACAGGTCATGCCGGTGAGCAAACGCCATCCTTTGGCGGAGCTCATGGAGGCATGCGAGTACTTCTCTCAAAAGCGGGGTAAGGTGATTACGCTTGAGTATATTTTGATTGAGGGTGTCAACGATGCTGTGTCATTGGCAGATTCCCTGAGCAAGCTCGCGCATCAATTGCGGGCCAAGGTCAATTTGATTCCGTATAACATGGTGGATGGTCTTAAATGGCGACGACCGTCGGTCGAGCAGCAGGAACAGTTCTTTCGAGCACTTTGTGACCGCGGTGTGAGGGTGACCCTGCGGCGGGTGAAAGGGCATGATATTGATGCTGCGTGTGGGCAGTTGCGGCTGAAGGCGGAAAGAAGAAAGGCTTCGGAAACGGCGGTGTAGTTTGCGCCTACCTTAAATATTGCTTTTCGTTGGGAGTGTGCTCGGGGTAAAACTCTGGGGCGTTTGCTGACACTCTGGCGGGCGATGAAATACAAGCCATGTTACCCAAGAGACTCAGAGCCTATTTGGAAGCGTCGCCAGGGGGGAGGCGAATCGCGCCGTTCATCATATTCATCCTCCTAACGGTGGCGCAGGGAAAATTTGGTGCCCAGTCCGCTTATTGGTTTTATTTGGCCAAGACGGTTATCG
Source organism: Limisphaerales bacterium (assembly GCA_024761205.1). GTDB lineage: Bacteria > Verrucomicrobiota > Verrucomicrobiia > Limisphaerales > AAA164-E04 > UBA2970. The sequence continues at coordinate 44,527 of JAMASS010000008.1, forward strand.
GCGCTTGGATGGTGCTGGCGGTCTGGCCGCTGATCAGCGAGCTTCGCCTGGCGATCAGCTGGGAAGCAATCATTGTGGGCACGGGTGTTTTTGTGATGTGGGTGGGTCTCGATGGTCTTTACCCCGGCCTTGATCAACTCCTTGGCAAAAATGCGGAGGAAACGTCCCCATGGAATCCTCATCTAACCTTTGGCCAAGGCTCTGGACTGGCTTGGTTGTTCATCTTGATACGCACTCTGGGGTCTTCGCTGGTGGTGCCGCCGTTGGAAGAGGTTGTATTCCGGTCCACGATCTATCGCTACATCATCCATCCTGATTTCGAGAAGGTTTCTTTGCGGCAATTTCATTGGGGCGCGCTGCTGATTACCTCACTCATCTTTGCCGTGGAGCACAACGAATGGTTGGCGGGATTTCTCTGCGGGATTGCCTATCAGTGGCTCGTCATTCGGAAGGGTCGATTGGGCGATGCCATCACGGCTCATGCGATCACTAATTTCTTGTTGGCGGGTTGGGTTGTGTTTCGCGGCGCATGGCAGTTTTGGTAGGATCCATTCTGTAATCGGCCAACGAAGATTCCTTTTTTCGGGGCGCGGCGAATGAGCGGTGAAACTTGCCCATTAAAGCTGTTTGAAAATCGTTTCTGTTGCCTCGTTGAAAAGCCCGCGGATGTCCCGCTGAAGTCAAAATCTCCGTATGCAAGTGAGGGATTCCTGGTCTGGTTTCTACGCCGGTATCTACCCGAAACGAAACCGGCGGACGGTTGTGTCTTGAACCTAGGGGATCGGCAGTTTGTGTTGTTTCCCAAGGAAGGGGGCGAAAAATCTGGGGCGCCGACCTGGGAATCCATAGAGCAGACGTCACCGGCTGGCTGGCGAGTCTCACATGCGTGGTTTGGAACCGACGTCTTCATTGAATCGACACCTGCTCAAGCCCGTCAGCAATCGCCTCCGTGGCTCAATACGACGCAAACTAACGCGTATCGTTGTGCGCGGTTTCACTCGGATCAAAATAGTCCGTGGTCCATTGATCGACTCGGTCATTTTTTCTTGGGCCAGTTTTCGGCGAAGCCAGGGCCAAAGGATTTGGAACGGCTCTCGGCGTACTCCCGCGAATGCGGCGGAGAGGGATGTTACTGGAAGATTTTGGGTCGCGAAGCGCGGACGAAATCCGAGTTGAATCTCTGCCCGCGGTTTCATGCAGGACAACCCATGGTGGGGCGTCCCTTGGTGTTGGAATCGGGAGTCTCCTACCATATCGATTTCAAGGAAGGGTATTCCTTCGGCCTGTTTTTGGATCAACGAGAGAATCGATTTCGATTACTACAAAATCTCGTGGCGCCAGGCTTTCCCGTTTGGCCGGAGGACAGCGCCGAGCCTCCTCAGATGCTCAATACTTTTGCTTATACCTGCGGCTTTTCTGTTTGTGCTGGGCTTGCGGGAGCAAAAGTGGTGAGCGTGGACTTGTCGCGTAAGTATCTGCAATGGGGCGAGGGGAATTTTGTGGCAAACCAATTGGCGCCTGCGGAGCATGAGTTTCTGTACGGTGATGTGTTTGGTTGGATGAAGCGATTCATACGACGCGGGCGAAGGTTCGACGCAATTGTGCTCGACCCGCCGACCTTCTCACGATCGAAAGAAGGCGGCGTGTTCAAAGTCAAACGAGATCTCCCCGGATTAGTGGAGACCGTTGTGGCGCTTTTGAAGCCGGGCGGGCGCATTTTGGTGTCATCCAATTACGCTGCTTGGTCTCCGGATGCCTTTACGCGATCGATCGAGGCGGCCATTGACCGGACCGGGCGAGAGATAGGCAGGCGTCTCTTTGCCACGCAGCCATGGGACTTCGGGATCATCGCCAAGGATGAGGGATATTTGAAAACTTGGTGGTTGGAGGTCTTGTAGAATGAAGGAATGGGCAATGCCCCGTTGGACCGGAAAACAATGCCGACTGTGCCGCAATACGCACACTTGCCAGCACCGAGCCGCCGCCTTAAAGTTGCAGCGAATTTTCACTCCGAACTAAGAAAAACGCGTTTCCGTAATACACAAACTACCATGAGAATGACGAAAACAAGAAGAATCGACCGGCGAAGGGGGGGGGGGGGGGGCTTCACCCTCATTGAGTTGCTGGTGGTGATTGCCATTATTGCGATCCTGGCCGGGATGTTGTTGCCCGCCCTGTCCAAGGCCAAGGAAAAGGCCAAAGGCGTCCTCTGCATGAACAACACCAAACAGCTCATGCTCGCCTGTTTCATGTACACCGGGGACAACGATGACAGATTACCCCTTATCCACCATGGCAACAACATCCAAAGAGGAACGTGGTGCACAGGCTGGCTGGATTGGAGTGTCAGGGGGACTAAGGACAACTTCCGAACCGACTACTTGCTAGACCCTGAGTATTCCACTCTTGCCGTTTATTTCTCCAGCGCCAAAAACATCTACAAATGTCCCTCGGACAAATACGCCACACCCGCGCAAAGAGCGCATTACGAAGCGAACAAGAACGAGCCCAACTATGACCCACCTCGGGTGCGCAGTATTTCCTCCAACATCCGCTTGACAGGCGAGAGTCCGCGGAATGCTTGGTCCACCAAGTATTTCCCACAAACCACTTCAAAGCTCTCCGGATTGACAAATCCCGGTCCCGCAGAGACTTGGCTCTACATGGACGAACATCCCGACAGCATCAACGATGTGGGCAACTTCACCTACGAGCCGGGAGACAGAGGATGGGTTGATGCACCAGCGAATTACCACAACGGCGCCGCGGGGATTGCTTTTGTCGACGGGCATTCCGAAATCCATAAATGGAAGGCTTCTTTGGCCGCTGCGCCAAGGGTTAACTATACAACAGGCATTGGTCATTTAAGACTGAAAAAAGATGCTGACGCGCTGTGGTGGGCTTTGCGCACGCAACGGAAATCTCAATACACCGAAGCGGACATCCGCGCAGAGTTCTAAGCCGTCGGTAGCGGTGTTATATTGATGATGCCGCCTCTTTGCTGAACGTCATTTTCTCCAATCATTCGCCCGCCGTTGTTTTCTTCGGCGGGCGTTTTTTTATCAGGCGTTCAAGGCTCCGGGAAGCTGCCAATCGGTTTTCTCCGCCTTGCCGAGCCTCCCTCTCAGGTTCATTCGGTTGCGGCCGCTTTCTCAGGGGCAAGGGCGGGTGTTTCTTCTTGCCAGGTTCTCTGAGTGGTGGTTCGCTGGCGTCATCGCCTATGAAGATGTTTATGATTCTTGTGGTGTTGTTTGTCGTCATCGGCGTCGGGTGCAGCGATGGCGGACCGCAGGCGGTGGCGGCGGATATTGATATTCCGGCATTGTTGGAGCAGTTGAAGAGTCCGGATGCGGACACCCGATTGGCGGCCTGCGTCTCCTTCAGTGAAGGGCTTCACAGGGCGGCACCGGCGATCAACGAACTTATTGAAGTCTGCAAAACGGACAAGGACGCTCAAGTGCGCGAGATGGCCGTCTACGCGATTTACCAAATGGGTGAGAAGGCTGGCAAGCCGGCGGTTCCGATGATCAAGGAGCGTTGGGAAAAGGAACGGTCGCTCAGAGTTCGGTCTATGCTATTCAGTTTGTGGAACATGCTGGAGCCCGAGACAGCGCCTACGGTGAGCAATGCGCGGCCGTAGGGCATCCGGTTTGGCCTGTTTTCCCGGGGGCGGGCCAAGTGCGTGAGGAACAACAGGCACCGTCAGATGACGCTAGGAAGCTCTTGCTTTGGCGGAGACTCGGGCATTTTCCCGGGCTTCGGCAATTCGTCAACCCTTAGCGGGTGCTTTTAGTTCTTTGAAGCTCTCTTGGCGGACTCGGCAAATTGGTCCACGCGGCGCCGGTTTGTTTCCAGGCAACGTATCAGAGAAGACATCATGAGGTATGCCGCCTGGCAAATTCGGGCCCCTCCCACCCGTAAGGGCCGGAGACAACATCTTGGATGCCGTCACGGTTGAAGTCACCGGTGTAGGCACCTTCACTCCAGAACTGATCGATCAGTTGAACCTTTCAAAGGTGTGGTGGTAGTAAGTTGCGGCTTGAGCGTCGAAGTTTAGGGAAATGATCGCGATAAGGAGTGGGATGATGCGGCGGAGCATGAGGCTATATATCCAAGGATTGCGATGTGGGTCAAGCAGGGGGAACCAGACTTCAATGTCTTGCATGCTTGCATTGATGCTGAGGGTCGCTTAAAAACGGCGTCCTATTTGAAACGATGACAACAAATTCATCTCCTATTCGTGTCGCTATTACCGGTGCGGCCGGTCAAATCAGTTACTCCTTGCTCTTCAGAATTGCCTCTGGCGCCATGTTCGGCCCTCATCAGCCAGTGATCTTGCATCTGATTGAGATTGAACCAGCGATGGGAGTTCTGGAGGGTGTGGTCATGGAGTTGGATGATTGTGCGTTTCCGCTCTTAAGGGGGACGGTCGCCACTTCAAGTTTGGACGAAGGCTTCAAGGGCGTGAATTGGGCGCTGTTAGTGGGCAGCCTACCGCGGAAGGCCGGCATGGAGCGGAAGGATCTTCTCGGAATCAACGGCAAGATTTTTGTGGAGCAGGGCCGGGCGATTCAAGACAATGCGGCCAGCAATGTTCGGACCTTGGTGGTGGGCAATCCTTGCAACACCAATTGCTTGATCGCCATGAACAATGCGCCCGACATTCCTCAGAATCGTTGGTTTGCAATGACTCGCTTGGATGAAAACCGGGCCAAGTCGCAACTCGCCCAAAAGGCGGGAGTGGACGTGACAGACGTCACGAATTTGGCCGTCTGGGGAAATCACTCTGCCACGCAATATCCTGATTTTACCAATGCCAAAATCAGTGGCCGACCGGTAGCTTCGGTCATTGACGACGGCCATTGGCTCAAGGGTGAGTTCATCAGCACGGTCCAACAACGGGGCGCAGCCATCATCAAAGCACGGGGCGCTTCGAGTGCGGCCAGCGCCGCGGCTGCCATTATCGATACCGTGGCGTCTATTGTCACTCCCACCATGAATAGTGATTGGCATAGCGTCTGTATCGCTTCCCGCGGCGACTATGGGATTGAGGAAGGCCTGATCTGTTCGTTTCCGATCCGAAGCCACGATAGTGAGCTGAGCGTGGTGGAGAGTCTGATCTTGGATTCGTTCAGCCAGGAGAAGGTTGAGGTTTCTGTGGATGAGCTCAAAGAAGAGAGGAGCATGGTGACGGAACATCTTCCTGGTGTTTAAACCGATGCTGAGGCATAGCACCTGAGCGACTTGCCAGTCACATCGATCATATGCTGCTTCGTCCGACGGCCTCCGCGAATGATATTGATCGATGTGTGATAAGGCAGCCCGTTACGCCTTTCATAGCGTGTGTGTAGCCAGTTCGGCGGGTGGACTTTGCCGTGAGTCTAACGGAGGTGCAGGTTTGTAGCGATGAGCTTGATAGGGCGAGCAATCTCGGCATGGTGAAAGACGGTGCTGATGTGTTGATTCACCGTGAGCTACGAAATATGGCGGTGGAGAATGAGCGACCGGTGAAGGTGATTTTGAAGGCAGCCTATCTGGATCAAAAGGAGATTCGGCGTATGGTGGAAGTCTTCAAAAAATCAGACGCCCACTTTATCAAGACTTCGACCGGATTTGGTCCTCGTGACGTCAGCGTGGAAGACGCAACCTTTCTTGAGCAGCGGATGGGTTCGGTTTTAAGGTCAAAGCCACCCGGCGGGGTTCGTATTTGCAAGTCCGCATTGGCTGTGCTTGAGGCTGGGGCCAACTGATTGAGGACCTCGGCCAGCGTTCAGATCATCAAGGAGTGTGCCGAGTCACGAGGCGGATGCGGCCGTCTAATATGGCGGCGGCCCGGGGCCGGCTATGCCGGCGAGAATGACTCCGCCAAGGCGATCGTCTTGATCATGGACTTGGCCTTGTTAATCGTTTCCTGATATTCCATTTCCGGGTTTGAGTCATTGACCCAGCCGCCCCCGGCTTGCACGTAAGCCTTGCCGTCTTTCATCAAGGCGGTTCGGATGGTGATACAGCAATCGAGATTCCCGCTGTAGGAGAAGTAGCCGACACAACCGCCGTAGGGACCGCGCTGGGTCTTTTCAAATTCGGAGATGATTTGCATGGCGCGGACCTTGGGAGCACCGCTGAGGGTGCCGGCCGGAAAGGTAGCCCGCATGAGATCGTAGGAGGTCTTGTCTCTAGTCAAACGCCCTTCGACTTGAGAGACGATGTGCATTACGTGGCTGTAGCGTTCGATTACCATGAAATCCTTCACTTGCACCGACTCAAACTCGCAAACACGCCCGATATCATTGCGGGCCAGGTCGACGAGCATTACGTGTTCGGCACGTTCCTTGGGATCGGCGAGCAATTCCGCTTCATTGGCGAGGTCTTGTTCTCGCGTTTTGCCGCGCGGCCGCGTGCCGGCGATGGGGCGGATTTCGACCTGACCCGACTCACTGCGTACATGAATTTCGGGGGAGGCCCCAACCAATGCCATGCTCTCGAGTTCGAGAAGGAACATGTAGGGTGAGGGATTGATGGACCTGGCGGCGCGGTAGACATCCAAGGGCGAAGCACTGACCGGGGCCGAAAACCGCTGGGACCCAACAACCTGAATAATGTCGCCTGCCCGAATGTAATTTTTGGCCTTGATGACATTGGTTAGGAAACGGTCCTTTTCCATGTTGGATTGGAAGTCCAACGGCGGTGCGTCTTGATGCAGAGATGCGGGTTTGTACTGGACGGGCTGGGAAAGTGCTTTGATCAGTGTTTTGATCCGACCAACGGCTGCTTGGTAGCCGCTGGTGAGGTCTGAGTCTGTCCCGATCTCGACCTTGGCGTTGACAATGATCGTGATGGTTTGGGACACGCGATCGAAGACCAGAAGTTCATCAGTGATCAGGAAGTAGACCGTGGGTGTGCCTAGTTCATTCCGCTCGGGACAAGGCACCACCGATTCCACGTCGTGGATGAACTCGTAACCAATGAATCCGACGGCACCGCCGGTAAAACGATTCGGCAATGCCGGCAATGTCACCGGCTGGTAGCGAGTTAAATATGCCTCGACCACCTCCAAGGCGTCTTGAACATCGGACGATCCCGCATCGGTCAGCTTTCGTTTAATGTAAGAAGTTTTCTTGGGTTTTCCCTGCTCACACAGCTCGACTTGGTCGTCCCATTGACGAATGACGGCCTTTGGATTGCAGCCGACGAAAGAATACCGTCCCAGATGCTCACCGCCTTCGACTGATTCGAAGAGAAAGGTTTCACCTTTGCCGCGAAGTTTCCAATAGGCGGAGACCGGAGTGTCGAAATCGGCTAGGATTTGCCGCGTTACCGGGATAAGGTTTCCCTTGGTGGCCAGTTGCTTAAACTCGTCTTCGTTCGGGTAATACATCGTGACTCGCGAGGCGTATTGGTAGGGAAAAGATCGTTGCCAGCGGCCAAGGTCAGGAGCGCGGTCAGCGGATCCGTGATTTGACGCGTGCGAAATCGGTTCGCGTTTGCCAGAATTTGGAACATGTACGTGATCACAGACGAACGGTGCCTGAACTATTATTCACCGGGACATCCGGAACGACCTGCGAGAATCAAAAATACCCTCGCTAAACTGCGATCTCAAGATGAACTTGAGATCGAGTGGCGGAAACCTTCAAAGCCGGCTGAGGATCTTCTGAAACTGGGACATTCTGAACGACACCTCGAGAGTCTAAAAGCACCAAGGGCCGATTTTGACGGGGATACTCCCGCCTATCCTCAGATCAATGATCATGCTCGGCGAGCCGTTGGCGGGGCGCTTGATGCGCTCGAACTTGGGTTGAAGGATCAGCGAGTTCTGAGTCTAATGCGTCCTCCGGGGCACCATGCCACCCGCGAACGGGCGATGGGTTTCTGCTATTTGGGGTCGGTGGGGATATCTGTTCTTCACGCGGCCAAAAACTTGGGAAAGCGGGTGGCTGTGTTTGACTTTGATGTGCATCACGGGAATGGCACGGAAGCGCTGTTGCTGAACCAGAAAAACGTCGCGTTTTTTTCCATTCATCAGCATCCGTGTTATCCCGGCACCGGGGTTACCGATGTGGGCGACAATTGTTTCAATTTTCCGGTCGCGCCCCGTACGCCACGAAAAGACTATCGAGAAATCCTCAGTCGTGCGTTCGAGGCGCTGATCCAATGGAGGCTCGATCTCATTGCTGTTTCCGCCGGATTTGATGCCTATGCACGCGATCCGATTGCTCAAGAGACCCTGGAGGCAGACGATTTCCATTGGCTGGGAAGGGAAATCTCCAAGCAGGGAATACCCTTCTACAGTGTGCTTGAGGGTGGCTACAGTAACGACCTTCCGGAATTAGTTGATGCCTACCTCCAAGGGACGGCGGCTTGACGGAATCTCTAGGGCGATTTCCAATGCCGTGGTTGGTTTTACGGCCCTGTTACGCCAACAATGAGGAAACACCTAGAGGCGCCATGCTGATTTTTTCCTGGCAAACCACCGGGGACTTTTGAGAGTCGGCTGAGCCGTTGGCATCCCGTAGCGCATGAAACCCGATTTCACAAAATCGCGATCGCAGCCTGCTGATGTTGCTACCTCTGGACCTACGGGATGGAGGCCAAGGGGGAGAGAAGTCAAGATCGTTTTCTATTTTTTTGATACAGGTTTTCAAAGGAAATTTCTTTGGTGACGATGAGTTCTTTTCTTTGGCCAGTGTGGTGTCTTGAATCCTGAGCCTGCCAGCGTTCCTGAACTCTGCCGGAAAGCCTTGGAAGCGGGCTTTGTTCCGTTTAATGGATTCCTGGTCTTTTAATTTGGCGGTTGGCGTGGCTTGTATCCCGCTTGGCGTCAACCTCAAAAAAAACATTCCATCCCTTGGCCAAAATCCTTGCTAAAGCCGCCTGGCAAACTCTATTTGTAACCTATGTCCGACAACATCAAGGACGATTCTTGCGAACATGTCAGCCCCCCCCTCCTTCACCTCTGGTTCGGGAGCGAGGGCATCTTTAACAGCTATCTTCAGTACTTCTCTTTTTTTTCCTTTTGCTTCGCCATTATCATCAGCTTCATCCTCGCCCCTTGGGTCGAAGATTGGGCCCCCAGCCGGTACAGTCAAGCATTGACGGTGGCATTAACGTTGGTCGAGATAGTCGCCTACATCTTCGCATTACCTTTCTTCCTTTTCGTCTTAATCCTCATCCTCGTCATGTTCGCTCTTTGTGCCTACTTATACGCCTACTGGTTGGGCGTCTGCTCGGCTCTCATAATCGGCATCCTCTGCATCTGCCTTCGTCCCATCTGCCCCCTCATTCGGGAGAATGCCCATAGAATCGGCAAATTTGCCTATAACTGGCGTGTACCCAGCGGCATAGCTGCCGGAGCTTTCGTTGGTAATTTAGTCGGGGGAGCCATTAACGGACAGTTCGACATCTTCCATTACGGAGATTCCGTCATGGAGTGGGGTATCGCAATTATCGTCGGCTGGTGCACCTTCGTTGGTTCCGTTTTTACGTTTTCCCTTCGATTGTATGCTGCTGCAATTGCCGGTGATCTGGCTTTCGGTGAAGGAGGTCCCCTCTTATCCCCTCCCCTCCTCCCCATCTTCGGCTTAGGTGGCTTCTTCTTCGCCATTGTCGGTGCCTGCATCGGTAGAAACCTTGGTAGAAAACTAGGGGCTTGGGAGGCAAATATTATCGATACAAATCGGGGTGATGGCAGGCAAATGACTGACGAAGCCTCGGGTGGCGGATGGTCTTAGCCTGCCGCTCATTCCGGATATCCGCAAGCGGCAGTCTCTTTTTTCCTGGTCGTGGGAGGGGTCAAAGCGGCTATTGACCGGTTTAATGCCGGGGTTGTATCGGCGGGGGATTTCGGGGTGTCGCTTGGGGGGCGGTTTGGGGTAGGGTGGGGTTATGGAGAAGCGGCTTTTTTTGTTGGATGGGATGGCGTTGGTGTATCGGGCGCATTTTGCTTTTGCCAAACGGCCGATTCTGACTTCGGCGGGTTTCAATACGTCGGCACTTTACGGGTTCACGAATACGTTGCTGGAGATTCAGAACAAGCATCAGCCGACGCATTTGGCGGTGGCTTTGGATACGCCGGAGCCGACGGCTCGGCATCTGGAGTATCCGGCGTATAAGGCGCAACGGGAGGCGATGCCGGAGGATTTGAGCGCGGCGTTGCCGCATGTGGAGCGGTTGTGCGCGGCGTTTCGGATTTCGACGGTCAAGTGTCCGGGGTATGAGGCGGATGATATTGTTGGCACGTTGTCGAGGCGGGCCGAGCCGGAGGGGTTCGAAACTTTCATGGTCACGCCGGACAAGGATTTTGCTCAGTTGGTTTCTGATTCCACTTATCTGTTTAAGCCTGGTCGGAAGGGAGACGAGGTGGCGATCATGGGGCTGCCGGATGTTTTGGAGGAGTGGGGGATCGAGCGGGCGGAGCAGGTGATCGATATTTTGGGGCTTTGGGGGGATGTCTCGGACAATATCCCGGGCGTGCCGGGCATCGGTCAGAAGACGGCTAGCAAGTTGATTCTCAAATACGGGAGTATTGAGAATTTGCTCGAGCATGCGGACGACTTGAAGGGGAAGCAGAAGGAGAATCTGAGGAGGCATCGGGATAGTGCTGCGTTGTCGAAGCGGTTGGCTACGATTGATCGGGAGGTGCCGTTGTCAATAGGGTTGGGCGATCTGGAGTGTCAGCCGCAAAATGCCGATTTGCTGCGGCAGCTGTGTGTTGAGTTTGAGTTTAATTCGATTGGCCGCCGTCTTTTTGGAGCTGGCTTCAAGGCTGGTCGAGGTGGCGGCGAGGTGACTGCCGGGGAGGCGGAGGGAGCAGGGAAAGGCGGCGGCGCCGAGGAAATTACTGAGCAAGCGCAGGCTAAGCTGCAGACGCTCGCAGATGTCGAGCATGAGTATGTTTGTGTTCAAACGGAATCGGCTCGGAAGGATCTTGCGGCGCAGCTTGAGAAGCAGAGGCTCTTTTGTTTCGATACGGAGACGACTGGGCTGGATGCCAAGTCGGCGATGATTATTGGCTTGGCTTTTGCCTTTGAATCGCATCGTGCGTTTTACGTGCCTGTGGTGGCTTATGACGAGCAGGGACAAGCGGTTGCGGGCGGGGAGGTTGATCTGGCAGTGCTTAAGGATTTTCGTGGGGTTTTGGAAAATCCGTCGATTGAGAAGATTGGGCATAACTTGAAGTATGATTTGAGTGTCTTGCGCTGGCACGGACTCGCTGTGCGAGGGACGATTTGGGATACGATGTTGATGCATTGTTTGATCGAGCCGGAGCTACGGCACGGAATGGACTTTTTGGCGGAGAAGTATTTGAGGTATTCACCGGTTTCGATTTCGAAATTGATTGGGGAAAGGGGTGGGGAGCAGCAGACAATGCTGGCCGTGGGGGTGGATCAACTGGCCGAATATGCGGCTGAGGATGCAGATGTAACTTGGCGGCTTTATCAAGAGCTGCGCCCGAGGTTGAAGGAAACCGAGCAGGAATCGGTTTATTTTGATATTGAGGAACCATTGATTCGGGTTTTGGTAGCGATGGAATATGAAGGCGTGCGCTTGGATTCGGATGCGTTACAGCAATTTTCGGTGCAGTTGGGGGAGCAGATACAGTTGTTGGAACGGGCTATCTATAACTTGGCGGGGACTGAGTTCAATCTCAATTCACCGAAGCAATTGGGAGAGGTTTTGTTTGGGCAGATGAAGTTGATTGAGAAACCGAAGAAGACCAAAACCGGGCAGTATGCGACGAATGAACAAGTGTTGATGACTCTTGCCTCGGAGCACGAGATCGTCCGTAAGATTCTTGATTATCGAACTGCGACGAAGTTGAAGTCGACATATGCAGACGCTTTACCGGGATCGATCTTCAAAGCGACCGGGAGGGTGCACACTACGTATCACCAGGCAGCCACAGCTACGGGTCGGCTCAATTCTCAGAATCCGAACTTGCAGAACATTCCGATACGTACGGAGTTAGGACAGGAGATTCGGCGGGCCTTTGTGCCTCGGGGTGAGGGGTATGAGTTGATGTCGGCTGATTATTCTCAGATCGAGTTGCGCATCATCGCCTCTTTAAGTGGTGATGAAGGAATGAAGGCTGCTTTCACCAACGGGGACGACATCCATACGGCAACAGCTGCGAAGGTGTTTGGGGTGTCCCTGGAAATGGTCACTGCGGAGATGCGGCGAAAGGCCAAGATGGTTAACTTTGGGGTGGCTTATGGAATCTCAGCGTTTGGTCTGTCGCAGCGGTTGGGGATTCCACGAAAGGAGGCGAGCAAGATTATTGAGCAGTTTTTTGAGAGCTTTCCGGGTGTGAAGAAATATATTGACAAGAGGATCGAGTTTGCTCGCAAGCATGGCTATGTCCAGACGGTGAGTGGGCGGCGACGTTATTTGCGGGATATTAACTCAAAAAATGGAACGGTCAGGAGGGCTGCAGAGCGGAATGCGATTAATTCACCGATTCAGGGGACGGCGGCGGATCTGATTAAGAGGGCGATGGCGCGGATCGGAAGGGCAATTGAGGATCGGGGTTTAAGGACTCGTCTGTTGCTGCAGGTTCATGATGAGTTGATTTTTGATTTGTGGGCGGCGGAGGCGGCGGAGGCGAAGGAGCTGGTGGCGGATGCGATGAAGAATGCGTTGACGCTGAGTGTGCCGTTGGAGGTTGAGATTGGGACGGGGCGGCATTGGCTGGAGGCTCACTAACGGCGGGAAGGAAGCCGAGTTGGACTGCCGGAATATGCGAAAGGTTTGTGGGATGTATCAGGTTGTGTCTTGCTCTGTCTCAGCGCAAAAAGTTGGCGGGGGACGATCGGGATGAATTGGTTGAGCCGACGTTACAGAAGGCGGGACCAATCCGTATGTGGATTGATGTCTCGGGAGCCACCTCACTTTGGGGGAAGCTTAGTCTCCCGCTGGTTGGAGGATGGCGCGGTAGTAGCGGTGAGCCTCTGCGGTTAAGCCGGTCCAACTTGCGGTTTCGGCATCGGCGACGGTGGGCTTGCCGGTCGTTTGCCAGTCGGTGAGGTTTGCGGATTGCTCGATGGTGTAAGTGCGGTCGGGGACGGCATCCCAGGACAATTGCAGTTCGCTCGCTGACAAGCGTTGGATCGCCAGCGTGGGAGGCGTATCGGGAACGACCGGGCCCTGCGGAAGCGGGGGTTTGACGGCGGGCGGTTGCGGGTCTGCCGGCAGTTCGCGGCTGGCTACGATTTGACCGGAGAAGGTCAAGGTTACGTCGTTTGGAGTGATAAGACGGAGGGAGATGTTGGCCTGGATGGGAATGGTTAGTGTTTGAATGTTGTTGTGGATGGCGATCGTCGCGGGGTCATCGCTGTCGTTGACGCTGCCAAGTCCGGCGATGGATTGGGAGGTCATGAGAGGGAAGAGTCCGTCACTGGAAACGTCGAGAGTACTTGAGGATCCTTCCGGGATGGCAAAAGACAGGCCATTGACGGGAAAGTCACTGCCGTCTGGGTTGAGGTCGATGGGATCACTGGCCAGGCTGAATTCGACGTTGCGAGCCGCTGCGTTTGCGGTCGTGATGATCACGTTCGCCACTGCTCCATAGTCGGCCGGTGCTGCGCCGCTCCCGCCGCCCGCCAAGGGCATCCAGTCGCCGCTGGGATTGGCGTTAATCTGAGAGGTTGGTTGAAAGATGATGTTGCTGTCCGAGAGGATGGTATGGATTTCTCCGGTGTAGGTGGTCGAGAGACTGCCGTCTCCTTGAGTCTTGATCGCGTTGCCTCGGGCGATGCCGGAAAGGGTGATGGTGCTTTTTTCTGCGATGACGGAGAATATCGCCTTGTCACTAACGGCGGCTGGTGGCTCGGGTTTTACCGACGGTTCCCCCGAACCGGGATCCACGGGTGGTGGGGTTGCCCCGGGAAGTTCGGTGTCAATCCAAATACTGCGGATGTTGACTGACGCCGATGCGGAGGTGGTGTTGTCGCCGAAGAACAGAAAGTCCGAAATCGTGTAGGGGATGCCGGAGCCGGAATAATCGCGCAGCGGACCGGTTAGAATCTCTTGCCCGTTGCCGGAAAGGGTGTATTCGTCTCCTTTGATCTCCAGCACAAAGTCAACATATTGGCTGCTCAACTGGAAGGGCAGATTTTGTGCGCCTTCGGAGTGAATAAATTCAACCGATTGGGCGAAGATTTCGTCTGTCCAGAACTCGATCTCAATGCCCAGGAGATCTCTAGATAGGGTGATGAGACTAAAGCCGGCTCGATCAGGACGAACGTGTGTCTCGGTCGGAAGTTGGATGGTGAATCCGATTTGATAGCCGCGTTCACGATTGAATTCATCAGGGAGTTGCGGATGAGGATCAAACAGAGGCGAGCGAGCGAAATAGCCGGCGTGATCATCGAAGTTACGGAGAGTGGTGAGATTGACGGCGCGATCGACAACCACTTGACGGGCCTGATTGCGGACCAGCGGATTGAGGAGATAGATCCAACCTTGGTCACCTGGTAATGAGCGGAGGTTGCCGTCATAAAGTGTGACCGGATCGGCCGAAATCTGGATTGCGAAAACTACCGCCACTAAGAAGTTGATACTCTTGAAAATACCCCTCTGATACCTCATTAAGCGTTTGAGATAATTCACCATCTCTCGGCGTTGGCCTGTGGCTGGCGATAATTGATTGTTGTGAATTATGGATGTTTTCGGCTTAACCGGTGATGATTGAGTTCTAGGGAAACTCTGTTTAATCCCTAGACTTTACTGTTTTCGGTGATTTTTCCAGAGAAAACCGAGTTTCCGGTTATCATAATCAGAGTTTCCCTAGCATGGACAATCCAAAGTGCAATGCAGCCACCGTATGATAAAAGAAGTATGTGTCAATTGGTTTCAGATCTGTGAATGCCAAAACTGTCCTTGTATCCGTGTAAGGTTGGAGCCTCAGGAGTTCACGCTGCCGGGTGGGTTTGAAATCAGTCGGGTCGCAGGGCTTCCGTTGGAGGACCGTCCGATTTGAGGTCTCATTTGACGAACGGGGCCGCCTTGTACGGATTCGGCTGACGTGAGCGATGAGCACAAACACGGCTGAAGGAGAAGCCTCATCAAGTTGTTCGTATGGAAATAAGGATGATGATGGCGTGTATAACGAACGGACGGTTTTGCTGATCGGCTGATGTTTACGGAAGGTTGCCTACGGCATGCAGGGTCACTGTACGTGGCCGCACCTCCAAGCATTTGGAAGCTAACCGACGGAGACGATGATGGTGTTGCGGATGAGCGGCAGGAATGTCAAGGTAAAACCCTGACCGGCTGCACCAATGCCGTGTGCCGTAATACCGGATCTGGTAGAGGAAGATCGAGCTTCGCCTGGGCCGCTAGATAGGGGTTTGTGAACAGCTATCCGGAGGAGATCTTCGGCAGCGGCTAATGCCTGCACCAAACGATCCGCCACTTTGGTCCAGTTCTGGCGGAGATTGAGCGTTTCTCACTCGGTTTCATCCAGCAATTGGTCCATTGATCCCTGATGCTCATCGCCACGCCTCCTTCAATGCTTATCCCAGGCGGCTTGACTAGAGGGTGGGACGCAGGGCAAGTCCCACCGGTGGAGTGGACGAGGAATCGCGATTTAAACGCGTCATATGGCTATCTGCCAAAAAGTCATTTGCCTTTCGATCGGGTTGCCACGCCAGTTTCGTCTAGGAGCTATGGGAGCCCGGCAGCGTTTTCGGTCTTGGGTTGAATTTCGAAGTGCCGTCACTGCAGAGGCAACTCAAAGCAAAAAACAGAACCTAGCACAGCCTCAGTTTCCGAAAACTTATCCGGGCAGATGTGCTAAGCGCAACCACCGGTTCTGGGTGCGGGGAGTGCGCCGCCGGATTGCGGGCCCGCCTGAACTAACAGAAAATGCCTTGGGTGACGCGCCCCACCCGCTGGCGCGACTCTCCCCGGCGAGGGGTGTCAGGCCCTTTCCGAGTGCCCGTTGGCGCAGGCTGCCCAAACCGTCCGCAAAAGCGGCGCTGGCTTGCCGGCGGGGGTGCGGTGGGAGGGCATGGGGCAATCCCCATGCTCTCCTAACCTCCCTGCCGTCGGACAACCTTTATTGGCGAGAAATCCGGGCTAGGCCTTTGATTGGCAAGTTGAATCCTAGTGTGTCACTTGTTCGGGCGAAAATTGTTGCCGTAGACCGAATGGGGCGTCTGACACAGCGACGCCCCAATAGCGATGGCTTTGATCCAGGAGTTGCAGCCGGACGGACTCGGTCAGATATTGCGCCTGGGTTTTGCTCAATCGGGTCACGATTCGAAACGGAGCCTTGGCTAGATTTGATTTTGACGTTTCGGCTGATCGTCTCTCGACCAATGTCTTCGGTCCGCAGGTCGTAAGCTCCTGATGGCAGGTGAACGGTGAAATCGTCGAAAGCATCGGGATAGACTGCATATCCGCTGTCGTTGTGACCGATGAGCATCTTTGCCGTGATAATCGGTTGTCTCGCTGGATTGGATATCCTCCCTTTCAGGCGGCCGGCGGGTTTTCTTCTTGCAAAGCCCAATCCGATCATTTCGGACGGAGACGTGCTGACGCGAGAAAGCAGGCATAGCGAAGCGTTTCATCGGACTGTACCGTCATTTCTGCGTCGGGAATGGTAAGTCGAATTCTATCCAGGCAAAGGCATATCCGGCTTTGTCGGCGGGGTCGGCCGAATCAGCCCACTGAATGCCGGGGGTCTTGCTGGTGTCGCTGAAGTGCGTTCATCGGTCTCCGGTTTCAATCGTCTTGGGTATGTCATCGTTACGTCAGCTTGAGGTGATGACAAGGCCCTCCATTGATCACGAAGAATGTAGTTATGCTGTTCCTGCAGTCATTTATCGCTGCATTGATGACGGTGGCCACGATGGCTTCTCCGTCAGTGCCATCTTTTGTGATCCGAATGTTGGCGATTGTGCCCCGCTTGCTTGGAAGGGGCAAAGATGGTCAGTTGGTCATTGTCCGCTCTTCGGAGAGTCAAGTTGTAGAGGCAACCAGGGGTTTGGCTGCCGGCACTATAAAACGTTTCCATGTTCGCACGGCGTCGCAGGCTGTTAAAGTCTATCAACACCTCGATTCGTTCGTTGTGAATCACGTGAAGTTCGATGAGCGTGAACGCTCGAAAGGAGTGATGGGTTCTGTTCATCGGATGATAGTTTATTCGCTTCAGTGCGCCTTTTATGAGAAAGATTTTGCCTTAGTTGTGGATGGCTTCAAACAACAGGTTTGAATCGATTGAGTGGCATTCTGGGCGAGGAAGGTTACAGGAAGTTTAAAACTAACATTTCTGCATTTTATATAATTCCTTTGGGGATTACATACTTGATGCCACAAGGGGAGGCTGTTTTCATAGAAATTTAGGGGGTTAGCTGAGGGTAGCCGGCCCAGCAGGAGGCTTGGGCCATGGGCTTGCCGGTGAAGGGGTCGGCTAGCGGGGGGAGTTTGGGCATTTGCTGTTCCTCGAAGTATTCTTTCATGCTCCAGGCTTGGAGACGGGGATAGGTGTTGGGGGAGTCTATTCATGGGGGAAGGTGCCGGGTTCATCTTTGCTTCAATACGCCCCTCCGAGATGAGATGGTCTCTACGGTGATGAGGATGCCTTGCGGCAGCTTTTTCTTTGCCGATGGTGTGGCAGAATGCCCGAATCTGGTCGGCTGGTAGATCGAATGCACTACCTCGACATTGCCCCCGGCGGCTTCCGGGCTTCGATGGCCATGTGGCCTCTACAAAGGTTCGAGTTTTCCCCGCAAGGCATTCTCAAACTCGCGGCGTTTCACTGTTTCGGCAGACAGCAGCTTGTCGCACGAATCTTCAAGTGACAGCACTTCCCAATGGTGAGATTCCAGCCGGTAGCCCGCAGTGATTCGAGGGATGAGCCAGACAATATCACCATCGTTCAAGTCGTGGGAGGAGTCGTCCGACGGGCCGCCGATCGACTCGAAAAACGGGAGATCGACAGCCACCGCCAATTTGCTCCCCCAGCGGCGAAGCGTAGGGGCTTTCACCTGTAACTGTGGCATGAGGCGCTTCGCGCTGGATGATCGCCAGTCAGGACGCCTTACGGCATTTGGCGTCGGTGGAATTTGTGCGCTAGAGGCAAGAAGCCGTCTGAACTCCGACTCCATCCCCGGCCCAGAGAAGTAGACCGCCTGAATTTCCAGTCCGTACCAGCTTGAGGCGGCCTCGTCGCCAGACACCACCAAGTCGATACGCCCCGCCGGCCGGCCGGTTGTCGTCGACCGCATGAACGGCACTTCACGCGCCACGTAGGGATTGGAGAACCCGACGATACGCCCAAGCCATCGGGAGATCAGGTTGCCTTCATCGAACCGTCGCGGGCAGGTGATGATAGGCGGCCTGTTCGGCGCCCCAATGGAACATACGCCGCCCCTCTTGCCGCAGGGAGGAGTTCCCGGCTGGAACGGACAAGGGAGAGGGTCGGTTTGCTTCAGCGCGGCCCTAGCCATCCGCTGTCGTCGCGGAACCGACAGCGAGCCAAAAGGCTCGCCGTACCATTCGGCAATCCCGTGCCGACCAGTCATGCGAACAACGGCTCGCCGGTAATAACTAGTTCGGACAACCGGTTGTGATGCGTGTTCTTCATCGAAAGGGAGGCGGCGTTGAAGTCGTGTCGGCGCACCAGCTCTACGATCTCCGGAGCCGCGTCGTAGGTCATCAGGAAGTTGGAGTCGCAATCGGCCAGCGCTTGGAACAGCGCGCCGTGGTCGATCTCCGAATGCACATAGAGCCGCGTCCCCGCACGCTTTCCGCCCTGCGCCGTATAAGGCGGGTCAAGGAATACAGCCGCCCGGCGCCCCCATCCCTCCAAAAGAATCGGAAGCAGTTTCAATCCGTCACCCTCAAAGAAAGCGATCCGATGCGCGTGTTCCCGTATCGCGTTGATCCGCGAGACCAGTGTTTCGGGGTACCAGCGAGACAGAAGCCCCTTGCCGTTCTCGCCACGCCGGCTGAACGACGCCCCCGGGGCGAGGATGCCGCCCCTACGCGTCCGGTTCAGAACGAGCGTCCGAAACCCGTGTTCCTCCACTGTGCGCGGCGTTTCATTCGCCAAGCGCCTCAAGTTTTCATGCGTCGGCTCGAACTGCCTGATCCGCTCCCCAAGCGCGGCCCCGCTCTCCAAAGTGGTGTGCCAGAAAGCCGCCACGTCCCGGTCGATCTCGACTATCACCGCGCGTGCAACGAGGTCTTCCAGGATCGCGGTTAGGGAGACGATTGCCCCTCCGGCGAACGGTTCAATCAGGATGTCCGGCCGCGTCTTTGCAAGCCATTCCCTGATGTGCGGGATCAGCCATGTCTTGCCGCCGGGGTAGCGGAGGGGGCTGCGTTGCGGGACCGTCGCAACATTGACGACCGGGATTCGCGACGATGGGAAGGCTTCTGCTAGCGGCGCAACGGTGCTCACGACTGCTCTACCAATGACAGGCCGTTGTCGGCAAAGAGTTCGAGATAGCGATCAAGATGCAGTTGGGCCTTCAGTCTTCCAAAAT
Organism: Limisphaerales bacterium; assembly: GCA_024761205.1. Lineage (GTDB taxonomy): Bacteria > Verrucomicrobiota > Verrucomicrobiia > Limisphaerales > AAA164-E04 > UBA2970. The sequence continues at coordinate 64,020 of JAMASS010000008.1, forward strand.
ACCAGGGGGCGATGCCTTTGCTCAGCACGGGCTGCTTCGAGCGTGAGCCCGTCTCTTGGCGGGCTTTGGCTGGCGCACCGGTGTTTCCCCTGGGCGACTGTCGGAAGAGAGCACCCAAGGTCCGCTTCATCTGTTCTGCGATATCGGCACTCATGGTTCAGTTTTTTTTGTGTTGTCGTTTGTCGTCGGTGTGGTGATTTATTTGGTGAGCATCGCCCCGGTCAACCGCTTGCCAAAAGTCCCTCGACACACCGTGCCCAGCCAATCTTCAGCCGTGTTCACACTTTGATTGATGCGCCAGGCGAACTCGTTCAGATACCGGGAGCAATGCCTGCAGCTCCAATGGTGCCGTAAAATCCCCGCTTCAACACGGCCCAAACGCTCTCAATGTCCTTGGTGCGGACCTGCCCTTCCGCATATTGCCGGACGGAATGATTCACCCGGCGCTGCCGATACCAGAGCCTCTCCGGCCCCGTGTAAGAGGGGAAGTCATCCGTGTAAATGGGGGTGCCACGCGGCGGCGGATGAGAGCGAACATGGCGGGCTTGCTCACCCTCTCCGCCGGGAATAGCAAGACCCGTCCGTTTCTTTCCCGCATCCCCGCCACGGGCATCTTGCCCGCCGGGCCGCGTCCTTGCCGCCTAGGTAGGTTTCATCTATCTCAATGACGCCTTCGAGGTAAATTTTAGCCTCCTCACAGGCCTCGCCAATGCGCCAGGAACCACGCCGTCTTGGGTGTCACTCCCAAGACCCTGGAAAGCTGCCATGAAGAGACACCCTCTTGCGCCCCATGTTCAGCAGATAGACGGCGCAAGGCCATGTTTGCAAGGAGACATGGCCGCGCTCGAACACCGAGCCGATCCGCACGGTGAAATCCTTCCGGCAACGCCGGCAGCGCCAAACGCCCGGGCGCGGGCGCCGTTCTGCGGCCTGTTTTTGGGCGTGGCACTTGGGGCACTCCACGCCGTGTTTCCATCGCTCCTCTTCGATGAATTTACGAGCAGCCTTTTCGTCGGGAAAACGTTTGAAAAACTCAAAGGCATTCATAATCCAGGTGGCGCCACCCCTACTTCCTGAAAACCACCATAATTCTATCCTCCTAATAGTTCAATGAAACTTTGTCAACATTTTTGCTGTTAATTTTTTTGATGCTTTTGTTTCATTTAAGGTCCGCGACTTTGCTATCTATCGGACGATAGCGAGGTGTCTCAGGGGAATCGAAAACGGTATCTGAAACTAAGTTGTAAAAATGAAAAATCGTATGACGCATGTAAGTGGTCATCAGCGTTAGTCGCCATGGTATAGGCGGAGACGCTGGTTGTTAGCGGTCGCTGCTTTCGGGCAGACGATTTGGTTTGAAAACTTCGAGACTGTCCAGTTAGGGCCGAATCTAGATGAAGGTTTGGGTGGGGTAAAGTTTGGGCGAAGGATCTGGAAGGTTAGTGATGTTTCGGGAGTAGTGATGACGGGACTACGGAATGGGGCAGGTGGAGTTTCGCTGACAGGGATTAGTGGATGCGAACTGTCAGCAATAATATCTCAATCAACAATTGTCCCAGGTTGACCAGTAGTCGTGTCTCCTGATGTGGGTGAGTTCGTGGGCGATGATCCCTAGAGCAGCGGGATCGGCGTTCTGGTTGCGATGGTGATCGGTAGCACAATGGTCGGATTTGGGAAGCCGAATGCTATCGGGGGTACTTCAGCCGATCGCTCATGAGGAGATGGATACTCTTCGGTGACAGCCCCGTCTTTTCCAAGAGATTTCGGAACTGCTCGACTAGTTGGAAATCCATTGCTGGACGACTTCGTTTTATTTAGGACCACGCAGGGGCTGCCCAGCGCTATCGTCAAACGAATGAGCAATAATATCATGTCGACGATCCAGGCGAGGAGGACGAGAAACCGGAAATCGGTGGATTTTACGTTGATCACGGGTGTTTCGCTAGTTGGTGAGATTGCGGGATCGTGGGTATTGTTTAACGATCTTGCTCGGAAGGGGCGGGATAGTCGAGATAAGCCCAAGGTTAGAAACGCTGTGAAGACCAGACAGGCGAGACTAGCAACGGAAACGGCATAACGCAGATGGACCCGGTTGCTGGGCAGGTGTTTGAGAGCGACATGGGCACGAAGCCGATTAAGGCACCCTGCCAAGGAGGGTCATGGCCAGACTCTGCTAGCATGGCTCTGAGAATGCGTTGAGTAAGCTCATGACGGGTGGTCTTTCTTCCAGCGTTTGCATTGTTCGATCAGGCTTCGGGTCTTGTCAATCTCCTCTTCGGTGACCTCCATGTCTTCCAACAAACAGGTGTTGGATGGCTGATGAGTCCCGTCCGCCAAAGACGTTCTGCAGCAATCCTTGTAGCACGGGACGAAGAAGGGTCTGTTTCTGGCTCTTGGTCGGACGATAAACGTGTGCTGTTCCCTTTTGGCTTCGCTTGATGACTTTTCCTTTCCAGATTTTGCATCACGGTCAGAATGGTGGTGTAGGCTCATTCTCTGCATCGGGCAAATCCGTGAACACTTCCCTCACGGTGGATAGGCCCTAGCCCCATAGGACTGCAAGTAATTGAAGTTCGAGTTCGGATGTCTGAGCCGTCCTCGGCGGCGTAGCTACTATGAATTTAGTGCTATAATTATAGCAGTTTTGGAAAGGAAAAACAAGGGAAGTTTTTGATGTTGTTACCCGAGTGGCGAGTGAAGTTGGCTAACGGCGTACCCGCTTCGGGGTTGTCAGGGATAATCTTCGAAATTCAACCAGACCGTGATCTCCTTGGATTATGAGCGGGCCTGGTGCAGCTCCGTCGCTATCTAAGGCGCGGCTAGTGATTCCTGGGATTGTTTGCCGACCAATAACGCGCTGCCCGTTGAGAAGTACAGTGACCGTGCGCCCTACTAGTGAGCAAATTAGAATTTGGCAGCGTTATTGGATGGTGTGAGGAAACCGTAGACACCACCTGATTCATGACTATCAGGTGAGTCTCTATAGTTGTCTTCAATTTGCATTTCGTATCCTCCTCGCAGATAGATTCCGCTAATTGCTACCCTTGGGGGTAACGAAACTCAGCGTGGAATTTGAAGTCGGTGAGTCTGCCTTTGGTGACGAGGTTGTTACACTGATCGACATTGGTAAGGATGCCGTTGCGCTCGATTCCAGAGTTTGTGCCCGGATGAGTGCCGGGTACCGGGCCAGTGAATGGTTCGTCCCTCGACATCGGTGGTGGTACCGGCCAACTAATTATTCTGTACTTGCCTCAAGAAGACCAAGTCATCATTTACCGCTCTTTCTATTGCGGTGGGGAATAGCGAAATGAAACATCTTGCTGCCAAATTCTATTTTGCTCATCGAACGCGCGCTACCGGATTGTCCCACAAAGGAGCCTATCAAGTTTTTGTTGTCCGACTTCCGAACTTCGAACCACGAAGGACATTCACTTTCAATGGCCCGAACCTTGAGGTTTCATCGACTGATTAAACGAGAGAGGTCTTGGGCCTTAGCTGTCATGGAAAAACATGTGGTGCCAAACCAGAGAGGTGTGGAGTGCCATTCGGAAACGTGGGCGGTTGTGATTCATGCGTCTGTCAAGTTTTGTCTGTAATCGTTGGGTTGGTCGTGAGCCCGCCGAATCGTAGCGAACATAGCAAGCGGCGAGGCGCGGACTTGGGATAGGTGGATGGCGAGACGAAAAGTGTTGCCACTGGAGGTTGTAAAACATGATTTTACACACATGGTTAAAACGATAGCAAGAGTCGGCAATTCTCAAGGGATAATCTTTGAGGCGGCATTGATGGATCTCGCCCATCTCAAGTTGGGGGATGAGGGAAACGTTGAAGTGCATAATGGAGGCACCATCACGGCATTGAATTCGCGTTCTTCTCAAACTGAAGTTTCGAAGGTGATTCAGTCAACGATGGAAGACTATGCAAAGATCATGAAAAAGCTGGCGTGAGCGCGTCGCTCGATTCCTGTATTCACCTGACGGTCGATATCGTGCGGGAAATTCATGGCGAAGCAATCGGTGGCTTTTGAGGTGCCAATGGTGCCTGTGATGAGTCGTTCTTGGAGTCTGCTGTGGGGGTGTCGCAGGCGAGTTTTGGTGGCCAATCCCCTTGCGTGGACCGCATAGAAGTTACCGCCGCATATCTGTTTTTTCTCTGCCGCAATCACTCCTTTATTGACGGGAACAAGCGAGTGGCATTGGGTGCCTGCCTAGTTTTCTTTAGTCTGAACAACATTGAGCCCAAGCCCGACGGAACAGAATGAGGGAAGCTGACACTTGCCGTTGCTGGGAGCGAATTGTCCCCAAACCATCGATCAGCTCAGAGTCCTTATTGACCGTCAAGAGGCGGATCAAAAAGGCGACTGATCCTACCTCGTTGGGAAGTGAACTACGGTGATGAGTTCGTTTTCTGCGGTCTCAAAGGGGTCGTTTTCGTAAGTCTCGAATGGGTGAATCTTTTTGCTTTGGGCAAAAACCTTCGCTCGACCGCGAAACATACCGGAGGCCCAGGCGTTGCCTAGGTGCCGATAGGGCCCCGTATGCCGAATTGAGTAGACGTTACAGGTGGGAAAATCTCCCGAAATAAAGTCCGACGGCAGGTTTCCTGGACTTGCACTGATCGGGAATCCGGTCGTGTACTCGGTGATGCCTTTGACGAGTTCCCATCGGTGATAGATGGAGAAGGCGTTGACGGCGGGTTGCAGGTTGTTCTCGTTGAACCATTCTTGAATTTTCTTGAGGTCTGCCGCCATCCGATCGCCCAAATCAAGGATGGTGCACTGCGTTTTGACACCGACATAATGGAAGCCGGTTTGGGAGTTTGACCCGAGAAAATCTAGCTGCGATGGAACGGAGCCCGTTTCGATGAAGTCCTTGAGCATTTTCAAGCCTCTCTCGTAGTCCATGCCCACGAGTGCGGTCATCATCGATTTCATCCAGAACATAAAGAACGGCAAAGATCCATCCATTCGCCAAGTAGCCTCAGTACCGCCGTCACGTTTTTGGAACGAGAATTGTACACCTGAGATTTGCTTCCATGGCTTCAGAAATGTAAGTTTGTACTGAATGGCTGTGGGAGACTCTTCGTCGGTGACTTCCATGCTCCCACTGCCGACGATGCTTCCATCCCATCTGTAGCTGTTGCCATCGTCGGCATAGCTTATTTGACACTCCGGTTCGGCGATCAGCCAAGGGGACCAGGTTGGCCATTGCCGGAAGTCACGGACGGAGGCGTGGACCTTTTCAATGGGGGCGTCGATGGTGGCCGACTTCTCAATGGAAAACTTTGGCATACGAATTTCTCCTGAGGGTTATTAGCACCAGAATGTAACGTCCCGTCAAGTGAATGCTGTATTTTGTTACTCGCGACGAAACGCTTGACGCAGGGTAACGGCTTGGATGGTCGGAGGTTGACCGTTCACTGGCGTTCGCAATTGGCTGAATAAATTCGATTGCGATATGGCTATGTAGCGGTGGTCTTTTTTAAGAGGAGTAGTCATTACAGGGGGATTTTATCAAGAGCACAAAACGAATACGCAGCAGCTTTCGCAACTGAGTGGCGTACCACACGGACGACCGATGCATCGGGCCAAGGATGTTATCATCAAGTTTGTTCTCCGCCGGGGTGACCGCAACGCAATCGAAACCATGGTTACCGAAGTGCTTGTAGATACGGATGCCTATTTGAACGAACCTTTGCGTGGCAGCTTTGCAAAATCATTAGTCGGAGAGCGGGCCTAACATGACCTGAGCCGGTACCGTGGTAAAAATGGGGAATCGATCTTGATCCGAAATCGATCAAATAGATGGAATACGCTTGTCGTCTGCTGATTTCGGTCGAGGCGGCTCTGATGCCCGACGCTCACTTGGACTACGGACTACCCATCGGCGGGGTATTGGCCACGGATGGCGCCGTGGGTGTCGATATCGCGTATCGGATGAAAATGACCGTCCTTGACGTTTGCTTGAAGGACCTGGAGCCGCCGACAAGAGAAATTTTGGAGAGCCGTCGAGAAAGAGACACGATTTGGGCATCGGAACAAATTTCCAAAAAAACGATATCACCCGGTTTTTTTGATAGGGATTGGCTGGTCAGCGTATCACTGAGAAGAGTAAGGACAAAGCCTGATCGCAGCTCGGGACGAGCGGGAGTGGGAATCATTTTGTTGGGTTTGGCTTCTTTAAACTAGAGGAACCGATGAATGACCTGAAGACTGGAACGTATGTAGCCTTGCTCAGTCATTCAGGAAGCTGCGGTAAACGGGGGCGACTGTTTGTGCGCACTACGGTAAGCTGGCGAAACAGCGCCATTGGAAACGCCGCAGAAATTGTCCAATCTGGCATGGCTTGAGTTGTCTTCTGAGGAAGGATAGGAGTATTGGCAGGCGATGAATTTGATGGGGGAGCACGCAGTGGCGAACCATGCCTGCATTCATCGTGATTTTGCGGCCGAAGTGTTGTTGGATAATCGAAAACCATCACAATTTCACCTGGGAAGAAGAACACATGCTCGATGGTGAAGAATGAAAGCTAATGGTCTATCGCAAGGGAGCGACCCCGGCTAGTCTCGGCGTGTTGGGGATCATTCCGGGGATCCATGACGACGTCTGGTTTCATCATTTACGGCAAGGGGGATGCGGCGGTGTTAGCGGGTGCTTCACATGGCCCGGCCGCGGTGGTGAGCCGCACTCAAGCGGCGCAAAGGCCTTCAACTGGAGTCAGGCTAATCAGCTGGTAAAAGATCAGGGTATGACGTTCGTGTCCGCCGGACTCGATGAAGTGCTGATGGTCTATAAAAACATCCATGACGTTATGGCGGCACAGGCAGGTCTGTGGATATTGTCGGCCAATTCTACCCCGGGCTCGTCAAGATGGCCTCCGTGGGTGAACGGGCCGGAGGATTGATGTTCTGGAGCGATTCTGCCGCCATTAGGCAACCGGGTTGGCAATATGAAACACTCCGGCACTCGAAGACGACCGATAGCGGTGACCCTTAAAACCACCTATGAGACGGCGACCGACTTGGGTTATCTTTTGCGCAAGAATCCGAAGCGAGTTCATTGTTTCGATCTTTTGTTTAGGAAAGCTACAGTTTTCTATCCAGAGGCAACACACTCTTAATGCACAGCTGCGCTTTTGGTGGATGTAAATCCGATAGAGCTGGGTACGGACTCTCGAAGAGGCCCTGCTGGAGAAGGTGGCTTGTTCAATCACATATGTCAATGATCGGTCCTACTTGGCCTCATCCTTCCTGAGTGTTGTGATTTCGAAAGTGTTTGAAAGTGCGCTCAGCAGTAGGAGCAAGGATGGTCCTGATCTTGGCACTCGAGCGATGCCATTGAGTGTAGTCCTGCCCACGCTGCCCTGTCGTGGAGGTGTTGGTTTGTTGGAGAAGTTGTTCGGGCCGTTGGGTTATCACGTCAGTGCTTATATCCATCTTGTGGATTCCCTGTTCAGATTGGGGAATGATCAATATTCTTAGCGTGAGGCTTGAGACAACGCTTCCCGTTAGGGATTTGTTAAAGCATCTTTACGTTCTTATTCCTGTGCTCGACAACGAGAAGCACTATTGGATTGGGGATACTGAGGTTCGAGAAGCTGCTACGCTGTGGCGAGGGGTGGCCGCCGTCACACCCGGAGAGAGGACTTATAGCGCGACGCTGCCTCAAGCATCGTCGGAGTTTGGCAGCTGATTCCTATGATGAATTGGAGGCTGAGAGTGAGGAGACGGACTTGGAGTCAACCATATCGAGTGTCGTGGGAGAAAGCCTAGATTCGAGTAGCGATTTGGGCAATCCCAGCTGCGGATCACGAGCAGTTGAGGTTGCCCCCGAGTTTAATTACACAGCGATTGGAGGTGGCGTGGATGGCATGAACGTGTGCGGTGCGGCCTTTGTGGTTGGCACCGGGTGTGGTGAAGGAAAACTGCTGCGCTGCAGTTTATCTTTGACTATGGTTCCTTGATATATCGGGACTCTACGTCTGGGAGGCTTCGCCGCCGCTGCGGTTATTGAAGTGTTGAGCGCCTAAAGCCACTGCGTTTGACTACATTGATCGGGTCGTGTTCGAATTTGCCCAACCATCAACCGTCGTGCTCACGATGCCAAATCGTGAGTCTAACGTTCTTTGGGAAAGTCTTCCTGCTGGCAGTATGCAACATCGCGATCACTGGTTTGAATGGCCGTGAGTGGAATTCCGAAACTGGGCAGGTCGAGTCTTGAGTTAGTCTGGTTATGCGATTCGTTTCCTTCCTGTGGAGCATCAGGAGATGGGCAGCCCCACGCAGGGTGTGTTTGAGCGGTTATGGATGTCACATTGCCGAAGCTAAGTCTCGTGGTGCTCGTAGGTGTCTCTGGTTCGGCAAGAGCACTTTTATTTGTACGGTAAAACCACTGGTGAAACGGTCGAGTTTGGTCTTCCGACTCGCTGCGACTAGGTGGTGGAATATCAAGGGAATGCGGTGGTTGTCTACGGTCACACACAGTGCCGCAGCCTGAGTGGTTAAACAAGACGATCAATATTGATACGGGCTGTGTTTTTGGCGGCAGCCTTCACGGCGCTTCGTTATCCCGGAATGGGTTGGTTGAGTGTCGCGGCTAAGGAGGTCTATGCCGTTTCCGCAAAACCTATGATCGCGGAATCTGCTTCCAGTGAGTCCGATGGTGTCCCGGCGGATAGAACGCCCACCATTCCGTTTTCCGCGCAGCAGGTCACCGATGACTTCTTGGATTTTGCGGATGTTTCCGGCAAACGGACCAGTGGGATGCCTTGGCACCGCAACATCACTATCCCCGAGAGGAAAATGCTGTGGCGGCCCTCGAAGTGATGAGCCGTTTTGCCGCCAATCCAAAATGGCTTATCTATCTGCCACCCACGATGTCCCCTTGGCGAAATGCATCCGGCTGATGAGTGCGGGAGCATCCGACCGAAGCGTTTGCCTATTTTCGAAAACGAGATGTTTCGCAGGTAATCTGTGAAGAGAAATATATGGACTCCCAAGCAGTCACGATTATCTGCCACTCCGACTCCGAGGGCGTAGTCCGGATACGTTTCGGTTCTGAAAATGCCTTGGGAATCTATTACGCACGTAGAGGGTGACGATTCATTGATGGAGAGGGCAATCAAGTGCCTGGGGAAGGAGTGTCTGCGAATTACCTATAGTCCTGAGTATTGCCCTTGAGTGAAAATCTAGAAAGACTCCGGTCTTGCGGATTACGGAGGAAACGTTCCCTGGTGCTTCGTGAGCTCGTGCTGGGCTTCGAGGGATTGGAACGATTTGTTCGATGCGAACTCCTCCGCCGAGTCAAGGCTTTCCGGTGGCAAGATTGACAAGGGCGAACTCGAGTTTGGCATGGCAGACCAGAGTTCCTTTTGGCCGAAGCAGCATGTCGTGCGTAATCAGGAAACGGGTTTTCCGTTAAAAGTGATGCCCATTCAATGTCGAGAATGTCGTCCGCCTTAGCCGGATATTTGCAGCTGATGATCGTCCGATAGAGGATGGACCGATATTAGTCATTCCGCGCCCCCGCGCAGTATTGTAAGTCATACGGCATTGTTGACGTGTCCGAAGGAATCCAAATCACAGATGCGAACGATACGTTCCGAAAGCAATTTTTCACTTGTACGGTGCAATCGTGGAAATGGAAAGGTCGGGACACGTCCAAGATATATTTTACGGGAGCTATTCTGGGGAACTCGTGGGGCGCGTATTGGATTGAATGAGGTATCCTTCGGCACGTTTCCGAATCCAACGGCCTTGGTGCCATAGAGCCGCCTTGATGGATGGCGAGGCAGCCAGTGCTTTAGCACCGGCTTTCTTGACGAGATTCTTCGTCAACCAATTCCGCAAGTAAGGGTGCTTTCTCTAAAGCCTGAACCAAGTAGCTCGTGGCGGTCAGTTGCCAGCGCAAGGGGCCGTTTGTTGATCAATGTCATGCCATTGGCCGCCTTGCCGAAATAGAACGGTTTGGTGAACCGGGGGTAGTGGTAGCTCCACAAGTTTAGATTGAAATCATGCTCGTTGTGGTTCTCTAGCGGCTTTTGGCCTCAGTGTGGCGGTACGTCTCACCGCCGTGTAGAGGGTGCCCCGCCGGTGCGTCGGCTCGCACCCATTGCTCTGGGATGCCACCGGATGTTTTGTCACGAAAGAAGAACGCTTCATCGAGGACATCGTTCATGTAGTTTGCAAAGAAACACACTGCGCAAAAGCGAGTTCCAACGAGCTCGATAATCAGTTCTCACTGAACTTTGAGGAGATTAAGGTGATCTATCTGCCGATCAAAGATCTCGGAGCCGAGCCGATAAGTTGCTCGGCGAAGAAATAAGTTTAACAGACGTATATAGAATTGAATCTAAGTTCTGAAACCGAGTTCCTCTCGGGACTCTCTTTGTTACTCACCGTATTGTGGGCTCCTTGTCGACGCAGTATGAAACGGTGCTTGAAGACATGATGCTTGAGAAGAACGGGGACGGAACGCCGATGTTCACGACGAGCCATTAATCTCAGTTACCCTCTCCGTTAACTCCGTTTCCTCCCGTTCAAACCTCCGCGGTTCCGATTGTCAGTGGTTGATTACGCTTTCAAAAAACGCCAGCTCCCAGGGATATGCCGATTGTCTGAGCCAAAATAGTGCTTTGCCGCGGATATCGGAGGCTAGGATACCGACATGCTGTTCGAATGATCTCATCGATCGCCTCTGCCACATCACTAACGTGCAAACCGAAAATTGCGAACTCACGAACGCCTTTGTCTTGATTGTCTCGAACGATCTTTTGCAGCACTTCGAATCCTTGGCGGCTGCATAGTTTCCCGAGCCAGAAAGTGGTCTCCTTTCGTAGGGACTTGGGACGGAAGGGCTAGGCAAATTGGGCGAGCCTTGCATCGGCAGCTAGATCGTCATGAAAGGCAATCGCGTCGACAACCCGCTCGATAATGACACGACGTTGCTTGTCTCCGGCTCCCCCTGAGAACCAGTCGCCTCAGCCACTCAAACGCCCTCTGCAACGTTGACCCTTCAAGAGCCAATAGATCATCAGGCCGCTCGCGTCCAATTTACAGTCAGTGGTGAAAATCCGTATCGGTGGATCCTTTTCTTATCGATTTGAAAAATACCAGAATGTTTTCATCAGACTAGCCGTCGGACTCCACGTGGCGCATGTTGACGCCTCCTCCGCACTGCTCTAGTTGGCATCCGCACATCCAGGGCGCCAAAACAGTCGCTACGTTCCCGCCATTTGTCACAACCGATGTGTGAACGGTTGTCGGCACAAGGAACGGCATAACCAATCCACGCCAGTTCTGGCGTCGGAGGATCGAAGCGAACCGGTCCGGCAACGAGCTGAATGCCCCTTGGATCCTTACCGTCCGCATTCACGATGTTCGACAGTTCCTGTCCGACGGCTGCTGCGCACATTCCAACGGCCAATGTAAACGCTAAGAGTGAGTTTACTTCCATGATCGGGAACTAAAAATTTGTCTTGGTGAAGATTTTTCACCGCAACGGTTCGGCGCGGGTGGTGGACTATTTGTTGAGAATTTCCATAAAGAAATCCGTTGCCTCCCCAGACTTCATCACGGATAGCTTCTCAATCACTTCTTGACGCAGTTCGCGATCCTTCCTCGGAGCCATAGATCCGGACGATCAGATCGCGCGTGCGCTTGTCCGCGAGACTCAATTGTTCCCCCTGCCGCCTTTCGGAGCTCGAGGTCGGTCTCAGCGCGTGCGATTTCGAAGGTCTCTTGCACGGCGCCTTGGACAAATAGAGCCTCGATGACCGCTTCTTTCACCTCCCTTTGGCAGTCTCGCAGTACACCTTCAATAGCCCTTCTCGGACGGCTTTCCCGCCCATCTGTCTGAGTCTTTCGACCGCCTCTCCGTATCTTAAGATCCTTATCGTTGCTGGCGATGTTCATCAGGATGTCCGCTTGGCTGGTGACGAAGAAGGCGTTCAAGATTTTGTCTGTCACGGACCGCGATTTTTCGGTGTTGAACAGCAGCTCCTTGAGTTCAGCAATGTCGCGCATCATGCATAGTTTCTCGATCGCCTCTTTGCTCAATGACTCGTCCGGTTCGGTTTTGGCCAGGGCGAAGAAACGTTTCGCGTGCCCCCGGCAATCATTAAGTAATCAATGATTGATTCTTTGATCTCTACGCCGGCTGCATTCGTATAAATGTCGGCCAGGATGTCAAGGGCTGCCTTTCCCTTGAACAGCGTCACGTACTCGAGTGCCTTCTTCTGAAGATCGGACGGCATGTGGGCGTCATTGGAGAGGACCTCCAATGAGATCACGGCGACCGACCTTGGCTGAGAACGAATAGCGCCCGATGCTTGAGTTTCTTTGAATGCCTGCCGCTGAGGACCTCCTCGAGCAGGGGAATCGCTCGGGCCGGACTCTGGCGCACGAGATTTTCTAGGGCGAGCAACTTCAGATCCTAGTCGACTTCGAACTCTTTTGTGTCGGCTTGACCAAGAATTTCCTTGATCTCGTACTCCAATGATCTTGCGCTCTTGAATCAAGGGCTGTCGAGATGGTGTTTTCTGAGTTCCTCGAGGATGCCGAGAGCTGCTGCTGCATGGCCGATTTTGTATTCGGCGTAGGCCAACCAATAGCGCATTGCCTCGGCTTGCTCCGGCGTTCTTTCAATGACTTTTTGTAACTGAACCAAGGCCGTTACATAGTCGTGATTGCATAGCACTGGTCTTCCCCCGCGATAAAATGCCTCGACTTCATCGGCTCCCGTGTTGTCGGCGGTTCGGTCGTCCGCTGCGGATACGGACGCCGACCAGCAGAGCCAACAGTAGAGGCTGCAACCAAAACGGTCTTAGTTTTGATTTCATTATATTCCTTGATTATATGTTTATATGTTCAGATTCCGTAAATCCTCACTTTCACGAAGCCGCGATTGTTCGGCCATCATTCTGAGTTTGAAAAGAATGTCATCGGCGCCGAGGTCTTCCTTCAAATTCCTCAGACACTCGCCAGGAGCCCAGTCGGGTCTGTTGCGATATCGATCAACACGATTTCCAGGTCGCCGAACCAAGCTCGCCGGATCGACCGTGCCAACTGCCGGTAAAGGCGATTGAGAGCCACCAACTGCCACGCTAGCTCGCGTTCGATGGAAAATATTAATAATCGACACGGAGGACGCGTTGACGATCCCGATTAGAGCAAGTTGCGCCTACTCAAGATGGACGCCCACTTCGCGAAGCAATGCTTGATGCAAACCATCCGATTCGTCAGTCGTTGTCCAACTCTGCTCTTTGTCGGGTTGAGCAATTCTTTGGCGGTTTTGCTCAACTACCCCAAGCGTCAAGGTTGCCACGGCCAAGCACACCGCGATCTCTGCGTCAATGCGATGCGGGTCACCAAGGCCAACCCTGCGAAATGCCCTTTCCAGCAATGCTGCCAAGGCGCCCCAGTCTTGCAGCCGTAGAACAAGACGTGCTCACAAGACCCTCAACAGCCCGTTCACTCCACTGGCTTCAGGCATGGGATTGTTTGAATCTCGGGCGAAAACGCTCCCTCACCGATTCTCCGTAATCCGGACCCGAGTCAGCCGATTCGGGTGTGATCCGCCGCAGTGAGCATCTCGGCAATCACCCTGAACCACTCGCGGACGACTGCTGAGCGAGTCAACACCTTTTCAATCGAAGTTGAATCTGCGGCCTCGCCGTAGTGATACAAAATCAGATCCTCACCCGTAAGGTTCATGGGTTCTGAGGGAAATCGGTAACTGCAACACCGTTGAGCTTTGGCGCTTTGTGCGGTAAGTCTGACGGTACGGGCGTTCGGGGAAAAGATTCGAGTCCGTTTCGGACCTTTTTTGGCCTCGCGGAACACGTTCTGTTTCACGGCGTTAGTCCCTAGGTCGAATTCGTCCGCGATCTATTGAATCGAGCGCTCCTCAAAATGTTGTAAAACAAACGACGCTCGTTCAATCGGCGCCACAATGACTCTAGAATTCGCCGTGCTCGGTGCCCTGCACCTTGATGCTCGCCCCGCGCGATCCAGCCGGAGCGCCCGATCCACGAACATCGCCTCCGCGTTGCGATGATCCATCAGTTCACTCCAGACTTGCGTCTGCTGTTGTTTGCGGACGACGGCGAGAGAACAATGAACGGCGATTCGATGCAGCTAGGTCCGTGCGCTGGACTGCGCCCGGAATTTCTCAAGATTCGCGTATGTCTTCATATTTTTGAACGATGCCGTCGGTATCCTTGTGGTTTCCCACGATATAATGGACTACGTGAAACAAGACGCGGCTGTGGCATTTAACAATCACCCAAAACGCGTTGCCGAGTCCTTGTTTTAGCTCGACCCGCCCTTCAACTCGAACAGGGCCTACAACGCTATCTATAAAGACGAGACCGGTCGTCCTTTGCCGGAACAGGTCGAGGCCTTTTGCGATCAATGGACGTTGGACGGTGAGCGGATTCGCGCCATACATCAGTTGCCGGTGCTCTTGCGGAAATCCGGCATTGATGATGACACCGCAGAGTTTTGGCGGCTTTGGATGAAGTCCCTGCGCCGGACGGACCCGAGGTTGTTGGCTTATCTCTCTTATATGACGTAGCGGCTCCTGCCTATGCGCGGCATCCTCAAACCCACCGGCAGCATTTACCTGCATTGCGACTCGACTGCCAGCCATTATATCAAGGTGATGTTGCACGCTGTGTTCGGGCACAGGAATTTCAGGAATGAAATCGTGTGGGCGTATCGCACGGGCGGAGCGAGCAAACGGCATTGGCCGCGCAAGCACGATATACCACTGTTTTATATAAAATCCGGTTTGTATAAGCATCACCCTATTCAAGAACGAATCTTTTACCATAAGCCATTCTTCAGCGAACAGGTTGATGAACAAGGGCGCTATTTTGCAGATGTTTAAAATATATGGGATGATATAAAAGCCATTATCAATATATCTAAAGAACGCCTCGGCTATCCTACGCAGAAGCCCTTGCCGTTGCTGGAGAGGATCATCAAGGCGAGATCGAATGAAGGTGATGTGGTGTTCGACCCGTTCTGTGGGTGCGCCACTACCTTGGAGGCCGCGCATAGCTTGAAACGCCACCGGATCGGAAGCGACATCGCCATCCACGCCATCAAGCGCGTGGCTACGGCTCGTCTGCATGATCGGCTCGGATTGAAGGAAGGGGTTGACTTCGTTATTGATGGCGTGCCAAGCACGCTCGAAGGGGCCATTGATTTATGGAAGCGTGACCCGTATCACTTCCAGAAATGGGTGGTAGAGGAGGTGGACGGCTTCGTCACGACGAAGCGGGGCATTGACGGACGCATCTACTTCGGGCGGTCAAGGAAGAAACTGCGCTCGATGGTGTTGGAGGTGAAGGGCGGCGAGAATGTCAATATCAGCGTGGTGCGCCAACTGCGCGGCGTCTTGGCACGTGAAGAGGCCGATATGGCCGGCCTGATCCTGATGCGCAATTTGAAGCCGCAGCAGAAAGCCGCCTTCAGCCGAGAGATGGCAATGGCCGGAGAGATGAAGGGCAAACGCTGCCCTCGACTGCAACTGCTGAGTGTGCCGGATATTTTGGCAGGACGCCGCTTCACATTGCCGGAGGCGCCCGCCGCACGTGGGTCCAAGCAGGGGCAGCTGACACTAGGTGAGGTGAAGGCTCTCCATGAACAGAACTTGTCATTGCGTTGTTTTTTGAACAATTATCGGATCAGAATTTCAATGGGGTCTTTTCCTCGGCTCATGCTCACCAGCGCACCATGACAACATTTCAAGCAGATCATCATGAAAAGCTGCTGCGGCACATAGTGTACTTTAAATACAAGGAAGGGACCTCAGATGAGACCATCGCAAAGATCAAGAAAGCCTTTGCAGATCTGAAGAACACGATCGAGAAGATCAAGGCATTTGAGAAAGGCATAAACAATAGTCCCGAAGATCTCAACAGGGGATTCAAACATTGCCAGCTCCTGACTTTTGATTCCGAGAAGGGCCGAGATAGCCACCTGAAACATCCCGAGCATGTCAAATTTGGGCGACTCGTGATGCCCCCCCTTGAGGACGTCTTCGTCATTGACTACAGGGCTAAGGAATAGCCGCCCAATCATCATCTCAGAAGCGTGAGTGTGTTTCTTCGATTAGTCTCTGTTATTGACGGTATTCGAGATCAGCTGAGCCCAATCCGGCGCTGACATCCGCCAAAATCATCGAAAGGACTCGGGACCACGGTGCCGACGGAATCGTCTTTTCCTACCTCCGGCAAGTCGTCATCAAGGAGTTTTCTTCCGACGGTGAAGTGGAGGAACGCAAGACGAAAATTTACCGAGCCTTCACGGATGATCGGGAGCAGGCGTTGCTCGAGGTCAACGGCAAGCCAGCGACGGAAGCACAAATTGCCAAGGATCGAATGCGGCAGCATCGATTCCTGTAACCGGTGCGATTCGGACAAGGCAAGGAGAACGCTCATAGATCGAAACGTTACTTTGTTCCATGACAAGTTCGCCCCTCGACTCCTAGGGCGTGAAGTGCTGGACAATCGATTCGCCCACGTGATCGTTCTTGAACCAATCAAAAAGTATCGCGTCGAGAGCCGAGTGGTCGTTCGACTAATGAAACAGTTATCGCTCAAAGTCTGGATCGACGAAGAGGAGTATCAAGTGGCGAAGCTTGAGGATAGGGGTGCCGTTCCTCGGAGGATTGGCTGGTGCGGCCAAGGGCCTGACCATTTCGGTATTGCAGAAGCGTTTGGCGCCGAATCAATGGATCGATCCTCAAGTGAATGCGCTGTTCGACGCCCGAGTTCTTTGGAACGTCTACCGTTTCGGACTGCAAAGCTCGTCGGAAGTGGTCCAGTTGATGGGTGAGGGACCAGTTCAAGGCACGGGATCGGTGTAACAGACACGCTCGGGAATGCGATAAAAGCTCTTGCAACCGCAGGGCGACTTCCTAAGACTTAAGCCATAGAGCATTTTGCTGAATTGAAATGCGATTGAAAGTTGTTGAGTAAAATAAAAATGTTCAAATCCATCCTAGCGATCATCGCAATTAGCATGGCCATTCCGTCAGCCACGGCGGCAGAAGAAGGCAAGGCAGCCAAGAAGGAACGCACCACTCGAGGTGTTTTGGTTTGCGCCAAGTGCTCCTTAGGCAAGACTGAATCCTGCCAAGCTGCATTGACCATCAATCGAAAGAATAAGCAAGGCGAGAAGATTGAGCGTGTCTTTTTGCTGAAGAACAATGACGTGACGAAGGCCTTTCACAACAATATTTGCTCTGGCGATAAGGTGCCCGTTAAGGTAACTGGTGACCATGAGGGCAAGAGAAAGGATCGCGTGATCGTCGCGAGCAAGATCGAGAAAACCAAAGCGCGGAAGAAGGCGTCTTGATTCTTAGCTTATTTTAGCAAAGCAATAGCCCGAAAGATTTTTTCAGACTGTTTTGTTAGGCAATCAATTCACTCTTCTGCTTTGTAGCCGTAGTCTCGCTCCATCTTAGCGATTTGGACCTTGTATCGAGCATACCAAACCCGACGACCTTTTTGTTGGGTGGCAGCGTCTTCTTGTTGGGTTTTCCACTGCTTAATGCACGCTAGATCATGCCAATAGGTAAATGGTGATTCCCAGGTTCTCCCTCACAGATTCGAAGCCAAGGAAACCTAGCTGCTCGGAGGCTAGGCCGAGCATGTGTTCGGCCGTCTCTTGATATCCTCCTGCAGGATTGTCCCTCATTGTGGAGGCACGGCGTAGTACGGGGGCTTAGGGGTTTCAGGCAATGGGTTTCGTCATTTCCTTGCTCGCCTAGCGACCTGAGGGTCGGTGAGCATAGCGAGGAGTTCGTCCGGGTCAAGCAGTGCTATGAGGCGTTGGTTCGTTGGTATCCAAGCTTCCTAATGGTGAGGGAGCTTTGGCTCTATTGGTCTGGCTTTTTCCGGTTCAACAGTTCCAAAATCTCGCGTATTGTCGGCAAATGGAGATGGAAATTGCAGCCGCAGGCGCACATTGCACCCGCGAACAAGACTTCTGTTTCAGATGCTTTATTTCATTGTGAAAAAATAAAACCCCTAAAAAATGCCTCATTCAAAAGTCAAGCACCAGAAAATTACTTGAAGTGTGGCCGTTTGGAACATGGATTCCTACGGGTATGGTATGAATCTTGCTGCTACGAAAACTCGTTGCATTTAGCTGCAAACGGAGAGGGTCCCGTCTGTCTTGTGAGACTAGGAGGATGGACAGTGCAGCGCATCCGGCGGACGAGGTGCCACCCGAAACGCCAGACCAGGCAGAGGGTCCTGGTGTGCCGTTTCCGCTGCGATTTCTGTTTGCGACAAACCCCAAGGTCATGATTTGGTGTGTTTGCCGGGGGCGATTTTCCCAATTTTTTCGGAGAAGGGTTCTTTTTGAAGGGAAGGATGGACTGCCGTACAATCACTGCACTTGGGCTGCTGCGAGTGCGGATGGCTCGGTGTGGTTCGGTATGGAAAAGGAATGATCCCGTTATCAGGCCGGGCGGTGGTCCTATCGGCAGGGCTGCCGTTGGTTGTTCGACGATTGTGTGCTCTGTTTGACGATGGATGCTGACGGAGCGGCGTGGATTTTGACTGAGGCCGGGGTTTCGAAGATCGGATTTCGAGAGATGACCTTGAAGGAAAAGGCGGCGAGTTATGAGGCAGAGATCGACTCGCTGATCAAGCGAATGCTGTTCGGTTGCACATCGCCCGTTTTGCTTGGCCGGACGGGGAATGGGGTTGGAAAGGGGACACGAGTTCTGATGAGCTGGTTGGCCACTATTTTTCTATCCGCTCTACCATGATTTGGTGGCCGCAACGGAGGCTGAGAAGGGGCGGGTTTGCAAGGCGGTCGTTGATCTGACGGATCATCTGATCGCCCACGGCTATAATCTCACGGATTAATGATGGGCGTCCGATGCGTTGAGGCACCTTCAGTCCGGAAAACCTGAACCGCAATCCCGACTGGCAAGTAGAGCGAGGTCTCAACTCGCTGAGCCTGCTCGTGCGCTTGACCGGAGATGCGATGTCAAAGCTAAACGAGTTGATCAAGAAACACGCCTATCTCAGCAACACCATGGTTCCCAAGATTCAGCAGGGGGATGGGCTCTGGAAGTCAGTCCGATGATGAGATGGCTTTCATGAGTTTCTACGATTTGTTGCGGTATTCAAAAAAGGATGAGCGACTGAAGCAACAACTGCTGCGAGCGTTCCACCAATATTGGACTTTGGAAAACCGGAATTAAATCCCTTCTTCAATTTTACCTGCGCTGCCGGAAAGCTGGTATTGGCTTCGCGGGGAGCGCATAAATGTAAGTCTATGGTCGGGCTGGGCTCGAAGAATCGATTGGGACGCTCAAGGCGTTCCCTTTGGATCGGGCGAATTGGGGACATCAGAACAGTCAGCGATTGGGTATGGTTTCGTTGCCCGCGCAGCAGTTGATTGATGTGTTGAGGACCGACGTTTCAAATGCGTGGCTTTCGTGTGGACGGCCGGTGCCTGCCGGTGGATGAATGCTACTTCAATCATTGGAGCACGGATCCATTTCGATTGGATTATGCGGGAGACGGTCTCGGGTTGGGCTGTGGGACTGTGTTTTTGTTGGGATAGCCTCAATGAATAGAGAGATTCGGGCGAGAGTCAACGGTAATGGTTTTCCATTTGACGATGGATCGGCTGCTCGATCGACAACGGAGGCTCTGAGGCGAGAGACGCCGGGGTAGTCGACATCCAAGGGGGGTAGTCTGGATTCGATATCGTGACGGTGGCTTGGATCCTGATAGTCTCGGTTGCATCGGACTGTACAGCTGCCAAATCACTTTCGAAGTTCACTAGCCACCGTTCTTGTCGTGCCGAGGGGTGAAGTGGGCGGGTGATTGGTGCTCGGTAATGTGGGTGCTTGGGCGACGAGAAACATGGGTGCCGTCTCTTTTTCGCGGGAGAGCGCGATTCCGAGACCAGGTGCCGAGCCAATAGGTCTGACCGGCTATCAAGGTGGATTGTAGACGTCGTTTTGGACGATGATCTGTCCGTCTTTCCGAATCTGCACAACTTCTCGATATCCGCTCAGACCCAAGTGGTTCAATTCCCAAGCCAGGTCATAAGTCACTCCAAGTCGATAGCAGCGTTGGATTTCGGCTGCGACTCGAGCCAGTATCTCGGGATGTTTGAGTCCGTGCTCGTTGATCTTTCGTAGTTGAGGGGCGGCAAACACCAGAGCGATTCTTTGGTGAGCAGCGTGTAGCCGGGAGGAAAGAGGATGATGGTCTCGGCTGCGCGTCGTAGTTGGTCGTGATCGCTCGCGATATTATTCTGCGTACTGGCGAATGAATTTTGAGTAGGCGAGCTGTGCGGTGCAAGGGACAATGGTGGTCGCGGTCGTCTGCCCAAAACAATAAATAGGATGCGCCGAGATTGTATGCATGGCTTGGGGCACGGATAGACCTCGGGAGAGCCTGAAATCAACTATAGATGGCAATACCCCATCGTTTCCTCGTGACTCGAGAGCAACCCCTCGCATCATTCCATAGATCATATCCAACCACCCTTGCTGATCGTAGGGGGGCATCTGGGTAACGGCGCTGCCATTGAATAATGGTAGGTCTCGATTGGAAGCACTCCGACTTTTATAGACAATGGCGCCGGGCGACCTGTTAGTCTCCTGTAGAGGGATGAACTTTCCAGGTCCACATGGTTGCTTGCGGCGTGCTCATGGTGCCGAGCGAAACGTCGGGCTGGGTGACCAGCGCACGTTGTAACCGGAGGGGGACCAGCATAGTTCGCTCGGTTGAATTCTGGTTGGAAGTGCTGAAGAACCAGGGGAACGGTCAACTTAAAGCAAAGAAATGTTTCACAGTTTCCTAAAAAAGGCCAAGCCGAGACGGACCTCGGCTTGATTGAGAGATGTGCGGTTTTGTCGTTACGCTGCGGTTATTTAATCAACCGCGGTGATTGCCTGGATGTCGCGGGCGTTGGGATTGTTGCGGAGGTGTCGGCGCCGATGGTCCGGACGCCATCGTTTTCACCAACATTGTCCACTCCTTCAGGTCCTCTTGGCCCGAGGCTGCCGCGAGGCCTTCGCGGATTGCGGTTCCGCGGGGGATACTTCGTCAGCCGTGGTCTGGTAGCGTTCAATTTTGCCAATAACGCAGCCGCTCTCTTGGCAATGGCTGCTCATTCGTCTACGGATCCGATTTCATCGGGTGTGCCTCGCCGTCTTGGTGGTGGCAAATCATTCGTTGAACCGGTCTTGGGGGTTGCCCACCATTTCGGTGAGGACTTCCGCTTCGGTGATTTCGCCATCCCCCCGAGTCTAACGTGGGGCACTGGCGGTTTTCATGATTTCCGGATCCCGTCGCCCCGGTCCGTTGGAGCGTCGCACTGTCGGCATCATCGGGTTCGGCTAGTCGTTCAAGAATGTTCATGATTCGCTCTTCCACGATGGCCTAGTGAATGGCAAGGCTTCCTCAGAGGTAAATGGTGCCATCACCATCTTGATCGTATTTCTCCAGGGCCTTTGTTTGTTTTGCCGCTGCAGCCTCGTCGCTAGCTAGGACTAGTTCGTCACGGGTGATGACACCGTCCCGGTTCACGCCGTTCTTTTCCATAAAAGTCGGCCACACATTCGGTGGCTGCGGCTTCTTGAGGGACTTGTCGTTCCTCGTGGCTGAGTTGGCCGTCTCCGTCGAGATCGAATGGTGCCAGGAGCTTGACTCGACGATCTTCCCTATCTCCTTCATTATCAACTCCTTAGCCCATGACGGGGGGCGTAGTGGTGAGAATTCCGCTGCTTACCAAAGCGGTGGTCGGTAGTTTTAGGTTTTTCATGGTTCTGATGCTTTTTGATTAAAATCTCGTTTCCTGATCCCCGAGAGGATTCCTCTCAGTCGCAATTGACAGAGGAGCAAAGGTTTCGCCTGATGACAGTTGAGAAGTCGCAGTTATACGACAGGGGGTGTGCGATGCCTCGATGGTTTCCAAGAACTCTCGGATATCCAGTGAATTCGCCGAGGTTTGGGATGGCGAACAGAGGCATCTCATCGTCTTCCAACAACGCGAGAGCGGCTTGGAGAACATCGTGAAGATGACAGAGGTGTTGGCCGGTGAGCTCCAAAGGGCTGCGCCCGCCAACGAACCATGAACCGGAAGGAATCCTCTCTGGATGCCAAAGGCCGCCGCCCAGCAAGCGGAGCCGATCCAGCCCAACGTTGGCGTCCTCGCCGAGGATTGCGTTGTTTGCCCTCGGGATCGGTCCCGCCACCGCCCGCACGCACGGAGAGCCGCGCCCGACCTTCTCAGAGTGGGCGGTCGGACAACAGGCCATCGCCCAACAAGTCCAGGCTAGTTGCACGGGCCAAGCGCATAATCCCCCCGGCAGACCTAAGGCCCGCTGGTCCAGCCTTGAGCGCCCGCCTCCTCAAACCCCAAGCCCCTGGCCGAGCCCGGAAGAAGGCCATTGTGGCGGCTAGACGCTAGCCATCGAAAAGCAAGGTTGCCGGCAGGCGCATTCCAAGGGTAGCGGCGGCTCGTCCAGTGCACTGAACGCCGGGCCCACCTTTGGTCCGATTTAGAGCTTGGGGGCCGATTTCGCGGCCCCTTAGCCGCAATCGGATGGGCCTGACATCTCTGGGCGTATCAACTGCGGAGGGCAGGGTGGGGGCTTGGGGGAACGCTGATTTAATCCCTGAGCGTTGCTGTTTTCGGTGATTTTTCCGGGGAAAACCGAGTTTCTGGTTATGTAATCAGCGTTTCCCTGGGCGCGCACTCCCCCCGCCCAAAGGCAGGCTGCGCGGTCCCAAGGACTCGCTCGAACCAATTATATTGGCAGCTACGAGGGTTTGTTGCGAGTTGGTGCCAGAGGCAGGGTTTGAACCTGCGACCAAAGGCTTATGAGTCCTCTGCTCTACCGCTGAGCTACTCTGGCGGGCCAAAGGGTCAGGCGCAGGAAGAACCTGTTGGAAGCAGAGTTTAGTGAATCCAATTTCCGTGTGACAAGTCATTTGTGCTGTCGTGTGGGGGTGATTAAAGGGGGAGGTGGGGTGGAGAGGTTTTGTTGAGTCGCTATTGCCTAAATCGCAAGAGGAGAATCACTGCGGACAATTGTAGTGAACCTCTGAACCAAGGATCCGGCGTTCAGTCTCAAGGCGCAAAATTGCCGGCACGCTGGCGGCGCCTCAAAAGTCTGGCGTGGCAGCGTCCGAGCGCCTTTTGCAAGCCCCGCCACTGTGCTTTGTGCTGGTTCAGAGGTTCCTTAGTCAATAACCTCACTGAGGGGAGGTTCGGCTTGTGCGACGGGCTGGCGGCTCAAGAGACTCTCGCTCCACCTTTTCTAAAATTGACTCGCCCTTTCATTTCACTCTCTCCGTTGTGTTGCGTTTGGAGTTCTCTGTTGACCCCGGACGACGAAGGCTGTCTTAATCAGGGGGTCTTTGGCGTTTGTTGGGCGAGCTGAGGACTGATATTGATGAAAACCGTTGAGGTTTTAGGTACTCCGTTGCGAGTGACAACGTATGATGCGTTGTCGGATTTTTGCCACGAAGAGGTTCGGAAGGCGAGCGTCTTTGCGGTTGATTTTACTAATTCCCACATTGTCACGATGCGGCGGATGAGTGTTGAGTTTCGGTCGATGATGTCTTGTTTTGATCATTTCATTCCTGATGGAATGCCTTTGATTTGGTGTATGAATAGAGGGCGGGCGCAGCTGTCAGATCAAGTCTACGGGCCGACCTTTATGCGGAAATGCCTGGAGCGGACACAGCCGGATTACCGACATTTCTTTTTGGGAGGTTCAAAGGAATGTCTAGCCAAGCTTGAGATGCGGCTGCGGAAAGTGCATCCTGGCTTGTCGGTGGTGGGGATGCGTGACGGATACTTTTCTGCGGAGGAAGAAGAGGGGATTGTATCGGCGATCAACGAGATCTCGCCTGATTTTGTGTGGGTGGGGCTCGGGACGCCCAAGCAGCAGCGGTGGATCAGTCGATGGAAGTCAAAGATTCAACGGGGTGCTCTGTTGGCGGTGGGGTATGCGTTTGATGTCAATGCTGGCACGAAGCCGGATCCGCCTCTGTGGATGCAACGTCGTGGGCTCGGGTGGGCTTTTCGGCTGGCCTCTGAGCCCAAGCGTTTGGCCGGGCGTTATTTGCGCTACAATAGTTTGTTTTTGTTTTATTTGCTGTGGGACGGACTCCGTGGCCAGGCGATTCGAAGAACGGTGGCTGCAGGTGTTGCTTCGTGATTCGGCTTAAGTTTCTTGGTGCCGATGCCTCTTGACTCTGATTTCCGCTGAGAATCTGTGATTAAATCTACTTTTTATATGTCTGAAGAGAATACTGCTGAAGCGCCGACGAATCCCAGAACGAATCTTGCCGCCGAGTTTAGGGAGTTTTGGGATTTTCTCCCACGTAAGCATGTGTTTGCTGTGTTAGCGATTAGTTGGTTGCTGTTGTTCCAGTTTCTAGGGAACTCCACCTTTGGCTATATCGATACGCCATCTCTGTTCACGTGGATGTTTGCGGCTTATAATGCTCAGATGTCTGAAGATAGCCATGGGAATCTGATTCCGTTTGTGGTTTTGGGCCTGATTTGGTGGAAACGGCGGGAACTGATGTCGCTGCGTCTAGAGCCTTGGCATTGGGCACTCCCAATGTTCGTGGTGGCGGTCGTGCTCCATTCGGTCGGATTTGTCGCCCAGCAGCCAAGGATATCAATTCTGGCGTTGTTTTTTGGGTTTTATGCCATCATGGGGTTGTGCTGGGGACGGTCTTGGCTCAAGCATACTTTTTTCCCCTACTTCCTGGTAATCTTCTGCGTGCCGATCGGTTCGTTGGCGCAGGGGATCACTTTTCCGTTGCGGATGTTGGTGACGCAGCTTTCGGTTGGATTTGCCTCAATCGTGCTTGGGTTGGAGATCGTTCGGGAGGGGACATTGATCTTTGATGCTGACAAATCGTTCCAGTATGATGTGGCGCCAGCGTGTAGTGGTATTCGGAGTTTGATCACGCTGTTCGCCTTGACCACGATTTATGGCTTCATCACTTACCAGACGATGTGGCGGCGGTTGGTGATGATGGCAGTTTCGGTTCCGTTAGCTGTATTGGGTAATGTGCTGCGGGTTATCACCGTAATCGTTGTTGGCGATGTGTACGGGATGAAGGCTGGCTTAAACATCGAGCAGAAGCTGGGCCTTGTAACGTTTTTGGTCGCGATTGTTGGCGTGATGGTCTTGGGATACTTTTTGGATGAGAAAAGGTCGGGAATGGAGAAGCAGAATGAAAGCTGAGGAATGGAAAATTCCGGCGATCGCCCTGTCAGTGATGTTGTTGGTGGTGCTGTTTTTGTCCTATTGGAAGACGAATCAGCGGCTCGGTGAACCTGGGATCAAAGTTGTAGCCGTGGGTGAGAATGGTGAACTGGATATCGAGTTTCCGGAGTTAGTTTTGGATTATGAAGGGAGAGTTCATCCTGTCAGTGAGGGAGTGATCAACACCTTGCCGGCCGATACCACCATCGGTATTCGAGCGTATAAGGCGCCGGATGGTTATGAGATGCAGGTCATGGGGGTGCTTATGGGGTCGGATCGAACGAGTATTCATCAGCCCGAATTCTGTCTCACCGGGAATGGATACCGCATTACGGGATCAAAGCTTGACACGGTCACCGTTCGCGGCCCGGAAACCTATGAGTTACCCGTGATGGTCATTCGATGCGAGGCGCCCCTTAACGGTGTCATTTATCCGGCGTTCTATGTCTATTGGTTTGTTGCGGATGGGTTAGCGACCGCGCAACATTGGGAGCGGATGTGGCTGATGGCGAAAGGTCTGTTTACCACCGGGGAGCTACAGCGTTGGGCCTATGTCAGTTGCTTGGGGCTCGCCACGCCAGACAACGAAGAGGCCTACCTGAATCGGATCAAGGAATTTCTCGGCCACGCTATTCCCGATTTTCAACCACAGCCCAAGCTTTTGGTTGGCGGCTCTGAAGCGATCGGCCGAGCCGGATCAAAGTGAGGGCGTCGCATTGGCTGGCAATGGGGACTAGGGTGGGCAAAAACACGAGGCTGCTGTGAATAGGTATCGTTTGTGCGGTGAGATGGGTTTTGCCTCGACGGCGAAATGATGGTGACTAAATTATATGTTACGGCGACAGCGACAAATTCGGAATGGCTTGCTGAAAATTGTCGATGGGGTGTTGTTCGCTCTCGGCTTCTTTCTCGCTTATTATGTGCGCTCCAGCGAAGTCTTCCTGGGGACCTTTGTCTTAGATTTCCTGGCGTTGTTTGGCGGGACGAAGGAGATTGAAAGTTTTGAGAGCTTTTTTCCGATTATGCTCCTCACCCTGCCGGTGTCGTTGGTTTTGCTGGAGTTTCTAGGATTCTATGATCGACCGCTGTTGCTCTCTCGAGGGAAAACGGCCTGGCAGCTCTTCAAAGTATGCGCCTTGGTAACGATCGCTTTGGTGTTAATGATGTTCTTGGTGCGAATTCAGCTTTCTCGTGCGGTGATTATTTTATCTGGAGGGATCAGCTTCGTCCTGGTCATGGTTAAGGAGGAAGTGCTCCGTCGCTACGCAGAGTTGAATCTTGGTCGATCTCAATTTCGGCAGCGGTTTATTCTGATCGGTGCGTCCGAAGATACGCAAAAGCTTTATGACGATGTGCTTCAGGATTCGAAGTCAAACCTACAGGTCGTTGCCGATCTTGATGTGAACCGGACCTCGGTGGAGGAGTTTCTTCGGCTGCTTCACGAACATTCGGCCAATGGGGTCATCATGTCGGCAAAGCATACGTTTTTTGGTCAGGTCGAGAAGGTCATCCAGGCTTGTGAACTGGAGGGGGTTGAAGTGTGGATGTTGGCAGATTTCTTCCATACGGAGATTTCTCGGACTATTCTGGATGACTTCAATGGCTACCCCATGATGGTCTTCCGTTCGGCTCCTGATGTGTCTTGGCAAGCCGTGGCTAAGCAGACCATTGATCAGATTGGAGCCTGCGTGGCCTTGCTGGTCTTTGCCCCAATATTGGTTTTTTGTGCGATTAGCATTCGCTTGTCGTCTCCAGGGCCGATTCTCTTTCGTCAACAGCGTAGCGGGCTCAATGGGCGACCGTTCGAGATGTATAAATTTCGCTCGATGGTGACCGACGCGGAGCAACAACGTCGGGAGCTTGAAGATATGAACGAGATGGACGGGCCTGTCTTCAAGTTGTCGGAAGATCCTCGGGTGACGTGGATTGGAAAGTTTTTGAGGCGACGAAGCTTTGACGAATTGCCACAGCTGTTCAATGTGTTAAAAGGGGAGATGAGTTTAGTGGGGCCGCGGCCGTTGCCCGTGGATGAAACGTTGCGATTTGATGATTTGGCGCATCGTCGGCGCTTGAGCGTCAAGCCTGGTTTGACTTGCCTTTGGCAGATCAGTGGCCGAAATGATGTGAAAGATTTTCAGGAATGGGTTCGATTGGACTTGGAGTATATCGACAACTGGTCCTTGTGGCTGGATGTAAAGATTCTGTTGCGAACGGTGCCGGTGGTTTTGCTAGGAACGGGCGCAAAGTAGAAACCGTCTAAGGGAGGGTGGAATCGGTCGTTGAATCTTGTGTATGTTTAGCCTCTCGAAGATGGAGACGCGAACTAGATTTGGCCGCAGTGGAGTGGGGGGATAGAAGCTGGCTTTTTCTATTTGACCCTCTCTGCAAATTCCAGTAATTACCAACTTGAACTTCGCAACCTAAGCCAAATGGACGATTCACCCATGCCGGTTCTTTGTTGCCTCGTACAGAAAGAGAAGCGGATATTATGAAGTCAAAATCGTTTTTGGGGATCGACTTTGGGGCGGGCAGCCTGAAGATCGCCGAGTTCGAGCCGACCGAATCGGGCGGTATCTGCCTTCGTGCATTTGGTTCGCATCCGCTCGGGCTCGCCGGCGCCCAAGAGGCTGTACGCGAGGGTGTCATCAAAAAGGCGATTCAAACGCTGTTGAGTGAGCAGCGGTTTTCCTCAAAGGATATTAATGTTTGCGCGCCGGGATTTCATGTCTTTTCGAAGTTTGTGAAGTTGCCTCCGGTAGACTCGTCGAAGGTAACGCAGATTATTCAGTATGAAGCGCAGCAAAACGTTCCGTTTCCATTAGAAGAGGTGGTTTGGGATTATCAAATCCTTGGAGCCACCGGTAGCGGAGAGCTTGAGGTGCTGTTGGTCGCCATTAAGACCGAGCTGGTCGAGAAGTTGTTTAAGACCGCTGAGTCCAACAACATGACGCTCAGCCTGGTTGATGTGGTGCCGTCTGCGCTTTGCAACGCGTTTCGATACAATTACGGCGATCTGAAGGGCTGCACGATGCTCCTAAACATCGGTGCGAAAACCAGTAACTTGCTCTTCTTTGAGGGTGGCAAAGTTTACTCTCGTAGCATCAACATCGGTGCGAATGCCATTACCCAGGAGTTTGCGAATGAGTCGAAGATCCGATTTCCCGATGCGGAGAAGTTTAAGATCGAAGAAGGTTTTGTGAGTCTTGGCGGCACCTATGAGGATCCCGATAATCCCAAGCAGGCGCAGATCTCAAAGATTGCTCGTCAGGTGATGACTCGTCTGCACATTCAGGTCAATCAGACCATGCAATTCTATCGCAGTCAGCAGGGTGGCTCGGCGCCCCAACGGCTTTTTCTGGCGGGCGGCGCTTCGATCATGCCTTACACGGCTCAGTTCTTCGCCGAAAAACTCAACGTTGAGGTCGAGTATTTCAATCCGTTCCGCACGATTCAGATTGATCCTTCCCTCAACTTGGAAGAATTGGCGAAAATTGCCCACTCCTTCGGCGAAGTGGTCGGTTTGGGCCTGCGCCGGGTTGTGCAATGTCCGGTGGAGCTGAACTTAATGCCGAAATCGTCGCTGCGGCGACAAGAGTTCAATCAGAAGAAGCCCTATTTTATTGCGACGGTGTTCAGCCTAGTGCTGGTGATCACGGCGATTGGTTGGTTCTTCTCCCAATTGACCCAGGAGAAGAATAAGGGAATCACGGTATTGAACGAACAGGCACAGCCTTTGCAGGCACTGTTAGACGAGTTGCAGCCGGAGGAGAACGCCTTGTCGAGCCAGATGGAGGAAGTTCGGGAGCTGACGCGATTTGTCCACGAGCGCTATTTCTGGCCAGATGTATTGACTGAAATCCTCAGTGCGATTTTGGCGGCGGAACGGGAAACCGAAAACAAACTGGGCGTTGATGCGGGAATCTGGATGACGTCGATCAAGCCGGATATTCCTGGCTTGGATGATTTGACCAAGGTCGAGGAAATCGATCTCTACGCGGATGAGTCAGGCACCCAGCAGACCATGTGGCAGATGGATCGGGAAATGATGGAGCGGTATGGGCTGTTAGGCATGGAGGAAGAAGAGGAAGAAGAGGAAGAAGAGGAGGGGATCCTTACGCGGTTGAATCTGGTGTGCAAGGGCGTCAACCGCATTGGAATCAATCAGAACGCGAACAATCGATTGGCCTTTGAGTTGCTTTCACAACTTCACTCCCGAACAAATATCTTTGATCCGGCGGAAACCAAGCTCGTCGGCGATCTGGCGCCTGTGAGTGAGTCGGATAACACATTTGATTTTGAGGTGACAATCACGTTGGCAAACCCATTGGAACTCTAGAATTATGAACTGGGTAAAAAGTAATCTTGGATTGATCATCGGAGGCGTGGTCGCCCTTGCCCTCATGGGAGTGGCAGGATGGTTTCTGTATACGCAGATGGAGGCTGAAAAAGCCGCTCAGGCAAGCCTTGAGCAGGGGATCATTAATTTGAAGAACTTGAAAAACCGCGACCCGCATCCGGGCGATCCGGCGCGGGGGATCGACAATATCGGCGCGGTCAAGAAAGAGCAGGAGAAGATTAATCGAACACTTCTTGAACCATTGCGGGACTTGTTCAAATCCTTCGACGTGCCGAAAGATCTGGACACCTTCAAATTCAAGAGCTTGCTCGAGGATCGAATCGCAGCGCTGCAACGAGCCGCGGAGGGCGCGGGAACGGGACTGCCGAGCGAGGGCAATATGAATTTCAGCTTCTCCTTCGGAGACGTTCGGCCGAAGATGTCGTTCGCGCCGGAAACGTTGCAGCCAATGGCGTTTCAATTGATTCAGTTGGAATCCCTCTGCAAGGTTCTTTTTGATGCGAAGATCCATTCGATTAACAGCATCAAACGTCCTGAAGTGGCCGAAGCGGAGGAGGAGGAAGAAGAAAAGGAAGAAGAAGATGATTATTATGATGACGATATCTCGGCAAATCCATACGCAGGTTATACGAGTAGTTTCTCGTTAAGCTTGCCGAGTGACATCTACATTGATGACGTCCCTCTCACCAACGACATTACCGGTGCCATCATCTATCCTTTTCAACTGAGTTTCCAGTGCTTCAGCAGTGAACTCTCCGAGGTGATGGCCGGGCTGAACAACAACGAACATTTCTTCCGTGTCAAATGGTTGGTGGTAAAACAGTCGGCTGCGAGTAATCAGCAAATGGATCCCAACGAGGCACTCTATGGAACCGGCTCGCTGGATTCAGCCTACGCGGGAATGGATCCGGCATTAGCCCGTGGAATGACAGGCGCAGGGGATGCGGGGCGCTATGGAGGTGCCTATGGAGGTGCCTATGGAGGTGCCTATGGAGGTGCCTATGGAGGTGCCTATGGAGGTGCCTATGGCGCCGGCTACGGAATGATGCCACCAACGGGGATGATGACTGAAGATAACGCAATGGGTGATTTAGAAGAAAAACCATTGACGGTTAATATGCTTGTCGAGGTAATCTCCATCCCCACGCCGGTTGAAGAGTTAGAGGATAACCTTGATGGGGGCGATTTGTCGGGTTACGAGGCATACTGAATCAATCGGCTGTAGCAGCGAATGGAGTTCCTTAAGAAACACTACGAGAAAGTCATTCTCAGTATCGTGTTATTGCTGTTGGCAGTGGCAGCTGCTTACCTGCCGATCAGGGTTGCTGCGGTGAACAAGAATATTGAAGACGAGATTATTGGTGGCGCTCCGAAGCCGTTTATCCCGCTCGACATCAGCACCAACATCGCCACGCTTAATCGAGCGCGTAAATCTCAGCTGAAGCTCTCCGGGCCGGAGCATAATCTGTTCAATCCCGTAGGATGGGTGAAAAGCAAGGAGGGGAATCTGCTCAAGGATCCCTTCTATGGTCGAAAGGGGCCGGAGGCGTTGGTGTTGACCAATACGGTTCCGCTGTACTTCCGGGTGAAGTACGATCGTCTGGTCCAAGATGGAGATGAGATCAAATATTATTTTGGTGTGACCCGGGAAGCGGAGACCAAGAGAAGAGATCGTCGACTCGTCACGCGGGTGATCCGAGCGCGTGACAAAAATGACATCTTCATTCTGAAAGAAGTAAAAGGTGCACCGACTCAACCGGAGGGATTCGTGATTACCCTCCTGGCGGACAATCGGGAGATTTTCGTCAGCTGCCAAGAACCGTATTCGGAAATCGCCGGGTACACTGCTGATCTCGTTTATCCGCCGGAAGGCGGGAAGAAGTTTAACGCCAGGCGACGAGGGGACAAAATTACGATTGCCAAGAAATCGTACGAAGTCGTCGTCGTATTGGAAAATGAGGTTGTCATCAAAGACACCAAAACAACCAAGCAAACGACGGTGCGGTTAAATGCGTCCGAGTAATTTTTGTAATTGTATGGGTCCCGAATTGAAAGCGAACCAGACTATTATGCTACGTGCGTTTAGAATAGCGATGAATCTGACGGTGGCGGTCGCCGCTACCATGACGGCAATAGGTCAGCCTACCCAATCTCTGGTTCAGGATGAAATAGTGCGTCGGGAGGAGGCTCTCATTATCTTGCGAATGAAACTTGAGCAGGCGGAGGCGCTGAAGGTGGAGGGTGAGCTCATGAAAGCTGCGTTGATGTACGAAGAGGCGGTCCGGCAGTTGGAGCTTGTTGGGGAGATTCCGCAAGTTGAGGCTGAACGCGAGCGCACTTTGGCCGGGATGTCCAGTGTACGATTGAAGCTAGCTGCGATTAATCAGCGAAACAATGAGCTTGTCGAGGCAGATAAGCAGGTGGTTCGTGTTCTGAAGCTGAACCCCAATGACGGTGCCGCGCTAAAATTCAAAGAGGCCAATGATAAGTTGCTGGCGCAGAATCGTGGCAAGGCACCTAGCCGGGAGACCCTGTCCCTCATGCCCGAAATTGCCGAAGCCAAGATAGGAGCATCGGTTCTCGTGCAGGATGCCAAGCTGCTGTTAGAGGCCAATCAACTGGAAAAGGCGGAAGCTAAGCTGCTACAGGCGGTCAAGGAAGATCCGGAGAATCGTGCTGTTTGGCATTATCGATCCATCTTGGCTGAAAAGAAATATGCTCGGGAGGCTCGCAAACGGGAGATCCATTCCAAAGTTAAGATGGTGGAGGTTGAAAAGGCTTGGTCGCCGCCTTTGCAGCGGCATCTATTGCCGGAGCCCAACCCTTACGTCCGGACGAACTTGATTCATACTGGTTCGGGACGGCAGAGGATTCAGTCGAAGTTGAACCGAATCGTCCTTGATCAAGTGCTTTTCGATGGCTTGCCTTTGAGCGAAGTGGTCCGGTTTTTATACGACGAGGCGCTGAAGCGGGATCCGGACAATGAGGGCATCAACTTTTTGGTGAATCCGAATATCGATACGCAACCTCCATTTACCCCCTTGAACATCGGTCCTTCGACCGGGTTTCCAGCCCCGGCTTTGCCGGCTGAAGATATTGACTTGTATAGTGTCAGCATCAACATCAACCCCCCCTTGCGGAATGTGAAGCTGAAACACGTGGTAGAGGCGGTGGCTCGGGTTGCAGACACGCAACTTAAGGTGTCGGTTGAAGAGTACGCCGTTGTGTTCTCGAAACTGGTGGAAAACCCAGAGCCGCTCTATACCCGGCGCTACCGCGTTGATCCGAACACCTTCATTCAGGGGATGGAAGGTGTGACAGGTATTTTTCTTGATTCGTTGATCCAGAGCACCGGCGGCGGCGGTGGCGGCTTTGGCGGCGGCGGTGGCGGCTTTGGCGGCGGCGGTGGCGGCTTTGGCGGCGGCGGTGGCGGCGGCGCTTCTCTGCCAATTTTAGGTATTGATCCCACCGGCTTGGGTGGTGGTGCCGGGGGTGGACTCGGCGGCGGCGGCTTTGGCGGCGGCGGCGGCATTGGCGGCGGCGGTCAGGGTGGCTTTAATCAGTTTGGGGCAGGCGGTTTCTCGGGTGTTTCTCGAGTGACTCTCATGCAAGACGTGCAGGTCTTGGTTCGCAACTTCTTCGCCGCTGCAGGCGTTAATTTCACACCCGGTCAGATCATTGGCGGGGGCCAGCAAGGCGGTGTTGGCTTGGGCGGCGGCGGCTTCGGTGGTGGCACTGCAGCCGGTGGCTTCGGTGACGGCCTCGGTGTTGGGGGGCCGAATGTTAGCAGCAAGGCTGTGTTTTTCAATGACCGAACGGGTATTCTGTTTGTCCGAGCAACGTTGACTGATTTGGACATTATTGAAGAAGCCATAGCAGCGTTGAACGAGGCGCCACCGCAATTGACGATTGAGGCGAAGTTTGCCGAGTTTACCCAGGATGATGGCAGAGCTTTGGGCTTTGATTGGCTGTTGGGCAACACGCTCATTAACGGCGGCAAGATTGCCGGACAAGGGGGGAGTGCTCCCTCAATGAACGGTCAGCCTTCGGCCGCAAACTCGACGGGGCTGTTCCCTGCCACGGGTGGCGCGCCCACGGCGAACCCGGATGTGGCTAACGACCAGCTGTTGAGCAACGGGCTGCGAAACTTTGGGCCTGATGGCAATGTGTTCCCCTCCGTCGCCACGTTCACTGGTATTCTGACCGATCCGCAATTTAGAGTGGTCATTCGCGCGCTAGAACAACGCGCAGGCATTGATATCCTAGCAGCGCCGGTGATTACTACGTTGAGCGGTCGACAGGCCACTATCAAGGCCAATGATATTCAGTCAATTGTTGTCGGTAACAACGCGAACCAGCAGGGTGGTGGTGGTGGTGGTGGTATTGTTGGTGGTACTGGTGCTGGTGTTGGTGGTGTCGGCGTCGGTGGTAGCGGAGTGATCGGAACCACGATCCAGCCGCAAACCGTTCCGATCCCGGTTGGTCCGACCTTGGATTTGGTGCCCTACGTTTCGGCCGATGGCTATTCCATCCAGATGACGATTCTCCCGTCACTGATCGAATTTGTCGGATACGATGATCCGGGACCGTTTGCTGTGGTTGCGCAGGGTGGTGCGGGGAACACAGTTGGCGTCTCTTTGACAGCTCAGTTGCCGTTGCCCCGTCTGCGAGTTCGACAAGTGGTGACGAGTGCCATCGTTTGGGACGGCCAAACGGTGTTTCTCGGGGGGTTGATGGCGGAGAATGTCCAGAAGACCAAGGACAAGATTCCGGTTTTGGGGGATATTCCCTTTTTGGGACGGCTGTTCCGTAGTGAATCTTCCTTCACTCAGAAGAAGAACCTGGCGATTTTCGTGACGCCCAAGATCATTGATCCGGCTGGTAACAGGGTCCATACTGAAGATAATCTTCCTTATGACCCTTCTACCGTGCCGCCTCAGGAGGCTCCTTTGAACTAAGGGAAGCCGACGGATGAGGTTACAATCGTTAGAGGGAAAAATATTGTTGATTGTCTCAAATCTGAGGAAAGGCAGAGTTCTTGCTGACAATGTCATGATAGTTGTTGCTGACAACTTGAACGAGTGCGGGTCCGCTGGGTTGTTTAGGAAAGGTCGGCATCCAAAAAACCGGTAAAATGCTAATAAACCTGTTTGGTGAATGAAAAGTGCCCATGAAATTGGATAAAGGACAATGCATGTCTGTCTCGAAGGTGGTTGCTCTTAGTCTGTCGATTGCAGCCAGCTTCGCTTGGTTGGAACACGAGTTAGAGGCAGGGGTCACTCCCCTAGGAGGTGAGTATTCGATTCTGGGGCAGCAGATCGGCGATCAGTTTTTGCCTCAGCTAGCCCTCGGCGAATCCGGCGGGTATTTAGTCTGGCAGGATAACAATACGGACGGCGATGGTTTGGGTGTTGGCGCGGTCAGGTTAGACGGGAATTTGAACGCTGTCATGGGAGCCTTCCAGGTGAATCAGGTAAGCGCCGGAGATCAGCAGCGGCCAGCAGTGACCATTCTTGATGGCGGGGGCGCCGCGGTAGTTTGGGAAAGCAACGGGGATATTTTTATTCGCTTTGTCAACGGCGGCGGCGTTTTTGTCGGACCAGAGCAGAAGGTTAATTCTTACATCCGAAGCCAACAACAGGATCCTGCGATAACGACCTTGGACAACGGCAATGTTGTGGTTGTCTGGGGCAGCATGGAGCAGGATGGGGATTTGCAGGGAGTGTTCGGCCAGATCTTTGATTCCGAGGGTGATAAGATCGGTGCCGAGTTTATCGTGAATCAGTCGAGTGCCTTTAATCAGCGGACTCCTTGTATTGCGGCGCTGGAGCAAGGTGATTTCGTCGTTAGTTGGATTTCGGAGCAGATTGACTGGACTGAAAGAGGTCGAGAAGCCCTGGAGGCTACGGGGAGCGAGCGTTTTCAAGTCAGTGCTTATGGTCGCGTGTTTGATGAGCACGGCAACGGGGTAACTGATGAGTTGTTGTTGGGCGATTCGGCGATTATCGACGCTAATCCTGCTGTGGCCGCTGTTGACGGTGGCTTTGTGCTCGTGACGAGCGGGCACGACAACGTGGCGAGAATCCTTGATCGATCAGAATTGAACCACAGCTGGGATATATACGGGCAGATCTATGATTCGATGGGAAATCCTCAGGGCGATCGATTTAAGGTCAATGAGCACACTTTTGGGGATCAGGTGGTTCCTTTCGTTGCGGGTGTCGGTGACTCGGCTTTTATTACCTGGACGAGTTTAGGGCAAGACGGTGATCAGGAAGGCGTGTTTGGCCAGTTTATTGATCGAGAAGGTCAGTTATCTTCGGAATTCCAGATTAACACGGCTACATATAGCAAGCAGATGTTCCCGACTATCGCTGTGGGCGGCGAAGGTCGCGCTTTGGTTGTTTGGGCTGGGTTTAGTGGCGGTCTGGACAGTTTTGATTTAATGGCTCAACAGTATTCTTCGGAATCCGGTCTCCCGACTGTCGAAGCGCCGTTCGCCTTTGGCGCTGGTTACTGGTCGGTCGGGGTGAGTTGGCCTTTTGTAGATGGGGTTGAGGCGTACGAGGTTTACTTGGATGGAGCGGACACTCCTGTGGTGGTAAGTGGGAATCGTCATACCTTCAAGGGGCTCACAGCTGGGACTGAACACACGATTCAATTAGCCTACATTATGGGTGATGGGAGTCGTTCTGCGAAGTCGCAACCAATCACCGCGAGCACGTGGAGTCGAGATGAGAATTCTGATGGCCTGCCAGACGACTGGCAGCGATCGTATTGGGGAGCGTCAATTGATGGTTGGCCGGCTGCCGAGTCTGATGCTGACGGCGATGGAGTGAGCAATTTTGATGAGTTGTTGGCAGGCACTGATCCTTCCGATGCGGCCAGTCTTTTGCTGACCGAAGTTGTCTCCTCCGGCCAAGGGTTGCGGTTGCGTTGGAACACTCGACCAGGCGGTTTCTACCAGGTACAGTTTTCTACCGATATTGGCTCCTGGCTGGATGCGGGAGCACCTCGATTGGCGGTTGATATTTCCGACTCAATTTCAATTAGTAACGATCGAGGTATTGCGGTATACCGCGTGTGGCGGGTTAAATAATAATCATGCTTGCTAGCTTTAAGATGAGTGGGTTTGTTCGAAAACTGGCAATCACCTTGGTTGTCGTCGTTGGTGGAGGCGAGTTGCATGCCTTCGCGCTTTTGGGGCCTCGCCCGCCCTGGCAAACAGCGACTCTGGGTTACACCTCACCTCCGCCCGCGACTTTTGAAGGTGGTGCCGGTCCGATGAATCTCAATGAGGAATATCGCTGGAACGTGCCTGAAATCTATTACGGATACAGCCCTGAGTTTCTGTCTTATTTCGGTCAAAAGGGCGTGGACGCAATTGAGGAAGCGGTTGCGATGCTCAATGATCTTCCCTCGCTGGAGGATGTAGATTTGAATGACTATCAATTGGAATCAGGGCGTATAAACTTGCGCGCTCTGGCCTTAGGATTAACGGATATCAAATCCGCCGCTTTGTCGCTGATTCTACAGGTTCGAGGGCTTTCGGACCCCACTCGCTATGTCTTCACGTTGCGCAACCGTTACATTCCCAACCCCCCTCTTCCGATTTTTTACCACGTAATAAAGAGAAATTTTGATCCGGTGACGCTCCGGCCTAGTTCGTTCGTTAACGGTACTTTGTGGACTTATGTGGTTGAGGAGCTTGGAGACAATCGAGCTTGGGCGTTCAATTTTCCGGTTGACCCCTTGGAACGACTCTTGCCACGGACATTGCCTGTCGCCGGAGTTGATTTGAACGGGCTTCCTGATGGGTTTTTCTGGACACAATTGACTCGAGACGACGTTGGTGGCCTCAAGCATATTTATCGAAGGTCCAATTTTAACCCTGAAAACAGCGTGGCAGGCGTTTCTGATGGAACGGGAGGCATCGTTGATGGGGGAGCTACGGCGCCGGTTGGATTTCCTGGAGGCGGTGGTACGTATGACTTCCCTGGCGGGAATGTTGGCGTGGGTGGAGGACCGTATGATTTTCCGTTTAATGCCTTTACCAACAACGTGAATGCACCGCCGGTTGGCAATGTGGGTGTTGGCAACACTCCCGTTGCTCCTGCCGCGACACGGGCTGGGATTGACATGTTGAATATGGTGCGCTCTGACTATGACGCCCTCTTGGGAGTGTATTTCAATCCTCTGGAGATGCGATACAGTGAGACGATTTTAACCAATAATCGAGTGGGCTCACGCGCCTTGACTCGTACTGTGATTCAACCCGATATTATTTTCGATGCTTCAGACATTCAAGGCGGCGATGGCACTTCGGCGTGGCTCATCTGGAATGTAACGGTTGCCGACAATAATTGGCTCAATAGCGATGCGTTGGATGGCGTCTCGGGCGATGATTTTGGGCCGGGTGTGGTCAATCCCCCATTTCGCATTCGGTTTAATACTGCCGGAGACGTGCTCCTCAACGAGAATCCTTCGTTTGTCACCGAAGAATCGGGGATTCGATTGCTGACTTGGGGCTCGTTCGATGGAACCACGAATGACCCGGTGGTCTTTCCGGTGGGAACCTCAATATTTGATTTGGAAAGTCAAGTTCGCTGATAAGAAAGTTCTTGTCTTATGGTTAAAAAGTCACTGCTCCTGTCCGGATTGTTGTCTTACTCGGGTGCTCTGAATGTGTCAGCACAGGTAACGGAGCTTTTTGAAAATTTTAATACGGTAAACGCTGGATTTGAATTGCCGATCAACGCGATTTCGTTTGCCAATTACGGTTCCTTTACCGTTTCTTCCATCCTTCCTTACGACACGCTGAATACCCTGAATTTTACGAACCGAGGCGTAATGAACGGTTCAGTTGGGTTCAATTTCCAACATATTGCCTCCAATGGAACCCGAGGGCCGGCGAACAATTTTGTGAACAGTCGCGGAGCTGAAATCATCGTCGCTGGCGCGGAAACTAGCCCGGCTTTTCTCCTGATTGAGGCGGAGAATGTGATCAATCATGGCCGATTCCAAGTGGGACCGGGCGGGTTGTTGCGCATCACGGGCGAAAATGTTGATCTTTTTAATGCCGGAATGGAAGTGGAACCGATTACGGGTTCGGGGACATCTAGTGGCACGATCAATTTTATTCCGGATTCCGGCATCAGTGATCTTTACTGGGGCGGGATCACGAATCTCATCGCTGACTCCTCGATGGTCGTGGCCGTGGCTGGGCCGACGCTTGAGGTTCGGACGCCGGGACATTCGGTGACCAACGCATCTTTTTTTAGTTTTTTGGAGGAAATCAGCTTGGCCAACCCTCAGGCTTTTGCTATTTCGAACACCTTCAACGAAACCAACAAGGTCGTTCAGGCGATTTTCACAGTGGTTGGTCCTGGGATGCGGACGGCCGCTAGGTTCACGCCTAGCACTTCAACTAACGACCTAAATACCGCTCTGCTAGAGATCGTCGCCCCGATTACGAATGTAGTTGATGGCGGCTTAGACCAATTTTCCCTCTATCTGACCGATACCTTGGCTTGGAAGACGAACCATCTTCAACTTTCTAACGTCTTGGCCGGAACGTTTCGTCCCGCAACCTATGAGTTGAGCCGGTTGCGGCCCTTTGAATGGTTTTCAGGCATGTTTCCTCAAGATATCCCTATTGTGCCCGAACTGTTTTACGGCTCGACTTATAGCAATACGACGACGACAAATCTCTATGCCGCCTACTCCGCTAGTGTAGCGAATCTGGTGACGCAACCGCTGTCGCTTGAGGAATCCACGGTTGACGATCTGCCCGGGCGTATTGAGATTGACGCGACCAATTTGGACCTGAGGAATTCTCGATTTCGCGGTGAAGGTATTGTCACAATTAATGCGGATCACTTGATCGGCAGCGCTGGCGCGGTCGTTGACTCGCAGAATGTGAGCTTTAATTTGGCTTCGACCAACGGAGTTCTTGAAGTTCGCGACGTGGGCAGAATGACGGCAGATCGATTTGGTGGCAGTCTGCGGGCCTTCAGCATGGTGTGGACGAATCAGAACGGCACGGTCGAGGAGATGTCTACGGAGGATCCAGATACGGGCGAAGTCACGGATACATCCGTTACGAATGTGGTCAATATTTTTCATCATATTCTCGTGGTGGACGCGCGACAATTGCAGACGACTGTGCCGGTATTCACTCATGACTTTACCGCCAATGGCGTGAATGTCGTCGTTCATGACGACTTTCGAATCGTGCGCTCATTTCAATCGGACGCAGAAGATTTGGATGTTACTGGAGCGCTCAGTTTCTTTGGGGAAGCCGGGAACATCGTAGCCACGAATCTTCCCAACGTGCGCACCCTGGAAATTGATGGTTCTATTAGTGTTCCTGGCCTCGCCGAATTCGGAGTTGGCCGTGAGACCCCTCTGGAGAGTTTTATTAACCGTGGATCATTGACTGCATTTAGTCCGAGAATCGCGACCGACTACTTTGAGAATTCCGGTGAAATCGCTGGTGGCGGCAATGTGGAGTTGGATGTGCGGACCGCAAAGCTTGATAACGGCAACATCCTATCCGGTCGTGACATTACCTTGGCCGGAGAGAATGTAAAGCTTCATGAGGCAGAAGTCTCCAGCGGTTTGAGGATAGTCATCAATGTTAGCGGAGTTTTGACCGATAACGGACCGGGGTCGAACAATCTGTTGAGCGTGGGCGATGGATTTGTCATGAACACG
This sequence comes from Limisphaerales bacterium, assembly GCA_024761205.1. Taxonomy (GTDB): domain Bacteria; phylum Verrucomicrobiota; class Verrucomicrobiia; order Limisphaerales; family AAA164-E04; genus UBA2970. Next base: position 104,375 of record JAMASS010000008.1, read on the forward strand.
CTTCCGGCTACCAGTGATCTCTTGGGAACAACTATCGAAAGTAGAGTGCCACGATTTGCCCGAGTCGATCATGTCTGGGTTGCGGAGGATCGTGGCGCTCTGGCAAAGGGTTTTAACAATAATGCCGCGATTGGCAAACTAGTGTTCATCGCTCCGCTCGGCAGTGAGGTTCGTCTGTCTCCGGCTAATGGCGAGAAAAACGCAATCTACGTTGATCGACTAGAATTGAGAGGTGCCTTGGCTCAAGATTGGCGCGACACGCTCATCATAGATAAAGGAATGACCTTGTATTTCGCCGATGCGAACTTGTCGGTCGAGGAGCTAGATGGCGCTTTTGGTGGCAGGCTTCGTTGGGTTCGAGGGTATGCCGGAGCCAACAGTGGCGTTGATATTGTCGTTTCACCCGACGGGAGGACAGAGCGAGTGAATCGAGGGTTGCGAGAGAGCCTAACGATTGACTCGGACGGTGATGGCACAGCAAACGGAATTGATCTGATGCCATTTGACGGCGTGATGTTGACGGACCTTGAGGTCGACACTGACGACGGAATCGTGCGAACGAGCATTTCTTGGATTGCGGCGGCTCAAACTGCCTATCAGGTTGAGTATCGCTCTGGCATCGACAGTAGCAATTGGAAGGTGTTCCAAGCGGTTAGGAATGAAGCGGATGAGCGACAAATGATGACGGTGACTGACGAAGTAAGCGTCGAAGAAGGTGTGCGGTTTTATCGGGTAACGTACCATCCTCGCTAGGTATTGACCCGATAAATGGGAGACTTCTCAGACAGTGAGACAGTCGCCCGATTCTGGAAGGTTTGCTGCTTAGCAATGCTATTTTGAAAAGATGACAAGATTCACGGCAATTGGGTTTTTAGCTGTCTGGGCGCTGGCGTCTTACCTTTCACCCGTCGTCCAGTCGGCGCAATGGGCGATGGTTAATGGTCATTGGGCTCACTCGCATCAGTTGCTCGCGAAGTTGAAGAAAGATGATCCGGCTAGCCGCAAGCAGGTTAAACAGCTTTTGCGACAGAAGGGACTGGCGATGATCAGCGAATATTCTCTGGTTCCGGGGCTCTGTGTGTTGTCAACTCCTGTGGTGGCACAGGGGCTGGGGCCGCGACATGGAGGGAATAACCTTGGGGGACTAGTTCAGGAGCTTGAGGCGTCAGGTCTGTTTGACTATGTCGAGCCTGATTATGTCTGGGAGGTCTACCGTTCGCCGAGCGACGCCGCTTTTGAAAGCGGGATTCTTTGGGGGTTAAGAAACACGGGAAGTTTTGACATTGATATTGAGGCCGAAGCGGCTTGGGATATTACGACGGGCTCTCGGGACGTTATCGTGGGTGTGTTGGACACCGGGGTGCGTTACAGTCACCAAGATCTCGAGAATCAAATGTGGGAGAATCCCGAGGAGGTACCCGGCAATGGGGAAGATGATGACGGAAACGGGTATGTGGATGATATCTTTGGGATTAATGCAATCGTTGATTCTGGAGATCCGCTTGATGACGATGGGCACGGGAGCCACGTCGCAGGCATTCTCGGTGCCTCAGCTAATGATTCCGGTGATATGGTTGGCGTCGCCTGGGATCTGAGAATCATGGGATTGAAGGTCTTAGGCACGAATGGCGGAACGACTTCTGATGTCATTCAGGGGTTCGAGTATGGCATTGAACATGGCTGCCGTATCATTAACGCCAGCTTAGGCGGGGGTGCCTTTAGTCAGGGCTTTTTTGACGTGATCGCTGAAGGGCAACGGAGAGGTGTTCTCCTCGTAGCTTCTGCGGGCAATGAAAACAGCAATAACGATATTTTTCCTTCGTACCCGGCGAACTATAACTTGGATAATGTGATCAGTGTTGCCGCCATGGATCGTTTTGGTGAAATAACTGAGTTTTCAAATTTTGGATTGCACACGGTCGATATCGCTGCTCCGGGCGAAGATATTTTTTCGCTAGATATCGAAAATGATAGCGCCTATCAGGCGCGTGATGGCACGAGTATGGCTGCGCCTCACGTTTCTGGCGTCGCCGCGCTTGTTCTTGGCGCCTTTCCCGAGGCGACGGTGCATGAAGTGCGCGAACGGATTCTTTCCTCGGCAATTGAAGAGCCCGCGTTCTTTGGCAAGGTTGCCACCGGCGGTCGAGTGTCCGCGCTGGGGGCGTTGAGTGTCACTGGAGATGGAGCGTTGGAAATGACCGTGGATCCGCCTCACCAGTCCGCTCTTCAGCGCGGTTCGACGGCTTCCGTTGTGGTTCGAATTTCTGATGTCTTTGGAGTCACCGATGCTGTGGTCATTGGCGAACTGCTTCATAACGGTGAAACCATTACCTTTGACAATACTGGCACGGTGCCGGATGTGCAGGCGGACGATGCTCTTTATACTTATGAGTTGATGGTTCCGGAAGACATCGACGAGATTCAGCTTACTGTGCGGGCTGAAGCGCCCAATAAGCAGAGCGTCGAAAGCGTAGTGCGTTACCTTGTCGTCGATCCGCCCATCAATGACAACTTTGAGTCGTCAGTTAAGTTGCCGGCGGAAGGGATTTCATTGGTGACGGACACGCGATTCGCTAGTTTCGAGATTGACGAACCTTTTCATGCCGAGGTTGATGATGTGGACTATAGCCTCTGGTGGATATGGACGCCGCAGATGGACACTGAAGCCTTCGTTGGAACATCGGGAAGCAATTATGACACCGTTATTGGCGTCTACACAGGTAACGCGCTGACAGAATTGACTGAAGTGGCTTCGGTGAACGATGTCGGTACTCGCCCCGAAGGTTACTTGACATTCTCAGCGTTGGCGGGGACGACTTATCGGATCGCTGTGGCGGGAGCTGCTGAGGGGGAATTTGGTACTCTGCGTTTTCGACTGACGCCGGGCGGGGCACCAGATTTAATAGCTCCCATTGTTGCGGTTACTGCTCCGACCAGCGGCATTTTGACAGATGAGAACCGTCTGGTATTGGAAGGCACGGCGTTTGATCCCAAGCCGAATTCCAGCGGTGTGGGCTTTGTCTTCCTACGGGCGAATGACGAACCTATTGGCAGGATCGCCAACGGAACCACCCGTTGGACCTCTCCGGTACCGTTGGTGCCGGGGCAAAACACGATTCAGGTGACGGCGACCGACTTTTCAGGGAATACGTCTGAGGCACGGACTATTGGGGTAATCTACTTGATGCCGGAGCCACCAAACGATCATTTCGCCGAGGCCGAGGTTCTCAGTGGCGACACTGGTGTGGTGAATGCAATTAACCAATTGGCGACAAAACAATTTGGCGAGCCGCTGCATGCGGGAAATCGGGGTGGCGCTTCCGTTTGGTACTCCTACACACCTGCTGTGGACGGTGTCTTAAGCCTGCAGATTCGACGAGCAAGTTTTGACACCGTTATGGCGGTTTACACCGGGACCAGAGTTGCTGAGCTGCAGCATATCGCTTCCAACGACGATGCGATGCCCGGGCGTGGTGAGAGCAGCATCACACAGGCAGTGCGGTCGGGCGTCAAATACTCAATTGCGGTTGATGGTTTTGCAGGACTCGTTGGTCAGGCCGATCTACAATACGAATTTACTGCGAGCGCTGTTTTTACTCTCAGTGTAGAGAGCGGGCCAGGCGGGAGCGTGTCTCCGGAATCGACCGTTATGGTGGGAATGGGCGAGGAGCTGACCTTAATGGCGGAGCCTTTTGCCAACTTCAGATTTGTCAAATGGAAGGGAAGCGTAACCTCTACAGACAACCCGTTGATCTTAGTGATTGATAAGGATATTTCGTTAGAGGCTGTATTTGAATCCACGGTGTTCGATGGATTTGAATCAGGGGATTTGACCTCAGGCGACTATGGTTCCGGTGGCAACCAACCGTGGGGTGTAGCCAAGGGGTTTGCCTCTACCGGAGATTTCTCCGCCAAAGCTGGGGACATTGGGGATAATGAGAACAGTTCGTTATTTCTTAACGCCGTGCTCGCTGGAGGGAGTGGCTCCTTCGATTTTCAAGTGAGCTCCGAGGAGAGATGGGACTTCCTAGAATTCTTGATTAATGACGAGTTGATTCAACGATGGTCGGGCGAGATCACTTGGCAGAGTTTCGAGTTTGTAGTGCCTGCTGGAAATGTACGGCTAGAATGGAGGTATTCCAAAGATTTCACCAACACCGTCGGCGATGACACGGCTTACATCGACAATTTAAGGCTCCCGTTTGATGGTCCAAGGCTGTTGGTGAATCCGATTCGTGGCGGTGGCGTGGAGCTGTGGATTAATGGCACGCCTGGCCAGACGTACAATATCGAATGGTCCCGAGATTTGATCGATTGGACGTTGTTTGCGGTTGAAACCACAGATGCTGGAGGCGAAATTCGAATTTTTGACTCAGAGTTTGATTGCACCGAGCAATGCTATTTTCGGGCAGTTATCCGGTGACAATAAAGATTCCGCTTCAGCCCCGGTCTTTCAGTGAGTTTTTTCGGCTGCGGATACGGAGTTCTCTTCTTGCGTATGGTCGTCCGCATTCCTGTTTTCTCGCTTGGCCTCTGATCAGGTTAAATTTTTCCGCGTTCGTTGTGACTCATCGCATGAGTGTCATCGGGATCACCGGCGGGATTGGAATGGGGAAGTCGACCGTGACCGATTGGTTGGCGGAGACGGGCATGGCTGTGGTGGACTGTGACGTGATTGCGCGTGAGTTGACCGCAGCTGGGGGTGATGCGATTGGTGAAATTGTCGAGGCTTTTGGTCCGACCGTGCTGGATGCTGACGGTGCGCTATCTCGTGCTCGAATGGCGGACATTGTCTTCCGAAATCAGGAATGTCGCGAACGATTGGAGGCGATTCTTCATCCTCGAATCCGCATAGCATGGAAGGCGCGGTGCCGTTCTTATCGGAGCCCCGGATCTGGGCCTGTCTTTGTCGCTATTCCGCTGCTTTACGAAACCGGCGCGAGCGAGGAATTTGACTTGATAGCATGCGTAGCATGCGGGGCTGTGGAGCAGAGGTCTCGACTAAGAGCTCGGGGCTGGAGCGACGAGCATATTCAGCGACGACTGGGTGCTCAGTGGAATATTGATCGGAAGATGCGCTTGGCTGATATTATTGTTTGGACTGGCTGTTCATTGAAAATGGCAAAGCGTCAAGTTCGATGCTTGATCCAGACCGCCGAGCGCTTGGCTCTGCAGAGTAGATTTGTTTGCGGGAAGGGTGATATCAGGCGGGCTTGATTTGGTGGCGTGAGTTGTCGAAGCAAAGAAGGAGTTTGGTACGACGAGATCATCGTCAGATATGGCTGTATCACTAGTTTGGATTGCGCTGCGAGTAGTGAAGGGCGCTTAAACGGGCGGGATGAAACCTTGGCGACTTGTTGATGGTATTTTATGAGTTCAGAAGATTTTCCGAAACAGTTTGCGGAATTAATGCGGCGGCATATGCCTAACTTTGGAGATCCGATGGGCTTTCAGGCCGCTTCTGACGATCCGGAAGAACCGAAAAAAGAAGAGAAGCCAGAAACGGAGCGATTTGACTTCGATTATCGTCCGCGTGATGTCAAAGCCTACCTAGATCGGTACGTAATTCAGCAGGATGAAGCGAAAAAAGTTTTAAGCGTCGCTCTGTGCGACCATTACCACCATGTGCGTTTGTTGCAGGAGGGCAAGGCGCTCCCGAATTATACGAAGCAAAACATCATCCTTCTTGGTTCCACAGGTGTCGGGAAAACGTACTTGGTTCGAAGTGTGGCGGAATTAATTGGCATGCCGTTTGTGAAGGGTGACGCTACGAAATTTTCGGAAACGGGTTATGTGGGTGGTGATGTTGAAGATCTGGTTCGGGAGCTTTATCGGCGAGCGGACGGCGATATTCAAAAGGCTCAGTTTGGCATCATCTATATTGACGAGATCGATAAGATCGCCCAATCCGACCAATCGGGCGGGCGAGATGTCAGCGGCCGAGGCGTGCAGACGAATCTTTTGAAATTAATGGAGGAAACGGATGTTTCCGTCAGGTCGCAGCAGGATATTGCTGGGCAAATCCAAGCGATGATGGAGATGCAACGCGGCAAGAAATCCGGAAGTTACATCAACACCAAGCACATTCTCTTCATCGTGAGTGGTGCGTTCGACGGTTTGGAAAAGATTATCGAGAAGCGCCTGAACGATTCGACGATCGGTTTTGCAGCAGCGCAACGTTCTGAGATATCGGAAGGTGTTAGCAACCTGGACCAAGTTGAGACGAAGGATCTGTTGGAATATGGCTTTGAGCCGGAGTTTGTGGGGCGGTTGCCGGTGCGTGTGGTTTGTCAGCCACTTTCGGAAGATGACCTCTATTCCATCCTTCGGTCTTCGGAAGGCAGTATCATCCGTCAGTATGAGGCGGATTTTGAAGCTTATGGAATTGAGGTCCTGTTTACTGAAAAGGCGTTGCGACGCATCGCGTCTTTGGCGGCGGCGGAGAAGACAGGTGCTCGGGGACTCATGACGGTTTGTGAGCGCATTTTTCGCAACTACAAGTTCGAGTTGCCAAGTAGTTCGATCAGGCGGTTTGAGGTGACGCGGAGTGTTATTGATGATCCGGAGACTCAGCTTGCAGAGATCTTGCGCCGCGAGGATGATCCCGAAATTCAGGTGACTCGAGGGCTGATCAACGAGTTTACTCAGCGATTTGCTGAGGTTCATGGATTAAGGCTTCGCTTCACTAAGGACGGAATGGAACGGCTGCTGACTCTGGCGGCTGAAAGGGATGATTCCGTACGCGAGATTTGTCAGACTCGATTCAAGGACTTTCAGTTTGGGCTGAAGCTGATCTCTCAGAATACCGGTCAAGAGACTTTTGATTTGGATGCTGCCGTAGTGGATGATCCAGAAAGAGCCCTGAATGATTGGGTCGTCGCCAGCTATCGGGGTTTGGGTAAGGAGGGTGAATCGTCGGCAGAGGGGAGACCTGAGCACGATGCGGACCCCGGTGAGAAACACTTGTCGGAAGGTTGAGTGCTTCACGGGGAGGCGGTGATGATGTCTTCAAAATTGTAGGTGAGGTTTAGGAACGATTGCCACTTTGGTTCGTTGTGGTGGTGTCTTCGCTTGGGACTAGCGGCTCCGTTTAAGTATCGCGTTTTGGAAGGTAAAAAGGGAAATTTTTTGCCCCGGCAGAGGACCTGGATTATATTCTTTTATTCTTGTACCAAGTGTTTTACCGACTCTGAATGAACGCTTCATTGCTACTGATGTCTTCCGAATTCGAGCTGATTTTCATTTGGAATCAGGCGCGACCGGAGGGGAAAGCGATCATCGTTCTTCTAATTTTGTTTTCGATTTTCGCTTGGGCGGTCATGGCGTCTAAGGCAATGCAGATGCGTCGGGCGTGTCACTTGAATGGCTTGTTCGATCAGGAATTTCGAGGACAGAAAGGCTTGCTCTCGATTTTTAATCAGGGGATTCCGGTGGATGGGTGTCCGCTCTACTCTGTTTATGAGTCAGGCTGCCGGGAACTGCAACTGGGGATCAAACGTGCTAGAGAGAGGCACCCGGAAAGCGGTGAGAAGGTGAGACTCAAGAGTATCAAGCATGTCAAGCATGCCTTGGAGCGGGCCGTTTCCCAGGAATCGCTCCAGCTCGAGTCGGGGCTCATTTTATTGGCGATCGCGGTCAGCGGAGCCCCATTCCTGGGTTTGTTGGGCACGGTTTGGGGGGTGATGAGCACTTTTGCCGAAGTCGCGCAGGCGGGGAATGCTCAGTTGACGACCATGGCACCAGGGGTGGCGGCCGCTCTGGTGACCACGGTGGCTGGCCTGTTGGTGGCGATACCATCGATGTTCGGCTACAATTGGTTGGTGCATCATTTGCGGGTGCTCACGGTGGATATGGATAATTTCGCTCATGAGCTGGCCTCAAAAATTGAGATCGAGTTCCTGAATGATGTCTAACGTGAGGCTGTGAGTTTTATCCGCCAGGTTTCTTGACGAACGGATTGTCATTTTGAGTGTCCATAGTTGAAGGATGCGAAGGTTCTCCGATCGGAACGTATTAGTTACGTTGAGCGATATCAATATCACTCCGTTGCTAGACCTTGCGTTTGTGTTGTTGATCATTTTTATGATCACGACGCCGCTTCTTGATCAAGGAATGGATTTGGAACTTCCCAAAGGCGGGAGTCCGGATGTGGCTTTGGATCCCGATCAGATCCGGGTGGTGGAAGTGAGTGCTGAGGGGAAGTATCACTTGGACCAAATAGAAATCGACTTGACTGATTTGTTCGCTGCTTTGGGGAGCGCCTTTCAGGCAGATCCCGGTATTGCTGTCTACTTGCGGGCGGATAAGTCTGTGACGTGGGAATCGGTGGCGGCGGTCGTGGATCTATTGACCAAGTTGGGTATCCCCAATGTATCGATGCTTACTGAATTCAGTGCCGAGTGACATGAAGCGTTTGCAGAAAAAGTGTTTCGTTGTTTCTACGGTCATCCATGGCTCGCTGCTGCTGGTGTTTCTGATCGGTCCGGCGTTTCGGAAGGCGCCGGAACGGCAGTTTCGCGTTGCGGAGATCAACTTAATGTCGTCCGTTGCGATTGAGGCAGCTTTGAGGCAAGTTGCGGAGTCGACCACGGTTGCGCCGGCTCGTGGGCCAATTTTGGTTGAACCCGAGCCAGTCAACGTTGAAACACCGAAACCCGACCCGGTGCCGGTGAAGCCTCCGCCGATGGTTCAGGAGGTCGTTCATCCTAAGCCGCCTCCCAAGAAGTCGGAGAAAACCCAGGTTCCGTATCCTCCGAAACCAAAGCCAAAGGATCCGCCGAAGCCCAAGCCTGAAATCAAGATCAACTTTAAGCCAACGAATCAAAAGACAACGCCCAACCAGGCCAAATTGGAAGCTCAGCGACGGGAAAAACAACGTCAACAAGAGTTGGATGCCCAGCATCAGCGCGAAATGAGCCAAGCTGCTCTAGATGCGTTGGGGCAGAATCTTTCCAAGCGAGTAGAAGTCAATGCGACCTTAAGCAGTGGTAGTGCTTTAGGAAATTATCGGCTCTGGGTGAAGAATGCCTATGACCGAGCGTGGGTCGAGCGAGCGTGTGTCGAGCCAATGAGCGTTACACGTTCGCGGTCGATGACAAAGGTCCGAGTAATTGTCAACCTTGACGGGTCCATTGCTTCGGCCAAGATCATTGGCGCTTCTGGCAGCGCCGAGTTGGACCGGTGGGTTCAGGATGCTCTGCGGCGAGTTCGGAAGAGCGGCATCGGCAAGAAGCCACCGGCGGGAACCTCCGTGAGGGATCGAACCTTTTTGATTAATTTTAACCTAAAGGATGGACGTATAACCGGATGAGAAGGCCAATGGCGAATCGTATTGTGAGAATTTGTTGTGCATTCTGGGGTGGCCTGCTGCTGGCCAAGAGTGGCTGGGCGCAAACGGAAATTGATCTGGAACGAATGCAGTCCAGTACGGCGCCGGTTCCAATTGAGCTGGAGGGGTTTTCAGGAGAATCTCGTGATGTTCTGGCCTTTGATCTTGAAGTTATGGGATGGGAAGTTGTGCCGGAGGGTGCGGGACAATTTGCTTTGATCGGCGGCAATAACGGTGGGCTTCAGGGGAAGTTGGTCGATCGGTTGGGAGGAAGTACCCTTTTTTCGCGGCGCTATGCAACAGGTACGCTGAGGCAACAGGCTCATGCGTTGGCCAATGCGGTGGTGGAGAAGGTTTTTCGGCAAAAGGGAATCGCCCACACAAAGATCGCCTACAAGAGTCGAGCGTCGGGGGGCTTTCCGGAGATCTATGTTGCTGACTATGACGGCTATCGAGCGCAAGCCGTGACTCGGGATCGTTCGAATGTTGCTGCTCCCGCTTGGGTGCCAGGGCGGCTGAAGCTTTTCTACACTTCCTACAAAATGGGCAATCCGGACATTTTCACCCATGATTTATTGTCGGGGCGCCGAGCGGCAGTGTCGCGGTATGCTGGCCTCAACACGAGTGCGGCCCTGTCGGCTGACGGTAGTCGAATGGCGATGATCTTAAGCAAGGGTGGAAGTCCGGACTTGTATGTGGCGGATTCGAGTGGGCGCAACTTGAAGCAGTTGACGATGACACGAGAGGAAGAAGCTTGTCCTTGTTGGTCCCCCGACGGTAGTCAGATTTGCTTTACCTCCGCTGTCGGGGGCGGTGCTCGACTGTATCTCATTAGTCCCGAGGGGAATGGGATGAGGAGGCTTCGAGCGGTTGGGGTGAGCGGTGTGTTCTCCGAGCCCGACTGGTCACCGGACGGTCAGTGGATTGCCTTCACCGCTCTCATGGGAAGGCAGTTTCATATTTGTGTGGTCTCGGCGGCCGGGGGGGAGGCATCGGTGCTCTCGCGCGGAGAAGATCCTTCATGGGCACCCAACTCGAGGAACATTGTTTTTATGCGCAAGAAAAACGGGCGCAAGATTTTGTCTATACTTGACGTTTCTACCAAATGGGTCAAGGATGTCCCGAAAATCACTGGAAACAGTTCGCAGCCAGCCTGGGCGCGTTGAGTTTAATAGACACGGACTATCGTTCAAACAAGCTGATGAATAAAAACACTCTTTTCAAAGTATCTCTCCTTTTAGTCGTTTTTGTAGCGGTCGCAGGTTGTCGAAAAAAGCCGAAGGGACTGACCCAGATTCCGGGCAGTGAAGGGGCCATTGTGGGCAGTGGCAATCCGGCTGGGCTGATGGAGGGTTATGACGGATCTGTCCTTGGCGGGGGCGGTCTCTTGAGTGGCGATTTGTATCCGGAGGGTTCCGATGTCGCGTTCAGCGATTCGGAGGGGAATGGACAGAGTGCTCTGCCGAATCGAGTCTCCATGGCGGGAACGAGGGAAGATCGTGATACGCTCGCTTCGTACACGGTGTATTTTGATTATGATCGTTACTCCATTCCGACCAAGGAGTTGGCTAAGGTGGAGGCGGTCGCCGACTACCTCAATGAAGAGAGCGATTCGATGGTTAAAATCGAGGGACACTGTGATGAGCGCGGAACGGAGGAGTACAATCGAGCGCTCGGCGAGCGCCGGGCCTTGTCTGTTCGTGAAGTCTTGGTTCGGCTTGGTGTTGCCGCGGATCGGGTCACTACGGAGAGTTGGGGTGAGGATCGGCCGGCGGTTGAAGGTGAGACTGAGAGCGCCTATTCCGAGAACCGACGGGGTGAATTTGTCCTTCTGAGAAGGTGAAACAATCGTTACTTTAGTTGCACGGACGCGCTACGACTGAGTCGAGGTGGCGGTTCATTTTGTCCCTTTACTATTCGATACCGGTGAATTAGCGTTGCTTTGGCAGTAGTTATGAATACGATGTTTTTCGCGTTTGTTGGCCTCGGGTGGGGAGAGATTATGGTAATCTTGGTGGTTATCTTACTTCTCTTTGGAGCCAAAAAACTTCCCGAATTGGCGCGTGGTTTGGGCCAAGGGATTAAGGAGTTCAAGAAGGCCACTCGCGATGTGCAGAATGATTTGCAGCGTGCCATTGATGATATTGAGCACGATCCCGCACCCCCTACTTCTTCGTATCAATCTTCGAGTCCGGTCGAATCGCCGCATTCCCCGGATGCTGAACCTTCATCCGTGGCTGAGCCTAGAGCAAACCGTCCAAGGCCTAGAGAAACGGTTTAGCGTTTCTTTCTTCTATGTCGGAGTCCGAGAATTCGCCTGAGGTCGGACTGTATCCTGAATGGGACGAGGAAGAGGGCGGCGGTCCGGTTAAGACCTTTCTGGAGCATCTGGAAGATCTGCGTTGGACGCTGATCAAATGCTTCTCGGCTGTTGTCATCTCGATGGTGTTTTGTTTGGTTGCGAATCCGGTCCTGGTTAGGTTTCTGACTTGGCCATTGGATCAGGGTGACAAGGCTAGGCTAGCGGGGAGTAGTGACATCAGTATCTATATGGGGGATAAGTACTTGGGGATCCTTCCGGAGTCCATTGTCACAAATTCATTTTCGGTGGGGATGAATTCGGCGGCTCGGGTGAATCTTCGCCTTCGGCCGATTGGCACCAATGTGGTTGTAGTGGTTGAGTTGGATTCGACGGAGCACAAGGAGCAAGAAAACCGCGCAGTCACCTTGAAGAATTATGGCCCCATCGGCGCTTTTATGGTGGCCTTTAAGTTGATGTTGTACGGGGGATTGGTGATTGCTTCGCCCTTGGTGATTTTCTTCATCGGACAGTTCGTGCTTCCAGCCTTGCATATTCATGAAAAGCGTTTCCTCTATCAGACGGCAGGGTTTGGCGCCTTCCTTTTCTTTTTGGGAGTGGCTTTCTGCTATTTCATCGTGATGCAGGTTGCCTTGAAGGCGGCAGTGCAGTTTTCGCAGTGGATGGGTTTCATGGCTGATGAATGGCGTGCGGAGGACTACATCAGCTTTGTTTGCAAATTGATGCTGGTCATGGGGCTGAGCTTTCAGCTGCCGGTGGTGGTGCTCACCATGGTCAAGGTGGGCTTTCTGGATTACGCTAAGCTGATCAAGTTTCGGCCTTATTGGATTGTCATAAATTTGTTTATTTGTGCTGTGATTACTCCTAGCGGCGACCCATTCACCATGGTGCTGATAGCCCTGCCGTTACAATTCCTATATGAGCTGAGCGCCTTCATCTCACGGTTCTGGGAGAAGCGGGACAAGGCGGCTGAAATGAACCTTGATAAGCCAAACTCATAGAGGGGGATCGGTGATGCGGTCGTCGATTGGTAGACCTAAAACAGTCTTTACAAGAGATGGTTCGGGTCTTAGTGTTAGAGAAATTTATCCACTTATGAATATTTCTAACATTGCTGTTTGTATTGCGGTGGCGGCGTTTCTGTCGGCCGGTTGTGCGGGTCCAGAGCGGAAACTAGGCCGGGGTTTGACTAACATTTCCGAAGTTACTCGGTTAGGCGAGTTGCGTCGGTCCATGGAACAAACATCAATCTGGAACAGCCCGGAAGAGGGGATGACGACCGGATTCATTCGCGGCGTGAGCGAGACGGCCAAGCGGACGGTCGTTGGTGCCTACGAAGTGATGACGTTTCCTCTTCCCGGGTATGAGCCTATTTTAGAACCGGAGTATGGTCAATTTCCGGATAACTTCCGGCCGAACTTGATGTCGGATTCAACGTTTGCGACGGACGGTGCTCTGGGATTCAGTGGTGGTGATGTCGCTCCGTTCCTCCTTGGAAGTCGATTCAAGGTCTTTGACTACTAAGAGCGAATTTTTTCTTTTGAGGGCGCCGACGATGGTTAAGTCGGCGTCTTTTTTTATTCGTGCGGGTGTGGCTTACGAGGGGTGTGGCGAAGGCAACTTTTGATAGGAGGCGTTTTTGTGAAAGACGAAGGTCATGAAAAAGGGGAAGGCGGTGAAGTATTGCCACACTCCAGGATGCGGTCACGCAATAGTGAACGCGTGGAGCCGTCGGCAGGTTCTGGGGCGCAAAGATGCTTCGCCGCTTTGGCTTTCCTATGATGGACTGATGCATGTGCCGCTATTACCACTTTAAATCCCCTCTTTGCTTGCGCCTTGCTATGGAAATCATTCGGTCCGGCTGTAAAATCAATCTTCTGTTGAATGTGCTGCGTCGTCGCGAGGATGGATTCCACGAATTAGAAACGGTGATGCAGCCACTGTCTTTGTTTGATGAGCTGGAAATCAAACTGGTTGATATCCCTGGAATAGAGCTTCAGTGTGATCATCCCCGGGTACCGGTGGGTCCTGAGAATCTGATCTGCCGGGCGGCCAGCCTGTTTCAGGGGGCTACGGGTCGGCATGATGGGCTGCGGATTCGGCTGAAGAAGAATATCCCTGTGATGGCTGGTGTCGGCGGAGGCAGTGGCAACGCTGCCATGACATTGATAGGCTTGAACCGACTCTATGATGGCATGCTTTCGCCGAAGGTGGTCAGCGAGCTGGCCGGACGTTTGGGTTCAGACGTTCCCTTCTTTCTTGGCCACGGTCCGGCAATTGCGACTGGTCGCGGGGAAAAGGTCCGACGGGTCTCTCCATTTAGTTTGTTCGAGAACGCCAGTGTCGTTTTGGTTAATCCCGAATTCGGTGTGCCAACGCCATGGGCCTATCAGAATCTTCGAATCGATCAGGACCAGCAGAACGTGGCGCCAGTTCCGATGGATGGCTTTGTAGCGGCGCTTGAGAGGGGAGATTGGGTGATGTCGATGCAGGGGCTTTTCAACTCATTAGAACGTCCGATATTTAGGAAGTATCCGATCCTGGAGATGATTCGCTCTGAGTTACTTAAGGCCGGAGCAGCGGGCGCTCTGGTGTCAGGGAGTGGCGCCATGGTGTTCGGAATCGTTCGCGAGCACGAGTTCGGCGAAGAGGTTAGGGGACGATTCCTAAAGGCCTACGGGGATCAATGTTGGAGTACCGTGTTGAATCTGTCCGAGGCGTAGGCTGCGCTAGTCGAAAGTGATTGCTTCCATCGCTGATTGCAGCTGCGCTTTGATGGAGGCCCTGGTTTTGGGATCGATGGATCTGGGAACCGAGATGGGATCGGCAGTTCTCACGTTGCAGGTGGTAAAAGGACACGGTATTTGAAATCGGTCCCAACTCTTGGTGACGAGCTTCGTTTTGAGTTCGTAGCTGACGGGGAGTATGGGGAGGCCGGTAAGCTGTGCCGTTGCGATCACGCCATCTTGCACTTGGTATCGGGGGCCTCGGGGACCATCGGGCGTGATCGCAAGAGTCCATCCTTTCCGTGCCCACGTGACCAGTTCCTTGAGGGCTTGGCCGCCTCGGCGCGTACTGGATCCTCGAACTGGCTGAACATTAAAGTACTTAAGAATCTCGGAAAGCATGGCGCCATCGCGGCTGGCGCTGACTAGGGCGGCTAACCGATGCGATGGATAGGGCTTCTTGGCGATGAATCGTTGGTAAAGCGAGAGGCTGAGCGCGAGCCGATTGTGCCAGATGCACACGATCATCGGGTGATCTTGCATTTGCGCTAGTCGTGCGTCGGTCTCCGCATGTTCATAGCGAAGCGTGCTCGCGAGGAGTCGGATAGATCGGACGATGGCGAAGGCGGTGAGTTTGGCAGCAGCGGTGGCTGTGTGCGGTTGCATCAGGTCTGGGTTTCGGCGTTTGGACTTAGGTCGACTTAACTGGTGAGGCTAGCTTTAACGAGTTTATCGAGGTCGACGTCTTTGCCGAGCATGGTCTGCGCTACTTTCACCCGGTGCGTAGCGTCGGGCTGTTTGTATCCCAGGGAAACAAGCGCTGCAATGGCGTCTCTCATCGTCTGTTCAGCGGCGTTTGCAGTCTGCCTGCCAGCGGTGGTTTGCCATTCGGCAGGAGCCCCTAGTTTGTCTTTCAGCTCCACGACGATGCGTTCCGCCGTTTTCTTTCCGAGGCCGGAAATCTGAGAGAGGCGCTTGGTGTTGCCTTCGGCAACAGCTGTCTTGAATTCCGGCGGATTCATGCCGCTGAGCACATTCAGGGCAATCTTGGGACCAATACCGGTGACGGTGTTGACGAGGCGAAATAGTTTTCGTTCTTCGGTGGTCGCAAAGCCAAAAAGGATGTGAGCATCATCCCGAATAGCGAGATGGGTGAAGATCCGAGCGCTTTGTCCCGGAGGCGGCAAGTTGGAAAAGGATGAGGAGGGGATTAAGACTTCGTAGCCTACGCCTTGGACGTCGATGATAACCTGAGCCGGATTGGATTCAACGATCGTGCCCGAGAGATGAGTAATCATGCGAATATCGGTCGAGTGCTAGATTTGATCAATTGGCTTGGCAATTTTGGACTGTGATTCCAAGGTAAAAGCCAGTGCCAAGGCGAGCGCGTCAGCAGCGTCCGGACTCGGGGTGTGATCCAGCGATAACATCCGTTCCACCATCTTGGCGACGGCGAGTTTCTGAGCGCCGCCGAAGCCGACGATGGCTTGTTTCACCTTGCGCGCTGCGATTTCGTAAATTGGCAGCTCGGCGCGGGTCGCGGTGACGATGCAAGCGCCTCGAACTTGTCCCATGATCAGGGCGGTTTTGAGATTTTTAGCGAAGAAGAGACCTTCCACTACGCAGACCTCGGGATGGCACCTTTCGATCACATCATTTAGGGTTTTTGAGATCTCAAGCAGGCATTTGGAGTGGGACCGCTTCGGCGGGCATTTAATCGTGCCGGCATCGATGTAAGTGAGTTGCTGGCCGAGGGAGCGGATGACTCCGAATCCGGTACCACGAAGAGAGGGATCGATTCCGAGGATTGAGATTGGGGCTTTGGCCTTATGGGTGGTGTGTGACTGAACCGGCTCGTCATCAGCGTGCGTTGGATGATTCAAGCGTTGGCTCATTTCGGCAAACGCTTTGGGGGAGATGCCCATGACTTCTGAATAAGAAACTGATTCGGGTCACGCGCCTTGAGTTTGAGCTGGGCGGAGATGTCGAGGTAGAAATCCGCATGGCTTTCCCGGGGTTGGGCGTTGACCGAGTTTCCATCCACGACGCTGTGTTGATTGACCCGTCGGTCCCCGAGCTTGTGCGACTTCAAAGTGAACGTTCTTGTAGCAGGTCATTCGACGGTTGGCTCCCAGACCAGCGGCGAGAAAGACTTGGATGCTATGACAAATTGTGAAAAGCCATTTCCATTTCTTATTGAATTGTTTGATCAGTTTGCTGTTGTGCCTCAGGAATTCAGGCGCCCTCTCGCCGGTTGATAGCCGGGCATCAAAGTCTTTGGCTTTGATGTCTGCAATCGCTTTATCCACATCGATTAAATATCCGCGTTTTTCGATATAAGTGTTCCAGACAGGGCAGGAATCGTGAATCACGCTGTTGAGGGTCTTTTTCTTGCTGGCGACGATCACCGGGTGGAATCCTGCTTCGAGGAATCGATACTTTGCGTAAAGGATTTCAAAGGACTCGACGGCATTGTCGGTGGTGATGAGGGTCTTCCATTTTTTCGCCATCGCAAGAATATGTCGCTTACAAAACGGAGAGTCGAGGGCAATATTCTCGGGATGGCTTAGAAGTGATTAGATTTTGTGAGTCCCGACTGCCAAGAGGTGGGGGTAAGAGTCTCTCAAGCTATCCTCCTTCGCTGAGGCTACGAAGGATGGATACTATTGACAGGATGCTTGGTCGACGAAATGGTCCCGTCAGTTCGCTGTTATCGTAATCGGCGATAACGGCTCGATCTTATCTCCCCACCTTAGTTATGCCTATTTGAGCGTTTGTCTGGTAGCCAACGGTATTCCATATACTCTGCAGTTCTGAGAGCGATGGTTGGTTGGGTCATGGAATTTGGCGATGGTATCAAGGTGGCGTCGATTCCCGCGGAAATGGCGGCTGCGGTCGTGATTTCGCCGGTCTCAATAAAATGACGATCCGAGATGACAGTGGTATCCGGGGCGGGCTGCCGTAATATAATCATGAAGTGCTCCATAGATGGGTAAGTGATCTGCCGCTGCGAGAGGATCCCCGCTTGAGCGAGGATCAGCACGCCGATGCTGATCGATGACTCATTGGAAATGGGTTGTTGTTGGAGTGCCTGCTGAGATCCTGCGCCTCCCGGTATGACTAGTAGGTCGGTATGAAGGCAGAATTCTGAAACAGGCAACGAGATCCGGGCTGGGGAGCCACTGTCGAGCTGGGGTCGGGACTTTTTTGATTTGTCCCTTGACTTCGTTGGATATGGCCCTATCTTAATCGTTCCGCCTGAAAGTTGTGGGTGCGGCTTGTCGAAGGCAGGCGGTGTGAATACGAACAACTTAACATATTATTACATCTAATTTTCGTTGTTACTTTTTCCAGCGTGGATTGTCTGAGTTGTCTGGTCGACCGCTGATGCGCCAATCCCTTGTAATTCAGTAACTGTCATCTAAGTTAGATATTTATTATGCTTACAATGGAAGAAGCTATGCAGCAAAATGAGATAAGCTTTGCTGCGGGCGAAATTGTCAAAGGAACGGTCATCGAAGTGCGTCCCAAGGAAGTTTTGGTCGATATCGGTTACAAAAGTGAGGGTTCGGTGCCGGCTTCCGAGTTAGATGATATCTCGAAAGTCAATCTTGGGGACGAAGTGAATGTCCTGATTGAACGATTGGAGAATCGTGAAGGCATGGTCATCCTTTCCAAAGAGAAGGCTGAATTCAAGGAAAATTGGGAAAAGATTCTGACGATTTGTAACGAAGGGGGAACGATCTCGGGCAGAGTCAAGGCTGTGGTCAAAGGCGGTTTGCTGGTGAATGTCGGCGTAGAGGCCTTTCTGCCCGCCTCTCAAATTGATGTGATCCCACCCAAGAACCTGAACACTTTCGTGGGCAATACCTACGAATATAAGGTGGTCAAAATCAATCGGGAGCGCCAGAACATCGT
The DNA here is from genome assembly GCA_024761205.1 of Limisphaerales bacterium. Lineage (GTDB taxonomy): Bacteria > Verrucomicrobiota > Verrucomicrobiia > Limisphaerales > AAA164-E04 > UBA2970. The sequence continues at coordinate 122,667 of JAMASS010000008.1, forward strand.
GCTTTCACGACGGGAGCTTATCGAACAGGAACGGGCGGAGCGACGATCGAAGTTGTTGTCTGAGATGACTCCTGGGGATATCCGTAAGGGAACGGTGAAGAACATCACCGATTTCGGAGCGTTCATCGACCTGAACGGATTGGACGGATTGCTCCATATCACGGACATGAGTTGGGGACGGATCAATCACCCTTCCGAATTGTTGAAGGTTGGCCAGGAGATCGCTGTCGTTGTGCTCGATATCAACTACGAGAAAAAACGTGTCAGCCTCGGCCTCAAGCAGAAGCTGGCGAATCCTTGGGACGATATCGATACCAAATATCCCGTGGGCGCCACGGTCAAGGGTCGCGTGGTCTACTTGGTGCCTTATGGTGCGTTCATCGAATTGGAACCAGGCGTCGAAGGGTTGGTTCACGTGACCGAGTTGTCTTGGACGAAGCGGATTACGAAACCTTCGGATGTGCTTCAGGTGGATCAAGATATTGAAGCCGTGGTGCTCGGCATCAATCGCGAGGAACAGAAGATTTCTCTTGGTATCCGCCAGTTGGAGGCCAATCCTTGGGACAAGGCGTTGGAGAAGTATCCTCCGGGAACCAAGGTCAAGGGCAAGATTCGCAATTTGACCAGCTACGGCGCCTTCATCGAGTTGGAAGAAGGACTTGATGGCATGATTCACGTGTCTGATATTTCTTGGACTCGCAAGATCAATCATCCGTCAGAGGTGTTAAAGAAGGGCGAAGAAATCGAAGCAGTGGTGCTTGAGATCGACAAGCCCAATCAACGGATATCTGTTGGTGTCAAGCAACTCTCCGAGGATCCGTGGGCCAATATCGATCAGTTCTACAAGGTGGGCGATCTCGTCACGGGCCGTGTGACGAAGCTCGCTAGCTTTGGAGCCTTTATTGGTCTGGAACACGATATTGACGGTCTGGTACACATCTCTCAGGTTAGCGAGGAACGTGTGGACAAGATCAAGAACGCCTTGAGGGTTGGGCAAGAATCCACCGCTCGTGTGATCAAGATTGACAAGTCAGATCGACGCATCGGTCTCTCCATCAAAGCAGCCAACTACTCGAACGAACAGCTCCAGACGGAACAAGCTGCCTTGGATTCGCTGAAGCCGGGTGAAGATTTAGTTGCCTTACAGCATGCGTTCGACGCTGTCGGACCTGAAGGCGAGGAAGGTGTGGAAGACGACGAAATCCCAGCCTCGGAAGCGCCCCCGTGCCAGAAGTGACTCCAAGTGAAGAGTAAGAGTTCGCGAGAATCTCTGCCAGCAGATTGCTGACGCTAGCGAGGCGGGTTCGAATTTCGGCCCCGCCTTTTTGATGCCCCGTGGTTCGTATTTGATTCCTCACTCGCCCTGGATCACGACCCTTTTGGAGGGCTTAAACCGATTCTGGTTGCCAAGTGGAGAAAGGACTTTTGGCCAGATTGGCGTTGAAGTACCGGTTATCAAAAGAGACGTCTTTCCCGACCCAACCCGGCAATCGGAGGGATTGGTTTTCACTATCCAATTCCACTTCCGCCAGGGTGAGTCCAGTGTTTTCTCCAGAGAATTCGTCGACCTCCCAGAGCCTGCTGTCAAGGGGAACTTGGTGGCGAATTTTAGTGACGGTGCTGTGATGGCAGAAGGACGCTAAGAGTTCCTTGGCATCGGCTAGTGGGATCTTATATTCGAATTCCGCCCGCCGAAGTCCGGTGCGCGGTCCTTTGATCGTCAGGAAACCCTGATCGCCGAGCATTCGAACTCGAATCGAATTCTTTCCCTTGTCGCTAATGTAGCCTTGGCAACAGACAAGGCTCTTCGTGACGAGAGAACGCCACTCGCTACTGATGACGAGAAACTTTCTTTCGATTTCAATACCCATTGTGGGAGCTGGCAAAAGTGTTACCCGTCTTTCGGGTTGAGAAAAAGCATTTCACGTAAAATTTCCCGAACCGGCAGCAAAAGCAGACGTGACCATTCCAAAAAACGCTCGCGACGCATCTTGCAATCGGCAAGGTCCGAGAATGTCTTCTGCTATATGCCTTGTTACTCCGGAAGTGAGCGTATTTGGTACCGTTAATTGATTGACGGGTTTTCTGATGGAGCCCTTCTGATGCGACGGTCCTAACCTTTATTAAAAACTTAAGAATTTCAATCGATTTACCGAGCTCATTCTCCCCAATTAGCTCAGTATTTTATGGTTTTATTTCTTTGCATCGCAATATCTTTCGCTAATCAATTGCTCGGTATATTATAATCTTATCTCGGCAGAGGGAGGTAGAGATTCCCTAACTCATCGAAAAACGCGATAGCAGTATCCCAATCAATAGCCTTGTCTCTACCTGCTTCCTGAATAGCCATTTCCGTGAGAACTGCCTGGTTCAGGAGCCCGCCCAAAATGGTCGAGAACGACCCTACCCTGATTGTAAACAGCTGCTTGCTCTCTCGATTTGTCAGACGGCTGAGCCAGGGTTTTCTCAGAAAAAAGCGTTCACTGTCCAAACAATGGGCCGTGGCAATCAAAACTCTTCTCATTGCTGGGGTTAATTTCGTTTTCATTATCGTAATTTCGCCAAAGTCACTGCTCTTTGACTAGCAGACGACGTTCATTAGCCCGACTTATGTTGTTTTGGATATGTAGCACCAACTAGCATATTCGGCACTTATATGAGCGCGAATGGTTGTCTTAGTAGCCGAATCTCCGATGAGCAACACGCTAGCTACTAGCTAAGAGTCCGCATAGGGTGGGGGTTGAGATGCTTTCTCATGACATGTCCTAAGCTATTTGAGATTCTCTAGGATCGTCCTGAGTTTTCCAACAACGGCTTGTCGGAGGCGAGGGCGCTCTAGCATGGAAACAACTGCAAAGATAAACTAAGGCAAACAAAATAGTTGAAGGGTGGAAGAGGCATCAACAAGGGAAATGGAAAATTTTTCGATTTTTTTCGAGCCACTTTCGAGGGTTGGTGATTTCTGCCCGGTCGAGCGTGGAGTAAGTCATGTGTGAGCGTGTTGTTGGCTCTTTGCTGGCAGGATTGGGCGTTGGGGCGTGTCGGCTTGGATCAAGGGCGGATTTCCGGTTTGTGGTGTCCCCATTCGGTGGCTTGCTCGAAGGCGTGGGCAGCATGCAGTAGGGCAGTTTCTCCAAACGGTTTGCTCAGCAGTTGGAGGCCGATGGGCAACTTGGGGTCTTTAGTGAATCCACAGGGGAGGCTGATGCCGCAATTGCCGACTAGATTTGCTGAGATCGTGAAGATATCCAAGAGGTATATCTGAAGCGGGTCGGAGACTTTATCCCCGAGTCGGAACGCCGGGATGGGCGTCGTTGGTGTGAGAATGAGATCAACCTTTTCGAATGCCTTGCGAAAGTCCTGACGGATCAATGTTCTCGCTTTCTGAGCCTTGAGATAGTATGCGTCGTAGTAACCGGAACTAAGGGAATACGTCCCCAGAATCACGCGTCGCTTGACTTCCGGGCCAAAACCCTTACCGCGGGTTTTGGAATTGAGTGTAAAGAGATCTTCGCCTTCCACTCGGTGGCCGTATCGAATGCCTTCAAAGCGGGCTAGATTGGCGCTCGCTTCGGCCGTCGCAATCAAATAATAGGTGGCAATGACGTACTCGGTATGAGGCAGTGATATCTCGATCATCTTTGCTCCGAGGTTTGTGTAAGTTTTGATCGCAGATTCCACGGATGTTCGGACGTCCGGATTCAGACCATGGATAAAGTACTCTTTTGGCAAACCGATTTTCAGATCGTTGATGGGTGCGCTGAGTGCTGCAGTGAAGTCGGGCACCGACTCTGGCACGCTTGTGGAATCGCGCGGATCATGACCGGCAATCACGTTGAGCAGTGTGGCCGCATCTTCGGCGGTCTTGGCAACAGGGCCGATCTGGTCGAGTGATGACGCGAAGGCAACCAAACCATAGCGTGAGACGCGACCGTAGGACGGTTTGAGACCGACACAACCACAAAAGGCAGCGGGTTGTCGAATCGATCCCCCGGTGTCCGAGCCGAGCGCGGCGATGCATTGGTCCGATGCCACGGCGGCTGCGGACCCGCCGGATGAGCCTCCGGGGGTTCGATCCAAGGCCCAGGGATTTTTGGTGGGACCGAAGGCAGAGTTTTCCGTGGAGCTGCCCATGGCAAACTCGTCGAGGTTGAGGCGCCCTATGAAGATCGCCCCTGCGTCCTTCAATTTCGTGGCTACCGTACTGTCGTAGGGAGAGATAAAATTCTCGAGTATCTTGGAGGCGCAGGTCAGTGGTTCTCCTTCGACTGCGAGATTGTCTTTGAGTGCGATCGGAATTCCCAAGAGCGGCTTTCCGTTTGTCAGCTTTGTGGATTCCAGAAGGGCATCTGCTTGGGCAGCTTGAGCGAGGGCTTTATCCGCGTTTGAGCTCAGAAAGGCATGGTAGTGTTGGTCAATGGCGGCAAGCCGATCGAGACAAGCTTGGGTCAGCTCGGTGGCGCTGATTTCCTTAGCTAGTAGTTTGCGTCGTGCCTCAGCGATGTTGAGTTTGTTGAGCATGAATCCTCTATTGTGGCGCTGTTTTCGTTCGAACTATTCAACAATCTTGGAGACACGGAATAATTGGTTGACTTGCGCGGGCGCATTCATCAAGGCCGCTTCGGTCGAGATGGATGGGGTCACAACATCGGGGCGAGTTACGTTGGTCAAGGGGGTGGGATGAGTGGTCGGCATTACGTCAGCGACGTTGAGTTCGTTGAGTTTCTCCACATATTGAAGGACTTCTGCGAGTTGAGAGCCGTATTCTTGCTGCTCGGCTTCCGTGAGCGCGATGCGAGCTAGTTTGGCGGTGTAATCGATGTTAAAATCTGCACTTGCCATCTGAAAAACTTGTCGAAGTGGTCTGGGCAACTCAAGGCGAATGTGTTTTTGTGTCGGACGAGTTTCTTAGAATTCAACTTTTCATTGGATGTTCTTGTCGTATGATCGCTAGTTGCGAATGCAAAAGCGACAGGTCAGACCAAAGAAAAAGCATCTGTTGCCCCAGAAAGTGGGGAGCACTGAGCTCGGTGATTCGCCTGATGCTCGTTTGAAGATTTACATGCTTCCTAATCTGATGACGGCGGGCAATCTATTTTGTGGTTTTGTCGCGCTGACCAATATCGTGCAGGCAGATCCGGGGCGCGGTGATTTTACCATGATGATTTATCGTGCCTTGTTCTTCATCCTTTTGGCTTGCCTGTTTGATTTGTTGGATGGGCGCGTCGCCCGTATGGGCGGCTTGGAAAGTCCCTTTGGCCGGGAGTTTGATTCGTTGGCGGATATCGTGTCCTTTGGCGTGGCTCCGGCTTTCCTCGTGCATCGGATTGTGTTGAAGGATGTCTTCGTGGATCACCCTGAGATCGGGTGGTTTATCGCGTCAATCTATCTGATCTGCGGCGCTCTGCGTTTGGCCCGATTTAATTGCATGGCGACGGAGCCGAACTCTGATGCGAAAAAGGAGTTCTTGGGCTTTCCGATTCCGGCTGCGGCTGGATTGGTGGCCTCCTTGACGTTGTTTATTTTGTGGATTGATGAGAAGGGGTTTCCGAGTGGTCAGTGGCGCTATGTGTTACCGGTGATTATGTTGTTTCTCTCCGCGATGATGATCAGTGAAGTGCGTTATCCTTCGTTCAAGAGTGTTGGCTTTCGGACACGGAGCACATTTTTGAAGAGTGCTGTGGCTGTGATCTTTATCGGGCTGATTCTCATCCTCCAGAATAAGATTCTGCCGGTGATTCTGCCGGTTATCTTTACGGCTTACTTGGGCTACGGCTTCTGCCGGCTGAAGTTATCGCAGCGGACTCGCTTGGAGATCGAGGATGACGAATTTGACTTCAAATCCCCTCCGGAATCCCGCAACTAAGTCGAGTCGCCTATCGTCCGTAGCGGCGTAAGAACTTGAGGGCTACCTGCAAGTCTTTGGGCAGAGTAGACTTGACAATCGTCACTTGTTCGGTAGTCGGGTCTTTGAATCGGACCTCTGACAGGTGCACTGCGACGCGATCAATCAGCGGCTTCTCCGGCACCCTTCGTTTAGGCCGGTATTTGGGTTTGAGGTGCGAAAGCATGAGGAGGTCCCCACGGTAGAGAGAGTCCCCGACAACCGGGTGGTCGGATTGTGCCAAATGCACTCTGATCTGGTGCTGCCGAAGCGTGGTTGTCAGGCAGCGGAGGAGTGTGAACTCTCGAAATCGTTCAAGAACCCGACACTGTGTCAGGCATTGTTTGCCCTTCGAACGGTTGACTCGGGTCAACCAACGCTTAGTCGGGTGGGGCGCTAGCTTGAGATCGACCTCGAATTCATCCTCTTGAGTGCATCTGTGTACTAAGGCAGTGAATTGAAGTTGGATTTGTCGCGAACCGAGTTGGTTATGTAGTTCGGCACAGATGTTTTTTTCGGTCGCGTAAAGGACGACGCCGGTGGATTCGAAATCGAGCGGGTAGATCAGATCAAGAAACGCCAAGTCTCGGTTCTTCGCCCAAGCTGTAGTGTTGGCGATGTCTCGTTGGAGGAGGCGGGTCAGGATGGGATGTTCGGCGCGATGTTTTTCCGGGGCGACGAGAAGGTGGGGCGGCTTGTCGATGGCCAGCAATCCTGGAGTTTCTCTAAGGACAAGGACTTTCCAGAACCCATGAGCCTCGGGCGCTGAGATCTTTAGGATGGCGCCGTTGCTCATGGTCTTTGAGCGTCTATCAAAAGAGGACGGGCTAGTCTTACGTTGCCGATGCCTGCCGCGTCGGAATCCTCACTCCGTGGGGGAGGCGAAGTTCAATAATGATTGCCCCTCTTGGAGCCACTCGGAGAACACTTCTGTCCGACGTGTGCGTCGAAGATTCTCAGTGAAATCAGGAAGGTCCTTCTCAACATCCATATCGTGAGCGCTGACGAAGGAGTTTACGTAGACGATCATGGCGCCGTCACGAGTCGAGGAAACTTGGCTGACTTCTCCAACGTCGAGGGCAAAAGCGAGGTTCTTAAGGGAACTAATGTCGGCTCGGCGGTCGCCACCCGGCAGGGATTGGGTGCTGCGGGTGAATAGGGGCATTTGCACGGGTTCGTGGCCGGTTTCCTCGCAAATCGCTTTGAACGACATCCCCTCCGCTAATTTGTTAGTGAGTGAGATGTGGAAGGTGTTCGCCGCATCCCGAGCGGCCTCAAGGGACTTTTGTTGATAGAAATCTACTGTGACTTGACCGCGGATCTCGTCTAGGGGCGGTATTTCGCTTGGGATGATGCGATTGAGCGAAACGAGGTAAACACCGTCTTCCGCAACAAACGGTGTCGTGTAAGGCGATTCTTCCGTGAGTTGGAAGGCTTGCCGGGTGAGTTGATATTGGATGCCGAGGTTCGGAATCAATTGGTTCTCGGTGAACGGTTCGGAGACTTCGGCAGCCAACCCCTTTGTCATTGCCAGCTCCAGCAGTCTTTCGGCTTTCAGGGGGTCGACATCGTTGAGTTCCCGGGTAAATTCGCGCGATTTTTCTTTGGCGATTTCCCGTCCGATTTTTTCGAGCTCCTGCTGTTTTATCTTTTCCCTCGCCGCTTCTTCACTCATGACTATGCCATTTTCGGTGAATGAATTTGTGCCTTTGTCGATGTATATCTGGTCAATCATCGTTGTCAGATTGGTCACAGCAGCCAGTTGCGCTTCAGCTTCGGCGAGATAGTTGGTGGCGGCGAATTTGAGATAGTTGATTTGGCGTTTGGGAGGCGTCCGATAAAGCGCCATGCGATTGGTGTAAAAGGTTTCCAGTCCTTCCAGGTCTTGGCCGAGGTTGGCGTAATTGGTAGAGGAGAAGAAGATGACCTGCGCATTGGCTTGAAGGTTTTCTTCGCGGTAAAGCTGATCGGCTTCTCGCGGCGAAATGAGCTCACCGGTGAGGCCAACGAGTGAGGTTAGCTGCCTGATCGCGATCTGATTTTTGGCGAAGCGCCGGAAGCCCTCCTTGGACATGCCGAGCTGCGCAAGGCCGTTGGTCATCATCCCGTAGTAGGATTCACGATGAAGCTCGTTGGTTTCCGGATCCTTGAATGATGAAAAGATCCACTTGGCGGCGGCTTCGTCGGAGATGTGGATGCCGTGCTCCTTGACTTTTTCGAGCAGCAACAGACGGTTGAGCGTCTCCCGCTCGGTATCGAATCCAAACCGGCGAGCATCGGTTTGATCCGGCCATTGCCCGGTGGCCATCAGAAAACGGAGCATCACCTCTCGATAAGTGTTGGCATACTCTTTGTGGGCAATTGGGCGCCCATTGATGGACCCCATGACGTCGTTCCTCACGGAAGAGCCGGAGTTGTCATATTGGGGTCCAAAGTAAATGACAAACGAGACCACCACGACGGCGATGATCACGATGAAGAGCCACTGCTGATGCTTACGAATGTGGGTGAACATGTCCCTGCAAAGGCCGGTTAACAGCCATACAATCTACCACTCCGCTTTCGCCGGCGTCAACTGCAAAAATCGTCGCCCGCCCGTTCAAAATCCCCGCCGCATTGTTCGCCAACGACAAAAAGCTCCTTCCAGAAGGAATCGGGCTTGAGTGGATTCTGTGGCGTCCTCAATGAGGCACTTCGGTCATCTTGCTACCAAGTGCCAGCATGCTTCTCCGCTCATCACCATGATAACCGCTTGCTCTGCGCCTAGTCGCAACTGCTTCATTTCAGCGAGATGATTCCACCTGCCGTTTATTGCCTGCTTGTAGTCAGGCGGAGCCTTTTCCAGCAGATTAGCAAATGCTGGTTTGTGCCCGTTCCTTGTTTAACTCCACTGCCGCCGCTTTGAACGACTCCGCCTCTTCGTGAAGTTCTTCTTGCTTGTTTTCTATCCACGTGACTATCGAGCGCGCACTTACAAAGAGCAAGATTCAGGGAACAAGCCTTTAGGTTGAGCGATGACCGCAAAAAAGGGGCGGCCTTTTTTGAGGCCGCCCCGTGATTGGCGGGGATGCTCTAGTGCGGGGGGAAAGTGCTAGGCGGCGGCTCGCTGCCTTTGTTGGCGGCGGCGATGCCAAAGGGCGAAGGCGCCCAAGCCCAAGGCAAAGAAGAGCGCATACTCCGAGGGCTCCGGCACCGGCGTGACACTCACGCCGAATATCATAATTCTGTTAACTATATCATCACGCTGCCGCCAACTGTTGTTGTCAATCGACCACCCATCCAGACTGTTATCATCCTCACTCCAGGCCCTTGTTGCGTCCATCGTGTAAAAAGCAGACGATGTTGGTAGCCCATCGCTCGTATACGCTACCCAATATTTGGTCTCCGGTTGCAGGAAAACCGTAGTGCCGCCGGGCGGCATGAAGTCATACCTTCCCGGCGTCCGTGGGTCCGGCCCGGTCAAGGTCGCAAGCGGGCTATCGAGGGAGGCGGGTCTGTCGGAGACATCGTTTAGAATCATGGCCTGAAAACCGCGAGGATTGCCAGCGGCGCCGTCAATCCTCGCGGTAATCTTATCCAGCGTCCAGCCGGTGATGCCTTCGGGAGCCGGGCCGACGGTGAACCGTGCCGCTACCGGGCTTGTTATACTGAGGGTCTGTTGCTTTGGCCGTGTCAAGTTGCTGATGGCGAAGTTCTGAGCGGCGGCGTCAGCTAGGAGGGCCAGGGCAGTCAGGAGGGCGGCGAGGGTGAGCTTAAGCCCTTGGCCTGTCCGCCGAGGGCGGTCTGTCTTCAAGCGATAAACTCGGGGGGGGGGGGGTACTCTCCGCGAATGTCCGGGTGAGGTTAATTCGGCTCCAAATTTCATCATCTCTGCGCATAACATAAACGGTTAAAAGTTTAATTTCATACTCCTCCCCGTGCTCATTCAAGGCTGCTTGTCGGGGGGACCGTTTCTCAGCAAACCCTCACGGACGGAATCCGTCAAGGAGAAAATGTGATTTTTTTCGGTTTTTTCCCCGCTAGTGAGGGATTCGAAATTCAGACATTGGCAAGGAGGGATGCGCCTAGTGGAAGGAACGGAGGGAGATGCCGACCTATTGCGAGCCGGTCTCCGCCTCTAACGTCGCCAAGACTTCAGGGTCTCTCACGTCCACCCAACGCCCTTTGATGGAATACCCGGCAATGCGAGCCTTGGCCTCTGCCATTGCCTGAATCGCATCGGTCAATTCGTATTCGCCACGGGATGACTTCTCAAGCCGAGCAGTGAATTCAAACAGCAGTGGCCGGAAGATGTAGACCCCTGCATTGTAATGGAGCGGGTTCTCGGGTCTCAACCATCCTTCGTTTTTCAAGGCCCGCACTTGCTCCGGTGTCGGCTTTTCGACCAGCCGGGTCAGACAAAAATGGTCATCAAAAAAACTCAGTCCGCCTTTCGTCACATCCTCCCCCTCGGTGACAGCCAACAGTCCCGAAGAATCACCTGCACCAAATCGGTTCGCCATGGCCTGATAGGTCTCTTGAGGGACGAGGATATCTCCGTAAGTCAGAAAAAAACTGTCGTTTCCGACGAAATCTCTGGCCAATTCCGGGGCCTTGCCGGTTCCGTCTTGAACGGCCTGACGCGCGTAACAAATCGATGTGCCCCAAGCCGACCCATCGCCGAAATGTTCCTCTATGATCTCGGCTCGCCATCCGGTGATGATGCAAATTCCATCGACCTGAGCGTTCACAAGTCCCGGCACGATGTGTTCTAAAACCGGTTTTCCATGGACCCTGAGCATTGGCTTGGGCAAGGCCTTGGTCAGGTTTCCCATGCGCGCACCTTTGCCTGCTGCCAACACGACTGCTTTCATCAAACCGCCCTGAAATCCAAATCTCAGAGATTCAACCGCTCTCCTCAGGCGCCAAACTTATCGAACATGCGGGCATTAGCCTGCATCAGCCGCATCAGGTGTTTCGCGTGAAAAACACCCAAAGACCCTAAATTAGCCGAGGTCTCGGTAAAGCGATCCAGCTTATCGGACCCGGAAAACGGAGAATTCAGCAAAAGAGGCTGAGGATGCCAGGAATGCCCTTTGACGACGCAGGGGGTGGAGTGATCACCGGTAATGGCCAGCACATCCGGCCGCTTTTCCAATAGCACCGGCAAGGCATCGTCCAAGTCTTCAATCGCTTGCTTCTTGGCCTCGAAGTTTCCGTCCTCTCCGTACATGTCGGTGTGCTTGTAGTGGATAAAGAAAAAGTCATACTCATCGTAAAGCTCAAGATAACGAGCAAATTGTTTGCGGATGGTCTGTGGCCCTTCGATCTTGGTCATTCCCACGAGCTGGGCTAAACCCTTATACATCGGGTATATGGCCAGGCAAACTGGCCGCAACGAGTAGCGTTCCTGAAAGCTTGAAATATCCGGTTGATGCGCGATACCTCGCATCAGGAACCCATTGGCAGGGGACTCATTGGCGATGACCGGCAATGCCTGTTCGTAAAACTTCGCCAGCACCTTCGCCGCCTTGCGCGCCTTTTCCGACTTGGGATCCACCGGACCCGAGTCAGGAATCTGCTTTCCTTCCCGATGAGGATCGGCGTCCGTCAACGGTCCCTCCATGCCCTCGCCTCGAAAGACAACAACGAATCGATGCCCTTTTCCCGCCTTGATAATCACTTCAACATCTTCAACCGATGGAATCTTCTCAGCCAACAAAGCGCAGAGTCGCTCACATTCCTCGGTCTCGATCCGTCCGGCTCGCCGATTGGTAACAATATTTTCAGCATCCAGCGTGCAAAAATTCGCCCGAGCAGCCACGTCGCCCGCCTCCAATTCCATCCCTAGCCCCAAGGTTTCAATGACTCCGCGTCCAACCTGATATTCGATAGGATCGTATCCAAAGAGAGCCAAGTGTCCCGGGCCGCTTCCCGGAGTGATCCCGGGCGCTACCGGATACATTCGCCCCTGGGCCGACTCCTTAGCCAGGGCGTCAAGATGCGGGGTCGAGGCGGCCTCAAGCGGGGTCAGGTACCCTTCTTCTTTCATTGCCAGGTCCCCCACCCCATCCAACACAAGCAAGACGAGTTTCGCCGCGGTGGGTAAGGTCAACTCCGAGTAAAGACTATCCAGTTTGTTCATGGTGTTATGATCTTCAATGTCAAATATAAGCTTTGGGAACACTTGCACGCGAACAATCGGCATCCGGTGGCTCAAGGCCGGGGATATTGGGTGCTTGAGTGGAGTGTCGTCAACGGGTTATTGCCAATAGAGACAGGTGCGAGGACGGAAGGTATTTCAAGGTTCAGGCGCTAAAGGCCAGATTTCAAATTCAATCCGGTTAACTATTTGGAATGCGTCCTTCCTTTGTGTTTGGAGACCTAGCCGCCTGAGCTGTTCGCCTGCGTTATTTGCGGTAGTTAGGGGGTCTGGATTTCAGCTTTGGGATCGACCATTTCCAGCTCAATCTCAGGATTTTCCTCATCGTCCTCAATGGGGTCTTGTTCGTTCGACATGTTGGCCAAAACGTGGGAAAAGGCGTCGTAGATGCTTTTGAGTTGGGAGTTTTCTTGGACTAATTTCATGATTTGCATGCTCCGTTCATAATCAGCGTTTGGCTTCTCGTAGGCTGCCAGCTGGGTTGATCGATTCCCGTTCTGATCTTTGAGGTCCAACATGTAGATGTGGTAGCGAACCCCGTTGATTTCTCGAAACACCTTGTTGACATCTTCAAAAACAGCGGATTCCTCGTCAAAGGTGTTGGGATCGGCTGTTGATCCTTGGGCCGGACCGAAATGCTGAGCAATGATTTGGTTGATTTCTGCTCGATCTAGGTAAGAGATTTGGTCGAGTTGGGTTTCGAGGCCGGCGAGTTCTTCCTTTGGAATCAGCGCTTCGGTGGCAACTTCGGGCCGGGCGAGAGATTGGTTTGTTTGAAAGGCTGCGTTGGATTCCACTGCTGATTCGGATCGAGTGGACCAGTAGACTTTCAGCAGCGGCCAGGCCGCGGCGAGGATGGGGATGGCAATGATGGCGCCGACAATGTTGGTGATCCAGAAAGTCCACTTTCCAATTCGCCGCCAGTTTCGAGGTTTGGACGCCATGGCTTGAGTTTAATTATCAAAAGCAATTAGCATTTGAAATGCCAGCCTTAACATTCTGACTTCCGCTTGAGCGCTTGACGGTCCAGGGGCTGCTTCCTAATGTTTGTGGCTCGCTGCTCTGCTCGTGATGGCTTTCTTAGTCGCTCATTGAGTGGTGCGATAATCCCTGTGAGTCTGAATAAAAGTGAACGTATCGGTTGAGAGCTTAGCGCCTTGCAAAAAATTAATTCGAGTCGATTTCCCCGCCGAGGAAGTGGGGAAGACATTCGATCGAATTACCCGCGAGTTTCAAAAACATGCGAATCTACCTGGTTTTCGGCCTGGCAAGGCTCCCAAGCATTTGGTCGTTCGTTCCTACGGAGACCGCATTGAGCAGGAAGTGAAGAGCACGTTGATTGGCAACGGTTATCGCCAGGCTGTTAAGGACAACGATTTGCACATTGTCGGGCATCCGGACTTTGAAGAAATTCAGTTTGCCAAGGATACGCCGTTTCAGTTTGCGGTTACGATTGAGACCGCACCGGATTTTGAGTTGCCGGAGTACAAAGGGCTGAAGGCAAAACGAGAAATGCGCACCGTGACCGAGAGCGATGTTGATGAGGCGCTCAAGGTCTTATTGGATAAACGCTCTTCGTTCAAAGACGTCGACCGAGCCGTGGCGGACGGGGACTTCGTGGTGATCGACTACAAAGGGATTTGTGAGGGCAAGCCGATCACTAAGGTCGCCCCGTCAGCGGAGAGGCTGGAATCATCCAAGGAGTTTTGGGTGAATATCGGGGAGAATCAATTTATCCCCGGATTCACCGAACAGCTGGTGGGCGCTAAGAAGGGTGAAGATCGGTCCGTCAATATCGACTTTGCGGCGGATTTCGCCGTCAAAGAGTTGGCAGGCAAGGCCGGTGTGTTTGAGGTGACGATCAAAGAGGTGAAGGAGCAGGTGCTTTCCGAGTTAAACGACGAATTTGCCCAGCAGTATGGGGCGGAAACGGTGGAGGCTTTACGGGAGGGCGTGGAGCGGGATTTGGAGGCTGAGTTGAAGTCGAAGGTCAATCGCGACGTGAGGAAGCAATTGATGCAGGCATTGATGTCCCAAGTGACCTGCGAATTACCGGAATCAGTGGTGCATCAGGAAACCAAGAACGTCGTCTACAATATCGTTCGCGAAAATCGGGATCGCGGGGTGTCCAGGGAAGTCATCGACAATCAAAAAGATAAGATCTACTCGATGGCGACCGACAGTGCCAAGGACCATATCAAATCGGCGTTTATCATCGGCAAGATTGCGGCGGTGGAGAATATTTCAGCGACGAATGAGGAGATTAATCACCGAATCACCGAGTTGGCTCAGACCTACAATATCAAGCCGGAAAAGATGGCCAAGCAGCTAAAGGAGCGGAACGGGATTTCCGAAATTCAAGAGCAGATTATCAGTTCCAAGGTGTTGGACTTGCTCGAACTGCACGCTGAGATCGAGGATGTTCTCCCCTCGGATTGAGCTTCGCCGGATGACGCAGCGTATGACACCTTCTGCAGACGATAAGATTCGCTTAACCCCAGTAGGGCGAGGGTCCTTTTGAGCCGAGCCCGGAGTAATATTGGGTCGCCGGACGCCCCGCTTGAGGGGGGTTAGGCTGTGTGACAAGGTGCAAGCGGTGATTTTCATTGCTTGCAGCCGCCGGGGGGGATGCACTCGTTGGCGTTGTCATGCCGTCAGACGAGGCGTTTTCGCACAGCCAGGCTCGCTGCCCCAATCGGGAGCAGGCTCTCTCGGCCTTATTGCACGCGGCCGAATTTCTTCTCGAGTGCCTGGTACGACATCTCAATGAGAGTCGGGCGTCCGTGGGGGCATGTATAGGGCATGTCGCAGACCCGCAAGTCGGCTAGGAGTTGCTCGAGTTCCTGGTCATGGAGGCTGTCGTTTGCTTTGACGGCATGACGGCAGACGGTTTTGGTGATTACATCTTCTCCCAGTCGGATCGTGTTGATCGATTCTCCGGATCGTTTGAGTTGATCTATGACCTCCAAGGTGAACTGCCGCGCGTCGCGCACTTTCACAAACGGCGGGAGGGCATCAAGCAGAAAGGTTTGATCGCCAAATTCACTGATGCCCATACCGAGTTGGCACAGGGTTTTTAGTTGCTCTTTCAAAAACTGCGCGTCGCGCGCGCTCAACTCCAACGTTTCCGGCAGCAGGAGTCGCTGGGAGGGGGCAGCGCCTGATTCCATTCTCTTCATCATTTGCTCGAAGAGAATCCTTTCATGAGCGGCATGTTGTTCCATGAGCACCATGCCGCGATCTGATTCGAAGATGGCATAAAGTTTGCCGATCACACCGACCAAGCGCAGAGGAACTTGCAGGAGCGGCGTCGGTTGCACCATCGCGGGAATTCCCGTTGGTGTGCGGGCAGCAACCGCATCGGCGGTTGGCGCAGATTCGGGTGTGGCCGGGAGGTTGAGTTCGGTCACGCGAGGTATGCCCAGGCTAGAGGCGGAGGCAGGCACCGCGCCGGCTGAGCCGGAAACCGCGCTTTGCGGAAGCGTGCCGGCGGCGGTTTGTGCCTGCGGTTGCGTCTCTGCATCCGAGGCCGCGATGGAATTTCCCGGTCTTGGGACATCGGACTGAACAGGTCGAACCGGCTTTGAGGGTGTTGGAGTGGAGAAACCCGGTTCCAGAGATCGTCCGAATTCCAGAAGGCAATTGCGCACGGCTTCGCTGACGAATCGGCGCACGCCAAATTCGTTTCGGAACTTAATCTCTTTTTTGGAGGGGTGAACATTGACGTCCACTAGTCGAGGATCGAGTTCGAGGAAGAGACAGCAAACAGGATAGCGGCCTTTCATCAAGCTCGTGTGGCAGCCTTCGATGAGCGCTCGGTTGAGGCCGCGGTTTTCCACGGGGCGCTGGTTGACGAAGAGGTGTTGATCGGAACGGGTTGAGCGGGATGTGCCGGGGGTGCCGATGAGGCCCCAGAGCCGGATGGGTTGCTCGCTCACAGGTTCCGTTTCTGGGTTGGTGCCCTTCACCTCAACCACATCTTCGGCTTGGAGCCGAAGCATGTTGTTTGAGTTCGCATTGAGTGCTCGATAACGTTGAGTCAGGAGGCGGATTTTTGCATCCGGACTGGGCTCCTCGTTGAGGGGCGGCAGTTGCCAGAGAGTCTTTCCAGCATGTTGGTAGGTGAATCCGATTTGTGGGTATGCCAGGGCGATCAGATGGAG
This sequence comes from Limisphaerales bacterium, assembly GCA_024761205.1. Taxonomy (GTDB): domain Bacteria; phylum Verrucomicrobiota; class Verrucomicrobiia; order Limisphaerales; family AAA164-E04; genus UBA2970. The sequence goes on from JAMASS010000008.1 coordinate 138,856, forward strand.
GTAGTGATGGATGTGGGAACGTTCTGTTTCCGCTGTGCGAAGAAATTTGCGGCGCGCGGGGAGGTTGTAGAAAACGTTTCGGACTTCGATACAGGTCCCTGTGGCGCCGGTTCCCGATTGAACTTTGATTATTTTGCCTCCGTTGATGAGAATTTGGGTGCCGTCGGGATCGTCGCTGTCGCGTTCGCGGGTGGTCAGGCGAAAGCAGCTAATGCTGGAGATGCTCGGTAGAGCCTCACCGCGAAACCCCATGCTTTGAATGGATGCCAGATCGGTGGCTTCGCGAATCTTGCTGGTGGCATGCCGTTCGAGGGCGAGTAAGGCGTCATCCCGGCCCATCCCGATGCCGTCGTCAGTCACACGAATGAGGCTCCGGCCTCCCGCCTCGATTTCCACCCGGATGCGAGTCGCTGAGGCGTCGATCGCGTTTTCGACCAGTTCTTTGACGATACTGGCTGGTCGCTCGACGACTTCACCGGCGGCAATTTGATTCGCCACTTTTTCTGAAAGTAGGCGGATGCGTTGCATTGGTTGGGAGTCTAAGAGGTCTCGAGTATCGCGGCAATGAATCTGAACAGGATTTGTCAGATGCCAGTGGCACTACGATCGTAGATGCGCCATGACATCACCCATTTGTGCATAGATTTCCCGTTGGTTTTTTGTGTTCGCCAGTAAATCTTCCGCTAGGTCGACTTTCCCGGGTTCAAAGAAGGTCATGGTGGCCGAGCCGCCGAAGAGAAAGTAGCCCTTCTCTTGGCCTTTGGCGGCGGCTTCTTCGGGCTGAAAAGTTTGGCGTATGCTGCCGACGCTGGTGGCTCCGAATTCGATAATCGCCACCTGGCCAAAATCCGGGCTGGAGAGATTGGTTATCATCCTCCTGTTTTGCCAGAGGAAAGAGAGGTTTCGACGCAGTGCCAGGGGATTTACCGAGTAAAGGGGCCCGGCGATCAGGCGTGGCTTCCCGGGGTGACCGCTGAGGGCAAAATGAAAGCGATGGTAGTCTGTAGGGCAAAGCCTTGAAACGACAGCTGTTCCTCGGGCGTATCGTTTCGCGAGTTCTGGATCTTGTAGTAGGGCTGGCAAGTTAAATGTTTGTCCTTTGACGAAGACGGACCTTACCTCGGAGAGATTTTGGAAACCTAGGTGGCGTCCGTCAGCTGGGAAGACAGCGGATCGAGCGGACGAATCAATGGGCCGTGCCTCGGCCTTAAGTTCCCGAGCGAAAAATTCGTTGAAGTGGTTAAACTGATCGGGAGTTTTGCGGAACTCGTTGGGATCAATTCCAAATGTTTCCATAAAGGGCTTGATGCGCGTGCAGCTGGCCGGCCGGTTCATGCGCCAGCCATACCAGCGGGAGAACCAGAGACGTTTGGCGATCAATTGGACGGAAAGCCGCCCTAGGGGGGAGCCGTAGGCCCACCTGAGGAATGGTTCTCCGTAAATGGCCTCCGTTTCGATCCTGCCCGAGTAGCGGTTGTAGTAATGGATTGGTTCGTCTTTCAGAGACTCCAGCCTGACCTGTCGGGAAGCTTGACGTCAACGTTTCTGAGAATTTTTGGACCGCGCACGCCGTTGTTGGGCTGGGGAAACTAGGCGCCGTGTTTTGGCGGGTCGTCTGGTCGAGGTGTCGTTGCTTTTCGGCGGCGGAGGGCCTGGCGGTTCATTGATCCGATGCTCTTTCAGTTCTGCATACAAAGATTTTGAGAGGCTCGATTTTCGAAAGCCCAGCAGTTTCACACCTTTGAGATCGAAGTGTTTCTCAATATCGGTTGAGCGAAAACATTGAACGATGGGATAGTGTTTGAGCTTTCGGAGCGTTTCAGAACGCCTTCGTTCCGAGATATCCTTGGTGATTAACACAAATTGGAGTTGGGACTTTGAGCGGAGGATGACGTGCTGACCTACAATGAGGATCCGAGCGCGAATCACGAAAGGAAATAGCCGCTCGACGTTTGACGGTGTTGGGGGCGGGGGCTTCTTTGAGCGATTTGCAGAGGCCATTGATGGAGAAGCTCGTAATGGACTGACTGAACGCATGCAAGCCGAAATTTGAGGGTCAAGCGGATGATGAGCGATCTCAAGCGAGCGCGTCAGATTGCGGATGTGGGGCGGAGTTTCTTTCTGCTAAGACTGGACGAGAAAGCGGTCCCCCGCTATACTTCACAGGAATGTTCAAACTACGGCGAACGTTCTGAGAAGGAACTAAGCATCGCGTCCATGAATGCCCGTCGTGCCGGCTGAAAATGGATCGCGACCTCAACACAGCGATTAACATCAGAATGCGGGCTGCGATGAGTCCGCTGGTCGTTGATTGACAAGAACGAAAAAATTGGTTAAGAAAAGTTCTTACCTAAAACACAGAAAGGAAAACAGATAAATGAACAATAAATTGAATGATATTGAAGACGAAGGCTTAATAACAGGACAAATGTCAGATAAAAGAAAGTTTCGTTATGGTTGTTTTAATTATATCGCTGGACTAATTCTATTACCTTTTATGATTATGGTTTATACATCAAGCTGTGATAAAAACATTGTAAATAAGTTCTTCGAATTAAAACATGAAGAACTTAGAATCAAATTAGAAATAGAAAAGTTAAAAAGTAATTAATAACTTTGGCTTAAGATGACAGCACAAACAACAGCACAATTGTTTGGTGGTTTATTAGTTACAAGTTGGATTTTAATCCCTTCTTATTATGAAGGAAAATTAAAAGATAGAAAATATAGGGCTGATATATCTGAAATTCAAATTGAGGAGATTAAAGCTGTCCAAGTTGATGATAATAATACAGTTTTAGCTTTTGTTTTCACAATAGATTCTAATATGATACTTTTCTGTAGACCTATAGAACAAATAATAGATACTCCTAAACCCTTAGATGGCTCTTTCTTTTATGATTTGAATATAAATAAAAGAGAAATTGTTGAGTTATATAAAGACAAACAAGGAAATTATAGAAAAAATATAATCGTGTCAGATTTTAATTAACCTATGAGTGAAGAATTAGAAATAACTAAAGCAGATGTAGAACTTTATAAACTTGAAAGCGGAAAAGAAAGAGAGATTTCGATGACCATGGTAGATTCATTTGCCGAGCGTGCGCTGTGGTTTGAAAAACGACCGGGTGAGAATGTCCCAGAGGATATGTACGCTCACCACACTGCACCGATGGGGGGCCAGAATTGGTCGGGCCGCTGAGTAAATCCTTGCCGCGGTCGATGTTAAAGGCGCTGGAGACTTGGAAAGCGTATCGCGACTTTGCAGGTGTCATCCGTGATCCTGGCGAACTGTTTGCGTTGTTCGTCACGTTTAGCGGGCCGCCGAAGAGATTGGATTTAATCTGGTTCGAGTTTCAGCCAAGGGAATATTTGTGGTGGCGCCCTCAGTCGCAGTTATCGATCGAAAGTCGAAATGGGCATTTCGATCAGGCGGGCCGGATCGAGGACTAGGTGTTTTACTCGTTCACGATTCCACGTGTAGGTCATGTGCACGAGACCGTCACGGCTTTGAATCATGGCCGGGTAGGAGAATTCACCGATGTCGGCCTGTTCGATGATCGCGGATGCCTTCCATTCGCGGCCATTGTCGCTGATGGCCAAGTGAATGATGTTCCGTCGTCCCCATCCGTCCTGACGTTGCCCTCCGTGGATGTGGTTGTAGAGTAGGAGGTGCCGTCCGTCCTTGAGTGTCAACGTCTCGATGCCGGAGTTGTTGTTGGGAAGAGCGGTTGTCTTGAGCGGGCTCCAAGTTTGTCCGTTGTCTCGAGAAACTGTCCGGATGATTCGTTCGTGTTTTGAACGGCAAAGCGCTTGAATCATACCGTTTGGGTGGGTGAGGAGCGTGGGTTGTATGACTTGAAAAGGCTGTTTGGCCGGTTCGATGCGCTTCCAAGATGTACCAAGTTCAGGGTGGTTAATGTCCGAGAGGACCTCGAAATGAAAGCGCCAATCATTGTTGTGTTCTGTGGAGGACGGACATAGGAGATTGCCGTTGGGAAGGAGGAGCGGCTTGGAGCGGACCGGCCCATCAATGCCTTCGGGAAGGCGACGGCGATCTCTGAAAGACCTTCCAGCGTCATAACTCACGACGACCTCTCCCCACCATTCTCTAGGGTTGGGGCCGACTTTGAAAAACAGCATGAGCGGCGCATTGCCCGGCGGCTGAAATAGGACGGGATTCCATGTGGGATAACGAAGATCATCACGCTGAATGCCGTTGGCCCATTCTTGGGGAGCAGACCACTCAGCGCCATCATTGTAACTCGACCAAATCCCCACATCCGGATTCTTCTCTTCGGTGCCGCCAAACCATGCGGCGACGATTCCCCGAGGTGTTTCGCAAATCGTTGAGGCGTGGCATTCGGGAAAGGGCGCCTTCGTGAAGATGAAGGATTCGCTGACGAGGCCGGGAAATCGGGGAGCTTGGGGTTTTTGGGGAGCGCGCGCCGTCAATTGCGTTCTCGTATACTGGATACAGTCCTCGTGGTTGATAAAGTAGATTCGTCCGTTTTCTGCACCCACCAAGAGATCCGGTTTTCCGTTCGCATCAAAGTCGCAAGTGGAAGGACTTGAGGTGTGCCCCGCGATGTTTCGGCGGGCAAGGTTGCCGATTTTCTTGAGCACGATCTTGCCATCGCGATCTTCACAGTTCCGGTACCAAGCGGCGTTCTCTGAGTTTACAAGGATGTCCGTCCGTCCGTCGCCGTCCCAATCGACGACATCCAGTTTGTAGCGACCGCTATGTCCGGCTGTTCGTTTGTTCAGTCGGATCGGCTGATTGTCTTCGTCAATAAAGATGCGGGTCTCCTGCCGAGCCCGGCTCTGGCAAGTAAGATAACCTTCCTGGTCGAGGATGATGAGGTCTGGTTTTCCATCCTCGTCGAAGTCAGTGGCAAAGGGCGTTGTGCGCCATTGGGTTTGCAGATTTTCGGCTTCGGTTTGCCACCAGTAAAAGGCAGGCGGTGCCTCCTTAGTCCAAAAAGGTAAGGGCGTTTCGGTGAAACCGGCTGGGGTGTTTCGCAGGAGTGTTAGCTGCGGCCGGACGCTGTTAACAATCAGGTCGTCTCGACCATCGCTGTCCCAATCGGCAATGGATAGCGTCGTGTAACCCCACTTGGCTTCGGCCGGCCCCTGAATGGATCCATTGGGTCCGGCGAGGATTCGAAACGGTTTACCGTCGGCTTCTATGAGTTTGGGGGCGTCCCACTTGGTGCCTTTGCCGTCGAGGTTGATGAAGACGGCGATATTGCCCGAAGTATTGCCGCAGACGATATCCTCGTCACCGTCGTGGTCCCAATCGTAGGCGAACGGCGTTGCCAGAGCGCCGAATTTCAAAGTGTCGGCTTCTTGTTGAAAATAGACCGGTTGATTGAACTCGGGAATCGTGGCACCGCCGGAGCTAACATTCTCCACCAAGGCGACGCGACCGTCTTCATCGCCGACGATGATATCCTGATCGCCATCGGCGTCCCAGTCAATGGCGGTGGGTGTGATCATCTGAACGTGCATTGTGAGCGGCTTGCCGTCAGTCGCCTCCAGTCGTTGTCCACTTGCGTAGCGTGGTTGGCTGTGGCTGCCGATGTTTTGGAAATAGGTGAAGCCATCCAGAAACTCGCCGCACAGGAGGTCGAGATCGCCGTCATTGTCAAAGTCCGCGAAGTTCGGGCTCGGCCAGCCGTAGACATCGATCGGCGAACCTCCGGCTTGGATTTTTTTGGGTACGTCGGAATAGGTTCCCCGCACATTTTCGATGAGATAAACCCAGCCGTGGAGCGGGCCGTTTCGCCAGCGGCCTTGGGCGTCATAGGCCTGATCCCAACCGTACTCACTCCAGTCGCCAATACCGACAATCAGATCTTGATCGCCGTCGCCTTCCCAATCGATGTAGCGCCACATTCGGGCGCGTGTGTTGCCTTTGTGGAAGCGGGCTTCAGGATAGATCGGCGTCCCGTTTTCGAAGCCATTGGTCTTGAAGTCAAAAAACTCGACGTTTTCTCTAAGGATGCGAGGTTTACCATTGACGTAACTCACTTGAACGTTGTGGCCGGTTGGGCCTAAGCGAATGCCCGGTTTGAAAATGGGAAACTTCTCGCCGGGCTGAAGACCTGGATTCTCGAAGCAGTAGATGCCATTAGACGGTTTGTCAGGGCAGGAGACCAAAAAATCGAGATCACCGTCGTCGTCGTAGTCCATCGGAAGCGGCCAAGCCCACAGGCCCACGCCAAGATCAACGATGAGGCCAGGGTTGTTGTAGGCGAGGGCGTTTAGTTTCCAATCCTCCTCAGTGGATGCTTGAGCAGCGAGGAGACCGGTGGCAAAGGTCAACGATAGAAGTTTTTTCATGGAGCAACGTGAGAAAAGTAAAAGTATCAAGGACTTTAGTCCCTGGCATCTCAGGCAATCGAAAACAGGGACTGAAGCCCCTGCCGCTTTATTTGTGCGGCGCAAAGGCGTGGGGCATGGCGCCTTTGTGTGAAGCAGATTCAAGACATGCTTTGCGCCATTCATAGTGGTCTGGAGAAGATATCTTGTGAAGGATAGGAATAGTCGGTGGCAGCGACAAGCGTATGTTGTGGCGCAAATCGAGAGTTCGAAGCAAGGTGGCGCCGCTGTCGAGCCGTTTTGGCCGATCGCAGTACGACGTCAGATTACAACCCTAACGGCATAAAAAACCAAATACGGAAGTGAAGTCTGACGTAGATTCAGTTGACGGAGAATTTCGAGAAGTTCATAAAGAATCTGATTGGGAATTACATACTTGATGCCACAAGGGAAGGCTGTTTCATAAAAAAAGTCGACAAAGTGTTTTATTCGAAGAGGAGCGATGGAAACACGGCGTGGAGTGCCCCAAGTGCCACGCCCAAAACAGGCCGCAGAACGGCGCCCGCGCCCGGGCGTTTGGCGCTGCCGGCGTTGCCGGAGGGATTTCACCGTGCGGATCGGCTCGGTGTTCGAGCGCGGCCATGTCTCCTTGCAAACATGGCCTTGCGCCGTCTATCTGCTGAACATGGGGCGCAAGGGTGTCTCTTCATGGCAACTTTCCAGGGTCTTGGGAGTGACACACAAGACGGCGTGGTTCATGGAGCAGCGCATTGGCGAGGCCTGTGAGGAGGCTAAAATTTACCTCGAAGGCGTCATTGAGATAGATGAAACCTACCTAGGCGGCAAGGAAAAGAACCGGCATTTCTCCCAGAAAAAACGGGCGGGACGCGGCCCGGCGGGCAAGATGCCCGTGGCGGGGATGCGGGAAAGAAACGGACGGGTCTTGCTATTCCCGGCGGAGAGGGTGAGCCAAGCCTGTCATGTTCGCTCTCATCCGCCGCCGCGTGGCTCCCCCATTTACACGGATGACTTCCCCTCTTACACGGGGCCGGAGAGGCTCTGGTATCGGCAGCGCCGGGTGAATCATTCCGCCCGGCAATATGCGGAAGGGCAGGTCCGCACCAAGGGCATTGAGAGCGTTTGGGCCGTGTTGAAGCGGGGATTTTACGGCACCATTGGAGCTGCAGGCATTGCTCCCGGTATCTGAACGAGTTCGCCTGGCGCATCAATCAAAGTGTGAACACGGCTGAAGATTGGCTGGGCACGGTGTGTCGAGGGACTTTTGGCAAGCGGTTGACCGGGGCGATGCTCACCAAATAAATCACCACACCGACGACAAACGACAACACAAAAAAAACTGAACCATGAGTGCCGATATCGCAGAACAGATGAAGCGGACCTTGGGTGCTCTCTTCCGACAGTCGCCCAGGGGAAACACCGGTGCGCCAGCCAAAGCCCGCCAAGAGACGGGCTCGCTCACGAAGCAGCCCGTGCTGAGCAAAGGCATCGCCCCCTGGTATTTTGGAAGACTGAAGGGCTGACGGAAAACCTGAAAAACCAAGCACCTATGCCCCCCATTCCTGACCAGCAGCATCGCATCCGCCGGAACTTAAACGAGCCGCTAAACCCTGCGCTATAGATAGGCGATGGCGGGGTAGAGAGGGAAGGCTACCTCCTGAGCGAGCCCATCCAACACACGCGCAAAGTCGTGGCCCAAGTCAAGAGCGCCCAACCCGCCGCCGATCAGATTCGGGCATTCTGCCACACCATCGGCAAAGAAAAAGCCGCCGCAAGGCATCCTCATCACCGTAGAGACCATCTCATCTCGGAGGGGCGTATTGAAGCAAAGATGAACCCTGCACCTTCCCCCCTGAAAGACTCCCCCAACACCTATCCCCGTCTCCAAGCCTGGAGCATGAAAGAATACTTCGAGGAACAGCAAATGCCCAAACTCCCCCCGCTAGCCGACCCCTTCACCGGCAAGCCCATGGCCCAAGCCACCTTCTGGGCCGGCTACAACCCCAGCTAACCCCTTAAATTTCTATGAAAAAAGCCTTCCCTTGTGGCATCAAGTATGTAATCCCCTTCCGATCCGTATCCCTACTGGGCGCCTCCCATACATGCTTGGGAATCGGCAGCTTAGTCTCCTTCTTTTTCTTGGTCTTCTCCTCCTTTGACCGCCTTATTTCAGCGGCAAAAGCCCAAGAAATGATGCCTAAAGTGAAAGCGAGACAAAAACCCCATTTGCGTAATACTTCATCACATTATCTTGAAGCCCCACTGGTTACCCTTTCGTAAAGGTTACGCGTAATCAAGATGACATCGCCAACCCCAGCCGTCAAGAACCAGCCGAGGCCAATGCAACAGAAAGGGCTGACAACACCTCCCCGACATTCAGCTCATGGACTACACTAAACGAAAAATATCTCTAAAATATCATAATTTCCTCTATCACCCTAGCGTTTCATGAACTGGCTAAACTACCACCACCTGCATTACTTTTGGGGCACTGTTCGAGAAGGCGGCGTCAGCAAGGTCAGTGTCACTCTGAATCTGACTCAACCCATAATTTCAAAGCAAATCAAGCTCTTGGAAAAGCAATTGGGTGAGGCTCTTTTCGAGCAGTAGTCCAGTCGCATGGATCTCACTCAGGCTGGCCAATTGGCCTACGACTATGCGGACGAGCTCTTCTCTTTGGGCCACGAATTCGTCGAAAGCATGAAGGGCATCGGAACCCAACGCCCGCGCAAACTAAGAGTTGGCGCATCGGATGTGCTACCGAAGCTTGTCTCGCATCGAATCTTGGCGCCGGTCCTGGAGGAAGGCAGCAACACTCACTTGATCTGCGAGGAAGACATGACGGACCGCCTTCTTGCCGAACTATCCATCCAACGCTGGATCTCGTCCTGACCGATACACACACCGATCACGGCCTCCGTGAAGGTCAAGGCGTTTAATCATCTTTTGGGTGAATGCGGCGTCACCTTTTCCGGCAAGCCAAACCTGATCCGCGGCCTCAAAGGCTGGTTCCCTCACAACCTCGATGAAGCGCGTCCCTCGCGCCCACCGACAACACCATCATTAGACGTGCGCTTCGAGCACTGGTTCGCCGACCAACAAATTCGACCGCGCATTGTCGCTGAATTTTATCACAATGCGCTGACGAAGATTTTTGGGCGAGAAGGTGCCGGAATCTTCACCGGTCCTTCGGCCATTGCGATCGAGCGAAAGGTGAAGCACCTCGCCGTCATCAAAATCACTGAGAACGCCCGGAAAAACCTCTTCGGCAAGGTCTAAAAACCATCCAGACGTGCCAGACTGCGGTTCAATCAAGCCACAAAACCAATAAACACCGAACCGTTCCAACCCTGTCGCATGTCTTCATAACGACTGGCCCGAAACAGATTGAGGAAGAGTTTCAATCGATCCAACCTCCCTTCGCCCTTCAGCACTTTTGTCAAACTATCTGCAGGTGAGAGATCTCCTTTTTCGAACCACCCCTTCGCTGCCTCGCGGAAACGATTCGGCAAACAAAATCGCCGCCGCCTCAAATCGCCGGCATCGCCTCCGTATCCGCCGACGGTTGAGCGGCCACTTTTTCGATCGGCTGAAATTGGCCCCGGTGAGGGTCATAGGAAAACACCTCGCCCGTCTCAAATTTGTAAGTCCACCCATGCAGATTGAGATCACCCCGGGAAACCGCGTCTGCAACACAGGGGTGGGACCGCAGATTTTCCAATTGAACGAGAACGTTCTCCTCCACAGTCGCGGTCAGACGAGCGGCATCGTCCTGAATATGTTGGTAATTCTCGTTAATGATCCGCGCCGTGGTCTCCGCATGCTTCAGCCAACCCTTCACAGCATTGAGGCCGTCCAATTGGTCTCGGCGGAGTAACGCATCCATGGCGCCGCAAAGTGAGTGACCGCACACGATGATATCTCTGACTTTAAGCGTCGCGACCGCGTACTCAATCGTGGCGGCCTCGCCTCCGAAAATCGTGCTGTAAGGAGGTACAATATTACCGGCATTACGCATGATGAATAACTCGCCGGGTTTAGCCTGCGTCAGTAAGTTGGGATCGATGCGCGAGTCCGAGCAGGTAATAAATAGTGCCAACGGCTGCTGACCTTGCTTCAATTGTCTAAACAGATGCTTATGCGAATCAAAGATCGTTTCCTGAAAATGGTGAATGCCTTCGATTAGCTTTTGCATGTTGACCTACGATTTCAGTGTGGTCGAGCGCCTCTCCGCCAGACACTCGAAGGTTGCCAATACTATTATAAGTCTCTCAACTTTTATTATCAATATCTGCCGAGCCCGTTGTCAAACTTTATCCGTAAGGCAAAGCCCGATTCACGGCCCGTCTGAAACTACGACTAGCTGGCATTCGTCTAATGACAGACGGATATTCTTCGTTGGCTCTTGCGCACCGGTAGGCTAATGAAAGGTCCGCTCTCCAGTCGCTTGGCCAAAATGCACACGCTACTGCGATCACAATAGAGGATTTTCACTCGATTACGCCTCCGATCGGTGAAAACAAACAAGGCGTTGCCGCCAGGATTTTCTTCCAACGGCTCACTGAGACCACGTTCCACCGACCCGCGAAACTCTTACGCAGAGATCGCAAGGCGCAACGGCCCCGAAAATCCAGAAGCCAGAATGAAAGCCTAGCCATGCCTTCAGCCCTTGAAATTGATCGAGCGGTGTTGCAGCCTATCTAAGCCTGCGTACATTGTTACTTTCCTACCACCTAATAAATCTCAGTTCAATCTTCCCAAATGAGAATTTCGCCTCTTTACCATCTGCTGGCTTAAACCTTTTACCAGGTATCAAAAACTATATTTCTCATTAGCACAAGAAATTTCCCCCACAAAAAACTATATTTAGCTTCTGTGTCAATAATAAAACATTCTCTAGATCACAGAGTCGTGCATGCTGCACAAATATCGGGGTCTCTTCAACCGCAATTCCCAGAAGAGGAAGTATAACCGCATCCCCCGGTATTACAACTCAAGAATACTTGTAGCTACTAACACACAAATTGCATTCACCACCTACATTGGTCAAACTCATCACCGTTTGAACTTACAGCCCAGCGCAAAACCTTATCTTTCAAAAATAGTTCATCTAATTCCTTCAACAAAGCTGCGTAACTACTTCGAATTCACCACTAAATTATCACTGAATTCAGCTTTTCTGGCTACTTCAGTATTCACTGTAGCGAACATCATATTGGCATGTAATCACGATTCAGTAAAGTTTTATATTTTTTGAAATAAAGTCATAATCTCCAAATCTTAAATACTAATATAACTTTCGTAAGAATCATTTGCCTTAAAAACAATCATTCACATTTCTGCCTGAAAAAGCTGATACGTCGGGGGCATCCGAAACAACGCTTTAATTCCAAATTCCTGGTCTTCAACTCCGCCCTCCTCCCTGGGCGACCAAAGGTCAAGAACTACAGGCAAAATGGATCGGAATTGTTAACATCTTCCAAAAGCTTGTAACTACCCGCGCAGCTCCCCGTGTTTTTTAGTGACATACCTAACAAATGCTAGCCTCAAACCAGTGGATTCCACTGTATCATCTTGTATTCCCTGACCATTGTCGCATACTTCGATTACACCAAACTCTCACCATTGATGTTGTAGCGGGGAGTGTTCGGTCAGGACGGCGGCCCTGCTTGGCGAGCAAATGCCGCTGGCGACGGTAAATCAATGGCAGTCGGTTCCTTCGGCTGCGAGCTGATCGAGGTTAATATTTTTATGATGAGCAATTGGTTGGAGAGTTTGTCCGTGATTTTTGATTGAAGGGCGTTTAGTTGTTGAGTTGAAGTCGGTGACTCAGTTGGTGAGAGCGCACGAGGTGCAGGTGGCGAACTACTTGTCAGCGACCAATATCGATGCTGGCTTGTTGCTCAATTTCGGATCTGACAAAGGTCGATATTCGGCAAAATATCGGACGTATTCGAAGAGAAAGTAGACAGGATTAACATGATTGTGTCTTCTTATCCTGCCAATCCTCTTAGAATAGAATGTCCTGTATCACCTTGTCCATGAACGTCGGTGAGGCGGCGTTTGAGTGTTCAGGTTTGACGCCGTCACGGGCGAGCCAACGGATGAAGCCATTGGGGTTGTGATCGCATCCATAAGTTAGTGCCTATTTGGAACAGCAGCATGCGATCGAACTTGGTGGCAAAAACGACGAGGGTTGTTGGACGTCGCCGGGCACGGTGTATTGTTTTTTGAGTTGGCTATGGCTGTCCCAGTTGAAGCGGCCGCCTGAGGTGTAGGCACCGTTAAAGGGCTGGATGAACCGAACACCGCGGTTTGACTAGGCGGCGGGCGAGGATACAGTTTGCGGGCGCAGGCCGCTTTCGTGCTGTTGGAGCTGTCGGCCTCTGTAGAGTTCTTGACATGCTTGGGTTCGGCGATGCGTGCAGCAAGAGCTGGGCATCTTCTGAAAATCGGCTCTGGTTTTGTTGGTCAAGAAGCCAAGGGCATTTCTCGTGGTTTGGGCGGTCGCTAAAGCGAGCTTTGAAGGCCGTTCTTAGCGGATGGGCTTGGTGCTGGTAAAGGGAGGATTTTGGAAGGCAGCGGGGAGGGAGCCGCTGGCTCAATTGTGGGGGCTGGATTAGGGGGTTGCTGCGCGGATCTTCAATGGCGATGAAGACAGGCAAGTCCTGGTTCTCACTCCCGAGGGCGGAATTGATCCAGGCGCCTACGCTGGAGAAACTGTCGAAGGCAAATCCTTATTTACATGACGTTCTCGGCCGGATCGTGGGTATTGGATTTGTTCGTCAGTGAATGGATGGAGCACAGTTCGTCCGCCTGCGCTTCCAATATGGGGCAAGAGATCCGAAGTCATTTTGCCGCTCTGACCTCGCTAGCGGCATTCCCAGGATGGTTTGGGCGTGTCTCCGTTGGGCCCTTGAAACGAGACGAGATTCTTATTGCTCGGAAGGGAGGTTGCCGTGAAATCGAGTGAGGGCGAGCTTGTAGTCGAAGGTATTGACGGGGCTAAGAGAGTGCCCGAATAAAAAGACACCGATCACGTTCTTGGTCCGCGGTTTGAATGGGGAGATCGGGGTGCGTAGGGATGGGCCGGATCGATTGCCGGGGCAATGGATACGGCTCGCTCTTCGGTAAGTGGTGTGGCCAAGGCGATGCCGGACAGAGCTTGAAAAGTGCCGGAGAGAAATTTGCGGCGATTAAGGCGTCAACGGATTTTGAGGGAATCAGTGGGCATTGGAGGAAGGCAAACTCGCTTGTATTAATTTAATCAGGGTACGGCATACCTGCTCCACTGCTCCAAGTCGTGTTCGCGCGCAAGCGTGACGGCGGTCTTGCTCGGCGGGCAAGGGTGTCTGTGAGAAGGCCAGAGCGACGGTTCGTTGCATTTGAGCGTCGGGATCATCGCCTATTTCCACCTGGGGACGCTCGGTGAAGAAGGCGGCTTGCTGGTTTGCAAACGGACTGTTGAACAGCCCCAACGACTGCACCAAGGTGGCGGAATGCGTGCGATTCGGGTTCATTTGGCCCACATCCGGGCAATCAAAGGCGCCGAAAATATCAACCGAGACCATCCGAACCTTGTGCGTATAGATCATGTGGTGCCAGCCGTTTTTCATCAAAGGTCTCTCGAACCCTGTAGTCGGAGAGCCCATCGCGTTGGTTGAAAAAATCAAATCAGGGATCGTTCGTCTTGAGATTGAGTTTGCCGTTGACGCTCAGGATCGAATCACGAATTGCCTTGGCGTCGAGGCACCTCGGTGGATAGCGCCAAGGCGTCGGGTCGAGGCTGACTGGACTGGCTGAAGGTCCGCGATGTGAGAATCAGACGATGAAGTTTTTTGATTGACCAACCATTGGCGACAAATCGGGCCGCTAGCCAGTCGAGGAGTCCGTATGGGATGGGCGGGATGTATGAGATGACGGGCAAGGGTAATTCGTCGCGCAGGTTCGGTGGCATCCGAGACTAGGTCGAAGTTGCCCAGAAAACCGGGGACGGCTGGCGCGACTGGATCGCAGCGTCGCATAGCGTCTCCTCGGTGGAGGAAGTAGGCGGTCTCAGGTCTGGAGCTAAAACTTGTGGCATAGACGCGAGGCCCCTGATAAAAGCCGCGAGAGATCACTCTGAGGGTGGCGAATCGCTGTGAGCAGATCGAGAATCTGTTGCGTCGTTTTGTCGCTTAGCGAGTCAAGTCCCACCTTCGCTAACTTTCTAGTGTCGTCGATTCAAAGTAAACGATCACAGGTATGGAGGATATGCCCTCCCTGCTTCAGTGTTCGGCAGCCGGAGTTTTGAAATCGATACGAATCCATGCGGGTCCGCTTTTCGCGACCACTCAAGGATAGGCTTGGCGTTTGACGACGGTTCCGCATCAGGTTGTCAAAGTGGCGCGAGTTGGCTGGAAAGTCTCGATGTGGACCTCGTTCAGCGGCTTTCGTAAATGATGTTTCTGGCGCAACGATTCGGTTCTTTGGTTAAGGTATTGAGTTTCACTCGCGCGGCTGAATCTTGGCCGTCCAGTCGTTGTTTTCTGCACCCCACAAACGGCGATCACCATATCGGAGATTGGCGAAGATCGCTTGCATGGCATAGTAGTCGCGTTGCAGGATGGGATCGAACTTTTGGTCGTGTCAGCGAGCATAACCAACCGTCAATCCCAAAATGCCTTGACTGACTGTGCGAATAACCTTGTTTAGTTCATCTTGGCGTGCGCCACGCAGCGGGGCAATTCAACACTCAGAGCCGTGCGGCGATGTTTCAACGCTTTGGCCCATGCTCGAAAGCTGCTCTTTCTAGCCCCTTACTTGCTTGTGATTAATATTAGGGCGACGTAAACGGGTCTTATTGGATTGCCGGTCTGGATGTGGCCCTTTAGGGTCGTCGCGTGTCAGTTGAACTCACGGTTTTGGGGAGTGGCTCGGGGGGAAATTGTGCCTATTTCGAAGCGGGTGAAACGCGTTTGCTGGTCGATGTGGGATTTAGTGGGAAACAAATTCGAGAACGTCTGGCATCGATTGGCAAGACACCGGAAATGCTGACTGGGATTCTGTTGACGCATGAGCACAGCGACCACATCAAAGGGATTAAGGTCCTGGCCGCGAAATTGGGGATACCCATCTATTGCAACCAATGGACCCTAGAGGCCGTTAAGGCGCAGGCTCAGTGCCAGTTCGATGCGCGGATTTTTCAGACTGGCCACAGTTTTAAAGTCGGCGATGTCGATGTAGATTCGTTTTCGATTCCTCACGATGCCTGCGATCCGGTGGGATTCGTGGTTCATACAGAGGGAGGAAAGATTGGATTTTTGACCGATCTCGGTCATGTGACACGTTTGGTGATCGATCGGGTGAAGGACGTGAGGGTGCTTGTCCTCGAGACCAATTACGATCAGAAGCTGTTGCAGGAAGCCAAACGTCCTGAAAGCATCAAGCAGCGCATTCGCAGCCGTCACGGACACCTGAGCAATGATGCGGCCGCGGAGGCGATGGAGGCAATGGTGTCGGATCACCTCGAGCATGTGCTTCTGGCTCATCTAAGCCGTGACTGTAATTCCCCAGAGTTAGCGCGTCGTGTGGTCGGGGAACGCTTGCGTGACATTGGGGGGACCCATCTCAACTTGATCTCTACCCAGCAGGATCATCCCTGCGCCACCTTACCGCTAGCGCCGGCTCAGGTGAGTTGTTCTTGACCTGGGAATGCTGTCCGCCGGTAATAACAGTTCACCAAGACGATGGACTTACATATCCACCCAACCTTACCGACGCGCCGTGATTTTCGGATCGGTGTTTTAGGCAGTGGTTTTATCGTTTCCGATTGCCATTTGGTCGCCTATCACAAGGCGGGGTTTAATCCCGTGGCGATTGCGTCCCGGACGAGGGCCAACGCGGAGGCCACCGCAAGGAAGCATGAGATCGAACGCGTTTTCGATTCGTATGATGAGCTTCTCAATGACAAAAGTATCGAGGTGCTGGATATCGCGGTGCCGCCAAATGCTCAACTCCCTTTGATTCGGGCAGCCTGTGAGAAGCGGCACGTGAGGGGCATCCTCGCCCAAAAGCCCCTGGGGATGAATTTCAGCGAAGCTAAAGAGGCGGTCGATCTCTGCACTGCTGCTGGCATCACCTTGGCGGTGAATCAGAATATGCGGTATGACCAATCCGTTCGCGCGGGAAAGATATTACTGAACAACGGAGTGATTGGCTCGCCGATCTTGGCAACGATCGATATGCGAGGGATCCCCCATTGGATGCCGTGGCAGCAGGAGATGGGCTGGGTCACGCTGCGGATCATGTCCATCCACCATCTGGATTGTTTTCGTTACTGGTTCGGTGATCCTGAAGGCATCTTTTGTAGTGTGCGGACCGATCCGCGGACTGACTTTCCTCACAAGGATGGAATCTGCACCTATATCCTAAACTACCACGACGGCCTGCGCTGTGTTGGTCTCGACGACACCTGGACCGGCCCGGTGCGCGAGGGGTGCCCGGATGACATCCGCATTGAGTGGCGTATCGAAGGCCTGAATGGTTTGGCCATTGGGAACATCGGGTGGTGCCAAGACCCCTATACCACGCCTTCATCAGTGAGATTTGCCGGCATTGGCGATTCCGAGTTTCAGGAACCGAAATGGTCAGAGAGTTGGTTTCCGGATGCCTTTGTCGGAACGATGGCGCAGCTGCTTTGCGCCCTCGAGTCAGGTGATGAGCCGGAGATCAGTGGACGGGATAACCTGAAGACGATGGCCTTGGTAGATGCGGCTTATAAAAGTGTCGATGAACGACGGATCGTGAATCTGGATGAGATTGTCTCCAGATTCACGAAGGGACTACACTGCCGGGATTGAACAATGGAACGCACATGAGACTTGGAATTATCAACAGCGCTTTTTCCCAAGCGGGGGTCGATACCGCCACAGGGCTAAAACACATTTCACGGATCGGCTTTGACTGTGTGGATATCTCCACCGAAGCCGTGGGAATCACTAAGAAGGAGGTCAGTCTCGTGGGCAAAACCTGCGAGCGTTTGGGATTGCCGATTGTGTCGCTCCCCGTGGTGGCTGTTGGACTGATCGACTTCAATGATCCGGTCCGCGAATTCCACGTCGAACGCTGCAAGAAGTTTATCAACTTAGCAAAACAGTGGGGTGCGGACAATATCCTGTTGGTGTTGGGTGAGTACATTTGGCAGCGTGAAGTGATCCCGTCGCAAGTACAATGGGATTGGGCAGTCGAGACTTGCCGATGCCTGGGAGACTATGCAGACAAAAAAAAGATCGATATCGCGTTGGAGCTGGAGCCTTTTCGCCTCAGCCTGCTGAATAATGTCTCCGCCATGGCAGCCTTTGTTAAGGACTGTAAGCATCCTCGTGTGAAGGTGAACATTGATGTCAGCCACTTGGTTCTTTCGGACACCGCGCCCAGCGATCTGAAGGCGCTCAAGGGGAAGGCGATTCACGTCCACATTAGTGACTGTGACGGGAAGGTGCACGGCGATCTGCCACCGGGCCGGGGCGTCGTGAAGTTCATTCCCTACCTGCAGGCCATTAAGGATCTCCAGATTGATGGCGTCGTGTCGATCGAGCTAGAGTATTCGTCGGATCCGCAGAGGATTGTCCCCTGGGTCGAAGAGGCGTATCGAGAGACGGCGAAACGGATGGAGATGGTCGGTCTGAGGACGCCTTGATCTCGGGTTTCGAACGCTGAGCAAGGTTTCGAAACACAAAGGTTTGGAGAGAGCCTACGGAGCGTAACATCGAGTTTTCGGCGGACTACTGGGCCTTTTCTATTATGGGGTTGCCCCGCCGCCTTGCGATTTAATGAGCGGGCGACGCAGCGAATGCCCTTTGTTGAAATGAAGTATGGCCGCATTTCCAGTGCCTGATGCTTCGCCAAGCCGTTCTTTGTGGCCTGCCTGCTCCCACAATCTCGGCCAGGCTGTCAGCAGGTGATTCGTTGGGTCGGCGCACAATATCTGGACCGCGAAACCGAACGCCTCGGCAAAGTCCGCGGCGGATGCTTCGCCCCGGGTTTTCTGCCAATAATCCCGCGTTAAGTCGTAGACCAGCTCCACCGCGTCGTGATGCACGATCCAAAAGGCCGTCTCGCAGGCGTAAACCGGACCGGGCAGCCCGTGGCGCAGCATCCGCTCGCAGTCAGGCGATTTCCGGGAATTGGAAACCGGCGCCGAGCCGGGCTCTTCAGGCAGTTGATGAGAAAGAGGCGCATGAAGCGGGGAATGCCGGGCCGGTCCCAACGGATTCTCCGGCACCGAGACAAACCGGGTGTCCGCATCGAGCCAGATAAAGTAGTCGTAGTTGAGTCGACTCATCGCCAGTTTTAGATAAAACACCGGAAACAATCCTTCTTGCGCCTGAAAATCCATCAAATCGTAGCACTCGCAACCCTCCAGGGACGTGTTCGTCAAAATATGAAAATCCTTAAAAACACCGCAGGATCGGGCGGAATCAACGCAGGCCTGCATTTGGTCGGCGTATTCAGAAGTGCTGATTGACCAATAGCAGTAACTAGGCGCTTTCGGCATGATTTGAACAGCGCGGCTGCTTTGCTTGCCACGATGAAAGATTTCAGCTCACTCGGAAAAAGAGAGCGCTTCCAGCCAAATCGACCGATGCCCCGCCGGATCACAATGAGTTTCCCGCGCATAGTCCGAGCATCGGCGGCTCATCCGCTGGCGAAAGGGATAATCCCGATAAAGCCGTTCGACGGCCGCTTGCCATTCTTCAAAAGAGCCGCAGAGATAACCGGATTCGTCATCAACCAGCATGTTATGAAAATGATGCCCTCTCGGGACGACCGGAGGGCAGCCGGTCAACATCGCTTCCACGACCACTCGCCCCCATGATTCCCGGAATCGATGCCTCAAGGGATACACGAACAAATCCAACGACCAGAGAAAATCAACCGTCGCCAGATTGTTCTTCGGCAACAGTTCCCACTCCGGACCGAAGCGATGCCAGCGATATTGTTTGGCCATCTCCTCCGACCAAGCCATGACGCGATACCGCACATCGCCCGGCACCAGCGCCTCGTAAAAGTGCGGAAAGTTCAGCGGATACTTCACCGGGTCCGGCCGGGAGAGCCGCCCGATGGTGAAAGTCTCGTTGCGCCGCTCCTTCCAATGGAAATCGTCCGGATCAATGTAGTTTTCAACTATAACCGACGGCACGCCGCGATACATCTCCGCGAAGGCCTCGACCTTGGATTGAAATTCGGAAACCCACAAAACGCGGTCGATCAACCCCGCCTTCACCGCCTCGGCCTCACCCTTGAACGACCACATCATCTCGTTGCTCCAAACGATCTTCAACCCTTTCTCCTTCAAACGCCGGGCAACGCCCGAACTGAAGAATTGCAATTCACAGATGGCCAATACCACGCCGGATACCTGCCGGGGCAACTCTTTGAGCAGGCAGTGAGGAATCTTCAGTTCGGCGAGGAAGCCCATAACCTGCTTGTTCTTGCGCCAGGAAGGATGGGTAAGAATCACGGTGAAATCCACCTCTTGATGCAATAGCCGCAACAAGTGCCGGATCTTCGTCGCCGCCCCGCCGATGTTGCCCGGCGTGCCGTACAGATAAACTTTCATTTCTCAGAAAGTTAATTATGACCATGACCGCCGAAACCTCCCAACCAGCGATCCGCTCGTCCTTCGTCCTCGGAGAGTTCGTAGCGATAGATATAATCGGATTGCTTGATCCATTCAACGTGCCCGTCAGCGAATACCACGTTCCCGCCTAGCTCACCATGGTTGTCTTCCTCACTCGGATATTGATCGTAAAACCCGCCTACAAGTCCTCCTGGATCTCCGACGCTATCTTCTACTACAAGGCAACTGCTGTTATCCAGAAAAAGCCAGATGTTCGCCGGTCCTGCCGTCTGCCCGCGCAGGTTGAAGGCGTTGTTATGATGCCGATGCGAAGCGACGGTGCCCAACGTCTTGCGCTTATAGTCATAAATCTTCTTCCATTTTCCGTAGTAAGGCACTTCGGTATAAGGAACCGACCCTCTGCCCATCAACGCATAGTAAATGTAACTCACGCCGGTATAGCGCTTTGTGCTAGGGGCATGATAGGTCAGGTCGATCAATTCCAGTTGACCGGTGAAAAAATTCGGTTGGGTGTTGGTGCGGATATAATTTCGAGTGGCCGGACAGATGAACAGGCCGGTGTCGCTGACGAAACGCGGAAATAACCAATTAACGTTAGCGTCATCGTTTTCAATTCGAGGGGAGAGGGAACCGCGGGCATCCTCCTCAGCATAGAGGAGGTTGGCGACGCCGATCTGTTTGAGATTGTTCAGGCAGGCCGTGCGTTTGGCCAGATGCTTGGCCCTGCCCAAGGCGGGCAGCAACAGCCCGGCTAGTATCCCAATGATGGCGATCACCACCAGCAACTCAATCAGGGTAAAACCCCGAAGGGCGTTTTGTTGCTTGGGTATTCGGGTGTAGCTCATCACTCGGACCGTTTATTTCAGGAAGACACCGTTTCGGTGCAACGACTGGGTGAGGTTGGCCATAAAGCCCTCAGAGAACCGAGGAACACAACGGAAATGCCGGCGAATCCCATGACTTCCACAACGGCGGACCAGACCGCCCCTTCTTTGGGCAGGCCGAAGCAGCCGCAATCCACCACCCCGAAGTAAAACCACCCCACGGCCCGGTAACTCAGAAAGCAACTGCTCAACAAAAACAGCACTACAAACTTGTCGAGCAAGAGCCAATCCTTGTTCAAGAGCAGAGAAACGATCCAGACCTCCAGACCAATCACCAGAACGGTGAGCGCGTTCGTTGGCAGAAACCAAAGCACTTTGTCCGGCGTTGAAGAACCAGGAAAGTTCACTATCAAACTCAAGGCCTTCATGGTTGCAGCAACGACGAACAACCCCAATGCCCCTCGGATAAGCCATTGTTTCCAGTTTATCAGTTTCACAGAAAGATGGATAAAAAGGTTAATCTGAGATGGAAATGGAATTCTTACCATCCAATTAGAAAAAGTATTCTATTGGAGCACCTGCTATTCCTCCGGCAACGAATTCTATCGGTAGCCATTTCTTATGAAGCGAACTCCAGTAGTAACTCACATGGATAGGATGAGGATTTTCGAGATGCTTGACTCGGACCAAGAACGAAATGTGCAGATTTATAATAGGTTGTTTCTTCTCGATCAATTCGTCAATCGTCGGTTGAAAAGTCAAGCTAGGCCTAGGGCTTTTCCCGCCAAAAACATTAGTCCCGACATAACTTTTAATAGAAAGCGGTCCTTCAGGTGTTCGATGCAAATTCAATTGCAGTGTTTCCAAGGAGATAGCCTTCCAACATTGAGTGCAATAGACAGGCACACCTTCGAGTCCTTCTTCAACAAACTCGGCGACTTTCACCCATTTTTTCCAATAAGTCTCATAGAGTTTCATAAGAGAGCTTGGATTGGTTTCCTTGCCAAATTGATTCAGGCGTGAGGCATAATCCCTTATCAAATTCACATTAAATTGAACCTGCTTGGAAGTGATTGGTATACGGAAGGAGGAGAAGCTCTCCCAAGTGCCTTCATGATGTGCGTAAATGAGCTGGATAATGGCTGTTGTCAGAGCTCGTCGCCGGGTTGTGGTCAGCAAACGAGTTACTTCGTGTTGCTGAACGGCTTTTTGAACTTCTGCCTCGAAAGTACCACTGTGCTCAATTTCTATATAATCCTTGCTCTTCCAAGCATTCAAAGTCTTATCTTGTCGATCTTTGCGTTTAGCAATAGCCTCCCGCTCTTCCTTGGATTGAAACAAGGATTGAGTCTGTGGAAGTAAAAAAAAGCAGCCTAGAATTAAGACCGGCACTAACGAGATTAAGAAAAAATGGCGTTTTGAAAATTTCATTTTGCTACAGAAAAAAAATTAGTGAGACTAAGTCACATTAGTCTCACTAATTGCAGAACCAAATAACCCTTAAATTGGAAGATTAACAACCGTCCCAACGCCCTTTATCACAACAAACATCTGTTTGCTTAATTTTTCCTAAGCGCCATATTTTAATTTTTCGCTTCTTAATTTTGCAAGTGGTACCCTTTTCACAACAAGTCCAAGTGTGTTCATCGGCAACGCATGGCTGCTCTCCTTCTTCTTTGTTGCAGCTAGGACCACTGCCACTGCCACTTCCGCTGCCTCCGGCCACGGTGACGACGGTTGCGGCGAGCATGGTTCCGGCGGCAATGGCCATGGTGCTCTTGCCGAACAGTTTCTTCAATTTTTGCTTCATCATTCTGATGCGTATCCAAGTTTCCGTTTTCCGTCAACCCTAAGATGACACTTTCACCTCTAGAGTTTCTAAACGCTAACCTACTATGGGGGGGGGGCAAGCCTTTTTTGAAGATTTTTGAAAAAAGTTTTCCGCGCCGCATCGCCCGCCGTTGGGAAACAACGCCGGACGGCAAAAAAGCCGCGCTTTCAAGCAATCCATCAAAGACGGAGACATTCTTACGGTAAAGTCCGCATCATGGCGCAATAGCCGCAACAAGTGCCGGATCTTCGTCGCCGCCCCGCCGATCATCCCCGGCGTCCCGTACAGATAAACTTTCATTTCTCAGAAAGTTAATTATGACCGCCGAAACTTCCTCCCGACCAGCGATCCGCTCGTCCTTCGTCCTCGGAGAGTTCGTAGCGATAGATATAATCGGATTGCTTGATCCATTCAACGTGCCCGTCAGCGAATACCACGTTCCCGCCTAGCTCACCATGGT
>JAMASS010000080.1:0-6924 GCA_024761205.1 Limisphaerales bacterium
CGAGGGCCCGGGTTGCGCCTCACCCAAGCCAACCGCACCATCACAAGCGGGCAAACTTCGACCGCTTCCACCTACACACCCAATCGACGCAATGAGCATCCCACACGCACCGTCGCCAGTCCCGATCTTTGACACTGACGATAGCGTTCTCGACAGGACATCTTGCAATCTGTATCGTTCACTCTATGCCACTTGAAGATCATGCGGGAGACGTCATTCGCAAGACCCGGATGGGGCTTGACATCTCAAGTGAGGAAGTTGCGACAGCGGCTCGGACAAGTGCGGAGCAACTCGCAGAGTTTGAAAAAAAAGGAGCGCCGGCAGACGGAATCGACTTTGCCAATGTCGCCGAACGGTTAACCCTAGACGGTTCGAAGCTCCAACAAGTCGCTGAGGGATGGGAACCGGCGGCGCACGATATTTCAAAGTGGCATCACCTGCGGCAGATTGAAACCGATGATGGCGGCATGGCGGTTAATTGCTTCCTTCTCTGGGACCGCAGCTCCGGTGAAGCCGCTCTTTTTGACACTGGCTGGCTCCTCAAGCCCATCGCGGATTTATTGGACCAGTTTCAACTTAACTTAAGCCATATCTTCATTACCCATTCTCACTACGATCACTTCGAGGCTTTGGGCGATGTGAGAAATCGGGCTCCCTCTGCCGCCGTTCACTCCAACTTCGCCAATGCACCAAAGAATCAAAGACTCACTGAAGGCGATCGGTTCTCAGTCGGCAAACTGAAGGTCAGCTACCGTGAAACTCCCGGCCACGCGGACGATGGAGTCACTTATATCATTGAAGGCTTTCCCAACTCTGCCCCACCCGTCGCGATGGTCGGCGACGCTATTTTCGCCGGGTCGATTGGCGGCGCCCGCAATCATTTTGAGGTGGCCCGAAAACATATCCGGGAACAGATCCTCACCCTACCGGAGGGGACGCTTATCTGCCCCGGCCACGGCCCGGTGACAACCGTCGGTGAGCAACGAGCCCACAATCCATTCTTCCCATCTTGATCGGGTCATTCCCCGCGCCGCATTCGAACGCTACCTAAAGATGGAGCCAAGTTCGTGATTTCCTGGGCTGCCGCACTGCTTTCGGTCCATCCGTTCACACTGGTTGGATTTGGGTTCGATTAAAAGCGGTGACTCTGTGAACGGATTTTCATCCTCCTTCGCGGGGCCAAGGAGGACGGCGGCTCGAGAGATTTTCCGCCGCACCCTCCTTGAAATTGGCTCACCACTTTGAATCACACCCTCGGATTCTGGCAACAGGCGAAAATTATTGACCCGACTTCGGGCCGCTGCTAGCCTCCGTCCGGTTTTTTCGCCCGAACAAATAGCACTCTCTTAAGCCGGCGTTGTCTCAGAAGGTACTGCCCGAGTTAGAGTGAAGACGATACCCGCAATTCCTTGGGGGTGCGGGTTTTGGTTTTCTGGGCGAAACTGGGCCGGGAATGCACGATCAGAGGCCTCCGAGACACACGAGTCTGAGCACTCAGACAAAAGATCGAAACATGCGACACACCATATCAGTGTTAGTGGAGAATAAGTTTGGTGTTCTCACGCGCATCGCTGGGCTCTTCAGCGGCCGTGGCTACAACATCGACACGCTCAACGTCGCACCCACTCAGGACGCGGATACGTCGCAAATGACCATCGTCACCCGGGGTGACGATGCGACACTGGAGCAAATCGTCAAGCAGCTGAACAAACTCACCGACGTGCTCTCGGTGCAGGACTTTCGAGAACATGAGTATGTCGACCGCGAGCTCGTCCTGCTCAAAGTGACGGTCGACTCCAAAACGCGTTCTGAAGTGATGCAAATTACGGATATTTTTCGGGGCAAAATCGTGGACGTTCAGCCTAACACTGTCACGGTCGAGATCACGGGAGACGAGGGCAAAGTGGAAAAGTATCTCAGCCTGATGAAGAATTTCGGAGTGATTGCACTGACTCGAACCGGCAAAGTGGCCCTCTCGAGAAATTAAGCGCGGACTCTGAAAGCTCACAAATCAAAATAGACCATCACAACATGCCAGCGAAAGTTTATACAGATAAAGACGGCGACCTAAGTGTATTCAAAGGAAAGACGCTAGCGGTGCTGGGGTTCGGCTCTCAGGGCCACGCCCACGCCCTCAATCTCAAGGATAGTGGCTGCAAGGTGATTATTGGCCTTTACCAGGGCAGCAAATCAATCGCCGCAGCCAAGCAGAAGGGCTTCAAAGTCTACTCGACCGCCGAGGCCGTCAAACGCGCCGACGTCATTTTTGTCGCGCTGCCGGATACGAAGCAGGAAGCCGTCTACAAGACCGACATCGCCCCAAACCTGAGCAAGGGGAAGGCCCTGCTGTTCTCTCACGGGTTCTCAATCCACTTTAAGACCGTGGTGCCGCCCAAGGATGTCGACGTCATTTTGGTGGCGCCCAAAGGTCCCGGCCATATCGTCCGCCGTCAATACACCGAAGGTAAAGGGGTGCCCTCGCTGATCGCCGTTTATCAGAACGCCTCCCGCAAGGCCAAGAAACTCGCTCTCGCCTGGGCCAAGGGGATTGGCGGCACCCGCGCCGGTGTCATCCAAACGACATTCAAGGAAGAAACGGAAACCGATTTGTTCGGCGAACAGACCGTTCTCTGTGGCGGTGCCTCGGCGCTGATTCAAGCGGGATACGACGTCCTCGTCGAGGCGGGCTATCAGCCGGAAATGGCCTACTTCGAGTGTTTGCATGAGCTCAAATTAATCGTCGATCTTATCAACGAATCCGGCATCAGCGGCATGCGCTTCTCCATCTCGGAAACTGCCAAGTGGGGTGACGTCACCATCGGACCAAAGATCATCGGCGCCAGCGTCAAGAAACGCATGAAGGCCGCGCTCAAGGATATTCAATCCGGCAAGTTCGCCAAAGGCTGGGTGAAGGAATACCAAACGGGTTACAAAAAGTACAACGACCTGCTCAAGGCCAGCGAGAAGCACAGCATTGAAAAGGTCGGCAAACGCCTCCGCGGACTCATGCCGTGGATGCAACAACGATCGACAAAAGGCGTTCAAGCGTCTTACTAAGATTCGAATCCACTCTTGTTCAACAAGACCGTCGTGGGACACCGTTACTCCAGCGCCAGTTTTTCTTTGCAAAATGGGAAAAACTCCTGAATCTTGCCGGTGTTGGAATAAGGCAATGATGGAGATCGACAACAAACGATCACGAGTGCCTCTGGTGCTCAGTCTGGCCGGGCTGTGCGGCACACTCGCCGCCCAAACGGAAGAGCTGGAGTGGGAGCGGTTGCCCGAAGAGGTCGTTTCCGAGCTGACGGAGAAATACCAGGTCATTGTGGATCGCAACCCTTTCAGTCTACAACCTCTGCCCCCACCGCCCAAAACGGAAGAGAAGCCCGAAAAAGAACCTGTTTCACTGAAAGAACTGGATCTGATGCTTGCCGGAGTGAGCGGCAGAGGTGGGGAGATGCGGGTCTGGCTGGCCATGACCCTCCCACCATCGCAACCGGAGCAGGATACTGTGAGACGATTCTTCCCTTTCCGGGAAGGCGAGGAACAACACGGGATCACAGTCAAATCGATCCAAACCAACGGGGATGTCGATATCGAGTACGATGGTACGCCAGTGGCACTGACCCTCCCCACTCATGGGAACAAAAAGGAAGTGAAGCCCAAAGGACAACCTAAGAATAATATCCGCACGGCTCGGACAGCCCCAGTACCCAATCGCGCCGTCATCACTCGAAGCGGAAACACGACCATCTACCGACATACATCGGCTGCGAACGGCTTGAGAACGGCATCAGCTCGAAGTGGCGGACGGACTGTTCCGGCAGGAAGATCTGCGACGGCAACCCGAACGATTCCTACGCATCCGGGGCGCACGCAACCGAAGCAACAGCTGAGCCGAGAGGAGCAAATTACGATCCTCGAGGCCCAGCGCGCCCTTTCCAAAAAAGAAGGGCGCCCCTTCCCGCCGTTGCCGCCGTTTTGGCGTTAAGGCTACCCTCGCTTACCGTTCCAGGATACCGTAGCGCGTGTATTTCCTTCCTTCCCAAACGATCTCCACCATCGGCCAGTTCTGACTCTTGGTGATGAGTTCGATGCCTTCCGGTGTGGCGAGGATGGTATCTTCACTCTTGGCGCCGCTGATCGTCGGATTCCAAGTAAACGGTTGATAAGGCTGCACTACACCGGCGTGTTTAGGATTCACAGCGTACTCACGAGGCAAATAGCCACACGGCCCGCCTTGATGGTGTGATTGCCACTCATTTGGATAGCGCATTCTGCCATATTCTTGGACACCGACTTGGAGGATATTTCTCACTTGAGCGCCTACTCGGGTTGATTGCTGCATCGCAACATCCACAGTGCAAACCGCCTTGTGCTTCCGCGCCAATCCAGCGGGGAGGTCGCCGAAGTAGACCGTTCGAGTCATTGAGGCAATCAAGCCCTGGTGGCGACCACACATAATGAGCATGGCATGACGTTTCAATTTTCGGCCGGTCGGGAGCGGATGTCGGAAACGGCGGATCCGCTCGTCAACGGCGACGAGCAAGACCACCGGCTGAACCCCCACCGCTAGCGCGGCAGCAGACATCTGCGCGGCGATGTCGTGCTCCGTCTCCTCAACCCGGACAGTATTGGCCGCTGCCGACATGGCTGCCTCCAATGCCTTGCCCAAATGCTGGAAGCGTTCCACTTCCTCCCTGCTCAGAGAATACCGCAAGACGGCAAAGACTTCCGGTTGGGGCTGGGCGACGATATCTCTGCTATCTGACAAAACTCGCTTGGGATCAACGATTTTCTTGATGGTTTTCTCCAATCCGGTTGGTTCGAACCAAGGGAACTCAACCGGCTCGAATCGGAGTTGGGCCAAGGCCTCCGATTTCAATCGCGGCATCTCGATTGTGTTCGCCAGAAGGTATGCTTTGTTCTTGGTGACCAACCAGTAACCCGACGCTTTGTCTGTGTTCAGAGCCACCCGAGCCTCGCCGCCGCATGCCAGCCAAGAAAAATTTGGCTGACGGGTAATCAAAGCCCCCAGCTTACGTTTCTTCACCAACAGGCCACGCAACTTTTCAAGTTTTTCGGCAAATTCTCGACTCACGCGAGCGAGTTTAGACCGCCTCGGAACAAATGCACGACTTACCTAAGAATATCTGGCGTTAATCCTAAAATGTTTCCATTCAGACATGAAAACTCGCTGCCGTAGGAGCTCTAATAAAAGGTGGGGCGAGAGTCTCTCTAGCCGTCCTCCTTCGCTGGGTTGCGGAGGATGTGGATACCGCTCACAAGATTGCTTAGTTGCCGAGATGGCCCGGCAGTGCCTTGTCTTTAGTATTCGCGAAAAGAGGCCACCTTTGTGGGGCCCCAACAAGAAATGACTTCACAAGACCTTAGGTGTTTCGTAGCGTCTGCCGAATGTCCCAAGTCACTCCTCCACCCTCTGATTGGAAAGGGATACTCAAGCAGCTGGGCCCCGGCCTTATCATTTCCGCCAACATCGTCGGATCCGGAGAATTGATCGTGACTACCAAAGTTGGAGCCGACGTCGGATTTGCGCTGTTGTGGTTTATCATCTTGGGCTGCATGATCAAGGTGTTCCTCCAAGTCGAGCTCGGCCGTTACACGATCACCAAGGGAGCTTCCACCCTGGAGGCCTTGAACTCTGTTCCGGGGCCGAAAATCTGGGTCTCTTGGCTCGTCTGGTGTTGGATTATTATGTTCGTGGCCACCTTCTTCCAACTTTCGGGCATGGTCGGCACGGTCGTCGCCGTTTTTCGGATGGGCGGTCCGGACTTTTTCGACAGCACTTGGGCACTACTTATTACTGGCTCCTGCGCCGTTCTTCTTTTCATTGGTCGGTATCGGTTTATCGAAAAATTCTCCACAACGATGGTCGCGGGTTTCACCCTTTTCACTATCGTCGCCGTGTTCTCGCTCTATTGGACGGATTACGGCATCACCTTCGGGAATCTAGCCTCGGGCCTGACATTCAGTTTGCCCGACAACTTCACCACGGCGTTTGCTGCGTTCGGTGTGATTGGCATTGGTGCTTCAGAGTTGATCTACTACCCTTACTGGTGTTTGGAGAAGGGATACGCGAGCCACGTGGGACCCAATGATGGTACCGAGGCATGGAAGCAGCGAGCGCAAGGTTGGGTCCGAGTGTTGAAGTGGGACGCTTGGATATCGATGGCCATCTATACCGTCGCGACCGTCGCCTTCTATCTCCTGGGTGCGGCGGTGCTTCACGGCAAAGGGTTATCTATCGAAAACGATGATATGATTCCGACCCTATCGAATCTCTATCGAACCTCCTTCGGTTCGATCGGTCTCGCCATCTTCCTCGTCGGTGCGACCCTTGTGCTCTACTCGACGATCTTTATCTCGACTGCGTCCAACGCGCGATTATCCGTCGATCTCTTGCGGCTCGGGAAGCTCGTTAAAGTCCACACGGCGACGCAACGGCAGCACTTAATCAAACTGGCCTGCATCGCGCTCCCAACGCTTTATTTCATCCTCTTTATCACAGTGAGCGAACCGCTTACCTCAATCTTCATCGGAGCGTTGGCGCAGGCATTCATGTTGCCGTTGATTTGTTTTGCTGTGCTTTACTTCCGTTACACGGCCCAAAAATCCGATCTCCAACCGGGAAATGTTTGGATGGTCTTCCTCTGGGTTGCCGCCATCTTGATGACGAGCGTTGGCATCTACCAAATCGTGAGTAGATTGCAGCAGGGTATCTAGCAACCACTCAATGGATGGCAGATCCCTCCATGCCCTCTCTCTTCGCCGCATCCTGGTTTTCTAGCGGCGATTGGACCATGAAAAGAAAAAGAATTTTTAAAATAAAAGGCTTGGGGGGGGGGGGGGGGGGGGGGGGGGGGGGGGGGGGGGGGGGGGGGGGGGGGGGGGGGGGGGGGGGGG
>JAMASS010000080.1:6934-7181 GCA_024761205.1 Limisphaerales bacterium
CGTAAACATTTTAAAAAAATATTAAAAAAAGGCTTGCCCCCCCCCCCCCCATAGTAGGTTAGCGTTTAGAAACGCTAGAGGTGAAAGTGTCATCTTAGGGTTGACGGAAAACGGAAACTTGGATACGCATCAGAATGATGAAGCAAAAATTGAAGAAACTGTTCGGCAAGACCACCATGGCCATTGCCGCCGGGACGATGCTCGCTGCAACCGTCGTCACCGTGGCCGGAGACAGCGGAAGTGGCAG
>JAMASS010000081.1 GCA_024761205.1 Limisphaerales bacterium
CCTACAACGCCATCTATAAAGACGAGACCGGGCGCCCTTTGCCGAAACAGGTCGAGGTCTTTTGCGATCAATGGACGTTGGACGGTGAGCGGATTCGCGCCATCGAGCAGTTGCGGTGCTCATGCGGAAATCCGGCATTGATGATGACACCGCAGAGTTTTGGCGGCTTTGGATGAAGGCTTTGCCCCGTGTTGTAATGTATTCCCATTCAGTTTCAGCAGATAAGCGCCCGTTTCCAAGTTTCCAAAGGTGAAGTTGCCTGCGGCATCCACCTTCGCGTCCAACAAGGCGTTACTATTAGAAAGAATGACCCTTAACGGGTATCCTTCAACGACCCCAACCACTCTGCCTGTTAATGAGGAAGCAGCCTGGCTTGGTAAGGTAAAATAAAAACGCAATTAGGATTTAGAGGCTTTAATGGGTTGGAATGAAATTGCTGTTGTGGGGATGAATTTGATTAAGGCCATGGAAAAATTTTCCCGATCAAGCGCTCCGCATTAGCCACTTGGAGTGCACTTGGTGGGGCGATGCCTCCCCAATGTCCGCTTTGTCAAAGCAAACAGGGGGCTTGCAAGTGGGCGTTGCAAAAGATTGGGCGGTGAAATTGCCATGCCGGCCGCAGCAACTTCAACGTGTTTTCGAGGAGGATCTTTCAAAAGACAAAACCCCATTGCCAAAATGGTTTGCCGCCATCGCCCTGCTGCTCAACGCCAAGAAAAGCCGGTCAAACTTCTTAAGCCTCTAAATCCTAATTGCGTTTTTATTTGCGGTTCACTGGTTTCGCAATCGTTGCAGGCGCAGCATGGGTATCTGGAAGCCGGCGCGATCCCGTCTCAGGCGAGCAGTTCGCTGGTCTTTGCCAACAGCAGCGACTTTGCAGCGGAGCACGGTTTTATACAGCCGCTCGTTTGGGCCTCGGACGGTCCTTACGCTAGCTACTCTCACGGTAACATCACCGTGACGGGTCGGGCCGTAGCCCAGTCATCCCGCGTTGGGCGCTGAGGTCAAGATTGAGCTGGTTTCGGTCGAAGGGTCGCGCGGTGGTGAGTTTGGATTCTGGGAGCAGGGAAGCTCCGAACCGACCGTTTCCATTGCTGCGGGAGAGCGTGGAAATCAACGCTGGCATCTGAGCGAGAATGCCGGTGTCGTGGGGAGCGACCCGTTTGGTCATGTCCACGGTCGTTGGTTCACGGTCACTATGCCGGGAAGCTATACGGTGACTTTCCGACTGCATGACGATTCGATCAACAGGCCGGATGGCGGTGCCATCCATCATCCTTCCGAGCCGCTTGAGATTCGCTTCATTGCAGGTGATGGCATCTCAATTGTGGTACGAGATGAAGGAGATTACTTGTTGGCGTTTGAGGTGCTGATAGCATACTTCGTTCAAGCGTCCGTATAGACGATGGGCACGCGGATCACGTGCCTGGTCCGTTGAATTTGGAGAAAACTGTCTTTGAACTGGCGTCGCGCTATTGCATTCAGGCTGGTGAAGGGCAGTCCTTTTTGGGTGAACAAAATGTGCTGCTTGGCGTTTGCTGGGCGGACGCTCATTGCTAGTTTGCCCGAGGATTTCAGGTCCAGTGGCGAATTGCATGAGGAGCCAGCCATGTTCACGGAGGTGGGGATACCCATGGACAAGGTGAAACGGGACATTCCGATACCGGACATCAGGGCGGATGGTCAATTTGTCGACATTGGTGCTGCTGGAGACGAAGATGCGGGGGACCACGGTGGACATGGGCCATGCTAAAGGGGGCGATCAACACGCCATCAGCACGGGAATACATTTGAGTTCTCACCAGAGAACGCCAGCACGGACCATGTGCCCGGACAGGGGCATGCGCACATCTACGTGAATGGCGACAAAATTACTCGCTTCTATGGCAATGCCTATCACCTCGCTCATTGCCCGAGGGTGCCGTGGATGTTTCCGTTCGTTTGGGCGCCAATGATCATTTGGAGATATGGTGTCGATGGCCGAATGCTGGAAGTGGCGACGATAGTGAATAACGGTGTTGTGCCTCATGGTCTGGAAAATCGCATCCCCTTGGCAATGATGCTTTCGACCGTTGATCTCCATGCGGGGACACTCGCTCATGGCGAGATCATGGTCGTTCTAGCTGAAGGAGAAGATCTAGGGATCTGTGGCACTGTTGCCTGTCAGCGGTTTTGGCGGCGTGGCTCACGGGACCATCATGAGGGACCGGTCGTTTGGGTAAATAGCGATGACGGGTTAGACGACCACGACCAATTCTTGACTCCTACTAGTGAACAGATTCCTATCGGCTGGATATTCACTCATCCCGGTGACTACAAGTTGACGCTCTCAGTTAACCGGCTCTCTCGCCGAGAGCGCTCAGGTCAGGCAGTCACTGAATCCTGGGCCTTTTATTCCGTGTTCGGCTATCGGAGCAAGCGCATTATGCGTTTCTGAATGGAAGGTTCTATTTGAAGCTGGGAGGGGGACGGTGCCTTACAGCAGGCGGCGCTTCACGGGCGTGCGTGCCGGAGCAGGTGCCCGGCGAGATGACGATCTTGAACTTCCGCCCCCGGCTGGAGCGCCCCCGGCCTGAGGCACGCTCTGTTTGAGGAGCTCAACGACTCTCTGGCCAAGCAGGGCCTGAGATTGAGGGAAGGCGTGAGCGTTGATGGCGGCATTCTCAACCGCACCGATGTCGGCGAAGAACCGGGAGCATTTCGGGATGAAGCGGCGCATCGGTGTCCACACGCACAAGCCAAGCGTCGGAAGGGCAGGGTGCAGGCGAAGGTGAAACATCTGTTTCGAGTGGTGAAGCGCGCGTTTGGAGCGGCAAGGTCCGCTGCCGGGGACTTGAGCAGAACGGCCGGCGGCTGGCGCTCCTGCTCGGGTTCTCGAATCTAATGACGGCGCCATCACGTCTGGCATGACCGTCTCTCGGGTAGTGGGGCCGGGAGCCTGCCAAAACGTCTTGAGATGACCGACAGGGGGCGCTGCAGCGCAACGCACTTTGAGGGGCGCACAGAATCGGCAAAACACTGGCCATCGCGGAAAGCTAATTCCAGATTCAGAGGTTCCTTAGTTGTTCGCCTGGTTGGGGGGATCACCGTTGAGGTCGCCTTTAGCAACGAAGGCCTTGTTTCGGCTGAAATGGAGATGATTGTCTTTAAGAAGGGAGGGGGCGTGGCATCGGGCGGTGCAGTTTCTTAATAGCAGGAGCAAATGAGGTGATCTTTTGCCGGGGGGGAACGAATCGTTTTTGACTTGATGACGGAGATATTGAGCTTGGCAAGGGAGTCATTTGGGAGGGTGGGACGTCTTCAATCTGCAAGCACAGTTTATCAATGGTGATTTGGCGGAGCTGAGATTTGAGGGTGATGAGGCGCTGGATTGGTGCAGGATTTGCTCGGTATGGGGCAATTCGTCAACAAGGGGGCATCGTTTTGGCTGGTGAGCTTTAGGGAGTGTGGAGCATGGGTTTCAGGGGGCGATGTTCCAAGTGGCCGGCGCAGCGTTTTGGCAAGGTTCGGATCTGATGATTCGCAATCATTCCGAGTGTTGCTTTTCCGCTGATGGCTCGACCTGCTGGGGCTTTGATTCTCTTGAGCCGACGATGTGGCGCTGGCGTAGCTCAAAGGAGGTGCTCTCCTGTCCCGGCGTGTTGGAAAACCGTTCTGCAGGGCTCCGTCTCGAAACTAATGAAATCAAGACTAGGCTAACTGATTTTGAGTTCGTGAATGATGGTGAATTTGAAGTAGTCGGTAGTTCAAGCTTTCTTTATCGGTTATACTCTGGAACTGGTAAACACCCGGTTTGTTAACTCCGACGTAGCCACTTTTGGCGTTGATTTCCAGAATTATTGTTTCGATCTCGGTGGCGCTAACGCAGTGTGTCGAAATCTCAAAACGGGCATCATGTGATTCAGCGCCACTGAAGAGAACGCGATCAGCAGTGTTCTCGGACAGGAAGCCGGCAGATTCGAGTCGGGCGGTGAAATCCATCTGCCGCATCCGGGTTCTCAGCGGATCTATTATTTGTCAGATCAAAGTCTTCGACGGTTCGATTCACCTTAATCAGGGAACTTTGGAGCTTTTTGGTGGCGCAATCCGGAAACTGGGCGAGGACCTGAGAATGATTCTGATTGAGATGAATCTACCGGTTGGAGGTAGCGAGTCGTTGTTTATCCGATCAGAAATCGATACGATTTCCGAACCCGCCACGGCGTCTTGACAGGCCGGCTGGGTTGGGTGTCTTACGTCGGACATGTTTATTGGCTTGAAAAGGAGCCTAGGGTTTACTTTGCTGCGTGGTATTCTCCTTATGTGTATGAAAAGCTTGCTGAATCCCGGCGGACGGTTTGTTCCGAATGGTAAGCAGAATCGAACCTGCTCTGCCTTGTTCATGGTTTGCACCGCCCTTTGTCTGCCTTTGAAATCTCGCTCTGCGGAGCCTTCGTTTGGTTTGCAACTGATCGCTGAAGAGTTCACAGCACCGATCGCTGTAGCGTCGCTCGATGCGGATTCGGGTCGGCTCTTGGTGGCGGATCAAGCGGGCTTGATCTACCTAATTGACGGCGACAAGCCGCGCCGAGCCTTCCTTGATATTCGAGATCGTCTGAGTGGATTCAATCAGGGCATGGATGAGCGGGGGATCGTGGGGCTGACGCTGCATCCGAAGTTTGCCGACAACGGCCGATTCTTTGTGGCCTACAGCGCACCGTTGCGGGACGTCGCCCCGGCCGACTGGAATCATACGATGCGCCTCAGCGAGTTTCGGGTGCGGCCGCAACATCCAGAAATTGTGATTACCGGATCCGAACGCGTCATTTTGGAGATCGATCAGCCCGGGTGGAACCACAACAGCGGACGTTTGGCATTTGGCCCGGACGGCTATCTCTATTGGTCGACGGGCGATGGGAGTGCACCGAACGACATTGGCAAAGGCCACGCGCCGCAGGGAAACGGACAGCATCTCTTTACGCTCTTGGGTAAGATGCTGCGGCTGGATATCGATCAGGGTTCTCCTTATGGGATTCCCGAGGACAATCCTTTTGCGGATGGTGAGCAGGGTTATCCGGAAATCTACGCCTTCGGCCTGCGGAATCCGTGGGGATTCTCGTTTGATCGTGGCGGCAACCATGACTTGATTCTATCCGACGTGGGCCAAGACAATTGGGAGGAGATCAATATTATTAAGAAAGGCGGCAACTACGGCTGGCGTGTTCGGGAAGGGTTTGGGCCCTTCATTCCCCCGGTCAAGCGCGGCAAAAGTCTGCGGGATACACCTGGTTTGGTGTTTCCGACTTCAAGCCCGGATGGCAAGCCCTTTGTGGATCCGGTCTTGGTCTACCGAACATCCAGACGAATGGGGGAGCATCCTGGCGAGTATGGTGTCAGCATCACGGGCGGTTATGTCTACCGTGGCAAAGCCATCACGGAATTGTATGGCCAATACATCTTTGCCGATTGGTCCAAGAGCATGGCGTTCGGCAACGGCATTCTGTTGGTTGCCAAACCATTGCCAGACGGTTCCCAGAATGGGAAGTGGCGGGCCGAGCCGTTACCCTTTAAGGGTTCCGCCAACGGGCGTGTACTCGGTTTCATTTGGTCGCTGGGTGAAGATGCGGACGGTGAGCTCTACGTGATGACTAACGGGGCGAACTTAGTCCGAGGCACGCGTGGGAAAGTCTACAAGCTAGTGCCCATGTAGGGGGAGCGGATTAGTTTGACCGGATCGATTTTTCTCGGAAAAACTGCGGATTTGCTCTCGGCATGCGTGTTATTGATGAAGACCATGAAATCAAAAACAACACGATTCAACCTCCGGGTGCTCGCAGTTTGCTCTTTCTTGTGCCGCACCGTAAGAGACTGGCGCCTTGAGCTTCCGCATTCGCGACGAACGAACCGCCCCTCCAGATTACACCGTTGCCCTCATCCTATCCCTCAAAGCCTTCCCTCGATTCGGCGTCGGAGAAGACGCACTGCAAAACTCGCTCCTCTCCGGCCGCTAATCAACGTTCTCGCATGATTCCGCGCATTCTTGTCTTCTTCTGCTTCGCAAGAAACGTTCAGGGACAATCCCCCGGGATTGCTTGACCTTTGGATGGGGCGAGGACCGCAAAAAGGGGCGGCCTTTTTTGAGGCCGCCCCGTGTTTGAGCGGGGATGCTTTAGTGCGGGGGGGGAAACTGCTAGGCGGCGGCTCGCTGCCCTCGTTGGCGGCGGCGATGCCAAAGGGCGAAGGCGCCCAAGCCCAAAGCGAAGAAAAGCGCATATTCCGAGGGCTCCGGCACCGGCGTGGCGCTCAATCTGAATACGTGGGTAACCGCCAGCCCGCCGGGAAGGAACCATTCATGGTCGTCCGACGCCTCAGCGGCCCTTCTCGCATCGCCGATCGACCATCCCGGCAGAGACCCGGCGTCCTCATCATCCGACAGTGTTATTGCCGGCGAGTAAAAAGAATGCCGATACTGTTCCTCCCCAGGAAAATAATAGACCAGCCAATAGGAGGACCCCGGTTGCAGGGAAACCGTAGTGCCCTCGGGCGGCATGAAGTCATGTTCCCCCCGCGTATTTGGGTCCGGCCCGGTCAATATCGCCAGCGGGCTATCGAGAGGGGCCGGTATGCTGTCTCCATCGTCTAGGGGGACATCGTTTTGAATACTGACCCGCAACTTGTGTGGAGTGAAACCTAGGCCGCTGCTGCCCAGAAAACGCGACTCGATCATGTCCAGCGCCCAGCTGTCGTGTTCAGGCGAAGCATCGCTGGGAAGCGGGCCCACGGTGAACTGTGTGGCCCACGCAGTGCCGTCGCCCCTTAGCGTGGCGCCGCTTGAACGCGGGTCCAAGTTGCCGACGACGACGACGGCGGCGGCGTCAGATTGGAGGGCGAGGGCGGTCAGGAGGGCGGCGAGGGTGAGTTTAAGCCCTTGGCCTGTCCGCCGAGGGCGGTCTGTCTTCAAGCGATAAACTCGGGGGGG
>JAMASS010000082.1 GCA_024761205.1 Limisphaerales bacterium
CAGATACCCGCTGTCGAAGTAGCCGCACAGGAACAGGACGAACCGCACATCTTCGCCATAGGTTCCGCGTAATTGGTTCATCTTGGCGGCTTCTTCCTTGCGTCGTTTGTTGACATTGGTGAAATCGTCCGCGGACTTTGCTTCGATGAACAAGGGTAACCCACGCGCCCCAGCATTCCTCGGCATCACGACCGCATCCACGGGAATGTTGACCGACTTGCGCCCTCCTTTCTGTTCGACGGGCACGTTCAGACGAAACGAAAAGGTTCCCGGCGGCATCTCGTTATGCTTCGTGCCCTCTGGCGCCATCGCGTATCCGCGCCCCGTAAGCCAATCCTTGATCACCTCAAGCTGGCGCTGTTCCTGAGCATTGCGAATGATCGGATTGGCCATCGCGCCACAGAGGCGGTCGGCCACTATGGTCGCGGCCCGGTATAACTCCTGTTGACTCGGGCCGCTATCGCGCCCAAGCCACACGAAGATTTCAGGGTCGGCCATACTCTTGACGATGTCACCGATCTTCTGGAGGTCACGGTCCAGTTCGCGCTGCGACATTCGGGGTGGTAGTTTCTTTTTCTTTTCCATCACATTGACGAGGTTATTCGAAATTCCGGCAAGGCCAATGAGCCTGTCCACGGCAAGCGGTGGGCAGGTGGACATCCGCAATGTCGGAAGGACTGCCGGCTTGCTCTTCAGCAAAGCCACCCCAACATTCGTCAGGTTCTTCGTAGCTTTCAATGCATCTTCAACTTCCTGGGTCGTCTGTGCGCGCATTGCCCGGTAGGCCTCCGGTGCACAGCTCAGGAACCAGTCGTTGTACATGTCAACCGACTGCGCAACATCCTGTTTCCATCGATCAGGCTTATCTCTGTTAACCGGCATCTTTCAATTCGCCTTCGAGCGCCGACTTGCTGCGAAACTTCCACATCTTCCAGAAACCTCGGGGAGGCGAGATCGCAGCCAACACAGTGGGATTCTCTCTCCATCTCAAACCCGCGCTGCCTGCGGGGCTTCTAAAGCCCCACTCTCCACTGCTTCAGTGCGACGATCCCCCCATCTTGGCAAAGAGCTGTGCGGATGCGAAGTCGGTCTCGGCAATCGTTCCCCTGCACTCCCTCGCCACCGCTCGGCAGCATATCCAAGATGCCCTAGTTCACCGCCACCGTCTGGTATACGCCAGTGTGGCTGTCGACAGCTAATTAGTCAAAACCGAACGGACAGGGCGCAGTTCAAAAAATAGAAACACGGGCTCAAATGAGGCGCGATTTGGAGATTGGCGAGGATGAAACGCTGCCCTAGTGTGATGCATTCGGCAAAATTTCTCCCTCCGCCTTGGCTGAATTTCGAGCGTTTCCAAAAACTGAACTGCGCCCCGCTAGACAAAATTGCCTTCATCATTTACTTTACCATCGGATGACATTAAGGCACCACCAAGAGGACAATTGATGCAATGAAAACAACAAGACTCCACCAACCATTCAGTTCCGGCCTCACACTCCTCCCCATCTTGCTCATCCTCACTGCTATCGGATGTGCCACATTCAAATCAACCAATTGGAACGAGCGTGTCGGGACTTACCATATTGACGACGCCAAAGCGGAACTCGGCAATCCTGATCAAACAGAAGACTTGGCCGATGGAGGTTTCCTAGCTCAATGGATACAGAGGAGCAGTCATCAAATCACCTCAACACTATCCACCGGAAACACCCACAGTCCCCGGACCAGCGATCCGACCGGCCTGTCTCTAACCACGCAACCGCGATGGAATTCCGAAATAGTTCTCACCCTGACCTTCAATGACGAAGGGATGCTGACCTCGTGGAAGAGGTCCACGCGTTAGCTCGTTGCTTACCGAGGCACTTCCAAGCTGTTCCTCATAGTTGTTCGCCTCTGCAACATAATTAGAAGTCTGATTATACCAATCAGTGATTTTCCCGCAATCGATGGGCACCGCAGCACCTAAAGATCGCTGGAAACTTTGGGTCGACACCGGCGGCACGTTCACGGACTGTCTCGCGCTCAGCCCCCACGGTGAACTCCGCCGGATCAAGGTCCTCTCAACCGGGAGACTGCGAGCCATCATCGACAAAACTCTGCGTCCAAACACCTATCACATCACCTCCACCTGGACCGCACCGCAAGATTTCCTCAACGGCACATCCATCGAACTCATCCGACGGCGAAAAATCGTTCGAGAGATCGTTGGCTACGATCCCGAGCGAAGTGAAATCGTTCTGGCTGCACCGCTCCCCAAGTGGACCGATCCAGAATTCACCGAGATCCGCTTTGATGAAGAGGCGCCCACCGTTGCCGCTCGACTCGCCACGGCCACACCATTCGGACGCAAATTACCGCCGATCGAAATGCGCCTCGCAACCACCAAAGCCACGAACGCCTTGCTGGAGCGAAAAGGTGATCGCACAGTCTTTTTCGTTACGAAAGGCTTTAAAGACCTGCTGGTCATCGGCAACCAACAGCGTCCTGACCTCTTCGACCTCAACATCCGCAAAACCGCCCCGCTCTACGATCGCGTGATCGAGGTAGAAGAGCGCCTCAACCACCGAGGAGAAGTCATTGCGGAGATCTCGCTTCAACCCCTCGCCGACACCATCGAATCCCTACGAGCAAGCGGATTCGCTGCGGCCGCCATCACCTTCCTCCACGCCTTTCGCAATCCCATTCACGAAATCACCCTCAGAGACTATCTCAAAGCAGCCGGGTTCAAACACATCTCCACCTCCCATGAATTGGCTCCCATGATCAAGATCCTTCCTCGGGCTGAGACTTCAGTGGCCAACGCCTATCTGGCGCCGTTGATGGATCGGCACATCCAAACCATTTCCGACTCCCTGAAACAAAGCCCGCTTCACCTCATGACCAGTGCCGGCGGCCTGATGCCAACAGCAGCTTTTCGACCCAAAGATGCCCTGCTGAGCGGACCGGCCGGTGGAGCAATCGGAGCCGCGGTCAGCGGCCAGGAAGCCGGCTTTGATCAAGTGATCACCTTTGACATGGGCGGCACCAGCACGGACGTTTCACGTTACGAAGGCAAATGCGATTACCAATTCGAGCATCAAGTCGGCCCCGCTCGCCTCATAGCGCCCGCCCTGCGGATCAAAACGGTCGCCGCCGGTGGTGGATCCATCTGTGGCTACAGCCCGCACGGACTCTTCGTCGGTCCGGAAAGCGCGGGAGCATCACCGGGGCCGGCTTGTTACGGCGCTGGCGGACCACTGACAATCACCGATGTCAACCTTCTGCTCGGCCGCATGGATCCCGATCACTTCGGCATTCCCGTCCATGTTCCAGCAGCTCGAGCCGCGCTCAGAAAAGTCGTGCATCAAATCAACGCCGCCACACAGAACACACCGACACCTGAGAGTCTGCTTGCCGGTTACCTAGAAATCGCCAACGAACGCATGGCGGATACGATTCGCGAAATCTCGTTGCGGGAAGGTTACGCCCCCTCTCAATATGCCCTCGTCGCCTTTGGCGGCGCCGGCGGTCAACACGCCTGCCAACTAGCGGACCGACTGGACATCCGGCATATCCTTTTCCCCAAGAACGCCGGCCTGCTCAGCGCCCACGGACTCCGACACGCTAGACTCGAGCAGTTTGCCGAATCTCAGATTCTCCAGCCACTCGATGAAATAGAAAACGATCTGCCGAACCGCGTTGCTGAACTCGAAGCAACGGCCAAAGGCAAACTCTGCGGTCAGGGATTCTCGGAAACGGATATCGAAGTCACTCGCCGACTGCTCCAGTTACGCCTACTCGGTCAAGAAGCCACCGAAGACATCGAGTTTGAACCCGGCCACTCCGTTCCCGAAACGTTTAAGACGCGTTACCAGTCCGTCTTCGGATACTATCCCGAAAACAAACCGATCGAGCTCGTCTCCATCTACGTCAGCGCGAGCGTTCGCAGTCCCGCGTTAGATCGCCAAAGGCTTAACAACCAGCGCCAACGACCGCAGCCCAGCAAACACCTCCCCCCGCCCGGCAGCCCCAATGCGCCTCCGGCGCCGGTCTTTCTCCGCCACGAAATCCAAGCTCATGACCAGCTGATAGGTCCCGCCATCGTCCAAGATGAATACTCGACGATCTTTATCGATGAAGGTTGGGAATCCGTCGTTCACCCAAACGGCACCCTCATCCTCGAACGTCATACGAGTTCTGAAACAGCCAAACCGAAGCCTAAGGACCGCATGATTGAGGAGGAGCTTTTTGCACATCGCTTCCAGCACTTGGTTTCCGAGATGGGATCCCAACTCGAGCGAACCTCGGTTTCGACCAACGTGAAGGATCGTCTCGACTTCTCCTGCGCCCTGCTTGATGAAACGGGAGAGCTCGTTGCGAACGCCCCCCATATTCCCGTGCATCTTGGCGCCCTCGGCGCCTGCACACGAACCATCGCCGAACGACTCACCCTCGAGCCGGGCGATATGATCGTCACCAATCACCCGGGATTCGGCGGCTCCCACCTACCGGACGTCACCGTAATCAGTCCCGTCTACGATCAAGATCAAGCCTTGGTCGGTTATGTGGCTAATCGCGCGCATCACGCTGAGATCGGCGGCAAGCGCCCCGGATCCATGCCCCCCGACACCACAAACCTGGAAGAAGAAGGAGTCATCATTCCGCCAACGCATCTCTTCAAATCAGGACAAGCCAACTGGCAAAGGATCGAATCCATCCTCACCCAAGCGCGTTTTCCCACACGAGCCCTAGACGATAATCTTGCCGACCTGCGAGCCCAAGCCGCAGCCAATCTCAAAGGAGTTCACGCCCTTCGAGCCCTGTGTGACGGCCATGGTTCTCAAACCGTTCACTCCCACATGCGGCGACTCAAAGAGCGCGCCGAAAAAGCCCTGATCACCGCCCTCTCCAAACGCCCGCCATTCCAAACAACCGTTACCGAACAACTCGATGATGGCACACCCATCACAATTACGACAACGCTCCGAGCTCAGCGTTTAACCTTGGACTTCGCCGGTACAGGCCTGAGCCACCAAGGAAACTTCAACGCCAACCCGGCCATCATCAACAGCGCCATCATCTACGTCATCCGCCTATTGATCAACCAACCCCTGCCCCTTAATGAAGGCCTCCTCAAACCCGTTGATGTTCAGCTCCCCACCTCATTTCTCAATCCCGAATTTCCGGACGATCCAAGTTCCTGCCCCGCAGTTGCGGCCGGCAACGTCGAAACCAGCCAGCGAGTTG
This sequence comes from Limisphaerales bacterium, assembly GCA_024761205.1. Taxonomy (GTDB): domain Bacteria; phylum Verrucomicrobiota; class Verrucomicrobiia; order Limisphaerales; family AAA164-E04; genus UBA2970. Next base: position 5,227 of record JAMASS010000082.1, read on the forward strand.
TGGACACCTTGATCAAAGCCTTGGGGCTGGCCGCATGCAGCCAGGGCACCATGAACAACCTCATCTTCGGGAACGATCGCGTCAGCTACTACGAAACCATCGGCGGCGGCGCTGGCGCCGCCCACACCTTTGACGGCGCCAGCGGTGTCCACACCCACATGACCAACACCGGCATCACCGACCCGGAAATCCTCGAAAACCGTTACCCCGTCACCCTGGACCAATTCGCAATCCGCCCACACAGCGGCGGCCAAGGCCAACACTCCGGAGGCCACGGGTTGATCAGACAACTCACTTTCACCGAACCCGTCAAACTCTCCCTGCTCACCCAGCATCGCGTCCAGCCCCCTTTTGGCGCGGCCGGCGGCGCGCCAGGCAAACCCGGCGCTCAATCCCTCCGTCGCTGCGATGGCTCCCAAGAATCCCTGTCTTCAACCGCGAGCATCGAGCTCAACCAAGGCGACACCCTCATCATCGAAACCCCAGGCGGCGGCGGCTGGGGCCCGCCCCCCAAAACCCTAACCAACAAAAAAGCCAAGCTTCAAGGGAAAGCTTGGCTGGAAGATTGAGAAGAGCGGACGGTTCAATGCCCCCGAGTCCGCATGACTCTAGGGAGTTTCGGCAGCCGCTTCCCCAGCGTCAAACTCGGCGTCTAGTTCAGCGATTCGAGCCTCCAGAGACCGCTCCCTAGCCGCGTTCACTTCCTCCAGCGTGGCCTGGCCCATTTTGTGAAGATCGGAAACGCGGAATTCCTCGATGTCCGCCTTCGCCTCTTCCTGTCGTTGGGGGCCGTAGAAGTAAAGAGTTTCCCGTGCGCGAG
>JAMASS010000083.1 GCA_024761205.1 Limisphaerales bacterium
CACGCCGTGCAACATCACCTTGATATAATGGCTGGCAGTCGGGTCGCAATGCAGGTAAATGCTGCCGGTGGGTTTGAGGATGCCGCGCATAGGCAGGAGCCGCTCCGTCATATAAGAGAGATAAGCCGACAACCTCGGGTCCGTCCGGCGCAGGGACTTCATCCAAAGCCGCCGAAACTCTGCGGTGTCATCATCAATGCCGGGTTCCCGCATGAGCACCGGCAACTGCTCGATGGCGTGAATCCGCTCACCGTCCAACGTCCATTGATCGCAAAAGGCCTCGACCTGTTCCGGCAAAGGACGACCGGTCTCGTCTTTATAGATAGCGTTGTAGGCCCTATTCGAGTTGAAGGGCGGGTCGAGGTAAATCAGGTCCGTGCTGCCCGGACCCAATTTATCCTGCATAACAGTCAGGCAATCGTCGTAATAAAGCTGATTGATCCGGCTCACGCGAGGGACCTCCGCATGAAGCAGGCAAAGGCGGTCCCCTTGTTGTATCTCCAAGACCGCCTCAGCGATGAAAAGCAGCATCCGACGTTTGCTGTAGTGGCGGAGCGACCCAAGCCCGTTTTATCAGGGCTTGGCCTTCAATCGTGTTGACGAGCCCTTCCGCATAAGCGAGGGCGTGATTGATGACGGCGCGCCGAAAACCGGAGCGGGGCGATAGGCGCGGTATTTATCAGTAATCGGAAGGGTGCACTGCTTTTCAACAGCCCCTTGCCGGACAAGGACTCGGCAACTCGGGCGACAACCCCTTCCGCCCCGTTCTACAGCACCAATGACCGGAGTTGGAATATGGCAACAGATTCACAAGCGCGCCCGAGGTGAAGCATCGCCCGCTGCCAACCATGCCCATAACTTATCATTACGGGCGATTTAACTTACAAGGACAATCAAGTCCGAGCGATCGCTGCACAGGCGCTTTGTAACCTGGCGAAGAGTGATCCCCGAGCTCAGAATATTGGCGGATTTTGAAGCCCTTTTGAAGGCGGCTCGGGACACCGGTTTGTGAGGGCGAGACACACGGTTCAGAATCTTTGGAAGGTCGGCGTCGCTGGCAAGCGGCAACGGGGTCTCCTGATAAACGGACTTGAAGATCGCTACCGGAAATGTGTTGCGGAAAAGAGCGTTATCTGTAATCCGGTTTGATAGCATTGAGTCCCTAAAGAAGCTGTATGAGTCCGTTTTGGATGAATCGGTGAAAGAGGCGGCTATGGCATGGATTGAGTTGGAGGAGGATATGAAGCGCCGGGAGAAGTATGCCGGAGTGTGGCAATCGTGAAGCGCCTGATTCCAGCGAACTGCTTGGGGTATCGTTCGTTCTAACGAAAATCTTCCATGCTCACTTATGACAGGACATTCACTGGCGGGAGTGGCGATTGGGGGTGCTATCGTTGCGATGAGACGTTTGTCCCCGACGAGGTTTGGCCATGGGAGCGGCCTTTGTTATTTTGGCCAACCTTCCTGATTTTCCTTTGCCCTGGGGAAATGAGCGATGCGAGGTCCGTCACAGTTTGTTTTTGAGTGCCGCTTTGCTTAGTCGCTCAGCTTTCTTGTCGCTCTTGGGTTGGCGGTGTGTCGGGATTGTTCGTCGGGTCGGGTGCTTGTCTGAGCCGTCTTTTGTGGGATAGTCTTTACCGTCATGGGAAGGGAATTGGTGTTCTGTGGCCACTTGGCGAGTGGCATTTAGCGCTTCCTGTTCCTTGGTTTGAAAGGAGCCTTTCCTAAGGGCGTCGCCGCATAACGCGGGAGTCTTGTTGAGTCTTTAGGCACTGTCGTCGGCATTCGATGGTTACGATCACTTGAGTCGACTACGGAATGCTTGGTGGAGTGGGAATATTGGAATGGAAGTCAGTTGTCGGAACCGGCGGGGGATTCAAGTGTGTTTCGTCTTAGTCATTCTCATGAGCCTTGGCTTGCCGAGTGTTCCCTATAAAAAAGTTGTCATACCTTGGTATTTGGATTCGACAGTTTCGATTCGGAGAGAGCCGTGGGTTTTGGAGTGAACACTCGTCTTGTTCCGCTATTGACGTTGCTGTGGGTGGGAGTCCCCAACGGCATCGGCCAAACGATCACCATTCTCGAATCGTTTGAGGACGCGGATGCGAATCTCATCGAGGAATCAGTGGTCGGGTGAGACACTGGCCGATCCGACTACCGGGTCTTCGAAAAGTCCGAGTGAAGGGATTTCGGTCAAGCTGCGGATGGTGACAAAGTGCCGGAGGTGCGTTTCACTGAGCCGCTCAATTCTCGGGGGCAGGATTTTCAGGTGATCTTTTCGCCGCATTACTGCGGCAGGCGCGGGATTCGCGCGATCGTTGGACGGGGGGGATGGCGTTCATCCATTGAGGTGCCGGTCGTCATTGAGAGCGGCTCGGCGGAGTCTCGCTCCACCGCCCCGCTTTTGCTTTTGTTTTGAGGCAAAATCGGGTTTGGTAGCGGGCGGCATGGCGAAGGATTATGTGGTCCAACCTTATTACCGTTCAGACGTCGATCTCAAGATCGACTATAAGAAGAAGCTCAATCCTCAGCAATGGGCGGCAGTGGCTTGTCCGCCGGGACCAGCGTTGGTTATTGCAGGCGCCGGTACGGGGAAGACTCGGACGGTGACCCATCGCGCGGCATACCTTATTGAGCATGGGATTAAGCCCGATCGTATTCTGTTGTTGACGTTCACCAACAAGGCAGCCAAGGAGATGATGCACCAGGTGGCCTCTCTCCTCGAGCAGGAGCTGATTTTTCTTTGGGGAGGGACGTTTCACTCGATCGGGAATCGCATCCTGAGAAGGCATTTACCGGCGATTCAATACCCGAGGGATTTTACGATCATGGACAGTGAGGATGCGAAGGATCTGCTCAGCGCCTGCATTGCGGAGGAGAAGATTGATGTGAAAGCCGAGCGGTTTTTTCCCAAACCGGAGGTGCTCGCCAATATCTTTTCCCAAGCCGTGAATCGAATGATCCCTTTGGCCGAAATGATCGAGGCTCAGTTTGACCATTTTGAGCGGCTCACCTCACAGATCGAGGCGGTCTACAAACGCTACCTCACTCGGAAGCGGTCCGGCGGCTTGATGGATTTTGACGATTTGCTCGCGCTTTGGCTGGAACTGCTCAAGAAGGACGAGGGGATTCGCCGAGAGTATCAGCAACGATTTCATCATATCCTGGTTGATGAGTATCAGGACACCAACAAGCTGCAGAGCAGTCTCATCGATTTGTTAGCCGAAGGCCACGGGAACGTGATGGTCGTGGGGGATGATTCGCAAAGCATCTATTCGTGGCGAGGAGCGGATTTTACGAACATCTTGGAGTTTTCTAAGCGCCATCCGAAGGCGCGGACGTTCAAAATCGAGACGAACTATCGGAGCACGCCGGAAATTCTGGATTTGGCGAATTCGGCGATTGCCGCCAATGTGAATCAGTTTAAGAAGGAACTTCAGGCGGTCCGCGGCGCGGGGCCGAAGCCGGTGCTGGTTTCCTGCAACGATGCCAATGAGCAAGCAGCGTTTGTCACCCAGCGGGCCTTGGAGCTTCGCGAGGAGGGCAGGAAATTGGATGACCTGGCGATCCTCTACCGGGCCCACTCTCATGCCATGGAGATTCAGTTGGAACTCACTCGGCGGAACATCCCCTTCGTGGTCACAAGCGGCATTCCTTTCTTTGCACAAGCGCACATCAAGGATGTCACGGCCTATCTAAGGCTGGTGACGAATCCGCGCAACGAGCTGGCCTTCAAACGCTTGGTAAAATTGCTTCCGGGAATCGGCGCTAAGGCAGCCGACAAGTTATGGGGCAAGTTTTTTGAGCAGCTTACGGAGCCTCAGGAGATTCCAAGCGAGGGAGCGGCCGAAGAAAGGAATGCCGCCGAGGTTGCAGCGTGTTTGGCCGGTTGCGCCAAAGCCGTGCCGAGAAAAGCCAAGGCTGCCTGGGCGCAATTGAGTGGAACCGTTGCTCAAATCAAGGGACCTTTGACGGGAGGCTCTCTCGGAAAGATCATTGAGTTGGTCTTGGAGGCGGGATATGAAGATTACCTGAAGGAACGGTATGACAACTATCGATCCCGCCTCGAGGAGGTGCAGCAGCTGGCGCACTACGCGCGCCAGTTTGAGAGTGCTGAGGAATTCTTGGCTCAATTGGCGTTGGAAACCAATCTCGATGTCGAGGATCGCGCCCCGGACACAGACGATGATGAGCGGATTCGCCTCACGTCAATCCACCAAGCCAAGGGGCTTGAATTTGGCGTGGTTTTTCTGGTCATGCTTTGTGATGGATTATTTCCCTCATCCCGTTCTCTGCCCGATGCTGAGGAAGAGGAGCGTCGTTTGTTTTATGTGGCCACGACTCGGGCGAAGGATGAGCTCTATTTGAGTTACCCCTTGATGCGTTTCACGCAAGGAAGACAAGGCGACGTCAGGCACCAGCCCTCACGGTTTCTGCGTGAGTTGCCGGATAAGGTCTACGAAGAGTGGAGGCTAACCCCGCCAAGCTCATAATGAAAAGTTATAGTCTTTATTGGTGCATTATTTGGATTGCCGCCGGGATGGGATGTGCCACAACCGGATCGGGTCCTGATAAGCTCTCGCCTCGCAAGGGCGTAGGCGTTTCTGGGGTCCCGGTCGGTGAGCTTCGGAAGTCATTGATCGGTTTTCTCAATGAGGAGGATTTCGTCCTCAAGGGCATGGACCAGCGGACGATGAATTTTGATAAGCCAGCATCGAAGTGGCAGGCCATGCGTTACGGCTCGCTCGTGAATCCTGAGACCTTTGTTCGAATGAAGGTGATTTTGATGGATGTCGGCCCGGTAGACTATTGGGTGGGATTGCGGCCCTTGATTGTCACCGAACGGGGGAGTGGTTTTGAGCAGGAACAGCCGCTCAAGGGCAGCGCGCCGGAGGAGATGCAGACACTGCTTGAATCGTGGAAGTCCCAGCTGATTGCTTCGCCGAACTAAGCGCAAGGTTTCGGGAGAAATCATCAACGCAGCCGGTTGCGGCTCAGCGTTGAAAGACGGTCACGGCGGGGTGAGTCGCGGGTATCGGCTTCAGCGAACGGGTGAAGGATTTGGCGGAGTTCTTGGCCCCGAGTCCGCTTTTGTTGAGCAGTTACGAATGCGGCGTGAAAACTCAGGCGCCAGGTCTTTTGAGGCGTCGGTCCGTCATCTTTCCATGCCTGCCGCTTGGCCCCTCCACAGGGGATCAAAATCGGCCCCTCGATAGCTTGTCGAGGCGATTGCTGGCGAGCTGAATGGCACCGCTGCCTAAGAACGATGCTTATGCTGCGGCAGCGCCGGAAGCTATAACTCGACCGAACCAGAGATGGCCAAGCGTTTGCAAGACCGGAAAGATTGCGGCCTTGGGCTTGGAGAAAAATTTAGACCCGAATCAGAACCCCGGAAAACATCTGTCGCCCGCAGAGTGGCAACAGATGTGGGACAGCGCTGCCGGCGACCTTGGGGTGTTCGATGTGCGAAACCGGGATGAATCGGATGCGGGATCGTTTCAAAATGCGCTCAAGCCTAAGATCGAGCATTTTTGCAATTTGCCGGAGGTTGTGGACGATTACGCACATCTGAAGGACAAACAGGTCCTGACATACTGCACCGGCAGCAATC
>JAMASS010000084.1 GCA_024761205.1 Limisphaerales bacterium
ACACCCCATTTCCCGAGACTTGAGAACCGCCCCGCAAACGTCCGGCAGGGCAGCGGGGCGGGGTGCCGTGGGCAATTGCCGCCGCCAACCAGCTTTTGGCATGAAATCGGGTTGATTGAACCCCACCGAACTGCTCCCGAGGGGCGCACGCAATCCGTTTGCGTCGGGAACTGATTGAATCTGTCCATGACGCTCACAACAATGCCGCTGTCCAAATGTCGGCTGATCAGTAGATTCGACATTCGCAAAGCCAAACTCCCGATCTTGACTCCGAATCTACCACCAAGGATAATCACGAGATCGGACTTGAGACTTGCTCTCTCCATATAAACGGACGTTCGGCGTTAGTTTCCGACCAAGACCCCGATGTCGTCAACTTCAGCATTCAGGATCGTGGTATAAATCAGATCGGACGCACCGGCATTAGAAGTAAAGAGACTGCCCTTCCAACTCTGCAATGCCCCATCAACATGGTGGACACCAAATACCACTCGCCGGTCGGCAGAGCCATGACTTAGCAGCGTTCCCTTAACAGTAAGCCGGTGCCCGGCGGTTTTAACTCGAACCTCAGTGTCCTCCAACAAGGTCGGCGTCACGCCAGCCATCACCCAGAGAGCGTTGAGGGACGTAGGACAGATTGTTACCGGGATTCAACCAAACCCCGGAGGTGAGAAAATTTCCCGGAGGAATCTCGATGCCAGCGCCAGAGCTGTCATTGTCGGCGTATAAAGGGCAGTTATTCAGACCGTGATAAAAATCGCTTGATGCCCTTCAACCATTCCGGCAAATCGATTGCGTTTAACCACGGCTTGAGAGTCAAACAGCTCCAGGCTATTGCCTCCGCTGTGGACGATTTCGTCATCCGGGAGATGGGGTGGGATTGATCAACATAAAGACTGTTTCGCCACCAAGAGCCGTAGAAGAAAACCAACGCTCTCACCTACGGAATACCGGATCCTGCAGTTCCTCAGAATCGAATCCCCGGATTGCGGACCAGATAAATCCTCCGCCAATCTGAGGCAGCCGGTGCCGGTTCATCACCGTCCCCATTGCTATCCTCGCCGACTTGATCATCGTGAATCGAGGTAAACGCAATGGGATCCTCCGCGCTGCAATCCGCTCGTCGTCAAACTTTAGGTGGCCCCAGATTCAATCGTCAAAGTGCCAACTTCCTTGACAATCACATCGCCGCCGACCTAACAAGGGACACCCTCCGCCACGAAGGGCCGAGTGGTATCAACATTGCTATCCTCTCCGACTACTTCGATTCCGAAGCGTACGTTGTCAACGAAAGCAACGATCCATCGTCCCACCACATTCAGGCCGGCGCGATCTGAGATACCGTTCATCTTGCCGCAGTAAAGTCCCTAGTTCGAGATGGCGAAGGCAATGCGTTGCGCGAGAATACTACGCTCAATGCACTTCATTACACCCTTCGAACGATGGCGGACGACAACAACCGATCCTGATTCTACTGACCGTCGTCAAATAGGCAGCTGAGGACCACCACCGCCCTTGCAACCCTTCCAACAAGGTCTCCATTTTCCAACTCGCTCAAGTTGGAATCGCACACGATTCGCAGGAAGCGGTGAGCAACATACTTTTTCGCCATGATAAGTTAAGGGCATGGAGAGCCTTCGGCGGGGAGGGAAAGTTGCGTCTGTCTGGAACCGCAGCCAGCGGGCGCGTCCGGTAGCTCGAAGCGGCGTCCCTCCAATATGTCCGGCACGCTCAGGAGTTGCAGGCGGGGGCAGCGTTTGCCATTGGCTTTCATCTCTCCGACCGTCGCCATCTCGCGGGTGAAGGTGGCTTTCCGGCGCGGCTTTAGTTTGCGCATGAGAATCAGGCCGGCCATGTCGGCGTAATAAAGCTGATTGATCCGGCTCACGCGAGCGCCCGCCGCATCAAGCAAGCAAAGGCGATCCCCTTTCGATGGTTGTATTTCCAGCCCGTCTCAGCGATGAAAAGCAGCATCCGACGGCTACTTTAGTGGTGTGGTGCGAGCCGTGCCCGTTTTAACAGGGCTTAGCCTTCAATCGTGTTGACGACGCCTTCCGCATAAGCGAGGGCATGATTGATGACGGCGCGCCGAAAACCGGAGCGGGGCGATAGGCGCGGTATTCATCGGTAATCGGAAGGGTGCCCTGCTTTTCAACAGCCCCTTGCCGGACAGGGACTCGGCAATGCGGGCGACAACCCCTTCCGCCCCATTCTACAGCACCAATGACCGGAGTTTTACGGGTGCCTTTGCCTCGTAAAACTCGGGGAAGTACTAGTAGCGGAACTCTTGGGGCTGCTCCCTTTGCGCGGCTTGCCGCCCACGTAAGTTTCGTCGGTCTCGGCGATGCCTTGCAAGACGGGCGCTGCTTCCCCCGACCTGGAAGCCCGAATGCGCCGTTGCAAACGCAGGGCGGCGGGCTGCGTCAGCCCGAGGTCGCGGGCCAATTGGTGGCTAGACAAGCTCTTCTTGGCGTTGATCGGGATGCCCATAGCCATGAACCATCTCTGGAGCGGGACCCTGGTTTTCTTAAAAAGAGTTTCCGCCAAGACGTTAAAACCGGACTTGCAGACATGGCAGGGCCAGCGTCCAATACGAAGGTTGTCGGCTTTTCTGGCCATCTTGCCACTGGCGCAATGGGGACAGCGGGGGTTCATCACCCCAGCCCACCCGCACCCAATGCGCAAGGCAGGCTTCCTGATCCGGAAAGCGTTGGAATATGGTCAACAGATTCACAAGCGCACCCTCATCCGCACGCCCGAGGTGAAGCATCACCCGCTGCCAATCATGCTTCTGACTTATCATTGATTACTTTTTTCCCTAAAGTCGACGCTGTCCCAAAAGCGTTCGTTACTCGTGAAGCGAGCGAATGGCTATCAAGCCCTGACGCAGAACTTGGGTAGATGGTTGTGAGGAAGACAGGAAACGACGCCTATCCGTACAAGCTTGCTGCTGCCAACCAGGAAGATTGTCGCTGTCTGTCTCCCCAATGGAGTCACCATCCAGCCGCCGCCCCAGGAGGCATACAGCGCGACGCCGAAGGCACTTTGACCGATAAACCCCATTCGAAGGCAATCCTGCGGGCCTTATTCATCCTTTTGCCCTCAGCGCAACACCGCTTTAAAGTATCGAACCAGCGGACTCACCTGCCCTTCGTGAATACCGCGCACTGAACCAGAAACGATGGCGGTCTCGCAGTCGCAACTGCGTTGATCGAGTTCATTCTGGAAGCCATGTACCAACCGTTTTTCGAGGGATCGTTTGGTCCACCGAGCGCAGCAACCCAAATATGATCAATAGCGGATGGCGGCTGATGCGGAGTTAATTTCTTACCTTGATTGTCTCGCACCTTATTATTCGTTCGAACGAGGGAAATCCCGGCGCCTAAGATGGGCCAGTTCATGAAGGAAGACATGGGGAAGTTCAATCAATGAGTAGCGGCCCACAAAACTAACGGGCAACAGCAGGCTCTTGTGTCATATCCCGGATACCACTGGTCGATCGACCAAATCCATCTCAATTGCACACACCGGACTCCTTAGTCCCAAGCCCTCACGCCCCCATGAATGAGCTCGATAATTCTCCCATCCGTCACCCCCTGTTCCTGTCGAATCCTTGCAGTCAACCTGAATTCATTCCAATCGAGGGAAAAGGAAACCGACCACGGTCAGCCGATGCTATATCCCCCTGGCAAATGTTGCCTGCTTGATGCCAACAAACAGCCGTGACCGTGCAGATATCAATTGTGGCGCAGATGGATTCGTGGAAAAAGCGGAATCCTCGACCTATTCTTGAGGATTATTGAGTCAGGTCGAGACCTTGTTGACGCTAGGCATGGGTTCTTTCCTTTCGGTTGTGAGAACGCTGTGATTTTGTTTTCGGACACGCCACCCAAATTTTAAGAGCCAGAGGGTGCGGATATCGACTTCAATATTCGCACCCGTGACCAAGCCGATGCTTATCGACGCCCATCACCCGGAAGGGCGATGTAGAGGTTATCCCATCCTGCGCCTCGCAGCTGTGTACGAAGCTGAGCCGAGCTAAAGCCTTCTGTTGTCGCCCAGTACCACGTTGCCTTTGCGATCATGAAGCGTGGAGAAAATGACATGAAATTTCTCCGGGCCTACCGCTATCTGAATGAGCCTGTGCTCACATTTCGTTTCAGTTCAAGCCTCCAGCCGATACCTGAGTCTTGGCAATTTTGCTTTTCGTAGAAAGTGCCTTTTGTTGGCATCCACCCAATGCCAGTGGTGAGGGATTGAGATTAGGAGAGGCTCTGGTTCAGGGAAAGAGTTGAATCCCGAAAGACAGATGAACAAGACCATGACGATGAGCGTCGGAGGCGGCCACACTTTGAGAGATTGCAAGACTTCTATTTCGCTGCGGTTCTCCTCGATCTACTGTTGCCCGGTGGAGAAGGCTTTGAAGTCTTGATGCGCCTGCGGCAGAATTGTGGTCTCCTGATCTTCGTTTTCACTAAAAACGTCAAGGGGAGTGATCAAATCTTGCCCTATGAAATGGAGGGGACTGAGGATTATTTCTCCCTTGACGTGACGTCTCAAGAGTTGGCGGTTCGACTGCGAGTCGGCATCGCTCGATCCCGATGCCGGTTGGGGACCGCCATACGAGCGATCGTCTGATCTTTGTCTAAGATCTGCCAGATTAAACAAGGCGACTTAAATTATACCGCATAATGGCGTACGATACGAGCACCCCGACACGAGATGAAAGCTGTGGCGAGAAAGCTTGAGATTACCGATGCCGATGTGATGCGCATCGCCATACAACAGGAAATCCAACGCTCGGACGAGTCGAGGTACGATCACCGGCTTCACGGCCTGTTG
>JAMASS010000085.1 GCA_024761205.1 Limisphaerales bacterium
CGCTCCGAAGCGTCTGTTGAGACAGCTTTAAGCAGTGCGGCCGGTTGGTTTCCGGTGGCCCCGCCGATTTTACGGGCTCATTTTTACCCGCTCACCCCAAGATCATCGGTAAAGGCGGCGCAATCCCCAAGAGCGATTGCTGACCAGCCTCGACGTCTCGGCAAGAGCTCGCACCCCGGACCTAAACTCAATCAGTTCCAGCACCGCTCTGGCGATCAGCAGGCAGTCCGGCACTGCTCGGTGGCGTGCGGATCGATCTGCTTTTCGCCCGTCAGTGCGTGCTCAACGATGCAGCCCACAGTTCAATGTTTAAAAAGCGATGATTTGGAGCGGGGCGAGAAAAGGGAATCCCGGCGGTCATTGCGCCCACCGGCGTTCAGCTAAGGAATGCCCTCGTCTCTCCCTGGGGAGTCTCCAGCATTGCCCGGGCTTTTGAATCGGCATGGCCGCGTCCAGCCCGAGGGGCTGCCTTTGCGGCCGACCAAGCAGGCAATTGTCTGTTCCCGAGGGCGTCGCCGTTGTTCTCCCCGAATCCGTTTCCGGGAGCTTTCCCTGCTTGGCGATCCCTTCCCGGCGTTGCCCCGGCGGGCCTCCGAGCCTTTTCGAGGGGGAGAGGTGTCTCGTGCCGTTGGTCCTGCTTTTGCCGGTTGGCATGCGCCTTTTATGGAGCGGACGCTTGGCGGGCTATTCCGGCGGCTTTTTTCAGCGCCAGCGCTCCTGCAGCAAGGCAAGGGGGCGGCTTGCGCCAACGCAGTGCGAGGAGGCACCCCCAGAATGCCCGCTTGGAGGGACCCGTTCGGGTGGTTCGCGCTTTTTCGAGCGAGGGCGCTCCGTACGGGGCCGATGGGCGGGGACTCAGCGGCTTTCGGTCGCGCCTGCTACCCAAGGATGTTGCCGCCGGAACGTTTGCCTGCTCTTTCGCTATTGGTCTTCCAGAGCCTCTTTGAGTTGAACTTCGTCCCGTTCCCCGGAGAGGACGGGAAAGCCCCCAATGAGCAAACGAAACGGCATTTTTGAGACTATTTCTAGCCATGTGGTGATTCGTTTTCGCGGGCGAAGGCCGAGGGTCGGGCCATTCACCTTCCAGGGGGTTGAGCGGATGGCTCGACAGTCAGGGAATCCTCTATTGAGGAACGAATCAAAAATCGAAATCGAAATCAAAGCCGTCAATTTCGCAATCGATATCCGGTTCGCAATCGATGTTCGATTCACAATCGATGTCCGGTTCGCAATCGATGTCCGATTCAAACGCTGGTTCAATTGGTGGTTTGGACACGAACTCTTCGTCAAAGGTTGCGCCGCGAAAATGGACACCAGTGAAGTCAGTGTTGGTAAAGTCAGCGCCATGACAAATGCTTCCGTGCAGTATTGAGTCACGCAACGAAGCTCCAATGAAGGTGGCGTCTACCAGGTCTGCGTTGGTCAATATCGCATCTCTTAGCACTGCGCCGGTCAGGTTTGCTTTGCGAAGTTTGGCGCCTTCCATGTTTACCCAGGTGAGATTCACGCCGGAAAGTCTGGCGCCTTCCATGTTCGTGCCTCGCAGGTCTGCCCCACTCAAATCACTGCCGCAAAAATCTGCTCCTCGTAAGTCTAGTCCTCTGAGCGCGGTTTTATCCCCTTCTACGAAGGCTTCTATCTTTTTATCGAGATCATTTTGTGTCATTTGTTTTCCTGCCTTAGTGGATATTGCCCGATGTTTCCAAAAGATGCTGCGGGATCAAGGCGTTTATTCGTCACTGCTGCTGAGTTTGGCCAAAACAGAGAAATCTTCCAACGTCGTTGTATCGCCCTGAATCTTCGTCCCGGCGGCCACTTGCTTGAGCAAGCGGCGCATGATTTTACCGGATCGTGTTTTGGGCAGTGCGTCCGTGAAACGGATTTCATCCGGTTTGGCTACGGGGCCGATTTCTTTACCCACGTGGTTCCGGAGGGTTTGGCGCAGCTCAGTGCTTGCTTTGGTGGTTCCTTTAAGCGTGACGAAGGCGACCAGCCCTTGGCCTTTGATTTCATCTGGTTTGCCTACCACAGCCGCTTCGGCAACGCCTTTGTGGCTGACGAGGGCGCTTTCGACCTCAGCCGTCCCGATTCGGTGGCCGGAGACGTTGAGGACATCGTCGATGCGGCCGACGATCCAGAAGTAACCGTCGCTATCCTGCCGGCAACCGTCGCCGGTGAAATAGCTGCCTTTGACCTCGCTCCAGTAAGTTTCAATGAATCGTTTGGGATCGCCCCAAATCCCGCGAAGCATGCTAGGCCAAGGTTTGCGAATGACGAGCTTGCCGCCGGTATTCGGAGGGACGGCTTTACCTTGATCGTCCACGACCTCAGGGACGATGCCAAAAAATGGGAGGGTCGCCGTGCCGGGTTTGGTAGGCGTTGCCCCCGGGAGAGGGGTGATCATCATCCCGCCGGTTTCCGTTTGCCACCAAGTGTCCACAATCGGACAGCGACCTTTGCCGATGACTTTGTGATACCACATCCAGGCTTCGGGGTTAATGGGTTCTCCAACGGTCCCGAGAAGTCGAAGCGAATTCAGGCGATATTGTTTCGGCCATTGCTCGCCCCACTTCATAAAGGATCGAATGGCGGTGGGGGCGGTGTAGAGGATGCTGACTTGGTATTTGTCCACGATGTTCCAGAAGCGGTCGGGACCGGGCCAGTTGGGGGCCCCTTCATACATGAGCGTCGTGGCGCCGTTGGCGAGGGGGCCGTAGATGACGTAGCTGTGGCCGGTGATCCAACCGACGTCCGCCGTGCACCAGTAGACGTCGGAGTCCTTGAGATCGAAAACATACTTTGAGGTTAACTTGGCGCCGAGGAGGTAACCGGCCGTGGTGTGGAGGATGCCCTTGGGTTTGCCGGTGGAACCGCTGGTGTAGAGGATGAAGAGCGGGTGTTCGCTATCGAGTTTGGCGGGAGGGCATTGATCGCTGACCGGAGTGATTTCTTCATGCCACCAAACATCGCGGCCCCGTTTCATCTTCACGTCGTTTTCGGTGCGTTGCAGGACAATGACTTTCTCGATGGATTTGGCGATCGATTTTCCTTTGACTTTGATCTTGAGCGCATGGTCGACGTTCTCCTTGAGCGGCACGATGCCGCCGCGGCGAAATCCGCCATCAGCGGTGATCACCATCTTAGCGCCGCAGTCTTGAATGCGGTCGGCCACGGACTGCGCGCTGAAACCCCCAAAGACCACCGAGTGGACGGCGCCGATGCGGGCGCAGGCCAACATCGCGATGGCGGCTTCGGGTGCCATGGGCAGATAGATGAGCACGCGATCTCCCTTCTGGATGCCGTTTTTTTTAAGGACGTTGGCGAAGCGGCAGACTTCGCGGTGGAGTTGGCGGAACGTCAAGGTACGCTCTTCACCTGGTTTTCCGGGTGAGGCCGGTTCGCCTTCCCAGATGATGGCGGCTTTATTGGCTCGATCCGTGTCGAGATGTCGGTCCAGGCAGTTAGCACTCACATTGGTTTGGCCGCCGACAAACCATTTGGCGTTCGGCATCTTCCATTGCAGCACCTTCTTCCAGGGTTTGAACCAGACGAGCTCTTTTGCTGCCTGTTGTGCCCAGAACTTTTCCGGGTTTTTCACGGACTCATTGTAGAGTTTGCGATATTGGGCGAGCGACTTGATATGTGCTTGTTGGGAAAACGCTTTGTCGGGCGTAAACTTGCGGTCTTCGCGTAAAACGGATTCGATGTTCTTCGTGCTCATGATGCGAGAAATGCAGCGATCATAAGCGGGACTTTTATGGGGTCAATCTTCAAGCCGTGGTCGGAGCGGGTTTTCGGCGGTCGCTTCCGCGACTGGCCAAGGTGCCTTCGGCGCGGGGAAAGGGAAGCCTCAAGAACCACAAAAAAGACCAGCTTCCCACAAAAGAGGCTGGCCGTGAAGGAAGGAAAAGAAAGGGCTGCTCGGAAAACTCCGCCTCGCCTATCCACTCGAACTCCGCCATGTCCACCCCCGCTTGAGTCGTAAAGGCCCGCTCTCTGGCGGCTTCGACTTCCGCATGTGTGGCTTGTCCCATGCGTTTCATCTCCTCAATGCGGGACAACTCAATACACGCATCCGCCACGGCTTGCGCTTCGGGACCCTCGGCCAGACGGACTACCCGTTCTTTAGAGGGCGCCGGCGTGCTTTTGCGCACATGCCTGATCAGGTCGTTGGATTCCAGAAAGTAGACAATGTTCGGATCAGTCGAGGCGTTCACTTCGGCAAGCTGCTTCTCCAAAGTTTTGTCATGCTGCCGATGAATGGTGGCAACCTTCTCCCAGCCTCGCGATACGGCACCCTTCATTGCCGCACTGTCGCCGTCAAACTCGCGGTCCAGAGTCGTTCTCCGCCTCGCCTCCGGCAAGCAGCGCCAGCTTCTCGCCTTCGTTCAGCGGCGGCTCCAGCCACGCCGTCTCTTCCTGAATCTGCCGCCCCGGAAACGAATGCTCCATGCGATAAGCCCGCAGTTCGTAGGGCGAAAGATGCTCGCTCATCCGCGCCCACTGCTCGCGCTCCAGATCGCGAATGGCTTTCTCCGCCAAGCCCAACTTCCGGGTGTAAGATTTCCTGGCCTTGGCCCTAGCCTCAAGATAAGGCCGTTTCGCTCGCCGCCGATTGTTTGGCGGATTCGCCCGACTTGTCAGGCCGGCTGAAA
>JAMASS010000086.1 GCA_024761205.1 Limisphaerales bacterium
GCGGGAAGATTCGGACAAAAGGGCGATTGCCGCGACCAACCTGGCGGCATTCCGTGGTTTGAACAAACTGCGCATCATACGACTCCTGTGATTTAAGATTTTGGGATACCCGGCCATCAAACCATAACGGTGGGGCAGATTCAAATTCTATTCCTTGGCGGGGCGTTCAAGCGGAAGGGATTTTGAGAATTTTTGGGGTGTGAGTGATAAACTGGGGGTGATATTGAGCGGGTGGGGGGCAGTTTTTCGTGAGGGGAGGGGCGGGTTAGCTGGCAATCGGATGAAGCCAGAGGATAGGTTACGGCGGATAGAGCCGGATACGGTCTGTAAGGGATACAACTTCTCTGGCCGACAAACTTGAGTTTGTCGGCCAGCTAACCCGTTGGTAGCTTATCTCTGATAATGGTTTGTTTGGAAAGCCGAAGTTATTCACCGTTCATTCACAGCTTGTTGGCGGCGGCAGGGGGTGCTTTTATCTTGCTTGGCTGGCCGGGGGCCGGGCCGGGCCGTTGGGGGCTGGAGTGTTGCCGCCCGGGGTGATTGCCTCTTTGGGGGCGGGGAGTTTCGACCTTTCGCGCTGACAAGGGTTGGGGGGCGTGGCAGGATAGGCGGAGGGGTTCGTGTTTTTGGGGAGTTCCTTTTGCTGAGAGCGGGGATGGGGGGGGTTGCCGATAGATATTGGATTCCGAGATGAAGCGAGTTCTCTATTACTGTCAAAACCTGCTAGGTCTGGGGCATTTGGTTCGCAGTTCAGAGATCATCCGCCATTTGGCGGGGGTCTTTGAGGTCTGTTTGGTCTTTGGGGGGGAGCGGGTTGCCGGGTTCGAGTTGCCGGCTGGGGTTCGCGTCGAGTATTTGCCGGCGTTGCGGCGTGAGCGGGGCGAGTTGATCGTTATCGGAGGGGGGCGTTCGCTGGGAGAAGTTAAGACGGAGCGGGAGCGGCGGTTGTTGGCGATTTATCATGAGGTGGCGCCCGATGGGGTCATTATCGAGGGGTTTCCCTTCAGCAAACGGGCGCTGGCCTTCGAGCTGGTTCCGCTGCTGGAGGCGGTTTGCGGGGCCGGCCGGCCGGTTCATGTGGCGACGAGTCTGCGGGATGTTGTGCTGGCCGGCAAGGGGGAGGGGAAGCGAGGGCGGCGGGAGGGGGAGATTGTGGGGCGGATGAATCGGTTTGTGGACACGCTCTACGTTCACTCTGATGAGCGGGTTTTGAGGCTGGATGAGCGATTTTCGCGGCTGGGGGATATCCGATCGGAGGTGGTGTATACCGGATATGTGGTTGCTGAGGATGGGGGGGGAGGCTTGAGCGGCGTTGAGCTGGCGGGGCCTCGTCCTTTGGTAGTTGTCAGCGTGGGCGGGGGCCGTCTTGGGCATGATCTGCTGGATGGTCTTGTGCCTGCGCTGGGGATATTGGGGGAGAGGGTTCCGCATGTCTTTCGGATTTTTTCGGGCCCCTTGATGCCGGCGGGGAAGTATGGGGAGCTCTGCCGGCGGACGGAGGGGATGCCCCATGTGGTTGTGCGGCGCTATACGCCCCATTTGGGGGATTACCTGAGGCGGGCGGAGCTCTCGATAAACCTGTGCGGCTACAACACGGCGATGGAAGTGATGAAGAGCGGGGTGCGTTCGTTGGCGTTTCCCTCGGACAAAGATTTGGAGCAGCGGATTCGGGCGGAGCGATTTGAGGCGCTTGGGATACTGTCGGTCCTGGAGGCTGGGGAGCTCCTTCCGGAGAGGCTGGCGGAGCGGGTCTGCGGGGCGCTGGCGCAGGGGCGTCGGGGGTCGGGCGGGGGGGTCTTTGCCGCCGATGGAGCGCGGGCCACGGCCGAGCATTTTAGGGCGGCGGTGGCCCGCAAGCTGGAGGGGTTGGCGGCGCCGTGTTTTTTTTAAGGGGCGGGGCGTTGGCTGCCTTGGATATGATCGGATATGAGACATAGTGGCGTGTGTTCTGGGTCCTGCGGTGTTTGGGGAGGCGGGCGGTGGCCTGGGGTTACCGTGGTGATGGTGCCGCGCGAGAGTTTTGGTTTTGCGGCGGCCTCTTTGGCGAGTTTGTATCGTGAGACGGCCTATCCGTTTGAACTTATCTATGTGGATGCGGGTTCGCCGGGCGGGTTGCGCCGTCACTTGGAGAAGGAATCGCGGGAGAAGGGATTTAGGCTGATAAGGAGGGGGCGCTACCAGCCGCCCAACCAGTCGCGGAATCTTGGTTTGGCGGAGGCGCGGACGAAATATGTGGTTTTCAGTGATAACGACGTGATTTTTTCGCGGGGTTGGTTGGAGAGTTTGGTGTTGAGTGCGGAGGAGACGGGAGCTGCGGTGGTGGGGCCTTTGATCTGTGAGGATGAGCCGCACCATGAAAATATTCACAATGGGGGGGGGATGGTTCGAGTGGAGGAGATTGAGGAAGGGGGGGAGGTGAGGCGGCATGTGGTGCAGAAGACCTTTCTTTCGGGCGAGCGGGTGTCCGAGCAGCCGGCGGGGGAGTTGGGGCGTCTGCCGTGCGGATTTGTGGAATTTCATTGTGTGATGGTTCGGCGGGATTTATTTGGGCGCATTGGGCCGTTGGACGAAGGATTGCTGAGCACGCGCGAGCATATAGACCTTTGTCTTTTGGCGGCGCAGGAGGGGGAGGGGGTGGTGTGTGACCGGCAAAGTTTGGTGACCTATATGGGGGGCGTGGGGTTGCGGTGGTCGGATGTGTGTTTTTACATGTTGCGCTGGAGTGATGCGTGGGATTTGGCGAGTTTGGAGGTCTTCCGGGGCAAGTGGCGATTGGCGGAAGATTGGTATTTTCAGAGGCGTTATCGTCGATTGGGGGAGCGGCGGGTTCATGCGTTGATTCGCCCGGTGGTTGGGCGGCTGCCCTTTGGCCGGGGTTTCGAGCCGGTTTTGGGGGTGTTGGAGCGTTGGGCGAGTCGCTGGCTGAGCCAGCGGTATGCGCGGCGGCATCCTGTGGCTCGGGGGTCGCTGGGCCGTCATCGGGAGGAGAAGCGCCTGGGTGCGGGCGCCCGCTTTCTGAGCGTGAAGCTGCGCTCTGATGGCACGACGAGGCGGGTTTATGTTGATGGGGAGGGGAGTCCGATGGGTGGGGGTGTTGGTTGAAAAGCGGGGTCTTTTTTTTGGGGGGGGGTTGCGGTCCTGGAGCGGGGGGGTGGCTGTGAGGTTTTTGACTTGGGTGGGGGGCTGGGTTTTCTTGATGCGGAGTGGGGGGTTTAGTTTATCTGAATGAGCGGTGGAGTTGGCGGCCCATGAGAGATCGAAGAGAAGAGATTTTTGGAGTCATCAAGCAGAACGTCTTGGAGGTGTTGGTTGATCTTGATCCGAAGGAGGTTACCTTGGACAAGAGTCTGGTGGAATTGGGGGCTAATTCGGTGGATCGGGTGGAGGTGGCGATGTATTCGATGGAGGCCCTTGGGCTCAAGCTGTCTCGGGTGGAGCTGCATGGGGTGGAAGACCTGCAAGGATTGGTGGACGTTTTTTATGAGCATTTGGCTGAGGATTGATCGTGATGGGTGGGGTTGGGAGGCGAGTTTCGGTGACCGGTTTGGGGGTGGCGGCCAGCATTGGGCGCGGGGTTGAGGCCTTTGGGGCGGGGCTTCGGGCGGGGCGTTCTGGGGTTGTCGCCCATGCTGGGGGTGGGTTGGAGGCGTCGCTAAGTGGTTTTGATTGGGAGGCGGAGGTTGAGGCCATGGGAGAGGCGGGGTTGATTTCGGTTCGCGGGGTGAGGCGGGTGTTGCGCAAGGTGCCGGCGTCGGTTCGTTTGA
>JAMASS010000087.1 GCA_024761205.1 Limisphaerales bacterium
GCTGATGGGGATGGTGATCTTGAATTGTATGTGGCGAATTATCAGGGGGTCACTTGGAAGGATTTTCCTTTGGGAGTGGAGCCCAAGGTGGTTTGGGTGGGAGGGGAGCCGGTTGCCCTGCCGAGCGAGCGGTTTGTGGCTGGCTTGGGGGGAAATGGGGGTGTTGTGATTACGGAGATGGGTCAACCGGATGGATTTTATCTGAACGATGGCGGGGGGCGTTTCCGTGCGGTTGAATGGACGGGGGGAGGTTTTCTTGATGAGGATGGTAAGGCTTTGGCGGTGCTGCCGAGGCATTGGGGTTTATCGGTGGCATTTCGTGATTTTAATGGGGATTTCCTGCCGGATATTTACGTTTGTAATGATTTTCTGCATGGCAACGATGATTTTTTCTTGAATGCGGGTCTGGGGCGGTTTCGGCGCATTCGGCGCGAGGCGGTTCGACATTCGAGTTGGTCGGCGATGGCGATTGATGTGGCGGATATTGATCGGGACGGGGATTTTGATTTCTTCGTGGCCGACATGCTGAGTCAAGATTTGGTCCGGCGGTTGACGCAGCGGGCGAATTATGCGGGAGGTGCCAAGTTGCGGGAGGTGGGGCGGGTGTTTGACCGGCCGCAGCAGCAGCATAACATGCTGTATCTCAACCGGGGCGATGGGACGTATGCGGAGATTGCTCAATTGGCGGGGGTTGAGGCTTCGGAATGGTCATGGAGCGCAGTTTTTTTGGATGTGGACTTGGATGGCTATGAGGATTTGTTGGTGGGAAACGGTCATGCGCATGATTTGTTGGATGGCGATGTCACGAGGGCAGCGGTGTCTGCGATGCGTTCGGCACCTCGGGGGCAAGTGCCGAGGACTTTGTTGATGTATCCTCGGCTGGAGTTGCCTGATGTTGCGTTTCGCAATTGCGGGGATTTGACCTTCGAGGATGTGAGCGATGATTGGGGTTTTAATCTGTTGGGCATCTCGCAGGGGTTGTGCCGGGCCGATCTGGATAATGACGGGGATTGGGATGTTGTGGTGAACCGGCTGCAGGCCGAGGCGGCAGTTTTTGAGAACGTCGGGTCGAGGCCGAGAATCCGGGTGGAGCTTGAAGGGCGGCGGCCGAACACGGCGGGGTTTGGGAGTTTGGTAAGGCTGGCTCCGATTGGAGTGAGCGGATTGCCTGCCCAATCTCAGGAGCTGGCGGCGGGTGGGCGGTATCTGTCTTCTGATGAGCCGGGTTTGGTGTTCGCTGGTGGTGATGCGGATTGCCGTTTTCGTTTGGAGGTTCGCTGGCCAAGTGGAAGGCGCAGCGTGATTGATGAGGTGCGTTCAAATCGGGTTTATCGTGTGATTGAGCCGAGGGCTGAGGCCGCGTCTTTGGAAGCGGCGGTGCCGGAGGCGGGGGCTAGTCCTTTGTTTGTCGATGTGAGTTCTATGGTGGGTCATGTCCACCGGGATATTCTTTTCAATGATCTTGAGCGGCAGGCTTTGTTGCCCAACTTGCTTAGCCAGTTGGGGCCGGGGGTGAATTGGGCGGATGTGGATCGCGATGGTTTCGATGACTTGATCCTTCCCGGAGGGGCTGGCGGGCGGCTGGTGGTATTGAAAAATACCGGGGGAGAGGGATTTCGGAGCCGCGAAATAGGCGTCGCGAAGCGGGATCAACAGGGCGCGGTCTGGATGAATCGTGAAGGTGAGGTCTTTGGGCTGGCTTTGGGGGAGTCGAATTACTGTTGTGGACTTCGCTCAGTGCCGTCGGTTCGGATTCTTGATGTGGGGCGGGCCGGGGAGGTCGTTCAGGAACTCGCTGGACAGGGTGCGGCGGTGGGTCCGTTGACGGTGTTGGACCATGATGGGGATGGGGACCTTGATCTCTTTGTAGGCGGGCGAGTGCGCCCCGGGCGTTACCCTGAGCCCGCTCTGAGCCGGCTTTACCGCAATGAGGGCGGGCGTTTTCGATTGGACTTGGAGAACAGCCGGCGGCTGATGGATGCGGGACTTGTGAGCGGCGTGGTGGCCACGGACATCGATGGTGATGGCGATGGCGACTTGGTTTTGGCGGTTGAGTGGGGGCATTTGCAGTTGTGGTTGAATGAGGGGGGCCGTTTCCGAGATGTGTCCGGCGATGTCGGTTTGGCAGGATTGAGGGGTTGGTGGAACGGCGTTGCTGCGGGGGATTTTAATGAGGATGGGCGGATGGACCTTGTGGCGACGAACTGGGGGCGGAATACAAAATACGAGAGGTATCGCCTGCGTCCGATCCGGCTGGGTTTTGGCGACATTGACGGCAATGGCGCGGTGGATGTTTTTGAACAGGTTTATGACGCCTCCAGGGCTCGTTGGTCCTTGATGCGTGATCTTATCGTGGTGGGGAGGGCGGTCCCGGCCTTGCAAGGCCGGGTTCAGTCGCACCGAGAGTATGCGGAGCGGGGGTTTCACAATTTTTTCGGAGCGGAGTTTCCCGCCTTGGAAACGTATGAGGCGGCTTGGTTGGAGTCGGCGGTGTTTTTGAATCGTGAGGGTCGCTTTGCGGCGCGAGCGCTGCCGGTTGAAGCTCAATTTGCTCCGGGGTTTGGGATTGTGGTGGGGGATTTCACGGGGGATGGCCATGAAGACCTCGTCCTGGCGCAGAATTTCTTCGCCACCCAACCGGAGACGCCGCGTTTTGATGCCGGGCTTGGATTGTTGTTGTGCGGCGATGGGCAGGGGCGTTTCGCAGCCCTGCCGGCCAGTGAGAGTGGGATTCGCGCTTGGGGCGAGCAGCGAGGGGCGGCGGCGGCGGATTTCAACCGGGACGGTCGCCTGGACGTGGTGATCGCCCAGAACGGTTTTGAGACGAAGTTGTTTCAGAACCAAGGCGCCGAGGCGGCTCACCGAGTGAAGCTGGTGGGTGGGCCGGGAAATCGAGACGCCATCGGCGCCCGACTGCGATTGGTTTCCCGCAAAGGGCCGCTTCGCGAGGTTCGGAGCGGCTCGGGTTACTGGTCCCAAGACAGTCCGGTGACGCTCTGGGCGGTTGCGGATGAGGATCAGACGTTGAGCATCCATTGGCCTGGGGGCGGGCGCAGTGAATTGACGTTGCGGGGTCCGGCGAAGGAGTGGGTGGTGGAAGCACCGGCGGTTGTATCCGAGTAAATTGGTGGCTCTCCCGGCGCCGCTTCGAATATCGCCGCCGCTGAATCTAGCCCTTGCTTGGGGGCAAACAATCAAGGTGCCGAGACCCCGCCCTCGCCGGGCGAGAAAAACCGAAGAAAATCACATTTCCTCCTTGACGGATTCCGTCCGTGATGGTCTGCTGAGAAACGGTCTCCCGACAAGCGGCTTTGAATGAGCCCGGGGGAATGAATGAAACTTTAACCGTTTATGTTATGCGCAGAGATGATGAAATCTGGAGCCGAATTAACTTCACCCGGACATTCGCGGAGAGT
>JAMASS010000088.1 GCA_024761205.1 Limisphaerales bacterium
TCTGAGCAACGACGGCGGCGGGTTGAAGGGCGAGGGCGGTCAGGAGGGCGGCGAGGGTGAGCTTAAGCCCTTGGCCTGTCCGCCGAGGGCGGTCTGTCTTCAAGCGATAAACTCGGGGGGGGGGGGGGTACTCTCCGCGAATGTCCGGGTGAAGTGGATTCCGTTCCAAGTTTCATCATCTCTGCGCATAACATAAACGGTTAAAAGTTTAATTTCATACTCCCCCCGTGCTCATTCAAGGCTGTTTGTTGGGGGACCGTTTTTCAACAAACCTTCACGGACGGAATCCGTCAAGGAGGAAATGTGATTTTTTCTCTCGGCGAGGGCTTGGTTTTCAGGTCGGGATGGGAGACAGGAAACATCAAGCCCCTCATTTGGCGATCGTCTGCTGCCCGGTGTTCAAGGCCGAATGCGGGTCTCTGAGACATCTCGTCCGCAATCTCAAACGCAAGAACAACCTCAGCATCCAACTCACCGGTGGCGGCAAGAATCTGTTCCTCTACAAGAACGAGAAGCGGCGGGCGCACGTCTCTTCACCGATGGATGCCCCGCATTGCCAAAGGCAAGACGGCGGAGAAAAAGAGCGGAAAAGCATTTGAGGAAATGTGGGCGGAAGACATTACGGAAGCGACGGCGAAAGGCGGATGCCAAGTCTTGCCCGAACCAATCGTTTCGCTAATGTATTTTGAAAATCACCTTTCTCTAATATACCGACCTGATGATCTCGCATTCTTTCACGCACTATCAGACCTGTTTTCAGGTTCGTCCGCTTGATGCCAAGCGAAGCCCATTGGTTGCCATTCAGAAAATCGTCTTCCGATGGCTCAAGAGCAAGGAGAAAGACATTTGCATGAGAGGGGGGTATAAGGATTTTAAAAGGAAATGCGATTGGCGAAAGCTGGAGGACACTCAAAGTTCCGTAGTCACGAAGACAGTTTATAGTGACGATTTCACAGGCTGGGCGCTGCACTATACCCATCAGGATAGCGAACTGAAAGAGAAGCGATATTGGTACACGGATATAGGGGTGAAGGAAGAGAAGGGTTCCGAACGTAGGACGGCGATCTTCTATGTCCGCATCTCTTTTGCCCGGAATCAAGAAGACCTTTCTCCTGATCATCCTCCGCCAGACCCTACGACGCCTCGGTTTATTCGCGACCTCATTGGTCAACCCAAAAGACTGGAGATTTTCAGCGGCTATGCCGATTTTCACTTATTCGACGGCCTCATGCCGCTGAAAGTGGGGCAAGGGAAGTTCTTGGGAGATTGGATACGCTCGGAGAAGAGGCGCTACCCGATGGTGGTGTTCAATGATAATACGCCGAATCTGAAACGCGAAGCGGAGCAACTAGCAGACGACTTGGCCGGTAAAGCTCCGGTGCTCGTGCTGGAGCAAAACACGGAATTGGCGGAAGAAATTTGCTACTACTTGCCTCGATCTCTATGGATTCCGCTCGGAACATTCCGAGTCTTCTATCCTATTAATCCGCAGTATCCCAGATCTGAAAGACCCGAACGCCATCGCTGGTTTGCTGTGGACTCCGAAACGTATCCGCAACAGCGCCAGGGTATTTTGCATAGCCTGCTCCAGGATTACCCGCTGGAGGAGCCGGGAGCCATCACCAACATTGCCGATATCGATCATCACATCAGCCGGGCGAAACTGGAAAAGAGGCTTGCCGAAGGGAGCATGGAGAAAGAGGCCGCCCAAAAGGAACTCAAAGAGTTTTGGACACTGCTTGAGGATACGGAAGAGGAGCGTAATAACCTCAAAGTGGAGAACCGTCAATTGGCTGAAGAATACGATGCGAAAGAGAATGAATTGAACGACTGCAAAGCCAAGCTGAATGCTTTGAAGCCAAATAGCTGTGATGTTGTCGTACCGGCTTTCGACGTTCAAACAATGATGCAGCTGCCCAGCACCTTGGAGGAAGTGGTCGGGCTGCAAGCAAGCATTCACGCCGACCGGTTGACCTTTGCCGAAGAAGCCTTTGCATCGGCGCACGAGTATGAAAAACATGATTCTAATGTAATCAATAGGGCGTGGGAAATGATCGCTCATCTCGCCCGCACGCTTCACGAGTTGAAGTTTGCCGGCAAACCTGCTGGCGATCTGGCCGGTGAATTTGAAGCCCAGACAGGCTACGAATATGCGCCTACGGAAGGGAAAGCATCGAATACCAAAAAGATTCGCCGCAGTCGGCAGATCAAAGTGGAAGGTAAGCAATATGAGATTTGGCATCACATTAAATGGGGAAATAGAGAGCGGAAGATGTTACGTGTTTACTTTGATTTTGATGAGGAGTTTAAAAAAATCATCGTCGGCTATGTCGGCCCTCACCTGCCCAATGCTTCAAGCTAGGGGCGGAAGTAGGCCACAGCCATTGTTGGCTTTCCGTACCTCACTATATCTCAGTCGCCAAACCCCAAACTCAACATCGGCTACATCACCACTGGAGATTCGGCGGCAGTAATCTCCGCCAAACGGAATCCGAAAACGTCGCGGCCCCCTGCGACGTCAACGCCAACAACTTGGCCAGGCCGCTTCGCGACACCTCAACGCTCGAAAATACCGCGACTTTCTCGAGCTTTATGTAGACGCCGACAATTTAGATGGCTAGTCGTGATTACCACCGAACACACCCACGCCTCCGCGATACTCCCCGCCCTTAAGCTGGGCAACCACGTTTATTACGAAAAACCTCTGATCCGAGACGTACACGAAGCACGCATCATCACCGAAGCCGCAGCCAAAGTTCAGGTCGCCACCCAAATGAGCACTCAAATCTATGCTGGCGACAACTATCGCCGAGTCATGGACTCATCCAGTCCGGGGACATCGGCAATGTTCATGAGCTCCACGTATGGGTCTCGCGGGCCCGTGGGGTTGGCAAACGAAAGCTGAGACGAAGAAGAACAAGAATATCGTCTGGAACTTCGACCGTCTCAAGGGACAGGCCCCATCCCGATCTATCTCGACTGGGATTTCTGGATTGGCCCCGCACCTTATCGTCCTCATAGCACCTAGTCATCGACGACGAAGGACTCCAATTACGGCAAACACTTGCTGCTTCCCGGGGATAAGTTCAAGGATTTTGAGCCGTCCAGCCCCGGACATCGACCTCTCCTAGCCCCCATCAGAAATGGGTTCATGCGTGCAAAACTGAAGCGAATCACCTAGGAACTAATGACTTGACTAGACAGCGGGCGTCAAGTATATTTTAGGGGTATGACCGATAAAGATTCCCATGATTTGGCTAAGCCACAGGAACTGAGTTTGTTCCAGTTTCTTCGGAAATTCCCCACC
>JAMASS010000089.1 GCA_024761205.1 Limisphaerales bacterium
TAGTGGGTAGTGGGTAGTGGGTAGTGGGTAGTGGGTAGTGGGTAGTGGGTAGTGGGTAGTGGGTAGTGGGTAGTGGGTAGTGGGTAGTGGGTGGAAAAAGTGATCGACAAGAACGGACGGATTGGGTGACATCAGTCCGGCTCGAAGCCCAAAACCAGAACACCCCCGCTCCGCCGGGAAATCAGCCGCACGCCGATGAATCGCCGCCACCCTCGGGCGCCTTTGGATGATGAAGAAAAAATTTTGCACAACGCCCCTAATCCCCCCGCAGGAACGAACGCCCTTGCGCGAAATGCCCGCCAAACCCCCCTCCAAACTGCGCGTCTTCTGGATCTTCTGGAAACTGGCCGGCCTCCTCTCCCGATCCCTGCGCGCCCGACTGGGCCGCAAACTCTCCCCCCGCCAAAAGGCCCTGGAACTGCGGCTCTTCTTCGAACAAATGGGCGGCATCTGGATCAAACTCGGCCAGGTCCTCGGAATGCGCAGCGACCTCTTTACTATGGAGTTCTGCAACGAAATCAGCCAGATGCAGGACCGCGCCTTCGCCTTCCCCTCTGCCTTGTCCAGGCAAATCATCGAACGCAACCTCGGCTGCCCCATCCAACAGGTCTTCGAGCGCCTGGAAACCAACCCCTTCGCCGCCGCCTCCCTCTGCCAAGTCCACAAGGGACGCCTGCGCCGAAACGGCCAATGGGTCGCCGTCAAGGTCCAGCGCCCCCACGCCCCGGAGTGCTTCCGCTACGACTTCTTTTGCCTCCGCCTCCTCGCCTCAGCCTTGCGCGCCATAGGCCTCATGCCCCATATGCACTGGCAGGAAATGCTCCGCGAAGTGGACGCCATGATGCAGGAGGAACTCGATTACCGCCATGAAGCCGGCAACCTGCGCAAACTCAGAAAAACCCTCAAACATCACGGCGTCATCACCCCCCGCGTTTATCTGGAGTTCAACACCAAACAACTCCTGGTCATGGAACTCCTAGAGGGCGTCTTCATGAGCGACTTCATCAACACCTCCCGAACCCATCCCGCACGCTTGGCCGCCTGGCTCCAGGAAAACGACCTGGACCCCGCCAAAATCGCCCGCCGCCTCCTCCACTCCATGCTCCGCCAACTCTATGAAGACCTCCTCTTCCATGGCGACCTCCATCCCGGAAACATCCTCCTCCTCCGCAAAAACCGCCTGGCCTTCATCGACTTCGGCAATTGCGGCGCCTTCGACGCCGACTTCGCCGCCAAATACGACCAATACTCCCGCGCCCTCGCCGCCGGCGCCCTCGCCAAGGCCGCAGACCTCTACCTCATCCTCATGGGCAAACTCCCCCTCCTCGATCTCTCAGAAATCAAACCAAAACTAATCAAAATCTTCCAAAAACAAAGCAACCGCAGCAGCATCAGAAACCTCCCCTTCCCCCAACGCTCCATCTCCCGCAACTCCGGCGAGTTGAACGCCCTCGCTATGAACTACCGCATCCAAATCAATTGGAACGCCCTCCGCATGGCCCGCAGCTTGGGCGCCATGGACCAGAATATCGGCATCCTCAACCCGCAAATCGACTATTTTAAGGAAATCGCACGCTACCACCGCCAGGCCCTCAAACGCAAACTCTCCCGCCCCAAACCCCAAACGCTCGAACCCCTCTCCGAACTCTCCGGCCTCTTGCTCCCAAACCTCAGAAGCCGAGCCCTCCTCTTCGAGGGCCGCCCCAGGACCGGCTCCCAACTCGCCGCCTTCGCCCTCAGCCTCCTCTCCCTCTCCCTCTGGGCCGCCGCCGCCCTCGCCGCATGGACCTATCTCCATCAACACCACCCCACCCTCACAGACCCCTACCACCACGACCAAAACCCCCTCACCCGATGGATCGAGTCCCTCCCCGCTCTCCGCCCCCTTTGGTGGTACCTCGGCCTCGCCTCCCTCGCCCTCCTCAACCTCAGATTCGGACGCCTCATCGCCGCCCTGCGCCAACGCCCCCCCCGCCTCCCAGGCCAAACGGATTAACCGCCTAAGCCGACCCCCGACATGAACCGCTCCCAGCTCTCCGCCCCAGCAGATATCGCCCGCTTCCACGCCGACGGCCGCATCGAGCACCTTGCCGACTCCCTCAGCCCCGAGCAGCCTCTGGAAATCCGCATCCAAGGGCGCAGCCTCGCAATCACCATGCGCACCCCAGGCCACGACCCCGAGTTAGCCGCCGGCCTCGCCCTCTCCGAGGGCCTCATCCAAAGCCCCGACCAACTCATCGACGCCTCCCACTGCCGCCGCCAAGAGGCCCAAAACCCCGAAAATATCCTCAACCTCTTCCTGCGCCCATCCGCAAAACTCGACCCGAAAAAACTCTCCCGCCGCCTCTTGGCCTCCTCCAGCTGCGGCATCTGCGGCAAGACCTCCCTAGAGGCCATCCAAAATGCCTGGCCCCCGGTTCAATCCAACTTCACCATCCCTCCAGAGCGCCTGCTCTCCCTCCCCAAACGCCTCCGACAAACCCAATGGACCTTTCAACAAACCGGCGGACTCCACGCCGCCGCCCTCTTTGATCAATACGGCTCCCTCCTCTGCCTCCGCGAGGATGTCGGCCGCCATAACGCCGTGGACAAAGCCATCGGCCACTGCCTCTTCAACGGCCCCTTTCCCTTGCATGACCGCCTCCTCCTCATCAGCGGCCGAGCCTCCTTTGAAATCATGCAAAAAGCCCTCGCCGCCCGCATCCCCTTCGTCGCCGCCATCTCCGCCCCCTCCAGCCTCGCCGTCGAATGCGCCCAGGCAAACCGCCAAACCCTCGTCGGCTTCCTCCGACCCCCCTCCTTCAACTGCTATGCCTCCCCGGAACGCCTCGCCCAAAAGGACTGAACCCCCCCGCCAAAGACCCGCCAAACCTATCCCCACACCCACGCCGGCTGATCCTCCTCGCCGCACGCTTGAAAAACGGGAATGAACCCCAGCGCCCCCCGCCCCGGCCCGAGCGCGAAGATGAACCTTTCGCCCCCCCCCCGACGCAAAGGGATGCCCCCCCCGTGCATTTGACGCTGGCCGGGCCCGCCCGGCTCCGCTACATTGCCGGACCATGAAACCCGAACGCCCCCGCCAAACCGCCCCCCGCAAGCCAAACCGCCGCCAAACCCTCCGGACCCTCGGAATCCTGAGGGCCTCCGCCATCTTCGAGGGCCGATCAAGGTCTGCGGCATGACCGTTGAAAGCCCAATCGCCTTTTGCCCCTTGGATCGTCAACGACCCCCATCACCGCAAAAAAAACCTTGAACCCGCCAAACACAATAGGAAGAGAATG
>JAMASS010000009.1:0-92894 GCA_024761205.1 Limisphaerales bacterium
AACCTGGATGTTGCCGAGTTGGTTGACAGTATTCCGGACAACTACCAGGCAGCTGAGCGGCAACTACGCAAAATCTGGTTGGATGATCCGAAGGGTAAGCGGCCTGTTCGTGATCATAAGGTGCATTCTTTGGCGGAAAATAAAACGTTTGACTGTACTTATGCCAGCCACCTCATCGCCGATATCATTCCCAATGCCTGGCAGGCGCGGGAAGTGGTGGGAAAGGTCGTCACCGGCTTGCACAAACGCGGATTCAACAAGTTGCAGCTGGGCGAGTTCGGCAGTCTGATCAATGAGGAATTGCGCAAGTGGCTGGGCAGCTCTCGGCAGCGGCACGAAATCAGCATCTCAAAATTGCGCCCCACAACTCATCAAAAGGAGACAGATGACGACCGACTAGCGAGATACTACGGAATAATAGCACTCAAAGCGGTGGAACCGCTCAAGGCTATATTGGTGAGAAGTTAGCAAAGCGACTTGGTGTCTCAATGGCGACCCTCGAGCCGCTGGTTCGTGAGCGTTTTGACGAAGAGCAAAATATCGGCGCCGTCAATTGAGCGCCTTCTTGACCGCTGCCGACTCGGCATTGGCATCGTAGTCAGGATTCAACGCTTCCGGGATCGCAGCATTGGTGGCGTCGCGCCACGCATCCAAATCTTCCATCAACTCTGAAACCAATCGAGGTCGCAGCGCCGACAAGTCGTATCGCTCACCGATGTCGGTGGGTAGGTGATACAGTTCCACGCCGTCATCTTCAAAATAGTGGTGTAGTTTCCAGCTCCCCTTGCGAATAACACTACAGGGCCGCGAACGAAACAGCGGATCGCGTTGCTCATGCACCACGCTATAGGCCTGCAAGTAGGCAGGGAAATGCCAGTAAAGGGCTCTTGCACCCAAAGTCGAAACGTCTTCTCTCAAAAGGGGCACTAGGTTGAGCCCATCAAGCACCTGATTCGGCCCCGGCGTCTTCATCATCGCACATAGCGTTGGATAGAGATCGACACCAATGATGGGTTGCCCTGATCGTGACCCCGGCGCAACCACTCCCGGCCACCGTACAAAGAACGGCACCCGAATCCCTCCTTCATAGTAGGTTCCTTTGTAGCCCTTCAGCGGATCCATATCCGTTGCCGGACCATAGCCGCCATTGTCAGAGAAGAAGATCACTATCGTGTTCTGCAAGAGATCCAGCTCCTCCAGCACAGCCCGAATCCGCCCCACCCCGTCGTCAACCGCTTGTATCATCGTGGCCATCGTAACGTGATGATGAAGTTTTCCTGCGGCCTTCGCTTCGTATTTCGCGATAAGCTCACGTTTGGCGTGCAACGGTGTATGAACCGCGAAATGGGTCAGATAGAGTAACCAAGGGCGATTCGGAGTTCCGCGAATGAAACGAACGGCCTCGTTCGTCAACCGATCGGTCAGATACTCGTCCTCCAGAGCATTCTCAAGTCTAGGAACTCTTGGATGCGGCGGATAATAACCCTTTGGTGGACTCCCCGATGCGCCACCCCCAATATTAACGTCAAATCCGTAGGGGATCGGATCGTTACTCAAATGCCATTTGCCGATTGTTGCCGTACGATACCCGGTCTCCTGCGCGACCTGTGCCCACGTCTTGATTTTGGGATCCAAGACCGCTGTGCCCGAAACATGCTCCAGCTTTCGAAACCGCTTGTCGCCACGTGGCCGGGTCCCCACATTATATATCTGATGTCGCGGCGCGTATTGCCCTGATAACAAGCAGGCCCGAGCGGGAGCACAATTCGCAGCAGCCGAATAGGCGTCGGTAAAGATCATTCCCTCCGACGCCAATCGATCAATATGCGGCGTCTCATAAAAATCTGACCCCATGTATGACGCGTCCTTCCAACCAAAATCGTCGAGAAAAATGAAAAGGATATTCGGCCGAGACTCCGCTGCGAATAAAGCTGCCGACCGGCACAGAAACGCGAGAATAATAATGAAAACAAATCGGTGAGCATTCATTTCACGAAAACAACCAACTGCTAACAGGATTTCCAAAATAGCAAATCACCAACGAACGCAATGCAGTTCGGCGGATGTTTCACTGCTGAATATACTGAAAAAGCCGTTGCGCGCCCAACTTCCGCGAATTCAATGTATTCCCCGGCTAATCCCTTCATCCTCTCCTTTCCCTCCTGTTCAAATTCAGATTCCCCCCGCCTCAATCTGCGCCCGCAACTCCTTTTTCAAAACCTTCCCCGTCGCACTCAACGGGAGTGAATCCACGACCTTAACAATCCGCGGATACTTATGGCTCGCCATCTCCTGTCTTGACCACGCCACAATTTCCTCGGACATCACCGTCGCCCCCTCCTTCAATATCGTGAACGCCAACACCTCTTCCCCATATTCCTCATGAGGCACCCCGACCACAGCGGATAACGAAATTGCAGGATGCGTCGCCAACACCTCTTCGACCTCCCTCGGATACACGTTGAACCCGCCGCGAATGATCATGTCCTTGGTTCGGTCCACGATGTAGAGATATCCATCCTCATCGGTTTGGCCAACATCACCGGTGTGAAACCATCCGCCACGGAAGACTTCCTCAGTGAGTTCTGGTCGATTGAAGTATCCCTGCATCACGGAGTGTCCCCGAATGACCACCTCGCCCCGCTTTCCCGGAGGCAATGGATTCAACTCGTCATCGACCACTTGAACCTCAACCCCCCATACGGGGAGTCCCACAGAGCCGACTTTTCTAGGACGGTGCAGATAATTAAAGGTCGCCATAGCGGAGGTCTCGGAAAGCCCATAACCCTCCAATATCTGAAATTGATATTTCGCTTCGACGCCACGAAGGACCTCGACTGAAATTGGTGCCCCACCAGAGCAGCCCAAGCGAAGGTTGAAAGCGATCTTTTTGAGATCAAACTTATCGCCCCCCTCATAATTCAACAGGGCCCAATACATCGTTGGCACTCCGCAGAAAAGTGTGACGTCATGATCCTGCATCGATTGCAGCACCAAGCCGGGATCAAACCGTTCAATCAGCACAAGAGTACTGCCACAATGGAGACCGGCATTCAGCTGGACTGTCTGCGCATAACAATGAAACATGGGCAACGCCACCAAGGAAACATCGTCTTGATTCATGCTGGACAAACGCCCGGCCGTTAGCGCAGTCGTGAAAATATTCTGATGGCTCAAGACGGCGCCTTTGGGCTTTCCAGTCGTCCCCGACGTGTAGAGAATCACCGCAAGATCTCCCGGCTCCGTCATCACGGTCCGAAAAGACTCCGACGCCCCAGCCATCAACGTCTTGATAGCTGCAACACCCTCAACGGTTTCATCACTGAAGTTGTTGGCGATATACCAAAAATAGGGGCAGGAATCGGCTTCCGAAAACGCAGCCCTGCCTTCTTCTCCTACTGACAAGGATTTCGAACCTTCGAAGCAGATGATGCCTTTCGCTTCAGTATCCTCCATGACAAACGACAGTTCCCGTCGCTTCGAAAGAATGCTCACCGGCACGACCGCCGCTCCGGTCTTCAGAATCCCAAAAAAGGCAATGACAAATTCCACGCGATTCGGGCAAACCAAAACCACTCGATCCCCCCGCTCAATACCCGCCGCCACCAAGCCATTGGCAAACTGGCAAGCCGCCCGATCAAGCCGCTCATAAGTCCACCTCTCCCCGTCCGCAATGATCGCAGTCCGTTCGCCGGCGGTCTGCGCCGATCCATCAAGAATGACCGAGCAATTAAGCATCGTTGAGACCTTATAGAGGAAGCCCCCAACCTTGGCACAGATTTTCTTTGAGCTCCGATCCAACAACCCTCATTCTCATGGAACGGGAGTCGCTCAGGATTTACCAGAAAAGTCATCAGCGAACGAGCTATCAGCGGACCAATTCAACCAACATCAAAACGAGTGACAAAACACGGCTAGTTCACGCTTGAGGCCCTCGATTCTCAAGCCCATCCCACTGCCGAGTATGGACAGTGGATGAAGCTCCACGCCTATCTCATCCTTGGAAAAGAGCGTGCCGCAATCATCTGCTCAGGCCTGGAAATCGCCAACAATTAGTCCACGCTCCCTAGATAGAAGGAGGCGATGAGTGAGATGCCGGCGATTCGGGAGTATTTGATTGAACGACCCTTCTCGATGCCACCACCCCACCACCGCCGACTTTTGAGTTGGATCGCTACTTCCCCCGAAATGCCGACCGACGAGTCTGATTGAAGATGGCCAGCGGATCGATCTAGATAACCGGCGCATTACACTGCTCCACACCCCTAGTCACTCGCCAAGGCATATTTGGCTATCGAGTACGCCACATGCCCCGAAAACCTTCGGGGTTCCAGATCAAGCGGCGGGGCGTTGTTGAGAATATGTGGATCACCAGTTTGACCAAGTGCGGCAGACAATACTTGGAGCAAAGAAAGGTTCCGAGACCATTGACGTCATGCATGAAGTCGTAACGCTTCATCGGCATCTCCACCGTGCCGGTGAGATGGACCGGCGCTAGCGTTGCTCACGAGAATATCAATGGCATCAAGACAAGAGACCGTCTGCTCAAACGCATTCGCCACGACCTCTTCGCTGTGGATATCAGTCGAGCAACCCAAGCCTTCGCCACCGGCGTTATTAATAGCTTCAACTGCCGTATGAATGGTAGCGGACAATTCCAGATGGAGCATCACGGTCTTCGCCCCGACGGCAATTTTGGCGCCGTCTCGGAGCGCAATCGCCAACCCAATGCCCAACTCGCGCCGGTAAATCATGAGGACGCTGATCCTTCAGCGTTGTCATGCGTCCAACAGAGACTCCGCCAGTTGTTCTCGATGAAAGGTTGCATCCCCGAACATCAACTCGCTGGCTTTAGCCCGCTTGTAGTAAAGATGCAGATCATGCTCCCAAGTGAATCCAATGCCGCCGTGAACCTGAATGCTCCGGTGCCCCACTTCTCGGCACACGTCCGAACAATAGGCTTTGGCCATCGAAACAGCTCGCTCTGCAGCCGGATCCCTCTCATTTAACGCCCAAGCTGCGTAGTAAGTCGCAGAGCGAGCGCTCTCAAGCATAAGCAACATGTCCGCGCACTGCATTTGAACCATTTGGTAAGCACCGATAGGACGCCCAAACTGTTCTCGCGTCTTGGCGTATTCAACGGCCGCCTCCATCATCCACTGCATCCCCCCCACCATATCCGCACAAAGGATCACCGAACCGAGCTGGAACATGCGGGCCAAAGCCGACTCCACCGAACCGCCCCGGCCAATAATATCATCTTCCTTGACGACCACATTTTCAAAAACGACTTCACCAAGCGGCCTAGTTCGATCGATTGATGGCGTCACCCTCACCTGAACGCCATCTCGTGACGCCGGGATCAGTGCCACCGCAAGCTCCGTCTCATCCCGGACGACGCAAAGTATGGTCTGTCCGGCGGATGCTCCTCCCCCCACGAGCGTTTTCTTTCCATCAAGGCGAATCGAACCCGCCCCCCGTTCCAGCTCCATCCCGACCGACCGGAGATTCCAACTGGGCGCCGATTCGTGGAGAGCGACCGAGGGCCGAGCCTGCCCGGCAGCAACATTCTTCAACAGGGAACCGGCTAAATCGTTTTCGGCCAGATCATAAAGTAACACGCCGGCGCACACCGTCGACAGGAACGGCCCGGGCACGCAGGCTCGTCCCATTTCCTCCATCAACACGGCCAGATCGACGACTCCAAGCTCCAAACCCTCGTATGTTTCCGGCAAAATCAATCCCGTCCACCCCTGGTCGCTATACTTTTTCCAAAGTGCCGCATCAAAAGCGTCTTCCGTTTCGATCAGCTCTCGGACACGGCTCGCCGGACATTGCCGTTGAAACAACGTTCGTGCCGCCTCCTTCAACAGTTTCTGTTCCGTTGATAAATCAAATTGCATGCCCTCACCCTCGATCTAATAACCCCTCGGCAATCCCAGCACTCGCTGCGCTAGGATGTTTCGTTGAATTTCACTCGTGCCTGCTTCGATCGTATTGCCGCGAGACCGGAGATACCGATAAATCCACTTGCCACCGTCAAACTCCTCCAGCTGAGCGCGATCCCCCAGCACCTCCATCGCCGTTTGAGCTTGCCGCTGATTCATCTCACTCCAAAACAGTTTGAGAATGGATCCCTCCGGACCGGGGGGCACGTTGTTCGTGATCTCGGACAAGGCCCGATTCGAGTTCAGTCTAAAAATTTCCAACTCCAAATACGCCTGCGCGATCTTCTGTCGGTGAATCGGGTTCTTAGCTAGAGTCTCGCCATCTTGAGTCAACGATTTCGCCTGCTGGATTAATTCATTCAACGCGGCCTTGAACATCACGTAGAGCCCACTCCCCAGACTCACTCGCTCATGCATTAACGCCGTGATCGTAATCTTCCACCCCTCATTGAGCTCCCCAAGCAAATGATCGGCGGGCACTCGAACATTCGTGAAAAAGACTTCGTTAAACCCCGCCTCACCGGACATCTGCCGCAAAGGACGCACCGAAACCCCGTCGCTTTTCATATCGACTAACAGGCAGCTGATCCCTTTATGCTTCGGCGCTTCGAAATCTGTCCGCACAAGCAGGAGGCACCAGTCCGCGATTTGTGCGAAACTCGTCCAAATTTTCTGACCGTTGACCAAAAACTCATCGCCTTCGCGGACTGCTTTCGTGGCCAGCGAACCCACATCGCTTCCTGCGTTCGGCTCCGAAAACCCCTGGCACCAAATGTGGGTCCCGTCGAGAATTCGAGGCAAGAATTTTTCTTTCTGACCCTTCGTGCCCGAGGCAATAATAGTTGGGCCCACTAAACCCTCACCAATCACCCCCACCCGCTCCGGCGCCTTGGCAGCGACCAGTTCCTCGAGATAGATCGACTCTTCGATCGGCGTCGCACCACGACCGCCGTACTCCTTAGGCCACGACACCCCGGCCCAGCCACCAGCGAATAGCTTGCATTGCCATTCTCGCAACGACTTCCAATAGTCCGGAGAGGTTTTCCGTCCATTCCTCTCCAACGGCTCCTTTGGAAGATTCGCCTCCAGCCACGCGCGAAACTCATCCCGAAACTGCGTCTCCTCCGCTGTCAAATTCAGATCCATTATCCGTCTCCCACCATTCAATTCAGCCTCAAGCCTTCAACCTTCAGCCTTATTCTCCACCGCTTCCAACAGTAATTCCGAGAGTTCCTTAACCTCAATCGATCAATCCCCTTTCAGCGAATGGATCCCGTCTTCTAACATTATCGTGCAAAACGGACAGCCAACCGCAACAGTATTCGCCTGCGTTTCCAATAATTCGCGGCTTCGCTCTTGGTTCACGCGCTGTCCCGCCGGCTCATCGACAAAACTCATCCCGCCACCGCCACCACAGCAAAAACTGGCGCACCCCGATCGTTCTGATTCCGTAATCGGACGGCAACTGACCTGAGCCAGTAACTCCCGAGGCGCCTGTGTGATGCCATTGTGACGGCTCAAGTAGCAAGGGTCATGGAACGCTAACTGACGCCAGTCCGAAGGCGTGGCATTCAACCGCCCAGCCTTGATCAATTGGCCTAAGAACTCGCTGTGGTGTAACGTTTCAAAGCCCTCGCCCAAACGAGGATATTCATTGCGAAAGGAGTTGAAGCAGTGAGGACATGAGGTCGCCACTTTCTTCATACCATATTGCTTTAGCTTCGCAATGTTCTCCTGCGCCAACTGCTCAAAGAGAAGCTCGTGGCCGATTCGCCTGGCAAGATCCCCAGTACACTTCTCCTCGCGGCCTAAAATTGCATAACGCACCCCAGCTAGGTTGAGGAGAGATGCCAACGCACGAATGGATTTTTGATTCCGCTCCACCAATGCGCCGCTACAGCCCACCCATAGCAGCACCTCGATCTCTTCTGTCACCGAAGACACCACCGGCACACCCAGTCCCTCCGTCCAATCCATTCGGGAAAAGCGGCTGCCAGCGAAGGGGTGACCGCGCGATTCCAAAGAAGAAAGCGCTCCTTGAATCATCTCCGGCGCCTCGGCCTCTTCCATCACCTGATAGCGCCGCAAGTCCACGATCTTGGGTAGTTGTTCGATACTCACCGGATAAACCTCGACGCAAGCAGCGCGGGTCGTGCACTGCCACAGCACCTCCGGAGCCAAGGAATCGACCGTTCCAACAAGCCCGACACCACCGGTTCCGATGGTTCTGTCAGCATGCATTCGATCCCTCAACCCCAAAACGATATCTCGAGGTGATAGCGCTTTCCCCACGGTATTCGCCGGACAAGCCTCGGAACATCGTCCGCATTCTGTGCAGGCACCAGATCCAGCAAATCTTTCCACGTAAAATCAACCAACCGATTCACACCGAACCTCTCAGTCTGGTCGAAATCAATGGACTTCAACGAGCCCCCAATCGGCTCCAAATTTGCCGCATAGATATTCAGCACCGAAGTCAAAGGATGAATGAACTTCGTGTACGGCACTCAAGCGATCAACTCAAAAGCCAGTAGCAAATGCCCCCGCCACAAAACCAAGTGGGCCTGCTGCAAAACCGCATCGGAGAATACCGCCATCGATGCCCGCCCAACAAGATAACCGAAGGGAGACCAAGCCCCCCAAGGATCATTAGTGACCGCGATCCTCCAGCCCTCCACCAAAAAACCTGAAACCAGAACCACGAACAACAAAATTAAGATCCACATCGCTTCGCCTATGATCGCGAGAAACCCCAGTACATCGACAAACAAGGATTGAAAGCACAGATAGAATCCCCCCCTGCATAATCGGCAGGCCAAAATCGTGGTGGATCATCACCACCGTCGTCGCTGCCGTCAGGGTCAGAACACCCCAGAAAATGAAGGCATGAAAGATTCCAGCAAATCGATCGCGAAAATTCCGGCGTTGCAGCATCGCATGATGCCACAACAGCCGCAGCCGCTCCTGCGGACAATCCCACCGCCTAGTCGGCTGACCTTGCCGCCACAACCGAACCCGCCGATAGACCCCATATCCGGCAATCGCAAGCGTCGGCACTAAAAGAATGTAGACGACCCACCCGTAGACGATGTTCCAAAACACCTCGCGCGTGGCCTCCGCAGGATTCATCCCAGTTTCACAGCTAACTTTTCCCTCAGGAGATCCACGACCTTGTCGAAATCTTCCACGATCCCAAAACGACAGTGCTTAAAGATCGGCGCCTCGGGATCTATATTGATGGCCGCGATTTGCTTGGCGTCAGCGGCCCCCATCAAATGCTGACTAGAACCGGAAAGCGCAATGGCTAGATAGAATTCAGGTGCCACCTTCTTTCCGGACTGTCCTACCTGCCATGAATGCGGCACCCAACCCAGATCACATGCCGCCCGAGAAGCCGCCATCTCCGCCTGCATCGTCCGCGCCAACGACTGCAAACGTTCAAACGGGGCGGCGCTCCCAAGCCCCCGCCCCCCGGAAACAATGATATTCGCGTCTTCCAGACGAACGCCCTCAACAGCTTCCGCGTGCCGCTCCACGACCTCCGCCTTCACCAAAATGTCTTCACCCCGCTCGATCGCCTGAACGATTCCCGGAACATCCTGCTCGACGGCGGGTTCCATGGCTCGGGCCCGAACCCACACCACGGCTGGGATCGAACGGAGTTCTATGCTGGCCATCGCTTTCCCGCCATAGACAGCCCGATTTACACGCACCTTGCCACCGACGACGTTGACCTCCCGAGCATCCCCTGCGCAGCTGCCGCCTAACCGATACGCCAATCGCGGTGCAATCTCTTGCGCCGCCACACCATTCCCAAAAACAACACAATGAGGTAATTCATCACGCAAGATCTGGTGGAGTCGGGCAAAACAGGCTTCTGGAGATGTTTCCGCAACATCGATTCCCGAGACGGTTTTTACAGAGTCAGCAGCCAAAGCAACCGACCTGACCGCATTCTCTGTCATCCTCTCAGGGACGATGATTTCGTGCAGCGCCTCATAGGCCCTAGCTAGTCGTTGCCCCGTTCCGCAGATTCCTGCAGCACCCCGATCAAACTCCCGATCCAAAAGCACACTAAGGACCCTCATACCCTCTTCACAATCTCCGCGATTCGGTCCGCGAAGCGATCTACCTTTTCATCAAAAGAATCACCATCAACAAATTCACAAGCCACACTGTCATTCGGAACAAACAAATCGACAACCTGCGTAACAGCATTCTCAGAATGCAGTTCTTCTGCAGAAAGCCCCAGGTCAGCTAACGACAGAGTACGAATCGGAATCTGAGACGATTTCATGATGTCCCGAGTTTTTGGAATCCGCGGGAGATTATCGTCACTATTGGTAATTGTAATCGCAACCGGCAGCGGTACTCGAAAACGCTCCCATCCATCGTCAGATTGACGACGCAACAACAAACCATCGCCCTCGCGCTTCACCTCGTCGACAAAGCTCACCAAAGGGAACTCCAAAATCTCCGCAAGGTAAGCGCCCGTCTGACCCATTCCCCAATCACCTGATTCTCGCCCCACGAAGATCGCGTCAAATCTTCCTAACTTTTGGATCCCTGCCGCCAAAACTTTGGCGGTTAAGCTCGAATCCGCCGGCAAAGCATCCGGCCAATCCAAGCGCATGGCATGATCAGCCCCCATGGCCAGAGCCTTTCTCAACATATCTTCAACCGAATCGCCTCCCAACGAAAGGACGGTGACCTCGCCCTCCCCGATCTGATCGCAAAACTGAAGGGCGGTTTCCAGGGCATTCTCACAAAAAATGTTTGTGACTAAGTTGGCTCCTGCGAGATCAGCCGCCTTTTCATCTGAACGAACCCTGAAATCCCGCGCCGGGATTTCAGGATCGAGAATTTGCTTTAAACACACCAATATTTTCATTCCCACGATTCAGCCCACGGCCAGCGTGCCACTGCCCTTAAAGATTCCGCCCCATTGTTGAGGTCCATGCTTATAGAGACCGCAAGCATTTCGAAATAAGCATCACTGCGCTCCCCTATGCAAACTCTCGAGTCAAGCCAAACCTCCTGCCACCAAAGACACTCCACCAAGCTCAAAACGCTATGTGCAAGCCACCACTCGGTGAAAGCAACCATGCCTATCGACTAAAGAATCAGACTTCTTAAATTTGATTTTGCCATGCTACCGGACCCTCGGCAAAACTCAAGAGCGTATGAGAGAAGCCGTCCTCGTCGCCACCGCCCGAACCCCGCTCGCTAAATCCTTTCGCGGTTCGCTCAACATCACTCGCCCCGACGACATGTTGGCCCATTGCATCAAGGCAGTGACAGACAAGACCCCGGAACTTGATCCAAACGACCTGGAAGACGTGATCATCGGCTGTGGCTTTCCCGAAGGATCACAGGGTATGAACGTTGCTCGCATAGCCTCGCTACGAGCCGGACTGCCCTCGTCCGTTGCTGCCACGACAGTCAATCGTTTCTGTTCCTCCGGACTCCAAGCCGTCATTATGGCGGCGCATCAAATCACTCAAGAAGGGGCGGATGTCGCGATTGGTGGCGGGGTCGAGAGCATCACCTTTTTGGGACAAACCAAGCCGGATGTGAACCCATGGGTGGCTGAGAAGTTTCCCGGTGTGTATATGCTCATGGGAGATACCGCCGAAATCGTGGCAAAGCGCTATAACATCTCCAGAACTGCTCAGGACGAATACGCCCTAGCCAGCCAACAACGCACTGCCTTGGCCCAGGCAGAGGGATTCTTCAGCGATGAACTAGCCCCAATGGACGTGAAACGTGCCATCCTCGACAAGCAGACCAAGAAACCCTGCGGCGAGGAGGCGGCCCGACTTGAAAAAGATGAATGCAATCGTCCAGACACCACCCTTGAAGGCTTGGCCGGGCTCAAACCGTACTTTGACCGGGACAGCGGCGAAGGCACCGTGACTGCCGGCAACGCCTCGCAGCTTTCTGACGGCGCGGCGGCAAATCTGCTGATGTCCCGTGAAAAAGCCACCTCTCTGGGACTTCAGGCCAAGATCGCTTATCGCGGTTTTGCCGTGGCCGGTTGTGCTCCAGATGAGATGGGCATCGGCCCAGTCCACGCCGTGCCGAAGTTGCTGAAACGACAAGGATTATCGGTCGCCGACATTGACCTTTGGGAACTCAACGAAGCCTTTGCAGTCCAAGTCGTCTACTGCCGCGACCAATTGGGCATTCCCATGGAGAAACTCAATGTCCACGGTGGCTCGATTTCAATCGGACACCCGTTTGGCATGACGGGTTCACGCCTAGTCGGCACTCTGGCCAACGGCATGCAACGACGGCAAGCGCACTACGGTGTGGTGACGATGTGCGTTGGCGGAGGCCAGGGCGCTGCCGGTTTGTTTGAATTGTGCTCCTAGTCCGTTGCCCATATCAAAACTGCCCAATCAGATAGACATCCCATGAACAACACCAACCGTCAGTGGCAACTAGCCTCTCGCCCCAAGGACATGGTGAACGAAACCAATTTCAGGTTAGTCGAGACTTCCATTCCCGAACCGACCAAAGGCGAGATCGTCATGAAAAGCAGCTATCTCACTGTAGCCCCATACATGCGGGGACGGATGCGCGATCGGAAATCGTACGCTGAATCCGTCAAGATTGGTGAAGTCGTGACCGGCCAAGCAGTCGGTACTGTCCTAGCTTCGAGGAGCGACCACTTTCAGCCCGGCGATCCAGTGCTCACACCATTGGCTGGCAGGAATACGGAGTCACATCAGCAAACAAGACGCGCCGCCTCGATCCATCTCAGGCGCCCATCCCCACCGCACTCCATGTACTGGACATGCCCGGCTTGACCGCCTACTTCGGCCTTCTGAACGTGATTCAAGCCCAGTCGGGCCAAACCATCGTCGTCTCCAGTGCTGCCGGAGCGGTGGGCTCCACGGTTGGCCAGATCGCCAAAATCAAAGGATGCCGCGCCATCGGCATTGCGGGCACTGACGAAAAAGTCAACTGGCTTACTGACGAGCTCGGATTTGACGCAGCCTTCAATTACAAGACCACTCCGAAATCCCTACCAGACACTCAAAACGCTCTGTCCCGACGGCATCCATGGATATTTCGACAACGTTGGCGGCCCGGTGACCGACGCCGTGTTTCCGCTGCTGGCATTGAATGGCCGAGACGCGGTCTGTGGCCAAATTTCCCAATACAACTTGGCCGAGGCGCCCGCGGGCCCACGGCTTCTCTGGAATCTCATCGTCAAACAAGCCACCGTCCAAGGCTTTCTCGTTTTCGATTTCACCAAAAAAGATCAAACCGCTTTGACCGATCTCAGTGCCTGGGTTCGGGAAGGCTCGCTCAAATATCGGGAGAACATCGTCGAGGGATTTAAGAATGTGCCTCAGGCATTCATCAGCCTCTTTGAAGGTGCGAACCTAGGGAAGCAATTGGTCAAAATTCCCGAGGCTTAATCCAAACCAGTTGTCCATGAGACCTGAACTGCCCCAAGTCGATTTCATCAAACTCCAAAAACCTTCTCGATGGAGTTTCAGAACGATTTCTCGACGAGATGGGCCATATGAATGACACATTGATACACCCGCATCTTCAGCGAGGCCATGGGTGGTTCCATGGATCTCCTTGGACTTTTGCTGGAATACGGATAACCCGAAAAATTAGCAGCGTGGCGCTGGAAGCCCACAATCCATTATTTGGCCGAGCTTCACATCGGCGACTAGGGGAACGTGCACAGTCGAATGATCGAACACTCCGACAAACGCCTCCATATGCGCTCCACCCTCGTCCGATTCATGGGACCAAGCGGTGGCTCTCCCTTCAAAGGCATCACGGCCTGCCTAGACCTGCAAACGCGACGCATGACAACCCTTTCGGAGGATATTACGGTGACAATCGACCGAATCATCGACGAGCATCGCAAAATCACCTGACACCCACCGTTGACTGGCCTCATGAAGCCAGGTAGATCGCGCCACGATCTCATTCGTTTCCCCCCTGTCTTAACGGCTTCAAAGCAGCAAACCGCTTTTCTGCAGCCTCATCCTTCCACAACGCTCCGCTTAGCTTGGCCTCGATCACGCGTCTGGACAGATACAATTCACGCGGACGCAGGATTCTCCCAGTTCTCGTGCCATCCCTTGGTGAGCATGATGACCAACCCCACCTTGGCAACCAAGTGCATCCTTTGCAACAACGTCACAGACAATCCGGAGAAAGAAGCGACATTCACAATCAAGTCACCACCCGATTCCCCCATTTCCTTAGCCACTGCTCGCGAGAGGCGATACGGCCCCATGAGGTTCACACCAAAGGCTTTGCCCCAAGCCCAATCCTCGGAATCGACAATGAGGCCATAGTAGGGATTCGTAGCGGTATTATTGACCAGGATGTTAATGCCTCCCGGCTTCTCTGATCCTAGACAACAGTTGTTGCACTTCCTCCACTCGTCCAAAGTAGTGAGTCCCTCCACCCTCGATCCGCGATCACTGTCTCAACTCCTTCCTCTGGCGCCCGCACAGCGTGACACTGACGCCCGCTTCCAAAAAGCCTTTCACGATGGCGAGGCCAATCCTCGTGTCCTTTCAGTGGCCCAGGACATACTTTCCCGCCAACAAAAACCGATCCGCCATACCTCGGTCCTGTTATGCTGTGATTCTCGAAAGGAATTGTGGCCCCCAGTATTAACTCATAGACTTCGTTCCAAGCAGGCAAAGGAACTAAAGCCCTTCTGTGGTTCACAACAAACACGAAGCGCGAAACGAATGCCCTAATGAACGACCCCGTAACCTACGATGTTCAAGATGGCGTTGCCGTCATCACCATCAACAATCCCCCAGTCAACGCTCTTGGCCCCGGAGTCTCCGAAGGCCTTCAAAAAGCTATCCAGCAAGTCAACGAGACGGCCGTCATCATTGCCGCCGTGTTGATTGGCGGCGGTAAGACCTTCATTGCCGGCGCGGATATCAAAC
The DNA here is from genome assembly GCA_024761205.1 of Limisphaerales bacterium. Classification (GTDB taxonomy): domain Bacteria; phylum Verrucomicrobiota; class Verrucomicrobiia; order Limisphaerales; family AAA164-E04; genus UBA2970. The sequence continues at coordinate 14,894 of JAMASS010000009.1, forward strand.
AGTTGACGCGCATGGCCTCGGGTGCGGTCGGGCACGGGCCAGGCCTCAGTCCTTTGTTGACCAGCATCGAGGACACGCCCAAGCCGGTGGTCTGCGCCATCCATGGCACGGCCTTGGGCGGGGGGTTGGAGATTGCTATGAGCTGCCATTACCGCGTGGCCGCCACCACCGCCAAAGTGGGCCAGCCCGAAGTCAAAATCGGCATCATCCCGGGAGCCGAAGGCACCCAAAGACTCCCGCGCCTTGTCGGCATCGCGCCCGCCGCCATCATGTGCGCCACGGGAAGAATGGTGACCGCACAGGAGGGACTCAAACTCGGCGTTTTGGACGCGATCACCAAGGATGATTTGCTCACCGAAGCGGTTCGTTTTGCCCGTGAAAAAGCGGATACCGGTGAGCCCCCACGCAAGACCCGTGAATTGTCAAAGAAACTGAAGTTGGATGACAACGCCCGGGAATCTTTGGCGGGACTCCGCCAATCCATCGCGAAACGCGCTCGGGATCTTCAGGCTCCAGGTAAGGCGATCGAGGCTGTCGAGCTTGCAGCCACCCTTTCGTTCCGGGAAGGCTGTCGGAAAGAAGCGGAAATCTTCGACACCTGCCTCAAGTCCGAAGAAGCGAATGGGCTGATGCATGTTTTTTTCAGCGAACGAGCAGCTGCCAAGGTCCCTGATCTTCCGGCTGAGGCGGCCCCACGCGTGATTCAAAGTGCGGCAGTCATTGGCGCCGGCACCATGGGCGGAGGGATCACTATGAGTTACGTCAACGCCGGCATTCCGGTCGTGCTCAAGGAGATCAACCAAGCGGCCCTAGAAAAAGGGATGGCAACCATTAAGCGGAACTACGCCTCGGCCGTTAAACGGGGGAAACTCTTGGAAGGCGAGATGGAGAAACGCCTTAACCGCATCAAGCCAACCACGGCATACGGCGATATCGGAGAGGCCGATATTGTGGTGGAAGCGGTCTTTGAGAATCTGGATCTTAAGAAGCAGATTTTTGGCGAAATTGATACCGCCGCCAAACCCGAGGCGATCCTCGCTTCGAACACCTCCACGCTGAACATCGATCAAATTGCGGCGGCAACCAAGCGCCCCGAACAGGTCATCGGCAACCATTTCTTCAGCCCTGCCAACATCATGAAATTGCTGGAAGTTGTTCGTAGCTCAAAAACTAGCCCGGAGGTCATCGCCACCTCAATGGCACTCGCCAAGAAGCTAGGCAAGGTTGGGGTCATTGTCGGCAATTGCTTCGGATTTGTAGGCAACCGTATGTTTAGTCCCTACACCAACGAAGCTCAATTCTTAGTGGAAGAAGGTGCATCCGTCGCTCAAGTGGATCAGACGCTCTACGAGTTTGGTTGGGCCATGGGGCCTCTGGCCGTGTTGGATCTCGCCGGCAACGACGTCGGTTGGCGCATCCATCAGGAAGTCAAGCACAGCATCCCGGAAAGCAACCGCCAGCCCTTGATGACTGACATCCTTTACCAGGAAAAACGATGGGGGCAGAAAACGGGTAAGGGTTGGTATCGCTACGAGGAAGGCAACCGGCAAGGATTGGTGGATGCTGAGTTTGAGGCACAGATCCGAGCGGAGGCTGATCGGGAGGGAATTGCCCAACGCGAGATCTCGCCAGATGAGATTCTGGAGCGCACGATCTACGCCTTGATCAATGAAGGCGCCCGTATCCTCGAAGAAGGGTTTGCGACTCGCTCCTCGGATATCGACGTGATTTACATCTACGGGTATGGATTTCCCGCCTTCCGCGGTGGTCCGATGCACTATGGCGATCGGATCGGCTTGAAAAAGGTCTACGGCCGCATCTGCGAATTCGAAAAAGAACAAGGATCCTGGTGGAAACCAGCGCCCCTGTTAAAGCTGCTGGCAGAAGCGAATCAGACCTTTGCAGAGTACGACCGCCGTTAATAGCTCAAATAATTCAAGCTCCAAGAGACCCATTTGCCATGAGCTTTCAAGGAATCCAATACACGGTCTCTGACTTGCTCTCGGCTATGTCGCAGACCAATGGAGACGACCCCATACGAGCCATCATTCTTACCGATGCCGGCAAAGGATTCTGTTCCAGCACCAATATCAACCTCCTTCGGTCCATTACCAATGAAGACTTTGCCAACACGCCCCCAGTACACTGATTCAGAAGTATGTGCCTGAATGCCCACTCCCGGCACTCGCGAAGATTCCCAACGCTGCTGAGCTTATTTTCCTGCTAGCGAAAAGCCCATCATCGCCGAGACCAACGGAGCGGCTGTAGGTTTGGACCTTATCCTGACCACCTACTGCGATATCCATCTCGAGGCGACCAGCGCACAGTTCATCACAACCCTTTCTAAGCGAGGACTGATTGCCACACACGGTATCAGTTAATTGCTCCCCCGACTCGCCAGAGTGTCCAACGCCCACGACCTTCTCTTTTCAGCCCGAATGATTCCAGCGGACGAAGCCAAGACAATGAAACTCATATCCCGACTCTACCTAGAGGAAGACCTATTGAAGGAAGCGTTCGCCTATACCCGAGCCCTCAGTCAAAACGCCTCCCCTCACTCTCTACGCCTCACTCTCTACGCCTCATAAAACGCGAAATTTACAACGCCAAATTCCAATCGCCCGCTGAAGCCATCAATGCCGCCAACCAAGATATGCTTGAAAGTTTTCAGTGTCAGGACTTCAAAGAGGGTATCGCCCACTTTGTAAAAAAACGTCCCGCTAACTTCACGAGGCGATAGTCAAACCTGCTGTTTTAGGGGCTTATAAGACTTTGAAAACACACACACACAAAGCGCGGCTGCGGACGTTACAGCCAGCCAGCCTGCTTGCCAATTTCACTTAGACCGAAACAGCCGGCTCCCCAATACGCCACCCGTCAATGCCCCCAAACACGGCGCCAGAACATAAACCGTCAACCACCCTAAACCATTGAGCGAAAACGGCAGCATCTTCCACCCCGCCAAACTTGAAAAAAGGCGCGGCGCCAAGTCCCGTGCAGGGTTAAATCCCGCCATCGTTAATGGTGCGAACACACAAATGAGTATCGATAGGGTCAACCCGATCGCCAGAGGCGCCATCGCGCTCGGTCCGCCAGTATTCTCTTTTGCCATAAAGCCAAAAACAGCCAAGGCGAGCAGGGCCGTGCCGAGAAACTCGGCAAACAAAGCGCGGCCATGCGACACATAGCGTTGACGCTCCTCCGGCAGCGGTTGACCGCCCGGATTCGGATAGTACTCGCCAAAGATCATGGCGCTGGCCTCGCTACCCACGTGTCCACGCCTTATTCCCCGATCAACTTCGAATTGATGGATCGCCCCCCCGAACAAAGCGTAAACGGCGCCGGCCGCCAAAAAAGCACCCAAGAACTGCGCCAAGATGTATCCCGGAATCCGCTTGCTCGGAAAATCCGTGAAGCAGGCCATTGCCAAGGTGATCGCTGGATTCAAATGCGCCCCGCTCAATCCGCCAGTAAGAAAGATGGCAACACTCAAACCCAACCCCCAAACAATCGCAACCTGGAAGAGTCCCACAGGCGCCTCCAAGGCAACGGAGGTCGCCACCGTGCCACAGCCAAAGAAAACCAGCAAGAAAGTCCCCAGCAACTCGCCCCTAAACCATGGACTCATCATGTGCCAGACCTTCCCGGTAGCCAGCCACGTAGGCATTGAAAACCAATTGTATTTCATCCCGCACCCGGCGAAACGCCGCCATGATATCGGCATCATTGCCCTCCGCCTTCGCTGGATCGTCAAAGCCCCAATGGTATCGATTCACCTGACCATAAAACATCGGGCACGCCTGATCCGCATTGCCGCAAACGGTAATGACCGTATGAATATCGCGGTCTAGAAACCCATTCACGTGCTTGGACTCATGATGAGAAATATCGATCCCAATCTCTTCCAATGCCGTCACCGCATTTGGATGCACATAGCCAGCCGGATTGGACCCGGCACTGTGAATCTCAAAAAGGTCGTCCGCTATCTGCCGCAAAATACCTTCGGCCATATGGCTCCGACAGGAATTCCCGGTGCACAAGATAAGAGCACGTGGTTTACTCATGGTGATGCTACTTCTGAACCCGTGGCAGCGGATAACAACGAATTTCGGACCTGACCGCCTTAAGGCGGCAGAGATCCTCCTTGAATACCGGTTCCTCACTGGCAACGTCCTGGAGACACTTCAGACTTTCAATCAGCCACGCATTGAGTTCCTTTGGAAACCGATAAATATTCCAATTTGCACGCCGATCGTAAGCGATCAAACCGTGTTGCCGGAGATACCCAAGGTGCTTGGAGAGTTTTACTTGGGGCTCTTGAAGAATCTCCTGCAGGTAACAGACGCAGGGGAGGCCGTGCTGCAACAGATGCACAATCCGAAGCCGGGTCGCATCACACAGACATTTGTAAACAGAAATGACCTCCACTCGTCGAATACTCTCATAACGGAATATTTCGTCAACGGAATATCTTTTGAGTAAGGAAGGAAACGGGGAGGATGAACATCCCAAATTCCCATTGCTTAACGGCCCAGATGGCCGTCTCTGCGTTCAACTGGATTGCGCTTGAGCCCTTTACGCCGGAAAACAATTTCCCCAACTTGGCCTAACGACTTGATCTTGACCTCGCCTTCGGACCACTTAGTGTTGGCAAAGCCAATTGATCGCAGATCGACGGGAATAAAATCGTCCCCATCTTATCGTTCAACTGGCTAGACAGAATTATCCGGAGAGCAATATGACTAAGAAAACAAATACGATCATACCCTGGACCCTCGCGGGCTCAATAGCCCCGGTCATCGCGGTAGCCAGCTATTTGACCCAGCCCGAAGTGCCAGCAATCGCTGACGAAACCAAACCCACTGCGACCTCCCAAGACGATGCCGTCACCAAGATCATCAAACCCGAATCTGAGTGGAAGGAGCTCCTCACGAAAGAGCAATATCGCATCGTTCGCAAGAAAGGGACCGAGCGCGCCTTCACAGGCGCCTATTGGGACAACAAACAAGAGGGTATCTACCATTGCGTGGCCTGTGATCTCCCACTTTTCAGCTCGGAAACGAAATACAAGTCAGGGACCGGTTGGCCTAGTTATTGGAAGCCCATCAAAGAAAGCCATGTCGGCAAAAAAACCGACCGTAGCTTCTTCATGGTTCGCACCGAAGCCATCTGCAACCGATGCGACGGACATCTCGGACACGTGTTCAAGGATGGCCCCCCGCCAACGGGCCTTCGTTACTGCATCAATTCAGCATCCCTAAAATTCCGCAAAAAGGCGGAGTCACTAGAGGGTGCTGATAGTAAAAGGTGATTTGTTTTTTGAGCAGGAGGGAACGGAGAATTTACCACTCCGTTCCCTCCTGCTCATCATCCCCCAGCAAAAACCGGACGAAAGCCCGCTTCTTTCAAAATTTCCGCCACCTGTTCTCTTCGCTCGCCCTGAATTTCAATGTTACCGTCCTTAACCGTGCCCCCTGCGCCACAAGCTTTCCGCATTTTCTTAGCCAGCGCTTCTTTCTCTGCAAGGCTGATACCGACAAAGTTTGTGACAACTGTTACGGTCCTTCCCCCTCGATGTGCTGTTTGACGGATAATGTCGACTTGCCCGCGATTCTTGTTTGGTTGGGACCGCCAGCTCGGTGGTGGATTCGCCGGAGACTTGGCCGGCCCTGCAGGAAGATTCAAGGCGTTCAACTCACCAAACGGATTATGCGTCAGCGGATCCCCGCCACTGGTTGAGATACGTTTCTTTTTGCTCACGAGAAGTTCTCCCGTTAATCAAAGCCGTCTATCAATCGGTAGACGGTAGTCTTTCAAAAACTTTCCCCAAAGATACTTGCCCATGTTGAACCCGTCGATGATGGGATCAACAATCAGAGCCGCGCCGGCAACGATGTCTAGGGGCGGATAAAACCGGTGCTGCTCGGTCTTTCGCCGGGCGATCTCTACCGGATACCCATCAATGCCCCACCCGGTATCCATGCTATTCATGTGGATGCCATCACCGTGGCAATCAGACGCAGAAGTTCGGGTCATCACATTGAGTACAGCTTTGGTCATGTTGGTGTGAGGATGCCGGGTTGTCTTGAACTTGTGATAAAGCCGCCCCTTGACGGCGGAGACATTCACGATGTGCCGATCCCTCTCCGGCCTCTTCATGAACAAAGGTTTTAATCGAGCGTTTAGGATGAATAGTACGATCACATTCACCAATTGAACCTCCATGAGTTCCACCGAAGAAACCTCATACAGCAATAGCTGCCCGAACTTCGATCTCGAAGATCAATTTGATGGAAATACTGATCGAGCCGATCCACCGGAAACAGATGTTCCTTAACATCGAAATCTTCCGCAGCCTCCGCCGTTTTTGCGTCACCTTGCTCAACAACCGCCGCTGATTGATATCCGGACAAAAGACCCCGCCGGCCGCTGTTGAAATCGCTGCCGATATTCGTGCGACAACAATACCCAATTCGCCACCTCCTCCACAAGAGACGGTCACTTCAACGAGCCGCTTCGTTAGCGCGTCCTCCGCATCAATGGACGCGACGCCAAACTCACCGTTTCTCTGATCTCTGCTGTTCGCATGGCCGGATTACGGGACGATCCCGGAGTCAAGCAACGTTGGCAACAGTACTTCTTAGCCAAGTGGGGTTAAATGGAAACTCACCCCTCAAGTCCGGGATCTTGCGCCCTTCGCATTGAATCTCGGCTTTGTGCCCCGCGCAAAGCGAGCAGAGCTTCGCCAGGGTCCCTTGCCACTAAAACCCTATTGGGCTCCCCTTCCCGTTTACCGTAGCTCACGCTTCCCACGCCACACACAACCCAACTCCCATTCTCATTAATCCAGCAAGCCCCGGAACTGCCAGCGGCGCATCATTTTCAAAAAGCAGAATCTTTTCCGTCGAACGAAGAACCACGAGTTCAGTTATATCCACTTGAGCGATAAATCAAAGGTGCCACCGATGGCGAAAGGCACGATCGCTTTCTGCACCTCACCGAGTATAGACGAGAAAAGACCCGCCCCCGACAGTCACCCACGCTGCTGCATATTGTAGCTTCCCAGAATCTCATCATCATCAAAGTGCCATTCCCTGATCGGGTCAAAACGCGCAAGAGAGGGTTCATATAAACCACGTCTCTGGACAATGGTGTGCTCGAAACCATGTTCCAAATATGTGAAGATTCCGTCATCAAAACTGCACCGTGCGACAATGCTCGCGTATACCCGTTTCTCTGCGTGCCGCTGATAGCGCACCGGAAAAAGAACGTCGCTGTTAGGTTCCAACACGGCTTGCGTGCAGCCAACATTCGGAGCCAAAATCGAACATTGCCCGTGATCCTGCGCCGGCATCGGCGACCTTCTCACACAAAAAATCCGCCCCCATGCCACCAGCAGAATTAAACGTCTTCCCCATGATCAAAAACGTTCCACTCCTTCTCATGCCATACCAACCACAGAGCACTTGAGGCAACATGACAGCCATCAGTAGCCCTCTTTCGATTCAACGAATCAATCACTTTCGGTGCCGACCATGACGCACCACCGTCAACGCTTACAGACTCATAAATATCTTGACATCCGTGCGCGCCCTTCTTGGTCGTCATCGACATCGTTATCACCCAGCGCGGGAGTGTGCCCTGAATATATGCCGTCCGTGCCTGCACCCAGTCCCAATCGGCTAATCCCCCGATAGACGCGAGCGGTTGAATCTCGATCGGAACCAATTTGAGGGGCGTCGCCGACACCTTCACCTAAACGGACACCCCCAGCACGGCAACCACGGCCCGCGGCTCCAACCCTTTGCCTAAGCACAACGGTCACGGACGGGTAATCTTACAAGCACAACAAGACACGAGCCGAGTTTCAACCCCTTAAGGTCTCGATATCTCCGCGTGAAAAAACAAATCTCGTGCTATTCATCTCGCGAGAAAGACACTCAAGACAACACGATCACTGTAATCTATCTGGCAGATATCTCCATCAACAATTAGCCGCACGCCAGAGGCAGATCCTTCTCCAACAGCATCAATGACTAGAGCATTCTGTAGTCACTATTCCCTAACTTAGTTCGAAATCGCCGGCAGGCTCGCCACCGCGATCGCCTGACCGTGGCGTTTTTGTTTCTCATCGGGAAGGTGAAACTGGATTGCCTCGGAGATCTCAGGAAACTCCAAATCGAGCACCTCGCGGGCAGCCTTCAGAATTAATCCCCCCCCCTCTCCCGAAGTCACCCGCCCAAGAATCAGCAGATGCTCCAAGGCATAGAGCTCCGCAAACTGAGCAATAGCGTATCCAAAATTCACCCCAATCGTCCGAAAGATCGATTCCGCCCTAGAGTCACCCTGAACCACCAATCGCTGAACTTCAATCAACCGCTCCGGGAACGCAATAGAATCATCAAATGCGATGCCCGCTAGTTTCGCCAACCTCGCCACTCCCTGTTGCGAAAAAAACTGCACCCCACAGCCAACATCGCCCGACCATTCGTCAACCGGCCCCTCCGGTCGATGATCGATCGGCATAAAGGCCAATTCATTGAGCCTCGATGATAGCTTGCCGGAAGGCGTCACATACCCCGCTGCAAAACTGGTCCCCATGGACAGGCCCAGAAGGCCGTTACCGCCGATCGCCATCGATCCAGCCAAGGCGGCCACCTCTCCGTCGTTAACCACACCCCAGGGAATCTCCGACCACCCCAACGAATCCATCACCCTAAAAAAGATCCGGCGCACCGATTCACCAAACTGAGCCGCCGGAATCCCCCGAAACAGCGATGCCGCTCGAACCTCGTTATCAACATAAACCCCGGCAGCACTGCCACCCACCGCATCGACCCGAGGCAAATGCTTGGCGGCCCGCTGCAACGAATCCCGAATTCCGTTGAGGTGATAGTTAACATCACTCTGGAAGTAGGGGTTCCACTCAATTTCTTCGGAAAACACCACCTTTCCATCGATAATGGCGGCAGCCTTGCGATCACTCCCGCCCAAATCAAATCCAATCCGGCACCCTTCCAGATGCCTGCCCCATGATGATTCATCACCCTTGGTCGGCGACGGCATGTTTTCAAGGGATAGCTCTTGAACCTCAAAGGGCGCGAGAAAAATCTGCGTGCCGAGCATGTCGGCATCAAATTGACGATTGCCCTCGGCTGTATAGTCAGCAGCCAAACGAGCCGCAATCGCATCGCAGCCGGCCACGATGATCCGATGCCCGCCATGCACATAGAGCAGCGACTTCACCAAACGCTCCACATAGCGATAATTCGTATCCACCCACGAACTCGTCTCCGGACCGAGCTGAGTTTCCACCCGGGCAAGGATAGAGTCGCTTTTGCCAACGGCAACGGAAAACGGTCGCGCCTCTCCTGTCGCCTTCGCCCTTTTCGAGTACTCTCGATTCCATAAAACGCTCGGTTCAAATCCCCCGTCCAGCGGCGCTCTTACTTTTGGCTCAACAACAATCACTCTTTTGCATCCAGCACGCCCAGTCTCGTCTCAGAAAGCTCCGCATCAACGGGTTGGAATTCACCGCTTTAGCATGGAGGGCCCCCAACCATCCGCTTTCCGATCGCTCCGACAAACTTATCATTGCCAGGACCGGATTAAATGAAACAAAAATAATCCAGATGCAAGCCTGTCTCATCACAAATGCGCATATCATCAGTCCCGGTATCGATAAGCGGGACCTCACGATCGCCATTGCGAACGGGAAGATCGAGGCGTTGCTAACCTCCCACGATACACTGCCCGACTATCCGGTCGTTCTTGATGCCCAAAGAGCAACCGTCGTCCCCGGCTTCATCGACATCCACACCCACGGGGCGTGGGGCCATGACATTTGCGATGGCAATCCAGACTCCCTTCGGGCAATGGCCAAGGCCAAACTCGATGAGGGCGTCACTACCTTTCTGCCGACCACCTTGACCCTGCCGCAAGAGGACCTTATTGCGGCATTCAAACGAGCGACGGACTATTTCAGACGCCAAAGCTATGCCAAAACCCCCGGCTTTCACGTGGAGGGTCCCTTCATTAATCCAGACTGCACTGGCGCCCAGAATCCAGATTACGTGCGCCATCCTGACATCAATGAAATCGACCGCCTGCACTCCATCCTTCCGGTCAAGATCGTTTCTCTAGCAGTCGAAATGCCGGGAGGCCTGGATTTCGTTCGATCGCTTGATCGCCGAGGGATCATCCCCTCGCTGGCACACACAGCGGCAAATTTTCAACAATTTGCCGAAGCAAAAGCTGCAGGCGCAAAACACTTGACTCACTTCTGCAACCAGATGACCCGACTACACCATCGAGAGATCGGTCTCGTGGGTGCGGGACTCCTAGATGATCAGATGATGACCGAAATCATCTGCGACAACGTCCATCTCTGCCCAGAAATGACTCAACTGGCACTCAAAGTCATCGGCCCGGAACGCTTGATGCTCATAACCGACTCTATTGCCGCATCCGGTTTGGCGGGCAATCAAACGACAACCCTCGGAGGACTCGATATCATTGTCCAGGCGGGCGTTGCTCGTCTGCGATCCGGAGCACTGGCTGGAAGCACACTCAAAATGAATGTTGCCCTAAGAAATCTGGGCGAGCTTTCCTCTCTGCCGTTGAGCGAATTAGTGCGCACGACCTCCCTGAATCAAGCCCTGTCGCTTGGGCTAGATGGGTTGGGAAAAATCGAGCCAGACTATTGGGCAGACTTGGTCGTCCTCAACAACGATTACTCGCCCCGAGCCGTTTTCGTCAACGGAATCAAACGATCCTCAGCGCAGAACCAGGAATCGGCCAACCCCACTATAGACTAACCTCAATACCAGAACACTTCCTTCCGAAGAGTATATTCACAATCACCGTCACCCTGATCTTCTGGCCGGCACCCTTGGGCACATCAGCCACGATCACCACATCGAACAATGCGCCATCCAGCAAGCCCCTCAATCAGTAATGGGAAGACTGCCTGAAACTCCATCCCCTCGAAGCCACTGCCGCCGGTGACCATTGCAACAACCACCTGCCCCCAACCCACTGAACCCACAGCATTAAGCTGCGCCCAAGAACTTCTCTACCCGCTACCAGGAGCAAGTCGCTGACCTCAGCAAGGATTCCTCACTGAAGAAGAGCAACCAGACCAGGAATTGCCACACCTGCGACAAATGGGGTTCTCGACGCATCTCCTGCCGATGAATCAATTCATTTCACTTCCCCATTGGCCAGAGATGGCTGCCGAAGCAGCACGTAGCCGTTTAAGACCATTCAGGATTACTTCAAACTGGCTCAATCGCCTTGAAGCCGTCGCCGAATGGTGCAGTTCGTCCATTCGCGAAATGAGAAAAGGGATTCAAAAAGGGCTATCCCCTTTCTCCATCGTTGGCTCGAAAAGTCATTCCACAAATGGCGGATTTGGTCAGGAAGCCAGCCAGCGAACAGCTCTTCTTCACCCCGATCAAACAACTCCCTGATCGCTCCCCCAATTTCGCTGTCCTCTCTGGTTCAGCACCTGCAGGAAAGGCTGAGCGCTGTATTGTGCGAATCGCTTGGCATACTCAGCGCGGAGATGCACCGGGCGATCCGGTTGGTCGTGGACGTTGGACTGCACACAAAAGGATGGACTCGGAAGCAGGCCATTTAATACTCAATGAAATGAGCAAGACGGAATCAGAAGCCGAGATTACTTCGGAAATTAAACGCTATAATGCCCTGGCCCGGTCAGGCGCTCTCCTGCAAGATTGGCCAGCTAAAGATCCGCAAACTCCGATCTCGCGCTAAGAAACCCCTGGGAGTTCCATTCGACATTCGCGAATTTCACGCTAAAGTCCTGATGTTCGGCTGCCTGCCACTGACCATCCTCGAAAGGAAGGATCGACCGGTGGGCTCAATCCGAATGAGAATAAAAGCGTAACTTGAACCTCAAACAGCAAATCCTGAAACCCAGAACCTATGAACGTTCCTCGATTGAAACGGCGTCTTCATGCTGCCTTTACGTTAATCGAACTGCTTGTCGTCATCACTATCATTGCCATCCTAGCCGGCATGCTCCTCCCTGCGCTATCAAAGGCAAAAGAAGGCGCACGATCGGTAGTGTGCAAAAGCAACATGCGTCAGATTGCCTTCGGTATGTTTTTTTACCTCGATGACAATAACGAGTATCTGCCCTGGAGTGGCGACGTCGACCGCAATCTGGAACCGGACTGGGTTTGGGGAGGACAGCAAGACGTCTCACCCAACAACCCCAGCGCGTGGGCGCAACACACTTATGGGTTCCATCCCGAATCGGGATCAGTTTTTACCTATGTTACCGGCAATGCAAGGATGCGACTGAATCTCAGCCACACCAATGAATACAAGGTGTATCGTTGCCCAAGTACGGGGCGCATCGGCAAGGCCCAAAGGGTCAACTTCTCGATGAATTCGAAAATCGACAAGGATGTACAGCTCGCCGAGCGTCGAAATACCGGTCCCAAAGGAGTGAAGTCGAGTGCCGTTCCCACCCCCAGCCAAAAGGTCCTGCTGGTGAACGAGGATTCCGCTACCATGAGGAACGCGAGTTTCACGCCGGGCGGCACGGCATCAAAAGGTAAATTCATTACCCACAACGGCCGCATCAACATAGGCTTCATCGACGGTCACATCACGGCCTGGAAAAACGAAAAAGTCCATCAAGCCCAATACGATCGATTCAAGCGGATGTATTTTGACCCTTACTATCAGTCGCGATGATGGATGGGCCAAAGCGGCGAAACATCGCCCCACAACTCTGAGCGTTGAATTGCCCCGCTGGTTTCTTGGCGTTCGTTGGTCCTTCCAATCGCTCCGTGAGCCGGGAGGTCGAGGTTCCTCTGCTCGGTGCCAATGCCTTGCGAGTCCTTGAGACCCCCGCTGTCTGCCTTGGGCGGGGGGAATGCGCGCCAGGGAAACGCTGATTACATAACCAGAAACTAGGTTTTCCTCGGAAAAATCACCGAAAACAGCAACGTTCAGAAATTAAATCCGCGTTTCCCCAAGCCCCTCAGCCTGCCTCCGCGGCTGATGCGCCCTAGGGTGTCAGCGTCCAAATGGTGATGCCGGGCGGGGTGTTCTCGGGAGGCGGGCCGACTTCGAACTGTGTCAGAAGCGCATTACCAGCCCGTAGCTCGCCACGATACTGCGGTTGTTGCAGGTTGCTGACGACGTTGAAGGCGGCGACAGAAGCGGGTTGGAGGGCGAGGGTGGCTTGGTTTTAGGCTGAGATGGAATCCAGGGAATATCAAGTTCCTCATTCGGTGACCGTCCGCTGCCCGGTGTTCAAGGCTGAATGCGAGTCTCTGAGACATCTCGTCCGCAATCTCAAACGCAAGAACAACCTCAGCATCCAACTCACCGGTGGCGGCAAGAATCTGTTCCTCCACAAGAACGAGAAGCGGCGGGCGCACGTCTCTTCACCGATGGACGCCCCGCAGGTTGATTTACTTACCTCCAAATTTAACCTTTGGGTTGGGCGAGGGCTGCCTCTTGATTGGTGAGGATGCTTTAGTGCGGGGGGAAACTGCTAGGCGGCGGCTCGCTGCCCTGCTTGGCGGCGGCGATGCCAAAGGGCGAAGGCGCCCAAGCCCAAGGCAAAGAAAAGCGCATACTCCGAGGGCTCCGGCACCGCCACTGCGCTCACGCTGAATTGATAAGGAAGGCGTAGGCCATTTGGGTCAACAACCTCTACCCATCCCTCCCCCATATGATACCAATGATCGTCGCCAATCGACCATCCCTGCAGAGACCCGGCGTCCTCATTCGGCACGTCTGTTGCGCGTAGTATGTAAAAATCATCCTCTGATGGTAGCCCTGCGCTCGTATACGTCAGCCAATAGGACGTCTCCGGTTCCAGGAAAACCGTAGTGCCGGCGGGCGGCACAAACTCATACTCTCTTATCGTCCTTGGTTGATCCCCGCTCAACACCGTCAACGGGCTATCGAGGGAGCCGGGGGCGCCAAAGGTATCTCTTAGAATACTGGCCTCAAAACTGCCGGGTGTGCCTTGGCCCTGGGGTTCACTAAAACTCCCGGTGATCTTGTTCAGCGTCCAGTCGGTGAGGCCTTCGGGAAGCGGGCCGACGGTGAACTGTATCGCTGTCGATTCACCATTATAAAGAGGGAGGTCCCACTCCCAGCTCTGTCCCAAGTTGCTGACGGCGACGCTCTGAGCAGCGGCGTCAGGTTGGAGGGCGAGGGCGGTCAGGAGGCCGGCGAGGGTGAGTTTAAGCCCTTGGCCTGTCCGCCGAGGGCGGTCTGTCTTCAAGCGATAAACTCGGGGGGGGGGGGTACTCTCCGCGAATGTCCGGGTGAGGTTAATTCGGCTCCAGATTTCATCATCTCTGCACATAACATAAACGGTTAAAGTTTCATTCATTCCCCCGGGCTCATTCAAAGCCGCTTGTCGGGAGACCGTTTCTCAGCAGACCTTCACGGGCGGAATCCGTCAAGGAGGAAACGTGATTTTTTTTCGGTTTTTTCTCAGCGGGCGGCCCTCAGCGGTGGAACGGGGCGAGGATGGGCGGCGAGGCTGCTTGCAAGGATGTAGCGCAACTAGTGTTACAAACTGACCGCGTACTGCGACGCGGGGCTAAGAGATGTCTATAATCTTGAGGCGGATTCGTGGGAGTTCATGGTTCAAGGCTTTGATAATCAGGTGTTGTTGACGACGGACGGCGGTTCTCGACGAATCGCACTGATGTGAAATGGGCGTGATTGGAACCACGGAAACTGAGAAGGGATGAGTCTCTGCAAAGCTATCGCTTTTGACTCGTTAGTTTAAGCATCATCTGCTGCGCTCGTGGCAATACTGCCGTCCGCGGAGCTTTAATTGCGTTTGTGTAGCACGGCGGGAGACTGAGGTTGGATCAATGTCTTGCCGGTGGGGGTTGCTTTTTGTGCTGGAGAAACCAGCGGTAAAGCTCTGAATTTGCGTAGCTTGCTGTCCAAGAGTCGTGTCCTGCCTCCGGATAAATGGTGAATTTCGGCGTTCCTCCCGCCTTCTCCATGCCTTGCACCATGTCTTGGGATTGAGAGATGGGGACCACTTTATCTTTGGCGCCATGAAAGACCCAAGCGGGCAGGTGTTTGATCCGGCGGGCGTAACGGGGATTGCCGCCGCCGCAGATGGGGGCAATGGCGGCGAACTCATGGGGGTAATTCACTGCTGTGTCCCACGTCCCGTATCCCCCCATGCTGAGGCCGGTGAGATACACGCGGTCCCGGTCGACTTTATGAGTGTCCATCACGTGTCTGACAAGGGCCATGATGTCCGGCGCGTTCCAGCGTTGTCCGCTCGGGCACTGGGGGGAGAGGACAATGAATCCGAAGTCCGGATCAGATTCCACAATCTTGGGCGGGCCGTGTCTTTTAACGCGCTCGATGTTGCTTCCTCGCTCACCGGCGCCGTGCAAAAAGACAATCATCGGCAAGGATTCGGCGGTTTCATACTGCTCCGGCAGATAGAGCAGGTAATCTAGGGATCGTCGGATTTCGAAGCGGTCGGCTTTTTGACCGGCTCCGACTGGGGGCGCCGTATTGAAAAGGGCGATGAGCATGGCGAACAGCATGGCGTTGCGGTGGTTTCGATATGTATTGGTGGACATAGGATATATTTTTTGGTTTGGAACTCAGCTGGCGCTAACCTTACCCTGGCGACTTGTTTGAAGGGATCGAGTTCCGTTGGCATTCCGGAACCTTGAATTCCATCAAGTGGTCTGAAAGCGCCGATTCCGTTTGTGCTCTATCAGCTCGGAGGGGTTGATGTCGAAGAAATGTTTGAATTCTTCGTTCCGGCATTCTCGATCAGAAGGCCCGCCAACTCTGGCGGTCGAGGTGCATTTCCGATGAGTTTTCGCGGATTAGAAAGTCCTCGCTCCACCATTTATCCAATGTTGTCAATCATGGCGTTCCAGGTCTTGGATCGAGACGCATTGATTTCGACCTCGATGGAGACGTTGGCGGCGCCAGCCGTAGTATTGTCTTTTGTTCATTCATCTTGAGTGCTTTTTTGACTTCTGTGGATTTTGTCTTTGGGCTGTTTTTCAAGGTGTTTCAGCTGGGTCAGATTCTGAATATCCAAATTGATGTGGGTGACGGGTCGGAAACTGACTCGCTTTCTTGTAAAGGGCTTCGGAAGGCTGAATCACAGTGCCGTATGGTTCGAGCATGGCCGCATTGCTGGGATCCCAGTCGGATGAGCTGCAGACTCATGAGAGGATCATCAATATGGTGGAACTCGATGCTCGAGAATTCGATTATATCGATCTCGATATGATCAGTGGTGAAGTCCGTTCAGGAGTGATTCCAGCAGGGCTTCTGGGGTGTGGTAGAGGAAAAATGTGGCGTAGGGTAGTTTGACCTTGAGGATGCCCAGTACTTGCCTGTTGCTGGGTGTTTGAATCGTCAAGCATGCGAGGGTGGATGATGATTTGACTAGCTTCGTCTCTGGGATGTGATTGGAACTTGACGCCATTCATCCGTGACATTCGTTGGTTCCTTTGAAATTCTGTGCGGAAACGATGTCAGCAAAGGTAAAAAGATGTTCGAAGATCGCGCGAGTGATGCAGGCGCGCGAGGTTGAGTTGGCACTCGTAGTTGAGCATGTCCTGCAGAGGTATCGCTCGCAAGTGCGGCAGATGGCGCCACTCACTTGCATTGAGTTATAGGCGGAAATGCTTTTGGAAATGATTTCAGCGGCTCTCCCTGGGTAAAGAACCAAAGTATGGCTTCCTGTCCGGTGCCGATTTTCGCAAAGGTTCCGTATCGCTTGGCATCCAGATTGAGGGCCAGTGCTTTGCCGCAGGTGTCTGGTTCTTCGGTTGGCATGGCGTTAATTGCTGGGTGAAGATTTAGTTTGTGCTCGGATGGCTAGGGGGGCTGCTATTCACTTTTGATTTGGCGCGAAGGGTGGGTTGCCATGCGATGAATCCCGCCAAGATGCTTGTCGATAACTCTATAGGTCCTCAAGATGTCGGTTGATGCAATTGTTTGATGATTCACGTGAATCATGTTTTCGACTAGTCGGTATCCTCCGACTCACCTTGTTGTCGGTATGACTTTGGATGGACTTGAGTGAGGTAAGTTGCTGTGAGGCAACGCAGAGGCTAGGCTGCGCAGTCCAGGATGATCTTCGGGGTGGACCACTTGCACACTTTTACCCGCACTCTTTTGGTCGTTGGGGGGTGTGGGTGGTTGAATTGACAGTGAGGCTTGAGGGCAATTAGATTCCTCATTTCGGTATTTCCTAGTTTTATGGGCAGAACCAGAGACTTAATCAGGATCGTTAACCTGCAGCGATGGGGGTCCGCTGTTTTGGCGGGGACGCTCCTTGGTCCCCTGTTGATGGTGGTCCCGTGGGGCAGGGCGGCTGCGCCGTTGTCTTTCAACCAAGATATTCGACCGATCCTTTCTGAAAATTGTTTTCTTTGTCATGGCCCCGACGAAGAGGGACGGAAGGCGGACCTACGACTAGACGAATCAGGCAGTGCTTTTGCCGATCGAGACGGTATTCAAGCGATTGTGCCAAGCAATCCGGAGGAGAGCGAGTTGATCCGTCGAATTCTAACCGATGATTTGGACGCTCGAATGCCGCCGGAGGACTCTGAACGAATCCTGACAAATGAGGAGAAGGAACTACTAAAAGCCTGGATTGCTGCCGGGGCTAAGTATGAGCGGCATTGGGCTTTTGAACCCATAGTCAAGCCGGTGGTGCCCGATGTCCCTGACGATACTCTTTGCGCCAACCCGATTGACCGATTCATTCTCGCCCGGTTGCGCGAGCTTGATCTTGATTTTTCCCTGGAGGTCAGCAGGGAGAAGTTGATACGCCGCGTGAGTTTTGACCTAACCGGCTTGCCACCGACGGTCGATGAGATTGACGGCTTCTTAAACGATCTTGAGTTTGGGAGCTATGAGCGTTTGGTGGATCGGTTGTTGCAGCGAGAATCGTATGGCGAACGCTTGGCCTCTGAGTGGCTGGATGTGGCGCGGTATTCAGATACTTATGGGTATCAAGTGGATCGGGATCGTTTTGTCTGGCCGTGGCGGGATTGGGTCATTGAAGCTTTTAATGCCAACCTTCCCTACGACGAGTTTATGACCTGGCAGATCGCAGGAGATCTATTGCCCGGAGCGAATGAACGCCAAATTTTGGCAACTACCTTCAATCGTTTACATCCGCAAAAGGTAGAGGGCGGCAGCGTGCCGGAAGAATTCCGAGTCGAGTATGTAGCGGACCGGACGCAGACTTTTGCGACGGCGTTTATGGGACTGACGCTGGAGTGCGCTCGGTGTCATGATCACAAGTATGATCCGCTGAAGCAAAAGGAGTATTATCAACTGACGTCGTTTTTCGCGAACATCGATGAGGCGGGGCTTTATTCCTACTTTACCGATTCGATCCCCACGCCAACATTGGTTCTTGGACCGAAAGAAAGCCAGGAGCAGCTTCGCATATTGCGAGAGGAGACATTACCCGAGCGGATTGAAGCCGTGGCGAATACGGTCAAAGAAGCCGGGAAGGCGTTTGAATCTTGGCTCACGGACGGAAGGGGAACCGAGGAGGCCATCAAATCAAGCGTAGCTTACTTCGACTTTGAATCCATTGAAGATGGCAAAATTCCCAATCTGTGGGAGGCCGGGAAACCGGCGACCACAGCCGCGGCAAATCAACAAGTTGCCGGGAAGGAAGGGTTTGGCCTGGCGTTGACGGGGGATGATGAAGTGGACTTAAAGGTGGGGAATTTTCCCCGACATCAACCCTTCAGTTTTTCTCTTTGGGTCAAGCTTCCGGAATCCTATGACCGGTCGGTCATCTTTCATCGTTCTCGGGCGTGGACGGATGCTGCCAGTCGCGGTTACCAATATCTAATCAAGGAAGGAAACCCCAGCTTTTCACTGATTCACTTTTGGCCGGGGAATGCGATCCGAGTCCGCGGCCGCAATCCCTTACCGGTGGGCCGGTTTGTTCATCTGGGGGTGACCTATGACGGCTCCTCTCGAGCGGAGGGCATTCGTCTGTTTGTCGACGGCGAGGCGATTGAACTCACGATGGTCAGGGATTGCCTGACCAAGAACATTACTGGGGGTGGTCATGATCACGTGGCCATCGGGGCTCGGTTCCGGGACAAGGGTTTCAAGGGAGGGGTGGTCGATGAGTTCCGGATATTCGACCGAGAGTTGGCGCCGGTGGAGATGCGCCATCTTTTTGACGGTGAGACGCTTTCCATCCTAAGGGAGAAGTCGGTGGAGGCGCTGTCCGAGAAGGAGAAGGACCTGTTAAGAGCTTATTTCTTTTTGGCCATTGACCCTCAGGTTGCGGCGGTGCGGGATGAGTTGAAAGCGGTTCGGAGTCAGATGGCGCAGATTGAGGATGGCTTGCAGGAAATCATGGTGATGAAGGAGCGGTCCCATGCACGAACCTCCTATCTGTTGAGTCGGGGCGCTTACGATGCCCGCTCGGAACCCGTGGTTAACGAAACCCCGGCGGTACTGCCTGGTTTTCCAGAGGACCAGTCGCGGAATCGTCTTGGCTTGGCGAAATGGCTCGCCTTGCCGTCGCATCCGCTAACGGCAAGAGTGGCGGTGAACCGCTATTGGCAGATGATTTTTGGTCAGGGCCTCGTCAGAACACCCGAGGATTTTGGCAGTCAAGGGAGTCCGCCTTCCCATCCGGAATTGTTAGATTGGTTGGCTGCGGATTTCATTGAGAATGGGTGGAACGTCAAACGATTATTGCGCCAGATGGTGGTGTCAATGACTTATCGACAAAGCTCTACGGTGAGTGCTGAGTTGATGCGACGGGATCCCGAGAATCTTTGGTTGGCGTGGGCTCCACGATATCGTCTGCCGGCCGAGATGATCCGTGACAATGCCTTGGCTGTGAGTGGGTTGCTGGTCGACAAAATTGGCGGCCCGCCGGTCAAACCTTACGAGGTGGCCGTCTCATTCAAGCCGACGAAAGTGGACGAGGGCGAGGGGCTTTACCGAAGGAGTCTTTACACCTATTGGAAACGAACCGGGCCTGCGCCAGTGATGATGGCGTTGGATGCGTCAAAGCGGGATGTGTGTTCCGTACGGCGTGAAACCACAACGACGCCACTCCAGTCGTTTGTATTTATGAACGATCCACAGTTTGTGGAAGCGGCGCGACATCTGGCGCTAGCGGTGATGGATAGCAGTGCCAAGGATGATGCCGAGCGGCTGGATCACGTCTTCCGGCAACTCACTAGTCGGCACGCAAAACCCGCGGAATTGGCCGTGCTCGGAAAATTGTTCCAAGAACAGAAAGATTATTTTGCAGCGGACGTAGAACGGGTGAAGGCATTTCTTTCAGTGGGTTCGAGTGCGTTGTCAGAAGAAAAGCAGACGGTGGATTTGGCGGCTCTGGCTGTGGTCGCCTCGGGAGTGATGAGTCATGATGAATGCATCATGAAATGGTAACGAAAGCGAATGCGATGCAACAACTGATTTCTAATGACCCGCGATGCGCTGGATATGAGTCCCCGATAGGCATGGGACGTCGGCAGTTTCTGCGCCAGTTTGGCATGGGGCTCGGGGCGTTGGCTCTGGCCGATATGGGGTTCTCCCTTTCGCAGGCGGCAGAGCCGCTAGGTGCGCAGGATTCCCTGGGCTTGTGCCATTTCGCCCCGAAGGCGAAGCGGGTGATCTATCTATTTCAGAGTGGGGGTCCCTCGCAAATTGATCTGTACGATCCCAAGCCGGAGTTGAGCCGCCGGCACGGCGAGGAGCTGCCAGAGTCTGTGCGTCGGGGGCAGCGACTCACTGCCATGTCTGGAAATCAGGCCAGTTTGCCGATGGCCGGGTCACCGTTTAAGTTTGAGCGCCACGGCCAGAGCGGAATTCAAATCTGTGAGATCTTACCGAATGTCGCAAGTATTGTGGATGATATCTGTGTTGTTCGCTCGATGTATACCGAGGCGATCAATCATGGTCCCGGAGTGACTTTCATGCAGACGGGATCGCAGTTCCCGGGCCGGCCCAGCATGGGCGCTTGGCTGAGCTATGGGTTGGGCGCCTTGAACGCGAACCTCCCTTCTTTCGTGGTGCTCGTGACAAAAGACAAGGGAGGCCAGCCTTTGGTGTCGCGGCTGTGGGGCAGCGGATTCCTGCCGTCGAAGTTTCAAGGCGTTCGCTTTCGCTCCGGCAAGGATCCGGTCTTGTACTTGAATAATCCTGCGGGCATCAATGCCGAGGGGCGACGCATTATGCTGAATCGTCTGAGGGAATTGCATGAGCTGCAGCTTGACGAGTCCGAGAATGCGGGGATTGAAAACCGGATTGCACAGTATGAAATGGCTTTTCGAATGCAGATGTCGATTCCCGAGGTTTTTGATTTGTCGGACGAACCGAAGTCCGTCTTAGCGAATTACGGTGAGGATGTGAAGAAGCCGGGTTCGTTTGCGGCTAATTGCTTGTTGGCGCGGCGTTTGGCAGAGCGCGGCGTGCGCTTCATTCAGTTGTATCATCCGGGATGGGACCAACATGGCGGCCTCCAGGGTGGCATTACGAAACAGTGCCAAGAAACCGATCAACCTTCAGCGGCTCTGGTCAAAGATCTGAAGGAGCGGGGGATGTTGGACAATACCTTGGTGATTTGGGGCGGTGAGTTTGGCCGCACGAATTATTGTCAGGGTAAGCTGACCGAAGAGAGTTTCGGGCGCGATCATCATCCGAAGTGTTTCAGTCTTTGGATGGCGGGCGGTGGAATCAAGCCGGGCACTGTTTTTGGAACCACCGATCCCTTTGGCTACAATGTAGTTGAAGACGGCGTTCACATCCATGATTTCCATGCGACTCTGTTGCATTTGCTAGGGATTGACCACGAGCGGCTCACCTTTAAGTATCAAGGCCGGCAATTTCGTTTGACTGATGTTCATGGAAGAGTATTGCGACCGATTCTCGCCTAGTTCAAAAGCAAACTGCCACTCATAGGGAGCCATGAGACGCTGTCTTTATTATCTTCGCAATGAAAGTTAGGGGCTTGTAGAGCCTTTGGCGCCGAGGGGATACCGGACTACCTCAAGAAGGGGCCGAGAATTATCTTTTTGGGGTTCGATTATGGCTGCCGGTGACTACATAGCCATCATTGATGCCCAACTGCGACGGGTTTGCAGCAGGACGTCCCTGAGTTGATTAAATTGCGGGAGAGTCAACCTGACTACGCCATGTCGGGAAATGGTGTCCACATGAATCGAGACAATCACCGCCTTTTGGTTAGGAGTTTGTTGGATGAGTGGGGCGTCAAACTGGAGTCTGATTTTCTGAAAACCTCGTCAACTTTTGTCATCAGCACTCCATGCAAACTTGGCTGACTCACGTCGCACAATAAGGCAGCCAAGCTTGAATGAACGATTGAGGGAACGCTTTGCTAAAGAGTGTGAGACTGTGTTGCCAAGCCTCATTCAACGACTTGGCTAGTTGTGATATCAGGAGCTGGTCGACTTGGGCGTGGGCTTCGGATTCCCAGCGGATGCTGTTGATGTCGCTGGTTTGGATGCCGTCACCCAGATTGAGGAAGTCGCAGCCTAGTTCGATAACGAATCTCTGGTGATGTAGGATGAGTGCTCTTGATTTTTCTGCGCCTCCCTTAAAACGGTCGGCGACTTCTGAGTTTGCCAAGCGGGGCGGTGCCAGGGGGGATTTGAAGCGCTTGTCCGGCTGGTCCAGTTTCGCTCTTTTGAACTATCTTGACCGAGACGGAAGTGCCCTTGGCGATATCGAAAGTGCTGAGCGAAAACACTTTTTAAGATCATTGGTGCCGAGGAGAATAACGGCTTGATCCAGCGGGGCAATTCCAAGCAGGGATTTAGATACTCCTTTCCGCTTCGGTAACCCCAACAATGGTATCTAGCCTAGCCATACGGTCGTCCGTCCATTTGGGTCTTTTCGATCACGCAGAAATCGCTCCGAGCCGGACCTGCAAAATGCCAGTCCCATGAATCGTTCTGGGATAACGTTCCCTGATGCCTGAGATAAAACCTCAGGTGCTCAAATCTTTGCAGCAGAGGGTGCTCTTCATGGTTTAGCGGCTCCTCTGGAGGCTCCTAGGTACAGCAAAAGGTCTTCTGCCCTTGGAAGCAGAAGACCCTCGGAGTCTCGGTTTAAGCCAGATTAGACTGCTTCCTCGCCGCGTTCGTCGGTTCGGATCCGGATGGCTTCCTCCACGGGGGAGACAAAGATTTTGCCGTCACCGATCTTGCCCGTCTTGGCCGCCTTGCCGATGGCGCCCGTGGCCGCCTCGACTTGGGCGTCCGCAACCACGATTTCCACTTTTATCTTGGGGAGGAAATCCACGGTATATTCGCTGCCGCGATAAATCTCGGTATGGCCCTTTTGTCGGCCGAATCCCTTCACCTCGCTGACGGTCATCCCTTCAATTCCCACTTCGCCCAACGCTTCCTTCACGTCCTCCAATTTGAATGGCTTAACTATGGCTTCTATTTTTTTCATTATGTCTAAACTCTACTGGTTGCCTGCCGAGCAAAGGCGTCTCTGGCGGTCCCTATTGGGGTGCTGCGAATCCTTTAGGACCTTGCCATGAAACGATTTTTTTCGGCAATCATTTAATTTGCGTGTGCCGTGCGGCGCTGAACCCAGACCATATAATTTGACTTCAGCGCCAGCAGGCGTTCCTTAACTCGTGTAACCCGTTTCACCGTGGCTGCTCAAGTCCAGCCCAACTTCTTCTTCCTCTTCGTTAACCCGGAGGCCGACGGTCTTATCGCAGATAAAGAGGGCGCTGGTTGAGACAATACCGCTCCAAATGATTGTGACGATCACACTCTTGATCTGTGCAAAGATCTGTGCACCCACGGAATCCAATCCCAATCCTGCGCCACCGAGGAACGACGCGGCGCAAAGACCCGTCAACACAGCGCCGACGATACCGCCGACGCCATGGACGCCGAAGACATCCAAGCTATCGTCATAACCAAATTTAGCCTTAACGCTGGTGGCAAAGATGTAGCAGATCAAGCCTGAGGCGAACCCGATGATCAGCGCGCCCAATGGACCAACAGTGCCGGAGGCTGGGGTGATGGCCACCAACCCAGCGACGGCCCCCGTCGCCGCACCGACTGCGGTCGGCTTGCCGCGAGCGATCCATTCAACCAGTGCCCAAGTCACCACGGCCGTTGCTGTGGCGATCTGTGTTACCAAGAGAGCCATGCCGGCAATCCCGTCAGCGGCTAGTTCGCTACCGGCGTTGAAGCCAAACCACCCGACCCAGAGCATCGAGGCTCCGATGACCGTCAATGGAACGTTGTGAGGATGCATGGCGCTGGTGCCGAAGCCACGTCGTTTACCCACCATGATGCAGGCAACCAAACCTGCGATACCGGCGTTGATGTGCACCACCGTTCCTCCGGCGAAATCGAGCACTCCCCAATCCCAGAACAACGCACCATCTCCGGACCAGGCCATATGGCAGATGGGAAGATAGGAGAATGTGACCCAGAGAATGGTGAACAGCAGCATGGCGCTGAATTTCATCCTCTCAGCAAAGGCGCCGACAATGAGGGCGGGTGTAATGATTGCGAAAGTCATCTGAAAGGTTACAAAAACCGCTTCGGGAATCGTTCCGTGAATGGTCTCTGCCGTGATCCCGCTCAGGAACGCCGTTCCTAGCCCTCCGACAAAGGAATTCAGGTTCGTCACTCCTGCCGTCATGCCGTCGGTGTTAAATGCGAGACTGTATCCGTAGACGACCCAGATGATGGTCATGACGCCTGCCATGGCGAAGCACTGGACGAGCACCGAAAGGACATTTTTGCTTCGGACCAGTCCGCCGTAGAAGAGCGCCAATCCCGGCAAGGTCATAAAGAAAACGAGTGCGGTCGCCGCGATCATCCAGGCAGTATCGCCGGAGTTAAGTGTGGGCGCTTTCTCCTCCACTGCTACTGCTGGAACTTCGTCCGTTTCCAGCGTCTGTGCTTGGGCTTCCGACAATCCTGCGAGGAGCAGACAGGTCATCGTGATGAAGCTGAGAATCGTTTTGTTCATTTTACTGGTGTGCCCTGTTTTCGTTTTTTTGGTTGTTATCTTATTTCCCGGATTTGATGAGTCAGTGACCTTGGGAAGCTGCCAAAGCGGGCGTTCTTTTTGACGGCTGCCAAATGGTTGAATGCTGGCTGATCAAAACTTTGCTCAATGAAAACGAGAAGTTATTTTCATCGTCCAAGAGCAACAGCATGTCTTGTGCCAGGCAAGTGAATATTCTTGTCGTGCTTTTGTAAGTTGTTTGAAAATAGGAGGTTAAGTCGATGTTTCCGAAATTAGGGTGATGCGGCCTAGTGTACTACATTGTTGTTTTTTGACCATTAATTCCATTAATAACCAATGGGGATTATCACCTTTTCACCACAATGGGTGTGGGATAATCGCGATCTTCGCAAGTGGCACATCTTCGCGCAGTTTGCTCCGTTTTTGCATGAGGTGTTCGAGTCGCAAACTAAAGGCAAGGGGCGCGTTGTCACGTTCAAGACGCGGCGGGAGGGTCTGGTGAACTGGGATACGATGGAGATCATCAAGGCTGATGCCGAAGGGGAGGGTCACTGCATTGATTCAGACGCCATTGGTGCTGCCAATGGCCTTTTATCGTGTTCGATTGCCAAGGTGTTGGGGTTGCGCGAGGTTAACTCCGGATTTCTCGCCAACAAAGGTTGTCCAACGGCAGGGAGGTTGGGGAAGCATGGGGATTGTCCCCCCATGGCCGCCCCACCTCTTCTGCAGGCAAGCCGCTTGCTGCTCTCATTCTCGAGAAACCTTCAAAATCTCGGCCACCTCATGGCGGACATCGCCATTGTCAAGAAATCAGAGCTGGCCGGAGACGAAGGCTTCGAATTGGCCGAAGGATTGTTTTAGGGGATTGTCATTGACGAGCGTCACGATGAGAGCGTGAGTCTCGGGATACCCTTCGAGAACCGCTTTGACCCTGTCAAGATCAATCACTGACAGCGCTGTTGCCAAACTGTCCGCTGTGATTCCCAAGGGAGCGATGACTGAAACCAGGCGCCTTTCTGTCAAGCCAATGCCTGTGCGGGGATCGACAATGTGGGAGTATCGTTTCCCATCGATCACAACGAACTGATAGAGATCCCCTGAAGTGGCGATGGCTTGATTGCTGAGAACAACGTAAGTCGGTGGCGCACTTTTACTTTCTTCGGCTTGAGTGAGGCGAATGCGCCATCCTGCCGCACCGGGGGGAGGTGCTGATACGGCAATATCTCCGGCGCCTGCGACGAGTGCGCTACGAATACCGCAGACTTGGAGCACCCGGAGTGCTTGGTCCAAGGCATCTCCCTTGGCGATTCCCCCGGGGTCCAAGCGCATCCCCGGCGTCTTTAACCAAACTTGCTGTCGAGAGTGGTCGATCCGCAGCAGCCGCCAACCGACCCGGTGAAGAAATTGCGCGAGTTGATCGCGATGCGGATACTGTTGAGTGCGGCGCGCATTGCGCCAAGAGGCGGCCAAGGGACCGACGGTCAGATCGAAGGCGCCGTCGGTTTCTGCCGCCAGTCGTTGGGCGTGAGCCACGATCCGATAAAGATCATCGCTGATGGGGATCCAGTATCCCTTGCCCGATTGATAACCCAAAAGACTGAGTTCGCTGTCGGTTTCATAGTTGCTCAGTGTGTTATTGATCTCGGCGATTCGGGCAAAGGCGGCAGTGCTGGCTCGGTTGGCGACGGCTTCAGAGCTGGCGTAGAGAATGATTTGAAATGGAACGCCCATCTGTGGTTCGGAGAACTCAAATCGTTTTTGTGGCGCTTCGGCTTTGGCGCCGATGCCGAACAGTCCGACAGACGCAATCAGCAGATGGAACGCCAAGAAGCTTTTCATTTCTGTCACAAACCGGAAGCGAGACCGAATAGCCCCTAGTCCCGTGGAGGGGCTGCTGCCCATCAGGAAAGTTTTAAAGGATGCAAACTGCAATTCAAAATTGCCGATCATGCGACCGAACTGACCTTTGATGACCTACCAATAAATTTCCACCCAACCAGGCGCCTGCCATGAGTGTCAACACCAAGAAACAAATGCCGACGCGATCACCGCTGCCAGACGGAGGAAGGCCCGAATGGCATAGCCAATTGCAAATCCGATGAACATCGAGAACCCACCGCGCACCAAGCTGGGCGACCATTGTTCGAGGAGGGTTCGCTCATCTGCACTGGGAGAGGGGCGTGACGGTGTCGTGGGTGTTGAGAGGAAACCCTCCACGAACGGCTGGACTGGGCCACCTGCTATCCGTTTGGTTGCAGGACCGGGATGCAGGATTGCTGTCAAGTGTCGACGAAGGCTGACTAGGAGATTGCGCTGTTGCTCTGGATCCGGCAAAGCCCACGACAACTAGCACGGCAGTGACCTCGGGGAAGAAGATTTTCGGTAGAGTGAAGCGATAGCGGTTCAACCCGAATGACTCGCCAATGGTTGGTGACTGGCTGGTGTTATTGCTATTCACTGGAGCGCTTTACTTGGCCATTTCGTGTCCTTCATCACGTCGACGTTGCCCTGAATCCCTCTGAGATACCAGTAATTCAAGCCAAGTTCGCGGAATGTAGAATCAGAGCTGCTGGGCCAACCAGCCCGGAGCGATTCCCGAGTTGGGCTGGCGATCTGAATCTGATCTTTCGGAAGCTGCTTGGCATGGCTCAAGGTGTCACGCATCACCGTCGCGAAAGTGTCGTAATAGGCATCTGTGAGCCCGCTGCCGAGGATGATTCTTTCAGGACAAAACGTGCGGGCAATAGTGGGCGTTGTGATGGCGACGGAGTGCTTGGCTCGTTTGATGACTTGGGTTGCCTCGGGATGTCCGTCGGTCGCCGCCTGAAAGACCTCCGGGCAAGACTGAACTCCCAGCACTTGGCCGGTCTTGCTGATTCCCGTTCCCAAAGAAGCACTTACCGAGCAGGGCTGTATGGTATCGTTCTCGAGTTGAATAGGTGCTTTGAACTTAGCCAGTAGGGGACAGGCTCTCGTCTTTTCAACCGGGCAAGGTGTACGGATTCCGAATTGACGATCCATCGAGGTGGGACAACCAATGCCTGCAGTTGGTTTGGTTGGACATGGGTGTTGACCGCGAGTTGTTTGATTGCTTCGTGGACACGGCGACAGGCGGTCGGATACTAATGTTCGTGGCGCCATATCAGCCAGAGGAGGCATTATTGTCAGTCTAGTTACTTCGGTTTGCTCGAATCCCGGAATATAGCCATTAAAATGCCGTTTGCGTCCAAGTTTCCGATTGCTTCAGATGTCGCACGCTCTTTAATGCGGATCGAAGCAGTCAAGGAAGCTGTGTTGCACCTGCCGATTACCCTAGCTGTGTTGACGGCTTGAGGGAGACCGCACGGCTTCAGACGACACATTTACTCGACGATGATTGAGGGGCATCATCTTATCTCTTTAATAAAGCAGGTGAGGGGCGCGGCGTCGGTGGAAAGTCTTTAGTTCTTCGGCCCATGAGGACTTGATGGCTGCAAGCGAAAGGTTTTCCCGAATCGCGGCTAATGTTGGAGGGCTCCTTAAGAGCTGGTTGACTTTTGTGAGGTCGAAATGTTGGGGATAGTCGCGGTATAAGATTTTGGCGATGCTGAGGCCAAGGTCAATGGGTTGGAAGCGATTTCGGTCCGTGATAGTGAATCGAAGTCCGTTGCAGGCTTGGTTGGCGAAAACGCTGGCGGTTGGAGTGTATCGAATGGCTTCAAGTTGGATGCCTGGTAGGTTGA
Source organism: Limisphaerales bacterium (assembly GCA_024761205.1). Lineage (GTDB taxonomy): Bacteria > Verrucomicrobiota > Verrucomicrobiia > Limisphaerales > AAA164-E04 > UBA2970. Next base: position 43,651 of record JAMASS010000009.1, read on the forward strand.
GTTGGTCTAGTTCGGAAGCGAGTTTGGCAGCGTTGAGGTAAGGCGCCCCGATAACTTCAAAGGGGGTTGGGGTGCCCCGGCCGACAGAGAGCTCGGTCATTTCGAGGAGGCCGATGCCGGGGTAAAGGGCCGCTTCAGTGAGGCTGCGCATGTTTGGGGATGGATCGATCCAGGAGATGTCGGTTTCATCCAGCCACACATCTCGCCGCCAGCCAGCCAACTTGACAATCTTGAGGTCCAGACGGAGCCGCTTTTCAGCCGCGAAGAACCGAGCAAGCTCACCGACGGTCATGCCGTGTCGGATGGGAATCGGGTGGTACGCAATGAAGGTGTTCTCGTCGGTGACGGCGGGACCTTCGATGCGATTCCCTGAGATCGGATTTATGCGGTCGAGAACGACAAATTTCAGGCCCGCTTCCGCGGCCGCTTCCATGGCGAGGCCCATCGTTGAGATGTAGGTGTAAAAACGACAGCCGATGTCCTGAGTATCGAAGACCAGCGCATCGAGACCTCGCATTTGTTCTGCCGTGGGTTGGCGAGTCTTCCCGTAAAGGCTGAAAATGGTCAGTCCGGTTTTTTGGTCGACACTGTCCTCGACCTTGCTGTCCTGCTGCCCACGGATTCCGTGTTCGGGACTGAACAGTGCGGTCAGTTTTAAGTTGGGGGCTTGATAGAGGAGGTCAATGGTGGATTGTCCATTCTTGTCTCGTCCTGTGTGATTGGTAATCAGGCCGATCGACAAGCCCTTGAGCGCGGCAAATTGATCTTGCTTAAGAACATCGATGCCATTGAGTGTGTTGAGTTGCGGTTGAACCGATTTTGACGATGGGCGAGATTGGGATGATTTTTGGGGAAAGGTGTATCCGATGACCGATTCCGCGACTAGTGTGGCAATCGTGCGGCGAAGGGCGATGACGTTGCCATCTTCGGTCGGATGATTACGGTTGGACAGGAAGATCACAAATGTTTCGGAAAACGGATCGATCCAGATCGACGTTCCGGTCCATCCGGTGTGGCCGTACGAGCCGGTCTCGAACAGATTCCCTCGGGAACTTGAGTAAGGTGAGGCAATGTCCCAGCCCAATCCGCGTTGTTCCTTGAGTCCTGCCGGGGATTGATTTTGGGTCATGAGGGTGACTGTTTCGGCTTTGAGGATCGAATTGTTTTGGTGCCGGCCCCGGTTCAGGAGCATGCGAGCGAACACCGCAAGATCCTTTGCGGTCGAAAAGAGACCGGCATGTCCAGCCACACCCCCCATTCGAGATGAGGTCAGGTCGTGTACGATTCCGCGAGTGACTTGGGATTCCACCTTGGTTGTCGGAGTAATCCGGGGCAGCAGCGTGGAGCAAGGAAGGAATCGGGTGTCCCTCATCCCCAGAGGTGAGTAGAACGAGGCGTCCGTGAATTGGTGCAACGGTCTTCCGCTGACTCGGTGAACGATCTCACCTAGGAGGATGTAGTTGATATCGCTGTATTTGAATTTCGAACCCGGGGGTGTCTGAAGCATTTCGGCGCAGGCGAGTTTGATGGCGTGGTCATTCCCCTCCCAATCCGGGCTGAGGGCGAGTCCGGGACGCAGGCCCGAGGTGTGGGTGAGAAGGTGTTTTAGCGTAACGGATTCTTTGTCGTTTTCCGCAAATGTCGGTAGATGCTTTGCGACGGGATCGTTGATGTCTAGCTTTCCGAGTTCGTGCAGCTTCACAATGGCCGGTGCTGTAGCGATGACTTTGGTTAACGATGCCAGGTCAAAAATAGTGTCGAGGGTCATTGGCTCCTGATGGGGAAAGACAGTGCGATTGCCGTAGGCCTTGCGATAAATCTGTCCGTTTCTTTCGACCCATAGAACGCCGCCCGGGGTTTTGCCGTTGGCGATGGCTTCCGTAATCGCCGTGTCGATGCGACGAAACTTCTCGAGATCAAGAAATCCGGTGGGAGCGGGCTGGGGAGCGATCCAAGGTGCCGGCTTTGATGGGGGAGTCTGCGAGTCTCTGATGTCGGCCTGCGGGTTCGGGTTGCGGGTGTTGGCTGGGCATAGGAGAGGGGGCGGAGCGGGTGGGCGGGGGCTGGTTTGGCAGGCGGCCAAATTGATGAGGAGTAAAAGGCAGAGAGGGCGTTTCATTGCGAGGATTCGTTGGCTGGCAATTGCGATCGGACTCGACATACCATAGGTGAGTTAGATCGCCAATGAATTTGGCTGGGTTTCTCTCTAATAGGATGCGATTCAAGGTGGTGAGTTTCCGATCTCAAAGAAGTGGGGGCGAGAGTTTCTCGAGCGTTTTTCTTCGTTGGGCTACGGAGGATGGATCACGTTCGGGTAGGATGCTTGGTCGACGAAACGGTTCCGTCAGTTTGCTGTTACCGATCTCGATGGTCTCGGCTCTCGACGTAGTCTCGCCCCGCCTCGTTCGCTTACCACTTAGACCTTTGATAAATAATTCAGTTTTTTCTTTTTTTCCGTTTTCCAAAGACTAGCATACTGCGCTTTCAACGCAGGAATCGCCCGAAATCAATCAGAAATTAGATCAATCGTTATGCCGCTGACTCACACAACCGAGTTATTTGCGAAGGCTTTAGAGGGAAAGTATGCGCTGGGTGCGTTCAACGTTAATAACATGGAGTTGCTGCAAGCCATCGTGGAAGCTTGCGAAGAGGAAAAGGCCCCTGTGATGTTGCAGATATCAAAGGGGGCTCGGGATTACGCCAATCCGGTCTATTTGATGAAGTTGATCGAGGCGGCGGTTGAGTGCACCTTGATCCCGATTGCCGTTCACTTGGATCACGGCGATACGTTTGAGCTGTGCAAGCAATGTATTGATGAGGGTTTCACGAGTGTCATGATTGATGGCAGTCATCTTCCGTTTGAGGAAAATGCGGCGCTTTGCAAACAGGTGGTGGATTATGCACACCAGCATAATGCGGTAGTTGAGGGGGAATTGGGGCAATTGGTGGGGCCTCAGTTTGATGACGGCGAGGAGGGTGGCGAGTATTCGGAGGGCGGTGTTTATACCCATCCGGAAGAGGCGGTGAAGTTTGTGAAAGAGACAGGTGTGGATTCCTTGGCGGTGGCTATTGGGAATTCCCATGGCGCCTATAAGTTTAAAGGGGAACAGCACTTAGACCTAGAGCGATTGAAGGCCATTAAGGTGGCGCTTATGGAGGCCGGTTTGGGGGATTATCCGCTGGTGCTTCACGGAGCTTCCAGTGTACCGAAAGACTTGGTGGCTGAGATTAATCAATATGGCGGTGATTTAGGAACGGATACCGCAGGAGTGCCAGAGGAGGACATTGAGATTGCTCGGCGGATGGGTTGCACAAAGGTTAATATTGATACGGATTTGCGCTTGGCGATGACCTCGGCTATTCGCAAGGCAATTGCTGAGGCTCCTAAGCAATTTGACCCCCGGAAATATCTTGGCTTAGCCAGAGCCAAGGTTAAGGAGTTAGTCCGACACAAAATCACAAACGTCCTTTGCTCTGCAGGGCATGCGTTCGATTGATTAAATCATCTAAGAGCCTTCTGCCACTTCGAGTTTTTCGGCGCGATGTTTTTATTTTGTGGGATCGGGTGGTTGCTTTGGGTTAGTCGCGCTTGACGCCGGGAGACTAGGGATTCTTCGTTGAGGGAGATACCGGAAATGGGAAATCAGGGCGCGACATCTCTTGCTATTCCAAAGGAGGACTCGAACAATTTTCCTGTGAGTCATTATTTCTCTCTTTGTTGGTTGCGTCTTTTTTGTCGATTTCCATGAACTTGAGGCCTTGATCAATGAGATATTCGAGTTTTGGAGGAGCATCGATCTCGAGGTTCCATGTCGTACCGAAGATACTTAACATCGAGCGCAGTTCAGTTTTTGGAAGCGCTCGAAATTCCGCCAAGGTGGCGGAAGCGGAGAGAAGAATTTTGCCGAAATCTATTTTTCGGTTGCTAGGCGTGGGAGTAACTTTGAATGGCGTCGGACAGGCTTAGGCCACTAACGCAGGAACTTAGCTCAAAAGGAGAAAATGGATTTAAGATGCGAGCCACGTGCGGGACTGGTGAGGTGGAGGCGAGGCTCCGTAGAGTCGCCGTCTTGCAGTGCGGGACGGAATTTCGAGGAGGGGGGAGCGTTTAGGGGTGGTGCTATCGTCGATACGAATAATTTAGGGGCTCGTCTTCTGTAATTGGTTTGCTAGGTTTGAGGTATTCAGTTTTAGGGTAAGTTTATAATGCGAGTTATTGGATACTTAAATGGTGAATCTGCGGCCCGTTTGTTTGTCGACTATCTGTATGTAAAAGGGGTCGAGAGCGAGGCGGAGTGGGACAGTAGTGAGCGGTGGGCGATTTGGGTTCACTCCGAAGAGCAGTTGGACTTCGCGCATCGTTTGCTGGGTGAGTTTAATGCGAATCCTGGCGATCCTCGCTTTGCTACGGAAGGGCATAAAGCAGCTGCGATGCGCCAGACGACAGCCAAGGATGACGCCCGCTATCAGAAACGGGTAAAGGGATTCGCTGAGATGGTATCCAGTCTCAGCCAAGCGCAATCTGGAAAACTCACCTTGGGGTTAATTATCACTTGTGTTGCGATCTTTGTGCCAATGATTTCCAGTCGCGCGTTGTGGGAACAGATATTTTTTTGGCTCTCGATTTCCAATTTTGCTCCTGTAGGCGGGAGTATTGGCCTACCGGAAGTGTTACAAGGGCAGGTTTGGCGGTTGGTGACTCCCATTTTGATGCATGGAGGCTTTATTCACATTTTCTTCAACCTGTGGTGGCTAAAGGCTTTGGGTGGGATTCTCGAATGGAAAATGGGGTGGCGGCCGCTCTTGGCACTCATTATCGTCATCGCTGTGGGATCGAATTTGGCGCAGTATTACGCGGGTGGGCACCGTTTTCTGGGAATTTCGGGTGTGGTTTTTGGGCTGTTGGGATTTATTTGGATGAAGGGTAAACATGATCCTAACTTCGGCTTACAATTGCCCCAGGCGATTGTGTTCATGATGTTGCTTTGGTTGTTTTTGGGATACTCCGGCGTTTTGGAACGCAGCGGCATGGCTATTGCCAATACCGCCCACTCGGCAGGCCTGATAATTGGAATGTTGTGCGCCTTTTTGCCGGTGTGGCGGTCTGATCGGTAGACGAAAACTGGTCAGCCGGCCGCCTGGGTTATAGCGGTCTGGCGGTCTCTGAAGAGATTTTTTGAGGAAGGGTCGAGGCGAGTTTTGGGGCCGATTATTCCGGCCACGTCCCTAAGGGAATGTTCGAACCCAAAGAGCGCGTGGCCGGAAGTTGGCGAAAGGTTTTAGCGGGAGTGCCTGGGGCGCTCTTCTCGTGGACGAGCGATATTGACGGTTAAGGGGCGTCCCTCAATGTTTTGTCCGTTGAGAGCTTCTATGGCTTTGTTGGCTTCTTCTTTACTCGCCATGGTAACGAATCCAAAGCCTCTGGGGCGGGCGGTATCACGGTCTAAGATGATTCGGACTTCTATAACATCGCCATAGGGCAAAAAAACGTCAAGGAGATCAGATTCGGTAATTTTAAACGAGAGGTTTCCAACAAATAGTCGAGTTTCCATTCAGAGTGTTCGGTCGTTGGCAGTGCTGTCCGCTTCAAAGAATGTTCCCGACCACCGGGTCTCAAATCATCACTGGTGTGAATCCCACTTGATGAGTATGCATGCCTTGGGGACGCTTAGCTGCCGCATTTGCTCTTACTTTCTCGCAGAAAGGTCTAAAAGTAAAATAGTTTTTCTGTAAAAAAAATTGTGGTCTGTGCTAAGAGTTTTGCTGTTTGTAGTGGTGATTTAAGAAGTTAAATTGAGTGTGTTTATCGGCAGTTTTGCGATGGTCATCACAGGTTGGAATCAGAGACTGAATTGCTGGGTGGGAACCGTTTTCTCTGGTTGTGGATCACCGCAACGGAGATCACAGACGCATTCAATGTGTTTTGTTTGGGGAAACATGTCAAGTGGCGTGACGCTGCGCAGCAGGTATTTTCCTTCGCTGCATAGTGCCGCTAAATCGCGACAAAGTGTGGCGGGATGGCAGGATACGTAGATCAGTTGCTGCGGTTGGTGTTGGAGGAGCGAATCGAGTAGTTTTGAATCACAGCCCTTTCGAGGCGGATCGAGAATCACCGTTGTTTCGGTGGCGGTGAATTTGCTAATAATTTTAGGGATGGCCACTTCAGCGGGCAAAGCGATGAATTCGCCGTTGTCGCAATGACGCGTTTTAGCGTTTTCGCGAGCGGCTTGAACGGCCTTTTTGTCGATTTCGATGCCGGTGAAGCTCGTGACATCGCTTGCTAGTTTGAGGCAGAAGAATCCCGCCCCACAGTAGACGTCTAGTAAGTGAGTGGATCCTGATGACTGGAGATATTGTTTCACAGTCGTCACCATCTTGGGCAGGAGATGGTAATTCACTTGAAAGAATGAGTCGGGTGGCAGGATCCAATCCTCTGGCATAAGACGAAGGTTGGATTTGATTCCGTTCTTTCGGGGCGGGTCTGTTCTAACCTTTTGGAGTTTTTGGTTGAGGAATGGCTCGGCGATGTAACATTCCTCGACATCCACCACCAAACGGTTGTCGTGGCGAAGAAAGCCGATGCTCATTCGCTTTGTTGCCTTGCTGTATTGAGTTCGGACCAGGATTCGATTGCGATAGCCATAGGGGGTTGGGCAGGGGACGACTGGTCGGATCGGCGGTTTGGGAAAACCGCCGATCCGCTGAAAAATATCGACTAGCTGCTTGTATTTCGCTTTTTGTTGAACGGGATAGGAGAGATGTTGATATTGGCAGCCACCACAAGCGGAGAAGTGAGGGCAACGCGGTTCGATACGATCTGGTGATGACTGGATCAGTTCGACGAGCTTGCCGCGAGCATAGTTCTTCTTCACTTCGGTAATCTCCGTCCGAATCTGCTCGCCGACAGCAACGAAGGGGACAAATATGGCCAGTCCGTTGTGATGGCCGACGCCTTCGCCACCAAAGGCCAGGTCTGTGATCTCTAGTTGAATCGTCGCTCCGATATCCGGCAGGGCATCAGATCCGTTTTGTTGGCTTGAGTCGCTCAAGATTGAGACTGCTTGATTTTCGATGCGGGATTGATCGAGTTATTCGACGGTCTTTGGGACAAAAAATCCGGAAACAATCGTCGCTTCCGGATTTTAGCTCGATTGAAGGCAATCCTTAGTTGTGCGGCACCGACTCGTAGTGTTGCTTGAGGATATCGATGCCGAAATCGTTTTCGAAGTCACGCCAAGTGGCGTGTATGTGATTCGTGTCGTTCTGAATATTGTCGTATTCCAAAAGAAAGGTTGGCCCTTGAATGCTATAGTAGTGGGCCTCTCCTTCTTCAAGTCCGCCCATCCAGGCAAAGTAAATATTCTCAATGCCTGCAGCTTCAATCTTTTCGAGGTCTTGCTCGGCGATTTCGGCGCGGTTGCGGGTGGCATATTGTTCGACGATTTCCATCAACAGCTCCTTTTGATGCCAGTTCAGAGCTGTGGAACGAATGCCCTGGTGTTTGAGCGGGCCGACTTTGCGGTCAGCGCTCGTGAAAATATCTTGGGGGGCTTCTTTGCCGACGAGTGCTTTCTTGAGTTGGGCTTTGCGAAGTGATTTGACCAGCGCCCGCGCGGTATCTTCCTCCACACCGAGCACGCGCAGGCCTTTTCGAGGGCCCGATTTCACGTGAGCGGGATTGGTGCCATAGAATGAAGGCGTCCCGGATGTCAGGCGCCCTTTGACGATGGTGTAATTCAGGGAAAGGTGATGCCCCTCGAATCGCCATCCCCAGGTGCCGGTGTTTGAAGGCGCACCGAAAATGCTGACGTGGTAGAGGGCCGGGTCGCGGGAGAATCGACGATTGGGACCTTCCATGACTTGGAGGATTTTCTCCAAACTCATGATCGTTAGTGCCTTCAACTGGCCGTTGCGGCTTGTTCCCGTCGCAAGTAGGGCGAGCGCAAGGGCTTTCTGTTCGTCACCCATTTTGTTGAGTGGAAGGCCTTTTCGCTCTTTGGGAACAAAATGCCAGTTGAGACGTTCGTCGGCGCCGAAATCGAAAGAGGCCACACCATGCTGTTTATCATCAAGTGCATTCAAAAAGGCGGTTGCGACGGCGGTCATTTCTGAGGCCGCTTGATCAGCGACGGAATGAATGGGAGAGGCGAGGAATGTCGAGATCACTCCAGCCAACAGAATGGCTTTCAACGCGGGCTTCATGAAGTGAACAATTCGCGATGCTGAGCCAAAACGCAATGTCTAAATTACCCAGGCCGTTTGGAATCGTGGCGGGTGATCGAGGCTCCGCCCCGTCTGCCAAGACTTTCGCACAGGGCATGAAAAACCTTCCTCTCGCACTCAACGAGGGATGCGAACGGAAGGGCGAGCTAGCCGTCGAACGCCGCTTAATCCTTTGACTGTTGGGCAGCGAGTTCGGGAAACATATCTGCGTAGAAAGATCCGGGGCGGACTCGTATAATTCCTGGTTGAGTGATTCCAGCTCTTTTCGATACGGCCGGTTTTTTTCGTCCATGCGCTGTTCGATCCACACTGAATCATCCGCCGCGTCCAAGTCGATGCCGATGGTGGCGGTCGATTCCTTGATGAATCCGATCCGTTGCAGTTGCCAGCCGATATTCGCAAGCTAGTCCTTTAATCTTGCTAGTCCCATCATTCGGATGGCGACGGCGATTTCTCCGAGGGGCATCCTTGGCTTTTTCCTTCTTAAGTGGCGTAGCTGTAACTTTTTGGTTGGTTGCGGATGTATTCCTTCCAAGTCTCTCGCGAGACTCGGGCCGCCCTTTCCCTACCTTACCAAACCACAGCGAGTCCTTTCTGCTGATGGCATCATGGATGTCCTCAATGGCTCTCGCCTACGGCGTCATCGCGTTGTAGGCGACGTGGTGTTGTAGCTCGACAACTCGCTCCGCGTCTCCGTCTTCTATATAGGATTCGATCAGGCTCTCCAGATTTTCCCGGTGTGCTCCCTTGGAGCGGTTCAGATAGGCGGTGTTCCGATCAGGTCTTTTTTGGCCCCGGCTTGCTCCGGAAGCAAGTTTTCGGACGGCTTTAAGGTCTGCTCCATCAGTTTTTTGAACGGCGACTCGCTCGCCTGGGGTGCCGGGCGCTTGTCCGTCTCGCTGGCGGTTGCTGCTGGCCCGCGTCGTGCTGCGGCCCGTAGTATTTGAGATGGTTATATCGGTTGAACCCGATCAATCAGCCGACCGTTATGCCGCCGACGAGGGCGATAATAGTTCCTTTCTTCATCGCTTCCTCCTTATTCTCCCAGGCAATATTTTTTGTAGGCATCCATTGCGGCGTTTAGAGCGCGGTCTCTTCGTCTTCCGCACTCTTGCAAGCGTCCGGCTGTCGTCGCCCTTGTGGCGGGCGTGACGCTCAACAGGAGGATTTTGAGGGTTTTATGGATTTTTGCGTTATGCTGACGGCTGCGGGTTGTTAAGGCTTTTAAGTGTTGTCCGGTTAACTCGTTGATGTTCAATAAGCCGTGTGTGGTTCAAACGGATTTCATCAAGGAGCGAAAAATCGTTTTACAGGAGTGAAGGCTTTCCAGGATGGCTGAGGGGGCTTCCTTTCAGGAGGGAAGGTTCTCACTCAGGAAGAAAAACCGGCGAAAGGGGAGGGAAGGCTCTTTTGAAGGGCGAAAAGTTTTTTCCGAGGAAGAAAATCTTTTGCGTGACCGGGGAGATGCCTTGGTTGGAGGGTTGATTCCGATTTTTACGAATGGCGGATTCGGCTCTAGGGTGATTTGGTGATTGCGTTAGTTGACTACGGATCAGGGAATATTCGGAGCGTTCACAAGGCATTGATCGCCGTGGAGGCGGAAGTGAAGTTGGTTCGAGGTCCCGAAGATTTTCAGGAGGATTATCAGGGGATGGTGCTGCCCGGAGTCGGCGCGTTTGACGACTGTGTCTCAGCCCTCCAGGGACAGGAGCTTTGGCCCGCTGTTCTGGGCCATATTGGATCCGGAAAACTTTTCCTGGGTATTTGCGTTGGTTACCAAGCTTTGTTCGAAGCGAGCAATGAATTCAACAGTTGTGCGACCGGCTTGAAAGTCTTCAAGGGCAAGGTGGTTCGGTTTCCTGATGATGGCACGCTCAAGGTGCCTCAGATAGGTTGGAACCAGTTAGATATCGTCCAGCCGGGCTGCCCGTTATTTGATGGGGTGCCGAATCATAGTTATGCTTACTTCGTGCACAGTTTTCACCCGGAACCGATTGACAAGGGGATCGTTTCCAGCTGGACCAATTACGGAAGGCGATTTGCTTCCGCGGTCTGGAGGGATAATGTGTTTGCAACTCAATTCCACCCGGAAAAGAGCCAGGCGGTGGGCCTACGCATGCTGCGGAATTTTGTTGGCTTGGTATAGAGTAAGGTTAGACTGTTGTGATTGATTTCGGCACTTGTGCCCTAGTGGGCGGGGTGCTAGTGTCTTTGGCTCAATCGACGACGTAAAAACGATTGCTTTAAAACGAGAAGAAATAGTTATGGCACACGAGCTACCTGCACTTCCCTACGCTACAGATGCGTTGGAACCTCACATCGACACCCGGACCATGGAGATTCATCATGGCAAGCATCATAATACTTACGTAACGAAACTGAACGCTGCCCTTGATGGGCACCCGGAGTTGGAGAGCAAATCACTTTGTGAGTTGATCAGCGATTTGAATTCGGTTCCCGAAGCGATTCGGGGAGCGGTTCGGAATAACGGCGGCGGGCACGCGAATCATTCATTTTTCTGGCAGATTTTAGGTCCGAATGCCGGTGGTGCTCCGACCGGCGCGTTAGCAGATGACATCAACGCCGCTTTTGGCGGTTTTGATGCCTTCAAAGAGAAATTTGAAGCGGCTGGTGCCGCCCGTTTTGGAAGCGGCTGGGTTTGGTTGTTTGTCAATAAGGAAGTCAAACTTGAGGTAGGGTCTTCGCCGAATCAGGACAATCCGGTTATTGAAGGAATGGGACGGCCGATTCTGGGCTGCGATGTTTGGGAACATGCTTACTATCTCAAATACCAAAACCGTCGCCCCGAGTATCTGAAGGCCTTTTGGAACGTGGTGAATTGGGACGAAGTCAGCAAGAACTACAACGATGCCAAGAGCTAGTTTGAGGCGGTAGTTGAATTTGAGGCCCGTTGTCCAGTCTTTGGGCAACGGGTTTTTGCTTGTTTTATGGTGGTTGTCTGGAACTGCCTGGAAAAAAGAATGAAGAACCACTCAATTATCGGATGACAGAGGAACAACGAATACCAAAGACCTAACTGGGAATCTGAAACGTGAATCCTGCCTTTTCCCAGCCGAGGCCATTCGTGCGGCTTGCGTGAGGAAAGCGAGCAAGTATTTTGAATCGAGAACCCTATGCATGTCCTCGATTATCTTGTTTTGATCGGTTACTTTGGTGTGATGCTTCGCATTGGCCGGTTGGCGATGCGAAAGGTCAAGAAACAGGAGGATTATTTTCTTGGGGGAAGGTCTTTTGGGCAGATCATTCAGGCATTTGCCGCGTTCGGAGCCGGAACCGGGTCATCGGATCCCGTGAATACCGCGCGGACGAGTTTCACGAGTGGGATGAGCGGCATTTGGAGTACAATGTCGTGGCTCTTCGTCACGCCTTTTTATTGGATCACGGCAGTTTGGTATCGACGCATGCGGCACCTCACCTTGGGGGATTGGTTTGTGGAGCGCTACGAATCCCGGCGGATGGGTGCAGCCTACACCGTGTTTGGCATCCTGTTTTACATGGTCTATGGCTCTATGTTGTTTTCCGCGATTGGGAAGGTTGCGGCGCCGCTCCTTGGTGACTCGGTTTCGATGCTAGGAAGGGACGTGGCATTGGAGTATGTGCTCGTTCCGATGGTCGCCGTGATTGTCATTTTGTATGGAGCCTTTGGCGGGCTAATGGCTGCTTATTGGACGGACGTCTTGCAGGGGATTTGTATTATCGTTTTGTCGGTACTGCTGATTCCTTTTGGCTTGTACGCATTGGTGGAGCGCTTTGGCGATCCGACGAGTCAAGGGCTTCTTGATGGATTCAAGATCATGCACGAGCAGCTGCCGGCGTCGATGTTCACTCTTATCGGCTCGGCAAATGCGAGTGAGTTCCCCTCGCATCGCATCGTTGCGGTGACGGTGATTTCCTTGATTGGCATTGTGGTCCAGCCGCATTTCATCGCAACCGGTGGCGGCTCGGCGAAGTCAGAGTCGAGTGCGCGGATGGGGTTGGTGGCCGGTAACCTGGCCAAACGGTTTTGCACGATTGGCTGGGCGCTGACTGCGTTAATTGTGTTAGCGCTTTTCGCGGACAATGCCGAAGTAATATCGGATCCGGATAAGGCGTGGGGCATCGCTTCGCGAGAACTGTTGCTGCCGGGACTCCGTGGCCTGATGTTGGCCTGCCTGTTGGCGGCATTAATGAGTTCGGTGGATTGCTACATGTTGGTTTCTTCGGCCCTCTTGATTCGCAATCTTTATGTCCCGTTCATCAATCCTAATGCGTCGGAGGCACAGTGTCTCAATCTGGCGAGGATTACGGGTGCGGTAGTGGTTTTGGGTGCGGTGATCTTTTCCTGGTCGATGATGAATGTTTTCCAACAGCTGCAGTTGACTTGGATCGTACCGATCCTCTTTGCGGCACCTTTCTGGGTCGGAATGTATTGGCGACGGGCGACGACGAAGGCGGCGTGGATCACGACCGGATTCACTGCGGCAGTGTTCTTTATCATCCCTTGGCTGTTGCCTACTTTGGCGCCGAGCTTGAAGTTGCACCCACGGTTCACTCAGGCAACGCATTTGGTAACGACTGCCATGAGCCGAGAAAGCACTCCGGCGGATGTGCGTCGGCGCCAGGCGGAAATCGCGGCGTGGGATGCCGCCATTGCGCAGCTCCAGCTATCGGGGACGCCTGCCAAGCGAGCGGCTTCGCTAGCGGCGCTCGGAAGTCGTCCTGAGCCCCTGGGACCTGGAGATCGGATGATCGAGGTGAGGACAACCGGAGGTCGGGCTATTTATTGGTCTCGTGGTGTGTTACCCGTTGGTGATCTGCAGCTTCGAGAGGTTTCTCGTGAGGTTCAGGGCGATATGGAAATCGTGGTCCAAGCCTATGCTGGACCTATGTCTGGGCAGGGTAATTTCAATTTGGACTTCTTAATCTACGATTTGCTCGGCGCCGATATGCAGCGAAAGCCGGATTCTTCGTTGGCAACCATGGAGCTGCCGCCAAAGATCATTGCTCCGTTTCTCGTGATGATCGTTTGCAGCCTAATCACACGTCGCAATTCCAAGGGCACATTGGACCGCTACTACGCCAAGATGAAGACGCCCGTTGAACGGGATCCTGAGGCCGATTCTCGAGCTTTGGCTGAGGCGGTGAAACATCCGGAACGGCTCGAATCCAAAAAGCTGTTCCCGGGAACCGATCTCGAGTTTTGTCGTCCGAGCGTGAAGGATGTCTACGGGTTTTTGGGAACGTTTGTTTTGTGTTTTTTGATTATTGGTTTGGCGGTCTGGATTGCCAGTGTGGGGGCGGTGTGATGGACGTTGCGCTTCTCCATGAATGTGGGGAGTACGGCGATGCTTCGCTGTTTTTGGATCTTTCGGCGGCGGAATTGAAGCACTTTTGAGTAGGATCGGCGATGCTCTCGATACGCTGGTTTTTTTCTCAGTCTCATCTCGTCAACGGTCACAGATGCGAAACAAGAACGGAAACCCAATATCTTAGTCATTGCTGTTGATGACTTGGCCGGGTTACGGCGATTTGATGGAGAAAGCGCTAAATATCGACCGATCAACGGCAACGGGCGTTCGTTTTAATCGAGCTTACAATCAACTGCCACTTTGCAATTCGACTCGCGTTTCTGTGATGGCCGGACTCTGCCCGGATCGGATCCAGGTCTATGACTTGGATAGGCATTTTCGGGATGTGGTTCCCGATGTCATTATCCTTCCCAAAACTTCATGCAGCACGGCTGGTTTGCGGCCCTGGCGGGAAAGATTTGCCACTACAACGTGCCGTCAAGTATTGGGACCGATGGGTTTGACGATCCGCCGTCGTGGCAACGGACGGCGGATCTGAGAGAGCAAGATAAAGCCGAAGAACATTTGATCTTCAACGCGGAAGCTCACTGAAAGATCTCTGCCGCTTTGAGTTGGCTTGCGGCCGATGGTGATGACACGGAGCAGACCGACGGGATGATTGCCGCAGAGGCGATTCGTATCATGGAAGAAAAAAGGAGCGAATCTTACTTTTTTAGGGTCGGTTTCTTTTTCCAGCATACGCCTTATGCGACGCTTGAGAAATACTTCGACCGGTATTACTTTGGAGTCGATTCGTTTGCCGTATGCATACCTGAGGGATCGTGATGATATTTCGACCGCGGCTTTCGCCCACAATTGCCCGGCACCGGATTGCGGCCTGGATAAATTGACTTTGCGCAAAGCGGTTCAAGCGTACTACGCGTCCGTTTCATTCGTTGACGCTCAGGTAGGCTGGTTGGGTGGATGCGTTGAGACGCTTAGCACTGGCGGATGAGATGATCGTCGTTTTCTGGAGCGATCATGGCTATCACTTAGGCGCGCACGATGGAATCTGGCAGAAATGGACTTTTTTGAGCAGGGAGTGTGGGCTCCATTGAGCATTCGGACGCCGGAAAGCCGAGGGGGTAGCTAGGCGTCGCTGCGAATCGTTGAGTTTGTCAACATTTATCCAACGCTGGTCAACCTTGGCGGGAGTTCGTCCCCCACGCGATTTAGATGGGAAGAGGCTTCAACTACTGCTGGAGTATCCGCTCGCTGAGTGGGGCAGAGTGGCGGTTACCCAAAATCCTACGCCCTGTAGATCAGCGGCTCGATGAGTTGGTCATGGGCTGTAGACATCCGCACGGACCGTTGGCGATATGCAGAATGGGGCGAAGCAGGTATGGTGTCGAGCTATACAAGCATCATGCTGATCTGCTGGAGTTCAACAACTTAGCGAGGAATCCGGATGAAGCGATGCGATGTCGATTAGCTTCAACCCTATCTGCGGCCAAGGCAAGCAGTAGGTAGCGATGTCTTCGGTGAACCCGAAACGATTTTAGAAAGTGGGATCGAGAGCAATGATTTCGCTGCTAATTGCTGTGCCGCTTGATCATTGGATTCCGAGATTTCGTATTTTCCAGTATCCTGATCTGCGTCTGTGATGCGCGAACGCAACTATTTGAATCTCACTAGCTGATTCTCGATAGATCAATTCGAACGGGAATCGTCTGAGCCGGATCTTTTGCCGCCCTAGTTCGATCAGAGGGTGGAGTTTGGATGAGAGGGAGGCCTTCTCTATTGCTTTGTTGAGGTCCTCTCGAGGGAGTGAAGGCAGATTTGTGTTGAATTGTTGATAGCATATTGTCGCCTCGCGAATTCCCTACCACACTTCCGGTGGCTTTGGGCCGGTCACTCAAAGCCCCGCTCTAGTGCGTCCATGACTTCAGTCCATGGCAGCAATTCGATTCTTCCTTGGTCTATATCCTCAGTGCGGTGTTGAAGTTCCTCTCGCCACTTATCACTAAGCGCCGATTCCAATTCACGAAGGAATAGCGGAGCGATATGGGCGGCAACAGTAATGCGGTTTTCAATGCTTAGGGCGCCAATTTCTCGTTGATATCCATCACACTCATGGCGTTAGTCTATAAGATTGCGTTTGAGAAATTAATTGTGGCGACAGGTTAATGTCATCGATAGTTTTCAGGGTGAAGACAATCATGTAGGTCCTGTTTGTCCTGTCTGAATCTACAGAGGAACCTTCACAATAATGTCTGGTGCCGTTATGGGCGAGTTTGCTGAAGGATGATTTGACATGACAAAGTTTTCTTTCATTGTGCCTCTTGGCTTTAGTGTGCTGTTCTGTTCAAGCCGCTAAGCCAAAGCATCAAAATGTCAAGACAAATCCATATCGTCGAGTGTTGACGCTGCGAGCGGGGATTCCGTCCTACTGCGCTGCTGCGGGTGGGTAGGGGATGCTAGAGAGAGACTCTCACTAGCATTGGTTCACTGCATTTAATCTCTAGGCCACTGCTGTTTCAATGCGCGGATTGACTCAATCTGTAGAAAGGAGCATGATGGAGGGATGCAACGTTTTTGGTTTTTGAGGTTCTTCTGTATACTATTTACTTTTTGCCTTTACGCCCGTGGCACGTCCAAGGCCGCCGGAGTCTTCTCCGAGGTGAGACAGGCATTCCGCGAGGCCATTGAGTCGGGGAAGGTTGCCGGCGGCGTCCATCTGGTTGTAAGGCAAGGTGAAACACAGTATTTCGAGGTGGGCGGCTATTCGGATATTGAGCGCAAGATCCCGTTTAAGGCTGACACTATCGTGCGGATTTACTCGATGACCAAGCCCATCACTTCCGTGGCTGCGATGATACTGTTTGAACAAGGAAAGTTTCAGCTCGATGATCCTGTCAGCCGATTCATCCCGGCTTTTAAGGAAACGATCGTACTTGAGCGCGATGGGGATTCGACCAAGATCGTTCCTGCCCGTCGAGAGATCACGGTCAGAGATGTTTTTCGACATACCACGGGATACAGCTATGGGGATGGGAAACCGAGCCCGGTAGAATATTACCGGAAGGAGGGGATGCGGTATCGACCACCCGCTGCAATGATGCCGCCGAAGATGAGTATTGAGGCAGCGGCGGAAGCACTGGCTCGTATTCCCGCGCTCCACCATCCGGGAGAGCGATGGACTTACGGTTTTAGCACGGATCTGCTTGGGCGATTGATTGAAGTTTGGTCGGAGTTGCCGCTCGATCAGTATCTGCAGCAGGCGATCTTCGAACCGCTCGCCATGAGAGATACAGGGTTCTCTGTTCCCGTTGCTAAGCGTGGGCGTCTCGCCTCCTGCCATGCCTTTCGGGATGGTCGTTTGGTGATCGTTGACCCGGCCGCCACGAGTCCATTTGCCGAGGGCTTTGAATTTTTGTCAGGAGGGGGTGGTCTGGTATCTGAGATTGGGGACTACGCAAACTTTTGTCAGATGTTGGTTGACGGTGGCACTTTTGAAGGGCGTCGCCTCCTGAAGGAGAAAACGCTCGCACTGATGTTTACTGATCAACTGAAAGGCATCGCCGGTGACTTTCGTTTTGGGCTTGGTTTTGCGATCTCGGATGTTGAGATCGGCTCAGGTGACCGGAAACGGACTGCGGAACAGTACTCCTGGGGAGGATATGCCAGCACGGATTTTCGGGTGATACCGAGCGAGAAACTTTTTCAAATCATGATCCGGCAGCGCGTACCCTCATCACATGCGTTGGCAAGCAGGTTATTTCAAGATGTCTACCGTGGCTTGGAGTAGTCTGCCGGTTTGCCACGGGGAATTTCTGGTGGTGGCGTCTGCTCTTCGCTTGTTTGCTGAGGCAGTGGGGCCTGTCTGGAAGCTATACGTGAGGGGATATTCAGTCGCGGACGGTTCGGATTTATCTGAAAAGGTCGGCATCCCTGCCATTAAACTCGATAAAACGCATGAGGCTTGTCGTTGTTGGTCGCGTGGTGCGAAAGCCGTTTGCGTTGCCGTTCGAGAGGTTGTCGACGATGTCTTCCCAATTCATCAGGTTCGTTGATTTTTGGATCTCCGGATCTTTCCGAATACGGAAGATGTGCTCAGCCGGAATTCATTGTCATTAATGATGCGGCTCTTGCCCAATTGAACCAATGCTCGGTTCAATTGGGTGTGCAGTGGCCAATAATCGGGCAACGTCAGGGATCGGATTGTCCATCAGGCGGAGGTCAGGACCAAATGCGGTGCTTCGCCCAACACCGTCAGGGATCGGTCATTTCAGTGTTTTGGTTTTTGCTGAGTCCAAGAAAAGACGGTTGTGTCATGTCTGCCGGGATTTCGATTTCGGTGAGATCGGACGATCTCAGGATCAGGTGTTCCAACCGTGTTATGCAGGCGAGCAGTTGAAGACCACGGAGATCTGTATTTGTTGGATATAGAATGTCAAGTCGATTTAGGTCTAGGAAAGCTTGATCGTCTCAAAGCGTGAACCGGCCAGCCGGAGCACCCGGAAATTTGCATAACCAGGCGGCAGGCTGAATTTTGGAGCGACTACCTCGGAAATCCATGATTTCAGCCCGTGGCAGAGGTTTCGCAAGGGAAATGGGATCAAAGAAACCACCGCGGATCTGAAATGTTTTTAGCCCGGTGAGTGGAGTAAGAAGGGACCAATCTTCGGTTTGATTACTGTTTGCGAATCGTCGGCTCCCGCTCAATCCCAGCCAAAACAGCCCTTCGAGATTGTCCGGTCATGTGAGGTGAAGGCGGTTTTTTGGCACCAAAAGCCATTCGAGTTGATTCGCATCAGGCGGCAACTCCAACCTAGTGGCTAGCCGCTTTAGTGGATTCCGAGAGATTGACAGGATCTATCAGGCTGGCATCATTGGAAGGGATTTTCAGATCTTTCAAGCGGTTGTTGGAAAGCAAAAGCCCTTGCAAAGCTCCCAAGGTCAAGGGAAGTTGCAAGGACGCCAACTGATTCTCGGCCAAGTTCAATTTTGTGAGATTGGAAAATTGCTGTAAGCTGTCGAAGTCACCCAGTTCGATACTCGGCAGTTGTTTCGATCCGGCGGAATTTAATTCGGTGATGTTGGTTGGCGAGATCAAGTCCGGTTAAGTCTTTGATGATCGGAACTTCGGATTCCCAATTGACACGGCTGCCGTCAAAGACCGTCAGGCGCTGTATTTCTTTGGCAGCGATGGGTAACCGCCTTCCCTAAGGCTCCGGCGATGACGCGCCGCAGGTGTTTATCCGGAGTGTTGACATTTTCAGGACTATCAGGTATTGAATTGGGTTTTGGCCGTTCGATGAGGGACCACGTTTGCGAGGTTCTGACATTTCATTTTCTCTCAGCAAATGGAAACTGACAATATGGCTAAGCATCATACCTATTAGGCATCCTAGTCCCGCTATCCGAATATTCTTGCGGCTTTGCCGTAAGCGCGTAGCTCTTCATCGGTAAGCTGGTCCGAAGGCACAAGCTCGTAATGGTGTTCACGGACGATGGTGATCTGGTTGTTTGACTCGTCAAACTCGAACAACGCGATCTTGTCGCCTTCCATGAACTGTGCGGCAATAGACCGCGTTTTCAAATCCGGGAATTTTTGTTCTGCCACGCGGAAATCCTGCCAGATTTGAATCACGCTCAAAGCGTCGAATCCACCCTTGGCCTGTACCGGCAGGACGTAATGTGCTCCATGCTCACCCAGCCCGACATAAAGGTCGTCGGTTTCGACCTGGGACTTGCTTGACGTGCCATCAATGGCATTCACCACGTCAACGGAAGTCCGCAAGTGGCTTTGCAAGTGATAGCAGGCAATACCAGTAAACACATCAAGCAAGCGGTTGTAACGCAGTTTTGCCAAGAGTGCCTGCTCATCGGACATTGCGTAACTGGAAATGATCCCCGGCGTTGCGTCCGGCAACCGGATCACGCAAAGTCCCGTGCGGGGCTCAACCAAGCTCAAGGGAACGGCCCGCAATACGTAGATCACATTCCCGCCGGGGAAGATCGCCCATTCCAGTCCCGTTGGTGCTTGTTTACACACGCTATCGGGCAGCGGTAACCGGTATCGCAACGAGTAGATGATATCCCCGAGATTCTTGGGGCGTTTCAAACCAAGCGCTTTAGCCGTCGTTATCAGGTCGTTTCGATGAAACGCGACCTCTTTCATCCCAGGACGGAAACGATCGGCAAATATCCTGGCAACGATACGTTGAGCAGCGCTTCTTTCTTCCTCGCTCATAATGCGATCAGCGCTTGTGGGTACCGGGCCATCTGAGCACAAGAACTTCTTCGCGGAGCTGTTCGTTGGTTGCCGTCGCGTGGCGGGTGCGAAACAGGTCAATGGATTCGATTTCGTATCCCGCGCGCTTTGCGATATCCCCCAGTATTTGACCGGTACGAATCATTACCCTGAGATAGGAAGCCTGATCGCCTACCACGTAGGCAAGACGGGCACCGGGACGCAATACCTTGCGCAGGGAAACGAAATGACGCGCCATACCACCGAAATAGAGGCGGGTAACGCGGTGATACATACGTTCGAACCCAGAGTTCTTTCCAAGCTCAATACGGCGGGCCTCAATGGTATTGGCAATCCGGTCTATCTCAGCATTGTCGTTCACCCAAGCGTCGTCATCATCGTCGCGGTAAACTCCTCGCGTGTTGGAGCGTAACAGGCTGCGCTTCATTGCCTGAAGGTCTGATCGGTTATCGATATATCCGAGCAAGACGGATTCAAGCCGGACAATACGGGAATAGTCCTTCTCGTTGGGATATGGCGGCGATGTAATAACGGCATCAATGCTGCAAGGTTCGATGAGTTTGTGAATGGTCCGCGCGTCCCCTTCAATAACCCGGGATGGTGTTTCATTGAGCGCTTTCAATTCTCGCAATTCATCCGCCATTGAAACGACGCGGGACAACCAATTTCCGACCACGCAGGCGTCACGCTTGATCTTCCCTACACCAACCTCGGGGCCAAACCTCAAGTTACCGATATCGGACGTGAGCGCGCACGCTAATGCAAGTTGCTCATGGGCTTCAAATGCTGGATCGCGCATTTCTCTCAGCACGTCTTTGAGAACGAGCACCTTGTGCAACGGCAACGGGCTGATCGAATTCTTGAGCAGAAGCCTAGCGGTCGGTTCCGGCAAGAAGCGCAACTGCAGACCAGATGGCGGTTCTTCCATCGGCTTATCACTGATCCTTTCCTTCGCTAGCAATGCCAATGCCATCTCCGCAACGCGATGCGCATGGGCTGTAAGGCGGTCCGGGTCCGGCGACCAATCCGTCTTGGTGTTGGCTGCATGGCGGGAAACCTCGACAGTCTCGACGCCGATGCTCGGAATGCCGAGTTTCTTGGCTTCGACAAGCGTTGTCCCTGTTCCACAAAACGGGTCTAGCAGGCAATGATGAACACCAAGACCGAAACGACGCACATAGTCCCGCACAAGATGCGGCGGAAAGGAAAGCACGAAACGATACCAATCATGTGCAGGTGTATCTTCCGATAATAGGGTGTTCATAGACCCATTTGTCGCCGGACGGAGTGCGGGAAATGATTTGAAAAAGCTGCAGGCGAGGCGTTGTGGATCATCAATGGTGACGGGGCTCGCGGCTTCCATCATTGAATCCCTTCTACCAAATCCTGATATCGCAACCTCTTTGCGGTCATGCCTACAACTATCGCAGCCATTTGATAGATAGTACCTCGATGCCGGGCGTTGTGCCAGCCGGCAAATTCGGTGAGGTAACGGTCAAGATGTTTATGGGAACATTAATGGAGAGTGCCTTGATATCCGCGCTTGAACCGACCGGCACAACCTTTCCGACAGTGCCGCATATTGTCAACTCTTTCCGTTTTATCTTCGGCATGTTCTTTCGCTTTCCCCCCTCCTATGCATGTCTCATCGACCTCGACCAGCCCGACAAAGCGGTCTGTATCGCCTGCTATGTTTCCCTGATGCGGTGCGCCAAGTGCTAGGCGGTCTTCTTGTATTATCCCAAGATCACGGGTGCAGATTCATGCTAGCCTGGCCCTTCTCAGTCCGTCGTCATGAGGTATCCCGTCAACCCTCAGATTTGCAAGCCAAGCTTCGATGATTGCATGACGGTGCCTGTCTTGAACCGCTTGGTCTTGTGTGCCGCACCGTCCTGTTACCCGGTTCAAATCGCAGAACGGGCACCGGATGCCATCCGGCCAACGGATATTGATGAACATGCTTCGGCTGCCGCATCGTCGGGGAACATTCGCATGATTTTACGAAGGGAAGAAGGCGCTCATATTGGCTTTTCATCGTATCCCAGCCAACACCGGGCGTTTGGGTGAGGTTGCGAACGGCTCCGTGTGCTTAAAGCACGGTGAGCATCTCGCCACGAGGGCCGAATAATAGGGCTCTTTTGCTGGTGAGCGACAAGGAAATGCCGTTAATATAAGACCGTTTCCGTTTCAAGGTTAAGCCGATAGAGAAGTCCACTG
The DNA here is from genome assembly GCA_024761205.1 of Limisphaerales bacterium. Taxonomy (GTDB): domain Bacteria; phylum Verrucomicrobiota; class Verrucomicrobiia; order Limisphaerales; family AAA164-E04; genus UBA2970. The sequence continues at coordinate 65,656 of JAMASS010000009.1, forward strand.
TCCTCGAAGGCACCGCAACTTCAGCCGGTCCAAGGCTGGGTCACTTCACATCATAGTCGTTGAAGAATGTGATTTGCCGAAACGCTTGAGTTGCTAGTTCGAAAACCCGGAGATTCAGCCGGCTGTTGACGCCTCGATCGGATAGGAAGACGATCTGTTAAGCGTGCCACATGGAGAGAAAATCGGTAACCGGGAACGAAGTTAATTTCTCGGAAGTGTTGATGCGAAGTTGTAGAGCCAGGTATCACTGTTACATACTGTCCCGATAGTGCTTCCAGATGTGGGTATCCTTGAAAATGAACTGTAGCGCGAGGACTGTTTGATCGGGGCTGATGCTTCCGAACTCACCGTGCTGAGGGGGAAGATCGACTGACAGGCCTCTGGAGAGAGGTTGTCAAAAGAACTGATGACAGCGAAACGATGGGCTTTCTCGTTTGGATCGAAAAAGGATGCTCTTGACGTCGGGATACCAGTCCACCATCTCATCAGGCGCTGGATGATAGATGAAACGGTTTGGCTCGCCACCGATTGCTGGAATCACATACACGTCAACGTTGCCGTCGTAATTTCCGCTGAAAGCGATTTGTTCGCCGGCGGGAGAGAATTTTGGAACACTTCGGCGCCTTTGGCTGAAGTCAGCCGTCGGGCAACGTCGCCCTCCTTTTCTACGGTCCACAGATCACCAGCGTAGACAAAGGCGATTCGGCTTGAGCCGATGTCGGGAAAGCGAAGCATTCCGGCATCGGACAACTCGAGTTCAGAAGATTGAAGTAGGGGGCTTGGGTGCAGGTAGTAACCAGCGCAAACAGGATTCGAACATTGGGGGCTTTCATAGACAAAATGGGATCGGTTCGATCACGAGGGGAACTCCATCGAGACCGGATGGTCAATGTGTGAATTTTGGGTTGCTTTTTATCGTGACGGATCAATCCGGCCGATCCTCAGTCAGTTTCTTTGTGGTTTCGCGAGCAAATAATTTCAATGGCCTCGTTCCGGATTTTGCCAACAGCATGCTCTTTGAAGATTTATTTCAGCACAGGAAGTGACGCCTCACTAGGATGGAGAACTAACAGATCGACAGCGGCCATTTTTTCACGCTGGGGTTGGCATCTTTGAAGGCGATTCCCCCGTAGGAGTTGGCTCATCTTGACGCAGGGAAACCGGGATACGAATCCCTTTGCGGTCTCTCGGTGCACCTTTAGCGAGACGTCCTAGCGGGTGCTTGAGCCAAAAGTGGCTGAATCCGCTCGGCTGCCAGCATTGCCTCGACTTCAACACCTAGCACGTTGGCGAGTAACTGATTGGACGCATTGGGCTCAAGGCGCCCGCTAAGGTGTTCGCATGATCGGATCAGGCAATCGATCGAGAACACGAGCCGAAAACCATCAGCAGATTTCTGCGATTCCGCTTTAGTGGACTCCCCAGCCCCACCGGACATCCAAGGGCACCGAGGGATGAGGGTGGTGAGCGATGGTTTCGGCGGAAGGCTGATGATGGCCGACGAAGAGAACCAACCATAGAGTGACGATATTGCTTTTTGTCACAAGACTTATTACTTTTTGAAGTCCAAGAGATTCAAGACGACAGCGCCAGCCGCTGGACTGCCGATTTCCACGAGAGCCATAATCGTCGCCTCTCGCACCAATGCGTCCGAATGAGTGGCGGCGTCGGACTTCGTGTTACCTAGGGTGTGCACCAAGTCAACAACGAGATCGGAAGCGGACTCACTGCTCGCCAAGGTAGAAAGAAAGTCCAACACCACTTCCGGCCTTAGATATTCAAATTCTCGGAGCGCGGCGACTCGCATCGCGTCGGCACGGGGTTCGAGAACTAACGCTTTCATGAATTCGAAGGCATCGGGATGATTGCTGCCGTCGAGGTTTGGATTGTCTTACGACGGACCCGCGGGATTCATCGTTGCTAGCCACTTCCCCAAGTTTCTCGATTACGACCGGAAGGTTGTTATGGCCGCCAAGAATGCGGATGAACCGTTCCCGCACCGTAGCGTCTGAGATAGGCGTGAAGCTGCTGATTAGATCCGCCAGCACCTCATCAGCGCCAAGGTTCGCCAGGGCCAGGCGATCGAACTTCATCATCTGGAGATTGATCGATTTCACGAACGCGGGCCTCGTAACCATCCTTTCCGTTTTTGTCAATCAATGCCTCAAGCGGACGAGATTCCGTTTGGCATCTATTGTCCGCTGGCTGTTCGGGAATCGTTTGACGAACTGGTGGAAATGGTCGAACGCGAGTTTCGGTTCCACAGAGAAGAGGCGTTCATTTGCATAGCAGGTCTAAAAATGGGCTCATCTTCCAATGGATTGTCTTGGGAAAGCCTTGACAGGGGCTGCGATGACCTTGACCGCTTGGGATCAATTCTCTTCAAGGAAAAGGCGATACCCATCACGATACATCTGACCGGCCGTAGTGGAATTCGAATTCTTGGAGTCGGCAAGCGGCCATATCCTTGATGGTTGCTTTCCTGTTCGCTACTCGTGTGACATTCCAAAATGCAAAAGACGACCAGCGAGCCTGTTAGCCCAGGCACAAAAAGGAGGCGCCCAGAATCCTCTAACTGCGGAAAGTGTTTTCATCGAGTTTGTCCGGACGGCGAGAAGACCATTCGGAAGCTAATTTCCTCGGCCGTGTTGAGGGAGACGGCTAACGGACTGGTTGGTGGAAGCTATAAGAAATTCTTCGCAATGATAAGTTATGGGCTTGAACGGTAGCGGGCGGTGCTTCGCCTCACTCGGCTTGCGATGTGACGTGCCGGGGGGAGCTGCCTGTGATCTCTATCCCCTTTGTTGGAATTGGCGGGCTGGAACCGGGCGATGCTTGTGATGGCGGGAGTGTGGGATCTTTGTTACGTGGTGAAGCTGAAGACAAAGTCACCGCCGCGATCATGACTTACCAACACGGCAATAACACGGTGAGGACGACGCCATGTGCGCTACACCGCTATGTCGATGACATCAGGAACTCTATGATCAGGAGGCCGATCCGATGGGGGGTGGAACAATGTGGCTTCGAAAATCGAGTTTGCTGAAATTATTGCTGACTACCGACAATGGTTGTCGCAAGACGAAGCAATGCCAGTGGTGGATTTAAGGCGCAAATGAATTGGATCGGATGGTTTCAGTTTTCGGGGCCGTGACCGCGATGCTCACCAATGTGGTCGCCGTTGATATTCCCCATGATTCATAAGGGCGCTCGGACCAGCGTCTTGTTCCTTTCGGTCGATGACATGCGAGATTGGGTCGGGCTGTTTGGGGGGCTATGACGGAAACGTTCTTACGCCGAATATTGATACTCTAGCGGCTCGTGGGACGCTATCCACGGTGCCCATGGCTCGTCTCCCCAAATGTGCGTCTTCGCGGGTCGCGATCATGATTCCGGTTCATTTTCGGAATTATGGTTAATCAGATTCAAGGTGCGGGTAATATCTTCCATCGTACTGTGGGCAATCATCCGCCCAATCAATGGGATGGTATTTTAAGATCACCTTTCGCCATGATTTTTGGTTTTGGGGCTCGAAGCTGAGGGAGGCGGGTGCAGGTTATTTGGCCAGCATTAGCCATGCGGATGCGTAACTGGGGCGACTGATTGCAGCCTGGATCAAGGTACGGAGGCGGAGCGAATGGTGATTGTTTTGTGTTCGGATCATGGCTGGCATCTCGGTGAGAAGCGATATTGGCACAAGTCCACCTTGTGGGAGGCGGTGACTCGAATCCCCTTCATCATCGTGGCGCTCGGAATGGTGTTGGGAGTTTTTGATCATCCGGTGAGTTTGATAGATCCGTATCCGATTTTAATTGAACTTTATGGCTTGGGGCGAATCGAGAACTATGACGGGTGAAGCTTGGTGTCTTTGTTGCGGTAGGTGAGCCTGCGGTGGGAACATCCGGCGGGGATTGAGTTTCGGCGGGGAAATGCTGCGGTTTGGAGTGATTGTTATCGCTACATTTGTATATGCCGATGGGAGACAGGAGCTTTACGATCATAAAGCTTGACGAGCGTGAGTGGTGGAATCTGATGTGGAGTCAAGGGGGCAAGTTATTGCGGAGTATTGGCAAGGTGGTTGCCGAAGACGTGAGCGGAGTCGGCGCTGACGAAGAGTGCGTTTGTGTTTGATCCCGAGGGCGTTGCGCGGAAAGAAAAGGCGAGCGGCCGGTTGGGTAACAGCACCCGCCGAGGTGAAGAAAGGAGTGAGCCGATTGGCATCAGTCGCTATACCGCTATAGTTCTTGTCTTAATCTAATTCGGAGATGGTGATGTTTTTGTATTCGGCGGACATATCTCGGTTGCCGTGGAGTTGGATTCCGAGAGGGCCTTTTTCAACGGCGGAGTCGGAATCGTAGCTCATGATGTGGTGACCGTTGAGCCAGACGGAGTAGTTTTTGCCGATCGCAACGATGGTCATGTGGTTCCAGTCTTTGGGCTTGAGGATTTCTTTGACGTTGCGCGCTTCCACCGGGTAGCCCTTGCCGGAAATGTATGGCGAGCCGGTCATGTCTCGTTTCAAGGACCCGGAAATGCCAATTTGGATCTGCTCTCTTTTGGTGCGCACGTAGATGCCAGTGTCAACTGTTCCGTGACCCATCTTAAAATCAAACTCCATGATGAGGTTGCCGTACTCTTTCTTGGTCCAAAGGGTCGATCCTTTTTTGTTGGTGCCGCTTTGGAGCTTCATGATGCCGCTTTTAGCGGTCCACCAGATGTTGTTCTCGGGCACTTTCCAGCCGTTGAAGTTGTGACCATTGAATGCAGGGGTGAGCTCGGAAGCAAGCGCTACGCTGGACGCGATGGACAGGGCTGTCAGAATGGTAAGAAGGTGTTTTTGGTTTCTGTTTTGCATGAGAATCTTTCGTTTGGGTTCGGGTGGGAGGTTAGCGGAATGGTGACGAGGGAGTCGAGAGAATGTCGATGGCTTTGTTTTTTGGGACAGGATTAACGTGACTTCCTTTTTCTATCTTGCAAATCTTGTATCAATTCGCTTCGAGCACCACTGCCGCATTAACTCGATAGAATTGGCTGGTGCTTGTGGCCTTGGGAGTTGGATGACGTGGATGTCGAAGTGCGTGTCGTTCCACCTATTTTGCGTAGTTCAATGCTGTGCCTTAGACCGAGTTGATGGCTTCTTGTGCAGATCAATGACCGCGTCTTCCGACCGTCTCAGATTTTCGCGGGTGGCGATGATTTCCCATTGTTGATAGCTGCGTGAATCGTCGAGCTCGTTGATGGCTGCGAAAGTGGTGATGGCAAAGTCGGGGAAGAATTGGTTGTGGAAGAGCTTGGTGCTGTCGTCGTCGATTTTGAATCTAAAGGCGTCAATGAACTGCTGGGTCTGGGCATCTTGGTCGGGTTGTTGATTGAGGGCGATTTTGACGACCTCGATGCCGTTCGCGGACGTTTTCAATGCGGGGCGAGACCTCACAGGCCGCCGTTTGGCGAGTGTCTCACGATCAGTAAACCATTTCAGGTAGAGAGTCTTACTGGCGAATTCGTTGAGGCGAGCGGAGCGCCGCTACTGAAGTGGGTTAGGTTCAATGATGGGGGATCGAGGACGTTTTTTGGGTTGATACGGCACTTGAGCTTGTCCGGAGATCGGCTCGTATCAACTGGTGTAAGGCGCGACATGGAGTTTAGCGGATGAGTTCCCCTAGGCATACCGGATTCCGGCGCCGATTTGAAGGGGCTCAACATCGGGCATTGCGGTGGAGAACAAGAGAACTAGCCTTACAGGCTAGTCTGGAGATGGAGGCGATCATGCCGTTGTTGTTCGAAAGGGGCTTGAACACCGATCCGGTCCTCTCCGATGCTTGCGGGGTTGCGTGAAAATATCGGGAGACAAAAAGTCCATGTATGGATCCGTGATTGATCCCGAGGGACTATTCACTCTCTGAATGGACACTGCGGTAGTGAACATTCGAGGCACTTGAAATAATATCCAAACTTGAGATCCATTCCGTTGAGTTTTCAAGGTTTTTTGGATTGCCGCGTCATCTTTGCTCGAAAATATCTCTTGGATGTCTCCCATCGCGAGTATGGTGGAGAGCGGTGCGCTGACAATCATGGTCATGGAGTATGATGAGGGAGAGCGTAGATCATTCCCGTTCGACTCCAAGAAATCCCTGGCGGAATGTCAGGACTTCAAGGCCGAGTAATTAGCTTTGCGGTCGTCGAGCCTTTCTGTGATCTGCCTTAAAATCAGAAAGCCGATCAGGATGCCGATTCCCGCAACGGCGAGGGTGATGAGTGAAAAGAGTTGAAGCCGGTGCTTGCCGGTGAGGATTCGCGGTCCAGTGGGTATTTTCCCGTGAGCGCCGATCGTATAGATCACTTTGTGGTGTTTGCTGGCGCGAGCGTCAGAAGTCGTTCGACTCGAAAACAATCATTCACGGGCGTGTCGCTACCAAGCTGAATTACGTCCTCGCTTGTTTACCAAAACGGATTGCAGTGAATTCGTGGGCGTGATGTGTTTTCGGCTCAGCGTGGAAGGCCCCAAATCGAATGGTCCGTTTGTGTAGCAGGATGCCACACAATAATGTGGGAACCAGATCTCTGGGGCTTCGTGATAGTGCCAGTCCGTGAATTCGTAATCCGCAATTGGTTTTCCGCTCAGTATTGTCTCTCGCCGTTCGACAATAGCGTGGCCGCATTTTGAATCGAGGACAACCGTGACATAGCGAATGGGTGTGGCTGCCTGCATTTCCTCTAAAATGGTTTGTTGCTTGCGGATGAGATCGAGGCGGATGGCTTTGGCGAGTATTTTTTTGCGTTCCGAATTCGTGCGGCTTGGACGTTGACGAGTGTTGGGGCGGACACTTTCATAGTCATTTGGATGTGTCACCGCGTTTAAGAATCGAAGTTGAAGCACCGGTTTCAAGGGACCGGAGAACCAGAGATTGGAGGTCTTCATAGTTGGAGAGATCAAAGACGATGTGACCGGGCCCCCCCGGTTGGGTTTCTGTCCATTCCAAGTGAACGGCGGTCATGGTTTGAGTCTGTTTCTCTAGCGCCGCAAGGACAGATTCAAGGAGATCCGAGCCGAGAGCAGCAAGCGGCGAGAGAGTAAGGAGACAGATGGCGCTCGGGGTGGAGGCGAGGTTGACTTGGGATTCATGAGAAGTGGAGTTTTGTCGTTGTGAGGCGCATTTTCCCACTGGCGCTCGCGGATTTTGAATCAACTGGCTCGGCTAGAGATATTGTTCGTGAACGATGGTTCTTAATCGAGGGAAATACCGCGGAATTCAAGCTGTTGCCTCAGCGGGTCGGCCTTTACGGGTTGACCGAATCCACCTGCCATGAGGCACTGATAGTGGCCATCTTGGAGTTGCTCGTTGTCATACAGCAGGATGAGACGGGCAGTGGTGTCAAGGGACTTGGGATGTTGGATCCCAGCACTGATGTGTAGACGTACGGTTTCCCGGTCATGAGTGACTTGGCTTCGAGTATCGATTTCAAATAACCTTTTTCGTAAAGCACGGCGAGGTTGTTGGGGTAATTCCAATCATGCTCGACGTTATAACGGAGGATGCCTTGGCCAATCTCCATGAGCTGGCGAATATTCTATGTACGCTTGCCGCTCATCTTAATCCGCTCAATCGCCATCTCTGCTGCTGCGTAGTTGGCGCCCGCTCGAAAAACCACCGTCGTCTTTGCCATGGTCTTCTCAACCTCGGTGAGTTTGGATACCCAAGGTCCAGCTTGATCCTTCTGTTGCGTTACCCCTTTGAGAGAGGCGTTCAACACGCTGAGATGCTTCGCGGCCGCGGTTCAGTAGAGATCGGAAGGCTTGGATCATTTCTTTCTTGGCTTGCTTGAATTCGGGGCGCTCGGGCGCATCCACGTCAAAGATCCGCAGTTGATCCACATAACGTTCTGACGGATCCGTTATGACGAAGGAACTGGCGATCATGGATGGCATCTGGCGCGCACGATCTCAAGAGTGTTTATTCTGTCAGTAATTTTAGGCCAAGTAATGGTGACATTGACCGGGGTTGGGGTGACGGCGGCGAACCTGTTCATCTTAGGGGAGTTTTTCGGCAGCGGCTAATTCGGCTTGGAAATGAGTTTGAAGCGCTCGCCGCGCGTACTCTCGGTTCTGAGAGTTGGTGCCATACAATTGACCTGTGAATACCAGCAGTAGATCGGAGATTTCCTTTCGAGTCGCATTTTCACCGTTTGCAGCGATGCTAATTAGGGCGTTTGGCGTCTCTTGAATCCCGTGGGGACTAAAAATGAGTCCTAGTTGAATGGCTGCCTCGGTGTTGCTTGATGCTCCCTCAGGCTCTCGGGGCTGAGGGCTTCATTGACGGTGTCAAGATAGGTGAGATGGCGAGGCATTTGCTGGGCCGCTAGGTGCTGGCTTGACGTAACGAAGGTGAGCAGTATCAAAGTTGCTAAATTAAATGTTTTCATACTTCCACCACCGCGGCTAGCCACCTGAATTGCGGGCTGTGCTGCACTGCCGGCCTCGTCAAACGGATCGAGTCCAGTGATGACAAAAAACGAGTGACCCTGAATGGCTGCAAGGGTGCTGCGTCCGAACTGCGTGATCTCTCGGAGTTTGTCGGCCTGTCCGTCGGCATTTGGCGGGGTTGAGAGATGGGCCGTGATTTAGGCAATCTGGGCGGGCGTTAATTCGCCCTCCGCAAGAGCGGTGCGCAGACCTTTTTTAGGACAAGGCATTGCCGACCTTTCTTCCAATTCCTTTCTTTGCCAGGACCCGGCGCAAGGTGCCTTTGGCCTCGAGTAGGCTTGCCTTCATCGTTCCGACCGAGACAGGGATGTTGCGATCTCTGGATAGGTGAAAGTGTTTCAGAAAATGCAGTGCGACTATTTCTCGTTGTCAATGAATGGGGCAGCACTCGGCTGGCGTCAATAAAATTGCGAGTGTCTTCCGACAGGATCAGGTTCCAATCTGCTAAGGCAGCTGTTGCGGGTGCACGATTGCGTTGGCGTCGGATATGTGGCGCACGCGCTTTTTACTCAGGTCGCAGCCAACCGGATTTGGCTACAACTTGGCGCCGATACGGCGGCCGGTCATTCCGTGTCATCGAACTTTTATCCGTCATGGCCAAGCTGGGATTCCGGTGTCCGATTGGTTTCCACATGTGGGCGGCGCGATCGATGATATTGCGGTAATGTGGTACATGTGCTGCAAAGAGTCCAATCATTTTCCAGCGGTGATTGAGGTGGCGACGGGGCATCGAGGACGGCTGTTGGAGGATACTTGTTTGGGGGAGCTAGATAAACTATGCGCTGGGAACGGCGAACCGCAATCTGTCGACCTTTGTCAACATCGGCTAGCTGACGTGGCTCGTTCAATTGACCGACGGTTATCTCGGCGCAGCGTATGCTGCGACACCATTCCAATCCGGGGAGACTCCATTCCAAATCTCCACCCACCGGAAGCGGTTGATTTTTCCAGCGAGCTCGGGCACGTGAAAGATCTCCACGGTATTGATGGGATGGAGACCGATGCCTTTGGGCGCTAACTCCTGCTGGCGCGGCGTTTGGCGGAGCGGAGTGTGCAGTTTGTTCAGGTCTGCCACGGGGGGCAATGGGAAATGTAACTGGCATAGCAACATGAAATCGACCGACCTCCGGTTTGATCGGAATCTCAAACAACGCGGAATGCTGGATTCGACTCTTGTGGTTTGGATAAACGAATTTGGGCGGATGCTGTGGTCGCAAAATACGACCGCCCGCGATCACAATCCGAAAGGATTCACCTCTTGGTTGGCAGCGCCTGGCGTTCGGATGGTAACGTCTACGGCAGCACGGACGATGGGGCGGCTATCGAGCCGTCAGCTAGCGAAACTACATCGCCGATATTCAAGCGACCATTCTCCATCAGCTCGGTTTGGATGCCAAGGAGATGGAAGTCGAAATCAACGGGCGGCTGGTATGATTGGTGGATCGCTTTGCCGATCCGATTCACATGATTCTGAGTTAAGTCGGGGCTGGCTGAATTCAGAACTGCGATTGACCTTGTGGCAGTGTCCAAATTCGGTGGGTGAGGGCCGAATTGACTGTGAATAGTTGCCTGGCTTCATCGATCGTCCACTTGGTCCAATTTGAGCGCAGGTGATTCCCGTAACACACCTTGGAGGACTCCCAGATTTTTTCGATGGATTGGACGGCTCCTTGGTACATGCTTCCTTGGATACCGGATGGGAAAACGACTCCGTGATCCGTCTCCGATGACTGGAGGACTGAACCCGCGGTTTCTGCGTCGGTTTGAAAGTGATCTGCAATGTGAGCAACCTTCGGCGCGTAGCCGACCTCTACGAGATGTTGAATGATGTAGTGGTGAAGGGATGACAGTGGGACATTCATTGTCGGATGGGTTGTGTAGAGGCTCAGGTGGCCTTGCGTCCAAGCTCATCTATAGCTCACTGACATTTTGGATTATTGTACGTTTCCAGTATCTATAAAAGTTCTATCTAGATCCCGGGAGTTCAAACTAGCTAAGGATGTAGTGGGGGTAAAGGTGGAGAGTTACCTCGCTTGTTCTGCCCTTGCAATTCAAGCCAATACCGAAGTGTTTTTTCAACGGGTGCACCTGGCCTTTGGATAATAGTCTGAGGCGGCGAGTGAACTGTCGAGGTGGAACCGTCGCAAATTCCTTGGAGCAGAGGAATGCGCCTGCACCTTTTAGAAAAGGAATTATGTAGCTGTTACCGGTTTTCCTGAGATGGGGGTGATTTGATCGCCTTTCATGAACGACACATTGGACAGAGTGAGGAGCAGAGTATCGTATGCCTCGCTGTCTGCGCAGATGCAATCCGTGAGACCACAGACATCTCCGTCCTTTATATCTCTCTTCAATTTACTCCCTTCATTTTTCATGGTTAACAGGTATGACTCTGATCTACGATAAACATGTTTAGCACAGAGCCTTTCTGGTTGGCTTGTTTCCAATGCTCTCGCAGGGACACCTTTGCCGACAGTACCACTGGTCTAAGAGGATTGTATAGGGCAATATCAATCTCAACATTTGGAGCCAGTTTGAATTTAACTTGGAAATAAAAGAGGGTTATCCCCTTGCGCACGAGCGTCTCACAAATTAGAAACTCGAATATCGCCCTGTTGACAGATGGGTCAGAGCCGAACCTCTCCAAGTATTGAACATACTTGTTTGGTGTTTGTCGTCCTTCTTCAAGACGTGTACTCACTATTGTTGATAGAAGAGGGTCTCCAATAACTAGTGAGACAAGGACTATCATCACGACCGGCACAGGTAAAAGGACTTGGTAAAAGCTATTGAATGGGAGCGATCCCCCCCCGAAGCAAAGATCCAGCATCACGATTCCAAAGTAGTAAGCGCTGAGAAACAAGGCGGCGCTGCAAAGGTATTGGACGCCGAGCTTGCCACTCTCCGGTTAATCGGGACTGTCTCTGTGCGGAGCATCGACACGAACATAAATGGATCCTTCGGGGAGGTAACGAATTCATTTTGAGTGGGTGTGATCGCGTCAGGAAGCTGTCGGGTGCGCTGCTCCAGCGCATTATCCCGAAGTGCTGGGAACCTAGCGATTGGTTAGACCGATGCATTCGACTGAGACAGTTGACGCTATAGTTTGTTGTGACCCGTGAGCCAAGGAAGGATCTCTTGAATATCTGCTGTCTCTTGAGTTTGATGGAACTGCTGAATACGCGGAAATTGTGTTAGAAGTGATTGACTGCCTGGGAGTTGGGCTCGGCTCTGTTTTTCAGCGTATTCTGCGTCCTCCTTAGTTCGCTCATTTTTTGGGCGTTGAATTTCGTCATTCCAGGGCTTGTCGTTGCATTTGTTTGACAAAGGGTCTCCTAGGCGTCCGTGTAGCTTTCAATGTTATTTGGACGAGCCGTGGCGACGGGAATTCGCGCTAATGGGAACATCTCTTGTTTGTTGGAGTGGTTGCTATCCAGGCTCATGCATCGAGTGAAAAGGTTAGAAGAAAATATCGATTGTGGGCAATCCGTGACTTTCAGATTCAGGTGCGTCTCAATTCCTCCGTCCCGATACTAGAGCCTTTTCCAACTGAAAAGTTCTGGCCACGGATTACTCAGATAGCACAGATATTCCTGTTGGCCTGCTATCTGTAAGCCGTGGTTCAATTTCCTGGACGAAATGAGACGTCTCCTTCAGATGCCGGATTAGCCAAGAGGAGAATCTTCGAGCCTTGCAGTGAGTTGAAACGGATATAGGAGACCTTGTGTTACAGTTTTGAACTATTTTGTGATGGAATCAATCTCATCAGTGGCTTAAAGGTTTGAACCAGAGAATTATGGACGACGGATTCAGGAGGGGTGTTGTGCATGTATTTTATTTTGGGTTTGCGAGGATGTTTCGGTTACTGACCGTCCTGTTGCTGGGAGTCTCGTTGTTCTGTGGTTTATGGGCACAGGAAACGCGTTTCACTTCCAGTGGCATTGGAGAACCTGTGGTCACGGGAACCTCTGTCGCAGTCGAAGGTGGTTTTGATGTGACGGGCGGTGGCGAGGATATTGGGGGCACTTCCGACCAACTGCACTTTCTCTACGAGAGCCGAACGGGAGACTTTGATGTGCGGGTTCGAGTCGAATCGGTCGCCTTTGTTGATGTGTGGACGAAGGCGGGGTTGATGGTGCGTGAGAGTTTGAATCCGGGCAGTGCCCAGGCGTGTGTCTTGGCGACTCCCACCATTAGCGGCATTTTATTTCAGTCTAGGTCGGCGAGTAATGCTGCGGCTTCGTCGTCGGGAAATCATCGGGTGAACTTTCCGTTTACTTGGCTTCGCTTAAAAAGGGAGGGCGAGTTGATTTCGGGATTTGCCAGTTTTGACGGCCTTTATTGGAGTCTGGTCGATGCGGCCACGGTTGCCTTGCCAGAGAGCGTGCTCGTAGGAATGGCAGTGAGCAGTCATGCTTCGGAGTCTGCCGCAGTCGCTAGGTTTCGTGAGTTTGGGGATGTCGGTCCGGATGCTAGAGGGGCGAAGTACTACGACATAGAGCCGCCGGGGCCCTCAAGTCGTCGAACCGGACTCGCGATCACGGAGATCATGTATCATCCCTGGGATCGGATTGACGAGCGGGATCTGGAGTTCGTCGAAATCATGAATACCGATGCGGTCCCGCACGATATCGGTGGTTTTCGGCTGGATGGTGATGTTAGTTACACGTTCCCGGAGGGTTACCGCATTTTGCCGGGCACGATAGTTACGGTTGCGAAGTCGCCAAGTGATTTGCTTGCTCTCCATGAGGCTCAAGGAGTGTTGGGCGGTTTTGTCGAATCGTTGCCAAATGACGCTGGGACGGTGCGGCTGAAGGATCGACACGGGGCTGTATTGCTGGAGGTGAATTATGATTCAGTTTCTCCGTGGCCGGCCGCTGCGGATGGCGCGGGGCATTCCTTGGTTCTATCGCGACCGTCTTATGGAGAACGGTCTGTCAAGGCATGGTCAACGAGTGCGTTCGTGGGCGGATCACCGGGCGCGATCGACCCGGTGGCTTTCTCAGACCTGCACAATGTTCGGATCAACGAGTTCCTCGCCAATAGTGTTCCTCCCGAGGTGGACTTTGTGGAGCTCTACAACCACAGCAACGACGCCATCGATCTTGGCGGCGTCGTGTTGACGGATGATCCGCTTCAAGGCAAATACCGCTTTTCTCAAGAGGCAGCGATTCCCGCCAACGGGTTTCTAGCACTGACGGAAGACCAACTCGGGTTCGCGCTCCGTTCGTCAGGGGAAACGCTCTATTTGTTGGCGCAAGATGGCTCCCAGGTGATTGATGCCTTGCGCTTTGACGGGCAAAGCGAAGGTATCGCATCTGGGCGGCATCCGGACGGGGCGCCGGGAATTCATGAGCTGGCGGCGAGCACACCCGGATCGAGTAACTCCCGGTTGCTGTTTCGGGACATCGTCATTAACGAAATCATGTATCACCCGCACTCAGGGGACGGTAACGACGAGTATATCGAACTCTTTAACCGTGGAGCGAGGCCGGTCGATCTTTCCGGATGGCGGTTGGATGATGCGGTCCGGTTTGTCTTCCCGGAGGGAACGTCGATTCAGCCAGGGAATTATCTCGTGGTCGCCCGGAGTGTGGCACAGTTAATCCAGAATTATCCCCAATTGGACTCAAGCAATACCGTGGGGAACTACCAAGGCAGCCTTTCGAATCGAAGCGAGCGCATTACGCTGCGTCGTCCAACGGAGGGAATGAATCCGGCTGGCGTGGTGAGTTCGGTTTTTGTGATGGTCGATCAGGTTGCCTATCGAGACAGCAGGTCGTGGGGCCGTTGGGCTGATGGTGGCGGCAGTAGTTTGGAACTCCGCGATCCCCATAGTGACAACCGTTTTGCTTCTAATTGGGCAGACAGCGACGAGACGGCGAAGGCCGATTGGACGAGGGTGGAGCACACGGGCTTGTTGGAGCTCGGCCGCGGCAATATCAACGATATTCAGATTTTCCTGCAAGGGGCCGGAGAATGTCTTGTGGATGACGTCGAATTCATCGACGAGGAAGGGACGAATCGGGTGACGAACGGCGGATTCGCGGATGACCGAAACGGCTGGTTTTTTCAGGGTACGCACGATGGCTCTTTTATTGAGGCCGAGGCTGGTTTTGAGAGTCAAGAGTCGCTTCACATCGTCGCTACGGGGCGTGGCGACAATGGCGCCAACCGGGTTCGATTTCGCATGCGGCCTCCCTTTGTTCAACCGTTCACCATGGCGACGATTCGGGCGAAAGTTCGGTGGTTGCGCGGTCATCCGGAGATATTGATTCGACCCAAGGGCAATTACTTGGAGGCGATTGGCAAGATGGAGGTGCCCAGGAATCTTGGCACTCCGGGCCTCAGGAATAGTCAAAAAATTGAGAATGCGGGTCCGAGCATCCTTGAAGTCGGGCATTTTCCTGTCCTCCCGCGCGATGGCGAGGCCGTTCGCGTCACGGCTCGTGTCGATGATCCTCAAGGGGTTGCCGCGGTTGAGCTGAAATACCGTATTGATCCGGAGGAGATGATTCAGGTGGCCCCCATGGCTGATGACGGCACTTCCGGGGACGCGGTTGCCGGCGATGGCGTCTACAGTGCTCGGATTGCAGGCCAGACTGCGGGCACGGTTGTGGCCTTTTCGGTCGCCGCCACGGATGGAGCTGAGATGGCCGGCTCCACAGTTTATCCCGTGGAGGCGCCCCAGCGCGAATGTCTCGTCCGGTTTGGCGAGGAACGGCCCTTTGGCAATTTCGGAGTTTATCGAATTTGGTTTACGGATGGCACAGATCGCGAATGGCGTCGCCGGTTGAAGCTTCACAATGGGGACTTGGATTGCACCTTTGTCTACGGAAACCACCGGGTTGTCTACAATGCTGGAACGCTCTATTCCGGCAGCCCGTTTGTCAGTCCGAGCTACGACGGTCCGACCGGCAATCTTTGTGGGTACGTGTTGCATATGCCGAAGGATGACCGCGTTCTGGGAGCGACTGATTTTGTTCTCGATTGGCCCATCAGGGACGGCACGTTGCAATTGGAGCAAGTTGCCTTCTGGATGGCCCAGCAAATGGGACTGCCCTACTTGAGGCGGCGTAATATACAGCTCTTTGTTGATGGCCGAAAGCGGGGACGGATTTACGAAGACATTCAGCAGCCCAATTCGGATGTGATCGACCAATTCCACTCCCACCAACAGCGGGGGGATCTCTACAAGGTCGAAGATTGGTTCGAGTTTACGCCTCAGGCATCGCGGGAATTTAACGTCGACGCTAACCTCATGAACTTCATAAACTTCAATGGTGAGAAACATCTGCCGCGTTATCGGTACAACTGGCGAAAGCGGGCGGTGCAAGGATCGGCGCATGACTATTCATCGCTCTTCGAGCTGGTTGATGCGGTCAATCTCCCAACCTCCGAAGCTTACACGAGAGCCGTCGAATCGTTGATCGATGTCGATGAGTGGATGGGTATCTTTGCAGTCGAACACATTGTGGGGAACTGGGATGCCTATGGCTACCGGCGGGGAAAGAACATGTATGCTTACAAGCCAGCCGACGGCAAATGGCAGCTGCACATGTGGGATATTGACTTCGTGCTCGGCGCGGGCAGCGACCCGCCACAAACGTCGATGTTCAGTACAATCGAGCCGGTGATCGAGAAGATGTTCTCTCATCCGCCGTTTAACCGAGCCTACTTCCAGGCCATGCAGAAAGCGGTCGATGGACCATTGCAGGCGTCAGTATCGACACCCGTGTTGGAGGCCAACCGGACGGCCTTGCTGGAAAATGGGATTCGGGCGGGTTCAATCCGTGGCGGTCAGCGTTACATTGCTCAACGTCTCGAGTTTCTCCAAAACGAGATCGCGGCGGAAGACGCGCGATTTGAAATCACGACGAATAATGGAGAGGCCTTTAGTTCGGATCGGAACTTTGTGACAGTGATGGGAACGGCGCCGATTCGGGTTCACTCGATTGCAATGAACGGCGTTCGCTATCCGATTCGATGGCTTTCTACCAACACATGGCAAATGGATGTGCCGCTTTCTGCGACTACCAATGCGTTGGTTTTTCGTGGCTTAGACGATGCGGGCGAATTTGTTCGAGAATCAGAGGATCGTCTCACGATTGATTTTCAAGGCACTTTGGATTCGCCGAAGGATTACCTTGTGATCAATGAGATCATGTACTTACCCATGACTGAAGGTGCCGAGTTTGTGGAGATTCACAACACCTCGCTCCATACTGCATTCCCCCTGGTCAACTACCGCTTAGATGGCGTGGGATTTGATTTTCCGCAGAGCTCGGTAATTGAGCCGGGCGCTCATGTCGTTTTAGCTGCAGACCTAGGGGTCTATAGCTCAGCCTACAGGGGGTCTGGTGACATTGCCGGAGAGTATAGCGGTCGTTTGAACCCTGAGGGTGAGACCTTGAAGCTCATCTTTGCTGATCCGCAATCCAACCAAGAGGTCGTCATTGATAAGGTGACGTTTGGCACTGAGGCGCCATGGCCGGGGCTGGCGAATGGAGGGGGATCCTCATTGCAGCTCATTGATCCCCGCCGGGATAACGATCGGGCTGGAAACTGGAGAGCGGTCGGCCTTGAAGGACCGGCTCAAGGCTGGAAGTTCGCTACTGTCACCGGCATTGCGACCAGTTCGAGGCTCCTGATTTACCTTTCGGCAAATCCACCGGTTCAAGAATTTGAAGGCATCCTCGGCGAATGGACCGGGTATGTGGAGTTTGAGACTGACCGTAGCGACATCGCGTTCCGATTTGAAACCAAAGCCGATGGTGGGATTGTCCCCATACTTGTCAATGGTGAGCAGGAGTTCCCTTTCGACGCCGTAGAAATCGAAGGGCAGAGCGTCAACATCCTTTTGAATTCTGAAGGCATTGAAGTCCGAATGGAAGGGATGTTGTCTGATGATGGGATATCTATTGAAGGAAACCTGATTCAGACCGCGCCGGACGGTGGTCGATTTGGTGGGGTGTTCGCGCTCCATCGGGACTTTCCGGGTGGGAGTGTTTATCTGGATGATGTCGTCGTTGTGGCGGGTGAGATTCCAGAGCGAGGAGAGAATCTTGTGCGGAATGGGAGTTTCGAGTCTGACTTGGAAGGCATTTGGCAGATTGCCGCCAATCACGCGAACAGCAGTGTGGTTGACGCATTTCAACACACGGGTCAGCGGAGTTTGTTCGTCACAGCGGAAGTAGGTGGCTTTGATGCGGCTTCGGCTATTTCACAGGATATTGAGGGGCTGAGGGTGGGTGCTCAGTATACCTTGAGCTTTCGATATCTCGAAGGTGCTGGCGGTAAAGGACTAACGGTGGCTTTGGAGGGATTTGGCTTGTCGAGTACTGTTGATATTCAGCCGCCGGTCATTGAGACCACTCAATATACGCCTGGTTTTCAGAACTCGAGTTTTGCTTCGCTGCCGCGTTTTCCTACGATTCGCATCAACGAACTCCAAGTGATGAATCCGGGAGGCTTCTTGGATCGCATTGGCGAGGCGGATCCTTGGGTAGAACTTTACAATCACGGAGTTGAGCCCATCAATCTCAGCGGATTCCATCTGAGTCCCGATTACGACAATTTGACGCTTTGGGACTTTCCAGATGGAGCCGTTATCGCCCCCGGGGGCCATCAGATTGTGTGGTTGGACGATGAGTCGGCTGAGAATTCCGCCGATGAATGGCACGCGGGTTTTCGTTTGGATACGGATGGCGGCTCGTTGGCCTTGTCGGTTTCCGTTGGCGGGCTGGCGATCCTCGTGGATCACGTCAATTACCCGCAGATTTCTGGCAGCCAATCGTTTGGTTTGTTGCCGGACGGACAGGCCCAGTCCCACCAATTGTTCCCCGTTTCGACGCCGGGCTTGGTGAATGTTCACGACACGACGGAGGTCCGTTTGTTCATCAATGAGTGGATGGCGCAAAACACGGCCACCATCGCCGATCCTGCCGATCCTACGGGGATGGAGTTCGATGATTGGTTCGAGCTCTACAATGCTGGTTCCGAATCAGTCGACCTGACTGGTTTCTTCTTATCCGACAATGTGGACAATCCGAGCAAGTTCGAAATCCCGGCAGGGTATTTGGTTGCACCCGGTGGGTTCCTACTGATTTGGGCGGATGGTCAGCCCGAACAGAACGGACGCAGTTCGGATCTGCATGTGAACTTTCGTCTGAGCCGAGGTGGTGGGGAGTCGATTGGTTTGTATAGCCCGAACGGGACGGTGATCGATTTGATTCAGTTTGGGCAACAATCAGCCGACGTTTCGGAAGGGCGTAAATTGGATGGCTCTGAGGGACCCTTCGGAGTGTTGTCGAATCCGAGTCCTGGTGGGGCCAATGGGTCATCACTTTTGGTGGTTACTGAATTTGAATTGAGTGCTGATGGCCAGTTCAGGATCACCTTTATCACCCAGCCGGGAGTGCGTTACCAAGTTCGCTTTACCGATACGTTGGACGGTCTCAAGTGGGAGAATTTAGGTGAGGTTGTCGTTGCGGATGGAGAAAGTGCGACTGTGTCGGATTCCTTTGCGTTACAGGAGGATCAGCGGTTTTACTCGGTTCTGCGATTGGAGTAGGCGCAAGTTGGATCGACTTGGGGATCATCCTGGACTGTGGCAGCCTGCTGTGCCTTCAAGGGGATAAGGGACTGAAGTCCCTTCCACATTTCCGCGCCGTGTTTCCGTTTGTTTATCTCGTCGAGAACTTGAATACGGTTGTGGTTTCGTAGGTTTCTCCTGGACGAAGAATGCAGGCCGGGAAGTTGGATTGATTCGGGCTGTCGGGGTAGTGTTGAGTTTCTAGGCAGAATCCACCGCGATGCACGTAGGTTTTACCGGATTTGCCGCGGAGACGGCCGTCGAGGAAATTGCCGCAGTAGAATTGGACTCCGGGTTCGTCCGTGTGAACCTCCAGCACGCGACCGGTCGTGGACTCATGGACGCGTGCCGCGAGACGGAGATTGCCGGTGGTTGCCTCGCCATTGATGACCCAGTTGTGATCGTAGCCGGCGCCAAACTCAAGTTGTGGGTGCGATTGCCCAATATCCCTTCCAATCGGTTTTGCTGACGTGAAGTCGAAGGGAGTTCCGGCCACAGGCGCAATCTCTCCGGTGGGAATGAGGGTTGCATCGACGGGCGTGTAGTGCGAAGCGTTCAACATCAATTCGTGGCCTAGGATGTCGCCATTGCCTTCGCCCTTAAGATTGAAATAGGTGTGCTGGGTGAGGTTTACCGGAGTGGCCTTGTCGGTGGTGGCATGATAATGCACGGACAATTCGTTCTTATCGTACAGCTTATAGGTCACGGTGATGTCGAGATTTCCGGGATAGCCCTCTTCTTTGTCTTTGGCAAGGTAGTGAAGCTCCAGTCCGGTCCAGTCGCTGCTGCTAATCGGATGCGCTCGCCACACGACTTTGTCGAATCCGATGATGCCACCGTGAAGATGGTTGGGAGGATTGTTGATCGCCAAGCTATAAGTCTCGCCATCAAGGGTGAACTGGCCCTTGGCGATGCGATTGCCGTAGCGGCCGACGATGGCGCCAAAATAAGGCTTGTCGACAGCGTTGATGTAGTCCTTGACCCGATCATAACCGAGGGCAATGTCGGCAAAACTGCCGTTGCGATCCGGGACGGAAATGGATGTGATGATGGCACCATAGTTGGTGATCTTGACGGTGAAACCTTGCTTGTTGCGGAGTGTATAGAGCTGAATACTGTCGAAGTCGTCGACGCTGATTTGAGCAGTGATGCTCTGAGTGGTGGCGATGACAAGGCCAAGGAAGAGGGTGCTGAGTGTTTTCATATGATCAATTATACTGGCTCCACACCAAATGCGTGGTCGCTAAGTGACGTCTGTTGTTCAAGGATTTGAGCGGTAGTGTGCTGATTTCTCCAACAAAAAAAGTTCTAGTTCTGAAAAATGGACTGCACAGGGACCGCCGGAAGCTGTGAGCGTGGGAAAACGGTGAAACATCGCCCCTTTTGCCTGAACCGTGACAAAGCTCTGCTGAGTTTGCCGCCTTTCTCAGCTGCGCTTTATTGGAACCGGTTGGAAGATCATCTCTTGCCAGACGGCATCGGCAGGCGTTTTATAGTGGATATGGAGCTACGACGAATGATTGATCGGAGCAACCGCACCCTTGAGGGCCGCTGTCTGGCATTCACACTGATCGAGCTGTTGGTGGTGATCACGATCATTGCGATTCTTGCGGGGATGCTGCTGCCCGCTCTGGGGAACGCCAAGAAACAGGCACATAAGATCAGGTGTGCCAGCAATCAACATCAGATTCAATTGGCTTACCAGATGTATGTGGATGACAATGATGATTGGTACCCCGTAGCTCCGGGCATCGCGTCGGTTGGCGGGCAGAAGGGAGAAGTTCTGGGCAACGATCTAGTGAACGGTTTGGTGTCGGAAACCAATCGCCCATTGAATCGCTATGCAGGCGCTGTGGACGTGTTTCGCTGTCCGGCAGACAAGGGTGATTTTCTTCAAAAAAATGATCATGTGTTTACAGCTCTGGGTAATAGTTATCGAAGCGCGTGGTGGAATGCGTTTCGCGTGAAACGAGTGATCGGATTAAGCTCTTTTAAAAAAGATGACCCTAAAGCCACTCCCATTAAAGGTAGCGAGGTGGCAAGGAAGCCAACGACAAAGGTCATTCAAGGTGATTGGCATTGGCACGGGAATCGCGGTCTCACGGATAAACGCAGTGTGTGCACAACTTCAAGGGCAAAGCACGTTACAACATGACCTTTGGGGATGGTCATGTGGAGTTTGTGCGGTGGCCCGAGGAGTTTGTGGATTGGGTCGATGTGCCGCCGGATATTGATTTTGATTGGTGGTGAGTTTGGGGTAAGGCGGGATGAGACTCCGCCGAACCGTTCTCGACCGATGCCTCCGAAGTATTCCAGCCGGTCCATTCCCTCGGGGGATGACCTTGTGAGCGGTGATTCCATTCTCTTTTGCATCGCTCGACAGACATTCCAGTCTTAGTCGCAACCACGCGAGTCTTGTGACCTGGACATAGAACAAAGTTTGCTTGGAAGAAATCAGTGCAGTAAAACCTTCGCCATGGACCTCATCCGTTTGAACTCACGTGCTCTACGTTTTGTTGCTTCCTTCGTTCTTTTGCTGGGAATTACTGCGCAACATGTCTCTGCTGCGCAGGCGCTGAAAGTCTTACTTATCACAGGCGGTTGCTGCCACGACTACGAGGGACAGAAAGATATCTTAAAGAAAGGCTTGGAAGCTCGCGCCAATGTCGTGGTGAGCCAGGTACACACTCCGGACAAAAGCACTCAGCCGCCCTTACCGATTCTCGATGACCCGAATTATGCCGACGGTTTTGATGTCGTCGTTCACGATGAATGCGGTGCCGATATCTCCGAAGAGGCCAAAGTGAGAGCGGTCCTCAAGCCACATTGGGATGGCACGCCGGGCGTGAATCTTCATTGCGCCGCGCACTCGTATCGGATTGGGAATCCTCGTGATCCGGCGACTCCGGGAACGCCGCACGGGTTGTGGTTCGAGTACTTGGGGATACAGTCGAGCGGGCATGGGCCGCACGAGCCGGTGGAGATCCAGTTTATGAATACAACCCATCCGATCACGAAGGGTTTTCGCGGTTGGCGCACCTCCAAAGAGGAGCTTTACAACAACATCAAGATTTTCGATTCAGCGAGACCTTTGGCCTCCGGCAAGCAGAAGGTGCGCCGGCGAAATGGAGAGGAGCGGGACGATAAAGCTGTGGTCGTCTGGACCAATGAATATGGTCCGAAGAAGACCAAGGTATTCACCACCACACTCGGCCATTATTCGGAGACTGTGCGTGATTCTCGATATTTGGATTTGGTGACCCGTGGGTTGCTGTGGGCGACCGGTCATTTGACGGACGATGGCAAGCCAGTGGCAGGATATGGCCCCGGAGGCCGTTAGCCCAGCAATGGTTGAATCACCTCACCTCCGAACTGCGAAAGCTGCTTGAATCGCCCTCCGTGGAAGTAAGTTAGCTTGTTGTCATCAAGACCCAGCAAGTGAAGGATGGTGACATGCAGGTCGCGGATGTGGTGCACTCCCGAAATCGCAGTGGCCCCCGTCTCATCAGTGGCGCCAATCGTGTGGCCCGCGTTCACTCCGCCCCCGGCGAACCACATGGTCATCGCATGGGGGTTGTGGTCCCGTCCGTAGGCGATGCCGCCGCGAATGCCATTGTCAGGCGAGCGGCCGAACTCGCCGCACCAGACGATGAGGGTCTCGTCAAGCAGTCCTCGGTTCCGCAGGTCTTGGATGAGCGCGGCAATCGGTTGATCGACTTGAGGAATGAGTGCTCCGTGGGCGCGTTCGATAAAATCGTGCGAATCCCAAGTGGCGTGGAAACATTGCACAAAGCGGACTCCTTTCTCCACCAATCGGCGGGCCAATAGGCACTTCCGACCGAAATCGTCCGTTGGCTCTTTGCCGATGCCATACATTTCTTGGGTTCGCTCATCCTCGTTGGAAATATCGAGGACGCCGGGAACTTCCGTCTGCATTCGGAATGCCAATTCGTAGTTCTCCATTCGGGCGTTGAGCTCTTGGTGTGAGGGATGTTGTTGCTGGTGGGCAAGATTCAACGTCTGAAGGAGCTTGAGATTGGCTTTCTGGTGGTCCCTTGTGATGCCTGCGGGCGGCTTGAGATCCAGAATCGGCGATCCTTTTGGTCGGAGTGTGGTGCCTTGGTAGTTGACGGGAAGAAAGCCGTTGCTCCAGTTGCCCGATCCTCCCTGGGGAAAGGCGGCTTCCGGGAGAACGATGTATCCCGGAAGATTTTGATTCATGGTGCCGAGTCCGTAGGTCACCCAAGCGCCTACTGCCGGGTCGCCGCCAAAGCGGCTTCCGGTGTTGAGTTGGTATTGGGCGGTGGGGTGATTTACCGAGTCCACCTGGCACCCTCGATCGAAACAGATCTCATCGGCCACCTTGTGCAGATGCTCCCAATTGGTTCCCATGTCGGCGCCGCTTTGGCCGTACTTGCCGAATGAGAAGGGGCTCTTGACGTAGTAGCGAACCCCTCTTTCCATCGCGGATTGCATTTTCCCTTCGCGTTTGAAGCGGCTGAGATGGAGGTCGCTCAACTTCGGTTTTGGGTCGAAGGTGTCGATGTGGCTTGGACCTCCTTCCATAATCAGGAAGATGCAGCGTTTGGCTCGGGCGGGATGATGTCCCTGTTTTGTGGCTAAGGGGTTCGTCGCTGTTGTCCGGTTTCCCTGTAACTCATCCGCCAAAAGAGTCGAGAATGCAACGCTGCCGAGGCTGGCTCCGAGTCCGTACAGGAACTCGCGTCGCGAAGCGGAGCCATCAATGATGGGGAGTAGTCGGTTGTCTTTCATAATCTGTGTGTGGCTAGAAGGGCTTAGTAAACGTAGGCAAATTCGTTTGCGTTAAACAACACCAAACAAAGTTCCGCTAGAGATCGGGTAACGACGGGGACGTCAGCCAGTTTCTTGTCGGGAATGAAATCTTCGAAGACATCAAGAGTTTCAGTGAATTGAAACTTCTCCCCGGTGTTTTCCTCAACAGCTTCCCGAGTGACCGATGTTGGGTAAGTTAGCTTGGGGATCTCCGTGCGCGCATGGCGTTGGTGCATTGTCGCCAGATGTTCCCGACAGGCCGCCAACTCCTCAATGCTCGGTGGACGGCCGAAGGCCAAGGCGAAGGCGCGGTAGAGCGCCGTTTCAGCGTTCGAAGTTTCTGCCTCCAGGCGCAGGGCAAAGGCAACGGCACGATCGTAGGAAATTTGGCTGTTGAATAAACTAAACACTTGCGGCGTGACACTCGAAGCATCCCGGGCTTCGCAAGAGAGATCAGGGTCGGGTTCATTGAACACCTCCATAAAGGGGTCACGGAGGCCTCGGACTTTTAGGGAGTAGACCGAGCGCCGGTGGCGCTGCCGGGGCAGGGGATTGGGCTGCCAAGCGGTGGCGAAGGTGCCCATCACCATGCGCGGTTGCAAGGCGACCTCGAGATTGATTTCGGGACGGTTGGGAATGCCGCCGATTTGGCAATTCAACTCGCCACTGACCGCCAGCATACTGTCGCGAAGCTCTTCGGCTGTCAGGCGGCGAGGAAGAAAGGCGGCATAGCTCGTGCGCTTAGGATCTTTGAGATCAAGCTCCTTCATCGCCGGGTGATGGGAGGATCGTTGGTAGGCTCTAGATGACATGATCAAACGGTGCATGGCTTTGAACGATCCGCCGGATTCGAGAAAAGTGACTGCGAGCCAATCGAGGAGTTGTGGATGGGTCGGTTTCTTACCGGTAGCGCCGAGATTATTCGGATTACCGGCGAGCGGAATGCCAAAATGCCATTGCCAAATGCGATTGACGATGGTCCGCGAGGTTAGCGGGTTTTGGGGATGAGTGATCCAGCGGGAGAGTGCCGCGCGGCGGCCGACGCTGCCTTCGGGAAATGAGATGTGAGCGAGTTCGGGAATCGCCTCGTTCAGGACG
Source organism: Limisphaerales bacterium (assembly GCA_024761205.1). Lineage (GTDB taxonomy): Bacteria > Verrucomicrobiota > Verrucomicrobiia > Limisphaerales > AAA164-E04 > UBA2970. The sequence continues at coordinate 90,624 of JAMASS010000009.1, forward strand.
CTGAGCGCTGCTGGTTTCACGGGGGCGGCTTTCGAGAATGCGTCGCCGCCAGTAAGGATGTATCCTGTCTCCATCTCCCCGCCGGCCAGAGGGTCGGCTGGTGGTCGTTGGGGGCTTGTGTAGCGGTTCCGGACCGGTGTGACGCCGCTATAGACGGAGAAGGCGATTGGTTCGTATCGCTCGAGTTCCCAATCCGCCCGAACGAGTGTTTTGCGAGCCATTCGTTCGCGACCGAAATCTTCAACCGAAAAACCATATCGTCGCGGCGGTATTTCGTCGGGCCCCAAGCCTGCCTTTTGGGCCTCCGCTCGAGTCTTGTAGGGGAGTTTGCGTTCTCGGAACCAGTTTGCGATGGCATCGTTGGTCTTCTGGTTGAGTTTCGTCAGTTGCTCCTGAACCTTTTTTCGTTGCTTTTCCAGGTATCGTCGTTCCTTGAAGCCGTGAGTGTTTTCCGCATGAAGAAAGGCTGCCTCACGTTCGCTGAGTTGTGTGCTGTTAAACACGGAATAAAGGCTGTAGTAGTCGCGGGTGGGCACCGGGTCAAACTTGTGATCGTGGCATTTGGCGCAGCGCAGTGAATGACCCAGGAAGGTTTGCCCCACCGCGTTGACGACGTCATCCAGAAATTGTTGCCGCGCGATGGCCGGAACTTCCATCCCGGTGAGTTCCCAGGGGCCCATGCGGAGAAATCCTGCTGCCACCAAATTCTCGGGACTGTCGGGATTCAGTTCGTCTCCGGCGATCTGTTCTCGAATGAATTGCGGATAGGGCTTGTCGTCGTTGAAAGAACGGATGACGTAATCACGGTATCGCCAAGCGTTGCCACGAGCAAAGTCGTTGGCAAGACCAGAAGTATCGGCATAGCGAACGACATCCAACCAATGCCTGCCCCATTGCTCCCCGTAGTGAGGGCTGGAAAGCAGTTTCTCGACCACGGTTCGGAATGCTTGGTCATCGGAGTGCGGGTCGTTAAGGAAGGTTTCCGTTTCTTCGGGCGTCGGAGGAAGCCCTAACAGGTCGTAAGTAGCCCGACGAATCAATGTCAATCGGTCGGCTCGCGGGGCGGCTGGGAGATTCAGCGCCTTGAGTTGCTGTTCAAGAAAGGCGTCGATGGGATGTTGGCTTTTTGCAGGCGGCGAGGGTTTGGTGAGGGGTTGATAGGCCCAGAGGTTTTCCGGTTGGTACGGACGGCGGGTCCAAGCCTCGCTGAGACCGCCGCTTGTGGGCACTTGAACGCCATCGGCGGCGAGCCAAGGATCGGGTGTTGTCTGGGCGAGTTCTTGGATTTTCTCCGGAGCCGGCCATGGTGCGCCGGATTGAATCCAGAGTTTGAAGCGCTTGATCTCGGTGATGGAAAGACGATCGTTTTCCTTGGGAGGCATTTGGAGGTCTTCGTCAGTCCACGTGATGGCCTGAAAAATGAGACTGTTTTCGGTATCGCCTGGGATTAGAGCCGGACCCGAATCTCCGCCTTCGAGTGCGGTGCTGCGTTGTGTAAGGTTCAGATTGGCTTTGATCTTGTCCTTGTTGTCACCATGACAGGGAAGGCATTTGGCGCTGATCTGCGGCCAGATTTGATGGACGAAGAGTTGCTCTGCCTCTTTTTTGGCGAGAAATTCTTGTTCCTTGGCAAGGAGCGGCGAGGTGCTCATGGTGATCAAAGCAAGCAATGAGCATCGGATGAACTGGCCGCCCCTTAAACTAATAGATCGTCCTGATCCACTTCCTCTCATCAGAGAAAGGTAGAAGACTGGCTGGATTCCGTCAATGCTGCGATTCTCCTTTGGACTAGGTCCGGTGCGTTTGCCGCTCTTGTGCGTCTGCACCCGGCCATCCCTTTGCACCGAGACCTAAAGCACTCCGTTTTGATGCGGTGCCGCTGCGAGCCAATGAGGGGGGCGGCTAGCGGGATATCGCTCGAACACAACGGGGCAAAGTTAGCGTTTCCGGCCCCGGTACGGTTGCTGTCGATTTGATGATGGACGATGGGTTGGAGAGCCAAAGAGCCCGCGCGAGAAGCCCGCGCGAGAAAAAACCGAAAAATTCACATTTCCTCCTTGACGAATTCCGTCCGTGAGGGTTTGCTGAAAAATAGTCCCCTCGACAAGCAACCTTGAATGAGCACGGGGGGGAATGAATGAAACTTTAACCGTTTATGTTATGCGCAGAGATGATGAAACTTGGAGCCGAATTAACTTCACCCGGACATTCGCGGAGAGTTGGGGGGGGGGGGGGGGGGGGGGGGGGGGGGGGGGGGGGGGGCGGGGGGGG
>JAMASS010000009.1:92904-132741 GCA_024761205.1 Limisphaerales bacterium
GCCATTGGGGGTTTGTACCCCCCCCCCCCCCCCCCCCGAGTTTATCGCTTGAAGACAGACCGCCCTCGGCGGACAGGCCAAGGGCTTAAGCTCACCCTCGCCGCCCTCCTGACCGCCCTCGCCCTCCAACCTGACGCCGCCGCTCAGAGCTTCGCCGTCAGCAACTTGGGACAGAGTAGCGCGGGTACCGTCGGCGTCGGTATGGTAGACCCGTCAGCGACATCATTCACCGTCGGCCCGCCTCGCGAAGGCTTCACCGGCTGGACGCTGGACAAGATTACCATGGGTGCTTGGGGCGTCCGCAACAATCCCAGCGGTTTTCAGGCCATGATTCTAAACGATGACTCAGGCAAACCCGGCCCCCTCGATAGCCCGCTTGCGACCTTGACCGGGCCGGACCCACGGGATAGGCAAGAGTATGACTTCATGCCGCCCGCCGGCACTACGATTTCCCTGGAACCGGAGACCACCTATTGGCTGGTGTATACGAGCGCAGAGCAGCCATCAGACACTATTCATTACCAGTCGCGCTGGACAGGCAGTGTGACTGAGGACGTCGGGGCTCTGCCGGGATGGTCGATTGGCGACGACTATTGGTGGAACGATTTTAGTAATGGGCGATGGCAAATACATAGATTCGGTGGTCACACACCCGTTCCTTTGCAATTCGGCGTGGCGGCCACGCCGGTGCCGGAGCCCTCGGAGTATGCGCTTTTCTTTGCCTTGGGCTTGGGCGCCTTCGCCCTTTGGCATCGCCGCCGCCAACGAGGGCAGCGAGCCGCCGCCTAGCAGTTTCCCCCCGCACTAGAGCATCCCCGCCAATCAACGGGGCGGCCTCAAAAAAGGCCGCCCCTTTTTTTGCGGTCCTCACCCTGCGGCGGGGGCAAGCGCTCGTTCCCCTTTTCGGCATCCGCGAATCTCCCTCGCCTTTTCGACATGGGCAGTCGCGTTCTTCGTCAACTGAGCCCAATCTTCATTCGCAAGAATGTCTTTGGTAATCATCGAGGACCCCACTCCGAGGGCAGCGCATCCGGCTTGGAGGAATCCTTCCATCGTCTCTAGGTTGATCCCGCCGGTGGGAATGACCTTGAGGTGCGGCAGTGGCGCGCGGATGGCTTTGATATAACCCGGGCCTAATCCATCAGCTGGAAAGATTTTTACGAAATCACTTCCGGCGTGATAAGCGGCTTGGGCTTCCGTGGGGGAGTAGGCCCCTAGCATGATGGGTTTCTCGGCGGCATGCGCGATGGCGACAATTTCTGGTCTGAGGATCGGTGTCGCCACGAACTGCGCGCTGGTTCTGAGGGCTGCTTCCGCGGTCTGATAATCCAGAACGGTCCCGACTCCGATGAGGGCGCGATCACCTAGGGTGGCCGATGCCTCGCGAATGGCTTCGAGCGCATTCGGTGTGGTCATGGTAATCTCCACTGCGATGACGCCACCGGCCACGAGTGCTTCTGTGAGCGGAATGACTTGTGCTTGGGAGCGCGCTCGGACGATAGCGATGATGCCGGGATCGATCAGTTTCTCGATAATCGCTTCTTTGGACATGGGTAGGGGTATTCAACGACTATGAAGTAGCCACTGTCAAGCGGATCACTCGAAGGGTGGTTTCATCGAGTTTTCAGCCGCCTCAGAATAATCGAAGACCTTTTCTCCCGGGAGAAAAATCCTGGCCATCGACGACCGATTCAAAGGTTCAGGTTTGAATGTGGTAGTCGAGCGAGGTCGGGATCAGTTCCTCGGCGTTGCGCTTGGCAAAAAGATGGACTGCGTGATGCCCGTGGTGGCGTCGCGTTTGGCTTTTTCGGACCATTCGCTTCGGGTGGGTAGGAGGGCAAAGCCTCGGGAAATGGTTTTCGATCGGATGGAGATCTTGCCTTTGACATCTGCGGTGGGTTTGCGGAGTACGACGACAACGTCATCGCTATTTGGTGGTTTCGGTGTCTTTCCCGACGATGACCGGACTTGGATTCGTATTGGCGCCACAACAGGTGGCGATTAATACGTTGGCTCCAGGATGAGCGAACTTGAGGGCGGATTGCGCGTAACCGGCTCAGTTGCCGCTGATTTGATGGTGTTGTCACACAGTGGCAGGCGCAATTGGTGTGGATATCGACAATGTTCTTGTCAGGATTGCGGACGATGAGGGTCGGAAGATCGTCCTTCCCCAGGGCTTCGGATGACGAGCAGGATGTTACCGCGTTTCTGTGGATGATCGGATGCCGGGAGGTTCTGAAGTGCGGCGATTTTTGCCGCTTTGAGCTCTGTTCTCATCATTACACGAGTCGGCATTTCCTGGCAGGTTTAGGATTTACTCAATGGTGCGACTAGTGTGCAAGCACGACTTCGATGCCGGCGCCTTCAAGTTGTTGCTGGAAATCTGATGGAACGCCGGTGTCGGTGACGATGGTGTCAACGGGGGAGAGGTCGCAGAGGAGGGAGACGGATTGACGCCCAAATTTGGTGTGGTCCAGGCAAAAGATCACTCGTTGGGCAGCTCGAATCATCGCCCTTTGAATGTCGATTAGGAGTTGGTGGCTGTTCATGATCCCGTCCATGGTGATCCCGCCGGCGCTCATGATGGCGACATCGACATGCATTTTCGAAAACGCTTCGGTGGCGAGAGGCCCAACCAATACGCCAAGACGAGGATAGATGACCCCTCCTGATACTAGGACCTCGACTTGGGTGGCGACATTGTAAAGATTCGCTACGGGCAGTGAGTTGGTGATGATTTGTGGAGTCTTGGATTCGAGGTGTCGAGCGGCGTGGTACGCCGTGGTGCCTGCATCGACGATCACACTTTGATTGAGCGCTATCAGCTCGGCACAAGCTCTTCCAATCGCCTCTTTCTCGGTTAGCTGATGCGTGTCTCGAGCTGCGAAGGCAAATTCATCGCTTCGGGGGGCCGTGAGTCGGGCGCCACCGTGAGTGCGTTTGACAGTGCCCTTGGTTTCCAAAACTGCCAGATCGCGTCGAACCGTGGATGCTGAAGCATCGACTAACTCGGATAGCTCGTCGAGGGAAGCAAACTCCATTTTCTGAAGATGTGCCTCGATCCGGCTTTGACGTTCTTCCGCTTGCATGCGATTTTTCGCTAGAATTTGCTAAAATTCTTCTATTTAAAGCAATTTTATGATATAAAATACTCAAGTTTGATCGATATTAAAAGAAATAATTTGACAGTTTATGCATTTTTGTCCATAATTGATTTCAGCGATGAGTAATGCAGCACATCGAGCCGTTGTCGAGCATTTGGTTCGACAGACGGTTTATGCGCGGATGGGCATAGCGGGGCCGCAATCGGTTGGGGTGCCGAACCCCCTAGTGGTCAACGTGAGTGCGCGGCATTGCCACCTCACTCAGGAAGCGGTGGAGGCTTTGTTTGGCAAGGGGCACGAACTGACGGTGCACAAGTGGCTCTACCAGGAGGGCCAATTCGCCGCCAAGGAGACGGTGACCTTGATTGGTCCGCGAAGTCGGGTGATTTCGAATCTTCGTATTCTAGGCCCTTGTCGGACACTGAATCAGGTGGAGCTCGCTTACACCGATGCCATCGCCCTTGGCTTTGAGATTCCTTTGAGAAGTTCGGGAGATATTAAAGGCACCCCGGGCGGGATGCTCATGGGACCGGCCGGATTCTTCAACATGGATCAGGGGGTCATCCGGGCGTTGCGCCACGTGCACATGGGGCCTGAAGATGCCGATTTCTACGGGGTCAAAGCTGGCGACGATGTGGAATTGCGCATTGGCGGTCCCTGTGGGTTGACTCTCGATAAGATGCTGGTCAGGGTGGACCAGAGTTTCAAGTTGGAAGTCCACATTGACACCGACGAGGGAAATGCCTGCCACTTGCAGCCGGACAGTTATTGTGAGATCATATGCAATTTTGGGATGAAGGAGCGCCACTCCTTTTTGGGCTTTGAACGACGACGAAACAACTAATCAGTAGCAAGAGACCTATGAGTGAAGCACTCGGAATGATCGAGACCAAGGGGTACGTTGGCGCTGTGGAAGCTAGCGATGCCATGGTAAAGGCCGCGGATGTGCGGTTAATTAGGGCCGTTCTCATCGGAGGCGGTTTTTTGACGGTGTTGGCGCGGGGTGATGTTGGCAGTGTGAAGGCCGCGGTGGATGCCGGTGCGAATGCCGCTAGTCGCGTAGGCGAACTGGTGAGTTCTCACATCTTGGCGCGACCGCACGAGGATCTGTTGAAGCGCTTTGTGGATGCACCGAAAGCGGCAAAGGCGTAGGTTGCGTTGAAAAGTGAAAAGTGGCTCGGCGAACATTCTGCGAAAAGAAAGAGCGCGGTCAGTGATGCTTGATAGAAACCGGATTTACTGCGGAGACGCCTTTGATTTGCTTGCAAGGGTTGAAGACGAATCGATTGACCTTGTCGTTTGCGACGGCCCATACGGAGTGACGCAAAATGATTGGGACCGGATACCTTCAATCCAAGAGTTTAACCTTGATTTGATCAAATGGTTTTCGGTCAAACTGAAAGATGGAGGAGCGTTATACCTTTTTGGCAAGCCTGATTGTATTGATTTCATTGATTACCGTCCCTTTTTAACTCTCAAATCCAAGATTGTTTGGTATCAGCCGAGCCGTCTGGCGCAGGGAAGATTAAGTTATACCAATAACTACGATATTATTGCTTATTTCATAAAAGGGAAGAAGCCCCGCTGCTACAATTTGGAAGCTATTCGCGTAGCTCAACTTGTTGAGCTAGAACATCGGATGCGTTGCGAGAAGGTTCCGTCAGTAGTGAACGGACAGTATGGGAAAACTAAGTTCAATGAAAAAGGTAAGAATCCGGGTGATGTTTGGGGCGACATCAAACAGCTGACCTATAAATCGAAAGAATTAGTTTCACGCGGAGCGCTCAATACGATTCAGAAACCTGAGAAACTTATGGAGAGAATCGTTCTCGCAAGTTCGTTGGTAGGCGACTTGGTGTTGGATCCGTTCGCAGGCGTCGGCACCTGCCCCGCAGTTTGCAAGAAAAATGGGCGAGACTATTTGGCTTTTGAAATTCAGTCCGAATTTGTTGAAGCGGCGGAAATCCGGCTGAATTCTCCCGGAAGAGATTCAGCCGTTTTGGAGTTTTCCTATGGCTCGTGAAATATACCGAAAAATAGTCGAACTAGTCGTGAATGCCGCGGAGTTAGCGAGAAAACTCGGCATTTCTAATTTGTTACAACCTGGTCTCGTCAAAGAAATGATTATTGCGGACTTGCTTGGGCATGAACTGATTACTACGAAACGCGGCGCGAACGCCAGAAATCTGAACGATCCTTTGCTGGTTTATGAATATTTGTCCTGCAAGGAAGGAGGCGCCGGGCAACTTGACAGGGTATTCAAGGAACCGGAAGAAAAGAGACAGAAATCACTGGAACGAATACGGCGAAACGGCAAGATTTACTATGCTGTATTTTATAAACACCATCAGACAAAGGTTAAAATTATCTATGAATTAGAGCCTGAAATAGTTGTTGAGGAAACGGAAAGACAATTGGATAGAAGCAGGAATGCGATTTCCCATGTGGGTTTTTCCGAACGATGGGTTCGTGAAAGCGGCAGTATTGTATACGAAGATAAGAAAGGTTGATTTATGGCTCAACAAGCACTTGGAATGATTGAAACGCGCGGCTTGTGCGCGTTGCTCGAGGCCTGCGACGCGGCGCTTAAAGCGGCCGATGTCACGATGACTGGTTGGGAAAAGGTTGGCAGTGGTTTTGTGACCGGCTTCTTTCGCGGTGATGTGGCAGCGGTGAAGGCGGCGACTGATGCCGGGGTGGCTTCCGCAGCACAGGTTGGTGAAGTGGTGAGTGTGCAGGTGATCCCTCGACCGCACGAGGAATTGAGCGGTTTGGGGAAGTGGTTGCACTAGCTTACGCTTTGGCCCCCGATACGTACAGCGCGCAGTGAAAATCTTGATCGCCAACTTGGGGTCGACTTCATTGAAGTATCGGCTCTTTGATTTTTCCGCCGAGGGGGATGTGTTGGTGACGCGTGGTGGTTTTGAACGGGTGGAGGATTATCAGCAGGCCGTCGACAGTTGTTTGGAGGAACTCAAGCAAGGCGGGCATATTGAATCTGCGGACGAACTGGCTGCGGTGGGATTCAAGACCGTGTTGGCGGACGGGGTCACCGGTTGCGTGCGACTCGACGACTCCGTGTTGAAGGCGATGGAGGCGGGGAATTCGATGGCGCCGGTCCACAATCCGGCTTACCTGACGGGAGTGCGTGTCTTTTCGGAACGGATGCCGGGCACGCCGCTCGTCGGTTTGTTTGAGACCGCATTTTACCAGTGGATTCCAGAGACGGCGAAACGTTATGCCGTGCCGGCTAGTTGGTATGAGGCTGGGGTGCGCCGTTGGGGATTTCACGGTGCTAGTCACAAGTTTGTTGCCGAGCGGTCGGCGACGTTGCTTGGGCGCGAGGATGTGGCGGAGCGAGCGCGACGCCTTTATGTCGACGTGGGGACGATGACTCAGGGACCACCGTTGCGTGTGATCTCCTGTCATTTGGGCGGTAGTTCCTCCGTGACGGGCATCCGCGACGGCGTGGCTATCGGCAACAGTATGGGAATGAGCCCGCAATCCGGATTGCCGAATAATGACCGTGTCGGCGACATGGATGCCTTTGCGATTCTGCACATGATGCGCATGTCGGGTCTGACGATCGATGAAGTTGAGTGGCAGCTTTGCAAGGAAGCCGGCTTGAAGGGTTTGTCGGGCGGTTACAGCGACTTCCGAGATATTCAGGAGCGGGCGGCTTTGGGGAGTGAGTCGGCTCAATTGGCTCTCAATTTTCTGGGGTATGAAACGCGGCGATGGATCGGTTCCTATTATTTGGAATTGAATGGGTTGGACGCTTTGGTGTTCACCGCCGGCATCGGTGAGAACCGAGCTGAGATCCGCGAGCGGGTCTGCATGGGGTTGGATCAACTGGGGATTGAACTAGATGCCGAGCGAAACGGGTCGGTTTTAGGGACGGAAGGGGAGATCAGCGCGCCGGGATCTAAGACGAAGATATTTGTGATTCCAACCAACGAGGAGTTGGTGGTGGCGCGCGAGGTCAAACGATTTTTGGAGAAGAACTAAACGAAAACATCTCATGGCGAATCAAGCGATTGGAATGATCGAAACACGCGGCCTAGTGGCGTTGGTAGAAGGCACTGACGCTATGTTAAAGGCAGCAAACGTACAGTTGGCCGGTCCAATGAAACAGGTTGGCAGTGCACTCGTCACCTCAGCGGTAGTGGGCGATGTGGCGGCGGTGAAGGCGGCGACGGACGCCGGTGCCGAGGCGATCAAGGCGAGTGGGGGCGATCTGGTCAGCGTTCACGTGATTGCGCGACCGCACGCCGATACCGATACCGTCCTGCCTGGTCGCAAGTAAACGGTCATGTTCTTGGCTCGGGTAGAAGGCGCGGTCGTCTCGACCAAGAAGGATCCGTCCATGAGTGGTCGCAAGCTGCTGTTGCTGCGACCTCAGCTCGTCGATGATCAGGATCCGACACAGTTCCGTCCGGGCAAGAATACGATCGTTGCGGTTGATAGTGTGGGAGCCGGTGAAGGTGAGATGGTGTTGTTTTGTCAAGGGAGTAGCGCACGCCTCGCACCCAACATGAAGTCCTTGCCGGTGGACGCTGTCATTATCGGAATCGTGGATGCGGTTGATGTGTTGGGAAAGCAAGTGTTTAACTCCAAGCAGTGGTAAGGGACCGCCAATCGGTAGGCTGAATAGAGAAAGATTTCAAGAATGTCGAGTGCACTGAATGAATCATTGATTCGCGATGTGGTTGCGGAGGTGTTGGGGCGCCTTGAAGGGCAGACCGGCGGTGCGGCTGGCGCCGGCGGGTCCGTGGCGCCGAGCATGGATTCCTGCCAATGGCATGCCCGTTCGAGCAGCGGCGGAACCGACGGTGTCTTTCAAACGGCGGCTGAAGCCTGCGAGGCGGCTTATGCCGCTTACCTTGATTTGCAGAAGGGAGGCATCGAGGCGCGGCGGAAGGTGGAAGAGATCATCAAGACACTGTGCAACGACAACGCGGAACTTTGGGGCCGTATTGAGTTGGAGGAAACTAAGATTGGTCGTCTGGATCACAAGATCGAGAAGTTGCAGATTATCAAGTTGGTGCCGGGCGTGGATTGGTTGCGACCTTTCGGATGGAGCGGGGATCATGGCATTACGATGGAAGAGTACACGCCTTTTAGTGTGATCGGGGCGGTGACACCATCGACTCACTCGATCCCCACCTTGGCGGGCAATGTCGTCAACATCGTCGGCGCCGGAAATTCGGTGGTCTTCAATGCGCATCCGGCTGCATCGAAGTGTGCAGCCATGGCGGTAGGCGTGTTCAACCAAGCCATCAGACGAGAGACCGGTATCCGGAATCTGATCTGCATCATCGAGGAACCGACCTTTGATTCATTCAAAGAAATGTGTTCTCACGAGGCGGTGCGTCTCTTGTGTGTGACGGGTGGTCCGGGTGTGGTGAAAGCGGCTATGCAGACGGGTAAGCGGGCTATTTGTGCGGGGCCCGGCAATCCACCGGTGCTGGTTGATGACACGGCCTGCATGGAACGTGCGGCGGAGGCGGTGATCCAAGGAGCGACCTACGATAACAATTTGCTGTGCATCGGCGAAAAGGAAGTCTTTGTGCTCGATAAAGTGGCGGATCAATTTATGTCGGCGCTGGAAAAAGCCGGCGCCTTCCGTTTGTGGGGCTCTCAATTGGATCAGCTCACCCAAGCGGCGTTTTCCTTCGAAGCAGGCGAGGGTGCGGGTTGTTCCGGGCTGGTGGTCAACAAGGATTTGATCGGCCGTGACGCCTCCGTGCTGGCGGAAGCTGCCGGTGTCAATCTTTCCGTTGGTAAGGAACTGCTGTTTGCGGAGACGGATGAGGATCACCCGTTTGTGAAGGAAGAGCAGATGATGCCGTTCTTGCCCATCGTGCGCGTGCCCAGCGTGGAGGCGGGAATTGAAGCCAGCAGGGTTGCCGAGCATCAGTATAAGCATACGTCCATCATCCATTCTCATGACGTTAACAACATGACTGCGATGGCGCGCGCGTTGGATACGACTCTGTTTGTCAAGAACGGTCCTTGCATGGCGGGCTTGGGGTTGGGTGGTGAAGGTTACTTGAGCTATTCAATTGCGACTCCCACTGGTGAGGGCGTGACTAATACGCAGACCTTCACTCGGGTGCGACGGTGTGTGATGGTCGATAATTTGAGGATCTATTAATGTTCCTGGCCCGCATCGAAGGTAGCTTGGTGGCAACACGGAAGCATGAGAGTTTGGTGGGGTGGCGTCTGATGATATGTCAACCGCTCAACGCTAGTGGCAACGCGGAAGGCACGCCTATCGTTGCGATCGATCCCTGTGGAGCGGGTATGCATCAGCAGGTCATCGTTTCCTCGGACGGCGCTGCCTCCCGAAACGCAGTCGGTGATCAAAGGAGTCCGGTACGAATGATGATCATAGGGATCGTTGATGAATCCGTGGAGGAGTTGACGACATGAGAGTCGGCACCGTGATTGGTCGAGTGACCCTGAATAAGACCGTACCCGCCCTCAAAGGGGCTCGATGGTTGGTGGTGAGTTCCTATGGGCGAAATGAATTTGAGAAACATGACGGTTCGACGGTTTTAATAAGTCCGGCACCGTCGCTGGTTGTGTTTGACAACATCGGGGGTGGTGTCGGGGATACGATTGGATTTGTCGAGGGTCGCGAGGCGACCTCATCGTTTGACGATCCGACGCCGATTGATGCGATCAATGCGGCTTTAATTGATGAGATTTTCTATTCACCGAAGCAATGAAACAAATTATTAGCGCTCGCGATGTCGAAGCACTGTTCGAGAAAGGCGGCTCCGGCCGAGACCTGCCGTCGGACGCGATCCTAACGCCATCTGCACGGGACTTGCTCCGAAGTCAGGACACGGGCAACAGATCCGTGGCGGGACCTGCCAGTGAATTGACCCAGCCCGCGGCTAAGGTGGCGACGCAGAACGTGTCGGCGTTGAGTTCGTCGGCCGAGTTGGAGTCCTTTTTTAACACTGCGGAAATACACGATCTCAAGGAACAGATATGTGATGTTGGGCGACGCATGTGGCAGCGAGCTTACGTTGACGGTAATGGCGGGAATATTGCGATTCGCGTGGCCGATGATCTGGCACTCTGCACCCCGACCTTGGTCTCTAAGGGCTGCATGAAGCCGGAGGAAATGTGCCTGGTCGATTTGGAGGGGAATCAGAAGGCCGGTGTGAAGAAACGCACAAGCGAGATATTGATGCATCTTCAGATCATGAAGGCTCAGCCACGGGCGAAGGCGACCGCGCATTGTCACCCGCCGCACGCTACGGCTTATGCGGTGGCGGGCGTGGAGCCGCCCACTTGCATGATTCCGGAGATCGAAGTGTTTGTGGGCAAAGTTCCGATTGCTCCATATCGCACGCCGGGAACACCGGAGATGGGGAAACTGGTGGCTGAGTTGGCGGATCAACATAACACGATCTTGATGGGGAATCATGGTGCGGTGTCCTGGAGTCATCTGACAGTAGAGGACGCTTACTTCAAAATGGAGATTCTTGAGGCCTACTGTCGGACGGTTTGGGTAGCGTCGCAATTGGGAGCGCCGTTGAAGACGATGAGTCCGGACCAGTTACAAGATCTTCTAAAGATCAAGCAGAACTTGGGGATTCCCGATCCTCGAATCGGGTTGAAGGAGTGCGAGCTCTGCCACAATGACGAGTGGCGTCCCGGAGTGAGTTGTGCTGCGCCGCTCAAAGCCACTTCGACTGCGACTAAGCCCAATGCCGATGCGGAGTCGATTGTGAAAGCGGTGACTGATCAAATCATGGCGAAGCTGAATGTCTAGTCCCTCTTCAAAGAGTTTTTTCTGAGAACGAGTCGATCATGAAGGTAACGGTAGTTGGCGGCGGCGGTAGAGTGGGGTCTTGCGCGGCGTTTGCGTTGCAGACCGGGGGAATTGTTTCTGAGATTCAACTCATTGATGCCAATCACGAAATGGCCGAGGGTGAGTCTTTGGACTTGTTGCATGGCAGCGCGTTTACGACGGATCAACGAATCTACGCCGGTGACCATCAGCGAGCTGCCGACACTGATATTTTCCTGATTACCGCCGGCTTGCGGCGCAAACCGGATGAATCTCGTCTGGACTTGATCAGCCGGAATGTGGCGTTGTTTCTGCAGATTCTGGGCAGTATTCAGACCGCTGGCTACTCGAAGAATGCAAAAGTGCTCGTAGTGTCCAATCCGGTGGACATCCTTACCCATCTGGCGGTCGAACGGCTGGATCTGCCTTGGCAGCAAATCATTGGACTGGGGACGATGTTGGACACGGCTCGGTTTTGTTCGCTCATTGCTGAGGCATTAGACTTGGCGCCCACTCAGGTGCGGGCGCTGATCTTGGGAGAACATGGGGACTCAATGCTGCCGGTGTGGTCTGCGGCGACTATTGAGGGGCTCCCGTTGACTAGTCTCAATGGCTGCACTCCCGGTTTCCAGAACGCTATCTTTCAACGGACGCGCGGTAGTGGTGCGGAAGTTATCAAGCAAAAGGGGGGGGCTGGATGGGCGGTCGCTGTAGCTATTCGCGATGTGATTCATGCTATGGCGCTCGATCAACGGCGGTTGCTACCCGTGTCTTCCCTGGTGCAGGGCGCCTATGGGGTCCGCGATATTTGTCTGAGTGTGCCATCGGTTGTGGGAAGTTCTGGCGTACACCAGCATGTCGAGTTCAAGCTCTGGCCGAAGGAGCAGAGTGCTTTGCAAAATTCCGGACGGGTCTTGAAGGAGACTTTGGCCAAGGTGCAGCGGTAGGGATGATAGCCGAGGGGACGGTTTCATGAAATCGCTGGATCGAAAACTGGTTGACATCAGGTTGAACCCGGATTCCAGGGCCTTCATTATTGCCGACGCCAAAGATGCTGATATGGCCTTCGGCGTGAGGGCTCCCGGTCCGCGCTATTACCTTTCGGGCGTGGGTGAACGACCGGCAAGATTTTCCCCGGAGATTTGGAATCGAGAGGAGTTCAACTACCGCAACCTTCCCGAGTTTTTGGGCATCATTCGTGAGATTGTCCGGCAGAGGGTGATCGATATCATGTTGATGTCCGCCTATGTGAATGAGTTATTAGCCATTAAAGAGGGCTTGTTTGAGCACTCGAATATTACCCCCGCCGCGCGGGCTAATGATGCGACGGATATCTGGGCCATCCGGCATGGTTGCTATACCAAGGAACCGTCGCAACCCTTTCGCAGCACTTCGATTGATTACATCCAATGTGGTCAGTCGGAGTGCGATCCGAATCAAGAGAAGATGCCGGGAGCGGATTTGGGGTTGTATTCGATGACTTTCGTCAACGATTTGGTCCACGACAAACGAAGTCTTGAGGCCTTTCGTGTGTTTCGTGAGGAAGCGGAGCAGAAACGATTCCGCTATTTTTTGGAAGTCTTTGATCCCAATGTACCCACGGATATTCCGGCTGAGAAGTTGGGTGAGTTTATCAACGATAATATCATCCGCAGTCTCGCTGGCGTAACCGAGGCCGGGCGACCGCTTTTTCTAAAGATTGCCTATCATGGCCCTCGAGCCATGGAAGAATTGACGCAGTACGATCCCAATGTTGTGGTGGGAATTCTCGGCGGGAGTGCGGGAACGACTTACGATGCCTTTCGTCTCATTCATGATGCTCAGAAGTATGGGGCTCGAGTCGCTCTTTTTGGGCGCAAGATCAACAATGCCGAGCATCAACTGGCCTTTATCGAGATGCTGCGTGCAATAACAGATGGGCGTATTGATCCCTTGGAGGCCGTGTATGCCTATCACGGCATCTTGCAGGAAAGGAACATTCGGCCGAATCGATCGCTGGAAGAAGATACCCAGCTGACGGACCGGGTGATGAATTGCGATGGAACGGCGCCTAGGCGGAAAACCGTGGTTGGCGTCTTGTCCAAGCCTTCTGGCAGCGATTTGAGTTCGGAGACAGAGGTCGCGTCTTCTTCCCGAAGCGATGCTTCAACTGCCTGGCCGGTCAATGAGGCAGGGAATCCCGATTTCACAAGCATGTCTCCCGCCGAGCGCCGGGTCTACGATCGACATCGGCTGAAACGAACTTTTGGGTGAAGTACATTAGGAGCACGGCCCCTCCTGTCCGTGTCCCATCTACTCAGATCTAGCGGAATATTCGCGGACAAGAGTGCCCGCACTCCATTCTCTAAAAATTATGCTCCCATGCCGTCCTCAAAGGAACCACCGGCAACCGGGAACACAAGATTATCCCGAACGTATTGGATTCCGTTTGCCGAAGTGGCGTCGAGGTCGCGATAGGCACTTTCTGCTTCGACGACCAACGGCGCAGTCTTGGTGCCCATCAGCCTGCAGTAGCGTGAGGCGTATCCGATGTGAATCATGAGCTCAGCGTACCGCATCATGTTGAGGTCACCTGACGGAAGGTCTGTGAACTGCATCGCACGGCCGGGCCAGTCGGGCTCCATCTTTCGCAAGGGGATGTTCTTCCGAACGGTGAAATTCTTAACGTGGCAGCCGGTAACGCGATCACTGACTTTGAGGAATCGGGTTTCGAAATCCTCACCTTCCCAGCAGTGTGAAGGGTCTGCGTTCACACCCAAACAAGGATCGTTGTCGCAGATTTCAACGAGGTGATTGAAATCATCAGCGCACATCGCCGCCGTGCCGGGGTGAATCTCGTGGGCCAGATTAATGCCGAGGGAGTTGGCTCGTTCACGGAGGGCCTTGGTCTTGGTGACAAAGCGTTCATCTCCTTCTTTGACGAGGTCGTAGTCACCCCCAGCCCAGAAACCCCATGGATATCCGCCCGCAATCTCCCAGCCGTAGGCAACGCCCCAAAACATCGGCAGGATCTTGATGCCGAGTTCTGCGGCCAAATCCAGCAAACTAAGCAAGTAGTCTTCGGCCCATTTCTCAATTTCTTCCGGCGGCTTTTTGGCCATATCCGGCGGGAGGAAGGGGCGGATAGAGGGCGTTTCAGTCCAGGCGGAGGTGTGCACCCAAACGGGGCAGTGGCACGAAACGCCGTCGAAGCTCATTTCCCGGTCGGCAAAGGCCTGCTTGATCTCGGCGGCCGGTCGGAAGCCATTTTCGCCCTGAAGCATGTAGTTGGAAGGTTGGGCACCGGCTGCTCCAGAGGTTTTTGCGTAGTCGAGAAATTCTTCTAAGGACTTCGCGCCATGTTGCGCACCCTCGATACTAGCGTGATAAACAGTAGCTGTGCTTCCCATGTGTGCTTTTTGGTAGTTCTCTTTCTCAAAGCGCCCTGTGATGGCTACCGTTTGCTCTGGTGCGATTACCTAAGCGGATGAAATGTTGGCCGTCAACGATCAATTTATGAAAATCACAATGGTATCGCTAGGTTTGGCCAGAACGAGTTTTGGCGCAATTGGTGTTAGAGCGCAGTTCAATTTTTGGAAAGCGATGATTTGGAGCGGGGCGGGAAAAGAGGAGACGGAAGGACCCCGGCAGCCGTTGCGCCCGCAGGTGTTCAGCCAAGGAATGCCTTGGGCTTCCCCGGAGGGTCTCAGGATTGCCCCGGGCTTTTGAAGCGGCATGGCTGCTGCCGGCCCGAGAGGGACTTGTCTTGGTGGCCGGCCAAGCAGGCAATTGCCTATTCCCAAGGCGTCGCCGTGTTCTCCCCGAATCCGTCTCCGGGAGCTTTCTCGGTTTGGCGATCCGTCTCCCGGCCGGGCCCTGCTCAAGCAGCCTCTCTATTTTCCCGCGCCGGCGGCTCATCCCGTCGGCTTTTGGACGTGCCCGGCGCCTAAGGGCGTTGCCGCCGGAACAGCTTGCCTGTCTTTTCGCCATTCGCCTTCCAGTCACCCCAAGGGATACTCTCCTTGGGAGCCGTCGAACCCTGCTTCAGCGAGCGAGATTTTCCCCCGTCAGACTGTCGCCCTTTTTGACGGCACGCTTGATGGTGTCCTTGGGGCGGGAGTTCTTGCGAGCCACCTCCATGGCGGCAGCAAGCCGCGCGTTGAGATCCGAATCAGGACCGCCGAGTTTGGTGGCGGCTTGGATTTTCTTGACCAGTTTATTGACGAGCTGCCCTTTCACTTTGTGGGCGTTGATTTCCCGCCATTTCTGTTTCCATTGGGCTCCCATGGGCAAGGGGTCATAGGCGTCCGGCAACGGCAGTCAAATCGAGATCTCCTGCAACGGTTGAATTGTCTTTTTTGGCAGGTTTCGTTTTGGTTGAGTCGATCTAGAATTTGTGATGAATTACGTCGGTAGTCTTTTATGAACGATAACAATCCATTCCAGAAAGAATCCGCCACCAGCCGGCGGAAATTTATCAAATCTTCATCCACTGCAGTGGTCGGCGGCGTGCTGGCCCCTTCTGTTGTTGGGCTGCGGCAGTCGTTGTCCGGACAGGATTCCGAAACGGTCCGCGTCGGGTTGATCGGCTGCGGGGGGCGAGGTTCCGGAGCCGCTAACCAAGCCTTGCGTGCCGATTCGAATGTGCGATTGACAGCGATGGGCGATGTCTTTCCTCATCGACTCCTGGGCAGCTTGGACGCCCTGAAGCGAGCTGTCGGTGAGAAGGCCGACGTGGATCCTACCATGCAGTTTATCGGCCTGAATGCCTACGAAAAGGTGATCAATAGCGGGGTGGATGTCGTGATCCTCACCACGCCGCCTTCATTTCGACCGCAGCACATCAAGGCGGCCATCGATGCTGGTAAGCATGTGTTCTGTGAAAAGCCCATGGCCACTGATTCCCCGGGGCTCCGTTCGGTGATGGCGTCCGTTGCCAAGGCGAAGCGAAAGAAGCTTGCCATCGTGGCAGGGTTCTGTTGGCGGTATGATTATCCGCGGCGTGCTCTGTATCAGCGCATTCATGATGGGGAGATCGGCGATATTCGTTCAATCTACGCAACCTATTACACAGGACTGGTGAACCCCATCGCTCCCGAAACTGAGCGCCTGCCTGATATGACCGACCTGGCTTGGCAGCTCAAGTATTGGCAGAACTTCGTCTGGCTGAGCGGTGACAGCATTTGTGAGCAGGCGATCCACAGCGTGGACAAGATTGCCTGGGCGATGAAGGAGGAAATGCCGGTGAAGGCAGTAGCCAACGGAGGGCGCCAGATACCGGCGCATGGGGGCAATATCTACGATCATTTCTCGGTGGTCTATGAGTACAAGAGCGGGCTTCGAACCCATCTTGGTAGTCGACAGATCGCTGGCTGCTACAACGAAAACAGTGATTATATCTACGGCTCCAAAGGGACAGGCTTAATCAACGGCTGGAGTGATGTTCGGATTCAGGGCGACAAGAACTGGAAATATCAGGGGCCAAAAAAGGACATGTACCAGGTCGAGCACGACGAGCTGTTTGCCTCCATTCGGAAGGGCGAACCGATCAATGATGGCGATCGCATGGTGACTAGCTGCATGATGGGTCTTATGGGCCGCATGGCAGCATACACTGGCAAGGAAGTCACTTGGGAAGACGCCATGAATTCGCAAGAGAAACTCGTGCCAGATAATCTCGAGTGGGACATGGAGCTGCCCGTTCGCCCGGTGGCGCGTCCTGGCCAGACCGCTCTGATCTGATGGTGGACAAAGGAGCGCGGACAGGAGCGTCCGCGCTCCTTTGTCAGATGAACCTCCATCGCCTAGAAAGTTTGCTATGAAACAGCTTCGATACCTTTTTCTAAGTGCAGCCTTGTGGATGGGATACTCTGCCATCCAATATAGTTATGCCGCTCCTACTCGTCCCAACATCGTCATCGTTATGGTTGGCGATATGGGCTTCTCCGACATCGGTTGTTAGGGGGGTGAGATCGAGACGCCGAATCTGGATCAGCTTGCTGCGGAAGGGCTTCGCTTTAAGCAGTTTTACAACAACGGACGGTGTTGTCCGACGCGGGCGAGTCTGATGACCGGCCTGCACCCCCATCAGGCGGGCATTGGCCATATGACCGAGACGCCGGAGCACCCCAGTCCTCTGGAGAACGACCCCTATCAAGGCTATCTCAATGAGAAGTGCGTGACCCTGGCTCAGGTGCTAAAACGTGCGGGTTATCATACGCTCATGAGTGGGAAGTGGCATTTGTCCTATCACCGCAAGGGAGGTTGGCTCTTGCAGTGCGGATTCGATCGTTATTTCGGCATTATCTCCGGTGCCAGCGACTACGTGAAGCCAACAGGACGGCGCGGACTCACCTACATGAATGATCCCATCAAACCGCCAGAAGGATTTTATGTGACGGATGCCTTTACCGATTATGCCTGTTAATTTGTGGAGGAGGCGTTGGCAACCGAAGCAAAACCGTTCTTTCTCTCTTTGGCCTACAGCGCGCCGCACTGGCCGCTGCAGGCGAAAACCAAGGATCTGGAGAAATACGAGGGGAAGTATTCGGTCGGTTGGGAAGAAATCTCGCGGCGCCGTTTGGCGCGACAGCACGCCATGGGATTGATTGATCCCTCTTGGACACCGGCGCCGCACGAAGGACCGGAGTGGGCGTCGTTGAGTGCTGAGCAGCAGCGGATCTTGGATTTGAGGATGGCAGCCTATGCGGGGTGTGTAGATGCGGTCGATCAAAACATCGGGAAACTCGTGGCCAAGCTCAAGGAACTGGGGCAGTTTGAGAATACCGTGTTCTTCTTTCTGACGGACAACGGCGCATGTGCGGAGGGCGGCATTCTCGGCTCTGGCAATGAGGAAAGCATTCGGAATCCGCTCAGCACGAAAGGTGCGACTGGCCCTCGGTGCGGACGAGCGTGGGCCAATGCCTCCAACACACCGTTTCGGTTGTACAAGCATTTTGTTCACGAAGGTGGGATGGCCACCCCTCTCATTGTTCATTGGCCCAAAGGGATCGCTGCGGAGCGTGGAGGATCGTGGGTGGAGTTGATGGGCTATCTGCCCGATTTCATGCCGACCTGTTTGGAGCTGTCCAGAGGCGAATATCCGACTCACCTTGAAGGATCGGAAATCACACCGCATTCCGGTGAGTCGTTGGTGCCGTTATTGACGAAAGGCGATTCCCCCATCCACCAGATCTCAGTCTTCTGGGAACACGAAGGGAATCGTGCCTTACGGGAAGGCGACTGGAAATTAGTTTGGAGTCGTGAGGGTTCCTGGGAGCTCTACAACTTGGCGACTGATCGAATCGAGATGAACGATTTGGCCGCTGAGCGCCCCCGACTGGCTGCTGGTATGCAACGGCGGTGGGAAGGATGATGGGCGTGGCGGACGAGCGTTCAGTTCCAAACTTCGTTCAACTACTACCGAATGATCAATACCTATGTGAAAAGTCAGAAGTAAGAAAACTTATTTCCCGCTTCCTGTCCGTGAATCCATTCGGCTGTCTACCTGGTTTTTCTTTTGACTTGTTAGCCGAAAACCCTGAAATTTGCCGCACTTATGAGCATGCAATCGACTGAAGAACGCGGTTACTGGGGGTCTCGACTGGGATTTATTTTGGCTGCCTCAGGTTCTGCCGTCGGGTTAGGAAATATTTGGCGATTTCCCTACATGACGGGAGAGAACGGCGGCGCGGCGTTTGTATTCGTTTACCTGATGTGCGTGATTTTGATCGGCCTGCCGCTTCTGATTAATGAATTGGCATTGGGTAGGGCTAGCGGAAAGAATCCAGTTGGGGCATTTCGCGCGACTATGCCTGGTACTCCGTTTGTCCTTACCGGCTTTCTGTGTGTCATACTGTGTTTTGTGGTGCTGAGTTACTACAGTGTCGTCGCTGGATGGACTTTGGGCTACGCAGTTTCCTCTGCCATGGGGAAGTCTCTCGTCTTCGAGGATTTTGTCAGAAATCCTCTCTACATGATTCTGCTGCTCGGGGTTTTTTTGGTTTTCACCATTTTGATTGTGCAGGCTGGGGTCCAGAAAGGGATAGAGCGGTGGTCTAAGATATTGATGCCGCTTCTCTTAGTCCTTGTGATAGTGATCATCGCCCGCAGTATCACTTTGTCCGGCGCGATGGAAGGTGTGGTCTACTACCTCAAACCGGATTTCAGTATAATCTCAGGGGATAAGGCAGGGGATATGGTTTTGGCTGCTTTAGGACAGGCGTTTTTCTCTTTGAGTGTTGGTTGGGGGTTAATGATCACGTACGGTTCCTACATGCCCAAGGGGCAGAATATGGTAACGGGTGGTGTCTGGGTGGCATTTACTGATTCGTTGGTCGCCATTCTTGGCGGATTCATGATTTTTCCTGCTGTGTTTGCTTTTGGGATGGAACCCGACTCTGGGTCTAAGTTGGTTTTTGAAACGCTTCCTGCCGTATTCGCCCAAATGCCTGCTGTTGGTGGACTGGTTGCCACGATTTTCTTTTTCCTGCTGTCGCTGGCGGCCTTAACATCGTCGATTTCAATGTTGGAGGTTCCAATATCCTATATTCTTGATGAAAAGAAGGCGAGCCGGAAGGCTGCTTCATGGATTGTAGGAGTATTCGCCTTTTTGGTGGGTATCCCATGCGCGCTTTCTCATGGCAGCGTTGGTTTCCTGACGGAATTGGAATTATTTGGGAAGACTGGGTTTATGGATATCATTGATTTTGTCTTCGGGCAAATCCTGGTGGTGGTGATCTCACTATTGTGTAGTATCTATGTGGGATGGATTTGGAAAACCAAGAACGCCGTGCAGGAAATCGCTGTGGGATCGCCCGGCTTTGCTAAGGGCGGTGGATTCAGTCTGTCTGTGGTGTGGTCGTTCTTCGTGAAGTTTGTTTGTCCCGTAGTAATCGGTTACGTGCTTTACACTAAGCTTTGGTCCTAGGGCCAAAGCTTACACGGTCGCCGATCTGCGGGCCTAGGCGAAGCTCTTCCTGAGATACTCGAGGCTCTTCTTCGCGATGACTTCCGGGCCCTCGTTAAAGTTGAACACCTCAACCGACACATAGCCTTCATACCCGACTTCCTTTAGCGCCTGCGCAATGGGTTGAAAATCAACCTCGCCGAAACCTGGTCCCTTGAGGTTTTCGTCGTTCGCATGGAAGTAGGCGAATTCTCCGGCAGACTCCTTAATAATCTCAGGAATGGGTTTACTCATGGAGCACATCGCTTTGACGTCGAGAATAATTTTGAAGTTTGGGGAGTCGAACTCTTTGGTAAACCGGATGGCTTCTTCCGCCGTGTTAATGAAGTCCGTCTCAGCAGGAGCAAGGGGTTCGAAACAGATAATCACGTCTCGCTCGGCGGCACGAGCGATGGAAGGGTGAAAAACCTGCTTGGCCCATGCCCAGGCTTGATCAAATGTGATTCCGGGGAGGAGGTTGCGTTGCTTCGGTGATCCAACGACGATTGCTTTGCCACCCAGATCGCCGCAGAAGTCGACCAGATCACAGAAATACTGAGCGGTCTTTTCCCGAATGGTGGCATCCGTGTGGGTCATGTACATCCCCTCAGCCTGAACGAGGACCCAATGGACGGCGGAAATCTCGATGCTCACGTCTTGGGCCGTTTGGCGAATCTTATGGCGTGTTGCAGTGGGGATGTCGGTCACATAATTGGCCAAGGTGAACGGTGCGATCTCAATTGCGTCATATCCTGTGTCTTTGGCAAATCGGATTGCCCTTTCAATCTCCCAATCTTTGAATATCTCGTTACAAATCCCAAATTTCATGGAGGAGATTGAGCCACAAAAACGAGTTATCGCCAAAAGAAAACTACCGTTTTGGGACGCATACAACCGAGGCGAGACGAAAGACTAGAAGGGGCATCAGTCAGTCTTTTTCCCTTGGGGCGCAGTGGTTCGCGTTGGAGCAAGGCGGACAACAGTCTGCCGCAGTTCAGGTGACCTTCTCAGGGTTGAGCATTGCGCGCGTGCGCTCAACGTGACTCTCTCGCAGCGGTTCAGTTGTCTGTAAACCAAAACAGCGGGCAAACCCCTCTGGATTTGTCCGCTCTGAGAAGTCGTCCGTGCAGCCCTAGAGTTCCCAACCGTCGCGATAGGTTTTGTGAATGTACTGGTTGGCTGCATCGGAGTTGGTAAAGCGCAGATTTGGGCCATCCCAGAGGAGCTTTTTGTCGGAACGCATGGCGATGTTGCCCAACAGAATTGTTTCGGTGAGCAGCCCCGCATAGTTAAAGTTCGACATGGCCGGGCGTCCACCCTTGATGGCTTCAACCCACTCTTCCTTCATCCCCTTGTCCCCGCGGCCATTGCGAAGGAGGCTGGGCTCGGGTTTCTCGTATCCCTTGAAACTGTCTTCGGGAAGCAGAATGTATTTTGACCCGTAGTCATTCGGCGAATAAAGAATACCTTTGTCCCCGACGAGCAACGAACCGCTCCCTGACGGAGTGTGGCCGTGGAAGAGATCCTTCGGCGGGAGACGCTTCTTTCCGTTGGGCAACTTGCCTTCATACCAACAAAAATTTACCGGCGGCAGATAGCCACGAGCCGGGAATTGGAATTTTACTGTTGCCCATGCTGGGTAGGTTTCAGGGTTCAACGGGCCGTTTTCGGCATAGACCGAGCTAGGATAGCCGAGTTTGAGTGCCATAAACGCCATATTGGCCGTGTGGCAAGCCATGTCGCCTAAGGCGCCGGTACCGAAGTCCCACCAGCCCCGCCACTTGAAGGGGTGATAAGCGTTATGATAGGGCCGCTTGGGGGCAGGGCCGAGAAAGAGATCCCAATGCACGTGAGCGGGAACGGGTGGGGTTTCCGTTGGACGAGCAATGATCCCCGGTGCCTGAGGCCAAACCGGCCGGTTAGTCCAAACATGGACTTGCCTCACGGGGCCGATCGCGCCCGATCGAATGACCTCCACGGCCTCGCGGAACCCGTTGTCTGCTGTGCCTTGATTGCCCATTTGAGTGGCAACCTTGCAACCTTGCGCAGTTTCGCGCATCAGCCGTGCTTCATAGACAGTATGCGTCAGGGGTTTTTGGCAGTAGACATGTTTGCCGAGGCGCATCGCCATCATTGCTGCTGGTGCGTGGGTGTGGTCCGGCGTGCTGATCGTGACTGCATCAATGGATTTGTCCATCTTCTCCAGCATGATTCGGAAATCGTTGTAAAGCGCCGCTCGGGGGCTGCTTTCAGCCCGTTGACGGAGGGTCTTGTCATCGGCATCGCAGAGTGCGACCATATCGCCGAGTTCGCCCGCCTGACGTGAATCACTGCCGCCTTTCCCACCGACGCCGATGGAGGCCATGTTCAGCCGCTCATTGGCGCCCCAAACTCGACTAGGGAGGAATGTAAAGGCAAAGGCTGACGCCGTGCCGATGAAGTCCCTACGGGAATAGTAAGTTCTGCTTGTTCTACGCATGGTATGCAACATCTTGGGTTTCGTTTCAGTGGTCTGGTTTGAGTATCGGCTGGCTTTGGGAGCCTGCAAGTAAAATGTCGGTTTGTATCCCCTTGATTCTCACACAAAGACACTAGGGTAGACAACGCATTCTCCCGAGGGGACGCAGAGTTTGGTAGCGAAAGGCCTAAATTGCGGAATGCTTCGAATAGTTGAAATTACGATGCACCGCATGGCTTAATGACTGCCTTCGCTAATGAAGATTCTACGATCTCAGATCCTTTGTCCCCGCTCCGCGTCTCTGCGTGAAAATTTTTGCTAACGCTACTCGGGAAGGAAATCGTTTCCATGTTTGAGCGGGATTGCTAACGTCGGGTTCTGCGTGAAGCAACGGCGCTGCCGTTCGAGAGTGTTGGTCTCGTTGCGGAAACTGAGAAAAGTTAGATGTTGAGTGTTTTTAAGAGTTGGAGATCTCGGCGGGCCTTTACATTGATTGAGTTGCTGGTGGTGATCGCGATTATTGCCATCCTGGCAGGAATGTTGGTGCCCGTGTTGAGCAAGGCCAAAGGACAGGCACAACGAATTCGTTGTGTATCGAATTTTCGGCAGCTGGGATTGGCGATGGCCATGTACCGGGATAATCACGGAGGGAAATTTCCGGATCGTCGGGATTTGAAACTCGCGCTACCCGGTGGCTATCGGCCGTGGAATAGTTGGCCGAACTCAGATCCTCGCTCCGGATGGGCCGGAATGGTGTTCTCGAATTACACCACGGCACCGGGGCTTTGGCAGTGCCCTAGTGTGGCGCATTCACCCATCGGGAAGGCCGTGCAGGCCATGCAGCACATGGGTATTTCCACCAATGCTCCGAAGTCCAATTATTGGATGTGGCGATTCGATCGGGCGGATAAAGAGATTCCTCTGGATAATTTTTGGGGAAAGTCGGAGGATCAACTCGTGCAAAGTCTGCAGAAGGCGAATAACCGGTTCATCGGCGTCCCCGCTGGCACCTCAGATGTTGAGTTAATTGTGGATGCGTACTTTCCGAACACGATTGATTCGATACCGGATAAGATTCGCGGACGAGCCGTGCATCCCGGAGGACGAAATCGGTTGATGCTTGATGGTCACGTTCAGTCCTTGAAGGACAAAAGGACGCCACGGTAGCGGAAGTCTAAACGTGTTGTCTCCAGAAGTGCCAACCGTCATTCACCAAGCACGATAAAGCTGATTTCGCCGATCGCATTGTTGGGAAATGCTTTCATTTCTCCAAGCCACGAGCCCTCATCGAACTTGCACATAATTTCTCACTCTGCCGGACAGTTCGAAATGGTGTTCGACAGTCGGATGGTCGTCTTTATCGGCAGTCCAATCAACGCAGACTAGACAGATTGGCTGGCGGTCGGGCCGCTGATGTCGGGCCTGATCGGTAACTGAGGATGCAAAAAGCAAGCCGAGTTTCACAAGAAGGAGGAGCCGTCTTGAAGACCATTGTTTTCACTGAAGATCGTGTGTTTATTGTGTTTGTCTCTACGAATCAGCAAAGCGGGCTAGCGTCCGGAAGCGACAGCTTAGGAAACCCTCTCTGAACCGGTATCCGGCGTTCAGGGCTTAGGCGCAAAATTGCCGGCACGCTGGCGGCGCCTTAAAAGCCTGGCAGGGCAGTGCCCGGGTGCTTGCGAGCCCCGCGTCGCGCAATTCCTTCGTTGCCCGCCTCGTCAATGGCAAGCCCTTCGCCAAATGCTGCGCAACCCGCCCTGCAAGTCTCGCCGTTGTGCTCTGTGCATGTTCAGTGGTTTCTTAGTATCTCATTCTTCGATCATGGCAACCAAAAGTATCCAAAGTCCCAACAAAGCTGGATGCGTGAACCCTCTCCATTTAAGCTGTGGAAAACCCTGCGGCGTTGACTTTGATGGAAGAGCAATTTTCCGCACATGGGGAATTAAACAGGTAACCATGAGATTACTATTGACTTCTCCCTGTGGCCGAGGGTTCGTCTGATTCGCTGAGGAAGATTGGGGGCATGTAGAGGGTTTCGTCTTTTCGTTGCCACCAGGTGCCTAGGCTCGTCTTTGTGGCTAGGTCGGTGAATTCGTACGTATGAAGCACTGCGCGAATGTATTTGGGCGGTGTGTCGGCGAAGGGGTTGTATTGTAGCAATCTTGTGACGCTGGAATTGTTCTCGAGAAGTCGGATGCACAAGTTAACGAACCAAGGATTTCGGTCGCAGCTACCCAAGGCGGCGAACCACATTTGCCAGTCGAGTCGTGGCTGGTGGGGAGCGATGATGCTGGGCATTCGATTCGTGGGGCCGGGTTTGTGTTTGAACACGTAGTCCTGCCAGGTTTCTCCATCACGGCTGCCTTGGATGGTGATCTCGGGTCGATGAGGTGTCATGACGGCGAATAGGCCGTAAATATTGTTGGATCGAAATGGGATGAGCCACGTCTGCATTTGTTCGATGGGGCGCAACCAGGACGGGTTGATTCGAAAGGTCCGCACTAACTGAAAGCTCGAGAGGAGGATGGTCACTGCGAACACTAGTCGGACAGTGCCGGGGTAGAAATATTCTCGTTTTGAGGGTCGGTTGGATGGAGTCGAGATTATTGTCCACCGCACTTTACCAAGGATGCTTTTGAGAGTCGTGTCATCCAACAAGGTGAGGCAAAGGGCCAGGGTCAACCAGTTGAAGAAGCCGTAGTTTCCGGTGATGAGAATCACGACTTGCAGGGCTACATTTGGGAAGAAGGCCCAGAGACGAAGGCGTCGGGGGCCCAGCATAAGAAAAGGCAGAAGGAGTTCGATGGCAAACATCACCACACAGGAGGCTTGATGAAAGAAGAGGGGGAGTTGGTGTGCGTACCAACCGAGCATGGTTGGCAGCGGCTGAGTCTGATAGTGAACGCTAAGAGCTGTGAGGTTGTGCCAAAGAGTATCTTGGCTGAGCAGTTTTACCGAACCAGACGCGAACATGAGCTTAAATAAGAGAAATCGAAGCAACCACAGGCCCAACAATGACGGAGAGCGGAGCGGCTTCGGGCAGATCGACCAAGGGAAAAGGAACATTGATAGGAACGCGGTTTCCAGGAGGAGCGTGTCCCATTGAAAGGAGAGAAACGATTGTCCGACGCTGACGAATGAGAGATACAGCGTCCAAAGCAGGAAAACCATTGGACCAGGGTAAAGCCCCAGCAGGAGTGCCAGGCTACAGCCCATTCCGGCAATTGCGGTAACCTTAAGAGCAGTGGTGCTTGCGCCACACCAAAACAATGTTGGCACCAAGCGAAATCTGTCCCAGGTGATGTTTTGCGAATCGAGGACAGCGGTGACTCGCGTTAAATAATCGTGAATTGGCAGAATCCCTGATTCACCGTACAAGCCTTCAACTTGAACGAGAAGCGAACCGAAGGCCACGAGAAAGATCAAGGCCAAGGACCTGAGGAAGAACATTGCCGTGACCTGAAACTCAGGGATCTCGTTGAGGGGGCCCGCTAATAATCGGGTGAGCCAAGAAACACCCATCCGATTGCGGGCGACGAGGGTATAGCCCAACTCCGTGATCGACCTGAAGCCTGGTATTTTGCGGCAGCATGTCAGCGGCAGTTGAATTCCTCCGGCGGCATAAGTGCGGAAGACGGCTTCAGCCCCTTGGTAGACCTGTCCATCCGTATCCAGAAAGTGCACCGAGGCTTCCAAAGAGCTCGCTTCAACCTCAGGAAACCTCTCGGTCGTCGTGCTGTCTTGTAGCGGTCGATAATCTACCCGGTCATGTGTGAGTTGTTCCCAACGGAGAATACAGTAGCGGCAGAATCCACAGTCACCGTCATAAATAACCAGTGGTTTCTTTGGCGGATTGGCTAGGCTAGGCGCTTTTGCTGTGGTTGGATCAGGCATTTATTGACGATCAGCGAAGGGCAGAATAAAGGGGGGCAGGCAGTTGTTCAAGCGGACCAGAATGCTTGGACAGGATGAACAGGATTGTTTTCATCATGTTGATCCTGTCTGAATTGGCATCTTTCTATCGCCAGCCATGCCGGTTACAGGATGCTTTGCGTTCTTTGATAAATCCTGCTTCACTGCTTGCGATCATGAGAACCGTAATTCATTTTTCGAAAATCAATTGTTGGGTGATGTTTTGGCTCTCCTTGGCATCTCCGTTGGTGGAGCACCGAGCTTCAGCCGCTGCTTGGACGTCGCTTTTCAATGGTAAAAACTTTGATGGATGGACTCAACGGGATGGTAAAGCGAAGTATGAGATTCGAGATGGCGCCATCATAGGCATCACGGTTCCCCGCTCTCGGAATTCCTTCCTCTGTACCAATCGGGACTACGCCGATTTCATCTTCGAAGTTGAGCTGAAGGTGGATCCGAAGATGAATGCTGGGATTCAGATTCGGAGTGCTAGCATTCCGTCGTATCGGAATGGGATCGTGCACGGATATCAGGTGGAGATCGATCCTTCGAAGCGGGCTTGGTCGGGCGGTATCTACGATGAATCTCGCCGTGGTTGGATCAATGACCTCAAGGAAAACGAACCGGCCCGGCAGGCGTTTCGACCAAATGAGTGGAACCGTTATCGGATTGAGGCCATTGGCGATCACATCCGGACTTGGGTCAACGGGGTGCCGGCGGCGGATCTGCGCGACTCGATGAGTTTAACCGGCTTTATTGGGTTGCAGGTCCATGGGACTAGCCGGGAGGAGCCAATGGAAATCGCTTGGCGCAAACTGCGCATTCAGGACCTGGGCCGGCATGAGTGGAAGCCGCTCTTTGACGGCAAGACTTTGAAAGGGTGGCAGCCAAAACTAGGGGGCGAATGGCGTGTCAGCGATGGGGTGATCAAGGGGATCAGTAGCAAGGCCGAACGGCGGCACGGATTGCTCATGAGTGAGGCAACCTTCAGTGACTTTACGGTGCGATTGAAGTTCAAGGTGAACGAGGGTGATAGCGGGTTTTATTTTCGATCGGAACCGGTGGACCAAGTCGTAGGTGTCAATGGATTTCAAGTCGAACTCGACACGACCTTCGAAACCGGAGGATTGTATGAGACCGGAGGCCGAGCTTGGGTGGTGCAGCATCCGGCGGGCGAAAAGACGCGATGGTATAAACCGGGAGAGTGGAACGATCTTACAGTCTCCGCTTGGGGGCGACGGACGGTGGTGCGGATGAATGGCCGGAAATCTGCCGAACTAATCAATGACCCCGGTCGCATTGTCGGCCACTTCGCACTACAATTGCACGGGAGTCAAGAAATGGACGTAGAATTCAAGGACATTGAGCAATTGGTTCGTGTGGAATAGCCGTAAGAACGGGTTCGAATGAGAGTCACCTGTTAAACTGTTTTTGATCTTCAGTCCCGGCATATTTTGAGTTTTTAAATGGGTTGTGGAGAGGCTGATCGATCCGCTGGCTATCATGTGGTTGGTGCTCATCATACCCGGGCTGTATTGGCTGCTCGGAAACGATACCGAGCATCGCTAGGGCATTTGCCGGTGCTGGAATGTTGACAATGCTATTGGGCAGTGGTTTGACGCCTGCGTCGAGTCGTTCAATGGAGAGGCCTTGCTGCTAGTGCGCTCCGCTAGACTTACCCGCCTCGTGATGCGGTGATGGTGTTAGTCGGCATCATGGAAGGAGGCGAGGGCAAGTTACATGAATTTGATTTTGATAATAATCTGGATCGGATTCTCGCCGGCGTGGAGCTGGTCATGACGGGCAAGAATGATGTGATACTGTTTGGAGGAGGACCTCTCAACTCCCGGTAATCCAAACGAGTATTCAGCTATTCAACCTTGGCTCTAGCGACTTAAGCTCTGGGGCAAGATAGAGGATACCGGACTTCAGCAGAACACTTATGAAGAAGCCAGAACTGTCAAAGTTTTCATGGAGTCGCGGGGTTGGCAACGTGCTATGCTTGTCATCTCTGCGATTCACATGCGACGTGCCGAAGCTGTTTTTCGGACCACAGGTGTCAACATAGTTTTGGTGGCTTGTGACTTTAAGTCAGTTCCGCTTGCTTGATGGGACCTTATTCAGTGCCATTCAAAAAGAGGAAGGTATCGTGGCGCGCTTTGGGCAATCGATGGGATACGTGGGGTCCATGCGATTGATTTCGGGAACATTGCGCGGCCGCCACAAGGTCTCAGCAGTCGCTCCCCCGGGAAGGGCTCGGAGAGCCATCCGCCGGGGCGACGCCGGGAAGCTTCGAGCGCGTATTCTGTGGGGGAGGGGGGCGTGCAGAGATCGTCAGCGGCGCGGGAAAGTGGAAAGGCTGCTTGAGCAGAACCCTGTCGGGAAAGGGATAGTCAAGCCGGGAAAGCCCACCGGGAGCGGATTCAGAGAGAACACGGCGGCGCCCGTGCATGAGCAGGCAATTGCCTTGCTTGACCGGCCGCCAAGACAGCCCCTCGGGCTCGTGCCATGGCACTTCAAAAGCCCGGGGCAATCCTGAAGCTCTCCGGGGGAGCTTCGGGCATTTTTGGGCTCGATGCCTGTGGACGCAACGGCTGTCGGTATCCCCTTTTCCCTCCCTATTCCAAATCATCGCTTTCCAAGAATTGCACTGCGCCCTTTTCATCTCTAGTGCCGCTCAAGTCGGGCTGCTTGAGCAAAATACTTGCGTATGCAAGTTGGCTGGCTTTGGTATCGCCAAAAGGGTTGAATTTCAGGCTAGAGTACGCCGAGATCTCATTTTTTCTGGAGGAATTTTTGTAGCTTTGGCCGAATCACGAAGTAGCAGTAAGACTGGGTTGGATTGTTCCGGAAGAAATTCTGGTGGTAGTCTTCAGCCGGGTAGAATTTTTCGAATTTGACAATCTCGGTGACAATTGGGTCTTCAAAGGAACTGGCCGCCGCGGCCTTGGATTTTTCTGCCGCCTCCTTTTGCTGGTCGTCGTGATAGAGAATCACGGATCGGTACTGGGTGCCAACGTCGTTGCCTTGACGATTGGGCGTCGTGGGATTGTGAGCTTGCCAAAAGTAACCGAGCAATTCTTCGTAGGTGATCACTTTCGGGGCGAAGGCGATTTGAACAACCTCCGCGTGTCCAGTCGTCTCGGCACACACTTCCTTGTAGGTGGGATTCTCTTTGTGTCCGCCCGAATAGCCTGAAATGACCGATTTGACACCGTCGAGCGTTTCCATCAAGGCCTCGGTGCACCAAAAGCAACCGGTTCCAAACGTTGCTAGGCTGAGCGACTTGTCCGTATGTTCGGAAGGGAGTTCACTCACAGATTCCTCCTTGGCGTTGAGACAACCGGTTGCGGCTTGTAGGACTAGGGCGATAATGGCAATTCTGCATGAAGTAATCATTGTCGAAAATAGAATGCTCTCTTACTGGCAATGTGAATCGAACGGTCGGTTTCGTCAACTCCATGAACGGTCCGAATTCTATTTCAATTCGTCGGGCGACAAGGCGCGAGCTTGAGGCCTTCACTGCTCTGGGGTGCCGGATATGGCGCGATTGCTACCGTGAAATCCTATCTCGTGAACAGATCGAATACATGCTGAAACTTCGATTTCAGCGAGAGACGCTTGCCAAGGCGTTTGCGGACGAGGAGAATCCATATTGGTTTCTATGGGTTGATAAGAATTTGGTGGGATACGGTTCACAGTCGCTGTTGTTGGGTGGTGGACGTTTGAAGATCGAACAGATTTATGTGGATTCGCAGTGGCAGGGAAAGGGGCTGGGCCGTCAGTTACTAGGGCACATGGTGGCGGTTGCTCGCAAGGCAAACGGAACAATACTTTTTCTGACGGTGAACAAGCACAACCGGACCGCGATTCAGTTTTACAAGCGTCAAGGTTTTGCCATCTCGGGCTCTTGTGTTACGGACATTGGTCACGGGTTTGTCATGGATGACTATGTGATGGAGAGATTGATTTCTTGAACTCGCTCTATTTCGACGCGAAAAAAGGTGGGGCGAGGGTCCCTCGAGCCGCCATCCTGCGGCGTGGTCCGGAAATCGTGCCCATCGTTTTTGTCAGCCAAATGAATATATCCTATGTCTCTTTTTTCTTTAGCTGCAGCGGATGGCGCCCCTCAGCTTTTTAGATTTGAAAATAAGGGCTACTTGGGCTTGCATGGGGCAGTAATGTTCCGATGTCCATCGATCCTATGCGGCTGCGCGATTGCCTTTCATCTTCTGTGTGCTGTCTCTGATTCGGTGGCGGCCGATGCCGCTTGGTGGCCACACTGGCGAGGTCCCCAAGCTAATGGTGTCGTTGCAAGCGGGAATCCGCCGTTGACTTGGAGTGCAACCGAGAATGTCCGTTGGATCACGCAGATCCCTGGAAAGGGGGCGTCGACCCCGATCGTAGTGGACGATCACCTCTTCGTGGTTTCAGCCGTCGCTACCGGGCGACGGCCGGAACACCCTCCGGTTAAGCACCCGGATGCTCGGACGGAGCCGCCAAATCAGTTGTATCGGTTTCTTTTGATCGCCCTAAACCGCCACTCGGGTGATGTACTCTGGCAGAAGGTGATCGTGGAAGAATCCCCTCACGAAGGACATCATCGCACCAATACCTATGCCGGTGGCTCGCCGGTGACAGACGGAAAGCGGCTCTATGTTTCGTTGGGTTCCCGTGGTGTTTATGCCTTTGATCTGGAGGGAAATCGGCTGTGGGGCCGGCAGCTTGGCCGAATGCGAACTCGCCGGGGATGGGGCGAGGCGTCCACTCCGGGACTGCACGAGGATCATTTGGTCGTGCCTTGGGATCAGGAGGACCAATCGTGGCTCTTTGATTTGGATGTGGCGTCGGGGAAGATTCGGTGGCGGATACCACGAGATGAGCCTTCGAATTGGTCCACTCCGGTATTCGTACCTCAAGATGGAGAGATTCAAGTGATCGTCAATGGCACCAATCGTTCGCGGGGTTATCGATTGCAAACCGGAGAATCGATCTGGGAATGCGGTGTGCTCAGCGTGAATGCCATCCCGACGCCAATTTTTGATGACCAACGAATCTATTGTATGAGCGGCTATCGAAAATCAATCATTTACGCCATTTTCCGAGGGGCGAAAGGTGATGTGACAGACACGGATAGGATGGCGTGGACGTTCAATCGTCACACGCCTTATGTGGCGTCACCTTTGCTTTATCAAGGACGGCTCTATATGACTAAGGGGCTAGGGAGTCGGCTATCTATCCTTGATCCTAAGACGGGGCATCCTCTAGTTGAAGCAGAGCCCTTGCAGGGACTATCCAACGTCTACGCATCACCGGTGGGCGTCAACGGGCATGTTTACATCGTCGACCGTGAGGGTAACACCGCGGTGTTACGGGCGGGTGACTCCTTGGATCTTGTGGGAGTGAATCGCATCAACGACACTGTTGATGCCTCGCCAGTGGTGATCGGTGATCGCTTGTATCTCCGCTCTTGGAGTGCTGTGTATTGCTTCGCAAACGACTAATACAGGGCGCGAAAGATGAGTTCGGCGACACAGGCGGGCTTCTGGCTATCCCTCACTTCGATCGTGATGGAAAGTCCGTAATGAGCGCCGCCTTTGATGGGTTCGCAGTTGGATAGCGCGACCCTTGCCCGAAGCTGGCTGTCAACTCTCACTGGAGAGGGAAAACGAACACGATTGAGTCCGTAGTTGATGACCATCGTTGCATCCTCAATCTTCAACAATCGGTGAACGAAGAAGGAGGTTAACGAAAGTGTCAGAAAGCCATGGGCGATCGTGGTTTTGAAGATCGATTCGGCTTTGGCTTTTTCTGCATCGACGTGAATCCATTGGCTGTCCTCGGTGCATTCGGCAAAGCGATCGATTCGACTTTGGGAAATCGTTAACCAATCCGTAACCCCGATTTCTTGGCCGTTCAAATCTTGAAGTTCAGCGATCCGAAGTCGCCGCGGGATATTTGCGGTTGGACTAGCGGTCATTGCAGAATGATTCTCCGGCTGGTTGAAACACTCGGCTGAACTAGCTGAACCTGTCAGTCTCGCCTTCAGGGTCAGATTTGATTCCCGCCAGTCGCTTGGCGAGGTTCTTCTTGTGATCCAGCTGTATTTGGCGGGCGATTTGGATTCGCTGGGCTTGTGGTGAGCCGGCTCC
This sequence comes from Limisphaerales bacterium, assembly GCA_024761205.1. GTDB lineage: Bacteria > Verrucomicrobiota > Verrucomicrobiia > Limisphaerales > AAA164-E04 > UBA2970. The sequence goes on from JAMASS010000009.1 coordinate 125,267, forward strand.
GTGCATGGATTCCGTGAGATATTCGACAGCATTGCGACCCAGCGTCATGTTCTCAATGAGCCTGAGGATTTTCATTCGGTCCGTGGTTTCCACCTCGTCTCGGTCTTTGAGAAACTTTTCAATTAAACCGCCCACTTCTGGGCTCAGCAAATCTTCCTCTGAGGGCATCGTTACCAATGAGTCCTCCGGCAAGGTCCTGGGCGAGGCGAGAGATTTCATAGATGAGTGCGGGTCACGTGATGCTTGCAGACATTGGCGATCATGTCGTCGTTGAGGTAGCAACCGGATTGGGTCGGCCGGCTTTGGTGTGACGAAGCGATTCCGGTGGAATAAATGGTCTCGTTGAGATGGGTCATTTCGACCGGTTTTTCACGGATATGTGAGACCTTTGAGACTCCGTTGTAGTTGGCGATGATGGTCGCGGCTCCAATCAGCACATCGCCAACGCCGCTCTTGCAGACGTAGCTTCGTCGATGGTAGCAGGTGAAGCACTCCACCAGCAAAGAGGCGAATTCAACTTCACCGTGCATGAAGATTCTCTCCCGAGGGATGAAGACATCCTTAAAGATCACCATGTCTTCTTGGCCCGAGTAGTGGGCATTGCCTGAGTCAAGGTCGCCACGCTCCAGGCTGCGGGTGTCGCACGATTGGCTTCCGTAGATGTAGGCGATCCCGGAGGTCTCCACCGGGAGGGCCCCGACGATCGCAAAATCCTTGTCGGTGACGCCTAAACACATCGTAGGCATCACGGTTAGTCTGATAAATTCGTTCAGCTGATCATGATAAGCGGTGCTGTGGGCGGCATCGATTCCGTAGGTGACGGAGAGGAGGGCGTTTAATGCATCCATACCGACGCAGCGTTGAAGAAAGCAGGTGCCGGTGAGCTGTCCTAATTTCCGCTGCATCTTGTTTTGCTGAGCCAGGTCGTCTTGCGATGTGGCAATATGGAGGAAACGATTTATCAGTCGCTGCGTGAACGGTGAGGTGACCAAGGCAAGTTCCGGATTTGAGATGGCGAGGTCGTAGGTTGCTGCGATGGCGTTGATGGAGGGCCGAATCACCGGGTGTTCCACGGGATCAGTGATTCTCTCGCCCAGGTAATAAAGCACCAACTCACGATCCCTGAGGCTGTCGATGTAGTCAGCACCGGTTTCGATTCGAGTCCGTTTTTCCGACTGACCCGTTGCCGATGGCTCAATGGTTGTTTGACTCATGGAAAGAGGATACTAGCAGTCCAACGCGGCCTCTAGTTTCTTATCAAGGGTTCGTGGTTTCGTCAGAAAAGACACTCCAATGAGCGTGATGATCGAGGCCATGAGGGCGACCGCGCCGATGCTGACCGATCCGGGAATCTTGTAGATGGGCGTCTCCTTTGGGTATTTCCCCAAGAGATCGAGACCGATGTTTGTGATCGTGCCGACGGTTATCGCTGCGGCTGCGCCCTGCCAGGTCGCTCGTTTCCAGTTGAAGCCGATCGAGACGGCCGGAACAAACGCTGCTGCAAAGAGGCCCCAGCCAAAAGTTCCAAGAATGGCGATGAGGTCACCATGCTGTTTGGCCCAAAGCGCAAATGCAGTTGCGGACACGGCCAGCAGGACGGTCGCAATGCGTGCCCACATCAGTTCGTGGGCGACGGTCCGCCGAAGGAAGCCCCGGGGTATGTCACGGACAAAGACGCCAGCACCGATATTCAAAAATGAATCGGCCGTGGACATGATCGCGGCGAACAGACCGGAAAAGACAATGCCGGCAAGCCAGGCGGGCGCGTGTTGGAGAAGAAAAACGGGAGCGGCTTGGTCTTCCTTCCCGACAGGGAGGGGATCGGCTTGGCCGGTGATCACCAGATACTTCATGGCGAATCCGACGCTCATCCACAGCAGAATACAGAGCGTGTAGGCGAGCGTCGTGACAAGCAGACTCCACCGTACCGGTTTCTCGCTCTTCAACATCAGAAACTTGGTGATAACGTGCGGTTGCCCGCTTCCGCCAAGTCCAAACAGAAAGAGGAATGCCAAACAGGCCATCGGCCCTAAGACACCCCACGGTCCGACAGCCTCCGAGAGATTGGCCGCGTGGAAGGCTTGGGTTAGGTTTTCCGGTCCGGCGGAAAACCTGCCTTCACCCGCGGTGGTCATGGCAATCCAAAACAAGGCGGCCGAGGCAATGACCATGATGCCTCCTTGAATGACATCTGTGTAAAGCCCGGCGATGATACCTCCGAAAACCGCGTAGAGAATGACGACGGTCATCCCTCCCACCGCAGCCAAGGTGAAGTTGATGTTGAAGAACGTGGACGCGACCGTGCCGAAGGCTAGAATGTTGGTGCCGAGGTAGGCGATGACTCCGAGAAGAATCACCAGGGCGGTCAGGAAACGGCAGAGCTCGCTTTGGTAACGGATCGCGACGGCATCAGGAAGCGTTAAGATGTCAAAGAGGGCGGAGAAAACTCTAAATCGTTTTGCAATCAGGAGCGTGGAGATCGTGAAGCCTAGAACAGCAGGACAGCAGATCCAAAATGATGAGGTGCCAAGCTTATAGACAAGTCCCGGACCGCCGATAAACCCAAAGCCACTCATGGTGGTTGAAAAAGCGGCAAACCCCATCAGGATCGTGCCGATTCCTTTACCGGCAACAAAGAAATCCCTTGATGACTTGGTTCGGCGCGCCGCCCAGGCGCCGAGTATCAAACAGCAGAGCATATAGAGCCCGACGATCCAGAGGATGAGTGCGCGATCTTCCATTCGCAACCAATCTCCGGATTAGGGCTCCTGCTTGAATTTTTCGAGAGCCTCGGAGGAGGAGGCTGGAAAAATTGCCTGATAAAAGCCGATGAGCCAAAGGAAGACGTAGGCAATAGGCCCCAAACTAATGCCGAACACCAAGAGAGCGGTGGCTGGCTCCATGCCCATCATAAGATTGGCGGGGTCGTAGGGGCGTTGGTCCAGGAGGATAATCCCAACAACAACGATCATCATGAAGATTGAAACCGTGTTATAGGCGATTCGGTATCGTTTCGCACTTGGGGCAGGGATCAAGCTGAGATGTATCATGATGCCGAAAAGCAATTGCATGGCGACCCCGAACATCAGTGCCCTGGTGAAAAGAGAGACCTGATCGCCCGCCAGTACGCTTAGCAGTATGATCACGGCGAGAACGGCCACCATGGCGACAAGTCTATCCTGAGTCGAGTTCATTGATGCCTATTGGGGCGGAAAGAAGAGATGTGCCCCCTTTCTTGCCGCCTCCAGGGCTGCATGAGTATCTTCGGGGACTCCCGGATCCCCTTGGGAACGCATCCACTGGTCGAGCTTGTCGCTCATCTTGGTCCGAATCCAGGTGTAATCCGGCGATGTGGCTAAGTTTGTGAGCTCGAACGGATCTTCTTTGGTATGGTAGAGTTGCTCGGCGGGGCGATTTATGTATCGCTTCACGAGATGATAGGTCCGTGGATCCTTCCACGAGTCACGGACCCAGGTCTGCCAATAGGGGTTGTTGAGTTTGCCATCGCCCGTCCAACCCATGAGATGTTTCTCGATGTATATTTCCTGAGGGAGGAGATTTCGAATGTATCGATACTCGCCATCAGTAATGGTTCGGATGGGGTAGGCAGGGCCTTCCGGCAGATTGTTGTGGATGCCATAGGCGTACCGGCGATGGGTGCTCTGTTCCCCGAGGAGAACCGACAAAAAACTGGATCCGTCAAAATTTCCAGTTGATTGTTCGTTTCCAGCGGCATGCAGCAGGGTGGGGAGGACGTCGGCATATTGCACAATGGCGTCGGTTCGGTTATCGGAGACGATCCGTCCGGGCCAACGGGCGATCAAGGCCGTATGCACGCCAGTGTCCCAATTGGTCCATTTGCATCCTGGAAACTGGGAGCCTTGCTCGGAGGTGAAGATGACCAGTGTGTTGTCCGCTTCGCCCGATTGCTCAAGGGCGTCGAGGATCTCCCCGACTTGGCCGTCCATGTAGGTGATCTCGGCCAAATAGCGGGAAAATGCCTCCCGACTCCGCGCTGTATCGGCGATGTTGGGTGGGAGTTTGATCTGATTTGGCGGATACTGCGAAGCATCACCCATCACCCAAGGCACATGCGGTTCAACCAAGGCGACCGTGAGAAAGAACGGTTGGCCTGTGCTGTGGTTGAAGAAATTCTTGAGCGATGTGAGATCGTGGGGCTGCGTTGGGTCGCGGACACAATTCGGATCGAATCCGCCCACCGTTTTAAAGGGAAACGACGCAGCCGGTTTGACATGAACTTTTCCGGCTAGTCCAACCCGGTAACCTAGCGGTTCCAGGTAATGGGGCACGCTCTTGGTTTGCGGCCGACTGGCGGAATGATTCCAAGCACATCCGTTGCGCAGGGGATACTGCCCGCTGAAGAGTTCTGCACGGCAGGGTTGGCACATGGCCTCGGCGAGGTAGGCGCGATTGAATACGAGTCCTTGGCTGGCCAGACGATCAATGTTCGGTGTCCTCGCGTTCTGCCCCCCATACACGGGGAGGTCATTGTAGGTGCAGTCATCCGCCATAATGATGAGGAAGTTGGGGCGGTCCGCCGCAACGGCAGGGCTCACTGACATGGGTGTGACTAAAAGGATGATGACTGAGCAGAGGATTCTCATAGCGAGGTAGAGACTTCGAATTAACGGTATTAAAATCCCTTCAATCATTGACGGTGGCGGAATCGTTCGACAAGTCTTTTCCAGATGCTCCTCTGGTATGTGAAATCGTGGACAGGGGAATCCATGCTTGTTTTGAGCCAGGTGGCAAGGAAGCCTTGCGGCCAATCCCATGAATCGAACATGTCTTCTTTTCTCTCAAATTAGCCTTACCGAGTTCAAAGCCCATCGATCTCAAGCGCCGGTCATTCTCAATTTCCCTGCTCCGCTAGCAAGAAACGTTCCGCCGCCAAAGTTAAGCGGTGAACAAATTATATGTCGCCTTGGTCAAGGCGGGTCCGCAGATGGCACTCGTCGAGATTTGGCCTTGGCTTTGTGAGCCTTTTCAACGGCTGTAATCTGACCGGCTGAGGACCCCGCCTGAGTATTGCCGTTTTGAGCAACTGTGGACCACTCAGAGCGTTAGACAGGATTTCATCCTCCCTCTGGAGTTTCTCGGGCGACGCCGTATGCCGATAGCGGCGTGTTCATCCGGAAATCTCAACTACAGTGCCGCAACTATGGGTTAGCGGCCCTTTTTTCTAATGATGCCAAATAATATTTTGACAAGCGCGCGCGCGCAATGACACGCTTTGGTCGCTCTGGATTTGGGGTCGTAGCTCAGCTGGTAGAGCACCACAATGGCATTGTGGGGGTCAGGGGTTCGACTCCCCTCGGCTCCACCAAATCCTCCCTTGATTTTGCCGCCTCATGCGAGTTGCGGCTTGCGGACGATCGACAGCGGAACCGTGATATTCGATGCCAACGGTTTTCTCAAGAAACCGCCCGGTCCGAATGTCTCCCATCTGTTCGGCCGAAAACCACAATCATAATTCACCAGCGGCGCCAAGGCAAAGGCCGGCGCCCACGTCAATGGCATTCGCATATCAGTGGACAGCTCGGCCTCACCCTTAGCCTATCTGTTGTGTTGTCGCGCCGCCCGTTGGGTTTTTTTAACTTTCTCCCGGCGGGCGGTTTCCCTTAGTCACCTCAAAAGAGCTTCCTTTTCTTTAGCCACTGGTCTTGGGTGTGTCCCAGAGGGTGGGCTGCGGCAGTTCTTTGCCGGTGAAGGGGTCTGCTAGCGGGGGTAGATTGGGCAGGTTTCGGCGGCGGTCATCAAAGTATTCTTTCATGCTCCAGGCTTGGAGGCGGGGATAGGTGTCGGAGGACGCTCCCTTCAAGCGGAAGGTGCCGAGTTCGGTTTTGTTTTTCTTCAGTGTCCGATTGTCCGATATGGGTTTGAGGGTGATGAACACGCCGGCGGCGGCCTTTTGCTCTCGGATGACGTGGCAGAAGGCTCGAATCTGGTCGGCGGTGGTGTTGCCGCTCTTCACTTGGGCGATGACTTTGCGGGTGTGTTCGACGGGCTCGGTCAGGAGATAGCCTTCTCCGTCTATTCCGCCGTCGCCGGTTTGTTTGATGTTGGGCACCATGCCGGGGATTTTGTTGATGGCCCACCGTTCGAATTTGAAGCGGGATAGGGGATCGCTCTGGGTCATTTTCACGCAGGCGGCGTAATCTTCCGGGATGCCCAGCAGTTTGATTTCTTGGTCATGTCTCCCAAGGCGCCGGGCCATCACTTGTTCCACGGCAAAGGATGAGATGTCGATGCCGATCCATTTCCGACCGAGTTTCTGGGCAGCGGCTACGGCAGTGCCACAACCGCAAAAAGGGTCGAGCACTATATCTCCGGCGTTCGAGCTGGCTTTGATGATGCGCTCTAGCAACGCCAAGGGCTTTTGTGTGGGATAGCCAACGCGTTCTTTTGCCATGTTATTTATTGTCGGTATATCCCATACGCTAGCGGCGCCTTTCATTTGTCCTTTCAGCATGTTGGAAGTTGCAGGAACTAATGGTTTGTTGAATGTCCAACGACTACCCTTTGAATAAAAGAGAAGTATATCATGTTTCTTTGAGAACATTCTTTTAGATGAACCACCAAGTCCGTAAGACCACACGATTTCATTCCTGAAATTATCTTTCCCGAACACACCATCGAGCAGCAATTTGAGGCTGTGGCTCATGGTGGGGTCGCAATGGAGGTAGAGGGAGCCGGTGGGTTTGAGGATGCGGCGCAGTGCTGCGAGGCGTTCGGCCATGTAGCTGAGGTAGCTCATGGCGTCGGTGTTGCCGTGGATGAGGTAGAGCCCCTCGATGGTCTCTTTGGGCATGTGCGCTGCCCTGCGCAATCTCTCGACGCGCGCCTTGGCTTCCTCATCCCAATACCAAGTGTCTTCAAAGGCGCGGGCTTGGGCGCGGGAGGAGCGTAACAGGTCGGATTGTTTATCGAAGAAGACATTGTAGTTGCGCTTGCTGTTGAACGGCGGGTCTAGGTAGATGAGGTCCACGCAAGCATCCGGCCAGCGGTCGGCGGAGTCTGCGCCGCCATTGATTACTTCCAGGCAATCACCATAATAGAGGGCGTTGGGGTGAAAGGCCGTGTTCAACGCCACCCCCCCGTTGCTGGGTTGTGGCGAGTGCCGCTATACTGCTGGCTGTCTGTCTGTCTGGCTGTCTGTCTGTCTGTCTGTCTGTCTGTCTGGCTGTCTGGCTGTCTGGCTGTCTGGCTGTCTGGCTGTCTGTCTGTCTGTCTGTCTGTCTGTCTGTCTGTCTGTCTGTCTGGCTGTCTGGCTGTCTGGCTGTCTGGCTGTCTGGCTGTCTGGCTGTCTGGCTGTCTGTCTGTCTGGCTGTCTGGCTGTCTGGCTGTCTGGCTGTCTGGCTGTCTGGCTGTCTGGCTGTCTGGCTGTCTGGCTGTCTGGCTGTCTGGCTGTCTGGCTGTCTGGCTGTCTGGCTGTCTGGCTGTCTGGCTGTCTG
>JAMASS010000009.1:132841-146209 GCA_024761205.1 Limisphaerales bacterium
GCTCAACCCTCCCCATTTTGACAAAGAAATCCCGTCCTGTCTAAATAAACACGTGGAACGCATGTCGCCAAAAGTGCCACGCCATCCGCCCCCGTTCAAGCACGATGATTTTCGGAATCCGAACCGCTAGGCGAAGATGTGCCTTGTGGCGGGGGAAGGATTGAGCCCGAAGAAACGCCGTGGGCAAAAGCCGACGAAAACGGGGGAGTTGACCCCTCCCTGTTGAGCAAAGGGGAAACGACATGGGAAGAAGAGGCCGCATTTTACAAGGGCGCATTAGACAACGAAGGCCGGAAGGCGTGGGATGAATACATGCATCGGCTTGCCGGGTTTGTAGGGGAACAGATGTTGGAAAATGAAAACGACCCTGCATTTGCCGCTTTGGTTAATGACGCTGGACGATGGGAGGAAATAGAGTTTTTGGCAGCAAGGGGGATGAGGAGCAGGCCGAAGCTGAAATACAAGCCGCAGAACGGAAACGCGCCGAGGCGCAGGCAGTTGGAGTGCAATAACCGGAAATCAACCCGCTCGTCATCTTTACTTCAAGGCTCGGCCTTTTTTGGGGAACCTGCCTCCCGACAAGAATCTGAAGGGAGTCGCTCTACTTGAAGATTGACGGCGGCACATTGTGATAGCCGGTCGTGATAGCGGTAGATTGAGAAATCGTGTGTTTTCATCTCCCGGAGCGGCGTTTTGAATGTGGCGATGTGCTACGATTGTCCATTACTGGGGACGCCGGCGCCGATGTTGACCGAGACGTTCCGCCGGTTTGATATTGGTTGATTCGCCCGATGCCATTGCGGCCGGGTTGTCGCAGCTACAGGAGCCGGCTTAGAGGCGCCCTAGGTATGCCCACCGTGCAGTGAGGCGTTTGTTGCGCACAGTTGTGTTGGCGCCCGCTGAGATCGCTGATTAATTTCTAAAATCTGCCGGCGACCAAAATCCCGCTTTATGCTTGGTTGATTCCCGAACAGATCCCACGAGGTCTGGGGTAATGGCGCTGGCTTTGTTGTTAAACGAGTTGCGGACGTAGGTGAGTACGGCTGCTATCTCATGGTCGTCAAGGAGACCGCGGAACTGTGTCATGGGGACGAAGCCCGGATATTTCTTGCCTTTGACTTCAATAGGACCGTGGAGACCGTTAAGTGTGATCTTAATGAGACGCTCGGCGTTGCCGTTGACCCATTGAGTGCTGTCGAGCGGCGGGAATCCTGACGCCGGCAAGCCTTTTCCGTCGGGTTGGTGGCAGGTGATACAGTGGCCGTCCCGTTGGTAAATCTCAGCACCCTTCGTCCAAAGTGCTTTGGCGTCTGCGGAGAGGTGAGAGGGTGCGTCGCTCTCCGAGAACTCTTCTTCGGGTTCCTTGCCCGAAAGATTGGTCATGGCGGTCTTGTAGGCGTTCTCCATCCAGCGATCGATCGGTTTTTGCCCCGCTGTTTCGATGATCTTCAGTCCGTCATGATTGTCGAGCCAAGAACCGGCGATGATCGCCTCAAGGCGTACCCGACTGTGCTCGTCATTTGCCGCCTTGGTGAGCAATGCCACGTGATCGTCGAAATCACGGATATTGTAGCGCAGCGTGCGAACAGCGGCGGCTCGAGCTTTGTAAGACTTCGCTTGGAGCAGGCGGCGAAGGAGGTCGATGTCCACTTGATTCATGCCCCAGGTGACCCAAAGCCCCTCTAGCAAATAGCGTTCGTAGTCGGGGTCGTTGCGGTCAAGTGCGGCAGTCCAGCGTTTGACGGCGGTGGCGACTTTGTCCGCCGAATGAGCGCGCAATTCGCGACGCGAGCGGTAACGGGAACGGTACTCAGGCAGTTTAAGGTTTTCCAGCAGTCTTTCGATGGTGGCGCCGGCGACCTTCGCTGGCTTGACCAGCGGTCGGGAAGGGTAGGTGATGCGATAGATGCGGCCATGGGCGTGATCTCGCAGCGGATCTCGCGCCGAGTGCTGCATGTGACCGATCAGCTGGTTGTGCCAATCGACGACATAAAGCGAACCGTCTGGCGCAAACTCCAGGTCGACCGGGCGAAAGTTTGGATCGCTAGAGCGGAACAAGTCGTGGCGATGCCGGCTGACGTAGCCCGTGCCAGCGTCATCCAGCGTATGCTGTTTGGCTCCCAGGAATCCGATGCTGTTATTGAGGATATAGTCCCCTTGGACCTCGTCCGGGAAATGCCGGCTAGAGACAAATTCCAGACCGGAGGTCGGGCGAACGCGGTGGTCCTTCTGGATCAGGTTTTCCGTCCTCCGAGTCGAGACGCCGTAGCGGGCCTTAACTTCGACGGGGAGCATCCAATACATGTCCGGGCCGGAAGTGATGAGGAAAAAGGCTTGCCCCCATTCATCGAAGGCAACGCCCCATGGGTTGGGAATGTTCGTTTGCACGGTTCGTTCCAGATGCTGGCGTTGCGGGCTGTAGCGGAAGAAACCACCATTGACCCCGCGGATGGCACCGTAGGCGGACTCGACGTTAGTGTGATGGAAGAGCCCTTCGCACATCATAAAGGCGCCTGACGGATCGGCGCAAAAGGCGCTGATGGCGTGGTGGGTGTCATGCGAGTCAAAACCGGTGAGCATGATCTCCTGTGAGTCTGCCTTGTCGTCGCCATCGGTATCGCGGAGCAACAGAAGATTGGGCGACTGCGAAACGTACACCCCTTCCGGAGCAAATTCGAACCCCACCGGGACATGAAGTCCATCGGCAAAGACTGTCGACTTGTCGGCTTTCCCGTCGTTGTCGTTGTCTTCAAGGATCAGCAGCTTATCGTCCGGGCGTGGGTCACCGGGCCGGAAGTGCGGATAACTGGGCATGGTTGAAACCCAGAGACGGCCACGGTTGTCGAAGGAAAGCTGGCAAGGATTCGCCAATTCGGGGAACTCACGTTCCGAGGCGAAGAGCTCGATCTTGTAGCCTTCAGCCATTGTGAATCGGGCCAAAGCATCGTCGCCATATTGATAGTAGTTCTGTCGGCGCTTTTCAGCGTTTGTCTTAATCGGTGTCAGCGGACGGGTCTTCTTGTCGGCGCTGGTGATATCGATCGTCTCGCCCTTCAATGCGGCCCAGATGGCTTGATCCCGGATGCCGGTCAGTTCGCGAAGCTTCTCGATTTCCTCGGGATAGTTGACGTTGCCGAAAGGTTTCCACCGGCGGCCGTAGGAGTGGATGCTGTTGAGCATTTGGTAGTCATTGAACCAGTACCAGTTCTTGTCCTTGATGGCGAGGTGAACCTTCGCGCGAAGGCCCGTTGGTGTGGGAATTCCCGGGCCGTAAAGGGCGTTGGCTAGTGCCGGAGCAAGCTTTTGGTAACCGGCCTCGTTCAAATGAGCACCGTTGATCGTAAGTTGGGTATCACCTTGCCCGAACCACTCTGTAGTGGTGGCAAAGAGATCGATAAAGTGTAGGCCGTATTTATCGGCAATTTCCTGCATGAGACCGCTGTAGAGAGCAAGATTGGTATTCTCCTTGTGGCCGTTCGGCAGGTCCAAGTTTGTGGATAGATCTTGGAAGGCGATCGGTGAAATCAAAACCAGGCGCGGTGCAGAAACCCCATTATACTTTTGGTTGAGCGTGTGCTGCACGAAAGCTTCCAGTTCGGCCCTGTATTTGTCCAATCCCTCGTAGCCGTCGAAGGATTCGTTGAAGCCAAAAAAGGCGAGAATCGTATCGGCTCGGAGCGTTTCGAGCCATTGGTCGGGGGAGGGAAAGTGTCCGATCCCGCTGTGGATTTTGAACTCCGGTCGCAGTTTTTCGGCGTCCGGGAAAGCCCATTGAGAATGGCGCGCCGGATGGGGACGGAAGGCTGGGGTGTAAGCCGGGCGCGACATGTTGCGGATCACCAACTGCTGATCGGGAAACCGCAGTTGGAGTTCGGTCTCAAAGAAACCATACTGGATCATGCGTTCTCCGAGGCCGTTGCCGAGGAGGATGATCCGCTCCGAACGTTCCGGTTTGGGAAGATAACCGGTCGCGCTGGCTCGCTTGCTCTCGACCTTGCGAAGCTCGGATTCGGACAGAATCACTTTGGCGGAGGAACCGAGTTTGAAGTCGGAAACTCGAAGCCCGCGGCGGATGAAGTAGTCTTTCGCCTGGAATCCGTAGAACGAAGGTTCGTAGGGGTCGACGGGATCCACATTCGCTTTGTTCGGCACCACGAGGCCAGTCAGGTGAAAGGCTGCGTTGACGAAAAGTCGGCGAAGATCTTCCCAGCGAAGATCGACGGCGGCACCGGCGGTCGTGGCAAAACATTGCCCCGTCCGAGCGCCGTCCGGCGATGGGTAGTCCTTGAGCCAGGCAAGGGGCATCATCGGATCATTTTTCTTGCCGGTAACCGGAAGGGACGAGGGATCCAGGGTTTCGGTGACGGCGCCACGCAGCAGCACAGTCGCCTTTTTCTGATCTAGGTATTCAATGCCGTAGATATCCGAGGGAGTAAAGATATCGGCCACCCCGTTCATAACGGGGTGGTTGGCGTGTTCTTCCACCACGATGGCGCGTCCCCCTTGCACCTTGTGGCGGCCGTGATGGCTCAGCCAGTTTTCACCGACCACGGCGCGCCCAAAGTTTTGCCAATCGTAGCCACCATAGTGATCGTTATTATTAAAGGCATGGGTGGCGGTTCGAAAGGCGATGATGGGTTTCGCTGCATTGAGATAATCCAAGATGGGCTGCAGCTGTTCGCTCGGCAGCTTACGCCAGCGGGTGCCGATGATCATAAGATCGGCGGTTGCCAGGGCTTGGGTATTGGGGATGTTGGATATTTCGTTGGGATTGATGTAGCCGGTTGCCTTGTCGATCGCGAAGAGAACGGTGCACTTGAAACCGTGGCGTTGGCTGAGGATCTTTGCGAGCATCGGACAGGATTCTTCCGAGCGATATTCTTCATCACCGGAGATGAGAACCACATGTTTGCCGTTGGTGATTTTGCCGGGTGGCTCGAAAACAAGGTGATCGATCTGCGCGACCGCTTGAATCGCGAAGGTGAAAATAATGCCAATGGTCAGGACTAAACAAGTTCGTTTCATCTTGGATTGGGGGGAAGGCTACGTATCTGCGTGCGTGATTGTAAAGGAAGATCGGACCGATCTTTTACTACTTCGTGGGGTTCGCCACAACTGGGAGTCTGTAGCAGGCGGCCTCGCGGTCGTTTCTTACCAGGAGATACTCTCCGGCGAGCGTGGGGACGTTCCAGGTTTTGCCGTCAATGGCCGGAAAGCGAGCCAGCTCGCGAAAGGCCTTGGGGTCAGCGGCCACGAGGGCGATGTCGCCGTTCTCGGCTTGGATGAGCAGGGTATCGTCAACCAGAAGGTTTTGTCCAAAGCCGTAGCGACCGTCCTTCCAGAGTCGCTTTCCGTTGGTGAGGTTCAGGCAGGCGAAGATGCCCTCGTCCAAACCGTACGCATAGTTGCCCCGCACACAGGCTGTACTGAATTTGGTCTTCAGGCGATTTTTGCTGTGCCAAAGCTGGGAAGGGGTGAGTTTCCCCGAGTTGTCTCTGGTGAGTTTGAACAGCACCGCACCGATCCCGTAGCTGGCGGTGATGAGAACCTTGGATCCATCAATGACGGTGGGTTGGCCCACCTTGGCGCTGGGTTGCATCATGCCAACAGGCCAATCAAATACCCAAAGCGGTTTCCCTGCATCCGGCGAGAGTCCGACGACTGTGTTTTCGTTGACGACGACTAATTGGCGTTCTCCTTGGATGGTCGCTTCGATCGGGGAGGCATAGCTGGAGGCTTCATTGCCCCAGGACCAGACGACTTCACCCGTGTCGGCGTGGAGGGCTTGAACGGTCGGCCCCTGAGCTGCTCCGCCGGTGACGATCACCGTGTTTTCCGGTTCGAGAAAGAGTGGCGAGGCGGACTTGCCCCACATGAGATTTGGATCGCCGCTTGCCAGTACATTGAATGACCATTGGGGAGCACCGTTGGTGAGGTTCAGCGCGTCGAGGATGCCGGTCGCTCCGAGGGCGTACACGGTGTTATTGTGAATACTGGGTGTCGCGCGCGGTCCGTCGCCGCCCATGGCTTCACTAAATCGTCGTGTCTTGGCGTAGTGCCAGAGCCGAGAGCCGGACTCCAAAGCGTAAGCGGTCACCCATTCCTCGCCGCCGCGTTGTTCCTGAGTGACGGCAATTCTGCCGACGACCGCAAAGCTCGACCAACCCATGCCAATGGGTTGGTGCCAGAGCTCTTCAAGCGAATCGCCCAACGCGCCGACCTGGATGCTGAGATTGTTGAAAACGCCGTTTCGATTGGGGCCGTAGTATTCCGGGGAATCAGCGGCGAGGTAGCGGAGCGGTGCCTCCGGCACGTTGGCCGCATTGGGTTGCGGCAGTGCGCCGAGTAGCCGTTGGTCCGGGGTTGGCGACCACTTCCAAACAAATCGCGGCATCCCGGAACCGTCGGAGGAACCCGCGTAGCGAATCGAGGTCGAGAGAAAGCCCACCACAAACACGGCGCTGAGGAGGCTGACCCATTTGCCCCAACCTCTGAGTCCACTCAAGAAGGTCCACCAGATCCAGAGCAGAAAGACTCCCAGGATATTGCCTAGAAAAACCAATCCGGCCCCCATCATGTGTTCGGACGCTCGCGCCCAAAACACCAGCCCGATATAGGCCGAGATGATGAGTGCCGGAATCCAAAATCGGTATGTTCGAGGAGATTTATTGTCCATTTGCTCAAGATTGTTTGTGTCCATGCCCAATGTCATCAGTGTTAAACAAAAGAGGAAAATTGCAACTTGAGAGAACGGAATTCGTTTGCGGAAACCAACATTCTTTGCCACCTTGCCTCAAAAGTCCGCGAACCGGCTCTCGTAACGTGCGGCGAGACGCCTTGTTGACACGCTGGCCGGAGGGAGCCACTAAAACCTAGATGCCAAACCCTTAGGGCTTGATTCTAACACCGAACCCCTACAGTTTGTTACCTAATCTTAACAGAAAGAAAAATAATGAGTATAGGAATAATGTCCTTAATAGCATTTTTACTTATCGCTGTGGTTTTTTTTATAGCCATTGTTGGTAAGAATGATTAGAGATAATCGGTGCTTCCGGTGCACCCTCTCCACTATAACTGGCTTTTAACCCTAAATCTTACGGAACTGTAAATCAGCGTCGCTGAAATGATCGAGGCATTGTTAACACAATGGAGGGTCATAAAGCCTTCCGTAAAAGAGAAGGGATGGATGAAGAACTGCACAAGCAAACAAACCGTTTGCTCAAATGAATCCTGGTCGGCGTTTGGCTGCCGGTCTTGTTTTGGGTTTTTCCTCCTGACCGGCTTCCTAGCCAGATTAAATAGGTTTCTCTAAACATGCCTCGGCGGGGGCTTCATCCCCCTGCCTTTCAAACCCGCGAAAATGGAGAGACCAACCGGCAATGGACTCCTTTCAGCTCATGCGGTCCGTGACCGGCGAATAGAGGCTGCAAAGCTTCCGATTTTCGTTGCCGTCATGGAGGTAGGCCAGGACGCGACCGGTTTTGATTGTGCCATCCAGTCCCCCCGACCTGAACGATCGGCAACTTGGGGCTGTCAGGTTTGCTGCCGGACCACATATTTGAGAGGAACGGGAGATAGGAATGGCCGAGGACTGGTTCCTCGCCCTCCGCTAGGCGGTCGAGCTTTTGCGCAAGGTAGGCCAGATGGCTACAGTTAGTAGCGGTTGATTTGTTCGTGGTCATCCGCAAATCACGGTGTGAGGATGAATGATGCGACCAGCGCACGTTGCGGAAGGGACGGAATAAACTGAAAATGTCGCTGCAGAGCAGCAAAGTGGCGCCCCGAGTTTTATCCGTCTGGAACGCTAAGGCGATGATATCGCGCATCAATCTCATGGGACCACGGATATCTTCGGTCGTTCCATAGCGATCAAGGGTTTGCCTTGGCGTTCGGCGCGAAGTCGCTCAATCTCGCGGACGTTGGTGAGTTGCTCCGCTAGTTTCGCTTGTCATTGGCGTTGACCTTTCGTGATAGGAGTCTGCTTGATCTTTGACGCAATTGAGAATGCTTTGATTTCGCAAGTTGCCACGGTTTTCAAAGAGGCTGTCAAAGGCAAGCGAGGGATAAACCTCGAGGGGAGCCGGCGAGGTGCTACTTTGTAAGTCAGGAGATATGAGAGTTATAGGCCATGGAGAAATTGGTCCGCGATAGCCGGTGGTGGGCTGCTCGCATCCTAGGATCAAACTGGGCTGGATGGCGAGGTGCCCGAGTTGATTGGCCATAAACATGGTCCACGCTGGTGCCGCCCTTGAGAATTGCGCCCTTTTTGAAGATCGGCTCCGGAGAAGATATTGCCGGTCTGACCGGGGTGGATTGCCGACACCAACGGCCGATTTGTTGTATAAGCCGGTGATGAAGTTTCTTTCCGATTAGCGGGGATCTGGAATTTTCGCAGTTGGTTTTCTTATAATTCAGGTCGAACAGTTTGGCGATTGGACGGGAGAATGAAACATTGGTTATCTGATTTATTGGCAAGTGCCACAAACTGTAATTTCTCTAGGCTAGCTGGAAAGTTGATTTTTCAGACAGTTGATATTGACTTAGAAAGAGACTGTATAGTTCGTTGAGTTCCTTAGGAAACGAGAAATGCATCAAGTGATTTTGAGTCAGGTTGATTGTTTGGAGTCTCCGAAGATTGTTCGATAGTTGGGTCTCGAAAAGTGGGTTATCGGTGATGATCAGGCCTTGCAGATTGCTGAGAGACCTTCTGGAATGATCATCGTCGTAAAGCGGTTGTGAGAAAGATTCGACTCGAACAATGCGGACATACTTGACAAGAACGGTAAATCTTGAGTCTCCGCTTTCCCTTCCAAAGTGAGCATGTTAAGTTTAGTCAAGTTGTGATGGAGGGAGATTCGTGAAACTGCGAGTGAGCCGTTTTGATTCGAGCGAAGTTACCCACCACGTAAGGTCAGCGATCTTAGATTTGTTGTCGTCTGTAATCCCTCCAACGTCGTCACACTGCTTCTCAACTCGCTGGTGCCGGAAAAGAAGTCACCCGGTGGCCCTGGGAATATCGCGGTCCGGTGATCGCAGAAGGTCCGATGCTGAGAGAGGCCCTTCGGGATGATTCAGAGTGCTCCTGACCTCGTGTGATCTAGGTGACGATCCGGAAAATCAATTCCCGGGGGGAGTGCGAGGCGATGGAAGGCCTCGTGTGTTGCTGATCTGGCGTCGGTAAAGGATGGTGACGGCCTGAAGCGGTTGAGTCGGATCAGATCCAGTCCTGTCCATCCGACTAGGTCGATCGATCTTCGAACTTCCACATGTTCACTTAATAACGCGGTGAACTGAGGGCGGGCGCCCATTCAATGTTAAACGTCGTCTCGTGGGATTGATGATGCCGGACTGTCCGCAGCGGGTTGCCATTGAGCGAAATTGTTTGCAGGTCAGGGGAAACATCCGGGACGGACAGCGTTGAAAGATCGTTGTTGTCCAGGATCGGACGAGAAAGCGAAAATCGCCCTAAGGAGGGAAACGAGATGCCTTCTTGGATGCCCGTGTTTGAGAGCTCTAGCGTGCCTAAGTTCGGGGAGAGTAAATTGAGATCGGGGTGGCTATTTATTTTGCTCCGGCTCAGATTCAATCGATCCAAGGTCTGAAGACCGATGATCAGATGTTGAGCTGGCCACAAACTTGGATCGTTAGAAGTAAGGACTCGAACGGCTCTTGGAACTGGTCCGGTGGCAACGATGTGGGACGGTTCAGATTTGGAAGTGGAGGCACAGGAGAAGAGTTGGGGGTTGCGAGTAACGGATTGTCGGAGAGCGACCACGGGAAGCAGAGTCCTGGTTTTCGAGGAGATCGCGATTATCAAGGCCAATCCGATCAGTGGTGCCGGTAGGGTTGGTGGCGTACCGTCACGGACTAACAACGATGGGGAACGACTTTGACTTTAGGACAAGGAGTTCGTCTTTCCAATGGCAGCGACGATCACCTTGACAGTCTCACTAGGAGGGGACGCCCTCAACGATGCGTGCGCCTCCTGTGAAGACGCCTTAAGCAATAAACGGGATTGATGTTCCGACCTTGGTGCCCTTGACGAGTCTGAGTTGAGCGGTATGGTTGGAGTCGAGCGGCCCACTGAGCCAGCAAAGGGTGCAAAGATGTCAGGACCGTTGTCAGAGAAGGTGAGGTTGGTAAAGTTGAATGTTCCTTGAGCTGTGGAGCGTGCTGTCGAAGTGAGTAGCAGCCTCCAAGTCAACAAATAGGTCCAAGGTGCTTCATGATCACGGTTCCTCCCTAGTTTATCCTCGAAAACCATTCTTTTATAGGGGCTCGGTGATTCGGAGGAAAGTGGGTTTTGGCGCGTATGATGAAATGGCGGATTGGAGGCGTCTCAGATGAGTTCGAGACGCGATGATGGATGACGAATCGCCTGGACAGTCCGTTCATCCGTGTCAGCGTGGTCCGTGGTCGAAATGCCAACGTGTTGGGTAGAAAACCTGAATGCCAACGAACGAACCGAGATGATCGGTAGAAAGTTCGAATTGCATTCTGCCAGGAAGCAGTCCAGGCTTTTGAGCTTGCAGCGTTGGCGGTGCTTGATGAGCCAGTATCCCGATGTCAAATGTCCGACCTGTCGGAAGAGAGGGGCTTGGTTAGACGGGCTCCAAAGGACCTTTTTGCTGCCATTGATGCAAAATGATCGACCGGGGATAAATGGTTCAACGGTGAGATCGTGATCAAGGAGTCGTTGAGGGCGGGTCACTTTGAGGGCTGCGCCGATTTACCTCTTGGGGGTTGCTTGGACCGACCGGAGTAGGTGACTCGGCACTAGAGATTAGAGATGGATATCGCCGCCTGGGGCACGCCAGGAAACAGGATGCGAGAAACAATATGAATTTGGATGAAATTCAAAAGGCTACCGTACGCGATTGGATAGAAACGGGGCTGGGGCTCTCCGAGATACAGTCAAAATTGAACGCGGAGTTCGGGGCCTCGATGACCTATATGGAGGTCCGCTTTTTGGTGGATGATCTGGGTATTCTGCCCAAGGATCCAGAGACTGAAGCGGTGCTGGAGGCGGCCGATCCCAAACCTGCGTCCCGAGAGGATGTCTCGTCGAGCATGACAGGCGAATCTGGAGGAGACGAGGCTGCCCCTGGGGATTTTGGCGATCCTATGGGTCCCGGTGGCAACGTGTCGGTGACGGTGGATCAGATTACGCGCGCAGGCGCCCAGGCTAGCGGTCGGGTCACATTCAGCGATGGCAAGGGTGCGGGCTGGACGCTCGATCAGTTTGGGCGTCTCGGGCTATCCGCTGACGAGCCGGGGTACAAACCCCCACAGGAGGACGTGATGGCGTTTCAGGTCAAACTGCAGAAAGAACTGTGGGGACCCCGTTTCTAGGCGGTGGTTGCTACGGGAATGAAACACTACGGTTATGCTTTTAACAAACGCATTGACCCACAAGGAAACATAGGATAGTCTGCGCCCCCTCAATTCACAATTTAAAGAAAATACTCATGAACAAAATTGTACCATTGATCAGTTCTGGTGTCGCAGGACCCCTTGGCGTGTTGCATCTTCCACGTTTTTGGCAGAAAGTTTCTCTTGAGGTGGCCGGCAAGTTGGCCGATGGCTATCCTGGTTGTGGCGACGGCTATGACCAGATGGTTTTGAATGGCCTTGGATTGAACAAAGATGCGACCTTGGATTACATCACCAATTCCAAGCCCACCTATCCGCAGTTCGAATCGTGGGTCAAGAACCAGGACGAGGTGAAGCTCGACAAGGGTTCTGTCACCAGCCTCAATGCCAAGATTGCTGGCTACATTCACAGCGACGAAACTCGCAAGTCGATTCTCGAAGCCAATGAAATCGAGGACGGCCCGGACGCTCCGCATGATGCGGTGAACTTGAACAACCTCGACGATTGGTTGGAGTTCTACAACGCAGAGATCAAGTAGCGGCACGCATTTGTTCCACCGTTTTTTTGTTTAGCGCCGATGACTGTCCTGGTCTCGGCGCTTTTATTTTGCTGAGAATTCCCGGAGGTATATCGCGTGTCTGTGCGTTAATGAGCGAGGCTGAGTTGCTGATAATTTTCCTGAAGGTGCCGCTCCCTGGTTTCGTGAAGACGCGTCTTGCGGACCGCTTGGGAGCGGAAGCGGCGTGTGAGGCCTACCGGACGCTGGTTCAGGACTTATTGGACAATTTGGACGGGTATCGCCAGGTGGAACTGCGTATTTCCCCGGACGACACGATGAATCAGCTGATCGAGGACTGGCTCCGACCAGGATGGGTGTGTCGAGGACAGGGTGACGGCGATCTTGGGCAGCGCCTCACTGGTGCTTTTGAAGCAGCCTTCTCTTCGGGGCGGAGGAAAGTGATCGCGATCGGTTCTGACTGTCCGTACGTGACCCTGTCCCAAGTGGCGACTGCGTTTGAGCGGCTAGACATTGCGTCCGTCGTTTTGGGACCAACAGTGGATGGGGGCTATTGGTTGATGGGAATGAATCGTTTTATACTCTCTTTGTTTAGGGGGATCTCTTGGAGCAGTGAAAAGGTGCTATCGCAGACACTAGAGCGAGTTCAAACCGAGGGAGAGTCCGTCGAGCTTTTAGACCGGCTAGAAGACATTGATGATTGGGCAAGCTGGCAGCGATATGTGGAGAAGAAAAAAATCGCAAAACCTACTTAACGGAAGACCAACTAGTTAATCTTGCCTTCTCAACTTAAAGGCAAAGTCATAGTAAGTCCCGCCATCTGCTGAAGAAACTCGGAAACAGATCGTTACGACAGCGTTCAATAAGTTTTACCGGCGCGGTTTCCAAGAGGCGAGTCCGAATCAAATTGTCGAAGAAGCGAAGACCACAAAAGAGGCGCTATTCTATTACTTTTCTAGAAAGGCCGATTTGGGTCATTCGATGGTTGATGAGATTGTTTATTCAGAGGAAGCAACCTGGATTGACCTGTTGAAAGCTAGCGAGGATCCCATCGATACGCTTAAGGCGATTTTGTAGAGACTTTTGAAGGATTGCAACAGTGAGCCCTTTTGTCAGGGATGTCCATTGAACAATCTTGCACAAGAAACGTCCCCATTAAACGAGTCCTGTCGGCTTAAGCTTGAAAGGGTTTACTCAGAATGGCGACAAGCCATTCAATCGGTCTTTGAACGTGGCATTGGATCAAAGCGAGTGGCCAAAAGCGCGGTTCCAAAGCGCATCACGGCATTCTTGGTGACCTGTTTCGCTAGGACCATTTGGGCGACGAAGAATGCACAGGTCTCGGAAATTTTTAGGGAACTAATGACTTGACTAGACAGCGGGCGTCAAGTATATTTTAGGGGTATGACCGATAAAGATTCCCATGATTTGGCTAAGCCACAGGAACTGAGTTTGTTCCAGTTTCTTCGGAAATTCC
>JAMASS010000090.1 GCA_024761205.1 Limisphaerales bacterium
TCTCACGGGCAAACTCGCCTTCACTTGGGATCATGGCGAGTTATTTTTGTCCGGGGGCAAGATTCTTGGGTCTGGGCTGTGGTATTTCAGGCCGGGGCCGCGTTGTCTCAAGCGACTCCCATGGCGCTCGGCTAGGCGATTTGCGAGGAGGCAAGGGTGCAAGAGCAGCGGGTTCTCATTAACGGCGCCAACAAATCGAACCGGGAATGGTTGAAGACCAATGGGAGCCATCCACTGGGGATACCAACGCAGCTTCCTGGGCTGGTCTGAATGAAGAGGGGCAGGATCAATGAGACCTGAATAGGCCGGCAATGCGGCTCGGGGCGATTCCCATGGATCAGGGGACCGGCCGGATGGTGGCAAAAAGGTTCATGAACGGGGGGGCGCAGACAAAACGCTCGGGTTGTTTCCCTCGGATAATGGCGCCCGCGCCGAAGCCCATCGCGGCTTCCAGACGAGGGCATCCGGCATTCCCCCGGGCCCTGCGGAATCTTACCGAACTCAAGACGCGACCCCCGGGCTAACGCGGGCAATGTGCGGTTTCAAAACCATAAATGGGTGGCCAAGTCACGAGGCAGACCGTGCACATCATCTATCCCATGCCGGCTCGCCTTGAGGTTGCCGGTGCCGCCATCCCCCAAAGGGCAGGGCGGAAAGCATCTTTTGCCGCTTGAAAGCAAGAGCCCGGCGCTGATTTTCCGAAAGGCCAGCGGCCGGTCCCATTGAGGTTTGCTCGACACCGCTCGCATCCCGAAATCACTCAAGTGCTCGAGGGCAGCGAAGCCGCCGCCCCTCCTGCACAGACGAGATAAGCCAGCCGCTTTGTCAAATATAAATCCGAAGGCCTTTCGTCCACCCAAACTCCAGGGCAAACCAAGGTGCCAATCCGGCGAGAACCGCCAGCGAGCACCATCAACATCATTCAAGAAGGTGCGCGACGGGCCGGCACCGAAACCGGTTCGCCACCAGCGCCGACAGGGATAAAAAAGGAAAACGGTGAAAGATCCTCCCACTCCAGGGCCCCTGCCCGGCAAGGGCAACTGAAATGACCGACGCCATGGGGCTGCACCGCGGCGATACCACGGAAAGGGGCCGATCCGATGAGCGGAGGAGCCGTAGTCTCACGGAGCGAGGCGAAGAACTGTCTCCCAACGGCCGGCTCAGATAGGGACCGTGGGGGGCCGGAAGACCGCTCGATCGGGCGCTGCTTCATCATCCGGGGCACCGAGATGGGGACAAACCGTGGGGAAGCCCGGCGCCCTCGGCTGGGGAGCGCCCAGGATTCCCTGAGCCAGAGGGAGCTCCTTGTGTCTGCGCGGGCGGGTAAGATTCGCCAGCGCGCACGTGCCGCCTAGGGCAACGGACGCCCTTGGCTCTGCTGCCCGAGATGGGCAGGGGGCGCCGGATACGAGGCGGTCCTCCCGCCGCCCCGGGCAATGGAGCGCGCGGTGCGAAGCCGTGGAGAATAGGCTGATCGCTTGAGCGCCAAGCGGAGGCTCAAACCCTGGCCGCACCTCAGACGGGCGTTACTCCTAGGGCAACCGGAGCGTTGGAAGATTGGCGGGAGAGGGCTGAGGAAGCCCGCCCCAAGACAGGGGATGGCCCCCAAAAGCGCGGGCCCGGCCGTGGGCATGGTTTGTTCGCCTGTGCCCTTGATGTCTGGGCATCCTTCGCTGCGGCTCCGGATGACGAATGGGAGGAGGCCGTTGGGCGTTGATATGGACCCGCCGAGATGCCGAGAGGTTTTGGAGTGCGGCGCTTCCTCGCCGCTTTGGATTTGCCGAGCGGTAGCCGATCGCCCGATTTTTCGCCCTTGTTGGCGAGGGGGCGCGCTTGGGGATTGTCTTTTCAGAATCGCTTGGCAGAATCATCCGCAATTCTTGAATCTTTTTGGGTTATGTCTAGGAACGCGAATGTTTTATCGGTGGGTTCTCGGCGCCAGTTCATGCGTCGGGCAGCAGGTGCTTCTATTGCAGTGTTGGGGTTTCCGCAGATTGTTCCTTCGTCGGTGTTGGGGCTGAATGGGGCCGTCGCGCCGAGCAATCGGATCGCCGTGGGCATCATTGGGACGGGGAATCAGGGGACGAATGACATGCGGCAGTTTCTCAAGGACGCGCGCGTCCAAGTGACGGCTGTCTGCGATGTGAACAGGCAGGGGGGCGGCTATTGGAATGGCGGCATTGCCGGTCGAGACCCCGCACGGGAGAAAGCAGAGGCATTTTACGCCCAGAAAACGGCCTCCGGCACGTTTAAGGGGGTCTCCAGTTACCGCGATTTTCGGGATTTGTTGGACCGCAAGGATGTTGACGCCGTGGAGGTGGCAACGCCGGATCACTGGCATGCAATCCCGAGCATTCTCGCGGCAAAGGCCGGCAAAGATATCTATTGCCAAAAGCCGCTGGCCCTTACGATTGCCGAGGGGCGGGCGATGTGCAACGCAGTCGCGCGATACAAGCGGGTGTTCCAGACGGGAAGCCAGCAACGCTCGGACAAACGCTTCCGCCACGGTTGCGAGCTCGTGCGGAACGGTCGGATTGGCAAGCTGCTTGAAGTGGAATGCGGCTTGCCCGGCGGCCGGCCCGATCTTGGCAGGAATGGCGATCGTAAGGCTCCGGAACCGGTGCCGGAGGGTTTTGACTATGATTTCTGGTTAGGGCCCGCTCCGAACGCACCCTATGCCCCGGCACGCGTTGGGGTGAATTTCCGTTGGGTCTATGACTATTCCGGCGGTCAACTGACGGACTGGGGCGGGCATCATCCAGATATTGCTCAATGGGGAATGGGAACGACCTACACAGGACCGGTCAGCATCAAGCAGGCCAAGGGCGCTTGGCCGGATGATCCGGTGTGGAATACGGCGACTGAGTATTACTTTGAGGCCGTTTATCGAAACGGCGTCGTGATGAAGGTCTCAGACCAGTTCCGCATGGGAGTCACCTTCAAGGGAACCGCTGGTTGGGTGTATGTGAATCGGGGTCAGATCGAGGCCAATCCGAAGTCACTGCTCAAGGAGCAGTTTGGCGATTCCGACCTGCGCCTGCCCGCAAGCGATAATCACTTCCGCAACTTCATCGACTGCGTAATTTCTCGCGAGGAACCGGTCGCCCCGGGGGAGCAGGCGCATCGGTCGATCACGATCTGTCATCTCGGGAATATCGCCATGTTGTTGGGAC
>JAMASS010000091.1 GCA_024761205.1 Limisphaerales bacterium
GTTGAGTGCTCGTAATCTGGAACTCATCCTCAGGATCGCTCTCGAAATCGAAAATACGCTCCCCGGCATTGGCTGCCGTAATCATCGTTGCAGCAACAACCGCCGCAAGCCACTTCCAGTAACTGTTCACTGGCACAGGACTTTCCCCATTGTGGTCACGTTAACCAAACCTCACCACAAACTCGGCAGTCGTTCATGAGCCGGAACACTCCTAGTCTGAGCTTACGCTTGCGGTGACATTCAATGATTGGCTACAGTATTTGACTTGAAGTGAGGACAGAGAAAACAGAAGCGTGCAGAAAAACACCAGGGGATCGATCTCTTTCGGCTGGTAAAAAAGTGGTTTTTTCTGGAATTGCCACTGTCTTTGGCAGTTTAGTTGCGCTGATCACTATTGAAGGAGGTGCCCGGCTTCACGGCATTGGATACCCCACAAATTTCTACCTGAAACGGACCTTTTCCGGACAGTCGTTCCTGACCGAAAATCACAAATTTTTCTGGAGTTTCTTCCCCAAAGCCCTCTCGCGTTCTCCTCAATCCATTCAATGGAGTCCTGATAAGCCGCAAGGAACCAAACGAATTTTCGTCTTCGGTGAGTCGGCCGCCATGGGAGATCCGGAACCTGCGTTCGGCCTCTCCAGACTCCTAGAGGTCCTGCTGGAGCGGCGTCACCCAAATCAAGACTACGAAGTTATCAATCTTGCGGTGACGGCCATCAATTCGCACGTGATCCTGCCGATCGCTAGGGAAACCAGCCGCTATCCTGCCGACTTTTGGTGTATCTATATGGGCAACAACGAGGTTCACGGTCAATTTGGTCCCGGAACGGTCTTCGGCTCGAGTCAATCCAACCTTCGTTTGATCCGCACAAGTTTGGTCGCAAAAAGGACTCGAATCGGTCAATTGGCCAATGCTATCGCGAGTTCCTTGGCCTCGTCATCGGGAAGGCCTCAAGAATGGGGAGGGATGGCTATGTTCGTGGATCATCAAGTGCCGCCAGATGATCCACGCCTTGGCGGGGTCTACCAAAACTTTGAAGTGAACTTAAGGGATATCATCGAGGCGGGCCTCCAGAGCAGCGCTAAGGTGCTCGTGAGCTCGGTGGCCGTTAATCTTCGCGAGAGCTCACCCTTTCGATCCGCCGAACCCAAAGCCCTGGATAAGGAGCAACTGGAAAGGTGGAATCGTTCTCTCAACGAAACCAAGCAATTGCTAAGAGCGGGTCTATCGAGTGACGCCTTGGAACAAGCTCAAGAAGCCATGAACCTTCATGCGAATCACGCCGAGCTTCATTTCCTGATCGGACAATGCCATTGGCAACTTCAGGACTACACCAGGGCCCGAAAACACTTTATTCAAGCTCGAGACTTGGACACCCTTCGTTTCCGCACCGATAGCCGACTAAATGAAATCGCCAAGAACATCGCAACGACTCATCCGTCGGACAAAGTCATCTTTGTCGATTCCGCAGCGCTCTTCGCCTATAACGCACCCAACGGAATCCCAGGCGACGAGCTATTCTGGGACCATGTCCACTTGCGTTTCCCCGGAAATTATTTGCTCGCCTTAGTTTTTGCCCGTGAAATTGAAAACCAACTTTATCCCGGCAATGACACCAAAACTTTGCCTCCGTGGCCCTCACTTAGTGACTGCGCTCACGCCCTGACACTGACTCGATGGAGCGACTATCAAATGACCCTAAGCATGCGGCGTCGCTTGAACGAAGAACCCTTTCGCTCACAATCAATCCATGGTGAACGGGATCAACGTCTGGCCCGAGAACTGCAACAACACGAGATCGGAGCCACCACAAATTCCTTCTCCATCCTTCAATCCGTCTTTCAGCAAGCATTGGAAAACAATGCGAACGACTTCGTGTTGCGAGATCAATACGGCAAGTATCTGTTCAGCTTCAACCGCCGTGATGACGCCGTCGAGCAATGGCATAAGGTCATCGAGCAAGTTCCCTTTCATCTGATGGCTCATTTTCAAATCGGCCAAGCACTAGCCGAAGATCCAGACCGCGCTGACGAAGCCGAGGCCAGCCTCCGCAAAGCACTGGAGATCCGAGCTGAAACCGCGGATATTTTAATCGCCCTAGGGAAATCACTGAAAACGCAAGGCAACTATCAAGCAGCACTGACGCCGTTCCGGAAAGCGCTTGATCTCCGTCCGACGGCAATCGAGGGATTGCTGGGAATTGCTCGGACCCATCTCGCTCTGAATCAAGCGAAACCGGCACTGGGTTATCTGGAAAGAGCCGTGGCGCTAGCGCCACACAATACAACAATCGCCACCGAACTCGCCGCATTGCTCTCCCAGGTGAGGAGGAACTACTAGTGTCGCTCGATCTCAGCGGCAGGAGGCCTTGGAAAGCCTTAGAGTGAAGGATGCTTTCCTCCGGGACAAAAGGCCGGTTTTCTCGCGGGTTTGTCAACTTTTCTGCGCGGAAACGCGACATGGATCGAGCTTCGACCTGAGCCGCTAGGCAGGGTTTGGTGAACGGCTTCCGGGGGGGAGATTCTCGGCGGCCGCCTCTAGGCGCCATTCTCCAAGCGAGTGAATCGTACTGTTGAAAAACCAACCCCCGCCTGACGGCGTGGAATGGCTGGAAGCGCTCAATGGTGCCGCCCATCCGTGCTAGCGGATGACTGCCGCCAGCACCCCTCAGCAATCAGGTGCCACAAGCGGACAGCCCGGTACGCCCATCCCCCGGGGATCGAGTCGGCACTGCTGCTATACGGAGTCCGCCAAGACACCGATACTCGCGACAGGCGCAACCTTGGCCAGCAGCAGCTTATTCAGCACAGCGATGATCATTGGCCTGGCCTTGGTCATGTCCGCTCTCACAGTGATCGCCGGCAACGGTCCCGTTGACCGCCTGACGGGAATCGCTCACGGCCAAGAATTTGTGGTGAGCGCACCTGCGGTGAAACGGTTCCGGATGGTGTTGGAGGCGATCAAACTAGCTCGGACTTCTCACCAATAGAGCTAGGCGCTATAAGGCGGCCGAGATTCTGATGGCTTCTCAAGGATGGGGCGGCAGGCGGCTTGAGCCCCGGCTTGCCTGCTGCTGGGGCCGCAAGGTTCACCTCTTG
>JAMASS010000092.1 GCA_024761205.1 Limisphaerales bacterium
GGAACTAATGACTTGACTAGACAGCGGGCGTCAAGTATATTTTAGGGGTATGACCGATAAAGATTCCCATGATTTGGCTAAGCCACAGGAACTGAGTTTGTTCCAGTTTCTTCGGAAATTCCCCACCGAAGCGGAGGTGGTGACTTACCTGGAGAACCGGAGGTGGAACGGTTCGGTGACTTGTCCGAGGTGCGACTCGGACCGGACTGCAAGGGTGAAAAGCCTCAAGCCAATGCCCTGGCACTGCCGTGGTTGTCGCCGTTATTTCTCCGTGAGGACAGGGATGGCAGCGGAGGAGAGCAGATTACCTCTCTTAAAATGGTTGACAGCCACCTATCTTATGACATGTCCTCTTAAGGGCATTTCCAGTATCCAGTTAGCCAAGAAGATTGGCGTCTGCCAAAAGACTGCGTGGTTTCTGGAGCATCGGATCAGGGATGCTTTTGCGTCAGGAGACGGGTTGTTAGGACCTGAAGTAGAGATTGACGAGACCTATATGGGCGGGAAAGAGAAGAACAAACACGCTCGTCAAAAAGCACGGGAAGGCAAGAGGACCTGTAGGGAAAACTGCCGTCTTCGGGATGCGTGAGAGAGGAGGGAAGGTCAAGGCTTTCCCCGTCCCGAACACCAGCAAGGACTGTTTGCAGCGGATCATCGGGAAACACATCAGCCCCGGTGCCACGATCTACTCCGATGAACACCGTTCCTATCAAGGGCTATCGGAAGCGGGTTACAAACATGAAGCGGTGAATCACAAGCGAGGTGAATACGTCCGAGGAAAAGTCCACACCAACTCCCTTGAATCCTTCTGGGCGGTGTTCAAACGAGCCTATCATGGCACCTACCATTGGATGAGCCCGAAGCATATGGCCAGTTACGTCAAAGAATTTACCGGGAGATTGAATCTCGGAAAAGACACCATGAGTTGCCTCGAATCTCTCTTTTCACAGGGATGATCGGACGGCGGCTCACTTGGAAACAACTGACGCAGCAGACAGTAGAACTCTACCAAAAAGTAAAAAATGAGAGCACGGAAAGTCAATCCACTCTATGGCAAGTTCAATGAAGTGGTCGATTCCCTCCTTCGGAAGAGGCCGGACAAACCGGCAAAAGCTAAGCCTGGCAAACTTCAACAGGCACGATATCGAAGAATAGATAAAGCGGACACTAATCGCCCTCAATAAACAATCGCCCTGGTATTCAGAAGATCGAAAAGCCAAACGAAAACCTGCAAGACCAAGTAACTGTGCGCACCATCCCTAGCCGGCAGCATCGCAGCCGCCGGAACTTAAAAGAGCCAAGAGCCGGTCCCGAAATCGGCTGAAGCTCGCCGCATTCATTGATTTATTCTCCGGCATCGGAGGGTTTCATGTAGCGGCGAAGGCATTGGGGCTTGAATGCGTCTTTGCCTGCGACATAGACCAAGACGCCCGCAACGTCTATGAACGAAACTTTGGCCTGCGTCCGGAAGGCGACGTCAAAGACATCCCCCCCGCTTCCGTCCCTGGCCATGACATTCTCTTTGCCGGATTGCCTTGCCAACCTTTCAGCATCATCGGCAAACGGCAGGGGTTTGCCGACTCCCGAGGCAATCTATTCCTTGAAGCGGCGAGGATTATCGCCGCCAAAAGCCCTAAAATAGTCGTTATTGAGAACGTCCGCCAATTCGCCCCGGCGGACCAAGGCAGATCGCTTAGCTGCGTGCAAGCCACGCTGCAAGCATTGGGTTATGAAGTAGAATCGCAAGTGCTGAACGCGCTGGACTTCGGACTGCCTCAGAAACGTGAGCGTATCCTGATTGTTGCCCGAGAGCCTGCATCCGGCGCAAAATGGGAATGGCCGAGGGGAGGAGTCAAAATGAAACCCTTGGCCGAGGTGCTGGAACCGAATCCCGCCCGGAGGCATTACGCCTCAGCCCGCATCCGTCGAGCCAGACACGCAGCGCACAAAGCCTCCGTCGCCCCTTCCATTTGGCATGAGAATAAGGGCGGCAACATTTCCAGCCATCCCTGGTCCTGCGCCTTGAGAGCGGGAGCATCCTACAATTACCTGTTGGTAAATGGCGAACGCCGCTTGACGCCGCGAGAAATGTTTCGTTTGCAAGGTTTCCCTGACACCTTTGAGATGCCCGACACAGACTGCGCCGCCCGCCGTCTCACCGGCAATGCCGTAGCTGTGCCCGTAGCCAAAGCCGTCATCGGAAAGGCACTCCATGCCATTTGATGAACCTCGGCTGAAAGATAAGGGCAAGACTCACCCTGTCCCTTGGCAAATCGGGGACATTCCGGATCGCATTCTCTACGCCATCGGCAAACAGATTGTTCGTTTGCTGGCAGTGGGCCACGACGATATATCAGGAGCCGACTTCGGAGACATATTTGCCGAGGCATCTGAGGGGAAGCATCTAGCCAAACCTTTAGGAGTGTCCGATGTAGTAGCAAACGGCTTGGCATGGTCAGTCAAAACGATCAAGACGCAGGGACAGCCTCGGGAACAGAGAATAGTGAGGCTGATTTCCGGGCGCAATTCTCCTGATTTCTCTCATGGGATCACTGATCCTCATGCCGATGCACATGCCACGGGACGGGCAGTGCTTGGCATTTGGAACAAGCGGATCAGCCTATCTTTGGTTGAACATCACGAGATTCGCCTCATGGTGCTGATTCGGGATATAGAAACAAAGAAATTTGTGCTGTTTGAACAACCGATAGCCCAGTATCCTGCAGATGATTATCATTGGGAATTTAAGAAGACAAGTAGAGGAAACGAAAACCTTCAAGGCTATGAGAGGTCCACCAAGAGGCACTGCTTCACATGGCAGCCGCACGGAAGTCAATTTACCATCATTCGTGATGTACCCGGCTCAGCCAGACCCTTTGCCATCAACCATAAAATCCCCAGCAGAGTTGATCAAGCTATCCTCGACCTCACCGGCTACACAGATGATTGGATCACCATAGGCTAGTTCTCCTAGAATATACTTGACACTCCCTGTCTAGTAAAGTAAGTAGTCCCC